>NZ_KB913013.1:3243693-4497718 GCF_000383955.1 Rudanella lutea DSM 19387 | reverse complement strand
GCCACCTTTGCCCAACCCGGCACGGTTTTTCTGGGGTCGGACGGCAAAATAAACGAATCGCTATTTACCGACGGGTTGCACCCAAATGCGCAGGGCTACGGACTTCTGGCCGAGAAAATGCGTCCTTACCTGAAACCAATAGCCCAGCCGGTTGTACAGGAGCAACCCCGCAAAACCCGTAAAAAATAATGGCTGTAGCTCAACTCATCGGGTGAGCGCGTCGTACGTCAGTGAGAGATAATAAAATCCACCCACTGCCGGGCCAGCCAGAAACGAGTAATACGAGCGGTTGAGCAAATTGGTGGCTCCCAGCTTCAGCACAAGCCCTTTGAGCCGCGCGTTGATCTGTGCATCTACGGTGTGAATGGCAGGTACCGTACCCGTTGCCAGTGCCGACTGCCACAGAAAAGCTGTTTGGTACTTGTAGTTCACCGCAAACCCGACCAGCCCTACTTTCGACAGGCTCAGGTTGGTAATCCAGCGGGGCGTGTTGAAACCCTCTTCGAGGCCGTCGCCCTGTTCGGTGCGATTCAGTTGGGCGTAAGCGGCATTGCCCGCTATGGCCCAACCCGTACGGCCACCCGCCAGCGCGTAGCGCACACCGGCACTGCCCCCGTAGGTATGCACTACCGAACGCGAGTTGGTCCAGAGCCGGTAGCGGTCCTGTTTAGTTCGGTCGGCGAGGTAATACGCCACCGAGTCGGGGTTGTTGCCTTTCGGGATATTGGCCTCGACCTGCGCCATGAAGTTGCGGTATCGGGTATAGTACAGATCCACGTCGAGCTGTAAGCGCCCCCCAAACCAAAGCCCTTTGTACCCGCTCTCAATACTATTGACCTGCTCCGGTTTAATGTAGGTGTACGTATTTGGTTTCAGCAACCCTTTGTTACGGTCAATAGCCTGCGCGGTAGTCAGTCCGTTGGTGTTCACGTCGGTATTGATCGCGGCCCCAAACGCATCTATCGACGTTCGGAAGTACGACCGCTCAAACACACCCGCCGAAAGCAATGGCAGCCCGCCCACGCGTTTTACACCACCTGAGTTGACGTTGGAAAACGCTTCGAACAGCGACGGGAACCGGTACCCATTCTGGTACGACAGCCGTACATGATGCCTGTCGTTTGGCGAGAAAACGGCGGCCACCCGAGGGTTCAGCCGGGGCTCAAAATACTTGTTTTTGTCGAGCCTGACGGAGCCCGTCAATTTGAGCCGATTATCGAGAAACAGGCGATTGGCCTGCACAAATCCCCCAATCTTCGAGTACGTCAGATTCTGGCCGGGGGCTTCGGGATTAATGAAATAATTGCCGTCAGGAAACAGAACGAATTGCCGGTACTCCATGCCCACGAGCAAATCGATACCGGTCTGTTTTTGGAAAGCCGCCCACGGGCCGCGCGTGGGTTCAAACTGAGCCTCGGCATGGTACAACCACGACCGCACCCGCAGAGCAGCCCCAATATCCCAGTTATTGATATGTCCCAACGAATCGAGTAAGGCCTCGAATCGTGCCGTTCCGGGCTGCGGTCGACCGGCATCGGCTTGTGCACGAGCCTGTGCCAGCGCAACCGGCAACGACGCTCCCTGCTGTCGACTGGCGGCAAACTGAGCCGAAAACTGTCCGAACCAGGCGTTATCCGACTGGAAAGCCCGGTCGATGTTTTCAGCCATCGACCGAATGTTGTACGAGTTTCCGGTATTCTCACCTGTACGGTACGCCCGAATCTGGAGCGTGGGCGAGGCAAACGTCAGGCTGTGCTGACTCAGTCCGTAATTGTCCAGCCGAAACCGGTTGGTACGCTGATAAACATTATCGAGCAAGGCACCCTGATACGTGTAGCTCAGACTTGTTTGCGGCTTAAACCGGTATTGCACAGTTAGGTCGCCCCGGAGGTGTCGCAACCGATAATCGGTCACTTCGCTTTCGTAATACCCCGTTCGGGCTACTACCACGTTACGACCATCAAGCCGGAGGGTGCGCCGGTTGGGCGATTCGTTGCCGTATGAATTTACAGGATCCTGAGCCGGTTGTTCCGGGCCGGTCAAGCCCAGCGATTGATTGGCACTGGGGTTTAGGTCGGTACGGTTGTTAGCCACCCAATCGTACCCTGTCTGGTACACCAGATTGGCTTTAAAAGCGAGCCGACTTCCCAAAACCTTAGCATACCGAATGCTGCTTTCGCTGTAAAGTTTAGTCCCGACACCCGCGCTACCCACATGGTTTGCGCCTGTTTTCTGGCTTACGGTCAGGCCGGGTGATTCAAATGGATCTTTGGTGATGAGGTTGACAAGGCCATTGAGGGCATTAAGGCCGTACAGAGCCGAAGCGGTTCCGGCCATAATTTCAACCCGACTGATATCGAGGTCCGACGGAGCCAACGCGCCCGCAATGGGTGCCCCAATATGCGGAGCCTGATTATCACGTCCATCAACAAGCTGCACAAACCGCACATTGGTCGTGTTGGCAAACCCGCGGGTGTTGTAAACCTTAAATCCTAAGCTGGGTGTGAGCAACTGAACCCCTTTAAGGTTCTCGATAGCGTCGTAATATGACAGTTGGGCCGATTTGCGAATGGTTCGTTCATCGAGTACCTCTACGCTTACAGGTGAGCGGAGCACATTTTCGGGTACACGCGAGGCCGATACTACCACCTCATTTAGCTGCCGGGTCCGCAGCGAGTCAAGCGCGGGGAGTGTGTCGGAAGGGGCAGCCAGTAAATAGAGGATTGGGCAGAGGGATAACATAACCTGAGCGGCCGGGCAAGGGCAAGGCTCAAGTTAACCCTGAATAGCTGAACTACCAATAAAAAGCCCCGGACGTGATGACCGGGGCTTTTCTATTAATTCAGAAACGAGAGTTTCAAGTCGTTCAGTTGGCTTCGAACCGAGGCATCTACCTGCCGATCGCCGAGTTGGAGAACATACCCGCCAATCAGCTTCGGATTAATTTTCTCGGTCAGTTCAATCAGTTGGCCGCCGGTTGTTTTGGCTACCATCTCTTTAAACTTCGTCCGCAGTTCGTCGGTAAGCGGGGTGGTGGTAATCACCGTAGCCCGCTCAATTCCTTTCATACCGTCGTACAAACGGATAAACTCATCAGCTATATTTTCCAGAATCCCCTCGCGGTTTTTCCGAACAGCAATGTCAATGAAGCTCATTGTCATTGGGTTCAGCTTGTCCTTGAAGATCGTCCGCAGAACAGCGTCTTTCTTGCTCACGCGGATGATCGGGTTCTTCAGCATCAAGGCCAGCGGACGGCTATCGTCCACGGTCTTCTTGAAAAACAGCATATCCTTGTGGATGTCTGCTACAAGGTCTTTCTCCCGTGCCAGATCCAGCAGGGACTTGGCGTATCGGTATGCAACGGTTGCTACTGCCATATCGTTAGCAGTTTTCAGTTTTCGGTTTTCAGTCGACAGTTGTGTTTAGCCGTTGAAGGCATGAGCGAACTGAAAACTGTAAACGCTACACTGTAAACTATTTTAATTGAGCCGTGAGTTTGCTACTAAATCCTGTACCAGTTTCTCCTGTGCTGATTGGTCAGCCAGTTCGCGACGCAGTACTTTCTCGGCAATGTCGAGAGAGAGGGTAACTACCTCTTTCTTCATCGACGTCACCAGCGCCTGACGCTCATTCTGCATCGACTCGCGGGCCTGCTCCAGAATCCGATTGGCTTCAACCTGAGCCTTCTGCTGGGCATCGGCAACCAGACGGTCAGCGGCTTCTTTGGCACCCCGAAGAATGCTTTCGCGCTCCGAACGAGCTTCAGCCAGCAGTTTCTCGTTATCAGCTTTCAAAAGGGCCATTTCCTGACGGGTTTTCTCCGCCAGATCGAGGGCACTCTGAATATTGGTTTCGCGCTCTTTGAGGCTCTGCGTGATTGGCTTCCACGCAAACTTAGACAGGATAAAGAACAGGGCACCGAAGATGACAATCTGCCAAAACAACAGGCCGATATCGGGGGTAAGTAAATCCATTTCCGGACGTTTTTATGTTTTCTGTTTACGGTTTACAGTTGGGGCTGCCTTACAGATAAACCAAAAACTGTAAACAGCAGACTGCAAAGTTCTGAGGAGCATTCTTTTGTTAGGAAGCCCCCGCAGCCGACAACCTCAAACTACGGGGACTTTCCAGAAAACGGGTTGCTTTTCGTGCGCTCTTGCCTAATACGTGAGCGAAAAGCTGCGCTAATGCGCGTGCTGCTGCTCAGCGATTACGCCAGAGCAACCAGCAGACAGATTACGGCAGCGAACAGGGCCACGGCTTCGATAAGAGCCGCGATGATCAACATAGCCGTTTGGATACGACCAGCCGCTTCTGGCTGACGAGCGATACCTTCCATCGCGCTGCCACCGATACGACCGATACCCAGACCAGCACCAATAGCGGCCAGACCAGCACCTACTGCGGCACCCATTACGGCTACGCTACCCGTAGCTTCCAACAAGATTGAGAGCAAAAACGCTAACATCTGATTTTGAATTTATTATGAAAAAAGAAACAAAAGAATGCGAATCTCAACTTACAACGATCAGTGAACAATTGACCATGATCTTGATCCACTTATGCCCACAACGAGCTACCCTAATTACTGTGCTGTTACTCGTTGTTAGCTGTTCACTGACGATTGAATTACCCGATTTCTTCACCAGGACCTTCGTACCCGATGCCGTGATCGGCTTCATGGTGATCTTCAATCGCGCTGCCGATGTACATCGACGTGAGCAGGGTGAAGATAAAGGCTTGCAGGAAGGCAACCAGCAATTCGATCAGGTTCATGAAGATCGTAAACGGAGCCACGATCAAGCTGATCCCCCAACCCGTTGCCGAGCCGCCCAGATTATTGGCAATGAAAATAAGCGAAATCAAGCTCAGGATGATGATGTGACCCGCCGTGATGTTGGCAAACAACCGGACCATCAACGAGAACGGCTTCATGAACACACCCACAATTTCAACCGGGATCATAATGGGCAGCAGAGCCACGGGTACACCCGTTGGCTTTACAAGGTGAGCCCAGTAGTGCTTGTTACCGTTCAGGTTTACCACGAAGAACGTAATAACGGCCAGTACAAGCGTTACGGCGATGTTACCGGTCAGGTTGGCTCCACCCGGCAACAGACCCAGCAGGTTGTTGATCAGGATAAAGAAGAACAACGTCAGTAGGTAGGGCAAATATTTTTCGTAATGATGTCCCAGGTTCGGCTTGGCGATCTCGTCACGAACGAACATCACGATCGGCTCCAGGAACGATTGCAAACCCTTTGGAGCTTTGCCTTTGTTTCTCACGTATCCACCCGCTACCGACCGGAAAATCAGAATCAGCAGAATGGCGCTTAGCATCAACGAAGCTACGTTTTTGGTGATCGAGAAATCGTACACTTTTACGTCTTTGAGCGGCTCGCCCGCTTCGTTTACGCGGTACAGGTGACCGTGCTCCGACTTGTAATTATTATACACCTCACCGTGATTCAGGTGCGACGACGAGAAGACCTCCAGGCCGCGGTCGGCAGTGTACAGAATAACAGGCAGGGGGAGCGTGACACCGTGAGCGAATTCCCAGCCCCGGTCGTCGCGAATGTGGTGCATAATCATTTCGCCCACATTGAATTTTTCTTTTTGCTCCTGGTGTGTCTCCTGACCGTCGAGCGTGTGCTCCTGAGCCGTAGCTAAACCAAACGAGCTCAGAAACAGAGAAGTAACAACGAAAAATCTATTAAATAAGCGACGCATCATATGAAATCAAAGGCGGTCTTTCAAATCGCGTCGCAATTTACGACTCAATCCGTAGATTTCAAAAGCGGTGTAAAATATATATAGTACAAGAAAGTCGAAGATGAAGATGCGCTTGTTCTCAACACCCTGATACACGAAAAAACCCACAAAGGCTACACTCAACACCAGCCGAGCCACCGTAAAACCCATATAAAAAGGAATAAATCGCTCGCCTTTTTCCTGATTTCCAAGTTCTACTAAACGGTGCATTAGAAACGACAAACTGAGGTAAAAGAGCAGAATGACCTTCCAAAGCGGATGAATAAAACGGATATAACCAAACCGTTCAGCTATGAAAAATACAAAAGCCAGAATGAGGGTAAACAGTATTGATCGAAGCATATGGGGGTAAAAACGTAGGAAAGGGAGAAGGTAAAAGGGAGAACGGGATTTTGTACAACCACTCCCTGATACCGCTTTTGCGAGCTATTCTTTAGGTAAGCCTTTAATAAACAAATACAGTGACGCTCCAATGGCCGTCAATGCCAGCACAATGGTCCAGACGGGAAGCCGATTGCCCTGCCATTCGTCGAGTTTCATACCACCCCATACACCCAGGCCAATGGTGCCGAGCATTTGAAACGCAATGCTGCTATACTGCGTGTACGACGTGACCTTGCGGTTGGCCTTGTCGAAGCGGGTTTTGGGATCGGTTGAGCCGGGCTTATTTTCCATGATGAACGGGTACCAACTGGGGGTTTGGTCTCTTTTTTGTAATTTGGCACATATTAAATAATGCTACCTACCCCGTCAGCGTTAGAAGGTTAGTTTGCCATGCCCAAAGGGGGCAAGCGTCATGTAAGATATATAATGCAAAATGAATGATGCATAGTTTCCAATGAGGAGGCTTCCTGCTGGTTATTCGCTATTCATCGGTTCATTATCAACAATGCTTCAATTCCGTCGCCAAGACTCTGCCAATAGCCTGCTGGGCTGGGCCACCTGTTTAGGGCTGCTTGCCGGCCTTAGTGCCTGTTCGCAATACAGCAATCGGCCCATGAGTAAGGCCTATCATAACCTTACGGCTCACTACAACGCGTATTTTATTGCACAGGATCAGCTTCGGCAGGCCGAAATTGCCCTCTACAAAAACCGTAAGGAAAATTATAACCAGATTCTCCCCGTCTTGTTACCGGTTGACTCAATCACTAATGAGCCGGTAAAGCCGTTTCTCGATGAAGCGATCAAAAAAGCGTCGCTCGTAGCGGAGCGGCATCAGAACAGCAAATGGCTCGACGATGCGTACATCGTCATCGGCAAAGCCCGTTTACTGAAGCAGGATCTGCCCAACGCCATCGAGGTGTTCAAGTACGTGAACACCAAAGGTACCAATGAAGACGACAAGCACACGGCGCTCGTTAACCTGATGCGGGCGTACGTAGAAGCAGGCGACTACAACAATGGCCTCAATGTGGCCGAATACCTGCGGGTACAACCTCTCAGTAAAGACAACACCCGCGATTACTACCTGACCAAAGCGTATTTGCACCAACGCAAGGGCGAACCCGCCGTGGCCGCTGCCATACTGGATGCCACGTTTCCGTTGCTCAAGAAAGAAGAATCGACGGCTCGTCTGCATCTGATTGCCGGGCAGCTATACGACCTTGCCGGTCAAACAGCCAAGGCGTACGAGCACTATGCCGATGTGCTTCGGAACCGCCCCGCCTACGAACAGGAGTTTTACGCCAACATCTATCTGATTCAGGGCAGCGGGGGCAAAAACAGACTCGGCCAGTCGTTTGAGCAGATGCTGAGCGACCGCAAAAATGCCGACCTGAAAGACAAAGTTTATTACACCATGGGCCTGCTCGAAGCCCGTCGGGGCCGCTACGATGAGGCAATTCGTCTGTACCGTCAGTCGGTGGCGGCTACCACCACCAATACCGAGCAGGTTCCGTACACGTACCTCGAAATGGGCAAGCTCTATTTCGAGAAGAAGGGAGATTTTGTCAATGCTCAGATGTATTACGACAGCGCCCTGGCGTTGCTGCCGCAGCAGTCGGCCGATTACGCGAGTATTCAGACCCGTAAAAAGTCGCTGGACGAATACGTGAGCTATCGAAACACCATTCGGACCGAAGACAGCCTGCAACAACTGGCGCGACTCTCGCCCGAAGCACTCACACAGGCCCTCAACAAGGCCATGCAGGAGCAGGACAAACGCGACGCCCAACAGGCTGAACTAGCCCGTCAGGTAATCGAAAAAGCAACCGGCACACCTACCGTGGCTGGGGTGTCGCAGCCGGGAGCTACCAATTCCAACCTCGCCCCCAACGACCGCTGGTATCTGTACAACCCCGTCCGGATTACGCAGGGCCTTCAGGATTTTACGAGTACCTGGGGAAACCGCCCGCTGGAAGACGACTGGCGCCGGAGTAACAAGGATGCAACGCGGGCGGTGGCGGCCGAAAATAGCCCCGTCGATGGTGCAGCACCAGCGGGTACGATCAACCCCAACGCGCCCCTGCCGACCCGGGCCGATGCGTTGAATGCAGCTGCCGGTACCCCAACTGTAGGCGGCACCGCCGTGGGTAGCCGCGCCAATGGTGTAGGCAGTCGGCTGGAAGCGATGAAAGCGCAACTCCCACTGACACCTGCAGCCCTGGCACAATCGAATGGTCGTGTCGAAAATGCCCTGTACCGGCTAGGGAAGCTGTACAAATTTCAGTTTAATCAGCCAGCCGATGCTATCTCGACCTTTGAGCAGTTGCTGACGCGCTACCCCAATACCCTCCAGAAACCCGAAGTGTACTATCTCCTGTCGGTTTCCAACGATCAGTTGGGGCGCACATCGACCTGGAAAGACAAGCTACTCGCCGAATTTCCGAATACATCCTATGCGCGGCTTGCTGGTAAAATAGCTGCGGGCAACGGTGCGGGTGTCAGCTCCGGGGCCGAAGCACAGGCGCAGAAACTTTACGCCGATGTGTACTATCTGTACCAGACGGGTAACCTGACCGAAGGCCTTGCCCGTGCCGAAACGGCCCTGAATCAGTTTGCCGGTTCGCAAATTGAGGATAAGTTTGCCTTACTGCGGGCCATGCTCATTGGTCGGGTACAGGGAACGGAGCCCTATCGTCAGGCGTTAGCCGATTTTATCCGCGACTACCCGGCCAGTACGCTGATTCCGCACGTGAAGGAATTGCAAACAGCCGCCGACCAGGCCACGGCTAAGAGAAAATAAGCAGTGGGCATTGGCAGTAGGCAATTTCTTTAGTTGTCTGATTGCGAATAAATACTGCCCACTGCCACTAACCCTACGAAAACTATGCTCGAACTTGCTTCTGGCCCGTACAGAACCCTTATCAAACGACTCTGGCGCTATGCGTTGATTGGCCTGGCGTTACTCGTTTTCTACATTTTTGCGGTCAGCTACAATTTCCTCTGGCTGTTTGGCGGTATGCCCAGCCTCAAAGCGCTCGAAAACCCACAGAGCGAGGTAGCGTCAGAACTGTATTCGGAGGATGGCGTCATTCTGGGCAAGTATTACACCGAAAACCGAACGCCCATCGAAATTACACAGGTATCGCCCAATGTAATTTCGGCACTCATTGCCACCGAGGACGCCCGGTTTACCCGCCACTCGGGCATCGACCCGCGCTCCTTGTTCCGGGCGATTTCGGGTATTTTACCCTTTGGTGGGAAAGGGGGCGGCAGTACGCTCACCCAGCAAACGGCCAAAAACCTGTTTGAAACCCGGGCCGAAAAATACCGGGGCTGGCTCGGACATATTCCGCTGGTGAGCACGGTGATTTCAAAAACAAAAGAGTGGATTCTGGCCGTGCGGCTCGAACGAAACTATACGAAGCAGGAAATCCTGATGATGTACCTGAACACCGTTTCGTTTGGCAACAACACGTACGGGATCAAAACGGCAACCAAAACGTATTTTGGTAAAGAGCCGTGGCAACTGAACGTGGAAGAAGGCGCGCTGCTGGTCGGTATGCTCCAGAACCCATCGTTGTATAACCCACGCACCCACGAAGAACGGGCCATTCAACGGCGAAATGTGGTACTGGGCCAGATGAAAAAGTATGGATTTCTGACCGATGCCCAGTTTGCTACGTATCGCGAGAAACCGCTTAAACTGGATTTTAGCGTCGAGAACCAGAATACCGGTATGGCTGCTTACTTTCGGGCGGTTATCAAAGATGACCTGCAGCGCTGGATCAAAGAGTACAACGAAAATAACGGCACCGAGCTTGACCTGTACAGCAGCGGCCTCAAAATACGTACATCGATCGATTCACGGATGCAGGCTTATGCCGAGGCCAGTGTGATGGAGCACATGCGCGATCAGCAACGTAAATTTTACGAACACTGGCGGGGCCGCAACCCCTGGGTTAAGAAAGATGAGCGGACAGACAAGTTTGTTGAAATACCAGGCTTCATTGAGCAGGTTGCCAAACGTACAGCCCGGTACAAAAGCCTCGTGAAAGAGTACGGCGACGATAAGGAAGCCATCTGGCGCGAGATGCGGAAGCCGGTAAAAATGAAAGTGTTCACGTACGGGGGCAAGAAAAACGAAAAAGACACTACCCTCAGCCCGCTCGACTCTATCCGCTATTACAAGCGACTTCTCAACGTGGGATTTATGTCGATGGACCCCAATACCGGGCAGGTAAAGGCCTGGGTGGGCGGTATCAACTTCAAGTACATGAAGTTTGACCACGTGCGGCAGAGCCGTCGGCAACCGGGCTCAACATTCAAGCCGTTTGTGTACCTGGCCGCCATCGACAAAGCGTTCATAACCCCCTGCGACCAGTTTACCGATCAGCCCACCACGTTTGCGCGGGGCGAAGACAACAACGGCGGCCCAGCCTGGACACCTAAAAACTCAAATGGCAAATACAGCTACCGGAGCCTGTCGCTCCGCGAAGCACTCGGTCAGTCGATCAATACGGTGAGCGCCCAGTTGATCAAGAAAACCAAATCTGAAACCGTAGTCGACTATGCCAAACGGCTGGGCATTCAAAGCCCCCTCACAGCCAACCCCACACTTTGCCTGGGTACGAGCGATGTGACGGTGTTTGAAATGGTAGGCGCCTATTGCGCATTTGCTAACGGGGGCTACCGGGTAAAACCCCTGCTCATTCTGGATATTCGGGATAAAGACGGCAACGTATTGGCCAGCTTTGGTCCGTTGGCGAATCAGGAAATCAACGCGTCGCGGGCGTACGATATGCTGTACCTCATGCGCGGGGCCGTAGAAGAACCCAACGGAACCTCGGCCCGGCTACGAAGCCAGTACAAGCTCCTCGACGGGGGCAACGAAATTGCCGCCAAAACCGGTACTACATCCAACTATTCCGACGGCTGGTTTATGGGTATGACCCAGAATCTGGTTTCGGGCCTTTGGGTGGGGGGCGACGACCGGAGTATCCACTTCCGAAATATCGAATACGGGCAGGGCGCTCGTGTGGCCATGCCCGCCTGGGCCTTGTATATGCAGCGCGTGTACAAAGACCCTACCCTGACCCGCTACAAACCCGAACGGTTTCGCAAGCCCGACAAGTACAAAATCGACTGCGGTGGCTACTACATCGACTCTACGCAACGGTACATTCCGCCCAAGGTAACCACACAGGAAGAGGAGGGCATTTTGCAGTAACTTTTTTGACCTGAGGGCCGTTAAACAATGGCACGCGGATAACGCGGATAAGGGAAATTTACACAGTAATTCATCAGAAATCTGTGCTAATCTGCCCAATCTGCGTCATCCGCGTTCTGTTTTACTTTTTGTTGATAAGCAATGGCTAATCCTCAATTCGACTATAAAACCGAGCTGGCCCGGATTCCGCACGAGCCAGGTGTCTATCGGTATTTCGACGCTACGGGTGAGGTGATTTACGTGGGAAAAGCCAAAGACCTGCGCAACCGGGTTAGCAGCTATTTTACCAACTCGCGGCAACACGACCGGAAAACACTGCGGCTCGTCAGTCAGATTCGGAAAATCGAGTTCACGATTGTACACACCGAATTTGACGCCCTCCTGCTCGAAAATCAGCTGATTAAGCGGTACCTGCCGAAGTACAACATTTTGTTACGCGACGATAAAACGTACCCCTTCATTTGCGTAACTAACGAGCCGTTTCCGCGCGTAATTACCACCCGGCGCATCGACCGGAAACTGGGCACTTTCTACGGGCCTTACGCTAATCTGAAGCCGATGTACACCGTGCTGGAAATGTTCAGCCAGTTGTTCACGATCCGCACCTGCAACTATAACCTGACTCAGGAAAACATCGAAGCGGGCAAGTTCAAAGTCTGCCTGGAGTACCACATCGGCAACTGCAAAGGCCCCTGCGAAGGCAAACAGTCAGAGCCCGATTATGACCGCGACATTGAGCAGGTACACTCGATTCTGAAAGGGCAGCTAAAACCCGCACAGGAGTATTTCCGCAACCGGATGGTTGAAGCAGCCGAAACCCTGGCGTTTGAGCAGGCCCAGCAATACAAAGACAAGATGGATGTATTGCAGCGTTTCCAGAGCAAATCGACGGTGGTGAACCCCAAAATTGCCGACGCCGACGTGTTTACCATTGCCTCCGACGAAAACTGTGCGTACGTCAACTTTATGAAGGTCGTCAATGGGACTATTATCCAGACCCATACGGTGGAGGTGAAGAAGAAACTCGATGAAACCGATGCCGACATTCTGGCCATGATGATTGTGGAGTTCCGCGGGCAGTACGGCAGCACGGCCAAGGAAATAATGACCAATATTCCGCTCGATGTAGATCTCAAAGCTGAAATCACGATTCCGCAGATCGGTGATAAGAAGAAACTGCTCGATATGTCGCTCAAAAACGTGCTCTATTTCCGGCGCGAGCGTCAGGACCGGGCAGCGGCCGAAGCCACGGCGAGCGCGAGTAAGAAAGATCGGGTTCTGATCAAACTGAAACAGGATCTTCAGCTAAAGTCGCTACCCCGGCGTATCGAGTGTTTCGATAACTCTAACATTCAGGGTACAAACCCGGTCTCGGCTATGGTTTGTTTCATAGATGGTAAACCAGCCAATAAGGAGTACCGCCACTTTTCGATCAAAACCGTGGTGGGACCCAACGACTTTGCCAGTATGCACGAGGTGGTAACCCGCCGGTATAGCCGTGTGCTGGATGAGCAAACAGGCCTACCCGACCTGATTGTGATTGACGGTGGCAAAGGGCAGCTTAGTGCCGCCTGCGATGCTCTCAAAGCGCTTGACTTGTACGGCAAAGTACCGATTATTGGCATTGCCAAGCGGCTCGAAGAGATCTATTTTCCAGAAGACAGCCTACCGCTCTACATCGATAAAAAGTCCGAATCGCTCAAGCTAATTCAACGCATCCGCGACGAAGCGCACCGGTTTGCCATCACATACCATCGTGACAAACGGAGTCGGAATAGCCTGATCAGCGAATTGGAAAATATCGAGGGTATCGGCAAGAAAACAGCCGCCCGCTTACTGACTTACTTCAAAGGCGTCAAAAAGATTCGGGAGGCTCCCATTGAGCAAATTGCCGAAGTCGTTGGGGCCGACAAAGCCAGGAAGGTAAAGGAGTATTTTGAAGGAATCGAAAATACATAGCGCCAATACGGAGTTCATCATCAAACAGAAAAAGCCCGGCCTTTCGACCGGGCTTTTTCTGTTTAAGTCTGTTTGGCTTAGTATTCCCACAAACCGTGTTCCATCTCCATCAGCTCGTGCTCGGTCTGAATTGACTTCAACAAGCCTTCACGATCACCGTAAACGCCCACAAGATCTTTGTCTTCGGGGTTCGATACTTTGGTAATACGGCCGTAGAACAAACGAAGATCAAATGCGTCGGCCAGGTTTTTATGCTGGGCCTGATTTTGCGGGTTGTACCACACAAATTTCTTCGGATCCGAACGGAACAGTTTGTCCAGATCAGCATATTTGAACGACGCTACAGGTACTTCCAGACCGGCCGGGTTCTTGTCGGCAGGCAGGTAAAGTGTCACCGTTTGGATATCGTAGTACAACCGTGAACGCTTGCGATCGAAAATCCAGTCTTCTTTGATCTCCAGAATGTTCAGGTCACGAGCAAAGTACTCATCGCCTTGAAAAGCCGGCGCTGCTTTTACCGTATCAACCGGAGCCGCAGCCACCACCGTAGCCGGAGCCGGTTTGGTTGCTTTACCTTTTGCTCCTTTTTTCGACGAGGCTACTGCCTTCTTCTTGGGAGCGGGAGCCCCCCAGCCATCATCAACAGGTTCTGCTTTCTTTTTGGGTGCCGGAGCCCCCCAGCCATCGTCAGTTGTTTTGGCAGCTGCCTTCGGCGCATCTTTTTTAGCGGGTGCGCCCCAACCGTCATTCGCATTGGCGGCACCCTCCTGACCGAAACCGGCCTCAATTTCTTCTTTCGACAATCCGCCCCCGGAGTTCGGCATCAGAATCTTCTGCTGAAACTTATCGGGTGTCATGGGCGTACGCGTCGAATCGTTTTCATAAGCCACCAGCAGACCCGACTTAACGGCTTCCATCAGGTACTTAGAAATCTCGTTATTCTTCGAAAACATCGATTGATTCTGCTTCTCCTTCAGGTCGATCCGACGCCAAAGGGTTTTCTTCATCATGATGTCATTGTCGTTGATGGGTCGAACCGACATTGGATTCGCGCCCGTACTGGCCTTCTCCTGCGCTACCGCACTCCCACCAGCCAGCAGCAAGATGGCTACTGCGCCCACGCCGAACCGCATGTTTTTCGGTTGATTCATGTCTGCTTCTAAG
Organism: Rudanella lutea DSM 19387; assembly: GCF_000383955.1. NCBI lineage: Bacteria > Pseudomonadati > Bacteroidota > Cytophagia > Cytophagales > Cytophagaceae > Rudanella > Rudanella lutea. Next base: position 4,483,212 of record NZ_KB913013.1, on the reverse strand, counting down.
GTTTACTTTTCACAATAATGGCACGGCTATCTGTCTGACTAACAAAACCGTGCCATTATCGGCTTATTCTAACTATATAACGCTTAACGGGCCAGATTATTTAGTTCAACGGAATGTTGTAAATCGGACGACCCATGTTTACATCGCTTACTTGGCCCCGGAAGTTCTGCCGCTGCACGCCTTCTACCTCTATCACGTAACGGTCACCGGGTTGCGCTTCAGCAGCCAGGCTACCAATTGACCCACCACCGGGCCCTAACGTAACAGCACCTACCCGGCGATTACCGCGGGCCAGGTTCACCGTGAAGCCCGTTACCCGGAAGACGGCATCTTCGGGGTTGAAGTTTTTGAAGCTTTCGTCTGGTACAGCCACTACCCGGATACTCCGCACAGCGGAAGCCGACATACCTCGGCGCTCATCGACTTTCGAACCACCGACATAGTATTCCAGCGTCGGTTTGGGAACCCGGTTTACCCGGAATTTCTCAGTACCCAACAGGTTACCCCCGTTGCTGATGTTGATGGCTACACTTTGTGCGCTTGGCACCACCGTTACTTTACCTTTCTCACCACTGTTGATCACATCGGCACCCGAAGCCGTAATGCTGGGGTTCCAGAGGGCGCCCAACTGCGGGCTCTGAATGCTCAGTTTATTGGCACAACCCAGATAGAGCGGAGGCAGCGTACCTGTCTCAACCTGATACGTTGGCTTGGCTACAAAGTACTCAGCTTGCAGCGGCACTGTTTTCGAGGTGCCATCGGGTGCATTGTACGAGATCGAACCTGTCAGGACCCGGCGGGCCAAACCATTTTTATCGTAAGCACCACCCTGGGCCGTAAACTCGATAACCCCGCGGCCATTGTCCATCCGGACAGGTGCACCGCTGAGACTCATCCGGGGTTGAATACCCGACGATGAAGCCGCCAGGAACATCTCACCTTTGAACTTCGTACCCGCAACCACCACCTTCGATTCCATGCTCAGCATGGCCATGATCTTATCGAACTTCACGTCGGCTGCACCCACTTTCGAAGCCAGTACTTCCAGTGTTTCGCCTTCAATACGACGTACCTCCGACTGTTTCTGGCTCAAAACGGCCAAAGCGGCCGGTACGGGCGTCTGGGCGAAGTTTAGTTCAGCAAAATCTTTCCGACGCTGTTCGGCTGACCGGCTGGCAATGGCATCATCTTTACCATCAACCGCCAGGGGCGCAAACTTCGCATTGGTGTACTTGCTCAGATTCGTAACAAAGCCGTTCAGCTGGTTTTTCAGGGCATAGGCTTCACCATTGCGGTTAGGGCCCACCATGATCTGAGCTACTTTTTCTTCTTCACTGGCGTTTTTGATATTGCCCGTTTCATCAAGACCACCGCCTGCTTCTTCAATCAGACGTTGTTTCAGACCGTCAATCTGGCTGATCATTTCTGATGCCATCTTACGGACTTCTTCGGCCTGCCGGATGACCGCTACATCGGCGGGGCGATTTCCAGACTTCTCAACCGTAGCCCGGATATTTTTGATTGTAGCGTCGTTAACCTGATTTATAGCCCCCGTCGATTGCTCCAGACTGTTATTGATCAGGATGAATTTCTCCAGAATGGCCGATGTCACCTGCAGGGCAAGCAACGCGGTCAAAACCAGGTACATCATCCCGATCATCTTCTGACGGGGTGTTTCTTTGCCACCTGCCATAATGTGGGGTAGTGATAATTAAAGAGTTGTAGAGTTAGTACAAAGTTGCCGTGTTGTCAGGTTGGCGAGTTGCACCGATCTGCGACCGTGCCAACACCCCAACCTGACACATGCATCCTTTTATTGATTACCGCGCATAGCTGTGAGCATGCTGCCGTACACATTGTTCAGTGACGACAGGTTGCCCGTCAGTTTGGCCAGCTCGTTTTTGAACTGCTGCGTATCGCGGCTGGCGTCGGCCATATTCTCCATAGCGGAGGTCAGGCTGCCATAGAAGGCGTTCATTGCCTTCAGGTGTTTGTTTGTATCCTGCAACTCCAGTTCGTACACCGCATTCAGGGCACCCATATTTTTGGTTACCTTCTGGAACTGATCGCGGTAGTCTTTGGCGTCGGTGGTTGCATCAGCCATCGAGTTCATAGCTGTGATAGCTGTACCGTACGACTTGTTCATTTCACCGATCGACTGCGAGGCTGTTTTCACGTTCCGGGCGTACTCGTTGGTCGCTACGGTAGCATCCGTCAGATCCTTCATTTTTGACACTGAATCAGACAGCGTGCGGAAGCCCGTGCCCAGTTTTTCAAAAATATCTGGCGTTACCTTAGCCTGTGCCAACATTTGATCCATGTTGGCCGTCAGACCATTGGCCTGCGGAACAGCAACGGCGGCCTTACGAGGTTCACCTTTGTAGTCGTCGGCCAGCTCAGGATAAACCCGCTCCCACTCATAGTCGACACCAGCGGCAGGGAACAGGAAGCTCTGCATAGCATACAAAGCGAAGATAACAGCCTCGATAATCAGACCGGCCGTCAGAAGCCAGCCCAGCGACGTAATGTGTTGAATCTTAGCCATGGCCCCAAGTACTACGACTGCGGCTCCGGCACTATAAATGGTTGGTACGAGACGATCCCAGAAAAAATTGACTCTCTTTCCTGCTGCCATAAGATGGGCTAATTAAAGCGTATGGTGAACTGTTTTTGTGATTACGAATTAAGCTTTGCTGTTGTTGCCACGGCCACCCCGGCTGCTTTTGCTCCCCCGGCTGCTGCTGCTGGCTTTGGTTGCTTTGCTGCGTGAGCCACCGCTCCGGCCACCCCGCATCGATGCGGTCCGCCCTTCGAGGTTGTCCATTACGCAACGGAATCCGATATACGACCGCTTGGCGTTCTCGTACTCGTAGTACCGCGTACCGGTTTCCAGATAGTAGGCAATATCTTTCCATGAACCACCCCGAACTACTTTACGCGGCTCGTCGGCATTCTGGTTGTCCGGGTTCATATCCCAAACAATGGCGTTTGAGTTATCAGCGTATGCATCGCGGCACCACTCAGCTACGTTACCGGCCATGTTGTACAGACCGTAATCATTGGCGTTGTAGGCATTTGCCGGGGCTGTGTACGGATAGCCGTCTGCATCGAAGTTGCCGCGCTGAGGCTTAAAGTTAGCCAAGTAGCAACCCTTGCCGTTTGCCACATATGGGTTACCCCAGGGGTATTTGGCTCCTTGCTTACCGCCCCGTGCAGCCCACTCCCACTCGGCCTCAGAAGGCAACCGGAAACGGGGCGACACAAACTGACCTTCTTTAGTCCGGAAGTCGTTGTACACGTTGGTGCGCCACGAGCAGAAATGTTGAGCCGCCTGCCAGCTTACACCCACCACCGGGTAGGTGTCAAAGGCTGGGTGACCATAATAGTATTCCAGCATCGGGTCGCCGTTGTGATACGTGAAGTCGTTTTTCCAAACGGCCGTATCCGGATAAAATTTTGCCATGATTTCCTCCTCGCCGATGGTCGATACCGAATCGGTCAGGAGTGCGTTGACGTACTGGCGGTACTCGTGGTTGGTAACCTCGGTATCGTCCATATAGAACGAGCTGATCGTTACCCGACGGTTCATGTTAATCTGGGTAGCGGCCACGTCTTCGTCGGCCTGACCCATAATGAACGAGCCTGAGGGAACGAGCACCATGCCGTAGGGCGTAGTTTGCTTCCAACCTTTACGGCCTTTGTCAGCAGTAATCTCACCATTGATTACACCAACGTCACCACCGTCTTTACCCCCTCTTCCGCCAAATTTAGACTTAACAAAACCGCAACTCTGCATTAGCAGAACCACAGCCGCGACCATTGCCCCTCGGGTTGCGTTTACTGTAAACCAGGTGTACTTCATGTCAGTAGCGTACTTATTTTCTTCTTGTGCAAGACCGAACTAAAAACGAAAATCCGTTCGGTTATTGTATTGTTATGCCGTACAGGCGAAAAAATTAGACTTCGGGTACTATTTACCAATTAAAAACAGATAAAAACAAGGTCATTATCAAGGGTCAATCCCTCAAAATTACTATCCTCCCTGCAAACAGCCTAACAATAATAGGGCCAATTTGTCTATCTGAGCCGATTTAAGCAAGTCTACTTACCTATTAGCCGTATTTTCAATACCGGAAACGCGGGGTACGAATAATAGGCTTTTTACGGGCATCGATTGGAGGTAATGAGTAACTAAGCAAAATTTCGTGGGAGGTAGGAGCTTTGTTTGCGTAGGTATTAGTGGTAAAGTCAAACGCATACCCAAAGCGTAGGGCATTGTTCCGAAGCAAACTTACGCCTACCGTGGCCATTAGCGCATCACCAACGCGGTAGCCCAGGCCAGCCCAGTACCGTTGCTGATAGGTAGCCAGAATATTGGCAGAAATGGCCGTCTTAGTCGTTGGTGTAGCCATAGCTACTAAAACCGACGGCTGAAGATCAAGATCATAGCCAAAACCAAGCCGATAACCGGCCGTCAAATACGCAGTCCGCTCCTGAGGCACTACCAGACGGTCGGTACCGAGCCGAAATGCCGGTTGGTTAATATGCAGAACACTTACGCCCACCCAATAATCGACCGTATTGTAATAAACGCCAGCGCCCAGGTCGGGCCGGGCCTGCGTAATACGGCCCTGCTGAAGTAACGGATCGGGCTCGTTGGGGCGAAACTGACCAAAATCAAAACCTCGGTTATACAAGCCTGCCTGTACCCCTACCGCCAATGTGCCATTTTTTAAGGCCATCCGGTACGCGTATGAAACCTGTACAGCCTGATTGATAGCCGGCCCAAGCCGGTCGTTCATTGCGTAAATGCCAACTCCTCCTTTAATTTTATCCAGAGGCATGTTAAACGAGAACAGTTGGGTGCTTGGCCCTCCGCCATTGTCGGTAATGGTTGGCTGATAACCGGCCCACTGGGTACGGTGCACCAACTGAAAACGCGGCACTCCCTCCGACCCTGCCCCCGCCGGGTTATAATACAGCGGGTTGAACATATACATGCTAAACTGAGGGTCATTTTGGGCGTGCACAAACCCGCTTGTGCCCAACAAAAGCAGTGATAGTAATGCGTAAACAATGCGCCCCATAAAGCTGGCCGTGTAAAGTTTCTAGGTCAATTGATCACTGGTTATTCCCGGTTGCCCGCAACTGGCAGGTTCTGCCCCTCAGCTACGAGCCGTTGTCAATAAATGACTTTTAATCTAAACGCAGTATAGACAGAAAATATTGAAACAAAAAAGAGGTCAGACGCAAACGCCTGACCTCCTATGCTAACTTACCGAGCCTACAGATTGTTGGCTTTTTTGATATACAATTCCAGAGCACCGTTCATCGAGGGTGCGTTGGGTAGCGGAGCTTCGATGTCGAGCGTCAGGCCCGCTTCTTTGATTGCTTTGGCCGTTGTGGGGCCAAAAGCCGCCATCCGGGTTCCATTCTGCTGGAAATCAGGGAAATTGCTAAACAGCGAAGTTACCCCCGACGGGCTGAAGAAAGCGATAATGTCAAACGACTTAATATCCAGGTCCGACAGGTCAGTGGGTACCGTTTCGTACATGACCGCTTCGGTAAAGTGCAGCGCACTTGTATCCATAAACTCCGGAATATCGTTTCGGCGAATATTGGAACACGGAAACAAAAACTTCTCTGTTTTATGCTTCTTGATAATTTCCATCAGTTCGGCCGCCGTTTTGGTACCGGTGAAGATTTTCCGCTTCCGAATCACAATATACTTCTGGAGGTAGTTGGCCGTCTGCTCCGAAATACAGAAGTACTTCATGTCGGCAGGTACCTCAACCCGTCCTTCCTGGCAGATACGGAAAAAGTGATCAATCGCGTTACGGCTCGTGAAAATAATGGCCGTGTGATCGAGAATATTGATCTTTTGTTTACGGAAATCTTTGTACGATACGCCCTGGATTTGGATAAATGGTCGGAAGTCTATGGTAAGGTTGTACTTGCTGGCTAAGTCGAAATAAGGAGATTTTTCGTCAGGTCTGGATTGAGTAACTAAGACGCTCGAAACCTTCGTTAACCGATTTTCTGATTGCTGGGTGCTTGTTTCGTTCATTGAATAAACCTCGTTATACGATTCGAAGCTTAGATGCCAGCAAGCCTCCTGATGCATTGCGGTTGACTTGATAAAAGAAGGAAAACCTTACAGTGCAAACCGCACACCAATTAGCAAGGGCACTAATTCAACGATGCAAAGGTACGAAATTAAATAAAGACTTTTGATAGGTGCCTGAGCTCGTATAACCAAATACAAAAGTACTAACCGCACCAGGTAGAAGACCGTAAACGGGATTAGCAGGTAATTCGTGAGGTTTTCGATGGCAGGGCCGTTGAAAATGACAATAGCCGCCAGAAAGCCAATGGCCGTGAAGAACAGTAGTGATGACTGGACTACTTTGAAGAAGTGGATATTGACCACACTCTCGAACCGGTACAGGCTCCCAACCACCTGCAACATCAAATATTTGCCCAGAAAGGACAGAAATACCAGCACGCTGACCAACAGGTAATACAGTAGCAGAGCCCCAAAATTCTGTTGATCAAGCAGTAAGGTACGCGACGAGAACACGTTGACGTTGCGGCTCTGTACAAACAGAAACAAATAGCCCATTACAAAACTGAGGCTGATCAAAAACAGGAGTACCGTACGGCTAAGGGGGCGGTTAATCAGGAACGACTCATCCCGAACCCGCAGAGCAAATAAATCGCGGGGATCGTACAGCACCAGAAACGCCCGCCGGTACAGGCTAAACAACAAGGCATGAATAGCCAGTAGGAAGAGCAAACCAAGCCCGAAAAAATTTTGATAGACCGAAAAAGTCCGGGGCCGTACGCTCAGATTGTCGTCGCTCAGTACCACCGGCTTCTGCAAAATCGATTTGGGGTACCCCATAATCATCTGCTTGCCAGCCACGCCGGCCGACCCATAAATGGAGAGCAGCACCCGAGGTTGCCGGTACGCATTGTACAAACTGTCGATCGAAAACGTGTACCAACGGCCACCCAACAACTGTTTTTTCAGGGCAGCATTGATAAACACGTAGGAATCGGTATCGGTATATAGCAGGAGCTGATAATGCCGGTTGCTTTCCAGATCAATGGAAGCGCTCACCGCGGGGGCATCGGCATGAATTTCGGGGAGGTAAGGCACATAGGCCTTGGCAGCCTCATCGTACACAAGCCAATCGTCGGCAAAGCTGTGTACGGCATAGTAGCGTTGCTCAGGGCCAACGCCATTGCGGGTGGTTTGCGCAAAAAGCGAAAGAGCGAAGGAGTGAAGGAGTGAAAGAGCGAGTACAGCAAGACCACGTCGCATCCATCCGTTCGTCTTCTGTGTTTGCTCTTTCACCTTGCGGCCCATTGGGCCATCGCTCTTTCTCTCTTTCACTCGTTCATTAATTTTTACCGAGGGCCTTCAGCATGGTTTCGCCGATAAGGGCCGGTGACTCCACTACGTGAATACCGCACTCACGCATGATAGCCATTTTGGCAGCTGCCGTATCATCAGCACCACCGACAATAGCACCAGCGTGGCCCATACGGCGGCCTTTAGGCGCGGTTTGGCCAGCAATAAAGCCAACTACCGGCTTCCGGTTGCCATCAGCCTTAATCCAACGGGCCGCTTCGGCTTCCATACCGCCACCGATTTCACCAATCATCACGATGGCTTCTGTTTCGGGGTCGTTCATCAGGAGTTCAACGGCTTCTTTGGTCGTAGTGCCAATAATTGGGTCACCACCGATACCAATAGCCGTTGTTTGGCCCAGACCCGCTTTGGTCAGTTGGTCAACGGCTTCGTAGGTAAGTGTACCTGACTTCGAAACGATACCAACCGTACCTTTCTTGAAAATGAAGCCGGGCATAATCCCAACCTTGCACTCTTCGGCCGTCATCACACCGGGGCAGTTTGGCCCGATCAGACGGCAGGTTTTGCCAGCCAGATAATTTTTGGCCATCACCATATCTTCGGTCGGAATGCCCTCGGTGATACATACAATCACCTGAATACCGGCATCGGCAGCCTCCATGATGGCGTCGGCCGCGAAAGCGGGGGGCACAAAAATGATCGACACATCGGCGCCGGTCTGCTCAACAGCATCCCGTACGGTATTGAACACCGGGCGGTCGAGGTGCGTTTGTCCTCCTTTGCCGGGTGTGACACCGCCAACCACGTTGGTGCCGTATTCCATCATCTGCTGGGCATGGAAACTACCCTCCGAACCAGTAAAGCCCTGGACGATAACTTTTGAGTTCTTGTTGACTAATACGCTCATGTTGCTCGTAAATCGTTGATTTTAGATGCCGAATCGTTGACCGTAACCTCAAACAGCACCAATAAAAAGCCTCGCAAAAGTAGAGGGAAAGCCGGAAAGACCAATGACTATTTTCTGTACATTTCGGCATGATTCTTTCGCACGTCATTTCCGACGCGGCTTTGGCCATCACGGGCGTTGGTGTTTTCTGGCATTTTTTTGGTCACCTGCCTTTTTACAATCGGTTGCTCTGGGGCTTTTTTCTGCTGACCATTTCGCTGGCAGCCATTGCCGGCACGGCCCGATTTGCCGGTGTCGAAAATCTGGAAGCTCTGCACGAATCCCTGCAAACGCTGGCCAGTACGCTCGGGATTGTTTGTGTCGTGATGGCCACCTGGGCTCTGGTGATGCGCCGAACGGTAAAGCTTATTCCGTTTGTGATGACCCTCGTACTGGGCCTTTTCCTGTTTGTAGTGCTGCTCTTGCCCGATGTGCGCGTATTTCGGCCGGTATCTTCATCGCTCGGTATTTTACTGGTTATGCTCCTTGGTGTATTTGGCCTGATGCGCCGGGTACCCAACGCGCTCTGGATTGTGATTGCCGTCATGCTGGCGGCTATTGCCACCAAGGCCGAGTCGTTTTCGCAACTGATGCACCCTACCGATTTTTATCATTACATGCTGGCGCTGTCGCTACTGGGGTTCGGTAAGGCCGTGCAGAAGTAGGTATTGCGGTTGAGGTCTGATGCCCTGCCCCCGAAACATCTCGGTCAAATAAACCGTCACTGCCTTGCGGGGGTTTAGTTGGTACACTCAACAACTACACGCGAATGAATTTACTGGAACTGGCCGAAGACCCGGTCAAAGCAGCCAAAGCCGCCAAACTTCAGTACACCTCCGATACCATGCCGGGCATTTCGCGGCAACGGAAAGGCGACCGGTTTACGTACCTGGCTCCCGATGGCCAACCCGTCGATGATGAGGCTACGCTCGCCCGAATTACCAAAATGGCGTTACCCCCAGCCTGGCAAAACGTATGGATCTGCGCTAAACCCAACGGCCATTTACAGGCAACGGGAATCGATACAAAAAATCGGAAACAGTACCGCTACCACGCCAACTGGAACGCCATTCGGAGCGAAACCAAGTTTTTTCGGATGATTTCATTCGGCCAGAAACTGCCGCTGCTACGCCAGCAAATTGAGCAGGACCTGAAAAAAACGGGGCTTCCGCGCGATAAAGTCATTGCCATTGCCCTGAGCGTAATGGAGCATACCCTGATCCGAATCGGCAACGCGGCTTACGAGAAAGAATACGGTTCGTACGGACTCACAACCCTGAAAGACCGGCATGTGAAAATGCAGGGAGCCGAACTCCGTTTCAGTTTCAAAGGCAAAAAAGGAATTTACCACGACATTACGCTGCACGACCGACGGCTGTCGCGGTTGGTGAAAGCCTGCCGTGATATTCCCGGTAAAGAGCTTTTTCAGTACTTCGACGAAACCGGCGAACGACGCAGTATTGATTCGGGTATGGTCAACGAGTACCTACAGCAGGTAATGGGCGATAGCTTTTCAGCGAAGGATTTTCGTACCTGGGCCGGTACCGTCAATGCCCTTCGGCTGTTGGTGGAGCTGGAGCCCTGCACAACGGAAAAGGAAGCCAAAAAGAATGTAAACACCGTGCTCGATGAAGTGTCGCACCGGCTGGGCAACACCCGCACCGTTTGCCGGAAACATTACGTACATCCGCAGATTCTGGAAGCCTACGAGTGCCAGGACCTTAACCCGTACATCGAACACCGAAACCGGTTTCGGCAAACGAGCCCATACGGGCTGGATGGCGTCGAAAAACTTCTGTTGAAATTCCTGACCGATCAAGCCAAAACGATTGTCAAGCAAACCAATAAGCGTTCGGTAGCCCCCACAACCCGCACCCGACCCAGTACCGTCAGCCCATAGCTTTTACCCAGTGGTGCCGGCCACACTGTTGGCAGGCGGGTTGCCTTTCAGTCCCTTCAAACGGCTGTACATGCCCACACGTTGTGCAGGCATACTGGCCCGGTACCACAAGCGTATCTGTTGCGAGCCGTAGCAGATGAGGTAAAATGGGCAGCCCTGGCCTGCACGCATCATCCGTCGACCGGAAAACGCTTAATTGACCATTTGGCTCCAGAATTGCCAGCCGAACCTGCCCCAAATGCTCAATACCGCCCTGCCGCAGTTCGGAAAAGAGTTCGTCTTGCCCGAGATCTTCTTCATCGAAGTTGCGGGTTTCGATACATCCGTTCTGAATCACGTACACGGGTTTGCCTTCAAGACTTTCGCGGAGCCGCCGGTTCTTATCGCTCAGGCGGGTAATGATTTTGTAGCAGCCCATCATGACCACAAACACAACAATAGGCGTACTCAACGGAACGTCGTCGTAAAACATAGGATCGCCCGCGGCTGAGCCTAACCCAATGAGCAATACCAGTTCATAGACCGATAATTGTTTCACCGATCGCTTACCCGATATGGTCAGGGCTAGCAACACCACCGTAAACATAATGGCCGTACGCAGAGCCACCTCACCCAGGTACATCCACGGAAAATCATGGATAAGAATCCGTTGCCAGTCGAAGGGTTGTACAGGCTCTTTCATGGTATCTGCGATAGGTTAGCACCGGCCTACGGGGTAAACGAAAAAATCGTAACCGGACTGAAGAAATCGGACATTGTGGCTTCGCAGCCCCTCCGCTCCCTTAGTCTGGTTACGATTTTATAAACGCAGAAACGATTACTTGGTTATGGTGCTGCTCAGACGGAGCAGTTCTATCTCGGCCGACTTAGCGTTGAAGGAGGCATCAATTAGGCGCGTCTGGGCCGTGAGTGCATTGCGCTGTACATCCCGAAACTCGACAAACGTAGAGTTCCCAATCCGGTAGCGGTCGTAGGCGATATCAACGTTCTGAAGAGCAATCTGATAATTCTGCACTTCCAGTTGGAGTTGAGCGAGGCTGTTGCGGTATTGCTGATACGACTGCTCAAGCGCCGACATGAGCTGTAATTGCTGGTTAGCGGTCTGATCGGCGGTGATCTGTTCGTTGATCCGGGCATTGGCAAGCTGACGTTTCAGGTTTCCGCCATTGTACAACGGCAACACCATCCGAATTCCCAACGAATACGTTTCGTTGCGGCCTCGGCGCGTTCCGAAGCCAGCCTGGTTGTCAGTAGGCAAAAAACTATATCCGCCCAGCAAATCAACCTGAGGATACTGCTGGGCTCGGGCCAAACGTACATCAATAGCTGCCAGACGCTGATTCAGTACGGCAGCTGCCAATTGTGGATTCTGCTGTTTGAGCGACTCGCGCAGGTCGGGCAACGACAGATCAGAGCGTACCAGAATGGTATCCCGTACGGCAAATTCCGTATCTAATTCGCGTACCAGCAACGTATTCAACACCACTTTAGCGTTGCGCAGATTCAGTTGCTGCGTCATCAAGGCGGCACTATCAGCATTGTAGTCGACCTGTGCACTCAGAAAATCAACCTTCGACCGCGTCCCGACCTCGTAGGTGGCCCGTGCGAGTTCGAGTCGTTCGCGGGAGATATCCAACGCCTGCTGGAACGCAATCAAACGCTGAAGCTGCCGCACTACGTCGTAGTAAGCCGTAGTGGCGTCGGCAATGGTCAGCTCAATATTGGCGCGGGTATTTACTTCGGCCACCCGTACCAGCTGGCCGAGCCGGGCAAGGGTAGCTTCGCGGCCAAATCCATTGAACACAGTGTACGTAGCCGCAGGCCCAACGGTGGCATTTCGGTTAACAACACCATAGAGCCGTTGTGGAGGAACATTGAAGTTAAAGAAATCCTGCCGCAGATTCTGCACCAGCAGGTTGTTCTGAAACGTAAAATTCACCGTAGGATAAAACCCGGCAAAACCTTTTGTATTGTTATTTTGGGCAATCAGCTCCTGTGAGCGGTTCACCCGAATTTGATAGTTGTTGGCAACGGCAGACGACACCACTTCCGACAATGAAAGCAAACTACCTTTCTGGGGTAAATTGGCCAGCGTTACCGTGCGTTGTAGGGCCCGCTGAACGGGCGAAGTGGGCGTATCGGTTTGCGGTTGTGTGGTTGTCGTGGGGCGGGTGGGCTGCTGGGCAAGTACCTGGAACGAGAGGAAAAAACAAACCAGAAAAGAGCAGTATCTCATAAAATGGGGAAATGCGCGTATGAAAGTCAAAATTAGTGTTTAGACAGGTTTACTCCTCTATTGCGTATAGATACCAATCGACAAACTGCCTTAATACACCGACGAAAGCAAGATTCACAAACCTAACGACTATAAGTCGCTCCGTTGTCGAAAAGTGCCGTATAATTGCGACCTACTTAATCAACATCATGCGCGTACGCTCTTCCGTATCTCTCGCATCTGCGTTTGCCGGCCTCTTGCTGGTCGGCTGTCAGCAACGGCAATCAGCCGATTTACTGGTAACAAATGCCACCATTTACACCGCCGACTCGGCCTTTTCGACCGCCAACGCCTTTGTCGTTAAAGACGGGAAATTTCTGGCGGTTGGGTCTGCCGACGAACTGGCCAAACAATACACCGCCGACAGCACTGCCGATCTGGGCGGTCAACCGGTGTATCCGGGTTTCTTCGACCCGCATTCGCACTTTATGGGCCTGGGCCAAATGCTCGATCAGGCCGATCTGGTCGGGGCCGGGTCATACGCCGAAGTAGTACAGCGGCTGAAAGCGTTTGGCGAGAAAAACCCGCAGGCCATGTGGATCATTGGTCGGGGGTGGGATCAGAACGACTGGCCCGCTACCGACTCCCCCGTGCGGGGTTTCCCCACAAAGGCCCTGCTCGATGCCGCTTTCCCGAACATCCCGGTGGCCCTGACCCGGGTTGATGGGCACGCCCTGCTCGTCAACAGCAAGGCCCTCCGACTGGCCCAGATTACGGGCGGCAGCAAACTCGCCGGGGGCGAAGTGGTGCTCGATGCCCAGGGGCAGCCCACGGGTGTTTTGGTCGATAACGCCATGCAGATGGTTCGGCGGGTAATTCCGCAACCCGACGATCAGGACAAAGAGCGAATGCTGCTGGCGGCTCAGAAAATGTGTTTCTCGTACGGCCTTACGTCGGTGTCGGATGCGGGCCTGAACCGTAACGACATTGAATTGATTGAGCGGTTGCAGAAAGAAGGCAAACTGAAGATCCGCGATTACGCCATGATCTCGCTCGGCCTGCCCAACATCGATTATTACCTCAAAAAAGGACCGTACCAAACCGACCGGCTCACCGTTCGGTCGTTTAAGCTGTACGCCGACGGGGCCCTCGGCTCACGTGGTGCCTGCCTGCGCAAGCCCTACAGCGACCGGCCCGAAACCACCGGCTTTCTGCTCCTTAGCCCCGCCGAGCTGGAGCGGATTCTGACTCAGCTGGCGGGTAGCGGGTTTCAGGCCAACACGCACTGTATCGGCGACTCGGCCAACCACCTTATTCTGGACCTGTACGGCAAACTCCTGAAAACCAAAAACGACCGTCGCTGGCGCATCGAGCACGCACAGGTGGTATCGCCCGAAGATGTCTGGAAATTCAATCGGTACTCGGTGATTCCGTCGGTACAACCCACCCATGCTACCTCCGATATGTATTGGGCCGCCGAACGGCTCGGGCCGGTGCGGGTAAAAGGCGCCTATGCCTTCAAAGATCTGATGAAACAAAACAATGTAATTGCATTTGGCAGCGATTTCCCGGTCGAGGCAGTCAACCCTTTGTTTGGCTTCCACTCGGCCACGGCCCGGCAGGATGCCAAAAATTTCCCGGCGGGTGGCTACCAGCCCGAAAACGCAGTTGACCGCCAATCGGCTCTGCTGGCTATGACTCGCTGGGCGGCCTACGCCAACTTTGAAGACCAGATGCGCGGTAGCATCGCCCCCGGTAAGCAAGCCGACTTTGTGGTACTCAACAAAGACATCATGAAAGCCCCTGCTCCCGAATTGCGCCAAACCAAGGTGCTACAGACCTGGGTAGGTGGTGAGCGCGTATTTTAAGTACACAATACCGCAAAAACAGCGGGCGCGTCGGTACATAACCACCGACGCGCCCGCTGTCTTTAAGTGCTTAGACTGAATTAATGTATAATGAACAATGTGAAATGTATGATTAAAGGACTGGCTGTGAGTGGGTAATTCAGGCATTCATTTTACATTGTTCATTCACTTATACCCTCGGTTATCGTTTTCGGCTCACCATTTCCTGGCTGAACACGAGCGAAACATGACTCTGCTCCGAAACCGGGTAGTTTAGCCGAATAAACTGGGCTGCATTTGCTTTGGGCAGATAGACGAATCCACGTACCGATTCGCCCGGTTCAATGTACGTCCGTTGCAGGGCCAATTCGCTCCAGCGGTAGGTTTCAAAACCGTATTGCTGCATCCGGTCGGCAAATACCCCGTGATCAATCACCCGCTTGGCCTGAATTAGTTGGTACGCATTGTTGTGAGCCACGCGGTTTTGAAATCTACTCTCGACCGACTGTCGGCGCGTCGATGACGAGATATCACTGGCTACAGTCGCCACCAGCAACACCGTATTGATGATACGGGCCGTTTTCAGGCGTCGTTCTTCGCGGGCTACTTTACTCTTTACCCGCTCTCCCTCAACCGTTGGATCGGCGGCTGTGCGGGCCACCGCCAATGCCGGGTTGTGCGACTCGCGGAGGGTATCTTCGCTCGCGGTAAGGGCTACGTACCTAAAGTTGACCGGGTCAACACGCACCGGCCGGCTCGATTTGTTTTTGATTTCAATATCCATAGCCAGGTATTCCATGTCTTCGCGTTCAAACGAAGCCACCACAACCAGGCTATCCACCTCGGCCTTTGTCACCATACGCCCTTCAACATGCGCCACATCGCCTGTCACGGGGGTAAGTTGCAGGTATTTGCTCGATGCGCATCCACTTAGTCCCAGCGCACTGACCACTCCCAGAGCCGCGTATAGTACCCAGGCATTTCGTTTCATGACCGTATTTGTTGTTGCTATTGGTTCACTTCTATTAGTTGTACTTACCAAAGCTAAAGAGGCTAGTCCAGATAGTCAACCGGAATTGGATAGATGGTCTGAAAAACCGTCTGAAGTGTGTTTACCTTGCCGGTCTACCTCAACCGGCTCGCCCATAATCCGTATCTTTGCCCGATGAATACGACACTCAATCAACCAATTATATCAACCACCACCCTACCCGTAATGGAAGCTTTTTACACCCTACAGGGCGAAGGAGCACACAGCGGCCGGGCGGCATACTTTATCCGACTGGGGGGCTGCGATGTGGGTTGCCACTGGTGCGACGTGAAAGAGTCGTGGGATGTAAACGCCCACCCACATCAGTCTATCCATCAGATTGTGGCCGAAGCGGCTGCCCACCCCGGCCGTATGGCCGTTATCACGGGTGGCGAACCCCTCATGCACGATCTTACCGACCTTACGCTGGCCTTGCAGGCGGCCGGGTTCAAAACGAACATCGAAACTTCGGGGGTGTGCGAGGCCGTAACCGGTAGCTGGGACTGGATTTGCTTCTCACCGAAGAAGTTCAAAAAGCCCAATCCCGCCATTTATGAGCAAGCCGACGAATTAAAAGTGATTATCTATAACCAGTCGGATTTTGCCTTTGCGGAGTCGTTTGTACCCTACCTCCGCCCCGATTGTCGGCTGTTTTTGCAAACCGAATGGAGCCGAACAAAAGAAATGCTGCCGCTCATCGTTGAGTACGTAAAAAGTAATCCGCAATGGCAGGTATCGTTGCAAACCCACAAGTACATGGATATTCCATGAGGCAACGACCAACTGACAGCAAACAGCGAACAGTTGATCGGTTTTACCAGATAGTTACCCCTGGTCACTCATTCATCAGGGTTTACTGGTGCCTGATTGTCATTATCGGTTCGTTGGTCTCGGTTGATTGTCAGGCACAGGCTCCCAAAACTAAGCAGCTTTATGAACAATCGATGAAGCTTTTTGGCGAACGTAAAGCCACCGAAGCCATTGCGTTCATGGAGGAAGCAATTAAGCGCGAACCTTCCTTTGCCGATGCGCACCTGAAGCTGGGGCAACTGTACGAGTTTACCAAACGAGTAGAGCCCGCCCTGCTGGCCTACCGCGAAGCAGTGCGGCTTCAGCCCGATGCCCCCACTACGGCACCGGCCTACCAATCGTTGAGTAACCTGCTGCTCCGGCTCGGCCGATACGCCGAAGCGATTCCCTATTTAGAAAAATATGCGACCTTGTTTGCCCCGCAGTCGGCACAGGCCCTGCGCGTAGAGCGGCTGTTGGCCACCGCCCGCTTCGGGCAGGAAGCTACCCAACGCCCACAGGCCGTAACGCCCCGCCCACTTTCGTCGGCTTTGCAAACTACCCCCTCGCAATATTTTCCGGTGCTCACCGCCGACGAGCAGACCCTCGTGTTTACGGTTTTAAAACCCGAAGGTGACGAAGACCTGTTTACGACCACCTTCAACGGTGAAACCTGGCAGCCCCCCGTATCGCTATCTCCCAATATCAATACGGTCGACAATGAAGGGACTCCCAGCCTTTCGGCCGATGGGCGCACCCTGGTGTTTGCCGCCTGCCAGGGTCGTAAAGGGATGGGTAGCTGCGACCTGTACATTACCCGGCGAACCGGCAACGAATGGTCTGAACCCCAGAACCTCGGCCCAACGGTAAACAGCCGCTATTACGAATCACAACCCGCTTTATCGGCCGATGGTCGGCGGCTGTATTTTGTATCAGACCGGCCCGGTGGTCAGGGCAAACGCGACATCTGGCGTACCGACGCCGACGAGCAGGGCAACTGGTTGGCTCCCGTCAACATGGGCACACCCATTAACACGACCTTCAACGAAGCATCACCGTTTATTCACGCCAACGGACAAACCCTGTTTTTTGCGTCGGAAGGGCACATTGGTATGGGCGGCTATGACCTTTTTGTGAGCGACAGTCTGGTCACCACGGCCTCGGTGCGTTGGAGCCAACCCGGCAATCTGGGGTATCCTATCAATACGGCTGAGGATCAGGCTTCGCTGTTTGTGTCGGCCAACGGAGCACGGGCTTATTATTCATTCGAGGAACAGAAAGAGGGCATTTCGCAACGGTCGCGGATTTACGTGTTCGACATGCCCGAGTCGCTGCGCGAGCGGGTAAAACCGGTTAGCTACCTCAAAGGCGTGGTGGCCAACAGCAAAAACCAGAAACCGGTTACGGCCACCGTTGAGCTGATCGACCTGGCTACCAACCAGACTATTTCGCGGGTCAAGTCCGACGCCCAAACCGGCCAGTACGCTATTGTACTCCCGACCGAGGGCGAGTATGCCCTGTACGTGAGCAGCCCCGGTTACCTATTCAAAAGTCTTTCGTTCGATTTTACCCAAAAGACGAAGGAAACCAGCAGTGGTGTAGCCCTTCCGGTAGCCCTCGAACCCATCAGCCCTACAGGCAAGGAGACACTCAACAACCTGTTTTTTGAGTCGGGCCGGTACGATCTGGCCGATAAGTCACGAACGGAGCTAAACCGGTTGGCGGATTTTCTGAAGCTGAACCCGACGGTAACCATCGAAGTATCGGGCCATACCGATGATCAGGGCGATGCTACGGCCAATCTGACCTTATCGAAAAAACGGGCTCAGACCGTGGTCACCTACCTGACCGAAGCTGGCATTGCACCCACCCGGATCAAATCGGCCGGATTTGGCAAAACTCGACCATTAGTACCCAATACCAGCGACGAAAACCGACGCCAGAACCGCCGGATCGAGTGGCGTATTCTGTAGCTGATTTTGAGCCGGTCTCGGATGAGTATCCTCTCCCGGTTATCGGCCCTAACTCCCCGATACTGAGGCTGAAATAGGATAAAAGGATTGGTTTGCTCTACTAATCTGCTTGGTTTCACGAGGAATTTTTTTGAACTTTGCCAATGTTGTCGTTACGAACGGTAGCTTGTGGCACCCATTGCCTTGTACTAAAAGCGGCTGTTCTGATCCATTCTGACAACATTCTTTTCTGAGTGACGATGACTCCCGAACATGTAAAGTGCCTTATTATTGGCTCCGGACCCGCCGGATATACAGCAGCTATTTATGCCGCACGGGCCAATATGCAACCCGTATTGTATCAGGGTGCCCAACCGGGTGGCCAATTAACCATCACAACTGAAGTCGATAATTTCCCCGGCTACCCACAGGGTGTCAATGGCCCGCAGATGATGCAGGACCTCGAAGCACAAGCTCGCCGGTTTGGCTCCGACGTGCGCTACGGCGTGGTGACCTCCGTCCAGTTTGAAGCCAACCCCGGCCCCGGACGTCCGCACCGGGCGGTTGTCGACGAGAAACACGAAATCACGGCCGACAGTATTATTATTTCGACCGGTGCTTCGGCCAAATGGCTGGGCCTTCCCTCCGAGATGCGCCTGAACGGTCGGGGTGTTTCAGCGTGTGCTGTTTGTGACGGGTTCTTCTTCCGCAATCAGGACGTAGCCATTGTAGGCGCGGGCGACACCGCGGCCGAAGAAGCCAGCTACCTCTCCAACATCTGCCGTAAAGTGTATATGCTGGTTCGGCGCGATCAGATGCGGGCCTCGCGGTTCATGCAGCAGCGGGTTCTGTCGAAAGACAACATTGAAGTGCTCTGGAACACCGAGACCCTCGAAGTCCTGGGTGACGAGGAGGTAAACGGCATTCTGATTCAGGATACCGTAACGGGCGAACAACGCACCCTCGACGTGACCGGCTTTTTCGTAGCTATTGGCCACAAACCCAATACCGATATTTTCAAAAACTACCTCGACATGGACAGCAATGGCTACATTCTGACCGAGAAAGGTAGCACACGGACCAACATCCCCGGCGTATTTGCCTGCGGTGATGCCCAAGACAATGTGTACCGGCAAGCCATCACGGCGGCTGGCACCGGGTGTATGGCTGCTCTCGACGCCGAGCGTTATCTGGTAACACTCGAAATGCAGGAGCATCTGGTCGCTTAGTTTACGGATTTTACATTTCAGGCCAGACGAGTTCGCTTGGCTGGCCTGAAATCGGGTATATCACAGTACTTAACTTAACTCTGGTGGTTGATCCTGATCGCCCGCCTGCCGAACGACACTTCATGAACAGCTACTGATGAGCAGCTGGCCTCCCTCGCCGAAGCCAACTGCCCATCATAGTTCATTATTCGTTCCGGGCTGCCCATCATTGACCAACTGCCTACTGGAACGAACCGATGATAAAAAACCGGATTGCCTGGCTAATCGCCTTCGGATGCATAGGCCTGAGCACGCTACATGCGCAGGCTCAGGAGCGGGGCTTATTCAAAAACTCGCGCATCAAGCCCAAAACTACCTACAACCCCAACTTCCCGGCGGCCGAAGAAAAGAAACAAGCCGATGTGTTCGAGCAGGAAACAACCAGCCTGCGTTTCAACAATCAATTTGAGCCGAAAAAGGAAGTAAACCCAGTCGTGGCTGAAGATACCAGCATGATCGACCAGGGTGAAACGAGCGTGGTAGAAGTAATCGACTCGGTTCAGGTGGGCGACGAGTGGGTAAAAATTGCGGATTACTACGCCGTTTGGGACTCCCGCCATATTGACCCTTACAACATTAACCCGCTTGACTTCGATGAGGTAATCGATATTAAGCTGTACGATCCACCGGCCAACCGGTTCTGGTCGGCCCCACTCCAACAAGGCAAACTCACCTCAAACTTCGGCTACCGCTGGGGGCGCTGGCATACCGGTGCCGACCTCGACTGCGAAACCGGCGACCCAGTTTACGCGGCTTTCGATGGTATCGTGCGGGTAGTTGGCTGGGATGGAAACGGATACGGGCGGTATGTGCTGATTCGGCACTACAACGGTCTCGAAACACTCTACGGCCACATGTCAAAACAACTCGTAGAGTCAGGTCAATTAGTGAAAGCCGGTGATCAAATCGGGCTCGGTGGCAACACAGGCCGGAGTTATGGCGCGCACCTCCATTACGAAACCCGCTACGAAGGCAACCCTTTCAGCCCGCTCAATATTTACGCTTTCCCCGAAAACGTGGTCACCTCCGACCACTTTCTGCTGACCAGTAAGGTGTGGGATTACCTACGCGGAGGTCGCAACGCCAGTTCGGGCTCAGATCTGAGCTTTAAGCCCAAGTTCAAGCGGACCGTACTTCATCGGGTACGCTCAGGCGAGACCCTCTCGTCGATTGCCGGCCGCTATGGGATGTCGGCCTCTACACTGGCCCGGAAAAATCACATGTCGCAGCGTACCAAAATTCGGCCGGGGCAAAAGCTACGTGTCAATTAGTAGCAGTAAGCAGTGGCAGTCGTTCAGAGAAGCGAGGTTGATGTAAGAAACAGCCTACTGCTACTGCCCACTGCCACTAATTTTCTGACCGAACCATAAAAAGCCGCCTGAGCCAACTTTTTTGCTCGGCGGCTTCTTCGTTTTTATCTGCTTCGGTTAGCTCCTGCCGAGCCAGTTCGCGTAAATCTGGCTGCCCCGCATCTACCCAGCAGGTATACCAGAAATCGCCCACCATTTTTACCGACGCGCGCATCTGCCGCTCTACCTGCCCTTTCAGGCGCTCGTGGTACTGCGCCGAAAACACTTCGGAGTAAACCTTCGTGGTTACCCCATTACGCTCCTCAAATCCAAACTTACGGGTATCACCTACCTGAGCAGTGAGTTCCTGCTCGGTACGCAATACAGAATCGAGGGCAGCATGAGCCCGGAAAACTGCCCGCCAGGCTGCTTTCTGGGGCGATTGGACGTAATCGGCGGGGCCCACCACAAAATCGAACTGATGACTAAACAACTCCGGTAACCGCGATTCCCAAAACCCGTGAATTCCCTGCTGATTGGTCAGTTGGCCGTTGTAGTTCCGGGTAGTATGCAGAGGCACGTTGGCATCGGCAATATAATGCCCCAAATCAGCAGCTAATCGGAGAATCTGACGAACGTTACGCGTTCGGATTGCCTCGGTCAATTGATATTTGGCCAGTTGAATATGCCAGGGCACAATGCCATGAGCCGCCAGCGTATCCTCTCCATATCGGCTAACGGCATCCTTGTAGTAACGGGGCAACGTAGCCGTTGTCGTATCGGGATAGTCGTCGAGATCAATAAAGTGCCGGGGAGCCTCACCCACCACTGCCACCCGCCGACGGTCCGGATTAACGGCATTATCAGTTAGGTAATCGATATGGCGTTTAAAAAAAGGCATCATCTCGGCAGGTAGCGTAAAAACCGCCAGCCGATTGATTTGGCGATGCGAATAGAAGCCCCAGCTTGGTCGATTTACTGGGGCCTTAGCCCGTGTTTCTGACGCAATAAAAAGTAGGCAGAACGCATACAACCAGAGCAAAAAAACATACCTTTGAACGAACATAGCACTTTGCAAAGAAAATGTTAAACTTTTAAAGCAAGGAACCATTTTAACAGAACAAAATTTTGCTTAACCGCAAGAAAACATAACAATGAATCGTAAATCAAAGGGTTATCTGCTAATTGTCGCTGTATTCTGTGCTTTCGGGCTTTTCATCTACGGAGCTTACTCTCCTGCAAGAAAAGCACTAAAACAGCAAATTTTTTGTGTGAAGTTCAAAAACAGCACTGAGAAAGAAGCTGTTGAGCGCCATATGCATGCATTTGCTGCGCTAAAGCGTGAAACGAAAGCCATCGTAAATTACAGTGCAGGCCGGACAATTGAGCCCGCAGGCCGGTCGGGTTCATACGATGTTGTGCACTATCTGACGTTTCAAACCGAAGACGACATGAAAAATTTTCAGCAGAGTGCCCCCTTCAAAACCTTCAAGGCCGAGAACGAAGCCGCCTGGGAAAATATTCTGGTTATCAACGCCGATATTCAACAGTAAAACAACCTGCCACCAACGGCGCGGAAACGAGTGGTGCCGTTCTATAGGTTGGCCATTGAGTGCATACAGGGCAACTTCTTAAATTTCAGCACAAAGTGTTGATGTTCTGAGAAAGAAGCCGTACTTTTGCAACTCTTTTGCGAAACAAGAAATTCGTTTACATACAAAATGGCAAATCACAAATCTGCGAAGAAAGCCATCCGGTCGAGTGCCAAGAAGCGTTTACTGAACCGTTACCAGCACAAAACAACCCGGAATTTGGTCAAGTCTCTCCGTGAGACACACGATCACGCAATGGCTGTTGAACTGTATAAGAAAGTAGCATCTGCGCTCGACAAACTGGCGAAACGCAATGTTATTCACAAGAATAAAGCCTCAAACAACAAGTCAAAGCTGGCTCGTTTTGTCAACAAGCTGGCTCAGGCAGCTGCCTAATTGTTGTTGTGATTTGCTGATCCCGATCAGCCATTACCTACCAACGATTTATGAAAACCTTACACGTACCCGTGTGAGGTTTTTTTATGCCCCACCGTCATGAACTACGATAACCCCCGTAAAATTCTTAGCTGGGCCGAGGAAGACCGCCCCCGTGAGAAACTAATGCTCAAAGGACGGGCTGCCCTCTCCGACGCCGAGCTGATCGCCATTCTGATCGGGTCGGGCACTACCGACCTTACCGCCGTTGATGTGTCCAAGATCATCTTGCAGAGCGTGGGGAATAACCTAAACGAGCTGGCCAAGTTGAGCGTTAAAGACTTATCGAAGTTCAGAGGTATCGGCGAGGCCAAAGGCATTAGCATTGTAGCCGCCCTCGAGCTGGGTCGGCGTCGGCGCGAACAGGACCGGCCCCAACGCACCCGCATCACCTGCTCACGGGATGCCTACGAGGAAATCAGGCCGCATCTGCTCGATAAACCGCACGAAGAGTTCTGGATTTTACTCCTTAACCGGGCCAACGAGGTGCTGCGCCCTGTTCAGATCAGCGCCGGTGGTGTTTCGGGGACGGTTGCCGACCCAAAGCTGATTTTCAAACAGGCGGTCGAGAATCTGGCCAGTTCGATCATTCTGGTGCACAACCATCCTTCGGAAAACCTCACACCCTCGCAGGCAGACAAAGACCTCACCCGCAAACTACGGGAAGGTGGCAAACTTCTGGATATTCCCATACTCGACCATCTGATCTTTACCGATCGGGCGTACCTCAGCTTTGCCGACGAAGGGTTGTTGTAACAGGCAAAAATGCCGAAAGGGAGAAGGAAGACGGTTTTGTCCGTTTCCCTTCTCCCTTTCGGCTTTATCCTTTAATGCTTACTTATTCCAGGCTAAGGCATTAATGTTCTGCCCTACCTTGCGGCCTTCGCGCAGACCAGTATCATTATCCTGACGGGTATGGATACCGCCCAGGAAACGAGAATACGACGACTCCTCGGCCGTTTCCCAGAACGACTTAAAGGAGCGTGCTTTAAAATCAGCGTTCCGCTTGGTGTCCCGGACGCGATTTACGTGCGAATCATCAGTAAAGGAGAAATTGCTGCCAAATACTTCAGACAGTACAATGGCCGCAGCCCCCGACTGAGTGGCATGTCCTGACATAAAGCCGGGGAAAGGCGGAGTAGACAGTAACGGCATCCAGTTCGGATCAATAAAGTACCGTACGTAGCTCTGCGGACGAATATTGTTATAAGTAAACTTGCACTTCCAGCAGCAGATAAACGCATCATTGACCGCAATTCCTACCCGCGCGAGCGCTTCGGCCGACTTTGCTAAATCTGCCTTGGCCGTTCGGATGGCAATCCGGGCCAGGTTGTACGAGTGGCCGGGGGGGGTAAAGGTATCGCTTGGGTCATCGGCCCACCAAACAGCAATTTCTTTTTCCTCCTGCGTTAATGACTTCCCTTTGGTGTACACTTCCAGATTCTGCGCAAAAAACGATGAAGTAATCTGGGTTGAATAGGGAATGATAGACGGTACCGGCAACGCTGCGTTGCGGGCCAACATAGTCCGAACCTGCCCCCAGTAGGGTTGTAGAGGAACTTTGCGGGCGTCGGTGGGCTCCCAGAATCCAGCACCCGTTTGCACTTTATAGTCGGCTGGGAAATTGCGCGTGTACCCTTCGTGTCCGCCATCGGTTTTCGACCACTCAAAAATGGCCTGCCCAATGCTTTTGCCGTACGCTATCGAGCGCTCGTTCACAGCCACATCACCTGATTTGTATTGGTTGAGCAGTGCCGTTTCGACCGAGTCAATTTTGGCTTTGTAGGCGTCGCTGGTGTTGGCAAACAAGCCTTTCAGAACCACAGCCTGCGCGGCATTGGCCGACAGAGCCCAATTGTAGGCTTTGTTGGCTTCAACGGTAGGCAGGGTGGTAAGCCCCTGCAACTGCCATACCAGCGACCGCTTCGTCGGGATGCCTGCAACCACCGATTCATACATGGTTACCCCGGCATAGCCAATGGCCCGGGCCGCCACCGGGGGCGAAAAACCTGGGCTATTCCGAACAAGCCGGAGCGTCATATCCGACCAGGTCAGTGCCACTGTGTTATCAATCTGGTCGGCTGTATTGCTATTAGGTTGCGGAGTTACGTTATTTTCTTCCGTTTGCTGTCGGCACGATTCCAGAAACAGGATGGCAACCAACAGGAAAAGAAAAGACGACCTATCCCGGAATTTAGCGATGACCCCAGCCTTTGGTGTCGATACTATGGTTTGTATATTTTTTTCCATGCGCATACATGTAACTAAGCACAGTTACACAAATTTAGCCTCATCACGGCTAGAGCAAAAGTAGTGCCAACTACAAGCACCTGTACCTATGACGGCGAAGGGCCGGATAAGTGTCATCTCCAAAGCTGATTCTTGTCGTATCTTTGACTACCGATTGACTCTGCTTTCATCACCATGCGCATCCCCGACGAGACCATTGAACGAATCAAACAAGCCGCCGACATTGTAGAAGTTGTCGGCGATTTTGTCTCGCTCAAAAAACGGGGGAGCAATTATATCGCCTGTTGCCCCTTCCACAACGAAAAAACGCCGTCGTTCAACGTCAACCCGGCCCGGCAGATCTACAAGTGCTTTGGTTGTGGCAAAGCCGGTGATCCCGTGCGATTTGTAATGGATATTGAGAACGTCGGCTATGGGGAAGCGCTACGTTTTTTAGCCAAAAAATATGGCATCGAAATTGAGGAACAGGCTCCCACGCCCGAAGACCTGCTCAAGCAAAACGAACGTGAAAGTTTGTTCATCGTACTCAACTTTGCCAAAACCTACTTTGCCGAGCTGCTTGCCAACCACGATGAAGGCCAAAGTATCGGCCTGAGCTACTTCCGCGAACGGGGTTTTACCACACCTACTATTCAGGCTTTTGAACTCGGCTACAGCCTTAATAGTTGGGACGGTTTGTTACAGGAAGCCGAACGGCGGGGGTACAGCCGCGACCTGCTCGAAAAGGCGGGCCTGATTCTGAACAAAACCGATGACGGTGGGTCTAAACGCGACCGGGTTTTCGACCGCTTTCGGGGGCGGGTCATGTTCCCGATCCACAACGTATCAGGGCGGGTTATTGCGTTTGGAGCCCGTATTCTGGTCAACGATAAGAACCAGCCCAAGTACCTCAACTCGCCTGAGACCGAGGTTTACCACAAAAGTGCGGTTCTGTACGGCATTTATCAGGCCAAGCAAACCATTCGACAGGAGGACGTCTGTTACCTGACGGAGGGCTATACAGACGTCATCTCACTGCATCAGGCAGGCATCAAAAACGTAGTAGCTTCGTCGGGTACGTCGCTTACCATCGAGCAGATTCGGCTCATCGGGCGGTTTACCCAAAACGTGACTATCCTGTACGATGGCGACGCGGCCGGCATCAAGGCTGCCCTGCGTGGACTCGACATGGTGCTCGAAGAGGGCCTCAACGTGAGTATTGTGACGTTTCCGGATGGCGAAGACCCCGACAGCTACGTCCGGCGCGTAGGGGCCGAAGCGTTCAAAGCCTACATCAAAAGTCATACAAGCGACTTCATCCGGTTCAAAACCGATGTGTTGCTACGCGACGCGGGCGACAATCCGTTTAAGCGGGCCGAGGTCATCGGCGAGGTAGTCAGCAGTATTATTCGAATTCCCGACGCCCTGCAACGGCAGGTTTTCTTCCGAACAACGGCCGCTCAACTGCGGGTTGATGAGCAAACGCTCATCAGCGAGGGCAACCGCCTGATGCGCAAACAGCAGGAGCAACAAAGCCGCGATCAGCAACGGCAGCGCGACCGCGAACAGAACCGCCCCCAAAATGGCCCGATCAACCGGGGTTCAGCGCCTGATGCGTCGCTTGCCGACATCAACGCCCTGCTCTCGGAGGCCGGTATCGACGGGCCACCCGACGACTTTTTCCTGGACGACATCCCGGCGGGTATTGCTCCTCCTGCACCCACACCAGAAGCTCGCACGGCTCCCAAACCGGAGCGTTCGGGCCTGTCGTTTCAGGAAGAAGAGTGCATCCGGCTCCTGGTCAATTACGGCACGCGCGAACTGGAGCCGGGCATTACGCTATGCCAGTACGTCTTGTCGGAGCTGGATAGCATTGAGTTTCAAACGTCTCCCTACAACCTGATGCTCACCCTGTTTCGGGAGGCCTACCTGCACGGCGATATTCTGACCGCCGATGATTTTCTGCGAAAGCCCGAACAGATTGAAACCCACCGTGAAGCCATCAACCTGACTACGCCCCGTCACGAAATCAGCGATGGTTGGCTTAAGCACGAGATCATTGTTCCATCGGAAGAAGACGTGTCTATTCTGGCCGATGCCGCTTACGGCAACATTTTACGCATTAAGAAACTGCTGGCCGAGCAAAAAATGCTCGAAATCCGGCGGGGTATTGTCGAAACATCAGACCCTGATGAAAGCGACCGCCTGATGGCCGAATACATGCACTACAAACGGGTCGACGTAGAAATTGCCAAACTACTGGGGACGGTCATTTCGGGGTGATGCCTAAATGGCCTTACTTAATTCCTCTCTACATATTGAGCGCACTTAACGAAAAAAGGCAACCCCGATGGGTTGCCTTTTTTCGTTGCCTGTATGCCTGTTAGCTCCCGGCTGTAATTTCAATCTCTTCGCCTGACTTGGTCAGGAACCGGAAATCCATGATCCCAAACGAGCTGTCTTTCACCAGTTTCACCCAGGTTTTGTATTTCATGTACCACTGCCACTGCCGCGAAAAAATCCCTTTGCTGAAGTACGCATGCAGGAACGGGTGCAATACGATACTAATGCCGCGCTCGTTTTGCTTGGTCAGGATGTAATCAAGATTATTCTCGATCACGTCAGTCACCAATACGCTCGCCTGAATGGTACCGGTACCGTTGCAGGTGGGGCACACCTCGCGGGTTGCCACGTTCATTTCGGGCCGGACTCGCTGCCGGGTAATCTGCATCAGACCAAACTTGGTCAGCGGCAAAATTGTGTATTTCGACCGGTCGGTGCGCATTTCGTCGCGCATCAGGTCATACACCAACTTCTTATTCTCGGCGCGCTTCATATCAATGAAGTCCACCACAATAATTCCGCCCATATCGCGCAACCGGAGTTGGCGGGCAATTTCTTTAGCGGCCTCGCGGTTTACGCTCACGGCCGTTGCTTCCTGATCCTCTTCGGAGTTAGACTTGTTGCCGCTGTTGACGTCAATCACGTGCAGCGCTTCGGTATGCTCAATAATGAGGTATCCCCCACCCGGCAAACTTACCGACCGCCCAAACAGCGACTTTAACTGCTTTTCTAACCCAAGGGCCTCAAAGACTTTGTTTTTTCCCGCATGAAGCTTAACAATGCGTTCTTTTTCGGGAGCAATCGTGTGAATAAAGTGCTTAATGTCGTCGAATGCTTCGCGGGTATCGACCGTAATGCTGTCGAACGATTCGTTCAGCATATCGCGAAGAATAGACGAAGCCCGGTTCATTTCGCCCAACACCCGGTCACGGGGTTTGGCATCGCGGAGGGTCTTGATGGCAGTATCCCACTTTTCGAGGGACGTTTGCAGATCACGATCCAGTTCTTCCACTTCACGCCCGGCCGCTACCGTCCGGACAATCACGCCGAAGTTTTGGGGCTTCAGCGACGACATCAACCGGAGCAACCGCGAACGTTCGGCCCGGTCGGTGATTTTTTTGGAAATATTGACTCCGTTGGCAAAAGGCACCAGTACCAAGTACCGGCCGGCAATCGAAATATCGCACGATAACCGCGGACCTTTTGTTGAAATAGGCTCTTTTACAACTTGCACCAAGATCGGCGCACCCTTCGTTAATACCTTATCGATTTTGCCGATTTTATCGATCTCCGGCTCCATTTTGAAACCATTGAGCCGGCCGGTATCAACCCGTTTGGCGATAGCATCCTTAGTAAATTTGAGGAACGAATTAATGTTCGGCCCTAAATCCTGGTAATGCAGAAACCCATCTTTTTCGTGTCCTACATCCACAAACGCGGCATTCAGACCCGATGATAGCTTCTTTATTGTGCCTAAGTACAAATCGCCAACCGTAAAGCTGCTGTCGGACTCTTCGATGTGATATTCGAGCAACCTCTTGTCCTGCAAGAGGGCAATCCGATCACCTTTCTGAGTCGAACTGATAACTAATTCATTACTCACCAGATGAAGACACGGTTAGAGATGGCGATGGAGATAAACAGTAAACAACGAACAGTGAACAGCGAGCAACCAACAGTAAGCAGGTAAATCTGTTCACTGTTAGTTGCTCGTTGCACACTGTTCACTGTAAACTACTTTTTCTTGTGCCGATTCTTCCGGAGACGCTTCTTCCGCTTGTGGGTAGCGATCTTATGGCGTTTTCTTTTTTTACCGCAAGGCATAGTAAAAACGTGTTTAATGGTTATCTGATTTGTCGGCCACCCACCCGGGCGCCCTATTTATGTTTTCAGTTTTAAGTTCACTGTTTTCAATTAGTCCATGAAACGGGTTCACGTTCTTCTTCAACAACTACAAACCGTAAACTGCAAACTACAATGTTACTTCATCCGCTCTTCCAGCTCTTTCACAGCAGCCAGAATCTGCGGATCTCTCTCCGTGGCTTTCACCTCGGCAAGAATTTTCTGCGCTTCCGCTTTCTCTCCTTTTTCTACCAGGCTAACGCCCAAATAGAAACGAGCCTTGCGGCTGTTCGGATTCACGGTCAGAATCTGCCGGAACCGCTCAATTGCCCGGTCGTACTGATTCGAACGCATTGAAAGCAGACCGAGATTAAACAAGGCAACCTCATTGGTTGGGTCTTGTTGCAGTACCTCGCGCAACAGCATAATACCCTGCATTGGCGTCTGCGTACTCACATACGTCATGGCCATGTTAGCTTTCGCCAGCAGCAGGTCAGGGTTTTTGTCAAGAGCTTTCTGGTAAAAATCTCTCGTCTTCTGCCCCAGGTCGGCCGATTTTTTATCGTCTACGGCAAAGCCGTATGCTTCAAAATACAAATCGCCCGCACGCAACAGGTTGGGCTCCGTCGGCTGCGCCGTAGCGAGCTGACCAGCGTAATACGCTGCACTATCAAAGCGGCTTACCGAGCGAAAAAACTCGACAAGTGTTTCGGTAGCCTTGCCCTTATCTGTTGCCGAGGCATAAGCCGTCAGCAAAGCCGAACGCTTCTTTTCCTGCTCAGGCGATAACGGAGCATTGTGCTCCATGGCCGAGCCGGCTGCCGAAGCATTTTCGGCTTTGGCGGTAGTGGTTCGCCCACCACCCTCTTGTGCACTCAACTGCTTATTGGTGTTTTGCACAACCCCTTTCGGCAGACTGTACAAGCCAACCGTGAGTAGCGAAGCAAGACCGACAACAAGCAGAATTGGTTTGTTCATAGGTGGAAATTGTCTAACGATGGATGTTCGTTTGGCAAAAAAACATCGCTATTCTGACGTTTCCATTAAAAACGTTTCATCCGGCGGATTAATTCGTCCGCCGGATGAAACGATGCGGTTGATTACTCAACCGTGGCGTTTTTCACGCTTGATTTTACCTGCTCAACAAAAATTTTAGCCGGCTTGAAGCTGGGGATAAAATGTTCGTCGATTACCATGGCCGTATTTTTGGAAATGTTCCGGGCGACCTTCTTAGCTCTCTTCTTATTGATGAAGCTGCCAAACCCTCTCACGTAAATCGGCTCCTCTTTGGCCAGCGACTCCTTCACCACCGTGAAAAAGGTCTCTAACGTGTGCGTTACTTCCGCCTTGTCGATCCCGGTTTTCTCGGAGATTTCTGCGATTACGTCTGCTTTCGTCACGACTTATTAAAACTTTAACGTTTACTGAGTTGTTGAAAATTCAGGTGTCAAAAATGGGAGTACAAAGGTAGAGCTTTCCGCCCAAAATCAAAAAGTACTGCTCACTGTTTTTCCACCTAACGTCTTATTGCTCTTAATATTTTGCCTTCACAATCAGACTTTAATCAACCGGAAGAGTCCAATTTTGCCCCCGTTTTAGCCCATTGGTATGAGCATCACAAACGTGACCTTCCCTGGCGGCATACGCGCGATCCTTACCGCATCTGGCTGTCCGAAATCATCCTTCAACAGACCCGCGTTGCGCAGGGAATGCCGTACTATAAACGGTTCGTCGAAGCCTACCCAACCGTAACCCACATGGCCGAGGCTGATGAGCGTGACGTACTCCGACTTTGGCAGGGGTTGGGCTATTATTCGCGGGCTCGCAACCTTCATCAGACCGCCAAACTGGTTGCTAACGAACATGCAGGTCTATTTCCGGGCACATACCATAAACTTTTGACCCTCAAAGGCATTGGCACCTACACAGCAGCCGCCATTGCTTCCTTTGCTTTTGGTGAACGGGTGGCCGTAGTCGACGGCAATGTGTACCGGGTGCTGGCCCGTGTTTTTGGCATCGAAGACGACATTACAACTACGTCGGCGAAGAAGCGTTTTGCCGCGCTGGCAACCCGGCTGATTGCCCACGCCGACGACCCGGCCACCTTCAATCAGGCCATCATGGAGTTCGGTGCCATTCAGTGCACGCCAACATCGCCCGACTGCCTGTTGTGCCCCTTACAGCAACAGTGTGTTGCCTTCCAGACCGGCCGACAACAGGTGCTGCCCGTGAAGGCAAAAAAAGCGGCTGTCAGGGAGCGATTTTTCCACTATTTCGTTTTTCGGAACGGGGACCGGCTGGCTCTTCGCGAACGAACAGAGCGCGACATCTGGCAAAACCTGTACGATTTTGCCCTTGTGGAAACCGACAAACCCAAAACGGGGTTTCGCCAACTGGAGTTGGAAAAAAAACTCGAACAACTGGTGCTTTACAGTACGCAAACTGCCGCACCGACCAAGGCCACGCAGTTGCTTTCGCACCAGCGAATACGGGCCACATTTTATGAATTTGTCGTCCCTGATCGCCTGACCGACGACTTATTCGATGGTTTAAGCTGGTTTTCGGTCGATCAGGTAGCCGCTTTACCGAAGCCTCTTTTGATCGTAAATTATTTGAAAACTCACTTGGAAAAGTGAGCCTGACTGAGTAACTTTAGTACGCTTAAACCCACAGTGGGTTTTACATTTAACCAGCAAAACCAAGCATGGCAAGTCTGAACAAAGTCACGTTGATTGGCAATTTGGGGGCAGATCCTGAAGTCCGCTACCTCGACGGTGGAGCCGTAGTTGCCCAGTTTAACGTGGCCACTACGGAAAAGTACACCAACCGTAATGGTGAGAAGGTTGAGCAAACCGAGTGGTTTCGGGTCGAGTTATGGAACGATCAGGCCAAGATCGCTGAGAAATATTTGAAAAAAGGTAACCCAGTTTACATTGAGGGCCGTCTGCGGACCGAAACCTGGGTAGATAAAGAAGGAAAAGAACGATTCTCGCTTCGGGTGCGGGCCAATACCATGCAATTGCTGGGATCGCCCGGCGAGCGCGACCAAAACGAAGGTGGATACGAGGCTCCACGTCAGCAGCAGGCAGCACCGGCACCACGTCAGCAACAAGCGGCACCGGCACCCTCGGCACCCGCTCCACAGCGGCAGGCCCGTCAGCCCGAACCAACCCCCTTTGATGGAAACAGTGGTG
Organism: Rudanella lutea DSM 19387; assembly: GCF_000383955.1. Lineage (NCBI taxonomy): Bacteria > Pseudomonadati > Bacteroidota > Cytophagia > Cytophagales > Cytophagaceae > Rudanella > Rudanella lutea. The sequence continues at coordinate 4,450,963 of NZ_KB913013.1, read as the reverse complement.
ACGACGATTTGCCGTTCTAACCCCTGTTATTGTCCCACTTAATTTGACCTGAATGGACCCTGGTGATCCACTTCCTCGACAGGTGCTCCCGACGGACGACGTCTGGAGCACCTATTTTACTTCATACGGCCCTGTGGCTGCCCTCATCCTTCTGTTAGTGACGCTGGCCTCGCTGGTGTCGGCAACAGAAGTTGCTTTTTTTACCCTCTCTGCGGACGACCGGTCTTCGTGCCGGGAAAGTGCCGCCCCGGCCGACCGGCGCATTGCCATGCTTCTTGACCGTCCGCGTCGGTTGCTGGCCTCACTCGTGATTTTCAATAATCTGCTCAACATTGCCATTGTGGTTATGGCAACGTATCTGACCTGGGAGCTGTCGCAACTGGCTCACGCGTCGGCGGTTGTTTTATCGGGTATCACGTTTGTACTTACCCTCGTCATTGTACTCTTTGGAGAGATTATTCCCAAAGTATTTGCCAGCGAAAACAGCCTGGCCGTAGCCCGCCGAACTACTCCACTGGCCCGTATGGCACTGCTGGTGTTTCGGCCGCTTTCGTCGATGCTGGTCAACTTGAGTACACAAATTGACAAACGACTCCCCAAGCAAGGCTACAAGTTATCCGTAGAAGAACTGAATCAGGCGGTTGAAATGACCGGGGCCGAAACCACCGTCGAGGAGCGCGAGATTCTGAAAGGAATCGTCAACTTTAGCAATCTGACCGCACGGCAGGTGATGCGCTCACGCATGGATATTACGGCTTTTGAAGACGATCTGACTTTCTCCGAACTCATGAGCCGGATCAATGCGTCGGGCTACTCACGGGTACCGGTATTCAAAGAAACCATCGATCAGATTGAAGGAATTCTCTACCTCAAAGATTTGCTGCCCCACCTCCACAGCGATGATTCTTTTGCGTGGCAAACGCTGCTGCGACCCGCTTTTTTCATCCCAGAGACGAAGAAAGTAGACGATCTGATGCAGGACTTTCAGCGTCGACGGGTGCACATGGCTATTGTAGTTGATGAGTACGGTGGCACCCGCGGGCTGGTTACGCTTGAAGACATTATTGAAGAGATTTTCGGAGACATCAACGACGAATTTGACGACGATACCCCAGCCGGGTTTCGGCGTATTGATGACCATACAGTCGTGGTAGAAGGGAAATTGCCTCTGACGGACGTATGCCGGGTTCTCGACGTAGATGCCACAACGTTTGATGACGTTCGGGGAGATAGCGAATCGCTGGGAGGCTTGTTGCTCGAACTGTTTAGTCGGTTACCACAGCCCGGGGAAGAGGTACAGTACGAACAGTTTCGTTTCCATATCTTATCAGCTGACAACAAACGCATTAACGAGGTGCGAATTACCGAAACACCCTTATCGCTTCAGTAACGTAACAAATACGATTTAGTTAACGGTTTGATACTTATGGTCAATTAAGTTAGTTTTATCACCTGACTAACTTAATTTGTCTACATGACTACGTTTACCAGCCGTTTAAAATCAGCCGTCAAACGCGTGTTTCGCCCAGCGCCGAAACCTATGCGCGAGTTTGACTACAACACCCTGCCCTGGATCGACAAGAAACAGGCCGATATAGGCGGGTTTGTGAAGCAATATAATCGCCAGCAAAACCTACCCTACGACCTGACCGAGAAACTCGAATTCTGGCGACAGAACGGCTACGTGATTTTGGAGCAGGCCATCCCAGCCGCCTGGGTCGATCAGCTTTGGAGTGAGGTCGAAGAATTATTCGAGCACAATGAAAAATATCGACTGAAGGTTCAGGTGGACTTACCCGAGTATGCGGGCCGCGAGGTGCAGGAAGCCAAAGATCTGCCCAAAAACGTAATAAACGGGAAGCACATTAAGATTATGGACTTCCACAACAGCTCTGTGATAGGCAAGAAGATTATGCTTCACAACAGTATCGTGGCGTTTCTGGAAGCGGTTTTCGGTGAGCGGGTTGTGGCCATGCAGAGTTTGTTGTTTAAATACGGAAGCCAGCAGCCCACTCATCAGGACTTTGCCTATGTGGTTTCTGAAAACCCCAGTCACCTGGCCGCATCGTGGATAGCCCTCGAAGATGTGCAGCCCGACTCCGGGCCGCTCTATTACTATCCCGGCTCACACGTAAACAAGAAGTTTGATTTTGGCAACGGGATTTTTTACAACCACGAATCGACCCACGACCCGAACGACTTTGCCCGTTTTATTGAGGCCAATTGCGAACGGCTCGGGCAAACCCGTAAGCCGTTGCTCATAAAAAAAGGGGATGTACTCCTGTGGCATGCCGCCCTGGCACACGGTGGCGATGCCATTACCAGTCCTGACCAAACCCGCAAGTCATTTGTGAGCCACTACTCGTCGGTTAATGCATACCGGCACCACCGGCAACAGCCGGATGCCGAACCTGTGCGACATTCTTACAACGGGGCCGATGTGTTTGCTCATCCCAAACTACAGGATCACGAGGATATTTTCGATACAGGTCGGGGAATGAACTGAGATTGAATACGTCAGGGTTGCAGCCCTGCACTCGGTAAGAGGCTATACCCAAAGCCCTTTGCCATTGTTGTACTGCTTGCCAATCTGCCGGATATCAGCAATGGTATAAGAGACAATGCCTTGGGTGTGTAAACGCTCAAGGCATTGTTTTTCGGCCCATGACAGACGTCCGTCAACAAGGGCGGCAAAAATAATCAACCGCTCAAGCCCGCTACGTGCTTCAGCCGACAAGCCAGGCACCCGGTTGAACCATTCGCCTGAGGGAGTGTCCAGTTTGATACCGAAACGGTCTTCGATCGACTCAAACAGGAACAGGTGCGCGTAATTGTATTGTCGGCGTTGCACCCCAATACACCGGAGGGCTTCCGGAATAAGTTGGCAGAATGCTTCATCGCCCCCCAGTTCTTCGTGAAGCTCGTCGACGAAGCTACGAATGGTCAACGGCGCCATGACCCGTACCTGTGCTTCACGTAAAATTTGAAACGAAGCGAAGGCATTCCAGAACGCAAACACGGGCATTCCGATCAGATCGGTTACCTGCCGGAAAGCAAACCGACCCAGAAACCGGAACATCAACGTGCGCAATACCAGATCACTGGCAAACGCCTTAGCTGTATTGAACCAGAAAAACGACGTGAGACCCCAGCCGGGTCGGCCGAAGTGCGGATCGGAACCCAACGAAAAAATACCGCCGTATTTCCAGCTTAGGGCCACACTGGCAATCGCTTTCAAGTGCCGGTCGTACTGCGCATCATGGGCACGGGGAAACTGGCAGATAGCCATGATTGTCCGAATAGCGTTGAGAGTGACGTACATGAGCACGTACACTTCCACGTATACGAGCAACATGCCATACAGAATCGAGATAACCGGCACATCGTAGCTCTCGCCCAGAATCGTAAACGTGAATTCCTGAAAAAAAGCAGGCCAGAAATACTGAGGCAGATATAACAGCAAAACCGCCAGGGCACCCAGCGCAGCCGCCAGCGCGATGGTACGACGGCGTACCCGTCGGATAACCCACGCTTCAACCTCGTTCAGGACGTACGGCTCGTCGGTCGGGTGCGACACATCGAGCACCCGGCGGAGATAACGCAGGGAAAGATGGTCGAGTGGGCCGGACGAATCGTTCGGGGGTTGATTAGACATACAAAGTGATCGTGGTGGTACTAAACTACCAACTACCGATAAGGCCGAGTTGTTACGGCAATACCACTTGGGCCTATCGACTAATCGATATTAATGTCGTTCTGACGGGTTAGAACGGCCGTTTCAGCCAAAATTCTTACATTTGCCTACTTCACAACAAACTGTTCATTGTTTCTGGCAACGTACTTAGCGTAGCTCCGGTTGTTGGCAACTCTCTGATACTGATAACAACCCGCTTACCGGGTGTTCAGAAACCATGAGCAAACAATTTAAAACCACTGATTAAAGGGACAAAACCTGATTATTTATGACAACGGACGTGATGCAGATTGAATTTCGGAAGACCGAGCGCTCCCGGATTCAGGAAGTTGACTTCAATAACTTACCGTTCGGCAAACACTTCTCGGATCACATGTTTGTGGCCGACTTTGTGGACGGACAGTGGCAGAATGGGCAAATTCTGCCGTTCGATAATTTTACGCTGAGCCCGGCCCTTTCGTCGCTGCACTACGGTCAGTCGATCTTCGAAGGTATGAAAGCCTACAAAAACGAAGAGGGCGAAGTACTCATGTTCCGTCCGTTGGACAACTTCAAGCGGATGAACGAATCGGCTAAGCGGATGTGCATGGCCACCCTCACCGAAGAGGTGTTTATGGGTGGTTTGGAGGCTCTGCTCCGCGTGGATGCCGACTGGGTTCCGTCGACACCCGGTAGCTCCCTGTATATCCGTCCGTACCTGTTTGCTACAGACACGTTCTTGGGGGTAGCTCCTTCTAAAACATATCGGTTCTGCATTTTCACCTGTCCGGTAGGCACCTATTACGCTAAGCCGCCTAAGGTAAAAGTAGAAACCGAGTACATCCGGGCGGCTGCCGGTGGTGTGGGTTACGCCAAATGTGCGGGCAACTACGCCGGTTCTATGTACCCAACCATGCTGGCCCAACAGGCTGGTTACGATCAGATTCTGTGGACCGACGCTAAAGAACACAAGTACTTTGAGGAGTCGGGTACTATGAACGTGATGTTTGTGATTGATGGCAAACTGGTAACACCCGCCGTTTCGGATACCATTCTGAAAGGCATCACCCGCGACAGCATTCTCCAGATTGCCCGTCAGCTGGGTATTGAGGTCGACGAGCGCCGGGTATCGGTCGAAGAGGTCATCAGCGGCATCGAATCGGGCCGCCTGACCGAAGCCTTCGGGGCCGGAACAGCCGTGGTAGTTTCGCCTTTCTCGGTTATTGGCTACCAGGGTAAAGACTACATGCTGGCCGAGCATCCGGCCGAGAAGTCAATTGCGGTACGCATCAAAAATTACCTCACGGATATCCGTACCGGTAAGGTAGATGATACATTCGGCTGGGTGTACAAAGTGTAATTGCTACCCGTACAACTCAACCTAAGAAGGCCCCGAAACGCTCAGTTGCGGGGCCTTTTTGATTTTACAACGATGGGCCTCAGGCCGACGTACTACCCGCAATGCGGACTTTAAGGCCATAATCTTTACCCTTCGATACGTTTTTAAGCGTGATCGTCTGCCCCCGGTCGCCCTGCCAGATACCAGCCGTAGCAGTAGCCTTGTAGCGGGCATCAAAGTACCGCTTCAGGTCGGTTTGGTAAGCATCTACCGATTGGGCATCGTTCAGGTACAGGTCAACCTCGATACCACTCACGGTTTGGTTCGCACCCAGCAGATACAGCATATCGATGGATTCGAGATTGGCAAATTCGACAGTGTAGCCCAGATGTTTGGCGTCCGTTTCAAACAGGGTCGCCTTTTCTTTTTCCTTCACAGTAGCAGCGGCATCGCCCAGCCGGATGCCGCGCCAATCGCTATCGGTGGTTAGGCCAATATCGCGCAACCGCGACGAAAGAGCGGCCTCGGAAGCAGGCGGCACGGCCGATGTACCGGCGGCCGTCAGGGTGCTATCCAGATTGGTTTTCTCCGATTGTGAGGTACTCTGGCATGCCTGACTCAGCAGAGCCATTGCCAGCAAGACTTGTAACAGGTGTTTTTTCATGAGCGTCAAACGAATGGCACAAAGGTATGTGGTAGTTGCACAACTGTTGTAAGAATGCCCCGAATCCACAGCGGCTCCAGAACGGGCCTGATGCTCACTCTTGCCGCACCAGCCTGGTTGGTGCCATAGTCCTCAGGGAAACCACCGACGCAGAAAATACGGGCGAAAAAGGCAAAATATGGGGCTTCGAGCAAACAGGAGTCGTAGTCTATTCGTTTTATAGATAACAGTTTACAACAACGATCAGGTTTTGAATTTCTCGCATACAGAGACCCGCTTCACAGCCGAAACATCTGTAAACGGGAAAAGAAAAACCGCCAACTACCTATGAGAACGAGTAAATTTAAATCCGTTGGCGCGGGGGTAGCCCTCGCGCTCTGGGCAGCTTTGAGCACCACACTTGTCTCCTGCCGCGATCAGGCCCTCCGCGATCTATCGCCCGACGATAGCCGGGTGTACATCACCAACTACGACCGGTCAGCCAATTTCAGTCAGTTCCGTACGTTTAGCCTGCCCGACTCCGTCGTGATTGAATCCAACGACCGGGTTCGTACGTCGCTTTCACCCGTTGAGGGCCGGTTTATCGACCGGCTGGCCGAAACACTCACCAGCCGGGGGTACCAGCGGGTCAATATCGGGCAACCGGCCGACATGGGCGTGGCCGTGATCCGGGTTTCGAACCGATACACCGGCGTAACAACTAACCCCTACGCTGGCTACTATACGAACTACTGGTACGGGGGCGGTTTTGGCTTTGACCCGTTTTACCCGTACTACCCCAATTATTACCAGTTCTATACCGTACAGGAGCAATTCTGGCAAATCCAGATTGTGAACCTACGGGCTCAGCCCGGTTCGGGCAGCAACGGCCAGAACCAACTTCCGGTTATTTTCCAGGCCGACATCCGGGGTGATAACCTGACCGACAACGAGGCTGTTGACCGGGCCGTTGAAGCCATTTTTGCCCAATCTTCATTCTTACAGGCCGGTCGGTAAGCGGCTTGCTCATTCAGACACACATCAACCATGAAACTCTTTCAGATAGCAATAGCCTTGCTGGCATTGGGCGGAGCGGCCCATGCGCAGGGATACGACGATAGCGACCTCCGGCCTTACTCGCCCTACAGTGTGGGCGTCACCTACAGTGTTTCGGCCAGGTACGGCGTGAGCTTGCCCATGGGTAGTCAGGCCAATTATATCGACAAGGTGTCGCCTACGAATTTGGTGCTTGAGGGGCAGTGGAATTTCCCCGGCAAACTCTCGGTCGGGATTCAGACGGGCTACCAGTACAACCAACAGCGACTGGGGCGTAGTGTGACGCAGTTTGGCGACGAAACCGTTTCGGCCGTACAGACCCGCACCCTCACAACCATTCCGGCACTGGCCACTGTGGCCTATAATTTTACCAATGCCGGGGCCGCTTTTCGGCCATACGTGCAGTTGGGCGCGGGCGGTGCTTACGTCGATTACACCAATTTCTACGGTGTGCTGGCCGACCGAAAAAATGGTATCAACGCGGCCGTTGCCCCCGCCGTTGGGCTAAGAGTCTTCGGGCGGCAAGGCAAGGGGCTTGGGGGCGATATTCAGGCGCAGTACCAGCACGTTTTCTTCAAGTACAACGAGCTGAACAACAGCCCCTCGCTCATACTGTCGGCAGGTTTGGTGTACCGGTTTTATTAGTAAATTGATGAGGTTGCCGAGATGACATCTTGTTTGGAAAGATGTCATCTCGGCAATAACTACGGGTAATCTCTTTGGCGTTTTAGTCTCTACCGTCAGCAGACTTTTCCTAACTTTGTACAAGTGGCCGCCGAACGATTCCGATTGTGAAGCCGTTTGGTCTATACGAGTCATCAACCAAGCAACCAACGTCTGGCCCCGGCTAACCTGCTATGAGCGACGCCATCAAACACGAGTGCGGAATTGCCCTCATCCGCCTTCGCAAGCCCTATCAGTATTACATCGACAAGTACAAAACGCCCCTGTACGCAGCCCGCAAACTGTATCTGCTCATGAACAAGCAGGTAAACCGGGGGCAAGATGGAGCTGGCGTAGCCAACATTAAGCTCGATGTACCGCCGGGTCACCGCTACATCAGCCGGTACCGTTCGGTGGAGCAGCAACCCGTGACGGATATCTTCGAGAAAATCGACAAGAAAGTCCGGAAAGCGCTCAAAGGCCACAAAGAGTTTGCCAACGACGGCCATTGGTTGCAGGAAAACGTAGCCTTTACGGGCGAAGTCTGGATGGGCCACCTGCGGTACGGCACGCACGGGGCCAACGAAATTGAAAACTGCCATCCCATGCTCCGTCAAAGCAACTGGCGCAGCCGGAATCTGGTAGTAGCGGGCAACTTCAACATGACCAACGTGGATGAGCTGTTCGATAAGCTCGTTTCGCTCGGTCAGCACCCCAAAGAGTATGTCGATACAGTAACGGTCATGGAAAAAATTGGCCACTTTCTCGACGAAGAAAACCAGCGCGTATTCGACCGGTTCAAAGGCATTTACGAGAACCCCGACCTCTCCGACATTATCGAAGACAACCTTGATCTTCAGCGGGTTCTACACCGCTCGTGCCGCGATTTCGACGGTGGCTATGCGATGGTCGGTATGACCGGCTACGGCGCTTCGTTTGTGGCCCGCGACCCGGCCGGTATTCGGCCCGCTTACTATTACGCCGACGATGAGGTGGTGGTAGTGGCCTCCGAAAAGCCCGCAATCAAAACGGCCTTCAACGTTGAGTACAATCAGATTCAGGAGGTACAGCCGGGTCATGCGCTGATCATCGACAAGTACGGCGAGTACGGCGAGTATGAGTTTCGGAAGCCCGTCGAGAAAAAATCATGCAGCTTTGAGCGCATCTATTTCTCCCGCGCTACCGACCCCGACATTTACAACGAGCGGAAAACACTGGGCAAACTGCTCATTCCGCAGATTTTGAAAGAGATCGACTACGACCTCGAAAACACCGTCTTCTCGTACATCCCAAATACGGCCGAAACGGCTTTCTTCGGCATGGTCGAGGGCCTGGAAGACTACCTGGCCAAGCAACGCAAGAAGGCCATTATGGACGGCATTCTGTTTGAGCAAGACCTCGAACGGCTGCTCACCTTCCGGCCGCGCATCGAAAAGCTGGTGTCAAAAGACGTTAAACTACGGACGTTCATCACCGACGATGCTCACCGCGACGATATGGTTTCGCACGTTTACGATACCACGTTCGAGGTTATCAAAAAAGGCAAAGACAACGTGGTGGTGGTCGATGATTCGATTGTCCGGGGAACTACGCTTGAGAAAAGCATCTTGCGGATGCTCGATCGGCTGGGTCCGAAGAAAATCGTGATTGTCTCGTCGGCTCCACAGATTCGGTTCCCCGACTGTTACGGTATCGACATGTCGAAGCCGAAGGAGTTCGTTGCCTTCCGGGCGGCTTTGGAGCTACTGAAAGACCGTGGTCTGGAGCATCTGCTCGACGAAGTGTACGCTCAATGCGTGGCTTCTATTGAAACGGGCAACGCCAATGCCGACAACTACGTGAAGGCCCTTTTCGACCCTTTCACCCACGAGGAATTGTCGCGTAAAGTGGCCGAGATCATCACCCCGCCCGACCTGAAAGCCGAAGTTGCAGTAGTATATCAAACGGTTGAAAACCTGCACGTTGCCTGCCCTAACCATTCGGGCGACTGGTACTTCACGGGCAATTACCCTACCCCCGGTGGCAACAAGGTGGTTAATAAGGCCTTTGTAAACTTTATGGAGGGCAAACTGGTGCGGGCTTACTAAGCATTGGTCTTCTGTACGATTTAAGGTGGTATGGCTCCGGGCTTTACCACCTTTTTTATGCGTCGATGGCTCAAAACTTACCCACCTGTTACCCAGAAATTTTTACCTTACAGCCCTGTACTAAACCATTATATCATGAAATTACACTACATAGGCGTAGGCTGCCTTGCGGTAGCGCTTCTAACAGGTTGTGGCGGCAAAAGTGAAGAAGAAAAAGCCGCCGAAGAAGCTAAAGCCTCGGTTTCTGATGCTGTCAACTCCATGCAGCAAATGGCCGAAGAAGCCGAGAAAAACGGCCCTGTTGAAACCGTTGATTTCCGGGCCCTCAAAGAACTGTTGCCCGCCGATGCCGATGGGTTGCCCCGCAAAGAGGCTACGGGCGAAAAAGCGGGCGCTATGGGCTTTAAGATCTCGACAGCTAGCGGTGAGTATGCCAACGCCGAAGGCACCGAACAAATCGACCTCGACATTGTGGATGCGGGTGGCACCGGCGCCCTGATGGGACTGGCAGCCTGGTCGATGATTGACGTGGATAAGGAAACCGAAAACGGATACGAGCGCACGGGTAAAGTTGGCGATTACAAATCGTATGAGAAATACGACAATGCCAACAAGGACGGTGAAATTGCCGTTTTGGTGAAAAACCGGTTTGTGGTCACGGTCAAAGGAACTGGCGTATCAGCCGAGAAGTTGAAAGCTACCCTTGAGGATGTAGACCTCGACAAACTGGCTGACATGAAATAATCGGAGGCTTAAAAACGAAACCGGGTCGGGGGCTGACGTCAGCACCCGACCCGGTTTCGTTTAGGCCAAATACACTATATGCTGATACCCGTTGGTAACGGCCCTTTGCGGGTCAGCTTCATTACGGCGACATCGGCGCCGGCTTCGGCGCAGGCCGCCGGGTTGCGACCGTCGAGCCAGGCCGTCAGGAAACCAGCCCAGTAGGCATCGCCCGCACCCGTTACGTCGATAACATCAATGTTTCGGCCGGGGAGCTGCACCCGGTCGGCCCCGCCATTGGTCGACACCAGGCTGCCCTCGGCGCCCAGCGTCAGGCATACAAGCGTGGCCCCCATCTCGTGAAAATCAGCGATAATCTGATCTGTACCAGCGGGTTGACCATACAGCCGGGCGGCATCGTCTTCGCTCAGTTTCACCAATGCCCCCGCCGAACAATAGGCTTTAATGACCTGCCAGGCCTGCTCGCGGTCGGGCCAGATGCTCGGGGCGTAATTGCAATCGATACTCACCTGACAACCTACACGCCCCGCCCGCGCGGCCGCATCGACCAGTGTGCTTTGGGCGGGCTCCTGACTCAGCGCAAAACAGGTGGTATGAAACAGCCGGGCCTGCGTGAGCAAGGTGTCGGGCAGGTGATACGGCATCAGTTGGCGGTCGGCCTGCCGGTACGCAATGAAGTCGGGGGTTCCTTTGCTCCGCGACACCAGCACGATACTCGTAGGTTCGTGAGTAGAGCGGGCAATATGCTCCGTATCAACGCCAGCGCGCCCAACCTCATCGACCAGATACAGACCCAGATTATCGTTGCCTACGCAGGCTACCAGAGCCGCCCGGTTGCCCAACCGGGCCATGTTGGCGGCCATATTGGCGGGCGAGCCTCCCTGAAACCGCTCAAACGTGGGCGTATCGAGCAGGCTGTCGTGCATTTGTTGCCCAATGAGGTCAGCGAGCAACTCACCTACGGCCAGAATATCAATTGTCTTTTCCATCATTCTACCAACAAAGAGAAACCCGGAACGGGAAAAATGCAAATGCCATACCGACTCCGATATGGCATTCGTACACCTAACTCGTCAGGCAAATCAATGCCCTCCCGCACCAACGGGCAGAGCAGCATCCTGACTTTGTTTAACTTCTTTCACCAGGAAACAAGACCCAGCTGCCAGCAGCAAACACACACCCGCCAGCACCAGCGCGTTGCGCGGGTCATCGCCCAGAATAGGCTTGTAATACAGCGGTACGGTGAGCATACCAATGAATTGCGGTACGCAAATGAACCCGTTGAAGATACCCATGTAAACGCCCATCCGCTCTTTCGGAACGGCGCTCGCCAGCATCAGGTACGGCATTGACATGATTGATCCCCAGGCCAGGCCAATGATGGTCATGCCGATGAGGTACACCAGTTTATCATTGGAGGTAAGCGTCAGGAAGAAGCCCATAGCGCCAATGGTGAGAAACACGGCATGGGTCAGCCGGGCACTCCCGATGGCCCGGGCAATCCGGGGAATAAAAATCGAAATGACCGCGCACGAGATGCTGAACATAGCAAAGCAAAGGCCACCCCATTTGGTACCCTCCTCAAACCCCGCCTTGTTGGAGAACGCGTCGGGTGCATTGAACGCATACCGGGCCGCCGACAGCGACAGGTACTGCCACATAAGCGGGAGACCGTACCAGGTGAAAAACTTGACCCACCAAAGCTGACGCATCACCGTGGGCATGGCCGAGAGCGACGCCAGGATTTCTTTAAAAATCGGCAGCATCAGAATCAGGTAGCTACCCGCCAGAATCCCCCCGCCCCACAGCAGGCCAGCCGACACACCACCCACCCGGGCGGCAAAGAAAAATGCCAGAATGGCGGCTCCGGCCGACAAAGCCAGATGCCAGAACGAGATCGACTTTTTCTCCTCGTCAGTAAACACGTGCGGCTGTTTGTAGCTATCATCAACGGGCGGGTGCTCCTTGGTGGTGCGGATTGTCCAGAGCACCGAAATCACAATGGCAGCCCCACCGATATAAAATGGGTACCGCACTGAGTTCGGAATGCCGTTGGCCAGTTGCTCGTCGGACATCACCATTGAGATACCGAGCAACGGCAGAATGTACGGCATAAGGTTGGCCAGGGTTTGCCCAAAGCCCACCATAAACGACTGAACGGCAAAGCCCGTTGGCCGCTGCTCATCGTCGAGCATATCGCCCACAAACGCCCGAAACGGCTCCATCGCTGAGTTAAGGCCCGCATCGAGCATCCACATCAGACCGGCCGCCATCCAGACATAGGGGGAGTTGGGCATCAGGATCATAGCAATGCTACCAAGCAGCGCACCCGCCAGAATAAACGGTTTCCGACGGCCCCAGGTCGGCGACCAACTCCGGTCTGAAACCGCGCCAATGATAGGTTGAAGAAGGAGACCGGTGAGCGGACCGGCCAGCCAAAGGCCCGGAATGGATGCTTCGTCGGCGCCCAGATACCGGTAGATCGGGCTCATGTTGGCTTGCTGGAGGCCGAAGCCGTACTGGATACCCAGAAATCCGAAACTCATGTTCCAGATCTGCCAAAAACTTAGTTTGGGTTTACCTTTCGTTTGCATTATGCCGTAAGAAAATTAGACAATGATACGAAAGGAGACGCTATGAATCGGGCTTGCGAACCATAAATTTCGCCTGTATGGCCCATTTGCAGGCTTCTGCCGGTGGCCTATCAATCGCAACGGGCTGCAAAACCGTATCTTTACCTCGATTTACACCCCAATAATGCCCGTCGTCAGGTTCGTCTTTTTTTGCTTGTTGTGTGTGGGTTTGTTGCCCCCAACCCATTCGTTGGGGCAGTCGGCCCGGCTCGATTCGAGCGTTGTGGTTCGCAACATTGTACTCACAGGGCATGTGCGTACCCGAGAGCGCATCATTTTTCGTGAACTCGAAATAAAACCGGGCGACACCATCCGGGTGGCCGACCTACCCGGCAAACTAGCCTGGGATAGCCGAAAACTGAATAATACCAACCTCTTCATCACGGTGAGCGTAACCGCCAGCCGTATTGCCGACTCTACGGGCATTGGTCAGCCGGAGCCCGTTCGCTCAGCCAGAGCCCGCCCGGCAGGCCCTACTCCCGTCGATGTGTTTGTGACCATGAAAGAGCGCTGGTACGCGCTGGCGTATCCCGTGTTTGATCTGGCCGACCGTAACTTCAATGAGTGGTGGTACGACCGGGGCCGAAGCCTGCGCCGGGTGATTTACGGGGGGCGGCTCGATTACCGCAACGTAACGGGCAACAACGACCGGCTGGGTGTGATTGCGGAGTTTGGGTTTCTGCGCCGTTTTTTTGTAACCTACCAGCGGCCCTACATCGACCGGGCGCAACGGTTGGGCTTTCGGGTCGATGCGCTGTATCAGACCAACAAGGAGATTGCCTACCGGTCGCGATTTGATAAACTGGTTTTTTTGCGCTCTGAAGAACTCCTGCGCCGACGCCTGTACGTGGGGGCATCGCTCACACACCGCAACGGATTTTACCAGTTTCACGGTCTGGGGCTGCGGTACGTCGACAATCAGATTGCCGATACCGTAGCGCGGCTCAACCCGGCGTACTACGGCGATGCCCGCACCCGCCAACGGTACCTGCAACTCAGCTACGGCTACCGGTTCGACCGGCGCGACAATGTGGCTTACCCGCTGCGGGGTTCGCTCATCACGGGCGATCTGATCTGGAACGGTCTCTTACCCCGCGACGATCTGCGGCAGGTGGAGCTGGTGGCTTCGGCAGCCCGATTCTGGGCACTGAGCCCCAAACCCGACAACCGCTGGTACGCCAGTTCGGGGGTGCGGGGACAGGTTATTTTTCCCCAATCGCAACCCTACAACGATCTGCGCGGGCTGGGCTATTTGCAGGAGGTGGTGCGGGGTTACGAGCTGTACATCATCGACGGACAGCATTTCGGACTCTGGAAAAACAGCCTCCGGTACAATCTTTTCAATACCGTTAAGCACCTCCGCTGGGTGAAGGTAAAGCAGTTTAGCACCTTCCCGATTGCCGCCTACCTGACTGGCTTCGTCGATGCGGGTTATGTGTCGAGCACGATAGCCCGCCCTTTCGAGAGCCGACTCGCCAACCGACCTTTGCTAGGCACCGGCCTGAGCCTCGACGTGGTCACGTTTTACAATGTGGTCGGGCGGTTCAGCGCAACGGTCAACGGGCAGGGGCAGCGCGGTTTTTATTTCAACATCGCGCAAGAATTTTAACAGTGAGCAGTGAACAACGAACAGTGAACAGTTCAAAACCAGTATTGAATGAGGGTTAGAACAATTCGTAATCCGTCGCTTACTGATAATTGTTCACTGTTCGTTGTTTACTGTTCACTGTTGGTTGTTCGTTGTCACTGTGCTACCATTTTCTGCGCGACTGCCTTTACGGACGCATTATTGCCGAAGCTCAGGTACGCCCTGGAGAGGTCGCTGGCATCGCGGTTGTACTCAGTCAGGAGCGTGTTGAAGTCTTCATCCAACTTCCCGGTCAGTTTGGCGGCCACGCCATCGGGTTGCATTTTCAGTACAATGGCCTCAATCTGACGGCTCTGCTGCTGCACATATGCCTGATTAGGGCGGCTTGGGCGCATCTGACGTTGTAAAGCTTCCAGATCAGCCAATTCTTTCTGCTTGGCATCGACAAAAGCCTGTGCTTTCTGCTTCGCGGCCGGGTCGGCCCCCTGCTGAGCCTCTACTTTGGCCATTTCGAGGGCGCCCTGGCTTAGCAAACGCATCCGAAACACATAGTCATAGTCAGGGTCACCGGTCACCTGTACCGATTTCAATTTCGAAGCCGCCTGCTGCATGGGGGCCATTAGCGGACTGTTAGCCGTTTGAGCAAAAGCCGAAAGCGAAAAAAAGAAGATAAGTTGCCATACGGCAATACGCGTTAGTCGTTTCATAACATTGCTATTTTAGGTGAACTAATCCTGTGTTAGACAGGCCAAAGCGCCACCGGTTTAATCTCGGCTCCGACAAAAGCCCGCATCCGCCAGTTGGCAAAACCAGCTGACCGCATTCTTTTAAACGAAATCAGAACGTGAATGTGCTCAGAAACTGAGCCTATCGCCGAAACACCAGAAACTGCACTCGCCCGGCCATTGGCAAACGGGTTTCGGCACGGGGTGGCCCATAGTGCGCGTAAAAAGCCGCCCGTTGCTCTGCCGACAGCAGATCGGGGTAGAGGTTGATGCCCGCAAACCGGTGCTGTTGCAGAAACCGGTCGAGAAATTGCCAGTCGGCGGGCGTAAATACGTATCCCGGTCGCAACAGCCGGTCCCAGTGGTCGCGCAGAAAAGGCTGAATGTAGGCCGGCAACAAGCGCCCCCAGTATTGCCCTACTACTTTTTTCTGGTGAAACCGGCGGAAGGTAAACACCGCGTTTTGCTCGCGGTAGTACGGGCAGAGCCCTTCGACCGCCCCCACCCCATCGGCCCCGATAGTACAAAACGGAAAGTCGAGCACAGCCTCACCCGGTGTAGTGCGCACCGTTTGCATATATGCTTTCACCGACTCCGACACAATCTGCGGCTTGTACAGATGCGGGTACCGATACCCCCAGCTCCACTCGGCCAGCATCAGCACGAGCAGGGGAGTCAGCGCCAACCAGCCCGCCCGGGTTTGGGGCCGGGGTGCCCACAGCGCCAGCAGTCCAAACAGCAACGGATACACCATGGTCGCCCGCCCGCCATGCCGATTGAAACTGAACCACGGAAATACCTTGAGCGTAGGCAACAGCACCGGGTGGTACACCACACACAAGCCGAGCATAAGTACCACCGGGCCCCACAAAAGCGGTTTCCGGCGAATAGCCCAGAAGCCTACAACCGCCAGAATAATCAGATACAAGCCCGGCCGGGTTTGCCCGTAGCTCTCGTAGGTATCCCGAAAAATACGGTCGTACCGAATCGAAAACTCATCGACACCGGGCAGATACGGAATCAGCAACCGGAGCGGGTGCGACCAGGAGGGCGGCATCTCCACCGAGGAATCGGCATAGGCCTGAGCGCCCAAAAAAATCTGAATGGTTGGCGGCAGATACAACCACGTGCTGATGCCAATGAGGCTTACCAGGAGCCAAATGTACGGTTTATGCCCCGGCGCAGGCCGAAACAATCCCGGGATAACCACCCGGCGCTGCCAGAGAGACCACGCCAAAAATGGCGCACAAAGCACCGTAAACGTCAAGGCAAACCCGGCCACATACCCCAACTCCTGCGACAACACCTGCACATGCAGCCACACCCAAAGCAGCCACCACGGCAAGGGAGGCAACGGCTGTGTTGGGGCCGAACGCGGTACACACTCGTACAAGAGCCGGTACGTAGCCAGCATACACAGGGTTGTCCAGTGCAGCACGCACACGTTCAGGTGAGTGGGGTATTTCCAGATGCAGTAGAAATTAAAAACCGAGACAATCAGCCCGGCCACCCACGCCCGGCCGTCGCCAAATACCCCGCGCAGCAGCCAGAATGCCCCTAAGGCTGTAACGAGCAGACTGTACACGTAGTAATACTGAAGGTACGGCCCCGGCTCACCCTTGCCAAACAGCCAGTAGCAGAGTGCGTACCAGTAATCACGCTCCCAGCCCCAGTCGAGCAGGGTATGGTTGGCCCCGTACGGATAAAACGTCTGATTATGCAGCAGATTGAGGTGCGGAACCGGCCAAAAGGTGAGGTTGTGGGCCACATAATAGCCTACGTACTCGTAAAAGTCGGTATCACCCCCGTCGGACAAGGGCCCCGAAAAATCGTCGACGAGCCAAACCGCCAGCCCCCCTACCAAGAGAGCCAACAAGATCGGAAGTATAAGGCGACGGAGGTGGGTCATGACCGAATGGGGTAGCGATCTCATCTTTCCGGGCAGATGACATTGCTCAGAAGGGGGCAAATGTCCACCGAATCGGCTATTTTTGCAACCCGAAACGATTTTGCATACGTAACGAGATAAGGTTTCAGGGTTAGAAGAGCCAAACAGCCGGTAAGGTCAACCCCCTTTCCTCCCTTCGCCCTCCGCCTTTGCTCCCCTATTTATATGGCCGATTACAACCACCGCGAGACCGAACAAAAATGGCGGCAGTTCTGGGACGAAAACCAGACGTACCGTACCGAAACTGACCCCGCCAAACCCAAGTACTACGTCCTCGATATGTTTCCATACCCGTCGGGGGCGGGGCTACACGTCGGTCACCCGCTGGGGTACATCGCGTCGGACATTGTGTCGCGGTACAAGCGGTTGCAGGGCTTCAACGTGCTGCACCCAATGGGCTTCGACTCGTTTGGTCTGCCCGCCGAACAGTATGCTATTCAGACGGGGCAACACCCGGCCATCACAACCGAGCAAAACATTGCCACGTACATTGAGCAGCTAAAACAAATTGGGTTCAGCTACGACTGGAGCCGCGAGGTACGCACCTCTGACCCCGGTTACTACAAATGGACCCAGTGGATTTTTATGGAGTTGTTCCGGTCTTGGTACAACAAAGACACCGACCGGGCCGAGCCCATCGAAACCCTGCTGCATAAGTTTGCCACCAACGGCACCACCGACGTAAACGCGGTTTGTGACGAGGAAACGCAGGCCCTCCAGTTTACGGCCGCCGAGTGGAACGCCCTGTCGAAGGAGCAATCCTACGAAATTACGCTTAAATACCGGCTCACCTACCTGGCCGATGCCGTGGTGAACTGGTGCCCGGCCCTCGGCACGGTACTCGCCAACGACGAAGTGAAAGACGGCGTATCAGAGCGGGGCGGCTACCCCGTGGAGCAAAAGCTGATGCGCCAGTGGATGATGCGCATTACCGCCTATGCCGACCGGCTCCTGAGTGGTCTCGACACCATCGACTGGTCGGAGTCGCTCAAAGAACAGCAACGCAACTGGATCGGCAAGAGCGTAGGGGCCAGTGTAAAGTTTCAGATTGAAAGGAGTGAGGAGCGAGAAGTGAGGAGTGAGGAGAAAGGGCTGGCGCAAGCGACTCCTCACTCCTCACTTCTCGCTCCTCACTCCTTCATTGAAGTGTTCACCACCCGCGTCGATACGATTTACGGCGTGACCTTCATGGTTCTGGCCCCCGAACACGAACTGGTACCCAGCCTCACCACCGACGCTCAGCGCGAGGCCGTTGACGCGTATGTGCAGGCCGCCAAAATGCGGTCGGAGCGGGATCGTATGGCCGATACCAAAACGGTTTCGGGTGTATTTACGGGCAGCTACTGCCTTAATCCGCTGAACAACGAGAAAGTCCCCATCTTCCTGGCCGATTATGTGCTGGCCGGATACGGTACCGGAGCCGTTATGGCCGTACCCTCGGGCGATGCGCGCGACTATGGCTTTGCGAAGCAGTTTGGCCTGCCTATTATCCCCGTTCTCGACGCCCAGAAAGACCTCGATCAGCAGGCCGACAACACCAAAGAAGGCCGGTACATCAACTCGGGTATTATCAATGGCATGACCTACCAGGAGGCCACGGCCACCCTGATTGCCTGGCTCGAAGAGCGTGGTCTGGGCCGTGGCAAAGTGAATTTTCGGATGCGCGACGCCGTGTTTAGCCGCCAGCGCTACTGGGGCGAGCCGGTGCCCGTTTATTTCAAAGAAGGCGGTTCAACAGGTCAGTTGCCGTACCTGATCGACGAGGCCGACCTGCCACTTGGGCTACCCGCCGTAGATAAATACCTCCCTACCGAAACGGGTGAGCCCCCGCTCGGCCGCGCCGAAGACTGGAAATACCAGGGAGAATATGAGTACGAACTGAGCACCATGCCCGGCTGGGCGGGGTCGTCGTGGTATTGGTATCGGTACATGGACCCGCAAAACCCCGACGCCTTTGCGGGCCCCGAAGCCATTCAGTATTGGGAAAGTGTCGACCTGTACATGGGCGGCTCCGAGCACGCAACGGGCCACCTGCTCTACAGCCGTTTCTGGAACAAGTTCCTTAAAGATCGGGGCTACGTAACGCAGGAGGAGCCATTTAAAAAGCTCATCAATCAGGGCATGATTCAGGGCCGGAGCAACTTTGTGTACCGGCTCAAAGGCACGGGCTCAGAAGGAGTAGCGCCGGTTTTTGTGTCGCTGAATAAAATTGCCGGTCGCGAGGTTACGCCCCTGCACGTCGACGTGAATATTGTCCACAATGATGTGCTCGACGTTGAGGCTTTCCGCGCATCGCGGCCCGACTTCACGCAAAGCCCCGACGGCCTGCCCGCGCAGTTTGAACTCGAAGACAACGGCACGTATGTATGCGGGGCTGAAGTCGAGAAAATGTCGAAGTCAAAGTTCAACGTCGTGAACCCCGACACCATTGTGGAGAAGTACGGGGCCGATACGTTGCGGATGTACGAGATGTTTCTGGGCCCTATTGAGCAGGCCAAACCCTGGAACACCAACGGTATCGACGGTACGTTCCGCTTCCTGCGTAAGTTCTGGCGTTTGTTCTACAAAGATGCACCCGCTGCCGATGGTCAGCCCGAAACAGGCCGCTGGATTGTGACCGATGCAGCTCCTACCCCGGCCGAACTGAAGGTTTTGCACAAGACGATCAAAAAGGTGCAGGACGACATCGAAAACTATTCGTTCAATACCTCGGTCTCGGCCTTTATGGTGTGCGTGAACGAACTAACGGCCCTCGACTGCCACAAGCGGGCAATCCTGTCCGATCTGGTGCTTATTCTGTCGCCCTACGCACCTCACATCTGCGAAGAACTGTGGGCGGCTCTCGGCAACGAACCCGGCAGTGTGTCGCGGGCCAGCTTCCCGGTCTTCAACCCGGCGTATCTAGTCGAAGACAGCTTCGAATACCCTATTCAGATTAACGGCAAAGTGCGGACAACCATCAGCTTCGCCGTTGACCGGGCCCCGGCCGATATTGAGCAGGCCGTACTGGCCGACGAGGTGGTGCAGAAGTGGCTCGATGGCAAAACACCCAAAAAAGTGGTGGTTGTGCCGAAGCGGATTGTAAACGTGGTGCTGTAATTGGTTTTATGTCTGTCGTTTTGGGGTTGTAACTAAACACCAGGCGACAAACCAGGTTTCATAGCCCGTACCGAGTGCCTGGTTGGCAATTGGTACGGGTTTTTATTTGCGCGCAATTACAGCGGGGCTTCGTACAGTTCAGGGCGCGTTTTTTGCCGTTCGCAACAAGACACGTTTTGGGAGGCTCCCGGCTGAGGCAACTTTGGCCATTGGTTTTCCGTCAACAACCCCGGTCATGCGTTTCTTTCTCTTTACTTCGCTCTTTCTTCTGCTTGCTCTCGGTGCTGCTCACGCGCAAACGCACACCCTTCAGGGCCTCATCACCGATCCCGACCGCAAACCGATTGAGGGCGCCGTGGTAGCGGTAGTCAAAGCCGCCGACTCAACCTTTGTCAAAGCAGCCCTGACCGATGCAAGCGGTCAGTTTCTGGTTGTAAACCTGCCAACCGGATCGTTTCGGGTGTCGGTGAATTACCTGGGCTATCAGCCTTACCTCAGTGCCCCGTTCGGGTTTGAAGCCGGACTGTCTACGCACACCCTTCCCGATATTCGGCTGGTACCGGCCGAAAAAACGCTCGGCGAAGTGCAGGTAACCGCCCGAAAAGCTTTTGTGGAGCAGCGCATCGACCGGGTTACGGTTAATCCGGACGCCCTCATCAGCAATGCGGGCACCACGTCGCTCGATGTGCTCGAAAAATCGCCGGGTGTGCAGGTCGATGCCAACGGCAACATCAGCCTGCGGGGGCGGAGCGGAGTGGTCGTATTCGTCGACGATAAGCCCACCTATCTGTCGGCCGCCGACCTGGCCAATTACCTCCGGTCGCTACCAGCCGGCTCGGTCGAAGCCATCGACATTATGACCAACCCACCCGCCCGGTACGATGCGGCCGGTAACGCGGGTGTGATCAATATCCGGCTCAAAAAAACGAAAGCCCGTGGTTTCAACGGGGGACTCAACCTGAGCTATGGGCAGGGCCGTTACCACCGGAGCAACAACAGTGCGAACCTCAATTACCGAACGGGTAACCTTAATTTCTTTGGAAATGCGAGCCTCAACACGGTGAACATGTACCAGGACCTGACCATCTGGCGCGAGTATTTTCTGCCCAATGGCAACCTGGAGTCGCGGTTCACCCAAAACTCATACATCCGCCGTCGGCTCAACGGAGCCACGCTCAAGGCCGGTTTCGACTGGCTCATCACCCCAAAATCGACGTTCGGGGTGGTTTTAAGCGGTTTCCGCAACCCCACTCTGGCCACCATTACCAACAGCGCCCGCGTGAGTGATGCAACCGACAAACTAACCGCGCGCGTTGAGGCCCTCAGCCGAGCCGATAAGGTGCTCCGAAACGGCAGCGTGAACCTGAATTTTACCCACTCGTTCGACAGTACCGGGCGCGAACTCACCACCAACGTCGACTATCTGACGTACCGTTCTGACCTGAGCCAATCGCTCGCCAATCGGGTATTCGCAACCGGGCAGACTAACGAGAACACCCTACTGGATTCGTCGCTACCCACTTCCATTGATATTCTGACGGCCAAGCTGGATTATGTGCATCCGCTGGCAAAAGGAAGTAAGCTGGCAGGCGGGGCCAAGCTAAGCCGTATTCAGACGGGCAACCGAGCGAGCTTTTTCGACGTGATCGACGGACAGCCGCGGCCCAACTACACCTTTTCGAACGCGTTCAACTACGCTGAGCGCATTCAGGCCGGGTACCTCAATTACAACGTCGAACGCGGGCGGCTGTCGGTACAAACGGGGCTTCGGTTTGAGAACACGGCCATTGAAGGCCACCAGTTAGGAAACCCGGAAGTAAAAGACTCGTCGTTCACGCGGCAATACAACAATCTTTTCCCGACGGTTTATGCCACGTACCGGCTCGACTCAGCCGGCAAACATCAGCTTGGGCTCTCGTTCAGCCGCCGAATCGACCGGCCCGACTATCAGGCCATGAATCCCTTCACCTACCCCCTCGATCGGTTTACGCTCTACGGTGGCAACCCGTTTTTGCGACCTACGTTTTCGGGCAATCTGGAGATATCGCATACCTGGAACAGCACCATCACAACAACCCTGCGTTACAGCCGGGTAAAAGACGTTATCACCGAAACAATTGAGCAGCGGAGCCCCGTGTTTTACAGCCGCCCCGGCAACATCGGCCAACAGATCAGCTACGGCGTGGCAATCAATGGCTCGTACCAGCCCGCCAAATGGTGGACAATCCAGTTTTACACGGAGGTGATGCACAACCGTTTCCGCGCCCAACTGGGCACTCAGTTGCTCGACAATGCGGGTACGTACTGGCACGTAGCCCCTACCAATCAGTTCAGGCTGAGTGCCACCTGGAATGCCGAGCTGGGCGGGATGTACCAGACCCGCGCTTATTTCGGGCAGTTTGTGGTGATTCCGGTGGGCCAGGTTCGGGTAGCGGTTTCGATGAAGGTGCTGAAAAATAAGGGGACGGCCAAGCTGGCTCTGAGCGATGTGCTGTACACCAATCAGGTTGGGGGCACCATCAAAGGGCTGGCCAATTCGACCGCCCGCTGGTACAGTTATCTGGACAGCCGCGTGGTAACCGTCTCTTTCTCGTACCGGTTCAGCAATGGTCAGACGCTCAAACAACGGCAAACCGGCGGGTCAGACACCGAACAACAGCGGGTAAAGAGCTAA
Source organism: Rudanella lutea DSM 19387 (assembly GCF_000383955.1). Classification (NCBI taxonomy): domain Bacteria; kingdom Pseudomonadati; phylum Bacteroidota; class Cytophagia; order Cytophagales; family Cytophagaceae; genus Rudanella; species Rudanella lutea. Next base: position 4,428,091 of record NZ_KB913013.1, on the reverse strand, counting down.
TCGGGAAGTAGGACAAACCGCCTACTCCCACTCCCAGGCATCGTCGTTGATGAGTTCGGCCACCACGGCTGTCCAGCCGGTTTGGTGACTAGCCCCGATGCTCCACTGGCTATGTTCAGGCAACAGCAAACCCCATTAGTTCCCGCTCAGCTGGGGTCCGATACGCTACAACAATGTCTTCTCGAGGAACTCCTTTGTTCAAGAGCATGACCGGAATACTTTCTTCGGTTCCGTCGCGTTGTATCCAGAATTTGCCACCGATAATATCAATATGTGCAATGATACCGTACACGCGCCCCGTACGGTCCCAGCCCACATCGGCAAGCATATACCGGTCGTTAGCTGTATCAAAAATGGTTTCAATAGTTATCTCTCCGTATGCATACGGCACGCTGGTTTGTTCAATCAATAGTTGTTGAATCAATTGGCGGTATCTATCTAGTTTATCCATTTTGTCACTTGGTTTGATAGCGGATCAAAAATCAGCACTCGAATAGCCAGCCGACTAAAGAAGTCACTAATTTGGTCTTCGTCAATAATCTGCCAGGCTGTCGATGGCAACGCTAAATAAAGCACCGTACCTGGCTCACGCTCTGCGAGTGCGAGTCGATAAAGCTGATACTGCCCCACAGCATGGTATAGATCATCTAACAAAGACGGATTCAAAAAGCTTTTGATCTCTACTGCGATGGTTCTCCCGTCGCGTTCGGCCCCCACCAAATCTTTAGCCCCTAAATCAATGTAAGCCTGCCGACGGCCAATAGCAATTCGTAACGGATCGTGCGTGATGGTCCATCCATCCTGAATAAGCGCTTTTTTAGCCGCTTCATGGTAAAGATCTCTTGCCATGTCAGCTAAAATACACAAATTTCCCTACTCCCACTCCCAGGCATCGTCGTTGATGAGTTCGGCCACCACGGCTGTCCAGCCGGTTTGATGTTAGTATAAACCAAGTGAGTTTTAACGTATCTTTGGTAAAAACAAACAAGCCCAAACTATGTATACGGCGGTTAATGGCATCTACGAAAACGGGCAGCTAACGTTGACAGAACGTCCTCCTACCACTCGAAAAGCAAAAGTTGTTGTGTTGTTTCTGGACGAATCGTCAACAGACTCTGTACCTCTGCGGAAAGGCGTTCGATTAGGCAGCCTGGAAGGACAGTATAGTATACCTGATAATTTCAATGAGCCTTTAGATGATTTAAACGACTATATGTGATGGAGCAATCGTATCTGGCCGATACGCAGATTGTGATTTGGAGTGTCATTAACCCTTCAATGATTATTCCTGCTGTACAAACTATTTTGCAAGAAAATGTCATTCTGGTTAGTGAGGTTAGCTTGCTTGAAATTGCAATTAAACAGAAAATAGGGCGGCTGCCAGGCTTGGCCCTGTCGACCGATGCCCTTGCCGATCAGCTACAGTCTGACGGATTTCACCTCTTACCCATCGACCGTAAGCATATTACCGCTTACGACCGTATTCCTTTGTACGGCCAACATCGTGATCCTTTCGACCGATTGTTATTAGCCACAGCTTTAGTTGAAGGCACTCCGCTTATTTCGGCCGATGAGCATTTCCCGCTTTACTCGCCCTTCGTGCGAATCATTCAGGCATAGTCACTCCCACTCCCAGGCATCGTCGTTGATGAGTTCGGCCACCACGGCTGTCCAGCCGGTTTGGTGACTGGCCCCGATGCCGGCCGCCGTATCGCCGTGGAAGTACTCGAAAAACAACAGCAGATCGACGTTTTCGGGTCGACTGTAAAATGAGTTGTACGGCCCGTGAACCGGCCGGTTGCCCGTATCGTCGCGCTCAAAAATAGACACCATCCGCCGGGCCAGCCGGTCCGATACCTCACGCAGGGTGAGCCGGTTGCCCGACCCCGTTGGAAACTCGACCGTCAGCGTATCGCCGAAAAACTGATGGTACTTTTTCAACGCCTTGATGAGCAGGTAATTGATCGGCATCCAGACCGGCCCACGCCAGTTGGAGTTACCGCCAAACATGCCCGTGTCGGAGTCGCCGGGGACGTACCGGATACTATGAAGCTCACCGTCGATCTGCACACTGTACGGATGCTGTTCGTGGTATTTCGACAAAGCCCGGACGCCCCCCGGCGACAAAAACTCCGACTCATCAAGCATCACCTCCAGCAGTTTCACCAGCCGCTCTTCCGAAATCATCGACAGCAGAATGTCGCCCCCGGCATTGACCCGCTGCTCGGGCAGGGGCCGACCGAGTTCGCGGTGGTATTTCTGGAAAAACCGCATCCGCTTCAGAAAATCGGCCAGCGGCTGACTCTTTTCGTGCTTGATCACCGACACGGCAAACAAGACCGTGAGCCCCACCACCGAGCGTACCCGTAGCTTGGTCGAAGGGCCTGTGTTGGGGTGCAGCAGGTCGTAGAAAAAGTGTTCGTCATCGTCCCACAACTCCCCGTTCAGCGACTCAGCAATGAGCACGTACTGTTCGTAAAACTTGGTGGCCACGTCTTCAAACGTCGGATCGAATTGGGTGATCTCCAGCGCAATGTCCATCATGTTGAGGGCGTACATGCCCATCCAGGCGGTGGCATCGGCCTGTTCGAGCAGCGTACCCGGCGGCAGGTGGCTCCGGTTAATGACCCCAATGTTGTCGAGCCCCAGAAAGCCACCGCTAAACACGTTGTTTTCTTCTTCGTCCTGCCGGTTGGCCCACCACGTAAAATTGATCAGCAGCTTCTGAAATACCCGTTTCAGAAACGACACGTCGGCGTTGCCGTGCAAGGCCCGCTCAATCCGGTACACCGACAGGGCCGCCCAGGCATGAACAGGCGGGTTTACATCCGAAAAATTCCATTCGTAAGCCGGTATCTGCCCCTGTGGGCTCATGTACCACTCGCGCATGAGCAAAATGAGCTGATGCTTGGCAAAGCCTGGATCGACCATCGCCATCGGAACACAATGAAACGCCAGATCCCAGGCCGCGTACCACGGGTACTCCCACTTGTCGGGCATCGAGAGGACGTCTTCATTGTTGAGGTGTTCCCAACGATTGTTGCGGCCCAGCACCCGCTCAGGCGGAGGAGGCAGGTGGCCGGGGTCGCCGTGGAGCCAGCGCGGTATGTCGTAGTGATAATATTGTTTCGACCAGAGCAACCCCGCCAGTGCCTGCCGCTGAATCAGCTTCTGCTCGGCCGTGGCCTGCGCCGGAACCAGCCGGTTATGGAATTGGTCGGCCTCGGCTATTCGACGGGTAAACACCTCACCAAATTCCTCGTCAAACGGCCGGGTATTTGCCTCTTTCGACAGCCGCAAACAGACCGTTTTTGCATCTCCAGCCGGGATACGAAGCCGGTACACGGGCGCAAACTTGGTACCCGTCGGGTTTTCGCGGAGCAGCGTACATAGGTAATCGTTTTGAGCAGCAATGGCCCCATGAAACGCATCTTTCACAAACGGATTCTCATTGGGCATGTTGAATAACCGACTCGTGTTGGTTTCGTTTTCGGTCATCAACGCGGTGTCGGTTGGCTGGTAGTAAAAGTAGTAGTCGCCCAGCCGGGGGTGTTTCAGGTGGGCCACTCCGCCCATGGGCATATCGGGCCGCCGGTTGATAAGCGGTTTTTCGTAATTCGGCTCGAAAGCCCAGCGGTTGCGGCACCAAAGAGTGGGGAGTAATGTCAGGTCGGCCGGTTGCGGCCCCCGATTGGTGACCGTGATACGAATACACACATCGTCGGGGTTATTTTTGGCATATTCAACAACCACATCGAAGTAACGCCCCCCGTCGAAAATCCCCGTATCGAGCAGTTCAAACTCGGTATCGTTTCGCGAACGGCGGGCGTTTTCGGTCAGCAGTTGTTCGTACGGAAACGGGCCCTGCGGATACTTGTAGAGGGCATTCATGTACGAGTGTGTGGGCGTGTTGTCGAGATAATAATACAGCTCCTTCACGTCTTCGCCGTGGTTACCCTCACCATTGGTCAGGCCAAAAAGGCGTTCTTTCAGAATCCGGTCGGAGTGGTTCCAGAGGGCGAGCCCGAAACACACATGCTGCCGCCGGTCCGAAATACCCAGTAGCCCATCTTCGCCCCAGCGGTACACCCGCGCGCGGGCATGATCGTGCGGGAAGTAGTTCCAGGCATCACCATTGGCCGAGTAATCTTCGCGGACGGTGCCCCACTGCCGATCCGACAGGTACGGTCCCCATTTTTCGAGGGGCACCGGCTTTTGATCGTTGGCCAAAACACGCAGCCGTTCGGCGTCAGGTTGGGGAGAAGAAGTAGGCATGGAGTAGGTAAAAAGAGTGAAAATCAGACCTGCAACTTTCCCTATCAACCGCCCGTGGCAAAGCCCTCAAACACGGTCATGCCACCGTCGATGAAGATGCTTGCCCCGGTGATGTAGTCCGAATCATCGGAAGCCAGAAAAACGGCCAGTTTTCCCACGTCGTCGGGTTGGCCGATGCGGTTGTACGGGATGAGCGTCATCAGGCTGTTCAACGCCTGCGGAGTGCTCCAGGCCGCCGTATTGATAGGCGTCTGAATGGCACCGGGACAAATGCTGTTGACCCGAATCTGCCGGTCGCCGTACTCCTGCGCCAGCGACTGCATGAGCATTTTGATGGCCCCTTTCGACGAGGCATAGTTCACGTGGCCCGCCCACGGAATTAGTTCATGCACCGAACTCATGCAGATAATTTTACCCGTAGCCCGCGACACCTCCGGGCGCGGCCCTCGGCGCAAAAACTCGCGGATAGCCTCACGAGCGCACAAAAACTGCCCTGTCAGGTTCACGTCGATCACGGTTTGCCACTGTTGCAGGGTCATGTCATGAAAGGGAGCATCACGCTGAAGCCCGGCATTATTCACCAGAATATCAATCGTCCCGAATTGCTCAACGGCCTGCCGAAACATGGCCTGTACCTGATGTTCCTGCGACACATCGGCCCGGATAGCTATGGCCTCCACGCCCTGTTGCTTAATTTCGGCCACAATGGCCTCAGCCTCATCGGCGTTGCTGACGTAGTTGACCACCACATTGGCCCCCGCCTGTCCGAGCGCCCGGGCCACACCAGCTCCAATTCCAGAACTCGCTCCGGTAACAAGGGCTGTTTGCCCACTTAATTTATGTTCTGCCATGCCAATCGGTTGCGTAGGTATTAGGCCAAATCAGAGGCCTACTGACCATGAAACCAGAAAGCCGAGCCCGTGTTTTTGCCATCCTACCGTGCGCGCTATATCTTGCAGGATGAAGAATTCTACCCATCCGTCTCGCTCCTCCTTATTTTTCCTTTACGCCCTGTTTTTCCTGTCCGGTTTTGCGGCCCTGCTTTATCAGGTTATCTGGCAGCGGCTCATTGTTTTTTACACCGGCTCCGACACCGTTAGTATCAGCCTGATTGTGTCAGCGTTCATGACGGGACTGGGTCTCGGCTATCTGGTGGGTGGCCGCCTGTCCGACCGGGCCTCGGCCGCCCGCAACCTCCGGTATTTTCTTCTGGCCGAAGCCGGTATTATGGGCTTTGCCGCTCTGAGCAAATGGGTCCTGTACGATGTGTTGTACGTGAACAACCCGGTTGATAGCAGTAGCCCGGTGGTGATGTATGTGGTGGTATTTCTGGTGCTGCTGCTGCCCACGTTTCTGATGGGGTTTTCGCTGCCGGCTCTCTCGCGGGGATTTCGGTTCAGCGACGGCCCCGCCCAGGCACGCTACATCAGCCTGCTCTACTTTGTCAATACCCTTGGTGCGGCCGTGGGCGCGTTTATCACGGGCTTTGTGCTGGTTCGGCAGATGGGGTACGAATCGGCGATCTGGGTGGGTGTTTTGTTTAACGGTCTGTGCGTGGTGGGTGCCTGGGGGATGGGTCGCGGAGGCTGGAGCACCGAAACCGAAACAGCAACCATTCAGACAGACGTAGCCACCGAGCCGATGCGCTTTACGCCCGCGCTCACAGTCTGGTCGGTGCAATACCTTATATCGGGGCTGGCGGCCCTGTCGCTGGAGTTGATCTGGTTCCGGGTTCTCGAAACCCTCATTAAGTCGGTATCGCTCACGTTCTCGGTGTTACTGGCGGTGTACCTTGGCTCCATGGCCCTCGGCACGCTGGTTGGCGTGGGGCTGGGCCGCAACGCTCGTTTTAAGGCCCCGGCCTCGCGGGAGCGGCTGTTTTTGTGGGCGCAAACCGTTTTGTACGTGTACACGGCGGCCTCTGTCGGGGTGTTTGTCAACGCCATTGGCCGGGTACCGTCGCTCGATTTTCTGTGGCAGTATTTCAAAAGTGGCGAGCCGGTTCTGTCGCCGGGTTTTGCCGTTTTCACCTACGGGCTCATGCCGCTATTTTTGCTCTTTGTACCTACGTTTCTGATGGGCCTGAGCTTTGCCGTATCGCAATCGCTTATTCAGGATCGGTTCGAGGAAGTAGGCCGTAAGGTCGGCTGGCTTCAGTTTGTCAACATTGTTGGTTCGGCTATTGGGGCGTGGTGGGTTACCTGGATCGGGTTTCCGGTGTTGGGCACAGCGGCCCTGCTCAAACTGATTGCGGGGCTGGGCGTGGTGTACGGCTTCGTCCTGTTTGCCCGGAAACACCTCAACACGCTGGCCGTTTCGGTGCTGACGGTAGCGCAGGTCCTTGCCCTGCTGCTCATTCCCGACAATACCCGATTCTGGCAACGGCTCAACGGCGTTGATGTACCCGAAGACATCCTGTTCAACGAGAACGCATCTGGCGTATCGGTTATCAAACTGCTGCCCAATCATAAATCGGGTGTGGTGTTTGTGAATGGGCTGGGGCAAAGTGGCCTGCCCTTCTCCATCGACCCGGTACACACCCTGCTGGGAGCCTTGCCCGTCATGATTCACCCCAACCCTGAGCGGGTCGCCGTAATCGGGCTGGGGTCGGGCGGAACGGTGCACGGCATGGCCGGCCGGGCCGAAACCCGCCGAATCGACTGCTTCGAGATTGTGAGCAACCAAGCCCAGATTGTGGCCGACTACGGTGCCGAAGCCAACGATAGCGCCGTAAACAATTTACTCATCGACAAGCGGTTACGACTGATCTTTCGCGATGGCCGCTACGCCCTGCAACACAGCGACGAGCGCTACGACGTGATCGAGGCCGATGCGCTCCGGCCGTCGTCGGCCTTTTCGGGTAATGTGTACTCCCGCGAGTATTTTCAGTTGCTGCGGTCGCGGCTCCGGCCGGGTGGCTACGCGGTTACGTGGGCACCCACCACCCGCATTCGCAACACGTTTCAGTCGGTATTCCCGTACGTGGTGTACGTTGACCAACTGGTGTTGATTGGTAGTAATGAGCCTATTAAGGTCGACTGGGCGGCCATTCGGCAGCGGATCGAAAGCCCCTACACACAAGCCCATTACCGCTCGGCAGGAATTGATCTCTGGGGGTTACTGGCCAAATATCAATCGCACACGCGTACCCTGCCGGGCAACGTACCGGTAGGTCCCGAAATCAATACGGATCTATTTCCCAAAGACGAGTACAGCATCCGGCAGCGGGACAAACTCTGAACTTTGATGGGTGTGTTTGAATTTATTTGCTATGAAAAATACCTTTCTTTTTACCCTGCTGGCCGTTTCGCTGGTAACCTGTACTCCCAAGGCAAGCCTGCGCACACCGGGCAATGGGGCTTATGAGTTTTTTACCTACAAACCCGGCCAAACGGCCCGCATCTCGGTACACCGGGGCGGGGGCGATCTGAAGGGGTACCCCGAAAACTGCATCGAATCGTTTGCGTATGTGGCCCGGCAAATCGGGACGCGGGAAGCCCCAGCCATCATTGAGTGCGACATCGACCTGACCAAAGACAGTGTACTGGTCATGATGCACGATGCTACCCTCGACCGCACCACCACCGGTACCGGCAAACTGATTGAGCAGACCTACGCGCAGATTCAGCAGTACCGGCTCGAGGATAATCTGGGGACGCCTACCCCATACAAAATTCCGAAGCTGGAAGAAGTACTCCGCTGGGGCCGCAAGGCGGGTGTTTATTTCACCCTCGATGTAAAGCGCAACGTGAGCTTCGACAAAGTGGTGAACATGGTTCGGCAAACGGGTACGGGCGACATTGCGGCCGTTATCACCTACAATGCGGCCGATGCGGCCCGGCTCCACAAGATGGCCCCCGAACTGATGATTTCGGTGACTATTCGGAATCAGGCCGAGTACGACCGGCTACGCGAGCTGGACATTCCCGACAACCGGATGGTGGCGTTTGTGGGCGTCCGCGAACCCGACAAAGCGCTGTACGAGTTTCTGCACGCCAAAGGTATCGCCTGTATTCTGGGTACGCTGGGTAACCTCGACAAGCAGGCCGCCACCAAAGGCGACGGCCTCTACAAGGAATGGGCCCAAAACGGAGCCGATATCATGAGTACCGACCGCCCGCTGGAGGTATTCCGGGCGGTCCGCCAGTAGACTCAACGCAACAGGTCTACCCGCTGGGTAGCCCTGTTTTTTTTACACGATTAAGACCGCTCCGGCAAGATGTCATCGTTTACGGCGTTACAATCTGAATGGGCGCAACGTATTCAGGGTCGTTATCGTGTGAGGCTTTTTTGGCCGTGCGCCGGGATGCCTTCTTCAGGCTTACTTCGTACAAATCGGGTCGGCGATCTTTGAGGTTCTGCACCGATCCGTATTCGTGCAACTCTTTCAGCAGCGACAGGTCGACGTCGGCGAAGAGTACCATCTCGGTGTTGGTGGTCGCTTCGGCTTTGACCGCGTTGTTGGGAAACTGGAAGTCAGAGGGCGTAAATACCGCCGACTGCGCGTAGTGAATATCGGTATTGGGTACGTTGGGCAGGTTACCCACGCAACCCGAAATAGCCACGTAACACTCGTTTTCGATGGCCCGCGCCTGAGCACAGTTCCGCACGCGATAGTAGCCATTCTGGGTATCGGTCAGAAACGGCACAAATAGAATCTGGGCCCCCTGAGCCGCCAGAATCCGCCCCAGTTCCGGAAATTCGACATCGTAGCAGATCATCATCCCGATTTTACCGCAGTCGGTATCAAACACCCGCACCTCGTTGCCACCCACCATGCCGTAGTACTTCACCTCGTTGGGCGTGATATGAATTTTACGGTATTCCTCGCAGGTACCGTCGCGACGGCATAGATAAGCCACGTTGTACAGCTTCCCGTCGTCCATGAGCGGCATAGACCCCCCCACGATATTGACATTGTACGAGATCGCAAACTTCACCAGCCGTTCGCGAACCTCCTCGGTGTACTCGGCCAGTTTCCGAATGGCTTTGGGCTCGGGCATATCTCGGAACTCGGCCATCAGGGGTGTGTTAAAAAACTCAGGCAACACCAGAAAATCGGCCTTGTAATCGCTCACTACATCCACAAAGAACTCAACCTGATCGAAAAACGCTTCAAGCGTCGGGAAATGGCGCATCTGCCACTGCACCACCCCCAGCCGGATAATGGCATCGGAATGAGAGCGTTTTTTCTTCTCATCCACGTAGTAAATGTTGTTCCACTCCAACAGGGTCGCGAACTCTTTCGACTCGGTATCGCCGGGCAGATAGCCGCGCAGGACTTTCTTCACGTGAAAGTCGTTGGAGAGCTGAAAACTGAGCGTGGGGTCGTAAATTTCCTTTTGCCGGACCTTGGCGATGTAGTCGCGGGGAGAGAGTTTGTCGGCGTAGCTGGCGTAATTCGGAATCCGGCCCCCAGCCATAATACCCTTCAGGTTCAGTTGCTCGCACAGCTCCTTGCGGGCGTCGTACAGGCGTCGGCCGAGCCGTAAATCGCGGTAATCGGGATGCACAAACACCTCGATACCGTAAAGCCAATCGCCCTTGGGGTTGTTCGTGCTGAAGGTATAGCCGCCCGTTATTTCCTCGTAGGTGTGGTTATCGCCAAAATCAGAATACTTTACCCGGATAGCGAGCGCGCAGGCCACCACTTTATCGTCGACCTCCACGCACAACTGCCCTTCCGGAAACACCCGCAGCAGCTTGTCGATGAGGTTTTTCTCCCAATAATCGCCCCCGATGCCACTGTATGACTCAATCATGGCCTCTTTCAGGTCGGCGTAATCTTCTCTCCGTAAGTTTCGGGTATCAATGCGCATACGTGTCGGTCGTTTGTCAATCGCTGTCGGCTCGCCAGAGCTACATGCCTTTACTAACCACTGTAGGCTTGTCGGTGGTTCCGAACGGGCTGAGGTTTTACCCCGGTTTACACCCTGCTTTGAGCGGTTTACTCCTTTGTTTTGTCCATTCACTCCCCGCGGCCCGACAAGCGTTTAGGCGGGCCGGTTATAGCCGTGATTGTCTATTTTTTTACCACATTCTTCAACATAGGAGTAGCCATGAAAAAAACCTTCACGTTTGTCATTGCCATAGTCTTCACGGGCCTGTTATTACCACTAAGCAGCTGTGAGCGCGAACCCGCTGCCGACCTTCGCCCCACCCGTCAGGGTGCAGCCCGCGTAGGTACCCAAAGCCTGGCCGAAATCGTAATCAACAGTCCGGTTCATACCCTGCTCGAAGCCGCCGTGATCCGGGCCGGCCTGGCAGGTACGCTGAGCAACCCCGGCGATTTCACCGTGTTTGCCCCTACCGACGACGCCTTCCGGGCGGCCGGCTTCCCCAACGAAGCCGCCATCAATAGCGCGCCCATTCCGGCTCTGCGCCGGATTCTGGGCTACCACGTTATTCCCGGCAATCGGTTTTTCTCGGATATTTTCCCGGAGGTCGAAGTAGGCTTCAACACACTTATTTCTCCGCAGTTTCACGTAACCCGTCGCGGCATGGGCGTTACCGTCAACGGGATTCCTGTGGCGCAGGCCGATGTGCTGGCCTCCAACGGGGTTATTCATATCCTCAACAGCGTATTGTTGCCACCGGCCGGTAACATTGTCGAAGTAGCTGCGGGCAACCCCAACCTGACGTATCTGGTGGCAGCCGTGCAACGGGCTTCGCAAGGATCGGTAGACGTGCAGCGCGTATTGGGTACAACCCCGCTGCTCACGGTATTTGCGCCCACCAACCAGGCTTTTATCGATGCAGGTTTCGCTACCATCGACGCCATTCGTGCCGCCGACCCGGCCGTGCTGACCAATATCCTGACCTACCACGTGTTGGGGCAGCAGGTGTACTCGCCCAATGTACCCAACAACGCCGACGTACCGACCCTCAACGGGGCAACGCTCCGCACCACCGTTTCGGGTAGTGGTGTACAGGTAAAAGGCCGTAGCAACGCCATGGCCTCCAACGTGGTGATCGCCAACGTGCCCACGCTCAACGGGGTTGTGCACGTAATCGACCGCGTTCTTCTTCCCTAAGTTCTATTCGCACCTTCAACAGGTAATGCCACCCTCCGCCGTGGGGGTGGTATTCCCTTTTTAGGCGCTGGCAAACAAAGTAGCTTATTGCCTGCTTTTTAGAGCACTCCTTATCCACCATGTTTGCGCATCGTTACCGGTACTTGTTTGTAGCCTTGCTGGCAGGCTACTCGTACCTGAATCTACATTTTCTCGACACCCTGCCCCGCTATCAGATTACGGCTCCCAACTGGGTAGCGGCCGGGGTTGTGCTGGCTATTGTCTGGCTTATCTGGGAGGGCAATCATCTGTTGAGTCGGGGAATTCCGGCCGCGCAACGTCGGTGGCCGTGGCCCTGGCATCCGCTGCTCATCCATTTTGTATTGAGCCTGCTGCTGGTGCTGGTTGTGATTGTGCCAATCGTGTGGTTTGTGGGCGGGGCCTTCGAGGGGCATAGCCTCACCAACCTCGTGCTGGTGTTTAAGCTGTGCCTGGTGTTTGGCTACCGGGTCAACCTGTTTATTAATATCCTGAACGCTGTCGAGTTTCTGTTTCGTCAGTACCGCCAGTCGCAGCTGGAGGCCGAACAGTTGAAAAAAACCACCGTTCAGGCCGAACTCCAGGCGTTGAAAGCGCAGGTGAATCCGCATTTTTTGTTCAACAACTTCAACGTACTGAGTTCGCTGGTCGACAAAGACCCTGCTTCGGCCAAGGAGTTTATTCAGCAGTTGTCCAACGTGTACCGGCACGTGCTCGATCAGAGCAACCGCGAACTGGTATCGCTCAGCGAGGAGATGCAGTTTCTTGAATCGTACAGCTATCTGCTCAAAACCCGTTTCAATGGGGGTCTACGTATTCAGCTAAACGTACCGGAGCCGTACCGCCACTACTACATTGTGCCGGCGGCCCTGCAAATGGTGCTGGAAAATGCCATCAAACACAACATAAGCTCCCACAATCGCCCGCTTACTATCAACGTCTCGGTCGAAGATTCGCCCGGCTTAGTGGTAACCAACAATGTACAGCCCAAAACCGAAGTCGAGGGCTCTACGCGGGTGGGCCTCAGAAACATTAGCCAACGGTATCGGTTTATTACGCAACGCGACGTGTCGGTGGTGCAGCAAGACGGCACGTTTCGGGTTACTCTTCCACTGATCCGCCTTTCCAAACCATGAATGTGTTGCTGATTGAAGATGAAGACCTGGCGGCCGAACGGCTGGCCAAGCTGATCCGGGAGCACGACGATAGCCTGACCATTCTGGGGCCGCTCGATTCGGTCGACGATGCCGTCGACTGGTTTGCGACTCACCCCCAACCCGACTTGTTGCTGCTGGATATTCACCTCTCCGACGGTCTTAGCTTCAGCATCTTCAACCGCACGTCGGTGCACTGTCCGGTTATTTTTACCACCGCCTACGATCAGTACGCCCTGCGCGCCTTCTCGGTCAACAGCGTCGACTACCTGCTCAAACCCGTTGACCCCACGCAATTGGGCCGGGCGCTGAATAAATGGCGCAGTCGGCTGATGCCGGTTCCGGTACTGGCTCCTGATCTGATCCGTCAGTTGAGCCGCGATATTGCGCACCTCTCACGGGCCTACAAAACCCGGTTTCTGGTCAAATTTGGTGACCACCTCCAGTTTCGGAATACCGACGACGTGGCCTACTTCTATGCCGACGGCAAGATTGTTTACCTCGTCTCGACCGACAACCGCCGGTATGTGATCGACTACACGCTCGAAGAACTCGAGATGCAGCTCGACCCCCGGCAGTTTTTCCGGGTAAACCGCAAGGTAGTGGCCCGTATCAACACTATTCGGGATATTCGGACCAACGTGGGTGGCCGCCTGCGCCTGCACTTTCAGCCCGCCCCCGACGACGAGGTGTTTGTGAGCCGCGAGCGGGTCCCCGAGTTTAAAGCGTGGCTGGAGCAATAGCCACCCGAGGGCGCCCGCGCCCGTATGTCAACTATCCACTGTTCTCAATCCGATGCGCCATCCCGTACTCACTCTCCTCGTTGCCTTTTTTGTTACTTCTACCGTTTACGCCCAAATAACAACCGCCCCCGAAACAACCGATGTACTAGCTCTCCGTAATGGCTGGGTACTACGCGGACGGCTACTGTCGGCCCCTTCAGACGCCAGCGTGACCATTGAAACCCGCGATGGCAACCGGTTTGTCTTTCCGCAAACCGACGTCCTGAGCATACGGCACGAGAAAGCCCCGACTACACGCAGCCGGGGCTATGGTCTTTTTGTTGAACTCGGTCCGTTGGCGGCTCGCAACACAACGGCGCAGGCCGTTACAACAGCCGCTATCACGTTTCACATCATCAACGGGTTTCGGTTTAGCCGTTGGCTATACGCTGGCCTCGGCACCGGGGTCGACCTGTACGCAACCCAGACGTTTGTACCGTTTTTTGCCTCTGTCCGGGGCGACTTGTCGGGGCCTTCGCTACGGCAGGGGCCGGTGCCTTTCTATTTCGTCGATGGCGGCTACAGTTTCAACGCAACCGTAAACGACACCCCCGGCCTGAACTACATTGGTGGGGCCTACACCTCAGCCGGGTTAGGCTTGCGGTTTCCGTTTGTGCGCAACACCAGCTTCCTGTTGAGCGGTGGGTACTATCTTCAACGGTCCATCATTGAACAGCCCGACCGGAGTTCGCGCCAATCGGCCGATTTTAACCGGGTAGCTATCCGCGCCGGGTTTACGTTCTAACGGGCCATTTCTGCGATCAACGCACCGCACCACGTGCTACACGGCCAGCCGCTTTTCCAGCTCGGTCAGGTGCTCGTCGGTGAAGTCGAGGTGGGTCACAAACCGAACCAGGTGTTTGCCAAACGTAACCGCCCGGATGCCCTTTTCGGCCAACTGATCCACATAGTCAGCGGCCAGAATAGACTCGGGCAACCGGAAAATAACGATGTTTGTGTCAATCGGATAAATCTCTTCGACCTCAGGTCGTTTTTCGAGTATCGCCCCGATTTTGCGGGCGCGGGAGTGGTCAATTTTAAGCCGGTTCACGTGGTGATCGAGGGCGTAGATGCCCGCGGCCGCCAGAAAACCAGCCTGCCGCCAGCCGCCCCCCATCAGTTTCCGGTACCGACGCGCCTGCGCGATAAAATCACGCTTACCCAGCAGCAGTGAGCCCACCGGGCACCCCAGCCCCTTCGAGAGGCAAATACTGATTGAGTCGAACAGTTGGCCGTAGGCTTCGGGGCTATCGCCGGTTTCGATCAGGGCGTTAAAGAGCCGGGCCCCGTCGAGGTGCAGCACCAGCTTATGGTCTTTGCACACCTGCTGAATGGCGGCAATTTCGGGCACGGTATAATAACAGCCGCCCCCTTTGTTCATGGTGTTTTCGAGCGACACCAGCCGCGACAGGGGCCGGTGCGGATCGGCGGGGTTGTTCACCGCATCGCGAATCAGCTCCGGGGTTAGTTTACCGCGCACACCCGGCAGCAAGGCCACCGACACCAGCGCATTTGCCATGGTACCGCCCCCCTCGTACAGGTAGATGTGCGAGAGTTGATCGCAGATTACCTCGTCGCCGGGACGTGTGTGCGTTCGAATAGCCAGTTGATTGGTCATGGTTCCGCTGGGGCAGAACAGGGCAGCCTCCATACCAAACAGTTCAGCGGCTTTCGTCTCCAGCGCATTTACGGTAGGGTCGTCGCCGAAAACATCATCGCCCAGCGGGGCCGAAAACATAGCCTCGCGCATGGCGGGCGTCGGTTGCGTAACGGTATCGCTACGAAGGTCAATTGTCATGGTTTATAGTTTCTGGTTTACAGTCTTCAGTGTACGGTTTACAGTTGGCTAACGCGTGATCAGACCGCTTTGCGCAACTGAAAACTATAAACTGAAGACTGTAAACTTTCTTAGGCCAACCTCAGTACAGTCTCAGCGTCGACACCGAGCCGTAAGTGTATTCGTTTTGCCAGATCCAGATTGGGCTTGCGCTTTCCCGACAGCACATCCGATAAGCGCGCTTCCGATACGTTAAGAATCCGCGCCAGGTCGCGCTGTTTCATCCGCTGCTCGTACATTTTGTGCTCCAGAATATCCACCAGATTTTTCGGGGGCGGCACGGGCAATGGCATAATAGGGATGCTGTCTTCGTAGGCTTCAATAGCTTTTGCCAGGACTAAGAACCGGGCTTCCCGCTCTTTATCTCCCTCGAAGCCTTCGGCAATCAGCTTATCCAATTCAGCAAATGCAGCGCTACATTCTATGGCGTCTGTGATTGTCATTGCTTTTTTTGGTCTATGGTTTTAACATCAACTCTGTCATACTCTGTGTGAGTACCGATGAATTTGATATAGACAGTCCTTACAGAAAAAAACGTCAAGGCTACCAGACGATACTGATTCCCTTTCAGGTTGAAAACAATACGCTTATCCCCTACGTAATCAGCATGATTAAACGTTTGCCTGACATCAGCGAACGATTGCCAATCGGCACGGCTCACTATATCATACCACTCATTGAGGGCATTGGCGACATCGGGGTGCCGTTGGGCAAACTCATTCAATATTGTTTTGCTGATGATGACCATGAGCAAGGCATTAAGATCACAAGTGACGGGGGCAAATAGTTCGCAAAGTAAAAAATAATTCCGATTTGCGGAACTATACCAAATCCCAGCCCTTCCGGTTTTCGCGGGAGAGCAGCGCATTGGCCGCCCGGTTGTGCCGGAACTTCTCTTTGCGGGGATTCCACTCCAGGGTTTCGCCGAGCCGCCACGCAATCAGGCCCAGGTGCATAGGCAGGGTCATCTGCCGGGCGTAGGCCAGATTCGATTCGGGTTCCTTCCGCGACTTCACCGAGTCGATAAAGTTCTGCTGATGACCGGGCGAGCGTTCGAGCGTAATCGGAACCTCAGGCACATCGTTCATCGTGACCCCATTAATCGTGATTTCGCGGGTGCTGTAATCACAGAGTAGAGTGCCTTTGTCGCCCTCAAAATAGGCCCCAATGCCCCGTTTTTCGGCACCCGGCACGTTGGGGGGCGTACTTGTCCAGTGCAGGTTCAGCCCCTCGAACGCGTAGTCGATGTCAATCCATTTCGGGGCATCGCCAATGCCCTCGGGGGCCTCTCCCCTGGCGCGTACCGTCCGTAGCCCCGTTGGGTTCAGCGCCCACCAGACCACATCGGCAATGTGGCACCAGAAGTCCTGAAACACCCCGCCGGAGTAATCCAGAAAGTACCGGTACGTGAAATGGCAACGCTCCGGCGTGTAGAGCGACGCGGGCGCGGGTCCCTGCCACATGTCCCAGTTAAGTGTGCTGGGTGGAGTCTGGTAATTGGCCGGGCCCAATACGGGCGGGGTGCCGGTTCGCCAAAGCCGCACGGTATGCACTTTACCGATGGCGCCCGCCCGGATCAGTTCGACAACCCGGTGGTAATTGTCGCCGGCATGAATCTGGGTGCCCAGCTGAAAAATACGGTTGTAGCGTTTTTGGGCTTTGAGCATCTGCTGCCCCTCGCGCACGTTGTACGAGAGCGGTTTCTCCCCGTACACATCTTTACCCGCCTGAAACGCCATAATGGCAATTTGCGCGTGCCAATGGTCGGGGGTAGCGCAGGTGATGGCGTCGATGTCGTTGCGGTCGAGCAGATACCGGAAATCGGCGTAGGTTTTGGCCGTCGTATTGGGGTGATGCCCTTTGAGCGTCGCGAGCGCTTTGTTTAGGTGATTTTCGTCCACGTCGCACAGGCCCACCACGTCTACATCGGGCAGTTTGGCAAACCAGTTGAGGTGAGCGGTACCCATGCCGTTGAGGCCAATATGGGCCACGCGCACTTTGTCGGAGGGGGCCACGCGTCGTTTGAAACTCGGCAACAGGGCCAAACTGAGGGCGGCTGCACTGCTTTGCTGCAAAAACGCCCGGCGATTCATAGAGTTGTTCATGGAGGGGACTTTAGAGTTAAATGTATAATGTATAGTGCAGAAAATGAATAATATACTGATAGTCAAACACATAAACCATCATTGATTATTCATTCTCCATTCCTTGTAGACTCGCACCGTCTGTAGACCTATTTACTCCGCTCCGGCGGGCAAAGGGCCATTGACGTAGATTTCTTTTCTTCAGAGACCGAAACCACCTACATTCGCTTCTGTAACCTTAACTGATTATCACAATGGCTGTCAATGCAAAACACCTCGCCACCTTTATTCTGGGTGCTGCCGCCGGGGCGGCTCTGACCAAGTATCTGCAAACCGAAGAAGGCGAAAAACTCATGGCCGACCTGAAGGAAAAAGGCAACCAGTTTAAGTCGGAAGCCGAGGCCGCTGTGGATAATGCCCCTGAGTATTTCGACAATCTGCGCAATCAGTTGGCCGATATGCTCAAAAACAATTTCCCCAACGCCGAACAGGCCATCAACGACATCCTCGGCAAGAAACCTGAACTCCCAACCACCGAAACACCCAACCCGTCCCCGACGTCGCCCAATCCGGCACCCGATCAGGTTTAAAATTGGAATCGTTTCCGCACCACCGTCTGATTACTGCCCCGCCCCTGCTCGAAAACAACCTCAGCCGGACGAGGCACCCGAATCAGATCGGCGGGTAACTCGTTCGATTCATCGTATAACAACAATTGGAATGACGCTCCCGGTCGCAGCTGCACAGTGAGCGTCATTTCTTTGTTGACGGGCAGGCCGTGGCACACCACCGTCGACAGGGTTTGCTGCCCCGCCGATGCCACTGTGGGTTTCACCGGCTCGTTGTTTATCCGAACCGACCGGATGGTGGTCGTGTCGGGCGTCAGTAGCCCAATCTCGAACCCGGCCGCTCCCCGCACCGAACGCAGCCGGAGTTGTACCGTTCGGCCAGTAGCCGTGCTGCTATCCCGCAATAACTCGGCCGTAGGCGCCGGTATGGCTAAGGCGCGGCCTTCGCTCCAGCGCCGACGACGCCCGGTAGCCGGGTAAAACGCCTTGAACAGCCCCACGCTGTCGGTGGCAAAAAATTGCTTTTTCCAGGGGTCCATTTCGAGCGATTCGGTGGCCCAGTACGCCCGGCCTGCGTCGGCATCGAGGTAGTAGCTCACGTGTGAATGCAGCGGCTGGGTAGCACTCGGGGCCTCGGCCCGCACCGCCCAGACCGTCAGAGCCAGCCCGGCCACCAACGCCAGCAGCGGCACGGTGGGGCCATTGCGCCAGCGCAACTCCTGCTCAATTCGCAGCCCAAGCGGCAACAGCAAACCGAGGGTAATTACCAGCCCCAACACGGCTATCACGATGGGGAGCTGCAGGTCGAACGTGACAAACAGCAGCCGCACCAACGGAATCAGCAGCAGCGTGGGCAGCATGGTCAGTACACCCAGCAATGCCTGTTTGGGCGAAAACCGACGCTGATACCCCTCCGACCGAAGCACGAGTAGCGTACCCAACGCACTGAACAGCAAGGGAAACAAAAGCTGAAAGGTAACCGAGGGCAACGCAACCGCTTGCCACAGAATAAGTCCGTACAGAAAAAAATACACGCCCATCACAAACGCAAACGGCCGAATCCAGCGCAGTACCAGCCGGGTCAGCAAGCCAAATACCCCTACCGTAAGCAGGGTGTAAGCGACCAGAAACCGGTCGGAACCGTAGATACCGTTGATGTACGCCGAGAGCGAAAACAAGGGGCCTTCCCAGAGAGTCAGGTGGTAAGCCGGTGGCAGATAAGCCCGTACGCCCACCGTAATGGGCCAGAACAACGCCAAAATCAATATCAGCATCAGCAAAAACAGGCCCGCACCGGCCAGAGTTTGCCCCACGGTAAGCACCTTTTTGCGGAGGGCCGTCGCCAGCGTAAAGGCCAGTACGGCCGTGAGCAAGGCCACCAGCCCCCAATTATAGGCCATGGGGTACTGCACAAAATGATACCCGAGCGTATTGAAGAAAATTTTGTCGGGGGCTTTGGTCTGCTCGAGCGATTGGCTCGCCACGTAGCGCGTCATAGCCAGCAGATTGCTACCGTGGTGTTGCATACTACCGAGGTCCAGGTTTTCGGGCGAGTCGGTCAGTTTGTGGTAATGCACAAAGCCGTCGATGTAAGCCGAGTTGATGCCCGTGTAGCCCGCGTTTCGAAAAATGGTGAAATCGGTATTGTTGGGCAGGCTCCGGTAAATTTCGTACATCAGCGACGACGCCAGTGGGTACGGGGCCGCTTTGGCAAACGCTTCTACGGCCCAGCCGTTTTGCGGGCTGATCTCAAACGTCATGCTCGGGCCACGGGTGCCCCGCGCTTCGAGGTTCATCACAAACCCCACTTCACCCGCCCACGGGTGCCGCAAAAATGCCTGCGGGCCATAGAGGCCGTACTCTTCCCCGTCGGTAATAAGCACAATCACGTCGTGCGGCAGGGGCGGCCCCGCGCGCAGGGCCCGTACGGTTTCCAGGATCGCGGCCACGCTCGATGCGTCGTCGGCAGCTCCAATGGCGTTGGGTTGCGAATCGTAATGCGCCATCAGCAGGGCCACTTTGCCCGGTTGCTGCCCCCGCAACCGCCCCAGCAGGTTGTACACGTACCCCACGCTACCCCCGCGCCGACCCGCTACGGGCGTTTCCTGCACCTGCGGGTTGAGGCCCAGCGCCCGCATCTGATCCAGCAGGTACGCACGCACCGACGCGTGCGCGGCCGTGCCCATCGCGTGCGGGGCCACCGACATGGCCTTAACGTGTACAAAAGCACGTTCGGCCGAAAATTCGGTCGTGGGTGCAGTGGCTGGCAGAGGTTTGGGAGGCTGCATGAGCTGAATCAGACCCAGCGCCAAGCCGGTCAGCAACAGCAGGGTCAGCAGAGCGACCCGTTTCGGAAGAGAGAGCATTCAGGTAGAGGGGAAGAAAAAGGCAAGTTAGCAAACAGATTTTTTATTATTCCGCGACAATGTTAACCTTTTCTAATACAGGGCTTGTCACATGGTTTTTTCCACCAATTTTACATCCGAAAATATTCCTTTCGTGTGTCTCGGGAGAAGCCCCACAGGCTCGGCGGCCCAACCGCACACGTTCACTCTTTCGCTCTTTATTCGTCCATGAAAACAGTTGATTCGTACAATTTCGCCGGCAAGAAGGCGCTCGTTCGGGTAGACTTCAACGTGCCCCTCGACGCACAGTACAACATCACCGATGATACCCGCATCAAGGCCACCATTCCAACGATCACCAAAATCCTGAACGACGGTGGTTCGGCTATTCTGATGTCGCACCTCGGGCGGCCCAAAGACGGCCCCACGGAAAAATATTCCCTTAAACACCTGGTGCCCACCCTGTCGGAAACGTTTGGCCGGGCCGTGAAATTTGCGGATGACTGCATTGGCCAATCGGCTACCGACCTCGCGGCTTCGCTGCAACCGGGCGAAATTCTGTTGCTCGAAAACCTGCGTTTTTACAAGCAGGAAGAAAAAGGTGATGTCGAGTTTGCCGAAAAGCTCTCAAAACTGGGCGATGTGTGGGTAAACGACGCCTTCGGAACGGCGCACCGGGCCCACGCCAGCACGGCCGTAGTAGGGCAGTTTTTTCAGGATCGGGTGTGCGGCTACGTGATGCTGGCCGAAATTGAAAACGCCGATAAAATCCTGAACAACGCCGAAAAGCCATTTACGGCGATCATGGGCGGGGCCAAAATCTCCGACAAAATTCTGATCATTGAGCGCCTGCTCGACAAAGTCGACAACCTGATTATCGGCGGGGGTATGACCTACACCTTCGTGAAAGCGCAGGGCGGCAACATCGGTAAATCGCTGCTCGAAGCCGACAAACAGGATCTGGCTCTCGATATTCTGAAAAAAGCGGCCGAAAAAGGCGTGAAGATTATCATGCCCGTTGATAACGTTTGCGCCGACGACTTCTCGAACAACGCTAACCGGCAAACCGTGGCAGCGGGCCAAATTCCCGACGGTTGGGAAGGTCTCGACATTGGCCCCGAAACAGTAAAGCTGTTTACGGAGGTAGTTGCCAACTCAAAAACCATCCTCTGGAACGGCCCGATGGGCGTTTTCGAGTTTGAAAACTTCGCAACGGGCACCAACGCCATTGCCGAAGCGGTAGTGAAAGCAACCGAAGAAAACGGCGCGTTTTCACTCATTGGCGGGGGCGACTCGGCCTCGGCCATAAATCAGGCCGGTTATGGCGACCGGGTTAGCTATGTCTCGACCGGTGGCGGTGCCCTGCTCGAATACATGGAAGGCAAAACCCTCCCCGGTGTAGCCGCTTTGCAGTAGCATAACACAACCTTGAAAAAAGGGATGACAGCTCTCCCAGCGAGCTGTCATCCCTTTTCCGGTCTTTGCACAAGCGATGACATCTTGTTCGGAAAGATGTCATCGCTAACTTGGCCTTTGTATGCTCGAAACTCTTCATCAGCTCGATACTGACCTATTTCTGCGGCTCAACGGGCTGTACGCCCCCTGGCTCGACCCGATTATGGTCTGGATTACGGAGCGTAACTCCTGGTTTCCCTTCTACGCCCTGCTGCTGGGCTGGCTCGGGTACCGGTTCCGTTGGCAAGCCCTTCCGCTTATTCTGACCCTCGCCGTAGCCGTGGCCCTGAGCGATCAGACGGCCTCAGCCCTGCTCAAGCCCCTTACCCTACGGCTCCGCCCCTGTCATGTTTCGGCTTTACAACCGCTCATCCATCCGGTGCTGCCGTGCGGAGGGCAGTACGGGTTTGCGTCATCTCATGCTGCCAATGCCTTTGCCCTGGCTACCGGATTGTGGCTCCTGCTGGGCCAACGTTACGGGTGGCTTCGCTGGACATTCGTGTGGGCGTTTCTGCTTGCTTACAGCCGCATTTACGTGGGTGCCCACTACCCACTCGACGTTCTGGCGGGTGCGGGCATCGGCGTCGGGATGGCGGCCCTGAGCGTCACTCTCTACCGCCAGTTCACTCCCGCCCACCTCCGCATTGCGGCCCTCTGAGCCGTTTTGGAGTTGGGTTTATGAGTACGCCGAAACAGTTCCGCGAATGCTACCCATAAACCCAAAACGTCGGTCGCCACGAACTCTTAGTTAGCCCGGCGTTTTTCGTCTTCGGCTCCGCCCGTCCGCCGACGCGTAGGTGCCACTTTATCATTGCCAAACCGGTACGAGAACGACAGGGTAGCTACCCGCGAATCGCGACGCTGGTAAAACCGCTCCACAAAGTTGTCGTAGGCCGAAGTCGCCCGCACTTTGTTCGTGAAAAACAAGTCGGCCACACTGAACTTGAGCGAACCCTTACGATCCCACAGGGCTTTTTGCACTCCGGCCGTCACCTGTCCGTTGGGCCGGACCCGCAGAAAACCGTACTGCTCGCCCGACTGGAAGCTGCTGTTCAGCTCACCCGACCACCCCTTACCGAATGTAAACGTGTGGTTGCTGCTCAGGTTAAACGCCGGGCGACCTTTGTTCAGGGCCGTACCAGCCAGATTACCCACAAAATGGCTGTAGTAGAACACCGCGTTATTGTAAATCTGCCACCACTTGGCGGGTTGCACCGGTACAGTAAACGTCAAGGCAAAGTAATCCTGCCGGTCGAGGTTCACATTGGTCGAGATGACTGTTGAGTCGGTTTCGGGCTGAACCACACTGATCATGGGCAGTGAAGTGCGGCTGTAGCTCAGACCGGTGGTGTACTTGCCTTTGAACGTATGCGAAAACTCCAGATTATAGCTCGTTTCGGGGCGTAGGTTGGGGTTACCTGAGCCTGAGGTTGTGGGGTCGATAATGATTCGGAACGGGTTCAGTTGCCCGTACGAAGGCCGGTTGATCCGGCGGCTCAGAGTCAGGTTGAGCTCATGGTTTTTACCAAATGCCCGCTTCAGAGCCGCGCTCGGAAACAACTGAGCGTACCGGCGCGTGAAACTGCTGTCGCCCACCACCTGCCGCCCCTCGGCCAAGGTATGCTCAGCCCGCAAACCTGCCTGCAAATTCCACTTACCCACCGTGCGGTTCCAGTTGACGTACCCCGCCGTGATCGACTCGTTGTACTTGAACCGGTTGGTTCGGTTGGGGTCAATGGTGGTTATATCGCCTTCAGTGAACCGAAATACCACGTCGTTGTCCGACGATACCCGGCTAAACTTGGCACCGGCCTCCAGTCGGCCGCCGTTGCTCAACGGGCGCGCATAGTCGGTCTTACCCGACCAGATGGTCAGGTCGCCCTGCTGATCGCCCACCAGCAATACCGAGCGCCCCGTTAGTTTGTACAGCGTTGTCAGCTCCTGCAAGCGGTCGGAGGTGTAACGGGCGTAGTCGACGTCGGCGGTGAGTTCGGGGCTGTTGGCATCGGCCGAAACGTTATGCTTAAAATTCAGGTTGGCCGACAGGTTAGGCGCATCGAACGAGCGCGTGCTCCGGGCCTCGTACCGGTCCGTAAGCGTACCCTTTTCATCGAAGAGGCTCGTCTGATTCAGACCATTACGGGCAGGGCCCACTACTTTCTGCGCATTGACCACTGCCCCCAACACCGTTTGTTTCGACAGGGAGTAATCGATACCGGCCCGCACCGAATGCGACTTAAACGCCATCGGCATCCGGTTCGACTGATCGCTCGTACCTGTCAGGGTCTGGGTCCGGTTGGGGCCCACGGCAAAAAAGTCGCGGTGCATATCGAGCATCGAGATTCCGCTCCGGTCTGAGTAGTTGTACGACCCAAAGAGGTTAACCGACTGTCCCGGCCGGGTAGCCTGCCGGTTGTTGAGCGTAACCCCGGCCGTGTATTTGTCGTACTGACTACGGCCGTAACTGGCCTGCACCGAGCCATTGGTGCCCATTCGTCCGTCTTTCTTGAGATTAATGGCAATGACTCCGGCAGTACCCTGTGCATCGTATTTGGCGGGCGGGTTGGTAATCAATTCAATACTTTTCAGCTGATCGGCCGGTAGGGCACGCAGGTAATCGGCCAGTTCGGTACCGGTCATAGGCTGCCGTTTGCCATCAATCAGTACCAGCACATTCTGCCGACCGCGCAGAGCGAGGTTATCGTTGTTATCGACGGTCACGCCCGGCGACCGCGCCAAAATATCGAGCGACGTGTTGCCAGCCGCCAGCGGGCTCCCTTCCACATTGACCACCGTGCGGTCGGCTAAACGCTCGTAGAGGGGTTTCTGGCCAATTACTTTGACTTCTTTGAGGGTCGTACTACCCGCTGCCGACAGTTTCAGGGCCTCAACCGTAACCGGCTCGGTACCCACCGTAATCGGCGCCGACCACATCCGGTTGAGGCCCACCTGCGAAGCCGACACCCGGTACTTCCCGGCCACTGGCAGCGAAAACCGATACGTACCCTGTGCATCAGAAAACTCCGCTTTCACCACGCTCGAATCAGCCACCCGGTGTAGCGTTACGGTGGCAAACTCCAGCGGTTTACCGGCTTCGTCCTGCACCAAACCGCTTAGTTGCGCACCGGTTTGCGCATGGCTCATTGGCACAAAAAACAGGATGAACAATAGAGATGCCAGCACGGTCCGTACTGGTTTTAACAGATGGCCCAACGAGGTGGGCTGTGGCTGAGATGAGGATAACGTTTGCATAGCGACAGCAAATCTATGATATATCATTAAATAAAAGACGTATGTTGCGGGCTCGAGCGCGCATCTATTGGTTGAATGAGCTAAATCCGGGATAAACGGTCGAATCCCGAGCATTTTATTTAAACTTGCGCCTTCCCAGATTTGACGGCTATCTCCATGCTGAACGACATTATTTTTTATACGCTTGACAAAACGATCAAGCAATACCGACAATTTGCACAAGCCAATATTGATCGGGCTGGTTTTGACATTACCATTGATCAGTGGCTGGTACTAACCGTGATTGGAGAGTCGCCCGAATCGGGGCAGGCCGAAATAGCCGATCGGGTCTTTAAAGATCAGGCATCGGTAGCCCGTATTATCGAGTTGCTGGTTAAAAAGAATCTGCTGCACCAAACAGCGAGCCAAACCGACCGTCGTCGAATTGTGCGAAAGCTTACCAAGGAAGGCAAACAACTGCTCGAAGCGGTGGCCCCTATCATCAGCCGCAACCGGTCCATTGCCCTCGATGGGCTTGCGCAAGCCGACATTGATCAACTCCGGCACTCCCTGGAAACCATCTTTGCCAACTGCCGATTCGCCCATAAACTCGCTAGCGAGCACATCTCGGATTAAACTCTGCCTCGGAAAACTTGCACAATACGTTGTTTTTTGCCTGTTCGGGTTAAAGTGTCGGTTGGGATTAAAGCATTCGAAGGAATTGGCCCATCTTTTCCGTACCTTTGCGGAAATTTTTCCGGCACACGATGGCTTCGTTCAATCCGGTGAAAATCTTTTCGGGGAGTCAGTCAACCTACCTCGCTGAGAAGATTGCGCACTACTACGGTAAAGAGTTAGGCGGCTATACTTGCCGCCGATTCAGCGACGGCGAAATGTCGCCCAGCTTTGAAGAATCAGTTCGCGGTTGCGACGTGTTTTTGGTACAATCCACACTCCCGCCCGCCGACAATCTGATGGAACTCCTGCTGATGGTGGATGCCGCCCGGCGGGCCTCAGCCCACTACGTAACCGTGGTGATTCCGTACTTCGGGTACGCCCGGCAGGATCGGAAAGACAAACCCCGGGTGGCCATTGCGGCTAAGTTGGTGGCCAACATGCTCGCTGCAGCCGGTGCCGACCGCCTGATGACGATTGACCTGCACGCGGGGCAGATCCAGGGCTTTTTCGACTTTCCGGTCGATCATCTGGAGGGAACATCGGTTTTTGTTCCGTACATCAAAAGCCTGAATCTGGACAATCTGGTCATTGCCTCACCCGACGTAGGTGGTGCTAACCGGGCCCGTACGTTTGCCAAGCATTTCAACGCCGACATTGTGCTCTGCGACAAGCACCGCAAGCGGGCCAACGAAATTGCTTCGATGCAGGTGATTGGCGATGTTGAAGGGGCCAACGTGGTACTCATCGACGACCTGATTGATACGGGGGGCACACTGGCGAAAGCCGCCCAGATTATTCTGGACAAGGGGGCCAAGTCGGTGCGGGCCATCTGTACGCACCCGGTTATGTCGGGCAAAGCGCACGAGAACATTCGGAACTCGGTGCTGGAAGAGTTGGTTGTTTCGGACACGATCCCGATGCGGGAGATGAACGAAAAAATTAAGGTGCTGTCGGTATCCGAGCTTTTTGCCAAAGCCATCGGCCGCATCCGTGATCACGAATCTATTAGTTCGCTTTTTATAAAACACTGAGCGAACGAGTGAAAGATCGAAACAGTGAGAGAGCGAGTTGGCTCCGTCACTGATTCGCTCTTTTGCTCGTTCGATCTTTCACTTTTTTATTTTTTGCATCATGAAGAAAATCGAGATTGTAGGGTACAAACGAGCGAATCTCGGCCCCACTCAGGCTCAGGCCATTCGTAACGAAGGCAACATTCCGTGCGTATTGTACGGAGGCTCAGAGCAAATTCATTTCTACGCACCCGCTATTCTGTTCCGCCCGCTGCTGTTCACGCCCGACGTGTACGAAGTGACGCTGAACATCGAAGGCGATGAGTATCAGGCGGTGTTGCAGGAAACGCAATTCCACCCGGTAGCCGACAACCTGCTGCACGCTGACTTCCTGCAAATTGTAGAGAACAAGCCCATCAAGGTATCGGTACCCGTTCGGTTGGTTGGTAATGCACCAGGCGTACAAAAAGGTGGTAAGCTGGTAACCCGCGTTCGCAAACTGCGTGTACGGGGTCTGGCACAGGATATCCCTGATTATATTGATGTAAACGTAAGCGACCTCGATCTGGGTAAATCAGTACGGGTTGGCCAGATTCAGGCTGGTAATTTCGTTATTCTGGAAAGTGCATCAAACCCAGTTGCTTCTATCGAAATCCCACGTGCACTGCGGGGCCAGATGGCAGGCAAGTAATTTTTGTCGCAAGACTAATTGTAAGGCTAATAGATACGAAAAGCCCGTTTCCTCTCTGGAAACGGGCTTTTTTGTTTAGAATGGTTGCTCTCGTTGCCTGTACAATTAATGGATAATGTACAGTGTAAAATGAATAATGTATCAGCTGAAATCAACCCGGGAACGCATTATTCACTGTGCATTTTACATTATGCATTATCCATTTTACATTACCCATTATCCATCCAATTCCCCCTAATGCCCCAAATGAAGCATGGCGGCTTCGTTCAAAATCAAGTGTCCACCGATGGCGTAAATGAGCTTTTTGGCGTTGGCCATCTGCTGCACGGTTACCGTGACCCGGTGGCCAATCCGGACGGGGTTACAGGCCGCTGGTACACAGCTGCATGACCAGGTTGCCGGACTATTCCAGTCGCCATCTTTGACGCTACTGATTTCGGGGCCTTCCATACCTTCCATACAGTGGTTGGCCGGTTCGCTCACAACGAGTGTCAGCGTTGTACTGGCCGATGCGCCATACGGATCTACAACGGAAATTACGATTGTCTGGCTACCCGCTTGCGTAAGCGTGCCCGACAGGACCCGCGTGGTTTTATTGAATACCAGCCCAGCGGGTAGTCCAGTAGCCGACCAGGCCAATAACCCATTTTCGGGATCGGCGAAGGTGCTATCGGGCACAGTGTACGAGAACGACATCCCAACCGTTGCCGACAGGGGGGCGGGCACCGCATAAACCACCGGCGGAAGATTAGCACACACAGCTGTCAGATCGAACGGCCGCGAAACTTCCACTCCGTTCTGACGAGCCATCAGGGTAATCAGGCCAGGGTCGCTTCGCAGCTCGGCGTCGATGATATGCGTAGGTTCCGACGTCCAGCCAGTAATCCCTGTCGCCATGTATTCAATGGGCGAGCCATCGCCACCCGTTGTTCGGAACGTGAGCGCGCCCGTTTGGCAGTTGTACAACGGCTGCACGAGCGTAAACACACGCGGGCCGTCGGGCAATACCGTAAACGAAGCTACGTAGGTTGTATCCTTCGGAGGGATCACAACATATCCATCGGCCGGTACAGCGGGCGACCATTCGGTAAACTCGTAGGCACTGTCGGCCAGCATCTGTACACCCGTGGTTGCCAGATTGATTCGCATACCCACCACAAACGACTGACTATACGGGGCCGTATGCGGGTGGCCGTCGAGGTTAATCTGCATACCAGGCGGGTTGGTAGCAACCGTCAGCTTCACAATAGTCGGGTCAATATCAACAGTGTCGCGAGCTGATAGGCCTTTCGAGTCGGTCACAGTCAGAATAAGCCGGTACCAGACATTAACAGCCGTTTCGCCCTGATTCGGAATCGTAAATGTGCCGCTCGCAGCCCCTGTGGCAATGGGAGGTCCATCGTGATAGTGCGTGTCGTGGTAGAGGTACACCCGCCAGGTAAACGCGCTGGGAGGCAACACCCCGTCTTCAGCATCGACGGCGGTACCCGAGAAACTGATGGTTGTGCCCGCCGTATATTTGGTATGGTTGGCGGGCGTAAGGATGTCGGGCACCGGCGCGGCATTATAGCCCAAGCTAACGAGGCTCACCGTATTGCTGGTGACGCTACCGTAGCCGTTGCTAACAATCACGCGGTAATTTCCCGCCACAGCCGACGATACACTCGGTATCGTGTA
This sequence comes from Rudanella lutea DSM 19387, assembly GCF_000383955.1. Taxonomy (NCBI): domain Bacteria; kingdom Pseudomonadati; phylum Bacteroidota; class Cytophagia; order Cytophagales; family Cytophagaceae; genus Rudanella; species Rudanella lutea. Next base: position 4,399,251 of record NZ_KB913013.1, on the reverse strand, counting down.
CGAGGAGCCGGTAGCAGTAGGAATATCTTCTTCATTCAGCTGCCACTGGTAGGTAATGGGTGTGGCCCCCGATACCGAAACCCCAAACGAGGCCGGTTGCCCATCGAAGGCCGATACACTCACCGGCTGAGCCGTAATAGCCGGGGCCAGTTGGTCGCTGTAAATAATCCGGTACAGATGGCCGCTATCCCGGGTGATGAAATACAGGTTTCCGTCGGGGCCGGTGCTGATACCGAGGGGCGATGAGGGTATGCCCGTTGCAAACGAACCCCGTACGGGTGTTGGCCCGGACAGGTCGAGGTAGTTGATCCACTGGTTACAGTAGTCATGGAAGAAATAGCGCCCTGTCCACTCGGCTGGATAACTGGTCTGCACCGGATTGAAAAACGTGCCTCCTGTAATAGCGCAGCCCACACTATCGCCATCGCCATGCCCGTATGTATAAAACGGATTGGTGAAGGCCGGGTTATAGTCCACACCCTCGGCCTGTGGCCAACCGAAGTTATGGCCCGGTTGGGTAGCATCGTTGATCTCTTCCCAATTCAAAAAACCCACATCATTGACAAAAATACGACCTGTAACCGGCTGCACCGCGAGGGTAAACGGGTTGCGTAAGCCCATAGCCCAAATTCGCTGCCGGGCCTCCGATCCGGTTTGATTAGGATTATCGGATGGTATGGTCCCGTCCGGGTTGATCCGTAGCAGCTTACCCCAGTGGCTATCGGGATCCTGGGCGTTAAGGGGCGAGGCATGGTCGCCAATGCCGATGTACAATTTTCCGTCAACGCCAAACCGCATCGACCCACCATTATGAAATTCACCGTAAAGCGGTGGTTCCAGATCCAGTAGGATAGTCTCGCTACCGGCAACTACCACATCGCCGTTGGCCGTAAACCGGCTAACCCGGTTATGGGCCGGGCTGCCCGGCACGGTGTAGTAGAGGTACACGTAGCCGTTGCTGGCAAAGTCGGGGTCGAGGGTGATACCATCGAGGCCCCGCTCGCCGTTGCTGTCGACGGTAAGCTCCAGAAACGGCGTTGGCAACAAGGCTCCATCCTTAAAAATACGAACGGTACCGCCTTGCTCTGTGATGAAAATGCGCCCATCGGGGGCAAACGCCATGGCAGTGGGGGTACTGAGTCCGTCGCTAAGTTGAACCAGATTAAATCCCGCGGGTAAACTCTGTGCGTTGAGAACGGTGCCAGTCAGCAAAAAGAGCCAGAGAAGTAGGCCATACGAAGCGTGTAGCACCCGAGAAATCGGTACACAGATACGGGTAAAATGGAGCATAGTTAATGTGTCGTTACGGAGGGGCTACAAAAATCAACCACAAGTTTACACAAACTTGGGAGTCAGTACAATGACGAGTGCCATTCGTAGAGATAATACAGCACTGGAGTAACTACTGTATTGGTCTTCCACACTTGCACTCCCCCCGGTTTTTTGTTGTTTTGCGCCATGAATTACGCCCGTAGCTCCGCTCCTGCTTTGCCCGATTTTTTTTTCAACATTTTAGTAACCGTTGGGATTGTCCTTAACGCACTGGGACTGTTCAGCTTGATTATGGAGCCCGATGGTGCACTGTACGCAACCATTGCCAAAACCGTTGCAGAATCAGGTGATTTTGTGAACCTGATCGTGGAAGATCGGGATTGGCTCGACAAACCGCACTTCCCGTTCTGGGTGGCGGCCATCAGCTACAAAATTTTCGGCATCAACTCGTTTGCCTATAAGTTTCCGGCGTTTCTGTTTTTTCTGGGGAGCGTATGGTACACCTATCAGTTTGCCCTGTTGGCGTATAGTCGGCTGGTAGCCCAGATTTCGACCCTGGTGATGCTCACGGCTTTACACCTCGTTATTTCTAACAATGATGTACGGGCCGAGCCGTACCTGACCGCTCAGGTGATCGGGGCGGTGTTTCATTTTTTCCGGCTTTACCGCTCCGACCGCCCGCTGGATCTGGTGCTGGGTGCTCTCTGGACGGGTATGGCCCTGATGACCAAAGGGCCCTTTGTGGTTGTTCCGATTGGGGCCGGGCTGTTTATTCATATTGTACTCACCGGCCAATGGCGGGAGTTTTTACAACTACGCTGGTACCTGGCAATTGTGCTCTCACTGCTGTTTTGCCTGCCCGAACTGTACACGCTTTACCTTCAGTTTGACCTGCACCCCGAGAAAGTAGTGTTCGGTAAAACGGGCAACTCCGGCATCCGGTTTTTCTTCTGGGATAGTCAGTTCGGGCGGTTTTTCAACACCGGCCCCATCAAAGGGTCGGGCGAGAAGACATTTTTCCTGCACACCACCCTGTGGGCATTTGCCCCCTGGGCCTTACTGTTGTATGCCGCCGTAGGGCGCGCCGTTCTGCGGCTGATTGGGCGCATACCGTACCTGCCCGAATACGTTTCGCTGGGGTCAGGGCTGATGACCTTTCTTCTGTTTTCGCTGTCGGGGTTTCAATTACCGCACTACCTCAACATTGTTTTTCCTTTTTACGCCGTACTCACCGCCCATTTTCTGACTACCCTGCGCAACAACGTAACCCATCGGCGCTGGCTCCGAACCATCCAAATACAGTACCAATTACTGTTGGTTATTGTAGGCGGGCTTATCTGGTATTTTCGGCCACAACCTATGGCGGGGGCCATTATCTGGGCCGTGTTGGTCACCGTGGTCACGGCCGTACTGGCGCGGGGGCGCTGGCTTACGGCCCTGGTGGGCTGGGCCGTAGGTAGCTCGGTGCTGGCGTTGGGTTTTTACAACCTGTTTCTGTACCCCCAACTGATGCCCTACCAGGCTGGTGGCGAAGCGGCTTTTTACATCAACGAACACAACACCCCCGAGCAACCCGGCGGTATGCGGCTGGCGGGTATGTACGTCGAAGACCAGTATTCGTTTGAGTTTTACCTGAAGCAGCGGGCTTACTATTGGCGTACCAAGGCTGACCTGAAAGCCGTAGCCGACAAAGAGCCCGTTTGGATTCTGACGAGTCCTACCCACCTGGATACCCTCCGGCAAGATGGCTGGCGGGTGGCCCCTATCGACACGTTCAACTTTTTCCACGTCACCAAGCTCACCGGCGAATTTCTGAACCATCAGACCCGCGCGCAAACCCTGAAACCCAAAGTATTGGCCGAGGTCCGTAGCCGACCCTGAGCGTAGTCGGATAGCCCTAAAACAAAACGGGCCGGAACCGTTTTGGCCCCGACCCGACGCACTAAATCAAACCAGTGTGCTTACTTACCGTGGTCCATCACCGGAATTGATACCGTCATGTTATCCCAGGCAATCGCAATGCTGTTGTTGGCAGGCGTGATGGTCAGCTTCTCGATAGGCGTTTTGTTGCTCGATACTTTGGCCTTCACATCAACCACATTGTTAGCTTTGTTTTTCTCGTACTCATACGCCCCCCACTGTCCGAGCGTTGAGTTGAGCACAACTCCCCACTCTTTTTCACCGGGGAAGGTAACCAGCGTGTAGGTGCCTGCCTTAACGTGCTTACCGCCAAACATAACGTCGTTTTTAAACGTCACCTCGGTAGCTTCGTTGGCACCGGTACGCCAGGGCTTACCGTACTTCTCCAGACTGGCTGAACCCTCAGGTCCGAAGATGACCCGGCCGCGCTTTGAAGGCTGACCGTACACAACTTTAATGTTTTTGTTCGGGCTCTCAGCCGTGATACGGGGGCTGGCGGGGGCTTTCTGACCCTGGGCCATGGCCACCGTCAGGGTGGTTAACAGCAGCAGAATGAATGCGCTAAATTTTTTCATGTTTGTAAAAAGTGGTTTGTATTAACAACGCAACGTAAACGGCTGTCTACTCAAATTGTTGTTTAGAATCCCGCTAATTGCGCCCTTTATGGACAGATGGACGCACAAAAGGTTTAAAGGAGCTCCTTAGCCGCCAAATATGCAGCCGCTTACTTGCAGGATTGAACAACTTCACCTTATTTTTATCCAATAATTAGTATGCACGCATACGATTAACCAAAAATCAGCCCGTCCGATGGCAACCTATTTCAGCAAACGCAACCTACAGTTTCTGCTCCATGAAGTATTTCAGGCCGAGCAACTGGCCCAATACGAATACTTTAGCGGACACGACAAAGAGACCTTCAACATGGTGCTCGATTCGGTGACCCACATCGCCGATACGCTCATGTACCCGTACCTCAAAGAAGCCGACAAAAACCAGCCCGAACTAAAAGACGGAAAGGTAACGGTGCATCCGAAAATCAAGGAATACCTGAAGGCTATGGGCGAGGCTGGCCTCATTGGAGCCGGTTTTAGCTACGACCACGGCGGTCAGCAGCTGCCTGAGCTGATCAACTCGACGGTGGGCTTTATCCTGATGGCAGCCAACAATGGCATGATGTACACCGGCCTTACCTCTGGTGCGGCTCATCTTATCACGTCGTTCGGGTCCGAGGAACTCCAGAAAACCTACGTCGAAAATATGCTGTCGGGTAAGTGGCAGGGCACTATGGCCCTCACCGAGCCGCAGGCAGGTAGCTCGCTCTCAGACGTGGTCACGTCGGCCACTCCGCAGCCTGACGGCACTTACAAAATCCGGGGACAAAAGGTGTTTATCTCGGCCGGTGACCACGATGCCACCGACAATATCATTCACCTGCTGCTCGCCCGTATCGACGGAGCCCCCAAAGGCACCAAGGGCATTTCGCTGTTTGTGGTACCCAAGTACCGGACCGATGGCGCGCCCAACGACGTGACCTCTACGGGCGTGTACCACAAAATGGGGCAGCGGGGTGTACCGGCTATGCACCTGACCTACGGCGAAAACGACGATTGTATCGGGTATCTGGTGGGGCAACCGCACATGGGGCTTTCGTACATGTTCCAGATGATGAACGAGGCCCGCATTGGGGTAGGTATGACAGCGGCCGCCATTGCCACGGCCGCTTACCATGCAGCCCTGCAATACGCCAAGGAACGCCCGCAAAGCCGCCGACTGAATCAGAAACACGCGCTCGACGCCCCGCAAACACCCATTATCAACCACCCCGATGTGCGCCGGATGCTGCTGTTCCAGAAAGCCGTAACCGAGGGGTCGCTGTCGTTGCTGCTCGAAACGGCTCGCCTGTTCGACCTGGCGCAGGTGACCGAAGGCGAAGAAAAAGAAAACAACACCCTACTGCTCGAAATTCTGACGCCTATGGCCAAAACCTATCCCTCTGAAATGGGTGTACAGGCCACCAGCCAAAGCGTGCAGACTTTTGGCGGGTACGGGTTCACCGAAGATTTCCCGGTGGAACAACTCTACCGTGATATCCGGATTACGCCGATCTACGAAGGCACCACCGGGATTCAGGCGCAGGATCTGCTCGGTCGGAAAATGACCATGAAGGGCGGCAAAGCGGCCCAGCTGCTGTTTGCTGAAATAGGTAAGAGTATTGCCGAAGCGAGTGCTTACGACGACCTGAAGCCCTATGCCGACAAGCTCAACCGCGAACTAAAGCAGGCGCAGGAGGTATTTATGGCCCTGATGCCGCACGCCATGAGCGATGTGGAGCGCTACCTCTCCGACGCTACCCTGTTCCTCGAAATGCTCGGCATCGTCACCGTGGCATGGCAGTGGCTTAAGCAGGCCGTAGTTGCCAAACAGGCGTTGCTTACCCAAAACCCACAGGGTGACGAGTTGGCGTTCTACGAGGGTAAAATCCACACGATGAAGTTCTTCTTCCACTACGAAGTGCCCAAAACCCTCGGTTTGGCGGCCCGCCTGAAAGACCCTGAGGTGCTGACGATCGTATCGGAGAAAGAGCTGGCGCTGTAATAACCTGTAGAGACGCCTACTGGCGTCTCTACGTATTTTAACCCAATAACAGCGATTCGGCTCCGTCGATCCAGATGGGTGTACCCGTAATATGACTCGCCCGGTCGGAGGCCAGAAACAAGACTAAATCGGCAACTTGCTCGCTCGTACCCGGCTTGCCATCGGTTAGGGGGATTTTACCCTCCGGAAACTCGGCGGGCTCTTTTACCCGTTCGAGATCGCGGTGTTCGGTATTCTCTTCAATATTAGTCTCGATAGCCCCCGGACAAACTACATTGACCCGAATCTTGTGCTTGGCCAGTTCGAGGGCGATCATCTGGGTGAAGGCCACCTGCGCGGCCTTGGTTGACGAGTAGGCTGTGGCACCCGTATTCGTAAAAATACGCGTTCCGTTGACCGATGCCGTGACGATGATGGAGCCTTTGCCAGCCTGCTTGAGAAGCCGCAAGGCGTGCTTGACCGTCAGAAACGTACCGGTCAGGTTAATATCAATTGTTTTCTGCCATTCGTCGAGTTCAATTTCGTCGAGCGGGGCCCAAACTCCGTTAATGCCCGCGTTGGCAAACACAATGTCGAGTCGGCCGTAGCTTTTTTCAACCTGCTCGTACAACGCCTTCATATCGGGTTCTTTCGAAATATCGGCGGCAACGGCGATGGCCTCACCCCCCGCCTGTTCGATTTCGGCAACAGTCTGTTTTATTTCGTCGTCCGAACGACTCACGGCCACCACCTTTGCCCCTTCGCGGGCCAGTCGTAGGGCGGCCGCTTTACCAATCCCCGATCCGGCACCCGTAATTACGGCTACCCGGCCTTCCAGTTCTTTTTCTTGTGCCATAACGCTGATTATGTGTGCACTTACTTTACCAGCGAACAGGCCCGATTGTTCAGGAGAACCAGTTGGTGTTCCGTTGCATCACCAGATGCAGCGGTTTTTTGGGGCGTAACGTAATAAGTGGCTGCGGAACCGGTGGGGTTTCGGGACGTTGCAGTGTAAAGTCGCGAAGTAACAGCCCGAGCAGAATCTGCATCTCCATCAGGGCAAACTGATTACCAATGCAAAGCCGGGGACCGCCCCCAAACGGCAGGTACGCGTACGGATGCCGCTCTTTTTCGCGTCCGGCCGCAAACCGGTCAGGATCGAACCGGTCGGGGTTGTCCCAATGGCGTGGGTCGCGGTGCAACACGTAGGGCGATACCAGCACCGTAGCGCCCGCCGGAACCCGATGCGGGCCGAGCTGATCGTCGGTAACGGCCATACGGCTCATAGCCCAGGCCGGTGGGTACAACCGCAGCGATTCCTGAATAACCTGCAGCGTGTACGTCAGCGACCGGAAGGCATCGGCACCTGGCACCCGGTCGGTACCGAGTTTCTCCCGAATTTCGGTCTGCACACGGGCCTGTATGTCGGGGTGCGTAGCCAGCAGAGAGAGTGTCCAGGCCATTGATACGGCCGTTGTTTCGTGCCCGGCCGTGAACAGGGTCACGCACTCGTCGCGCAGTTGCGTATCCGACATTACGGCCCCGGTTTCTTCATCGACGGCATGGAGCAGCATATCGAGCAGGTCATCGCGCGACTCGCCCGTTTGGCGTCGGGTGGCAATAAACCCGTAAATCAGGGTATCGACCAGCGCGCTTGCCTTCCTGAACCGGACATTGTTGGGCGTGGGCCACGAACGCGGCACCTTAACAGGCGTCAGCAGCATCTGATTAGCCAGGTAATTGAGCGTTTCGAGCGAGTGCGAAAGCCCCTCGGTTCGGCCCGTGCCCGATACAGTTGTGTACTCCGTGCCAAACAGCGTTTTGCACACAATCCGCATGGTCACGTCCATGAGTGACTGCGACACATTGACCGGCCCACCGGGATTAGCCTCTACACCCACCCTCAACTCATCCACCCAACCCACGGCCTCCTCTACCATCGTTTGGGCCAGCATGGCCAATTTCTGCCGGTGAAACGCAGGTTGGGCCAGTCGCCGTTGCCGACGCCAGAAATCGCCATCACTCGTGAGCAGGCCTTCGCCCAGAAACCGTTTGAGTATCAGAAAGGCAGGCGACCGCACGTAGTTCCGGTTGTTTTCCTGAAACACGTACTTCACATCTTCGGGGCGGAGCGCCACAAACTGCTTTCGGCCGCCAATGGCAATACGCACCACCCGCTCGTATTGCTGCGAGAGCCGGGAAAACATCGCCAGCGGATTGCGGGCAAACTCAAGGGTGTTGCCCACCACGGGCCAACCCGGGTGTACGGGTGTGGAGGTTTCGGATGCTACCATGACTATCGGAGAGAGGTTCCGTAAAGATAGGGCGATCCGGCTACTGTCCGGCATTCAGGCTCTTCATCACCGAGAGCAATGTCTGGCATTTCATCTCGGTCTCTTTCCACTCTTTTTGCGGGTCGGAGTCTTCGGTCAGGCCAGCACCGGCAAATAGGGTTGCCTGGCTGCCTTCTACCTTCATGCACCGAATATGCACGAACAGATTGCTTTCGGTACCCTCGGTGGCGCCATCGGGCGTCATGTTGACCGGCCCCAGAAAACCACTGTAAAATTCACGGTCGTAGCCCTCGTGTTCGTTGATGAAGTTGAACGCGGCTGTGCGCGGCATCCCGCACACAGCCGAGGTTGGGTGCAACAGCCGGATCATCACGGTGCCCAGTTGCCCGTAGCGCACGGCCTGCGTGTCTACCGTAAAATGGCTGCCCAGGTGCATCAGATTCCCCGCCAGAATGGTCTTGGGACCTTCTTCGAGGTACTCCCGCAAACGGATTTTCTTAAAGCACTCAATGATGTAGCGGCTCACCAGGGCCTGCTCCTCAATTTCTTTCTGTGCCCACAGAGCCTCCGAAGTGCGCTTAAGCCGCCCCCCGGCATCGTAGGCTGACTGAGTGCCGGCCAGTGAAATGGTACGAAATATACCGGCCGCATCCACGCTTACCAGCCGTTCGGGGCTGGCACTGATCCAGACCTGCCGCCGGTCGGGGAGCCATACAGCCGCAACAAATGCGGTTGGGTAGGCTACGCACAGTTGGTCGAACAGGGCCACGGCATCGGGCTCTTCGTTGAACCAGACCGATTTGGTACGCGATAGCACCACTTTCCGGAATACGCCCTGCTGCATCGCCGAGACAGCCTCTTCTACACTCTGCTCGAAACGCTGTTGGGCTACGCTGTTGATTTGGTCGGCCGCCGAGTCGTCGACCATCTGGGCTACGGGGCGGCCGGTTGGTCGGTAGGCCTGCACCTGCCCGATGAGTTCTTCGGCCCGGCGCGAGGTTACGGGCCCGGCGAGTTCCCAGCCACGACCCGCCTGCTTCACGTGCAGGTCAGCGCGCAGGAACGGAGCCTCAAACGGCGCACCGGTGCCATAGTCAAAATTGTTGAACGGGCTCATTACAAACCCGGCGGGTAGTTCTTCCAGATCGACCGACACCATAGCGGGCGTCGGGTCGAGGTGAACGATCAGGTGTTTTTCGGTCTGATTGGGTAGCCGCCACAGCGCAGCCGGATAACCAGCCTGCCGGGCTACCTCCCACCAGGCTGTCGCGGTGGGCTGCGCGAAGTCTGGCCGAATATCCATTGCCTCTACTTGCATAATCAACGGACCGACGACCAACAGAGTCAGCCGGTTAAGAGGATAACAGTTTGTGCACCGAAAAAGTCACGGCACGGGCAAAATCAATGCGTTGGGTGCAGTTCTATCCCAATTCGGTACAAATAATTGACGCGGAGCCCCTAAATCAATGAAAAAGATACCATCTGTCAGAAAAGCCCGTCGGCCATCTACAGCATCACATATATTGATCCGAATTCTACCGCAAGCCATTCACAATTAAGACCTTACCCCCATGCGTTTTATCATCTACTTCGTCCGGATTCGTAATACCTGCCGACTGATCGTGTATTCCTACCCCTGACCAGGGGTATCCTGGACCCGTTCGGATCGCGTCTGCTTTTCTCTTTCCTCAAAACCAATACCTCTATGGCTATCGATTGCTCAGCCGACCCCATCGGGTCGCTTAAACAGATGTTCGTCGACAAGACAATGGGCCCGCGGATTCTGGCGGGCCAGCAACCCGTCCGACGGGCGGTTTTTTTGCGCCCGCACGGCGTTGCATACGGCACATTTACCGTTAACCCCGACTTGCCCGATACGCTCAAAATCGGGGTTTTCAGCTACCCCTCATTTGCGTGCTGGGTGCGGTTTTCGTCCGATACTCTACCCCTACTGCCCGATCAGGGTACTACGCTGGGCCTGTCGATCAAGCTAATTGATGTGCCCGGCCGCAAGTTGCTCCCCGGCGAAGAAGACGCCACCACACAGGATTTTACCCTCCAGTTCATCGACCGGTTTTTTGTGCCAAACGCGACTGAAATGTGCGCGTTCACCCAAGCTGGGGTGGTGGGGCACAATTACGATACCTACCTGAATTCGCACCCGGTTACGCAGGCGATCCTGAACGAGATGGACAAGTCGTTTCCCGATGTGCTGGCCACGCCCTACTGGAGTTGTCTTCCTTATGCTTTTGGCGAAGGCGAATACGTGAAATACAAGGTAACGGCTTCGGTTGCCGACCAGCCGGGCGACGTACCGACCAACAACCCCAACTACCTCCATGACCGCCTGCGTGGCCGATTGCTGGAGCAGCCTGTCACGCTGACGTTTTCGGTGCAGTTTCGGCGCAACCCGGCCACCATGCCCCTCGACGATGCCACTGTGGCCTGGAGCGAGCAGGAGTCGCCCCCGGTTCCGGTCGCTACCATCACGCTGCCGGTACAGGACATCGACGCCCCCGGTCAGGCGGCTTTCGGCGAAAACCTGGCGTTTAATTCATGGCACGCCCTGCCCGAACACGCCCCAGTGGGTAGTCTCAACGAGGTTCGAAAGGTGGTGTATCAGGCCTCGGCCGAACTCCGGCGCTACCTCAACGGCGTACCCGTTGGCGAACCTACGGTCAACCGGCCACCCCATCCGCCGTCCAACGTGATTCCGCAACCGGCTTCGAAGTAAACTCTTTCCTAAACCAACACGTAACGATGTCTTCTATTGACCAGACAATTGTGCGGGCGGCTATCTACCCCGCCATTGGCGTTGCCCGCGTAGGCAACAGCCCCGATTCGTATTTCATTGGCCCCGAGGTACTGGCCCCCGCCCGGCAGCCCGCAGCCTTCTACAAAGACCGGCGTGGAGCACTCAAACGGCAGGCCGCCCGGTTTCGGGTATTTGGCCTCAACGCGCAGGGGCAGGTGGTGCAGGAGCTGAACGCGTCGAATGCCTCCATCACCTGGACGGCCCATGTGGCCAATAAAAAAGCAGCCTGGTACGAGTTCGACGTGGCTATGGATATTCCGCAGGCCAAGCCCGTACCGCTTCGTAACGCCAATTTTCAGGGCAGCGACCGGCAGCAGCTGATTATTGATCCGGGGCCCGTGTCGATCACCGGCACCAACGAAAGCGGCCCGCAATATGCGTTTGACAAAGGGCAGTTTTTGGGTGAATCGGTGTATCTGGGCGAGCTACGCACCGACGAAACGGGCCACTTGCTGTTCCTGGGCGGGCATGGCGTATCGAACACGCCCTACCCCGGCAACACCCCTACGACCTTTGCCAACAACAACGGCTGGCACGACGACACCTCCGACGGTCCGGTGGACGCCATGGTGACGTATGAGGGCCAGAACCTACCCGTTGAAGGGGCCTGGGTTGTGTGCGGACCGCCCAATTACGCACCTGACATTATCTCGGTGCAGACCATGTACGATGTGGTGGCCGACGCCATCAGCGGGTATTTCAACACGCCCACAACCACGCGTCCCTCGTTTCAGCACGATATTCTGCCCATTCTGGATCAATTCAGCCAAAATCAGTGGGTTAATCAGGGCTTTTTTGTGGCCTACGGACACGGACAGGCCTACGATTTCACCCAGCCCGGCCTGCTGCACAAACTATCGACGATCACGACGGATGCCGATGGCAACGTAACCGACGATTACCGGGAGTACCGCCGACAGATTTTCAATTACTTCCGCTCGCCCAAATCAACTCAGATTGAGCCTCAGCGGTGGCCCTGGATGTACGGTGACAATATGAACGTGCCAGCCTCGACACCCAATGCCTACTTCACGCTCACCAAAACCCTGTATGGCTACCTGACCAGTTGGGTAAACGGAAACTTTACGCCCGACTGGGACCCGAATTACCAGCCCCCCCAATCCCTGGCGGACGTCAGTACTCCGCAGCAACAAGCCGACACCCTGACCAAAGCCGCACTTTGGTACTGCCTCGGTGGCCCGTTCCACCCCGGTTGCGAAATGACCTGGCCCATGCGACAGGTAGGCATGTACAGTGGCCCGTTTCGGATTCGTCGGCGGCCGGCCAACTACCCCGAGCCCGACTACGGCCCGCTGCTCTCGCCCGATTTGTTGAGCGATGTATTCACCACGCCACCCGGTATTTTCTGGAACGGCCCCGGCGACCTGACCCGCTGGATGGCCTGCCCCTGGCAGAGCGACACCGCCAGCTGCCGGGCCGGGTACGAATCGCAGTACGATCCGCTGGTGCCGACGTTCTGGCCCGCCCGCGTACCCAACACGGTTCTGAAACAGGCTGATTACGACGTGGTCATGGACACAGCCCGCGACCGATCAGAGCGGCTCGACGCGTTCAATCGTCGGGCCAGCTGGTACCGGATTCTCGGCCCTGGTTACCTCGATGCGCTGGTCAATATGGTCGACAAGTTCGGCGATCTGGGCGTGATTGGCCACCAACCGGGCCTGCCCGACGATCCTGATTTTCCGCCTGCGATGTACGTGGAGTCGCCCCCGTTTGCGCCGGGCGAAACACCCGATGCGGGGGTACTCATGGCCGATCACATAGACGCAATCCGGAAAAACCTGGCCGACGAAGCCACCCAAATTCCCGACGATCAGGGGTTGTACGTAGGTCGGGTAGGTCGGGCCGCCCGGCGGAGATAGCCATGCTGTACGATGTACTGATTGTGGGTGGTGGCCCCGCCGGAGCCGCGTCGGCGAGCCTGCTCAGCCGGGCGGGCCTGTCGGTTGGGCTGGTGTACGACCCAGGCGGACCATTATTTGCCGGAGGGGAGAGCCTCGCCCCTTCGGCAAAACCCATGCTGGTCGAACTCGGGGCGTGGGCGGCTTTTCAGGCCGACGCGCACCGGGTTTGTTATGGCAACACATCGGCCTGGGGCAGCAGCCACCTGGCCGATCGGTCGTTTATTCACTCGCCCTTCGGCAATGGCTGGCACCTCGACCGGCCCCGGTTCGACGACTGTTTACGACAAGTGGCCCGGCAGGCTGGTGCCACCTTGCTGCCGACACGGATCACGAAAATTGCCCGGCAGCAGACCGGTTGGCTCGTTATGCCCGACGACCCCGCCCAAAGCCCCCTGACCGCCCGCTTCCTGATCGACGCGAGTGGGCGCCGGGCGTTGGTAGGCCGGGCGTTGGGCATTCCGATTGAGCACCACGACCGGCAGGTTGCATTTATGGGTTGGTTTACGATTGCCAACGGCACCCCACCCGACGAAGAGGGTACTACTCTGATTGAGTCGGTGGCCGACGGGTGGTTTCATACGGCCCTGCTGCCTACCGGAAAGCGCGTGGTTTCGTTTTTCACCGACGGTCACCTCCCGGCCAGTAAGCTGGCTAAAACACCAGCCGGGTTCAGCACGCTGGTTCGGCAAACTACCCACATAGCCGAGCGGCTCCACCGATACGGGTATCAACTTCAGGGGCCACCCGTAGCCGCCGATGCCCGGAGCGGCCGGCTGGCCCAGGCTACTGGGTCGGGTTGGCTGGCCGTGGGCGATGCCGCCCTTCGGTTCGATCCGTTGTCGGCACAAGGGGTCCTGAGCGCCCTCTACACGGGTATTCTGGGAGCCAAAGCCATATTAAGCGAGCGAGCCGGCGCAGACGCCCTTCCATCGTATGCGCGCGCCCTCCACCACCTGTACGAGGCCTTTCTGACCAACCAAACCATGTATTACCGGCAGGAACAGCGTTGGCCATCGGCCCCTTTCTGGCAGGCACGGCTCAACGCTGATTCCGCAGTTATCAACCACCTACAATCATAACCGTAAGGCGGCTCACGCAAACCGAGCGCCCTTGCTCATCGCGGATACGAATGTCCCAAACGTGTGTGGTACGGCCCAGGTGAATAGGCGTACACCGGCCGTACACCCACCCATCGCGCACGGCCCGCAGGTGGTTGGCGTTGATCTCCAGCCCGACAGCCCGTTGTTTGGCGGGGTCGTCGAGCAGCATAAACGAGGCCGTACTCCCGAGCGATTCGGCCAGTACTACCGAGGCCCCGCCGTGCAGAATCCCGAAGGGCTGATGCGTGCGACCATCCACGGGCATACGGGCTTCGAGGTAGCCCTCACCAGCCTCTGTAAACTCAATACCAAGATGTTTGACCATGGAATCGGTGTGGGCGAACTGCAACGAACTCAGATCAAATCCAGCTTTCATAATGCGATTGGTTTTGTGTAATTTTGCACCCGATTTGACCATAGAGTTTATGGTTTTGGACACGTCATTGCCCACGTTTCAGCAGGGTACGACCGCCCCCAAAACCATAAGCCATAAACTACTGACGGGCGCTTGGGACATAAAAGTATTTATATAATTCGGCACGGCGAAACGGACTACAACCGTCGGGGAGTAGTACAAGGCAGCGGGGTCGACGCCGATTTGAATGATATGGGCCGCGCACAGGCACAAGCCTTTTTCGCGGCTTACCAGCATGTTCCGTTCAGCAAAGTGTACATATCGGCCCTGAAACGGACGCTTCAGACCGCCCAGCCGTTTATTGATCTTGGCATTCCGTACGAACGACACACGGGCCTCAACGAGATCAGCTGGGGCATTATGGAAGGCAAAGTGCCGGGCAACGTTGACGATGAATACTACCGCGACCTGACCGAGAGCTGGTCGTCGGGCAACACAGCCCGCTCAACCGAAGGGGGCGAAAGCCCGGAGCAGGTTCGGGACCGGCAGAAGCCCGTAATTGATCTGATTCTGTCGCGCCGGGACGAAAATCCGGTTCTGATCGCCATGCACGGGCGGGCCATGCGGATTCTGCTCTCCTGGCTCATGAACGAGCCCCTTTCGCAAATGGACAATTACGAGCACAGCAACCTCTGCCTGTACAAACTGGACTACGATTACGAAACCGGGCAGTTTACCATCGAACTGGCCAATAACACCGCCCACCTTATTTCGTTGGTCATGGCGTAGAAAAGGAGAAAGGAGGAAAGGGAGAAGGGACAAAGAAAATGAGTAACTTATAGCACGCTCATTTCTTTGTCCCTTCTCCTTTTTTCCCTTCTTCCCTCCTTCCCTCCCTTCCTTCCTTTTCTCCTTTCTTCCCCGTTTCCTCCCTTTCGTCCTTTTCTGCCGGGGTTTTTGCGTAGATGTCCTATCTTCGCTTATTGACCCTTAAAGGGACACACCCGAAAAAGGGACATACTGAGATGGGTTATCCGAAACATAAGATATATTGGTTTTGCCAGATATTTGGCTGGACACTCGTCATCATGATCGAGTGGCTGGCCTTTTGGCTGGATGATGGCTACAACCCAGATACGATCTATCTGGCGTTGGCTAACATCGTACTGGGCATTTCGCTGACACACGCCTACCGGCATGTGATCCGGCGCTGGAACTGGGTTCGCCTACCGTTTTTCCGGCTCGCCCCCCGCGTACTCCTGTCAGTGCTGGTACTGGCGAGTATCATGACGTTTGTGAATCTACCTTTCGACCGCACGCTTTACCCCGAACTCTTTATTAATGAGCCGGTTGTTTTGTTCGGCTACCTCATGAGCTGGGGCAAAACCATGTTTGCGTGGGTGCTGAGTTACACAGCCTATCACTACGTGGAGCGAACCCGCGATGCCGAGATCGAAAAGCTGCTCCTTAAAACAAGCATCCGCGAAACCGAAGCCAAAGTGCTGCGTTCGCAAATGAACCCGCACTTTATCTTCAACGCCCTCAACAGCATTCGGGCGCTGGTGTACGAAGACCCCACGAAGGCGCAGCAGGGTATCACGCAGCTATCCAACATTTTGCGCAACTCCCTCCTGGCCGACCGGCGTAAAACCGTCGAACTTCGCGAAGAAATCAAGACCGTAGAGGATTATCTGGCGCTGGAGAAAATTCGGTACGAAGACCGGCTCAACGCCCATATCGACCTCGATATGCGGACACTGTATTGGCAGGTGCCCCCCATGATGCTCCAGACCCTGGTCGAAAACGCCATTAAACACGGGGTTCAGAAGGCCGTGGGCGGTGGTTTTGTAGAAGTTACCTCCTGGCTCGAAGCCGATGCCAAAGACCACGACCTACTGCACATCCGTATCCGCAACACGGGGGTTCTGGGCGACAAAGAAGCTTCGGACGGCTTCGGTCTGAAAAATACCGCCCAGCGGCTCGACCTGCTGTATGGCTCACCCGCCAGCTTCCATATCGTGCAGGAAAAAGAAGATGTTGTTTGCGCTGAGATTGTCATTCCCAGCCAGTCAGACACCATTTTCCGCAAGAATGACACCAAAAACATAACCTCTCAGGCCGCCTGAAACCCGGTGCGACCCGGTAAGTTGTTGTCGTACCCTATGACAACGGCCTGAATCTGAACTTGATTATCTGACAAATACCAACCATGCGAACCCTGATTGTTGATGACGAACGTTTAGCGCGGAATGAGTTGCGCCGACTGCTTGAGAACTTCCCCAAAATTGACATTGTGGGTGAAGCGGCCAATGCCGACGAAGCCCTGCCCCTGATCGAGGATCTTCAGCCCGACCTATTGTTTCTGGATATCCAGATGCCGGGCAAAAATGGCTTCGAGCTGCTACAGGCTATCGAAGGCAAAGCCCCCGATGTGGTGTTTACAACGGCCTACGACGAGTACGCTATCAAAGCGTTTGAGTTCAACGCGCTCGACTACCTGCTCAAACCCATCGAGCTGAACCGGCTTACGGAGGCTATTCACCGGGTTGAAGAAGAATTGCAGAGTCACCCAACCGAGGCCCCGCGCCCAAGTTCGGAGCCCGGCACAAAAATTCTGGGCGAAAACGATCAGGTGTTTGTGAAAGACGGCGAGAAATGCTGGTTCGTTAAACTGGGCAAAGTGCGGCTTTTTGAGTCGATGGGCAACTATGTCCGGCTTTACTTCGACGATCAGAAACCCCTCGTACTCAAGTCGTTGAATGCCCTCGAAGACCGACTCGATGCGGCTACGTTCTTCCGCGCTAACCGCAAGCACATCATCAACCTCAACTGGATCGAGAAAATCGAACCCTGGTTTAGCGGGGGCTTGCTGGTGACCCTGCGGGGGGGCGACAAAATTGAAATCAGCCGCCGACAGGCTATTCGATTCAAGGATTTACTAAGTTTGTAAGAACGCTGGCGCGGTCGGTTTGGCCGCGCCGGTGCTTCTGTCCATGCGCATCCCTATTTTCGGTTTCTTTTTTGGCCTGCTAACAACCCTTTGGTGCTGCAACCAATCGGACGATGGGTCGACAACTACACTCAAACCTATTACCTACGAATACACCGGCGAGGGCCGGTGCGACACGGCTAAGAACCGGGGGGTAAAGGTATCGGCAGAGTATTTCGAACTGGTGGGTACGTCGCCCGCCACCCGAAGCATCAACGACTCTCTGCGGGCGATGGTGGCTACGGGCATCATCAACTGGGTCGATAGTACGGCATTGGCGCAGACACCCGCTGCCCGTACCGATCTGGGCAAAGGGGCCGCCCTATTCTGGGAGAGCTACCG
The DNA here is from genome assembly GCF_000383955.1 of Rudanella lutea DSM 19387. Classification (NCBI taxonomy): domain Bacteria; kingdom Pseudomonadati; phylum Bacteroidota; class Cytophagia; order Cytophagales; family Cytophagaceae; genus Rudanella; species Rudanella lutea. The sequence goes on along the minus strand of NZ_KB913013.1, from coordinate 4,381,662 downwards.
GCAAATGGGCGAAGAAGGCCGTATGTTTGGCGGCTGCTGGGAACTGGAAATTCACTGTGATTCGATCTACAGCAGCCCCGAAATTCTGACCGTTCGGCAGGCCACGTTTACCTACTCAGGCGGTGCCCACCCCAATACCCAAACGACACTGCAAAGTTTTGACCGGCGCACCGGCCATGCCCTCAAGCTGACCGAAGTGGTGTCGGACACAACAGCCTTGCTCCCGCTGGTCGAACGGGCGTTTCGGCGACAACAGGAGATTCCGGCCAATGGGGACCTCGAAGCCGCTGGCTACTTCCTGCGCGATGGGCAGTTCTTTCTGCCCGGTACGTTCGGCATAGGCCGCGAAGGGCTCATTTTTCTGTACAATCCCTACGAAATTGCGGCTTACGCAGTCGGACCTATTGAGCTGACGGTGCCTTACGCTCAGCTGAAAGCGCTTTTGCGGAAAGAAAAGTAGTGTACGCCCATGACGCCCCAACAGCCCAACAACCCTCTGCACGGCAAAACTCTCGAAGCAATTCTGAACGAGCTGGTCGACTATTACGGCTGGGATGAACTCGGCGACCGCATTCGGATCAACTGCTTTCAGAGCAACCCCAGCATTAAATCGAGCCTTACGTTTCTGCGTAAAACGCCCTGGGCCCGGCAAAAAGTTGAAGACCTGTACGTTCGGATGCTCCGACGCCGGTAGTTGCCCCAACTTTATTTACCAACGGCCTTAAAGGCCCAATTGGCTACCGGGCTTCTACGTAAAACAGAAGGTCGCGCCAGGTATCTACATCCGGGTAGCCATTGGTACCGGGCAGAATCTGAACTCGTTGGCTAAAATCGGCTGGAAAATGAGCCGACGCGAGCGCCTGGGCATTGGCAGGGTGCGTAAAATCCTGACGGGGATCGGCGGAGACGGGCGGGAACAGACCGTTACCATCGCGCCGGATAGCATGACCCGCTGCATACTTCCCCGTGTAGTGATTGGCTAAGGTAAAGCCACAATCGAGCCCCATCTGGTCGAGCATTACCAGAAACGCATAGCGTTTACCCGGCTGTAGCCAGATCGGTTTGGCATCGGCAAACACAAAGCGCAAATACCGACCTTTCAGGCTGGGATGATCGGGCGGGACAGGCACGTCGGCCGAGGCAAAGCCAAAGGCCACTTTATCCGGGAAAACAGCCCCCGAAAACACCCCCAGCGACCGGTACTCCTCGCCCACCAGATAGTCGTCTCGTTCGGCAGGGATGGGCAAGGCGGGCCGATTGTGCGGAAACCCGTGAAACGCGTTCGTTGCCCCTTCGGAGCCGTTGGTGTGCCGTATGGGTTCGCCGGTCACTTCAAACAGTTGCAGCGATATGCCTCGGCCATACATGCCTGCACGAACCACGTTGGTTCCGTATCCGGTCGACACCGTGATGGCGGTCAACTGTCGGGCCACGGGCCCAGCATACGTAAACGTCTGCCCCAGATCCCGATCCCGTTTGATGTAGGGTATTTCACGGCCATCGGGCGTAAAATATCCCCACGGCTCTGCCTTGTACGGCGATGTTCCCGACCATTTGTAGCTATTCTCCCCATCGAACGCGACGGATGTATTGCCCCCGGTATCGTAACCGTCATACGAAGCCACGACGTTGGCAGTGGGTGGTTGCGCTACGACAGACACCTTCAAATTCGGTATCTGACCAAAGCCAACCGTCGACCAGACCAACAGGAAGCACAAGCAGATTCTTCGGAAGACATATTTAGTATTCATACCTGAATGCAGAATGAAAAATGCACAATGGACAACGACTTATTTATTTGATTATCAGTCTATTATTTATTTATTCTACATTATGCATTACCCATTTTATTTCGACTCCGTTCATAGTACTTGCCATACCCCGTAGACACTAACCCCCAGAATAGCCAATACGCTGAGCCAGAGCCAGAGATCGTAGGCCCGCGAGGGCTGCAAACTCGGCGGCAATTGCCGATACCGAAACTGAAGGGCCGCCCAAACAACCACCAGCAACAGCACCGAGGTAGCAACACCACCCAGCAGAATCATCAGCACAGGCAGTTTGATAAACAGGTACAACACACACCACAGCGCCGGGAACGCCCACGACAACTGCGCCACGGCGCGGGTGCGGGCCTGTGGGTTAGTAAAGTTCAGCCAGCCCAGTTCGCCAAACGCATCGGCAAAGATCCGCGACCAACTGGCCGTAGCCGTGAAAAGAGTCGAATACAGAACAAAGAAAGCCCCCACCATAAACGCTACCCGCGCCCCATCGCCGAGGGTGGCCGTAAACAACCGCGACAACGTCTCGACCATGGCGTAGCCTTCGGGCACTTGCCCCTCCTGCGCGTGCAGCAACGAGGCCCCCAACAGGTAAAACGCAGCCGTTACGGTAGTGTACACGACCATGGAGCAAAGGGCGTCGAAGGTCATGACCCGAATCCAGCCACGGGCCCGCTCGGTCCACTCCGCCGAGTCGTCGCGGGGGCCGGTATAAGCCGCGTACCCTTTTTCGATACACCAGTAATTGTAGTACATGATTTCGTCGCCCCCGACGCCCGTAATCCCGAAAGCCGCCAGGGCTACGCCCACCGTTTCGGGCGGTAGCGAAAACGACAATCCACTGGCCAGATCGGCTCCGCTGATGGCGAAAGCCGTTTGCTGGAGCAAAAACAACGACAACAGAATTAGACTGGTAAACAGCAGAATCATTACGAGCGAACCCGACTCAACCCAGCCGTAGCGACCGGTGGCAATAAGCCCGGCCGCCGACCCCGCCGAAATCACCGCCCATGACCAGACTGGCAGCCCCGGCCACGCCATGTGCAGCACCAGTGCCACGCCCCCGACAATACCGCCCACCTGCAATACCTTGAGCGTTTGTAAACTCAGCCAGAGCCAGATAGTCCAGTTGGCCTGCCCCAACCGTGGGCCGGGCAACCGATTCATCGACTGCATGGTGGGCACGCCGGTGTAAATGGCGTTTTTGCCAAACTCAAGCTGTAAGGCCACCTTCACAAAGCAGCTCACCAGAATCACCCAAAATGTGATAAAACCGGCTTTTGCCCCCAGCGCCGTGGTGGCAATCAGTTCGCCCGAGCCCACAATAGCGGCCGACATGATGAAGCCGGGGCCGAGGTGACGAAGGCTTTTCAGAAACGTAGGGGGGGCATCCCGCACACGTTCGGGCGTGAGGGTGTACAGGTCGGAGGGCGGAGTTGCGATCAAGGGAGTAGGCGTTTACCCGTAAAGCCTAAACTCGCCGTGACATAATCAGATCGGGGCCCGATTTACAGGCGCTCGCCTAAAGCACCAGAGCGGGCAACCAGAACACGGCATCGCCAAGCCAGCGGTAGCGCTCGTGTTTGCTGTAATAGCCCGGATACCGTTGGATCACGTACAGCACCACGCTCATGATCCCCAGCATCAGGGCCGACCGTTGCGCAAACCGCAAACCGCCCCCTACGCTGCCGTTGTCGGCCATGAGGCATATACCAAACGCAGCCGCCACCACGCCAAACGTGAGCCAGCGCAGAATTTGGTCGCAGGCCATCGACCCCCAGGCCGTAGCGAGAGAATAGGGCCGGGCACCCGTGTACGGTTCAGTTTGTTCGAACAGATCGAAAAGGAGCAGATTCTGAAACGCGATGGCCGTAAACATGAGTCCTTCGGTCCACTCGACGGCCGAAATCGACGCTCGTTGCGCCCACACGCTCCCCCACACACCGGCCGAAAACAGAATAGCCACCAGCGGCTCTTTGAGCAGGAGCGCCGGGTGCCGGGTCGGCAACCGAAACACGGCCAGCACGTAGCCGGCACAAATACCACCGAGAACCAATCCGAATTTCCAGACCGGTTTAGGCAGAAAAAAAACCAGAATACCCGCCAGCAGGGCTGCCCCCGCAACTATCTGCCCCAATAGGTTAGCATGCGTACGGTGAAACGTATGCCGGGGTGTTTGCGGGCCACTCGCTTTGCGTACATCCAGCAAACGATCGACGGTGTAGATAATCCAGACCACCAGCGCCAGCACAACGGACGTAGCCCAATGAATAGGCACTACGTCGGAGAGCCGGGCCGCCATCCGGTTCGACAACACAGCCCCCAGTACCACAGGCAGGCTCAGATAATTAAAGGTATAAAGTGGTCTCAATCGGTTGTAAGTGAATGTACAATGAATAATGCACAACTGAAAACAATTTATTCCCTTGACTGTCAGATTGTTTATCCATTCTACACTGTACATTATTCATTAAATAGTACTTCGTTCTGAGCGGGTAATCCGGCTCGCTACAGTCGGGCCTCCAGATGTTCGATCACCGACACCAGATCGCCTACCCGCACAACACCGCCCGCACCGGGCTGGAGCACCGCGTTTTGCCCAAACAAAATCTTATGGTCGATCTGGCGATAGGTAGCCAGCGTTCGGAGGGGCTCGTTGCCTTTCTGCGCGGTTTCGGGGTCAATCGTCGTCATGGTGCAGCGAACGCAGGGCTTCACCCCAAAAAACGATACGTCGCCCACCCGAAAATGCCCCCAGCCGTCCTCATCGTGCGGGCCTGCCGTACCCGATACAACCAGATTGGGTCGAAACCGGCTCATACTGACCGGCTCCGCCAGCCGTCGGTTCAACTCATTCAGCGACTCGGCACTTGCCACCAGATACGGAAACCCGTCGGCAAAGCTAACCGCCGGTGGATGACTCTGGTGGCGAGGAACCCGATAACCTGAGGAAACGGGCCGGGTAACCGTGTCAGGCATATACACCAACTGACATACCGTGCCGAGCATCTGACTAAACCAGGCGTCGGCCTCGGGGCTCACCAATTGTCCTTCAAACGGGGCGCTGTCCCATACCTGTACCGATACGGTGCCGCCCCCGGCTGCGGGGGTCAGGGGCACAGTCAGTACCGAGCCCGGTTGGTGCCGGTGGTTAATCTGGAGCGTTTCGCCCGGTCCGAAAGCCACGTCGAGCAAAGCTATGTTGGGGTATTGCCGCTGCGTCATCATCCGGCCTATCGGCAGCCCGTCGACCCGTTTCGGCTCTACGAGCATAAACCGGCGGTCGTGCCGGAAACCCCGTTCTTCGACCGTCGCTTCGGTCACCGAAATACCCGTCAGCGATTTTACCGGGTACAGCACCAGTTGAGAAAGTCTCATACACGCGAAGGGTTAAAAACTCATGCGCGGCAACGGGCTTACGTCCTGCCCCACAAAGTCCGACTGGTCAAATTTAAACTTGGCCGCCATAGCAATCATAGCGGCATTATCGGTACAGTACTCAAAGGCCGGGATAAAAACCCGCCAACCCAATTCCTGGCCGGTTTTTTGCAGAGTCTCCCGCAGCCCACTATTGGCCGACACCCCGCCCGCAATGGCAATGTCGCGGATGCCGGTTTCGCGGGCCGCCCGCTTGAGCTTGGTCAGCAGCATCTGCACGAGCGTGTGCTGGATACTGGCGCAAATGTCGGGCAGGTTTTGGTCGATAAACTGGGGATTGTTTTTGGTCTGATCGCGCAGAAAATACAGGATAGCCGTTTTGATACCACTAAACGAGAAATCGAGACCGGGCATTTCGGCGAGCGGAAACCGAAACGCCAGCGGGTTACCCTGCCGGGCGTACCGGTCGATGAGCGGCCCGCCCGGATACGGCAGGTTGAGCAACTTCGCCGATTTGTCGAAGGCTTCGCCCACGGCATCGTCCTGCGTTTGGCCAATCACTTCCATATCGAGCGGAGCCCGCACCAGTACAATCTGGGTATGGCCCCCGCTCACGGTGAGGCACAAAAACGGAAACGCCGGATTGGTATCGCCGATAAAATGGGCCAATACGTGCGCCTGCATGTGGTTTACCTCGATAAGCGGGATGTTGAGCCCGAGAGCGAGCGCCTTGGCAAACGAAGCCCCCACCAGCAGCGAACCCAAAAGGCCCGGTCCGCGCGTAAAGGCAATGGCATCCAGTGCGGTTTTCGGTATCTTTGCATCGGCAAGGGCCCGCTCCACCACCGGCACGATGTGTTGTTGGTGGGCACGCGAAGCCAATTCCGGAACAACACCGCCGTATTGTTCGTGGATGAGTTGCGCGGCAATGACATTCGAGCGAATCTGGTTGTCCACCAGAACAGCCGCCGACGTCTCGTCGCAGGAAGATTCGATTGCTAGTAAATTCACCGGACAAAAATACAAGTTACCGTTCAATCGGTTGCGCACCAGCAATGGGCGCTTTTGCGTTTAGAATGTAGTTTTGTGTAGCAACACCCCTTTTTTAGGCATATCCATTAAACAAAGGAGGGTCAAATCCATCTAAAGTCCATCGGTCGGACACCCAGCTTCCTCAGCGAATGCGTGATTTCTTCGCCATACTTGTCAAATCAATCGGCTACGCCCTGATGGCGGTAGTGGCTTTGGTATTGACCGTGGCGATTGGGTTGCAGATTCCGGCAGTACAAACGAAGGCCGTGCGTCAGTTGGCTGGGTGGGTGTCGGCCAAGATGCAGTTTCCGATTGATATTCAGCACGTTTCGATCAAATGGTTCGATTCGATGGTGCTCGAAGGCGTCACCGTCAAAGACCGGCAGCAACGCCCCATGATCGACGTGGAACGGCTGGAAGTGAACTACAACCTGCGCAACCTCATCGACTCGTCGGCGCACAACATTCACCTGGATGAGGTGCTGCTGTATCAGCCCGATGTACGGCTGGTGAAAAACCCACGCACCGGCGACCTCAACATCGACGAATTTATTGCCCGCATTGGCGAGTTGCTCGCGGCCGACACCACCCAGCCCCAAAAGCCCGACAACAATGTGCCGTTTACGATTGGCCGGGCTACCGTGGCCGATGGATCGTTTCAGTTCGATGATCCCCGGCAGGCCCGGATGAACGACCGGCGGTACTTCGACTACTACCACTTTCGGCTCGAACGCATCAACGGCAACGTTCGCAACTTTCTGGCCCTCGGCGACACCATCGCCCTCGACATCAGCAACCTCAAAACCGTCGACCGCGATTCGCGATTGCGGGTACACAAGCTGAACACGCAGTTTTTGTGGTGCGCCAAAAAGATGGAAATGAACGATTTATACGCCCGCATCAACGAGTCGACGGTGCGCGAACAAATTGTGTTTCTGTACGATAGTCCTTCAGCCTTCGGCGATTTCAACCGGGAAGTAACCATGATCGGGCGGCTCCGCAACAGTCTCGTTACCTCCGCCGATCTGGGGTATTTTTCGGAGTACCTGCGGAACCTGCGCGAAACCTGGGCCCTCACTACCGACTTTGTGGGCACGGTCGATAATTTCAAGCTCCGGCGTACCGACCTCCGCTTCGGGCCCGGCCTTCGGAGCCGGTTAGCGGGCAATATCGGATTCAAAAATCTGCCCCGCACCGACAACATCATCACCGATTTTGACTTTACGCCTTCGGAGGTGAACATGGCTGATATTCGGCAGTATTACCCCGACAAGGCCTTTAACGACGTGGTGCAGCAACTGGGCACCGTTACGTTTGCGGCTACGTTTGCCGGGCTGTTCGACGATTTCAAAACAGCCGGTACCTTCCGTACGGCTCTCGGCAACGTTACGGGCGATCTGAAGCTGAAGCTGGGCGAGCAGTCGGCACAGACCACCTACACCGCCAACCTACGGGGCGAAAACTTTGCGCTCGGTAAACTTATCAATCAGCCCGATCTGATTGGGCAACTCGACGGGCAAGGTCGCATTACGGGCCGGGGTGGCCTCGACCTCACCAAAGCCTCCGTCGACATCGACGGCAAGCTGACCCGGTTCGGCTTTCAGGGCTACGACTACCGTAACTTTACGGTACGCGGCAATCTTCAGAAAGCCTTTTTCCACGGGCAGGTAAGCCTACGCGACCCAAACCTGAGTTTCGACCTCGACGGCGAGAGTGACCTGGGCAGTCCCCGTAATCATTTCGACATCCGGGGCGCGGTGCAACACGCCAACCTGCGTGCTCTGGGCTACACCAGCGACACCCTCACGGTCAGCACCGAGCTGGACGTAATCATGGACGGCAACACGATTGATCAGCTCGAAGGGCGGGCCAATTTCCGCAACGCCATGCTGGTACTCAACCGGCGCCCCCTCAACATCGACACGCTACAGGTGCTGTCGGCGATTCAGCCCAACGGTCGCCTGCTGACGGTCGATTCGGATTTTCTGACGGCCGAGCTACGGGGTAATTTCCTCCCCAATCAAACCGTCAACGACCTGACCACGCTCGCCAAAGAGTACGCCCTCTACTTTACGGGCGACCTCAACACCCGGCAGGCCTACTACTACCGCAAGCTCAACCGGGCCAAAACCGGCCCCTCAGACCGGTACGATATTCAGTACCGATTCGCGACCCGCAATCTGCAACCCCTGCTCGATTTTGCCCTGCCTTCGGTACGGGTAGCGCAGGGTACCACGGTGGAAGGCCGTTTCTCGGTCGACCGGACAGCCCTGCTCACCGCCAACGTACAAACCGACTCGCTCCGGATCGGCGACATTCGGCTGGGTGCGAGCGAAGTGGACCTGACCACGTCGAAGTTTGTCGATAATCAGGAGGTACTGGCCTCGGTAGTAGCCACGTCGCAAAAACAGGCCCTGGGTAGCCTTGCCCCAACCGAGAATCTGCTGATTGAAGCCGCCTGGGACGTAGATCACATCGACTTTTCGAGCAGTGTGCAGCAACAGAACAGCACCAACCGGGCCGACCTGAACGGAGAACTTCGGTTCAGCGGCAACGCGCTCGATCTGATGTTTCACAACTCGAAAGTTCGGGTTCTCGACAGCACCTGGACCGTCAGCCCCGATGGTCTGGTGCGGAAAGTCGGGCGCAACTACACCCTTACTGACCTCATGCTCTCGCACAGCGATCAGCGCGTGATGGCCTCGGGTCGGGTTGGCACCGATACAGCCGCCGTGCTTCGGATTCAGGCCGATAACTTCCTGCTCGAAACCCTCAACCCGCTCCTGAATACCCGGCTGGCGGGTACGCTCGACGGCACCGCCAAGATCCGCAACGTGTACCAGACCCCGATCGTGGAGAGCAACCTGACCGTAGACCGGCTGCGGTACGACGATTTTCTGATTGGTAACGTCAACGGCCTGGGGGTGTATGACCCAAGCGGTCAGCGAATCAACATCGACGCCCGGCTCAACCGGGATGGAGTCGATGCGCTCACCTTGCGGGGCAGTTATACACCCGTCAACACCGACGAGGCTTTTGATCTGAAAGCTGTGTTTACCAATGCCGACCTGCGCGTGCTCGAACCGTTCACCGAGGGGCTGTTTTCCAATATTGGCGGCACGGCAAGCGGCACCATCGACCTCACCGGGCCGGCTACAGCACCCGTGTTGAAAGGGGCACTGGACGTCCAGAAAGGCCGCCTGACGATGGATTACCTCAAAGCCGAAGCGACCTTCGACGACCGGGTGTATTTCGGTGATGGCGAGATTATTGCCCGTCGGCTCACCTTGCGCGACCCGCTCGGCAACATCATGAACCTCCGGGGCGGGGTGTACCACGATCAGTTTCGGTATTTTCAGCTGCGGTTCGATGCCGACCTGCGCAATTTCCGGATCATGAACACCGCGGCCAAGGATAACGACCTGTTTTACGGAGCCGCCTTTGCCACCGGGAAAGCGGAACTGTACGGCCCCATCGACAACCTGACTATTCGGGCTGATGTGACCAGCAACAAAGGAACCCGCATCTACATTCCGCTCGATCAGGCCACCTCCGTATCGTCGGCCGAAGACGACTTCGTCCAGTTTGTCGACCGCACGCCAGTATCGACCACGGCGGTCAGCACCAGTAACGCCCTCGCCAACATCGACAAAGCCGAGCCGACCCTCGATCTGTCGGGCATCAAAATGGACTTCAACTTCGATATTACGCCCGATGCGTACTGCGAAATCCAGCTCGACCGCCAAACCGGCGACATCATCAAGTCGAACGGGGCGGGCCGAATCAACATGCAGATCGACACAAAAGGGGCGTTTTCCATGACGGGCAACTACGAGATTCAGCAGGGCGAATACACCTTTACGTTCGAAAACGTGATCAACAAGCGGTTCCAGATTCGGCCCAACAGCCGCATCACCTGGACCGGCGACCCCTACCGGGCGTTGCTTAACGTGTCGGCCGCTTATACGCAGTACACCTCCCTGCAACCCCTGCTCACGAGCCTGTATAATGGGGCCTCGTCGGGCGCCAGCCGCAACCCCGACGGCAACCGGCGGTACCCCGTCGATCTGATTATCAATCTGGATGGCGAGTTGCAGTCGCCCGCTGTTACGTACGATCTCGAGGTGAAAGAGTACCCGGCTTCGTCGGACTTCCGGCAGGCCGTCACGGCATTCGAAGCCCGCTTGCAGGCCAACGAACAGGAACTGACCCGGCAGGTGAGCAGCGTGTTGCTGTTCAGCCAACTACTACCCGAAGGTTCGAGCCTGTTTGATCAGGGCAATGTAAACAGCGGTTTGGCTAATAGCGTGGGCGAACTGCTTTCTAACCAGATAAGCCGCATTGCTTCAAACATCGACAAAAATCTGGACGTGGGCGTGTCGTTTGGCGGCTTTACGAGCAACACCAACAACGAAAACCTGCTGAATAACCTGCAACTCCGGTTCTCGTACCGGTTCCTCAACGACCGGTTTCGCATCAGCCGTGATGGTGGTTTTACATACGGACAGAATGGGGCGGGCCAAACGCAAACCAGCGCGGCCAGTTTGCTCGGCGAGTGGACCCTCGAATACTGGGTAACGCCCGACGGTCGGTTCCGGGCCAAGATGTACAACCGCAACCAGCAGAACGTGCTGAGCCAGGCCACCACCAACAGTACCCTCACCACGGGCGGGGGCATCAGTCTGCAATACACTCGTACGTTCAACCGGTTGTTTGGCGGCTCCCGTAAACCCGCCCCGGGCGTATCGGTGCCCAATGCCGGGCAAACGCCCAAAGCCGACCCCGCTGGCGAGCCTCTGCCGGGCCTGTCACTTCCGGTAACCCGAAATCCGGTTTCGTCGGGTCGGCGAAGCGTGTCGGTTCAGCTGGAGAAGTCATCGCTGGATCGGTAAAACATTCAACCCGACGGGTGGTTGAGCAGTAAACACAAATCATGCAACGGAGAGGCCATTTTTAACGGTTTACCCGCCTATCAGACTGGAATTGACTTTCGGTAACCGCCCTTTTTATCGAAGATGATAATCACATCTCCACCATTACCTGTTAAGTTCCGCCTGTTTCCCTCGTTCATTCTTCTGTTTGAAATCGGTAATACCATACTCGTCCAACGCGTTCGCTTTGGGGGGCGAGTAAATACGCGATCACCGATAATCTGCTCCAGGCAACGGTTGCGCGCGGCTATATCACCCGTTGTTTTGTAAGGATGCCCAACCGAGTCGGCATCGTACACCAAAATTATATCGCCATTAAAATCACTAAACCGGGTTGGCGGATTATCCTTGTAGCTATCATCTATCAAAGGCATAAGGAGCCAGCACTCCTCCCCATGTGCGTTTTGATACTGGTAGAGGTGAATAATTCCCTTATCGTATTTGGGCAAAAATTCTTTGTTACGGATACAAGCCCCCAGGAAATCGGCTAGAATGCGTCTTCGCAGCGGGTCGGTGTCGAGCTTTATTTCCTGCACGTTAGAACAAGGGGGCGGATTGCCTTGCTGCGCGTATGATTGATAGAAGAAGAGGAGCCACAGCAACTGCAGCCCGAGAGCCTTTTTTACCAGTTTCATAACGTCTGAGTCTACCGATTGCACGAGCCTCTCAGGCTTCGGCTACTTCGTGTTCCACTGCCAGAAAGTGCGTCAGGTCGCCCTGTGTGTTGCGCATTGGGCTGATCATAATTCGGCACAGATACGATTCGCCGTTTTTGCGGTGATTACGGGTCGTAATATTCACGGGTCGGGCATGGCGTAGCTGCTCCCCTACCTTCCGCATCAACGACATATTCGTATCGCTGCCCTGCAACAAGGAGGGCGTGCGGCCGAGCACCTCACCCATGGTGTACCCGGTCAGCGTCAGAAAACTATGGCTTGTCCACAGAATACTTTTTGATAGGTCAGTCAGCACGAGGGTCATGCCGTCCTGCAAGCTTTGGGCGTAGTACCGGCGCTGCTGCCGGGTGAGCTTCCAGTCGAAAATGCGGCACAGCCGGGCAAACAGGGCTTTCTCCCGTTCTTTAGCTCGTTGTTGAGCTTCGTGTAAGAGGGTAATTTCCAGGCTGGCAATCGGAAACGGCCGACAGCCCTCCTGTTGGGAAGGCCGAAATGACCGATTCAGCATTTCGACGTATGATTCAGAGACATTCATGAGATCGTGTAAGAGGAGGTGAACCAATTCGAAAACTACGATGAATAGGGTTCATTGTCAATTTTTTTTCGCGGAAATAATCAAGTGGTTTTCAAACGCATACCCTTCTTTAACGTCTGTATTGGCCATTTTCGGAGAAAGTTTTTTCACTTTTTTTTAGGCGCTCTCTTGCGTTGAATAGCCCGACGCACTACTTTTGCACCACGATTAAGGACAACGGCAACGGAAACTTAATCAGAAAAAATGGTGCGGTAGTTCAGTCGGTTAGAATACCTGCCTGTCACGCAGGGGGTCGCGGGTTCGAGTCCCGTCCGCACCGCTCAAAAAGCCTCTCAGTGCAAACTGAGGGGCTTTTTTCGGTTTTCACGTGCACTAAAAAAGTTTTTTTGTATCATTTAGTACCATAGAATTCGCCCTGTTTGATACAGATTTGATACACAAATTTTCGCTATATGTTTGAGCCGTTACTGACAAACAACGGCAACCATGACAGGAAAAGTAGCGTATCGAGTTCTCTACAATCGGGCCAATCGACTCGACACACAGGGTAAAGCATCAGTGATTATTGAGGCCATGATGAATGGTCGACGTCGGTACTTCAAAACAGGTATCAGGCTGAAACCAGCTGAATGGGATAAACGAAAAAACGAAGTGAAAGGTAATCCATCATATAACACGCTGATTCGAGATCGCATCCGCGAGTTGGAAACCTTTGAGCTCCGCTTCCCAGCCATTTTCGGACGTCCATTCACATTAGACGATTTTGACAGCTCTACAGATAACCAATCGTCTTCTGACTCAAAAGCTCCAGCACTGACATTTACAGAATTTGTCATCAGACAGTGTGAGCAGGATAAGCACAAAGTCTCTGAGGATACAACCCAACGCTATTTGCGTACCAATGAATATCTGAAGCTTTACAACAAAGACGTACCTGTACAATTCAAAGACATCACATACGACTTCGTTGAAGGCTTTGAATCATGGCTACGAGCATCTGGGCGGGCCAAAGAGAAGTCTACTATTTACAAACACCATAAGGGGATTAAGAAGTATCTAAGCTTAGCCACTCGCAAGGGCCTGTTTGATGCAAATACTAACCCCTATTTGAACTTCGCCATCAAAAACGGGGAGTCTATCATCGATGTAGTACAACCCAATGAAATACGTCGTTTAGAACAATTAGATCTCACTGGTGAAAACTCAAGGTATGCCATCTACCGGGATGCCTATCTTTTCGGCTATTACACGTTGTTGCGTATTAGCGACATAACACGCCTACGGCAGTCTCATTTGATAGAGACGGAAAGAGGGTTGTGTATCGATCTCAAAGCGAAGAAGACGGGGAAACATAACTGGATACCTCTTTACGAACTGCACCTTGATGAAAATGGTCAGAGCAAACCTGTGCAGTTGATTAAGCGATACACCCGCGATGATCAGAAACCATTGTTCGGCCGTACAGACCAGGTTATCAATCGGAATTTGAAGGTTCTATTCCGAATGGCCCGAATTAACAAGCCAGCTTATTTCCACACCGCAAGACACTCAGGCATCACCTTTTTGCTGGAGATAGGGATTCCTATGCACGTTGTTCAACGCCTGGCTCAGCATTCAAAGCCACAAATGACGATGAAGTACGTGCATTTGACCAATCATGATGTGGTTAAGATACTTTCCAGGACAGAATGGAATACCGGCTCCAATGCCAAGAGCCCACAAACATCAAAAACGCTCCCCAAGGATTTGTGAGAGCGCCCCACGACGATTATGCAGCACGATAATAAACACGGACAGAAGATTTCTGTAAAGCATTATCTCAATACTAACTTGAAACCCAAGTTAAGCGTACAAACAAATGAGGATGGATATGAGGAAATCCATCTTTATCCGATCTATGTTAGGATAAAAGTCAAAGGACAACTAACCCGCTTGAAGAGCAAATTAACAGAGTACTATTCTGAAGATGTATTTGCTCATATTCAAGGTGAGAATCCACTTCCTCATTATAGTCCGCTAATTCAAGATATAGAGAATGAAGAGTACATTATTATACAACAGATACTCAAGCAAAAACCGTTTGACAATCCAAATTTTAATTTAAATACTGCAGTTCATTGGAATTTTCACTATTGGCCCCCCTATTTGCTTGATACGGCGGTCAACTCGTACTTACGAAGTAGAGTTAATAATGTCTTTCAAGAAGTTGCAACGGAGGTGTACCACAATGATCAAGAGTGGATTAACATTGATGAGATAATACACCAGGTGTGGGTACATGATCCAGAATCTGAAGATGAAGGTGACTTAGTAGAGACTGCTTTACTACATTTTGGGGAAATCTTACCGGAATCACCCCGCACTGTTGCTGCAATGGTCTTTCTATACAGCCACTTCATAAAAGAAGTTAGAGATTTAAGAAACGAATACCCTCCTTCATTTTGGCAATTACAATACTACATTGATATCATGAGGAACGAATCCGGGCAATATGATCCTAAATACATTCCACCAATTGTTCGTAGAGAATTATTCACTATACGTGAATGGGTAACCGGTTCTTTTGAGGATCAGTTTATGAGGGTTATAGGCGATTCAAGGGCTCTTGAAGGGATAAAAATAGGCATCAACAAAATGCTAATGAACGACTCCGAGATAGCAATGGCTTTTAAGGATGCCGAGGAAAGGTGAAATAAATAAAATTTTATTTCACCTTTCCTTTTGTAATGAACCTATGGGCTTTACATTTGCTCTTGAAGGACTAAATAACCTTCTCAGAGCATGACACAGCATATCCCCCAGGTAAAGCCCTTAGCCATCGAGATAAGTGAATGGTTAACACCAGCTGAATGCAAACGTATATTCAAGCTGAGTAACACGAAATTCTGGCAGCTGGTAGCAAACGGCTACATTAAGGCTTACCGGCCAGACCCAACCCCTAATAGTAGGCTTACACGATTCCGCCGTTCCGAGGTTGAACGATTCTTTCTCACTGGTATCAAGCCTGAGCAATTAGCCAAAGCTCTATCCGAATAAATCTTCTCATTTAATTACTGCTTAAGGGCTTAACGACCTACTTATGGATAGCTATTCGCTATGGCCGTGTGGCATCGCCATGTCGTTTCAGCGCAGCTTACGAAGACACTAGACCCTGTAAGGCACTAATATACAGTCGCATACAAGATCGCAATGTAATTCTCATCCAACTAACTAAACGTTGTTAGTCTGCGCTAGATCAGGTCCTGAGTATGCCTTGAACGGCATTCAACTCATCTAGATGGAATTAAGAAAAACGGTCAAGTAGGGCAGCACTTGACCGTCTAATGCCTGTGCCGGAGGGACCGGCAAGGAGCCAAAAAGCACCTAGCGGTGCAAAGATTATGTAACATGGCAAAACTAACGGATGCACAATTCGGGAGCAAACTTCCTGAGCCAATCCTAATTGTTCGCCTTCGGGCTGAAAACCGGCGCAAGGACGCCATTATCGCAACTAAGAACCGCCAGATCGACCTTCTCATTGCTCAATTGACAAGTCAAAAGAGCCCACTGGCATCTAGCACCGACCCCCAAAGAACAGCTCTGTAAGCTGCTAGTCCAAAGAAGCCCATCGACCAGTCGATGGGCTTCCTCATACATAGTATAAGTAAGTTTCTGCACACTATGCCCCGCAACCGAAAAACCCAGTACAGTGCCTCTGAATGCACGTACATCAAGCCATTGAAACGTTTAATTGCCTTTGGCTTTTGGCGCAGTCGAACGCGCAAAACACAGCATATTTCCGAAGTAGCCAAGACAATTCTTGACTATGTGCAAAGCCAGATTAGCCACGAACCCATCTAAGTTCTACGGTGAAGCAGAGCCCCTGACCAATGGCTATCCACTTCAAAGTAGGCTCAATTCTACTTTTTCTAGCAGCACCTTACTTAGTGCTTTTCCAAGTCGCATTCCCTCAACGGCCGATTACGGACATCGAGCATTCTAGCTACCGCTTACCCATCCCCAATTTGATTTTAACTGCGTTCCTACAACCGTGAACAAAACGCTCACTGACGATATGGCTATTATCGCTATTGAACCCGAATCGGGCAAACCTAAGAATTCAACAGTCAAGCATTATAAGGGAGAAGAACCGCTCATTGTACGGCTCAAAAACTTTCTCAACGCGCGATATACCTTCCGGCTCAACATCGTTTCCAATGATCTCGAAGCTAAACCCGCTCGTTCTACAGCAGACTGGCTGGTACTTAACCCGGACGATCTCAACTGCCAACTTTACGAAGCCAACTATAAAGCGTTCGACAAACCCCTGTCAGCGTTGCTTGGCTCTAGTTACGTGCCGCGTTATGATCCCCTCGCGGCTTACTTCGAGCAGCTTCCCAAGTGGGATGAATCCCAACCCGATTACATACGTCAATTAGCAGGCTTTGTCAAAACAACAGACCAAAAATGGTTTGAAAGTATGTTTAAAAAGATGCTTGTACGAGTAGTGGCTTGTGGCATCGGTAGCCTTCCCTTCAACAAACATTGCTTTATTTTAAAAGGCGAGCAAAATGACGGTAAAACATCATTTGTTCGCTTCTTATTCCCTCCTGCCATGCAGCGTTACGCTACTGAATTCATTGATTTTCAGAGCAAGGATGGCTACATCAGCCTGGCCACAAACCTATTCGTTTTCCTGGACGACATGGATAAGATGCCAGAACCCAACATTGGCAAAATAAAAGCCATGTTGACCACTGCCACCATCAAATTACGAAGACCTTTTGGCAAGCGTGATCACCTTGATAGACGCCGAGCTAGTTTCTTTGGCACCACCAATCAAGATGAGTTTCTCACCGATACAACAGGCAATGTTCGCTGGCTCGTTTTCGACGTGCGAAAGATTCTCCATGACTATGGTGGCGAGAAAGGCTACAGTCAGAATATTGACATTGACCTGGTCTGGGCTCAAGCTTATGCCTTGTGTAAAGGGGGGTATGCTGCCGAACTCACAGGCGAAGAAATTAAGTACTCCGAAAAGAAGAATAAAGAATTCATGGTCCGCAGCTATGAGCTAGAGTTAGTCGAACAGTATATAAAGCCGAGCAAACCACATGCCCCTGGAGCTGAACATCTCACCGCCACTGACATCTACAATCGACTAGCCACTAAAACTCGTGCCCCTATCAATGTTTACAAACTGCAAACAGCCATCAAGGCCCAGTGTGGTAAACGCATAAGCAATCGTCACAAAGGCCAGAAATCTTACTCTATTCAGGGGTATTGGGTCATCATGGAATAGCACTAATTTTCTTTTTTTCTAATTATTTGCTGACTACAGTGACTACAAACCCCAAAAACGCCGTTCCCAGGCTCTAAACGCCTTTTTTTGTAGTCAGACATTGCTATTTTTTGCTGACTACAAGCTGACTACATCTGACTACATTTAATCAAAAAAACGATCATTTTGAGCGCATTTAGGGCCATAAATGGGCGTTTTTAGCCCTTTTTTACCCTTTTGCTGACTACAAAAAAGACTGACTACACTCCAAAAAGTGCCTCTACGGGCTCCAAACCGGCTTTGTAGTCAGTAGTCAGTGTAGTCAGACTATTTTTCGAAAAAATTCATCGAGCAATTAGCTATGTTTTTCTTCAACACAGCCCCCCACCAGGGGTAAAAAATTATGACAACAGCAACCGGGGTTATCGTGCAAACTTTTGCGGACGCGCTACGAGCTGAACGCTATAAGATTCAAGTGCACCATCCCCAAACAGAAGATGCCTTTTGGGTCGAGTACACTCCCGAGCAATTACTTCGGTCCGTTAGCTATTTGCGGTACAAGAATGGACAAGGCTTCAATATTTATGTTCGCCCAATAGGGTGGCAGTACGTGCTGCTCGATGACCTTACTCGGTCGTCGCTTACGGCGCTGGCTTCTCTAAAACCTTGTCTGCTCATTGAGACTAGTCCAGCCAATTACCAAGCCTGGTTGATTCTTTCCGAACTCCCCCCCGACCGAGCCAACGCCCTGGCCAATTGTCGCCAGCTAGCAGAGCAACTAGGCGGTGACCTAGCCAGCGCTGAGCCCGACCATGTTGGCCGTCTGCCTGGATTTACGAATCGTAAGGAGAAACATCGGCAAGCTAACGGCTATTACCCTTTTGTCCGCTTGTGCAAAGCGCACTACCGCCTGTCTACTTTTTACCCCTCGGGGGGGGGCGTGCCGAAAGAGGATGTATCAATACAGGCGATGCCTTCTTCTATTCATGCTACCCAGCTCAATAGTGAAAGCGAACATGATTTTGGAATTATCTGCGGTCTGATAAAGCTGGGACGTACTGACACGCAAATTACCGCTCATTTGCTCCAACACAGCCCTAACCTCATCCAACGAAAAGGCAGACATGTGCATAGCTATATCGAGCGGAGTATTCGTAAAGCGCGGGCCTGTTTTGCTGGGTAATACCGCCAGGTAATACCAGGATTTCGGGTAATACCGACATTTCAGGTAATACCGCTAGTAATACCGGCCGGGTAATACCAGGATTTTGGGTAATACCGCCGGGTAATACCGACATTTCAGGTAATACCGGCCGGGTAATACCAAGATTTCGGGTAGTACCGCCGGTAATACCGCCGGGTAATACCAGGATTTCGGGTAATACCAGCGGTAATACCGGCCGGGTAATACCAAGATTTCAGGTAATACCGCCGGTAATACCGGCCAGGTAATACCAAGATTTCAGGTAATACCGCTGGTAATACCGGCCGGGTAATACCAGCCGGTAATACCAAGGTTTCAGGTAATACCGGCCGGGTAATACCGCTGGTATTACCGTCTGCCCCTTCCTTGAAACAAGCAGGTATTACCAAAGTAGTACCGGTGAAGGACAAAAGACAAAGTGGGTAATACCGCTGGCAGAACCTAAAGCTCCCCAGTCCCTTCTGGTGTTGCGTCCTGAAAAAAGCAAGTGGTTTTCGCAAGCCAGAATTAAGCCTTGTTTTTAGGGCAAATCTGACCGGAAACAAAGCCAATTCATGCAACACTTTTTTTAGGACACTTTGGTATATTTATACCGAAGCCTACCGACGCGCCGTAAGCCTCGCATACCACCGGTAGCAATCAAGCTTGCTATCCACGCATCCATGAATGTGACTGTTTATGAACCAACCCAAAAAGATACCCAGCACCAGGAAAAAGAAGACTTCGGAAAAGGACCCCTATGAAGAGCCTACTCCTTACCTGAACCCTAACCATAAACTGGCCAACGTTAAGATTAACGGCGTCTGGCATCACTACAATGACGAAGGGGTAATGGTAGTGAGTAATCCTAAAAACCAATTAATCCCTGTTGCTCTCTTTGTAAGAGTTAGTAAAAAATCTCAAAACTATGACCGGCAGGTAGCCGATCTATTACCAGTTGCAAAACGCCAAGACTGGACAGTCACTCACATCATTGAAGAAAAGGGCTCTGCAACCAAACGTCGGTTGGCTAATCGCCCCGAGCTTACCAAGCTTTTAGAGCTGTGCCGATCAGGGGCGATCAAGAAGGTTCTTGTTACCGAGTTTTCCCGACTGGGGCGGCTACGTGGGGAGACACCACAAGTCATTGATGAAATAACAGAGCTGGGGGTTTCTATATATGCTCACAATCTGGGGATGGAAACCCTATTGTTCAACGGTCGTATCAATCCGGGAACAGCGATGGTGCGGGCAATTATGGTAGAAATGGCAGCTCAGGAGGTAGAGCGTAGCTCAGAGCGTATAATTAGTGGCCAACAGAAAGCGGTATTGGACGGTAAACACATTGGGCGACCCAAGGGCTCAATAAAGTCTGACCATAGTCTGTTAAAGGAGTATTCAAGCATTGTTGGCGATTTGCGTAAAGGTGACAGCATCCGGCGTATTGCTTCATACCGCGAGGTTTCTAAGGCAACCGTTGAGAAAGTAAAAGCAGCCTGGCTGCGTACCAATCCACCTACAGCTGAAAGCGTGTAATTCCCCTTGAATAGAATGCCACTAAATCACTACCGACACTGTAGCATAGCGGTATTGCTGCCGGTTTAGACATCGGATGAATCCATCAATTTAAGCTGCCGTATGTAAAGAACTTAATGGTTCTTGTTAACTACCTATGGGATTTAATTCATGAAATATCGTATTTTCCCATTTTGAACGGATTCTATACGCGCCTACCGCACCTTGTACTGACCTATGTTAGCCTGGGAGAACATGGCAGTTTCGTAAATGAATAACAAAATAAAGTTGTCTTCACACATTCGTCCACCACTACCAAGCAAAACTACAAATGGAAACTACTAAGCAAGGGACATCTTTGGATAAGCTGTACAATCTGAGAAAAGACTTCCTGGTAATCGGCCTTACCGGCCGCCTTGGGTCAGGCTGCACAGAAGTTGCTAAACTATTAAGAAGTCAGACCTTTTCTGCGTGCAATTTCCCTCAACCTATCAATCGGGATTTTACCAACAATGAAGCTAGGAAGTATCGTATAGTTTATAATTTCATGCAATCCAATTGGGATCCATTTACGCTAATTCGCGCTAGTGATATAATTACTGCTATACTTCTTGAGAATGAATTAGATGCTGTTATTTCATATTTAGCCAAGGAGTACAAAAAAGGTGCTAGCGATATTACAAGTTGGCTAGACAAAGAAATAGTTCACAATGGAAATACTTTGCGAAAAGAATACGAGGAGCTTCGTATTGAAAAGCTTGCAATAGAGGCAGTCGACGATAAAAGTGGTGATTGTGCTGATGTTGAACGAAAGAAAGATTTAGCTTATAAGTTTTATGTAGAAGACGGAAGGTTGTCAAAATTTGCAGAGTCCATAAAGCGTGTACTGATTGATGGGCTCAAAAGCTCAGAAAAGGCATCACCATATCAATACTTTGGCAATAATATAAGGATGTCAGGAAACGCCATTGATAATTCTAAGCAATCGGATGATTACTACAAAATCCCCAAAATATTAGATGAAATAATTGAGACAACACGTAGCAGAAACAAGCTTACGGGAAAGAAAACATGGATAGTTATAGATTCTATCCGTAATTCATTGGAGGCTTTTTATTTCAAAGAGCGCTACTCGTCGTTTTATCTGTTTGCTATCAATACTGACAATGAACACCGCTACAAACGCTTAGATAGTCATTATAATAAACGAGAATTAGAACGTTTAGACCAAGAGTATGATGATGATGTTAAGGCTCACGAAAAGTTTTATAAACAAGACATTAAAAGTTGTATCCAATCTTCCGATATATACCTTTATAACCCAACCGATGATGCAAATAGCGGGGATACTCGTAGAACACTCAAACAATCATTAATAAGATACTTAGCATTGATCTTACAGCCTGGTATAATAACACCAACACCAACAGAACGCTGTATGCAAATTGCTTATACGGCCAAATACAACTCCGGTTGTATATCCAGACAAGTTGGGGCGGTAGTGACAGATTCTTCTTTTTCAATAAAGTCAATAGGATGGAATAACACTGCTGAGGGGCAGACTCCTTGTTTGTTACGCAATGTAAATGATCTTATTACCAACTCAGATAGTAATGCTTTTAGCACTTACGAAAAAACAGGAAAAATAAGAAGCCTCTTAGAGACTTCTTACCCGCAGAGTGCCATAGACGAACGAAGTAACCGGTTACTGGGAAGAAATACGTCATTCTGTTTCAAAGAAGGGCAAAACTGCTTAGATGGCGAAAAGAACCAAGTACACACTCGTTCACTCCATGCTGAGGAAAACGCTATGCTTCAAATATCGAAGTATGGAGGAGAGGGTTTGAAAGATGGTTTTTTGTTTACTACTGCATCCCCATGCGAGTTATGCTCTAAAAAAGCGTTTCAACTGGGCATAAAAAAGATTTTTTATATAGATCCTTATCCCGGTATAGCAAAAGAGCAGATAATTGATTCAGGCGACAGTAACCATCAACCTGAATTATGTCTTTTCTCTGGGGCGATTGGTCGCGCTTACCATCAGATTTTTGAGCCTTTCATGCCCTATAAAGATGAACTGAAAATACGTCTGGATTACAATTACTCTACTGATCTTGAGACAGTAATCAAAAACGATGAAGCTGACACCAAAGCTTACATCAATGATCTACAAAACCAGAAAGATAAGATTGAAAAGATATTAAGACGACTAGCCGCCACCTCAGAAAAAAAACGAAAAGGTAAATCATCTCTTTTAAAACGATTAAATCTAGCAATTCATGCTAATCAATCTGCTACATCACCTCATGTGATACTTAACTCACATTTTGGACTGAGCGAATCGGAGTATCCACGCGCCGGGGAGAACATGGCAGACAATTAATACGGCCTAAGTGTAAAGTGATAGACTGAAGTTAGTATGTAACCTCACTATCTAATTTAAAGCAATCCACAACTTAACCTTACCTTTTATGCAGTACATAAACCCTATTGAACTATTTTTCCTACAAAACGTAGATCCTTCTACGATAACGACACAGGACATTCGAAAAGCGCGAAAAAAATTAATTGCAGAACTCAGTCTATCTGATTCTGATACTATTCAGTACAGAGGAATAAGCCTTAATAAATCTGATATAGAAGATATAACTAGCTTATTAGAGGATCCTGACAACCTTAAGGCATATCACTTTTTATCCAATTTCCCCACGTTAAATTCATTCTTGGCTACAGGCCAATTGAACTACTTTTCTTCCAACAAGTCTCAGCACCCCCCTTTGCCTGTTTCCCTAGATTTTATTGAAAAATTAGTCAGCCCTTTCTTTGCGGAACAATTTAATAAAGCACTAACAACTGCATTCAATGGTGGTGATTTTGTCACTGTACAAAAGCTATTCAGCAAACGCATTTTAGTTAAGCCCACGGATGAAAGTAAAGCGTATCGTGGAATCACCCAAGAGCTTGTAAATCGTATCAAGCGTATAGAATTAATTGATCATACACTGACAGTAAAAGGAGAAAAAGGAGAAAACCTTGATGAAAACATTGTGCAGATGCTCAGAAATGAGGTAAATGTTGAAATACTAAATTTACTACCCAAGTCTTTTCAAGCTTTGCGCAATCAGACTGCTTTGGCAATTCGAGGGTTATCAGTAACAGTTTTTAACCACTTTGGCAATGATCAAAAAGCACTTAAGTTACTTGAGTACGCCCTTAAGCTTAATCTAGATGGCCTCGCTAATGATAAGCTGTTAGCTGATAAGAAGCAGATTGATACCATCATCGCAGACCGACAAGACCAAATTCGAATTCAAGGTGTCTTTACGAAGTATGGAGGTATTGTAAAAGGAATTATAGACCATCTAGAAGCGGTAAAAAGTAAAACTACTTATCCAATAGCAATTAAGTCTTGGGCAATCCAGAACATTTCTGTCGGCGATATTAACCGATTGGAGGGCGAATTTTCTGAAATTAGAGATCAGATTGCGATTGGCTTAAAAGCACTATCAGTTGAAGTCTGGAATCAGTATAGTGACATTGACGTAGCAATCTTTTTGATTGATCTTTCTCTCACCATTAATATACAAAACTCTGAACTGAGCGAGAATATCAATAATGCCAAACGTCAACTAAGTGACATGAAAAGGCAGAGGGATTCAGCTCTACAATCTGTTTCATCTGTACCGAAGCCCAACCTTGTCCAGCCCAAGTTAAGCAGTGCTTCTCCAAAAGCTCCAACCCAATCAAATGAATCAAACGGCAGTACACTTTTATACCTGCTTGTTTTTATGTTCATTGTTTTTTTTATGGTTTTCTTGAATACGCAAGACGACACGTCCTCCGGATCAACTCAGTCTGTTGTAGATCCTACGGTAGATTATTCCACTAGTTCAACCACTCCTGACTCAACTATTATGACGATGGACAGCTCATCTAGTCCAGAGAAGCAATATGATCTACCCCTCTCCAATGAAGTTGAGCAAAATCCTTACAAAGGCAATCAATTAAGTAATGGAGCATCACCCTTCAGTAACTGCTTTGGTAAAGGTCGATACGGTGGCCAAGCCTTTATAATTTTTGATAATAGTAATGATTATGATGCTGTTGTTTCACTTGTAAATGTTTCCTCCGGGCAAACAATTCGTAATGAATACATTCAAGCTGGCAGCAGTTTTAAAATGTCACGGATACCAACTGGCATATACTACCTCAAAGTATATTATGGTAAAGATTGGAATCCATTAAAAGAAAACTTTTGCGGTACAACAGGAGGATTTGAGACGGAAGAGCATTTCAGCAAATCCGATGACCCAAGTGATTATCTACAGGTAGAGAACTCCGAATATAGTTACACAACTGGAAGTGTAACACTCTACGCTGTTCCTAATGGAAACATGAGTTCACAACCAACTAATGCATCTGACTTTTTCAATCGTTAACCTTATCCAAAATGCAAGATCCAATGCGTATTCCAAAGCTTTATCTCGACATCGTCAACCAGATATTTGAGATAGAAAAAAAAGCAAACAAACTACAGGAGAGCAACTCCATTCAGCGGAATATAAACAAGCTTCGTGAGATATTACAGAATGATTTATCAGAGCAAAGCGAAGAACCAGCTGGATTGATTTACCATAATCCAATAGGCGAAGATTACAACGAGACACGGACCGACTGTGAAGCCAGTATAGCAGGCAGCAGTACCGAAAACTTGAAAATTACGGATGTTATAAAGCCAATCATCCGATTCAACAGAGGAGGAATTAGCCTGATCGTTCAGAAGGGTATTGTTGTCGCTGAAGCAATCTAAAAACTTAAACCTTAATCCTAGACATGGAAAACATGATTAACTATGGTATCGATTTAGGTACCACCAACTCGGCAATTACAAAATTCATTAAAGGAGATGTTACTGTTTATAGTAATCCAACTGACTATGGCCGTAACACTTTACCTTCTGTAGTTGGATATAAGAAAGACCGAATTTTTATAGGCAGTAAAGCAAAAGAGCTACTTGAAAAAGACCCGCGCAATGTAGTTGGCACCTTCAAACGGAAAATGGGTACGTCCGAGAGTTATAAAATTAAAGCAATTAACGATTCCAAAACACCTATAGATCTGTCTGCTGCAGTTCTTAAAGAGTTAAAGACGTTTGTATCTACAGGTGATTCCCTGGACGCAGCTGTTATTACCATACCGGCATCTTTTGATACCATTCAATCTAACGCTACGAAAGAAGCTGGCCTACAGGCTGGTTTCAAACAAGTTGTTCTTCTACAGGAGCCTATCGCTGCAAGTTTGGCTTACGCCAACATGAAAAAAGAAAAAGACTTACAAGATGGTCAATGGTTAGTCTATGACTTTGGAGGGGGGACTTTCGATGTGGCGCTTATTCGAATCAAGGAAGGCGAAATGAAAGTATTGGACCATGAAGGTGATAATTACTTAGGTGGAGCAGACTTCGACCGTTTGATTGTAGAAAAAGTACTAGTCGCCAAACTGGAAGAAAAATATTCCTTTACTGATCTAGAGACATCTTTAAAAAGTGCTTCTGGACAACTGAACGCACAATATTATGTCATGCTTCGCCGAGCTGAAGAAGCTAAAATTCAACTTTCGGCAAAAACGTCCGCTGAGATAGTGGTTGATGGACTGACGGATGAAGATGATAATGAGATTGATGAAGAGATTACAATAACACGATCTGAATTCAACGATCTCATCCGGCCACATATCGACGCTACGTTGGATATGATCAAACAAATACTGACCAGAAATTCATTGCGTCCTTCAGACATTCAGTTTACATTAATGGTGGGAGGGTCAACGTATATTCCTTATGTTCGTCAGCGAGTAGAGGAAATCCTCCAAATTCCTGTTAATTGCGAAATTGATCCGACAACTGCGGTGGCAATTGGGGCGGCCTATTATGCAGCCACAAAACCGAAAGAATTAGCAGGTACTACCAAGGCAAAGGCCCAATCTCGCTTGTCCATCAAGGCTGCCTATGAAAAAATGTCCAAAGAGAAGGAGGAGATTTTTTCAGCCAGAATTACAGGCGACGTTAACGGACTCTTCTACCGTATAACACGAGAAGACGGAGGCTTTGATACAGGATTAAAGAATCTAACCGAACGTATTAACGAAGATTTACCACTTGTTGAAGGCGTCTACAACTTCTTTAAACTGACTATTTATGACGCCCAGAGCAATATTATCGAAACGGGTCTAGATATTATCGGCATAAATAGTGGATACGGAATTAGCGGACAGCCTTTACCAGAGGACATATGCTTAGTAGTAGATGATGAAGATAATATTGGAGATACAAGACTCTTTCCTGTTTTCCAGAAAAACTCAATTCTTCCACTTAGGAGATCGATAACAAGGCAACTGAATAAAACGGTACTCAAAGGGGCTAGCGAAGACATTATCCGCGTTAATATTTTAGAAGGTCCTCATACAGCGCTTCCAGAGGCAAATAAGACGATTGGTTATTTAGAGTTAACAGGACGTCAGCTAACCCGAGATGTTCATAAAGGATCCGATATTGAAATTACTATTCAAATGTCTGAATCGCGTGATCTAATAATTTCAGTCTACCTGACGATGGCAGATCAGGATTTCATGGGAACCTTCAATCCAAAGGCTCGCCACACCCCAATAGGTAAATTGCGGCTTGATATTGATAGTCTGTCCGAAAAACTAGAAGCAGAGATCGAAGAGGCTACTGAGCAAGAGAATTATGAAGTCGCGAAAGAATTATCTGGTTTACGTAAAGATGTGGAGGTAGTTGCTGAACAAATTAGCTCAATAGCTGATGATGATGTAACAGATGCTCGCTATCAATTAGAGGATAAAAAACGAAAACTTGCTCAGTCAATTGATTTTGCAACAAAAGATAAGCGTTTTACAGTAGCTCGAATCAAGTATTCAGAAGCAAGAGATAAATGCGTCAAGATCGTAGATGAAAACGGTAATGACTCAGAAAGGAAGCATATAAGCGACATAATAGCCCAAGAACCAATTTTCTTGAATGGTAATAATCTGAATAAAATTCAGGAAAAGACTGACGAAGTTTTAGCTATTCAATGGCAAATCCTTTGGCGAATGCCTAAATTCTTGACGAACTATTTTGCTTATCTAGTTCAGCAAACTCATCGTATGAACGATCAGGAAAAAGCCAGATCCTTTGTTGATGCAGGTCGTTTTGCAATTGAAAGCCAAAATTGGGAAAGGTTAAGAGAGGTAAACAGTTCTCTAATAAATCTACTACCAAGGTCTAACCGCGAGGAAATAAATACCATCATTGGCTTTTAACAAGATGATTTTTTACTGATAGCTAAGCTTAAATTTTTCTGTACGTATAACGTCAGACTTGAAATGGGTACGCATTTCCCAAGAATCGAGAAAAGCTATGGCTCGGGCAGGCTTTGCTACTAGTCCCAGTGTTTGAAGATCACACTAACTACCTTTTTGTACGATTGTAAAAATCACCACAGCCATTAAACCCTTATTCATCGGGTGTAAAAATCCTCAATGCTTTCATGATTCAATCCGCCAGCAACTACCCCCTTTCCATTCTTTTCAATCCAGACCAGAATAACAAATACATTATTCCCAAGTACCAACGCGAGTACGTTTGGCAGCAACATAACTGGGAGGCTCTTTTCGACGATATTCTCGAAAACGATAAAGGCCATTTTCTAGGGTCGATCATCTGCATCAACCACAGCACCGATGCCCTGCAAACCCTGCGGCTCGAACTGGTCGATGGGCAGCAACGCGTGACCACCACCTCGATACTTTTTGCTGCGTTGTACACCTGGCTTAACCAACATGCCGATAAATCGGACATTAACATACTGGTGGAGCTGGCGGGTATTCAAAACAAACTGATACAGAAAAACAGCCCGGCCGTTACGCGGCTCGAACCCTCGTTGCAGGGTAAAAACCTACCCGATTTTGAGTATGTGCTTAATCAGGCGGGTGTGTTGAAGCGCGAAGTCGATAAGCTGGCCAACGTAGGCAAACGACGCATCGAACGAGCCTATCGGTATTTCCTCAGCCGCCTGAACGAAACCGACGAAGACGGTATCATGCGATTCAACACGGCATCGGTACTGGCTTTTCTGGAAAAGTTAAATGCGGCATCGATGGTGAAAATCGAAGTCAGCAGCCATTCCGACGCGTTTACCCTGTTTGAAACCCTCAATAATCGGGGTGAGCCTCTATCGGCGCTCGATCTGATCAAGAATAAGTTGCTGGATGTACTCGAAAAGCAGAACGTCAATACACTGGATCAGAACTTCGAACGGTGGACCCGGCTACTCGACCACCTGACCGACGACTCGGCTACCCAACAGCGGTATCTACGGCATTACTACAATGCGTTTAAGTATCGGCCCGAGGTCGCTGTCAAAGGCTTTTCGAAAGCAACACGCTCCAACATTCTGGACATTTACTCCCGATTGATTGACGCCGATGTTCGTACCATTTTCGACAACCTGTACGATAAAGCAAAGCTATACGGCCGCCTGGTACGACCGGACCACCCCGACAATCCGGCCCTTGTTACTCAGGCTCTGCTCGATTTACAGCGTATTGGCGGAGTCACGTCGCAGGCGTTTTTGTTGTTTTTGGTCGCCAACTACCCAGACCTTTCCCCCAACGACCTGGCCGCCATTGTACGCTTGCTGGTTACCTTCTTCGTGCGTCGTAACATCACCGATACCCCCCCTACACGCGACCTCGACAAGCTATTTATCGACCTAATCGACTGGTGCCGACAGCACGAACAAACACCCACGGAGGCACATATCCGGTCGTTTTTACGTCAGCCTGTTTGGTATGTATCCGATGAGTTATTTCGTCAGAAGCTCATGGGCAACGTCTATCAGGACAATGTCGACGCGGCCCGCTTTTTACTGTGCAGCATCGAACGGACGCATCAGACACTCGAAACCTATACCGATCTATGGCGACGTCTGGAAAGTGGCCAATACGTCTGGACCATTGAGCATATTCTGCCTCAAGGGAAGAACCTCCCGGCTGAGTGGGTCAGCATGGTAGGTGACAGCGACGCCACTACCGCCCGGCAAATTCAGGAACAGCACGCTCATAAACTGGGTAACCTGACCATTTCGGGTTATAACAGTTCGTTGGGCAACCTGCCATTCAATGAAAAGCGGGATCGGAAAGACAAGAAAGGCCACCCGGTTGGTTACCAGAATGGCTTATTCCTGAATGAAACACTGGCCCATAAAGAGACTTGGAAAGCCGAAGACATTACCGAACGAACGCTGTATCTGGTCGATACCTGTGTGGCGCTTTTTAGCTTGTAAGGAATAATAAACCGCTTTCGCGAGAATATTATCATCGAATAAGTTGCTGAATATGGATACGAATTGGAATAATGTTCAAGCCATCAGAGCCACTTTCAGTGTTTTGTTCGAGAATCGAACCGACCAAGAACGTCGCGATGATGCCGCTCAGCTGCTGTCGTTCCGCTTTATGAGTGAAGTAGAACGGATAATGGACGAACGAGGCATGACGAAACACGATCTGGCTGAAGCCTTAGGTACGTCAACCGGTCACATCACGCAGTTATTCCGGGGAAACCGAATACTGAACTTCGATATGTTTGCTCGATTGGAAAAAGCGCTATCGGTCAACTTTACTATCAACTCACGTTAGCCTGGCTACAAGCCACCACCTATCCCGCTACACACGCTCATGATACATTCTTGATACACCCGACGGACAACCTCTGTAAGTAACTGTTAATCAAAACAGTCACCCAGTCCCGTCCGCACCGCTCAAAAAGCCTCTCAGTGCAAACTGAGAGGCTTTTTTGTTGCTCCTTACAAAGAGATTATCTCATATGTTTCCTGGCTACGATTTTGATAAAAAGCTTGACGTCGTCGGAGATAGTGCCATCACCAGACTTTAAAAAGTACTTTTCTGAGCCAGAATCGATACCCCACTCGGTTCGGTCAATGGTCAGCGCACCATTTAGCTCGACCGTTCCGTCCATTCCGTCCTTGAAGTGCATTTTTGCCCGAACGGTAACTGCCTTCGTGATCCCTTCAATAGTCAGGTTACCCGTAATGTTCAGATTACCTTCCGCTGTGACCCGAATACTTCCATCCGTTGGAACGTTTGCACTTGCCCCATTCTCCGGCTCAACCTTCGTAATAGTGAACGTAGAAAGGGGGAATTTCTTTACATCAAAAAAGGAGGGCAACTTGTTGCGTGGACGTTGATCGTCCATCGTTTCCTGAATGGTCGTCATGTCGATTTCAACAGTACCGCCCACCAAATGACGGTCGCTCCGGCGATCCGATTCGATGGTCAATTCTCCCTTTTTCAGACCGACGTTGCCCGTACGGCTACCATCGCCCCGAAACGTAGTACCTTCCCATCCACCCAGTAGCATAGACCCTCTCCATACGATAGCGCTTTGCTTCGGATCGATGCTATATTTTTTCTGCCCCCCTTTATTGTAAAAGTCCGTGATGGTCCTTCCATCATACCGATACACACCGGTCGCATCGCCAAACCAAATACTACCATCGTTCGCTTCCAGAAGCCCAAAAAAAGCCTTTCCCGACTTGATCTCGGTAACGATGGGGGTATCACTATGGAGCGACGTTGCCTCGTACCGGGAAAGTGCCTGAACCGTCCAATTGGCCGGATTTACGGGGCCCGTCGTCCAAATATTTCCTTTTTTATCTTCGATTATCGCATATGCCCCTCGCTCCGATACCTTCGTAAAAGTCCGGCCGTCGTAACGATAGAGACCACCGGTCCGGCCTACTCTAAAGCCATTGTAACCGCCCAGCCAAATGGTACCTTTTCGATCTTCGATTATGCTCCAAACGTCGAGAAAAGGCTCGCCTTTATGGGTCAGCGTGGTAAACGTTTTCCCGTCGTACACAAAGGCGTCGCCCCTTGTGCCTACCCACAATTTCCCGGTTTTATCTTCTAAGATTGTATGAATATCATGATTCCAATGTCCTTCTTTATAAAAAAGGGGAGCGTTTGGCGAGGTGAAATTTCGAAATGATTTCCCGTCGTAGCGACTGATTCCGTCGGCAGTGCCGAACCAGATAATACCATCTTTATCTTCATAAACAGACCTAACCGAATTACTGGCGAGGCCCTCCTTCGTGGTAAAATGTTGAATGGTTTTGCCGTTGTCATAATAAACGCCGGCATCCGTAGACGTGAACCAAAGGTTGCCGCGTCGATCTTCCAGAACATCCCAGAATTGGTGCGGACCCAGTTTACGGGTAAGATTCGTGAACGATTTCCCCGGCTCGTCGGGCAGGCGGGCATCGTACCGAAACACATCCCCAAAGGATGCATTGTTGGGGCCCGCCATCAGAATGGTGCCATCTCTGCCTTTTTTCAGATTACGCACCATCAGGTTGGGACCTATGTCTTTGATTTCGGTCTTGATGGACTCCTGTGTTTTATTGGGCTGGTTTTGTCCGCAGGAAGTAAGCCAAACAGACAGTACGAGCAGAGCGTATAGGCGGAAGTAGTTCATCTTTTTCCCTTTTTGGTATCAACGAATTTGGGCTGCACCGGCAGCACGGCACGGCGGGGGCCGTCTCTACGGTGCCCGGCATTGCGGTGGTCAGCAAACCTACCAGGCTTTGTTCGGAGATGTACCGGAGGGATAGCAAAAGAATGTTAACGAAACGTAAAAGTTACTTATACAGGCTTCAAGGTTTTACTGTCCATAGTAAGGTAAGCAAACCACACTTCGGATGGAATTGTAGCCTCAGAGACTTTTCAGATGATTTTATACGAAAAAGCGCAAGCCGGGGCATCCCAGCTTGCGCTTTCTTTGGTCATACGTATCACAACTGAGCAAATGCATCGTCATTTACCGACGCCATATCAATCGAAATGACCTGATTGATATAAATCTTTTTCTGCCGCAGGGCATCGCGAAATTCATCGAACAACCGGGGCGACTCCTCCTTGAATTTTAGCCAGTAACCGGGTGGTAGTTGCAGCATCAGCTCCCGAAGTGTCAGCGTCTTTTCGACCAAATAGCCGGCCTGTGTGTTCTGCTTATAAGCCCGAAACAGCGTGCTCCGGGTGTTGGCCCGAATAGGCAAATCCTGCACCAGCAATTCGTCGGGTAAACTTTCGGCCTGTTTCCGGCGTCGTTCTAATTCATCGGTTATTTGTTCGAGTGTTTTTTGTAGTTCCGTGGTGGGCGTGTAACGCAATCGCTTAATCGTACTCATCGAATGTGTTAGTGGGCAATTGGGCAATTAAGTGCAAAAAGAGCCTTGTCTAACCACCAAGTAAGCAAAAAACTAAATCGATCGACTTTCCCGCCATTACCCCAAACCAACATTACCTTCTCGCATTCAGGCAATTATCGCCCTCTCACCACTACGTTTTTTTCATATAAAATACCTGTGTCGCTCTTCAGAGGGAGTCGTCTGCCACTCGTGGTGTATGGGCCTCTCGCACGAAAATTGGCGGACAGCCTGGTAAAACAAACACCGGTTTATGCTTTCTTCATTGGGCACTTTACTCACGTACGCCCAAAACTTAAGTTTACGTAAGTTTGGCCTCATTGGCGCTTAATATCCGCAAACGTTCCATACACATGTTCGATTTTATTGCCCATTTGCACCCGTTGCTGGTTCACCTGCCCATTGGCATTCTCCTGTTTGCGGGTGCCCTGATGGTGTTTGGCCGGTGGCGGTCGGTCGATGTCGAAGCGGCCGAGTCGCTGGCGTGGGGGTTGGGCGCGGGGTCGGCCCTGCTGGCGTGTGGTGCAGGCTGGATGCTGGCGCAGTCGGGCGAGTACGATGCGGATCTGGTGCAGCGGCATCAATGGACCGGGCTGGCTACGGCCGGTTTTGGGGCGCTCACCTATTTTCTGAGACGCTACCGGCCGGTACTGGCTACAGCTACCGTGCTGTTTCTGACGGTAGCGGGCCACTACGGCGGCAATCTCACCCACGGCGAAGATTACCTCTTTCCGGGGGCAAAGTCGGTAGCTGATACACCCACTAACATGGACTCAACTGGATCGGCAGCGGTGGGCGAGCTGGCCATACGCGCTACGGATTCGGGCGCAACAGCCGCGCAACCCACCATCCGGCGTACATTTCTCTACCGCGACCGCGTGGTGCCGGTTCTCGAAACCAAATGCTACAGCTGCCACTCATCACGCAAGAAAAAAGGCGGCCTCCGGCTCGACACCGAAGCGTTTATCCGGCAAGGCGGCAAAAATGGCTCAATCCTGACTCCCGGCAATCCGCAAAAAAGTAAACTGTTTACCTATCTGCTGCTGCCCGAAGGCGACGATATGCACATGCCCCCCAAAGGCAAGCTGCAACTGAGCCGGGCCGAAATCGCCCTGATTCATCACTGGATACAAACAGGGGCTTCGTTCAAGGAACAAATCGAAGTCATTGCCCCGGCGGCAACCGGTAGTGGCCTGGTAGCCGCAGCTACCGATGCCCTCCCCGCCAACCCGGTGTATGAGTTGCCCGCCCTGCCCGCCAATACTCTCCCCCCGGCAGGTAGCCCGGTAGCGAGCCCACCCGCAAGCGTCGAGGCCCGATTGCTGACCAACCCTGTGGCGGCACCCGCCCCGGCCGTGCTCGAAAAACTCCGGTCCGAACAGGTGACCCTCACCCGGCTCACCGACGGCAGCCCCTACCTGTCGGCCAATTTTGTGAACGTCAAATCCTTTGAGCCCCGTCTGCTCGATGCGCTCACGGGCGTGGGTCAGCAGGTAATGCGGCTGCGGCTTTCCGATCAGCCCGTACGCGATGCCGACATACAGGCGTTGCGTCAGTTTCCGAACCTTACCCGGCTCAACCTCGAAAATACCCCGATTACCGATGCCGCCCTCGGGCACTTGTCGGCCCTGCCCCATCTGGAGCAGTTAAACCTATACGGTACAGCCGTGACCGACGCGGGTCTGGCCCAACTGGCGCAATTGCCCAACCTGAAGGTGCTGTATCTGTGGCAAACCAAAACCACCCCGGCCGGTGTGGAACGGCTTCGCAAAGCCCGACCCGACCTGATTCTTGACACCGGAACGCTTCAGCTGGCCAAACCCGATACCAACAAGGCGCTCTAAAACCCACACAAACGTATGCTTCGGTTCTTCCTTTTTCTGTTTGGTAGTGTGCCGCTCTGGATACCCACCGGGCCACCCGGCACCGACGTAAAACTCCCCGCCGACGTAGCCTCTGCTTACGCCAAATTACCGGCTGAGCTGGACTATAACCAGCACGTAAAACCGGTGTTGTCGGACAAGTGCTTTGCCTGCCACGGCCCCGACAAGGCCAAGCAAAAGGCCGGTCTGCGACTCGATGTGGCTTCGGCTGCGTATGGCCCCCTGCCCGAAAGTCCCGGCAAAGTGGCTGTCAAGCCCGGCAACTGGGCCAAAAGCGAAGTGGTGCACCGGATTCTGAGCACCGACCCCGACTATCGAATGCCCACGCCTGAGTCGCACCTGAGTTTGTCGGCCGAGGAGAAAGCCGTGCTGCTCAAGTGGATTAAAGACGGGGCCGTTTACAAGCCACACTGGGCGTTTGTCACGCCCCAGAAGAAAGCCCTGCCAACCCTGAGTGCCACGCTTGCCGGCCGGGTAGTGAACCCTATCGACGGGTTTGTATTGGCCCGACTCGAACGGGAAGGACTACAACCCGCCCCCGAAGCCAACCGCGAGCTGCTGCTCCGGCGGCTTTCGCTCGACCTGACGGGACTGCCCCCCACCCCGGCCGAAATCGACCGTTTTCTGACCGACAAAAGCCCTGATGCCTACGAAAAGCAGGTCGACCGGCTCTTGGCCTCACCCCACTACGGGGAAAAAATGGCAACCGACTGGCTCGATTTGGCCCGGTTTGCCGATTCGCATGGCTACACCGTCGACCGGCTGCGCGACATGTCGCCCTATCGTGATTGGGTTATTCGGGCGTTCAACCGCAATATATCGTACCGGACGTTTGTGCATCAGCAACTCGCCGGCGACCTCATGAAGGGCCCCGACGATGATAAGGCGGCCCACCGCGACAGGCTCATTGCTACGGCCTTCAACCGGCTGCATCCGCAAAACATGGAAGGCGGTATTGTGGAAGAAGAATTCCAGACTGAATACGTCATGGACCGGACCAACACCCTGGGCGATGCGTTCATGGCGATTTCGGTGGGGTGTGCGCGCTGTCACGACCACAAATACGACCCTATCAGCCAAAAGAACTACTACGAGCTGTACAGCTTTTTCAACAATGTGCGGGAAGCCGGGCAAATTTCGTGGAACGACGACCTGCCCACGCCCACCTTACTGTTGCCAACCGACAAGGAAGAAGCCCTGATCCGGTTTATGCAGTCGGGGATTACCGAGCAGGAAGCCGCCGTCGGCAGGGCTGAGCGCGACGCTCTCACGGGCTTTAGCGAGTGGCTGGCGTCGGGCAGTTACCGCAAACTGGCTTCCGAAACCTTACCTCAGGCCGGTTTGCAGGGATATTATCCGTTTGAAGACTCGCTGCGCAACAGCCTTAACCCTAAGCAGAAAGGCGTGATAAAGCGCGACGCGGGCGAGGCCGATACCCCTGTTTTTGAGACTACCCCACAAGGAAAAGTGCTGCTACTAAACGGCGACTCCTACGCCGACCTGCGCGATGTGGGTGTGTTTCGCAAGTCGGAGCCGTTTTCGGTGGGTATCCGGGCGTGGTTTCCGAACGGGTTTAAGGAGGGCGTCATTTTCCACAAAAGCAATGCCGAGCGGCTGTACAATTTCAAAGGCTACCACCTGCTGCTGAAAAACAACCGGCTCGAAATCACAATGGCCCATACGGCCCCCTCCAACGCCATTACGCGCCTGAGCACCCAACCCGTACCGCGCGAGAAATGGGTGCAACTCACCCTGACCTACGACGGGTCGGGCCGGGCCGAGGGGTTCCGGCTCTACCTTGACGGGGCTGAGCTGGCGATGGAAACGGTGATCGATCAGCTCTACAAAGACATCATTTTCTTCGAGAAGAACGAGCCCGCCCTGCAAATTGGGGGCTGGTACCGGGGGCTCGGTTTCAAGGGGGGCAAGGTCGACGATGTGGTGGTGTACAACCGCCCGCTTACTCCATTTGAGATTCGGGTGCTGGCCCGCAAAGCAAGCTGGGCTAACCTGGCGGGCAAAGCCCCGGCCGAGTTGTCGGAGGCCGACAAAGCCACCCTGCTGGCGTACTACCTTGCCGTAGAAGACACCAACGTGCGGGCCGCCCGGCAAACCCTGCAACAACGCCGTACGGCCTTCAGCGACTCGACCCGGCGCATTGCCGAACTGATGGTGATGCAGGAAATGCCCAGCCCGAAAAAAACGTTTCTGCTCAACCGGGGGCAGTACGACCTACCCGGCCCGGAGGTATTTCCGAACACGCCCGCGTCGATTCTGGCGTTTCCGGCTTCGTTGCCTAAAAACCGGCTGGGGCTGGCGCAGTGGCTCACCGACAACCGGCACCCGCTCACCGCCCGCGTAGCCGTGAATCGGTACTGGCAGAATTTCTTCGGCACGGGCCTCGTCAAAACCACCGAAGACTTTGGCAATCAGGGCGAGTTGCCCAGCCACCCTGAACTGCTCGACTGGCTGGCCGTAACCTTCGCGCAGGACTTCGACTGGGACGTAAAACGGCTGGTGAAGCTGATGGTGATGTCGGCAACGTACCGGCAGGATTCGCGGGCGTTGGCCGGCCTGCGCGAGCGTGACCCCGAAAACCGGTTGCTGGCCCGCGGCCCCGCCACCCGGCTCACGGCCGAAATGCTCCGCGACAACGCCCTCATGGCGAGCGGCCTGCTGAATCCCAAACTTGGCGGCAAAAGCGTGAAACCCTACCAGCCCGACGGCCTTTGGGAGATCAACAGCATGACTTACAAGGCCGACACTACCGATGCCGTGTACCGCCGAAGCCTGTATGTAGTGGTGAAACGGTCGGTGCCCAACCCAACACTGGGCACGTTTGATGCCCCGTCGCGGAGTAGCTGCGTGGTTCGGCGGCAACGCACCAACACGCCCCTGCAAGCCCTCGTAACGCTCAACGATCCGACGTTTGTTGAAGCTGCCGGGGTTCTGGGCGAACACATGGCCCGGCAACCCGACGCCCGGCAGGCCATTACCGATGCCCACCGACGCCTGACGGGCCGCACACCCGCCGAGCGCGAGCTGGCTCTGCTGCTTAAACTCCAGCAAACCGAATTTGAGAAGTTTAAGGCCAACCCCGCCAAAACAACCGGCTGGCTTAAAACCGGGCGTCACCGACGCGACCCGTCGCTCGACCCGGCTGGGGTGGCAGCCTATGCCGTAGTAGCCAGCACGATTCTAAACTCCGACGCCACCCTGACCAAACGTTAACCCCATGGCACATCATCACGACGAACCTTTTCGACCCAACGGGGGCGACTTCTCGGACCTGAACCGCAAGCTCGACCGCCGGGACTTTCTGCTCCGCACGGCTTCGGGGTTGGGCGCGGTAGCCCTGAGTGGATTGCTAACCGGTCGCGCGGTGGCCAACCCCGCCGAGGCAATGGCCAACCAGATTTCGGCCCGGCTGGGGCAAATTGCGCCCAAAGCCAGGCGGGTGGTGTATCTGTTTATGGCGGGTGGCCCCTCGCAGTTTGAGACGTTCGATTACAAGCCCAAACTGCTGTCGATGCTCGGCAAAAACCTGCCCGACTCGGTACGCAAAGGGCAGCGACTCACGGGCATGAGCGCCAATCAGGCCGCCTTGCCCATTGCCCCCTCAGCGTATCAGTTCAAGCCATACGGCAAAAACCAGACCTGGGTAAGCGAGCTGTTGCCCTACACGGCGCAGGTGGTCGATGAGCTGTGCCTGATTAAGTCGGTGTACACCGAGCAAATCAACCACGACCCGGCCATCACGTTTTTTCAGACGGGCCATCAGTTGCCCGGTCGGCCGTCTATTGGGTCGTGGGTGAGCTACGGGCTTGGCTCCGAAAACAACAACCTGCCCGCGTTTATCGTGCTGGTGTCGAAAGATGCCTCCAAAGACCAGCCGCTTTACGCCCGACTATGGGGCAACGGATTTCTGCCCTCCGAGCATCAGGGCGTGCAGTTTCGGTCGGGCAAAGACCCGGTTCTGTTTCTGAACAACCCCGAAGGCTACGACGGCACCGACCGCCAACAGATGCTGGCCTACCTCACTCAGCTCAACCAGTTGCAGAACGAAAGCTGGGGCGACCCCGAAGTAAACGCCCGGATTGCGCAGTACGAAATGGCCTACCGGATGCAAACGTCGGTGCCCGATGTGATGGACACCACCCGCGAGCCCGACGAGGTATTTGACCTCTACGGCCCCAGCAGCCGCGACAAGGGCTCGTACGCGGCCAACTGCCTGCTGGCCCGTAAACTGCTCGAAAAAGACGTGCGCTTTGTGCAACTCTACCATCAGGGTTGGGACCACCACGGGGGCCTGCCCAAAGGCATGAAGCACCAGTGCGGGCAAATTGACCGGGCTACGGCCGCCCTCATTGTCGACCTGAAACGGCGGGGACTGCTCGAAGATACCCTGGTGGTGTGGGGCGGTGAGTTCGGCCGGACGGTGTACTCACAGGGGCAACTGTCGGCCACCAACTACGGCCGCGACCACCATCCGCGCTGCTTTACCATGTGGATGGCGGGCGCGGGTGTGAAAGCGGGCATCTCGTACGGCCAAACCGACGATTTCAGCTACAACATTGTGAAAGACCCCGTACATGTGCACGATTTTCAGGCTACGCTGATGCATTTGCTGGGCGTGGACCACGAGCAGCTGACCTACAAATATCAGGGCCGCCGGTTCCGCCTGACCGATGTACACGGCAAGGTGATAAACGGCATTCTGAGTTGAATTCTGGCTTATCTTCCCAGCCGAGATGTCATCTTGTTTGGAAAGATGACATCTCGGCTGGGAAGATGACATCTCTGCAACGCTCCCCCCATACACTCCAAACAATTACCTTTAACCCCCGAACTCTTTACCGGCCTCAAAACGGCCGTTTTCCGACACTCATGCGTACCTGCTTCCTGTTTCTGGCCCTATTTCTGGCCCAAACGGCTTTGGCCCAACCCCACCCACCGCTCAAACTCTGGTACAAAACACCCGCCAACGCGCAAATAGCCGATGTCGATAGAGGCTGGAAAGACGACCCCGAATGGCTCAAGGCCCTACCGCTGGGCAACGGGTCGCTGGGGGCAATGGTGTTTGGTGATGTAAACAGCGAGCGCATTCAGCTCAACGAAGAAAGTATGTGGTCGGGGAGCCCCGACGACAATAACAACCCTAACTCGTTTGCGGCTCAGGCCGAAATCCGAAAACTCCTGTACGCCGGAAAATATAAAGAAGCTACCGAGCTGACCGACAAAACCCAGATCAGCAAGGGGGCAGGCTCCGGCAACGGCAACGGAACCAAGGTACCTTACGGCAGTTTTCAGACCCTCGGCGAACTGTATCTCGATTTTGCCAGCACAGCCCCCTATACCGACTACTACCGTGAACTCGACCTGCACGATGCCGTGGCCCGGGTCCGCTACACCCAAAACGGGGTTCGGTTTAGCCGCGAAGCTTTTGTGAGCTACCCCGATCAGGTGATGGCTATCCGGTTCACCGCCGACAAACCCGGTGCGCTGTCGTTTAAGGCCCGGCTGTGGCGACCTGAGCGATTCCGTACCTACACAGCCGATAATCAGCTGATTATGGCGGGCAACCTTTCCGACGGCAAAGGGGGCGACGGACTGGCCTACATGACCCGGCTCAAGGCCCAGAATAAAGGTGGCACGGTAGCCTACACCGATGCGGGGATTTCGGTCAGCGGAGCCACGGAAGTGATTCTGTATCTGACGGCCTCCACCGACTACAAGCTGCAACACCCCACCTACCGCGGTCGCGATCAGGTGAGTATTACGGCCCGCACGCTGCAACAGGCCATCCAGAAACCCTACACCCGGCTCCTGAATGACCACCTGGCCGACTACCGGCGCTATTTCGACCGTACCACATTTACTCTGTTTTCGGGCAACGACACCCAACCTACCGACGAACGGCTGGCGGCTTTCAAAACCAACCGCAACGACCCGCACCTGTACGAACTCCTGTTTCAGTACGGCCGGTATCTGCTCATTTCGTCGTCGCGGCCCGGCACACTACCCGCCAATTTGCAGGGCATCTGGGGTAATAAAATCCAGACTCCCTGGAATGGCGACTACCATACGAACATCAATATCCAGATGAATTACTGGCCGGCCGAGGTAACCAATTTGTCGGAGCTACACCTGCCGTTTTTCGATCTGTTGCGTTCGCTCACCACACCCGGTGCCGAGACCGCCCGTGTTCACTACCACGCGCGGGGCTGGGTGATGCACCCGATTACCAACGTCTGGGGCTACACCGCCCCCGGCGAGCAGGCCAGTTGGGGAATGCACACCGGGGCTACTGCCTGGTTATGCAGCCACATTGCCGAACACTACCGCTACACCCAGGACAAAGCCTTTTTGCGGCAGATGTACCCCGTACTGAAAGCGGCCACCGAGTTTTACATGGACTGGCTGGTGGTGCATCCGCAAACGGGCAAGCTGGTGTCGGGCCCGGCAGGCTCACCCGAAAACACGTTTATTGCGCCCGATGGCAGCAAAAGTCAGATTAGCATGGGACCCGCCCACGAGCAGCAGGTGATCTGGCAGTTGTTCCATGATTTTGGGATGGTTTCCAAAGCCCTCGGCATCTCGGATAGCTGGACCCGGCGCATTGCCGAGGCTCAGGGGCAATTGGCCGGGCCGCAGATCGGGGCCGACGGACGACTGATGGAGTGGGCCGAGCCGTTTAAAGAAGCCGAGCCCGGCCACCGACATATTTCGCACTTGTTTGCGCTGCACCCCGGTCATCAGATCAACGCCGTGCAAACGCCCGACCTGATGGATGCCGTTCGGAAATCGCTCGACTACCGCATTGCCAACGGGGGCGGGCATACGGGCTGGAGTGCCGCCTGGCTCGTGAGTCAGTACGCGCGGCTGGGTGAAGCCGAAAAAGCGAAGGCAAGTCTGGACGTAGTGGGTGCCAAAAGCACCTCTATCAACCTCTTTGGGCAGCACCCGCCCTTTCAGATGGATGCCAACTTCGGCACCACGGCCGGCATTGCCGAAATGCTCCTGCAAAGCCATGTTGAAACCCCGGAAGGCGGGGTGCTGATTGACCTGCTACCGGCCCTGCCCGCGAGCTGGGCCAACGGAGCCGTAGGTGGGCTGGTGGCCCGTGGTGGCTACAACATCAGCATGAACTGGAAAGCCGGGCGGTTGGATCAGGTAACGGTAGAGGCCCGACAGGGTGGTCGGGCCACGCTGCGGTACAAGGGCCAATCGAAGCCGGTTGTGTTGAAAAAAGGCGAGAAGCGCGTTTACCGATTCTAAACGAATGGTGAAAATAGGCATTATCGGCGGGGGGATTGGTGGGCTAACTGCTGCCCTCTGCCTGCATCAGGCTGGCTTTAGGGTACAGGTTTACGAGTCGGTGTCCGTTATTCGGGCGCTTGGGGTGGGTATCAATCTGTTGCCCCACAGCGTTCGGGTACTCACCAACCTGGGGTTGGCCCCGAAACTTGCCCGGATAGCCGTCGAAACCGAAGACCTGCGGTATTATAACAAACACGGGCAGCTGTTCTGGCACGAGCCCCGTGGTCGCCACGCGGGCTACCGGTGGCCGCAGTTTTCGGTGCATCGCGGGCGGTTTCAGGAAATGCTTTACGACGAAGTGCTGACCCGAATCGGGCCGGATGCCGTGCGGCTGGGTCACCATCTGTCCTCGTTCAGCCAAACCGAACAGAACGTAACCGCTACGTTTACCGACCGGGCTACCGGCACCGTGTTGACAACCGACACCGTTGACCTGCTGATTGGCTGCGACGGTATTCACTCGGTGGTACGGAAACAACTGTACCCGACCGAAACCGAGCCCCGTTTTTCGGGCAATGTGCTATACCGGGGTACCACTCGCATGAAGCCCTTTCTGAACGGCCGCTCGATGGTGATGATTGGCCACCTGAAACAAAAAATGGTGGCCTACCCCATTGGCGAACCCGACGAAACAGGCTTGCAGGTAATCAATTGGGTGGCTAATCTTTGGGAGCCCGAAACGGCTATGACCGTGCGCGACTGGAACCGGCAGGCCGACCCCGACCGGCTGGTGAATCTGTACCAGAACTGGCACTTCGACTGGCTCAACGTGCCCGCCATGATTGCCGGTGCGCCTTCGGTTTACGAGTTTCCGATGTCGGACCGCGACCCGCTCGACCGTTGGACATTCGGGCGGGTCACGCTGCTCGGCGACGCGGCTCACCCCATGTACCCGATTGGCTCCAACGGGGCGTCGCAGGCTATTCTGGACGCCGAAGCCCTCACGCAGGCATTGACCACCCAACCCGACGCGCCAACGGCTCTCCAGACCTACGACCGGGAACGCGTGCCGGCCACCACACGGGTGGTGCTACAAAACCGCCAAAAA
The DNA here is from genome assembly GCF_000383955.1 of Rudanella lutea DSM 19387. Lineage (NCBI taxonomy): Bacteria > Pseudomonadati > Bacteroidota > Cytophagia > Cytophagales > Cytophagaceae > Rudanella > Rudanella lutea. The sequence goes on along the minus strand of NZ_KB913013.1, from coordinate 4,338,835 downwards.
GGGCCTGATCAGATTCTGGACATGATGGAAGAAGTCGCCCCCGACGGATTCGCCCACCCCGACGAGGCTATTCCGTACGAAGAGCTGAAACAGGTGATGGACAGCTACCGGCAAATTGCCGGCTTTGACAAAGAAACGCTCAATGGTAAAGAGTGAAAGAGTAAAAGAGTGAAAGAGTGATGCGCCATATCGACAATTCACTCTTTCGCTCTTTCACCAATTCACTCATTTACTGCGGTGGTCCCGGTCGTTCGACAAAGACCAGATCAAGCTGGCTTATTTTCGCGAAGTTCGGGCCGGGCGTCGGGGCTTGGGGGTACACGTGATCGGTGTACGGGTGCGCCGACCGGAAGAAATCTTCGAAAATGCCGGGCGTAAGCATACCTACAATGCGGGTGTACGGGCTTTTGAACTGGTACGCATGAATGGTACCGGCCGGAGCCGACAGAAAATCGCCCGGATTCAGGTCGAGCAGGGAGCCGTTGGCCCACATCGCCATTTGCCCATCTACACAGAAAAATGACTCGGAGTGTTTCTGGTGAAAGTGCTTGATAATCATGTGCCCGGCCGGTCCCTCGGTACCTACCACCAAAAGCTTATGGGCGGTACTGGCGTTGTCGCTCAGCACCGTAAACAACTGATCACCAATAGTGTACCGATCACCCTCGCCCGCTGCCAACACATACGGCACCACCGCACCGGGCAATTGCGCGTTGGTTACCCGACGGGGCGAGTCGCCCGTGAGGGGCTCGTTCGTAAACCGAATATCAGCCACCTGCTCAGCCTGTTGCATAACCTCGGCCGCCAACGGAGCCACGGCATCGCCCGGCTGCACATGGCCGGTGTAAGGCACTCCTAACGTCGAGTACAATAACGACAGGCCATCTTCGCTCGTCATCGAAATCAGCTGATTGCGGTGCGTATCCATCCGAAACCCGTGCGGTACCGTAGGCGGAATACTGGCAAAATCGCCTTTGACCAGCAAATGGTGTTCGCCGTTCAGCCAAAGTTCCACCACGCCCTCAAGTACGTAGATCACCTCGTGGGTGTGCGCGTGCGTGTGCATGGGCAGCGTGGCCCCTTTGCCGCCGGTCAGCACCGACCACTCGAACAGATTACCCGTATCGGCCGGGCGGGCCAATTGGCTCACCACCAGCCCACCAACCAGGTAGCGGTCGCCGGAGCCGTTGAGCAGGTAGTACGGGATTTTCTGGCCCGGCAGAGCATTTTGCGGGGTCACGGCCTGAATAGCCGACAGGCCGCCGGGCATCTCGGCGCCTTTTTGGTAGAGTGCCGTCAAATCGGCAGAGGTTAGTTGGGGTTCAGACGACATAGTGGTTCGGTGAATGGCTAAAAATGGGGCTGCTTGTCTGTCGGTTTACTTTTTGCGGCTCGCGCGGAGCGTGTCCAGAAAGCGGAGCATCTGATCAAAATACGGGTCGATCATGACGCCGGGGCCATGCCCACCACCCGGTACCAGCACCAGCTCGGTTTTGACACCCGTTGCCTGTTGTTTTTCAAACAACTTCTCGCTCTGACAGGGCGGTACCAGCGGGTCTTTGTCGCCGTGAAATAGCAGAAAAGGCGGGTTGCCTTTGCGCACATAGCTGATAGGATTGGCCACCGCGCACTTTTCCTTGTTCTGCTGAATAGGCCCGCCTACCAGCACCGACTCCGGCGACTGGGCGTCGTCGTGCGACATGGTGCTCCCACAGCTATCCATAATCAGAAAGTCGGTGGGGCCAAACCAGTCAACCACCGCGTCGACCTGACTGCTAACGCCCGTGAATGCGCCCAGATTTCCCTCCAGATCAACATCCAGCCCGGCCACGGTTGTCTTTTTGAGACCGTTGGTTGTCCCGGCCATAGCGGCCAGATGCCCACCCGACGACCAGCCCGTAATGGCCACAAACGAATCGTCGAGGTCCAGTTGCGCAGCATTGGCCCGCACAAACCGGATAGCAGCTTTCACGTCGTGAATCTGAGCCGGAAAAACGGCATCGCTACTCGACCGGTAGTTGATACTGGCCACGGCATACCCTTTTTCGAGCAACCGCTGCCCAATGCCGTCTTTAAACGAATTGGCTTTCCAGCTGTTCGACCGCCAGGCACTGCCATAAATGCAGATCACCACGGGGTACGGTGCTTTGCCGTTCAGCGGCAAGTGAATGTCTAATTTGTGGCCAACCAGATTGTCGCCCACGTAATCGAGGTCCAGCCAGTACCGCGATGATTGAATGGCAATTTTGTCGAAGTTCACAGGTTTATGTTGGGCTACGGCACCCAGTGCGCTAACCAGCAACGCCAGGGTAAGTACAAATCTCATACCCTATAAAGCCAAATGGCGGCCGTTATACCTACCCGGAGCGCGGTGCTGCCACCATGCTCGCCCGCCAGGTTCGTTAAATAAGAATCTATTTATTTTCAGGCACGTATAGTGGTGAACGACAGGCGTAGCCGGTACCTTCGAACTGCCTAAGCCAGTCTACAATTTTTGCCTGTCCAGGCCCACACTAATAGACACTTAAATCAGTTTTGTTTCTTAACAATTTACTTGTTAAATTTGATTGTTTATTAGAGTGTGTGGACAATCAGAGCAACAAAATCATACTTGAAGCCAGATGAACCATCGCCAAGAAGCTGCTGGCTGTTTTTTCGTAGCGAGTTGCTACCCGGCGATACTGTTTCAAGCGGTTAAAATAGCGTTCAATCTTGTTGCGATCAGCGTACAAATTCTCATCGATTACCCGCTGCTCCACCCGATTCACTTTGGAGGGAATGATCGCGTCACAACCGTTGTGGGCCAACCCTTCCAGCAACCAATCGGCATCATAAGCCTTATCGGCAATCACAGCAAAAGCCTCACAGTCAGCCAGTAAGGTGGCTGCGCAAGGCGCATCACCCGCATGGCCAGGACTTAACTCAATGCGGATAGGATTGCCTAAGGCATCCACCAGAGCATGAATTTTTGTGGTCAAGCCGCCCCGTGAGCGGCCTAATGCTTGTTGCTGGAGACTACTTTTTTTTGCCCAGCAGCCTGTTGATGAGCTCGCACCGTTGTCGAGTCAATCATTACCCAATCCAGGTCGGGCTCTTGCAGGGCATCAAAGACCTGTTTCCACACCCCAGCCTGAGCCCAGCGCCGAAATCGTCGGTAGTTGCTGTTCCAATTGCCGAAGCGTTCAGGCAAGTCGCGCCAAGGCGCACCCGAGCGGGCAATCCAGAGCACGGCGTTGATAAACAAGCGGTTATCGAGTGCTTTTCGGCCTGCTGAGCCTGCCTGTCCTGGTAGAAGAGGGGTGATTTTAGTCCATTCCTGCTCGGTGATCTCATAGCGTCTCATGCCACAAAGATCGTAGGATTGGGTAAGTTTATCCTAATTGTCCACACACTCTAAGACGTAGGCATTCCCGGGCAAACGTCGCCCAACCATACAGTCCACCTCTTCGCGCACCCCATTAGTCGGCTCCGGCCCGGCACTTCATTCAGTCGGCGTTTCTCTTTTTTGGGTGCTCCCGGGTACCTTCCATACGTTCTAACCACTCCACATGCTTTCTCCATCCAGTCAATCCCCTAATGTCTGGCTCGTCGACGACGATCAGGATGACCAGTTTCTGGTCTACACCGCGTTTGAACAACACACACCCTCCATACCGCTCAAAATCCTGAACGACGGCGACGAGGTGCTGCCCGAACTTTCCAACGCCCCCGAACCACCCCGGCTTATTTTGCTCGACATCAACATGCCCCGGCAAAACGGGTTCGAAACGCTGGCGCAGGTTCGGCGGACCGTTGCCTGGCAAGACCTGCCCATCATTCTGTTTACCACTTCCAGTACAGATGGGGATCAGGAACGGGCGCAGGCCCTGGGCGCGACCCACTTTTTGACCAAACCCACCGATTACGGCCAACTGAAGGTCATGATTAGCCAGTTGGTGAAACACTATTTACCCGGTAACACATTGCCCTCCTGAGCGTGTCGGGGCAAACCACGCTTTGGTACATTTAAAAGCCGTTAAGTACGGGTCGGGCGGTGCTTTTACGGATATGCTCAAACACCTTACCCTCCCGATTAGCCTGCTTGCGGGCATCAGTGCCTTTGCGCAACCGATTCCTACCCTCAACCAACCCGACGACGGCTACCGGGGCATCTGGTACCACATTGGGCCACTCAAAACCGAGTACGCATACAAATACAGCGGGGGTCTTGCCACCTATCCGGCCAACCACCACCCATTCGCCGTATATGCCCCAGCCGTTCAGAAAACGTTTTTCTGCTTCGGCGGAGCCTCCAAAAGCCCCCGGCCGAGCCTGCTCCACGAAGTTGGCGTATTTGACCACCGCACCGGCACGGTGTCACGACCCACAATTGTACTCGACAAACAGACCGACGACGCCCACGATAACCCGGTACTCAATATTGACCGGCAAGGCTACATCTGGCTCTTTTCAACCTCACACGGCACCGAACGCCCATCGTTGATCCATCGGAGCCGGAAACCATACGACATCACGACCTTTGAGCGGGTGCCAGCGACCCGGATGCAGGGCGATAGCCTTGTCCCGTTCGACAATTTCTCGTACCTCCAGAGCCACTACGACCCCGACCGGGGGTTTCTGCATCTGATGACCCACTACGAGCGCGGTATGCTTAAATACGGTCCGAAAAAACCCCGCCGAACCATTGGTTACATCACCAGCCGCGACGGTATCCGGTGGTCGGCCATTCGGGATATTGCCGCCATTGAGGAAGGCCACTACCAAACCAGCCACCAATACGGCCGCAAAGTGGGCACCGCGTTTAACATGCACCCCGACACCGAAAAAGGGGCCGGGCTCGACTATCGCACCAATCTCTACTACGTCGAAACAACGGATTTCGGGCAGTCGTGGCAAACAGCGGGTGGCCAACGGATCAGCCTGCCGGTACGCGAAACCCAAAACGCAGCCCTCATACATAACTACAAGGCCGAAGGGCTCAACGTGTACATCAACGATGTGGCTCACGACAGTAAGGGCAACCCCGTGATTCTGTACATCACGAGCAAAGGCCCTGAACCCGGCCCCAACAGCGGGCCTTACACCTGGCACGTAGCCCACTGGACGGGCAAAGCGTGGACTATTTATCCGGTCACCACCTCCGACCATAACTACGACATGGGCTCGCTCTACTGCGAACCCGACGGGACCTGGCGCATTGTGGGGCCTACGGGCACCGGCCCGCAGGCGTACAATACCGGCGGAGAGCTCGCCGTTTGGGTTAGCCGCGATCAGGGGCAACACTGGCAACAAACCGGCGCCCTCACCCGCAACAGCCCCCGCAACCACAGCTACCCCCGCCGACCGGTTGGTGCACATCCCGATTTTTACGGGCTTTGGGCCGATGGCAACGGTCGGCAGCCTTCTGAGTCATTTTTGTATTTCGGGACGAAATCCGGGGCCGTATTCAGGTTACCCGCCCAAATGACCGGCCCCACAGCCAAGCCGGAGCGGGTAAAACCGTAAAAAGGCCGGACAGAAAATACCGATGGGGTGAAAAAAAATAGTTTTTCACCCCATCGGCAAAACCCATCTGGCCATGAACCAATTAGCTCCATATTTTTTTTTAAATCTATAGGAGCTATAGAAACCGTAGCCTAAATAAATCGTAAACCTTCGTACATTTATCCAAACAATTTTCAGCCTCGTCAACTGCCAATGATTCAAGTGATGCCAACCAACTTCGACGCCCCGAAGTTGGTGGATTACCCATCTGTTTCCCATAAATCGTACACCCAACAACAGGCCTCCGAGGCTAACCACGCCTTCGATCAGGCGGTGCGTCAATTTCTGCACCAATGGATTGAGCAGGGCACCGCTGCCGACACCGAACACGCCTACGAGGGCAACTTGCAGGACTTTGTGCAGCAAGGCGCGTTGCGCAGCTTTTTCAAGCATCACGACGACGCCCTTGAGCGGCTGCTCAGCCACGATACGCTGGCCCGGCACCTGCTCCGACCGGCCAACGAGGTCTATTTTGAACCCGACGCGTACGAGCCACTGCTGGCCACCTTCGAACGGCGCATTTATAACCTGGCAGCTCACCGCGAACACCGCGAAGTGCCGTTTCGGTACAGCTCGCCCAACCGGCAGGGCGCTTACGGCGACTCCATTGGGCTGAGCGACCTCCCGCCCGAACAAGCCCGCGAGGATATTGGCTACTATTTTGGTACCCGTCGCTCCGACAACACCGCCCTGAACCTGCTGGCCCGTCAGTTGCGGTTCGAGGCCCGGTTTGCCACGGTTTTGCCCACCCACGTGCTCAACGAGGGGTACATGGCGGAGTCGTTGCGGATGGTGCGCCTACAAACCGAACAGCAGCAGGCCGAAGAGGATACAGAGCTTCATTGCTACGTGATTCACCGTCGGCACGCCATCGACGACCGGCATCTGGGGCTGGCTACCGTGCTCATGAACCCACAACAGCCCCACCGGCCGCAACGGGTTATTTTCCACGACACACTCCGGCCCAATGGGCGCGCCCCCTGGTGGAATACCTTCCGGCGTTGCCTCGATTCAGTGTTTCCGCAACCGGAAGGCGAGCCCCCGGCTTCGGATTTTCTGGAAGATGGCGGGGTGAATCTGCAACGACTGCATGATGGCGTACCCATTCGGCATCAGGATATCGACTGTGCGTTTTACACAGCCGCTATGGGTCGGGCGATGGTCCAACTGGCCAAGCAGTCGCCCGAACTGATTACGAGCGGCCCCATTGAGCAGTTGGTAAGCCAGATGACCGAGCGAATGACCGACTATTTCGACGGCCCTAACCAGCCCCAACACCCTGATACCATCCGGTTTACCAATATTGTGCGCCGGTGGGAAACGGGCCGTGCCGCTCTCGACGACATTCGGCAACAGTACCTGTTAACCCATACCGAAGTTCCCCTGCCCCCCGGCGGGCCGGACGCCCTCAACTGGGCCGCCCCCGACTCACTCGGCCAAAACCCCGACGTGTCGGTAGCGGCCTGATTCACAACCGGGCGGTCAGGTCGGAATTGTGCGGCTATCCCGACCTGACCGCTCACCATACGGCCACCCAGCTGTTTCTTACCGTCCGGCCCGACCCGCAAGTGGTTCGGAAACAACCCCTTAGGCTTCTATCAGCAAGGCACAAACCGATAAACAAGCCTGCTTGTAAACCTTTCGGGCAAGGGCGTGATTTAGTTTGCATGAATTTGTTTGAAGACGAGGTAGCGCTATTGGAGCAGCGCGTGCGGGCTCACCCGGCCGGTAGTACGGTGTTTTACGGTAGCTCGACCATCCGGCTCTGGCCCGACCTGAACGCCCACTTCCCGACTATCGACGCCTTGAATCTGGGTTTTGGCGGCTCTACGCTGGCGGCCTGTGCCTGGCATTTTGAGCGGCTCGTGGTGCCAGCGCACCCGCGCGCCCTCATCCTGTACGCGGGCGACAACGACCTGGGCGAGGGCCAGTCGCCTGAGGCTGTTTACCTTTTTTTCTGCGCCCTCATGGAGAAAAAAGAGCGGTTTCTGCCCGACGTACCGTTGTCGTTTATCTCGATCAAACCGAGCCCCGCGCGGTGGTCCCTGATCGAGTCGATTCGGGCGGCTAACCGGGCCATTGCCACCGAAATTAAACGGTTACCGCACTGCTCGTTTCTGGATTTGTCGGCGGCTATGCTCACCGAGAGCGGCCAACCCCGCCCCGAGTTGTACGAAGACGACGCCCTGCACCTCAACGCAGCCGGTTACGCCGTTTGGCGAACCGAACTGGCGCGACATCTATTTAATGGTGAAAGAGTGAATGAGTGAATGAGTGAATGAGCAAACGCAGCAACCACTCTTTCGCTCTTTCACTTTTCACTCTTTCACTCTTTCCCCTACTGTTCGTTCAAATTCCAGTTGTAATCGAGATAGGAGACCTTGGTATTCGCGTCGATTTTGGTGTTGGCGTACCGATTTACCCACTTCACCACCGACTGTCCGTTGTCGTTCCAGTCTCCTTTGTACCAGTCGAAGTACCTGGATAGTTGGGCTTTGTCTTTGGCCAGCTTGTTTTTGGCCGGATTATTCAGGAAATCGCTCCCCTGATCGTCGAGCTGGGCATCGAGTTTATCGGCCGTGAAGGCCTCATTGCGCAAACGCGGGCAGGAGATCGACGCGCACACGAGGGCGAAGTGAATCCGGGGATCATCGAACTGTTTACGTAGCGTACCGTGCTCAATGTTGTCGAGGCTCATCTTCTCGTTGCCGATGGTGATAAACTTAGCCGCCCAGGGGGTGGTGACAAACGGAATCTTGATTTTTGACCCAATATCCTTGATGCTTTTTACAGGGTAATGATTCAGAATCAGCCGGATGGTGTACGCGTTGTACGCATTGATCCAATAGGCCATCTGCTCCTTTTTCGACCAGCTACTGGCGGGCGGATTCTTGCTTAGCTGGTCCAGATACGCGTTGAATACCTTCTCGTCGGCCTTGAAACCTTTATAATCTACAAGGCCCTGCGTATTCACGTGTTTTTTTAGCAACCGATCGTAGGCGCTGTGGTCAACGGGTGCGGTTTTGGGTTTTACAAAGGCCACCATACCCACGAGCGTGGCTATCAGTAAGGCACTATTCAGGCGTTTGTTCATGGAGTTGATTTGTTGTTTCTATTCGTTTCGGTTATTTATTTACGCGTTTCGACCCCGAATGGTTTGATTTTTCGGACATGAACCCATCCCCTACTGTTTCCCGTATATATCCGCATCGATACGATTTCAGCCTCCATGCCCCTCGTCTCTCTCCTGCTCGCTCTGGCTTTTACGGCCCCGCCCGATAGTCTGCCCAAACGGTTTAAACTCCTGCCCCTGCCGCTGGTTTATTACACCCCCGAAACCCGGCTGGCCTATGGTGTAGCCGCTACGGCCACGTTTCAGCTGGGTGCCCGGCCCCGCCCGGCCGACACCACTAACACCCTCTCCCGGCCCTCGCAGGTTACGTTTGGCGTGGCTTATACCCAAAATAAGCAGATGCTGTTCTACCTGCCGTTCAACCTTTTTTGGGCGCGCGATACCTACTACGCCAATGGCGAAGTGGGCTACTACCGCTACAATTACTTTTTCTTCGGACTGGGGCAGCAGGAAGTGAGGCAGGAGTTATACGGTGTAGACTTCCCCCGGATTCGGATCAATGCGTTTCGGCGAATCATCCCTCAACTGAAGGCTGGAAAGCTTTACGCCGGGCTACGCTATCAGTACGAAGATTACCGGGTCACGAGTGTGGAGCCGGGTGGCTTATTGGCAAGCGGAACAGTACCCGGTGGAACCGGAAGCCGACTGTCGGGGGGTGGGCTGGGCCTGTTTTACGACCGGCGGGATCAAATTTTCTTTCCCACCAAAGGGTTGGTGGCCGACCTCACGTACCTCAATCATCACCCGGTGCTGGGTAGCGGAGTACGGTTTACGCGGTACGGGTTCGACGTTTCGTCGTATCATTCGCTCCACCGGCACGCGGTACTGGCCCTCAACTACGCCCTGAGCGGCACCATAGGCACGGCTCCGTTTAATGCGCTCTCGCTGCTGGGCGGCACCAAACGGATGCGGGGTTATTACGAAGGCCGGTTTCGCGACGACAATCTGGCCCTGCTACAGGCCGAAATCCGGTTCGACCTCTACCGGCGGTTGGGGGCCGTTGTATTTGGATCCGTGGGGGTGCTGGGCGATACCCAACGCTGGCTCCGGCCCGACGACCCCAAGGGTGCCTACGGGGGTGGCCTGCGCTTCACGCTCAACCGACGCGACCACCTCAACCTCCGGCTCGACTACGGCATCGGCCGCCAATCGACCGGGTTTTACCTGACCATCGGCGAAGCGTTTTGAGAGTTCGAGACGACCAAACACCTCGTTTTGCCGTATATGTCTATAAACCAAACTCAGTACTGGACATTCGATGTTGGACGTTAGACTTCTCTACAGAATGGTAGTAGGTCTAACGTCTGGTATCTAAAGTCCGAATGTCCAGTACTGAATAAATTGAACACACAAACCTATACTCTGTGACGATTAGTGTAATCATACCCACCTTCAATGAAGCCGACAATATCCGTCCGTTGGTCGAGGCCGTACGCACGTATGGCGGTCAGGCCGTAGCCCAGATTCTGGTAATTGACGGCGGCAGTTCTGACCAGACCGTTGCGCTGGCTCAACAGGCAGGGGCTACGGTACGGCGCTCACCGGCAAGCGGGCGGGCCGCCCAAATGAATTACGGAGCAAGCATCGCAACGGGCGAGGTGCTGTATTTTGTGCATGCCGATGTGCAGCTCAACCCGGCCTTTGCCGCCGACATTACCGAGGCCGTGCGGGCAGGGTACGAGGCCGGTTGCTACCGGTTTCGGTTCAATTCCGACAAGCCCATGCTGCGGTTCAACAGCTACGGCACCCGGTTTGAGGGGCTCATGAGCCGCGGGGGCGACCAAACCCTGTTTATTACGCGGTCGCTTTTCGACCGGCTGGGGGGCTTCAACGAACGGTACGTAATCATGGAAGACTTCGACATTATTGTCCGTATCCGGCAGGTGGCCCGCTTCCGCATTATTCCCAAAGACGTGCTGGTGTCGGCCCGAAAGTACGAAACTAATAGCTGGTTGCGGGTGCAGTTGGCGAACCTAACGGCTTTTTCCATGTTCTTCCTGAAGGTATCGCCCCAACGCATTGCCCGCACCTACAAATTCATGTTGAACCACCGCTAACCAACCGTTTCGGTTTAGCAGGTGTCCCTTTTGCTCTCTTATGCCATCTATCCTCCTTGAACGTAGCGCCCCAAAGCCTTCTTTCACCCATAAACCCACCGATACGCTCATACCCGGCGCACGCCAGTCGGCCTTTGCGGGCAAAGTAGCCCTTATTACCGGCTCTGAATCGGGCATCGGGCGGGCTACCGCCTTTGCACTGGGCGAAGCCGGGGCTCGCCTGGTCATTAATGGCTTGTCGGACGAACGACTGGCTCAAACCGAGCGGCTCTTACAGGCCGAGGGGTATCCGGTTGTGAGTTGTGTGGCCGATGTGACCCGGTTCGATGCGTGTCAGCGGCTCGTCGACACAGCCATCGATGCCTACGGACAACTCGATATTCTGATTACCAACGCCAGTATTTCAATGCGGGCGTACTTTGCCGATATGCAGCCCGACGTGTTTCAACGCGTGCTCGACAGCAATGTGTACGGCACGGTGTACCCCCTCAAAGCGGCCCTGCCCTACCTGATTGAGTCGCGGGGTAGTGTCACCTTTATCTCGTCGATTTCGGCGCTCAACGGGATGCCGAGCGGATCAGCGTATTGCGCGGGTAAGGCCGCCGTCTCGAACCTGGCCCACACGCTCCGACTCGAGCTGGCGCATACGGGTCTGCATATCGGGGTGGTACATTTAGGTTTTACCAAAAACGATACGACTAAACGCGTGCTCGACGCCAACGGGCAGCCCGTGCCCATTGCGTACCGGTCTCCGCGCTGGCAAAAAACGCAGGAGCAGGTCGCCCAGGTGATTCTGAGTCATATCCAGCGCCGACGGCAGCGGACAGTGGTTTCGGGGCTCGGTAAACTTATCGCGTTTGTGCACACCTACCTCCCGCGCTTAGGCGACTGGATTGTCCGGCAGTCGATGCGTCGGTTGCGGCACTTTTACGAATAGGTGGGGTGGGGTGGGTTTATAGTTTTTGGTTTTTAGTTTATGGTTTTAGGTTGGTTTGCTCGAACCAAAAACTATAAACGACAAACTATAAACTATAAACAACAAACTATAAACCACAAACTTACTTCCGGGCGGTTTGGGCTTTGCTCAATACCCGGCTGAACAGAATCTCCCCTTTGTAGTCGATTGCCTGCACCAGAAACTGGTCGGCCTGTATCGAAAACGTCATGAACCCGTTGACACCCGCGTAGAATACGTTTTCGGGGGTTTTGTGGGGAAAGTTGCTCAGCTCCGAGCCTGCTCCCGACAGAAAATGGTGCGTGGGGCCGGCTGGTTTGTTGTATTGCAAGTCGTGGTCGTGTCCGCAGAGGTAGAGGTCTACCGCGTACCTGTTCAAAATAGGCTCAATCACCTTCCGAACGGGGCCCGTTACGGCGATTCGTTTGCCCGCCGTGTACACCGGATGATGCCCCACCACCACGCGCCAGCGCAGGTCGGGGTCGGTATCGCTCAGGGTTTGGCGTAACCATTGCAGTTGCGCCGTGGTATCCTGCTGACTCAGCGCCGGGGCTAAATCTTCATTTTTGTAGTAGCCCGGCTCCAGACCGTTGGTGTCGATACACACAAACAGGACTTTGCCGCCCCCCGGCAGCCTTTTCTTAAACGAATAATACCGGCCCGGCATCCGCCACCGCCGACTGATCCCCGAATAAGCCACCTGCGCATCGGGGTTGCCGCCGTAATCGTGATTGCCCAGCACCGGGTACCACGGTGCCTGAAGCCACGCGTAGGTGTACACCTGCTCGAAACTGCTTTGCCAAAGCGGGTCCTGCGTACTCATCACGCCACTGGGATAAAAATTGTCGCCGGTGGAAATAATAAAACTACCACTCAGGCCCGCCATAGCTCGTGCCATCTGAAGGGCCACATCACGTTGCCGGTACTCGCCCTGCCGACCCCAATCGCCCACTACGGCAAAATGTAGCGCTTTATCGAGCGTTTGCAGTCCCGGAATAACGCCTAACTGATAGCCCGCAGCCTGTTGGCTCGAATAGTCGGCCGGGCGCTGGGCAAACAGCAAGCCACACCAAAGCCCGCTAAGCAAGAAAAATGAGAGAAACCGCATGGTTGGATTAGAAGCTAATGGGCAAAATTACTAGCTGACAGCCGAACAAAGCCGCCGGGCCTGTTATCATTTTATGATCTAAAAAACGGTACGTTGCCCTCTCGTTACTAAGGCCACTAACCAGCCAGGTTTACTGCCTTACTTAACCGACAATTATTACCAAACAGAGTATATACAGGTCCGTTCTTCACAAAAAAATAACCCACCGAACCCGAGTTACAATCGTAATTTTTCCGGTTTCGGCACACGCATCTACTTAAGCAAAGACTGAAATTGATCCTGTAAAATGGGTAAACGATTGATAAACAGCCCTTTTTAGTTTTTAAAATTTCTCAAAAACTAAACCCACCGATGAGAGTCAGTAATCACCTGAATAACAGTCATTTATCAATCATATACACCTCCTCCCTTACGCACACCACAAAATATTTCAAGTCGAACAGGCCGCCTACCCTTACATAGTATTATTTTATCTTTAAATCGCTCAAAGTTTGAGTATCGAGTACCCCCTCGGGGCCAATTTTGCACTTTAAACGTAGTATCCCGTATGTCTAACTTGTATGGATTCTCTACTCCTCCATGGGCTTCATCCTGGAGAGTACCCCTCTGCGCGTTACTGGCTTTTCCTTTGCTCACTGCGCAGGGTGCCACTGTTCCGCCAGCACGCACAACCGTGCCCAACGGAGCCACCCGTCAGGTGGCCGACATCACGGTCACGGGCCGGGTAGTTGATGCCGCCACCAACGAACCCCTCGCCGGGTGTAGCGTATTGCTCAAAGGCACACAGCGCGGTACCACCACCGACGCCAATGGTAATTACAAGCTTGTTGTTCCCGAGGGCTCGGCCGTACTGGTGTTCGGGTTTATCGGGTTTGTATCGCAGGAAGTAACGGTCGGCAACCAGTCGACCATCAACGTATCGCTCAAGGCGTCGGCTTCGGAGCTGAATCAGGTGGTGGTTATCGGTTACGGTAGCGCCACTAAAAAGGATATGACGGGCGCCATTAAGTCGGTCAAAAGCACCGATTTTAACCGAGGTATCGTCAACTCACCTGAGCAGTTGCTGCAAGGCCGGGTAGCCGGTGTGAACGTAACCTCGGCGAGTGGTGAACCGGGCGGGCGGCAGAACATTACGGTTCGCGGGCCGGGTGGCGTACGCACGGGCAGTACGCCTTTGTTTGTGCTCGACGGAATTCCGCTCGACAACTCCAGCACGGGCGGAGCCGGTAACCCACTCAACTTCCTTAACCCGCAGGACATCGAGTCGATCGATGTGTTGAAAGATGCCTCGGCTACGGCTATTTACGGGGCCCGGGGTGCCAACGGCGTTATCCTGATTACGACCCGCAAAGGCAAGGCTGGCGCGGCCAACCTGACCCTGTCGTCGAACGTCGGAATCTCGAACATTGCCCGCCCGCTGCCGCTCTTCACAGCCGACGAGTTTCGGAAAGAAGTAGCGGCCATTGGTGGGGTTGTTGATGATCAGCGGGCGTCGACCGACTGGCAGCGCGAAATTACCCGGACAGCCATCACGCAGGACCACAACATCGCTTTTAGCGGAGGAGCCGAGCGCCTGTCGTACTACGGTTCGGTAGGGGTGCAGAATCAGGAAGGTATTCTGAAAGGCAGCGGCCTGAAACGCTACACGGGCCGGTTCAACGCGTCGCAGAAGTTTATGGAAGACCGGCTGGTGCTCGATGTAAACCTGACGGCTTCGCAAACAGTCAACGACCGTCCGTCGATCGACGGTCTGATTGGCGCGGCTCTGTCGGCTAACCCCACGTATCCGGCCTACGACCCCACAACTGGTCAGCCAGCGCGTTATCAGGCGTTTACCAACCCGCTCATCACGCTGCAACTCCAGAAAGACGCCACGACCATCAATCGGGTAGTGGCGAGTGTGTCGCCTTCGTACAAGATCACCAAAAACCTGACGTACAAGCTGAACCTTGGCGTGGACAACGCCAGCTCAACACGCGATTTGCAGTCGCTGGCGAGTGCCCTGCCCCAACAGGACGGCCGTCTGGAAAGTATCTACGGCAACAACCGCAACGTTCTGATTGAGAACTACTTCACGTACAACCGCAACTGGGCCAAGCATAGCCTTTCGGCCTTGTTGGGTCATTCGTACCAGCAGTTCGATATTCGGGGCCGCAACTGGAGCATCAACCGATTCCCAGTTTCGCCCATTGAGCCCGGCAACAACCCCGGCTTAGGGCAGGAACTGGCGCTGGCCACCAACCGGCCGGGCGGCTTTGCTATCCAGAACGAGCTGCAATCGTTTTTCGGACGTTTGAACTACCAGTTTAACGACCGGTACCTGTTTACGGCAACCGTACGGGCCGACGGATCGAGCAAGTTCGGGGCCAACAACAAGTACGGGGTGTTCCCGTCGTTCTCGGCAGGCTGGCGGATTTCGGAAGAAGAGTTCCTCAAGTCGGGGCCATTCTCCGACCTGAAACTGCGCCTGGGCTGGGGGCAAACGGGTAATCAGGAGATTCCGTCAAAGATTACGCAGGCGCTGTTTACCTCAAGCACGTCGGCCGCTACGAGCTATCCGCTCGACAACTCGACCAACTTCCCGGCCGGTACCACCTATACCCGACTCGCTAACCCCGACATTCAATGGGAGCTGTCGACCCAAACCGACGTCGGTCTTGATTTTGGCCTGTTCAACGGTGCCCTGACCGGTACGCTCGATTATTTCCGCAAGGTATCGGGCAAGATTCTGCTCGAAGTAATCCCGGCCGACCCCATTCAGCCCGCATCGACCTACTGGACCAACGTACCCGACATGACCATCACCAACCAGGGCGTTGAAATGGAACTGAACTACCGGTATGTGAGCCAAAGCGGTCTGCGCTTCGACATCGGCGGCAACATGACGTTTATCAAAAACCGGGTCGACAACTCGCCCTACACCGTGATTACCTCAGGGTCAGCATCGGGTCCGGGTCTGACGTCGGCCACGGTCAACGGCTACGTAAACGGGCAACCCATTGGTACGTTCTACCTGCGTGAATACCTCGGTATCGACGAGAAAGGCGTGAACCGTTTCCGGGATGTGGACGGCGACGGAATTGGCGGCACCGACAAAGATCGGATTGCGGCTGGTAGCGCCCTGCCTACGCGTCAGTTCAACATCAACGGCAGCGTAGCGTACAAAGGCTTTGATCTGGCGGCCAACTTCAACGGGGTGTCGGGCAACAAACTGTACGACAACACGGCGAACGCGTTCTTCTACCGGGCTCGTCTGGTGAAAGGTCTGAATGGCCCGGCTTCATCGGTAGGCGAGGCAAACGAGTCGATCAACAACGCGGCTCCTGTATCAACGCGCTTCCTGAAAGACGGGGCTTTCTTCCGGCTCAACAACGTAGCCTTGGGCTACAACCTCAGCCCTCGCAGCATCGGGCTCGACCGCTGGGTGTCGAACATTCGGCTGTCGGCTACAGGTCAGAACCTGTTCGTCATCACGAAATACGATGGCTTTGACCCTGAGGTTAATACCGACCGTACCGTCAACGGCATTGTGTCGTACGGTATCGATTACCTGAGCTACCCCCGCGCGCGGTCGTTTGTGTTTGGGCTCAACGTAACATTTTAGGCAGGAGATCCTTCCATTTAAGACGAAAATCGACCATGAAAAAGATACTCGTAAGCTCGCTCGCCTTGTGCGGCCTGCTCTTTTTGAATAGCTGTACCGACCTGACCGAAAAAGTACTGGACGAATCGTCGGTAACGGGCCTGACCGACAAGCAGGCTGCGGATGGTAACCTGGCTCCGGTGTACGCCCGTCTGCCCGATATTTTCCTGCACACCAACTACTTCAACCTGCAGGAGATTTCGACCGATGAGGCCATTCTGCCTTACCGGGGTGGCACCGACTGGGGCGACAATGGGATTTATCTGGCTATGCACCAGCATACCTCTACCAGCACTGACCCGAACATCCGCAACACCTGGCAGTTTCTGACCCAGGGCATTTCGCGGGCGCTCACGGCCATCAACACCCTGCCCACTATCAACGACCCAGCCGCCAAGGTCTACATTGCCGAAGCACGGGGGATGCGGGCCTACTACAACATGGTGTTGCTCGACCTGTTTGGGCTGGTTTTTGCCAAAGACGATGCACAGGGTATTTCGGAGATTCTACGGGGTGAGAAAGCCTTCGACTATGTTCGAACTGAGTTTCTGGCCGTTGAGCCCGACCTGCTGACCAACGTAGGCCCCGGCCGCCTGACCAAAGGGGCCGTGTGGGGTTTGCTGGCTCGGCTGCACCTGAATGCGGCCGTGTACCGCGATCGCTACGCTACCAACTTTACCTTCAAGCCCGAAGATATGGACAAGGTGGTGGAGTACTGCGACAAGATTATCAACTCAGGGCAGTACCAGCTGGCGCGGGATTACTTCTCGATTTTCAACTCCGACAACAACACGAACAAAGAGTTGATTTTCGCAGTGGATCAGCGGGCCGAACTCAACGGCCACAACCGTCTGGCGTATTTCTCGCTCTCGGGCGATCAGTTTCCGCTACCGGCTTTCCCGGCCGCTAACGGTACCGATGGCCCGGCCATTACGCCCGACTTTTACCGGACCTGGGTAGATACCTACGCTCCCCGCGACCCGGCAGCCGCCGACCCCCGCTTTTTCAAGCAAAACCTGAACATCCCCGCTGACTCGTGCGTGTCGGCCAACGATTTCAACATGAACCGGGGTATCCTGCGTGGACAGCAGTTTGGTCTGATTCGGGTCAACGGCGCGTTTGTACGTTGCGGCAACAACTACCGCGTGGGCCGCTTGTTCAACGTAACCCGCAACCGCCCAACCACCCCCGTGGTATTTACCGAGCGTGTGGACTTTACCGTGGCTGGTAGCGATTACAGCACCGGTTTCCGGGTGTTGAAATATGAATTCAGCAAGAAGTCTTCGTCGGGCCGGAACCTGGGCGATGCCGATATTTCGATTGTTCGTTTGGCGGATGTGTACCTGATGCGGGCCGAAGCCAAACTCCGCAAGAGCAACGATGCGGCCGGTGCCCTAGCCGATGTGAACCTGGTGCGGGCCGCTCGTACGGCAAGTACACCCCCGCCTGCTCTCACGTCGATGAACCTGGATTTGCTGTTCCGCGAGCGGGGCTTTGAGTTTTACTGGGAGATGCTGCGCCGGACTGACATGATCCGCTTCGGAAAATACGAAGGCACCTGGACCGAGAAATCAAACAACGACCGCCGGAAGCGTATTTTCCCGATTCCGCAAACGGCCATCGATGGTGCTTCGAACCTGCCCGGCTATCTGGTACAGAATGAGAGTTACTAAGAGGGTTTATCGTTTTTAGTTTCTGGTTTATAGCGAGGACGCTGCGGTTAGGTGGTAAGAACACCGGCACCGAACAACCACCCCCCTCCCCCCTCCTTGAACTAAGGAGGGGGAGGAAAGAACGTCAAATTTGACCAACAGAAGGGAAGTTTCAAGGCTCTTTGGTAGTCTGGTAAGGTTCCCCCCCCTGTTTTTCAGGAGGGGGTTAGGCCGGGCGGCTGGGGCAGGTGGTCAACAAAAAGGCCCGGTACGGCAAGCATCTGCTCCGTACCGGGCCTTTTTGTTGACCACCCCCTCCTTGAACTAAGGAGGGGGTGGAAAGAACGTCAAATTTGACCAACAGAAGGGAAGTTCTAAGGCTCTTTGGTAGTCTGGTAAGATTCCCCCTCCTGTTTTTCAGGAGGGGGCTAGGGGGTGGTAAAGCTCCGTACCGGGCCTTTTTTTAGTTAAATCGCTTTCTTACAACGCCGTGCTGGTAGCCAACTGGTGGCGAACCGTGCCTTCATCAACCGACACAATGTAGGCCCGGCCACCTTCACGCTCGATGGCCTCAGCCACCCGACGAGCCGTCGCTAATGGATCGCTATCCGCTCCGCCGAGCGAAACGTCGCCCGGCGCATACGCAAACATGCAGCCGCCCCCACCTGAACCGTTGATTTTGCCCCCCAGCGCACCGGCTGCCAAAGCGGCATCGAGCATCCGGTCGATTTTGGGTGTCGAAATTCGCTGGGCATCGCGCAGGTTGGCGTGGTGTTCGGTAAGCAGTTGACCCAGCCGCGCATGATCGAGCGGGATGCCCGTTTGCTCCGACGCCCGAATCAGACTCAATGCCTGCCGCAGAATATCACGGTTTGAGAGGGTGCCTTTCAGCAACATGTAATCGTCTTTGGGGAGCACATCTTTAAACTCGGTCACCTGGGTCAATTGGGTGGTATGCAGCGAGAAAGCCGGGTTCAACTCGGTCAGTTGTTTAGCAATCCGCAACATCCCGTACTTCACGCGGCCCAGTATCCCGATAGTATCTTTCGGCTCCTGTGAATCGCCCAATACAAAAGCACCCAGTGCCGGTTTGTAGGTTTCGAGCCGGATAGCCGGTTGCGATTCGAGGTAGATAACCCCACCCACGGCCGTTGCATAATGGTCCATCATACCGCCGGGTTCGCCAAACTCAAGCACCTCGGCCCGGTAGGCCAATTCGGCGAGTTGGCGGGCCGACAGCTCGCGTGGGTTGTCGGCGAGTTGGGTCAGCACGTTGAGCCACGAAATCAACAGGGCCGACGAACTCGACGTACCCGCGTTGATCGGAATTCGGCCGCGTACCTCGCCCGCCAGACCATGCCCAAACTGAAATCCCTCGCGCAGCAGCACGTTGATGGCACTCCGGAAATAGTCCCGGTCATGCTGATACGGCAAAGGAAGTTCGGAAAGGCTAAACACTTCCTGACTGCCAATATCAGGCAGTTCGAGGTGAACCGTGGGTTGGTTGATTCGCTCGGCATTGATTTGAATCCGGCAGGAAATGGCTGCGGCAATCACAGGAAGCCCCAGATAGTCCTGATGTTCGCCAAAAAGGCAAATACGGCCGGGGGTCGAAACAGAAATAGCTTGGTTATGTATCATACCTGCAAGGTATTTGGCAGCTTCACTACCAGATGGTTTACGTAGTTTTTGGTTTTTAGTTTCTGGCCTGAGTACTGAACAACCTATACAATCAAGCGATTGACGTAGCCAACCGATGTCAACTGAACGCGGATAACGCCGATTTAACGAATTCACGCCGATGAGTAGATCCGTGAAAACCGGCTTAACCTATTTCATCCGCGGGCCAATTCTTTGTATTGCAGTAAGTACCCATACCGAAAACTCAGTCCCGAATTCGCTTTTCAAAAGAGTAGATAGACGAGACAATTTACTGTCGGGCTCGTGCGGAGCTAGCCCCCCGCGCCATTACGGTAAGGCCGCCCAATCGATAGCCGGAGCCACTGACCGGGCGGGGCGGGTAAAATCGGAGCGCAACGGGGTGTATCGATCAAAGAAACCACAGTTCCGCAGGAAAAACCGCCCCGACGCGCTCAAACCACCGGCATAGTCCATCCGAAACGATTTGCGGGCCGTGTTGTCGCCGGTAAATTGAACCTGGTTCAGCTCAATCCATTGGCCCTCCCGGGTGCGCGCCCAGGCATTGCCAAACTCGGCTTCGCGCTGCACGTTGCCCGTATTGGGCACAAAATTCTCCAGAAACGAATAGAGCGATTTGAGGTACGTGTTAGTTTGAGGCCGCCGGAAGCTCGCAATCAGCTGCCAACTGCCTACCCCTACCGGCCGGAAATACGCTGTGTACGTGGTGTAGCCATCCGTACCGGGCTGGCCGCGCAGCAAAAACGCATAGGTTTGACCCGCCTGCCAGTTGTACCGCAGAAAACTCTGCCCCCCCGACCCCTCGTTGCCAAACTCGTTGGTGACTACGTCCGGCCCTTTGCGGTCAAGTCGGATTTTCTGATTTTCGGGAATCTGCTTCGGGTCGTCGGTCTGAAACGGGCTCCAGACCGAAAACAGAATCCGGCGCTCCGTGGCTGAGTTCACCTGCATTCCGAAGTAGCCTTCGCCAAAGCCATTGGCCATGTAATACGAGCCAATAACGTCGTTCCCTGTAGGCACGGTGATTTCGTTGTAAAACCACTCCACCGGTTGCTCAGCCGGTACAGGATAGCGCAAGTGTACCGATGGCCCCCGCCGACCCCAGTAATAAAAGTTACCTTCGTTATTGCGCACAAAGGCCGTTTGTCCATCCACCACTTCCCCGCCTATGCCCAAATGGGTCACCTCGGCGTAGGTAGCGCCCGTTTTGCGCACGCCCTGCAAGCTAATTTTCACATAACCGCCGGGCGAGTCCACGCCAGGCGTGGATAACGTTTCGATACGCCATTCGCCCAGCCGGTGCTCGGCAAGGGCACTTCCGGCTATATCAAATTCTTTCGACTGCCCTCCAACTGTGACCCGAATCCGGCTTTTGCCGGTTGGCACGCGGAGCCGGGCCGAGAGGGTTAGCTGGCCGGTTTTTCCGAACCGGACGTAGGTGTCTACCACCGCGCCCGCACTCGACCAATTGGCCAGTCCCTCGGCCGTAAGGGTTTCGGGCAGATTCTCCCCACCCGTAATCCAGCTATTGCCCCCAAGGGGCACGCGTACAGCCAGGGTGTCGGCGGGCGCGGTCGGTAGGGCTTCCGGTGCTTTCGACAGGGTACAGGTGGTGGTCAGCAACAAACTAACGAGACAGGCCCAGAGCAACCGGGCAGACGGAATATGCATTTGACTCATGGGAATGGGTTGGTAAAACAACCGCTCTAAGCTACGGTTTCCGGCGAAAAAAAGACCACCCATCCAGGTGGACGAGTGGTCTCCGGTGTAAAACATCAGGTTACAGGGGATTTTGCTTTAAGTTTTTGTTCAGCACCAGCTCCGATTCGGGTACCAGATGCACCACCTGCTTATCGTCGGGGGGCACGGTTTGCTGGCCAGTGGCCGTATTGTGGTAACCGGGATAGTTGCGAACCAGGCTCCGGTTATTACGGAACAGGTCGTACGGGCGATGACCTTCAAACGCCAGCTCGACCCGGCGCTCCTGCAACACCACATCCAGCACGGAGGGCAAGCCCTTCAGGTCGGTGGGTGCGTAGAGATCGGTGCCACTCAGGCCCGCCCGACGGCGAATCAGGTTTACGTCGTCAATTGCCTTGGCCGATTCGCCCAGTTTGGCGTAAGCCTCGGCCCGATTCAGGTATAGTTCGGCAAGCCGCAACACAACCGGTGAGCTGAGCGTGGGCAGGCCCGCCTGATTGGAGAATTTCGTCACGTACACCTTATCAATGCCGTTGCGTTTCTCCTGCGCGCCCTGAGCTGTCAGCTTCCGTACCAGATACGACCGGCGCTGGTCGTTGGGATACTTGTTGACGAGATCCTGGAAGGCCTGCGATGCGTACACTTCGCCCCAGCCCACCCCGCCGGGTGAGGTGTAGTACATCGAACCGATGGAACTCCAGGTGCGGTCGTCTTTGAGCGTATGCTTGATGGCAAAAATGATCTCTTTGTTTTGCTCGTTTTCCACCGCATAAAAGTCGGGTACCTGCGTCGGCGTGGCCAGCGCAAAGCGGCCCTCGGCAATCACCAGATCGGCGTATTTGATGGCGTTGGCGTTGTCGTTCATGTACAGGTACACGCGCGAGAGCAGCGCATTGGCCGCTGCCGGACTCGCGTAGCTGTTGGTCCGGTTCACCGTCATGAGCCGGGCGGCTTTCTGCAATTCGCTCACTACAAACGCATACACTTCTTTTACGGTGGCACGGCTGGCGTTATCGTCGGCTCTGGTATCGGTTTTGATGATAATGCCGAGATTGGTTTCGGGGCTTTGGGTATAGGGCCGACCAAACAGGCGTACCAGGTCAAAATGCACCATAGCCCGCAGAAACAGGTTTTCGCCCAGAATCTGATCCAGCTCTTTCGAGCTTCCTTCTTTAATCGCTCCAATCACTTTGTTACACCCCACAATAGCCTGATACCCTTTGCGGTAAATCTGGAGCGCGTTGCCCTGATCGGAGGTTCGGCGGTAGGTATATGTCAGAAACAGAGGGTCGGTTGTTGTACCGCTCAGCGTGACATTGTCGCCGGGATACTCATTCATGATATACAGGTTCCGGGTGTAATCCGAATCCTTGATAAACATATAATTACCATCGGTTGCCGCCCGCAGGCCCTGCGCGTTCTGCAGCACGGCATCTTCGGGCAGACCGTTGTACGGTTTTTTGTCGATGCTACAGGCACTCATCATTACGACCAGTCCTAGCCCTGCCAACCGGGAAAATAAAGCGTTCATACGGGATAGTGGTTAAAAGTTGAGTTGAACACCAAAAACAAATTTCTTGCTGAAGGGGTACTTCGTTCCGACTTCGCCCGTCTCGGTCACGTCGGGGTCGATCCCCGAAAATTTGGTGACCGTAAACAGGTTGTCGGCTGAGGCCGTCAGGCGTACCCCTTCGAGCCGGGCCCTGCGTAGCCAGGTTTTGGGCACGTCGTAGTTAAGGCTGATGTTCCGCAGGCGGAGGTAGTTGCCGCTTTCGAGGAAGCGCGACGAGGGGCGCTGAGCATTTTTGTTGCCTCCAATCACGTATTTTGGGTGCGTAGCCACATCGCCCGGCTTTTCCCAACGGCTCCAGCCCGGCTGCAAGGCCATCAGGCTGTAACGGTCGTAGGCTCCGTCGTTGTCGAACAGGTTGCGGTCGCCGTTGTAGATCGTTACCCCGGCTGCGTAGGTGAAGAAAGCGTTCAGTTCAAAGTTGTTCCAGCTCAACACCTGACGTACCCCACCAAACAGTTTCGGATTGGCGTTGGAGCCGATAAACTGAAGCGTGGCCTCGTTGTAATTGTTGGTAGTCGCCACCGATCCGTCGGCATTGACTTTCTCCCAGAGAGGGTCGCCCGTGGGGGCATCGACGCCCGCCCACCGGCGCATATACCAGCTGTTGAGCGGCTTATCGAGCGCAAACGGACGTTGCCCGTTGGCCACCAATGTGCGGTCGCCGTACAGTTTGATGAGCCGGTTCCGGTTCAGGCCTGCGTTGAGTTCGGTGCGCCATTTGAGGGCCGTTTTCTGGAGAATATCCGCCGACAGTACCACTTCGAGACCCTGGTTACGTACCGCCCCGATGTTTTCAGTGATAAATGCATACCCACTTGTACCCTGCAAAGGCCGGTTGAACAGCAGATTGTTGGTAAGCCGGTTATACAGATCAACCGTTACCGAGAGCCGGTTCCAGAGGGTAGCATCGACCCCAACGTTGGCGTTGTTCGAGACTTCCCACGAGAGGTTTGGATTCTCGATCCGGGTAGGGAAGGCCGAGGGCACACCCGCGTACTGCCCTGTCAGGTTATACAGACCCTGTGCTGCGTAGTCATTGATTCCATCGGCATTACCTGTGGTTCCGTAGCTAAGCCGGAATTTGAGGTTGTTGAGCGTGGCATTGCTACTCAGGAAGGCTTCGTTCGAGGCAATCCAGGTAAGACCCACGGCGTAAAAGTTACCGAAGCGCCGGTTACGCCCGAACTTCGACGATCCATCGCGCCGGAACGAGGTCGTTACCAGATACTTCTCATTGTAGCCGTAATTGGCTTGCAACAGGTACGACGTAAACGCATTCTCGGTCTTGGTGCCGTTGATACTTTCGGGTTGCGAGGTCGCATCCAGAATATTCAGGCCGGAGAAAATACCCTTCCCCGTAGCCCCCAGCGATTCAAAGTAGTACCGCTGAAACTCATAGCCCGCCAAACCGTCGATACTATGTCCACCGGCAAAACTCTGCTTGAACTTAAACAGGTTGGAGGTCAGCAGGTTGTAATCGCGGCTGCTGTAGTCCGAGAGCCGGCCGAGTACGTCGGCAGCCGCGTTGCCGCGCAAATCCTGGCTGCTCTCGCTGCCATAGTAGCTGGTTTGTGCGCGGTTGGTGGTCGAAAATGAGAGCCACGGCAGCAGGTCATATTCGGCCTTGAACAGTACATCGCCCGCAAAGGTGTTCTCCCGAAACGTGTTGAACTGCCTGTTGTAGATAAAGTTGGCGTTGTCGCGGCCGTACCACCGTTTCGCGCCGGTTACGGGGTTATACGGCTTCCCGTCGAGGTAGGGGCTATCGTAGGGCAGGTAGGTGTATGCTGCGTAGAGAGCCCCGTTGCTATCGTCGTAACCACGTGTGTACAGGCCTGAGGTGTTAATGCTCACCCGAAATTTATCGCTCACGTTGTGGCTGAAATTGAGCCGCCCCCCAAACCGGTCGAGGCCGGTCCCTTTCAAAATCCCCTGCTCCTGATAGTAGTTGCCACTCATGAAAAAGCGGGTCTTTTCGTTTCCACCCGACGCGCTCAACTCAGCCAGCGTGTTGGTAGCGGGCCGAAACGCCAGATCGAACCAGTTGGTGTTGGCATTGGCTTCGGGCGTGGGCAGATAATCGTTGACATTGGCCGTGGGCCGGTCGCGCTGAAATACCCCTTTTTGCAGGGCGTACAGGTCTGTACCATTGAGCAGGCCAAAATTCCCCAGGCTCAGATAACCCATTCCTTTGTTGAGCCGGGCCGACAGTCGGGTTTTACCGGCGGCTCCCCGGCGGGTAGTTACGACAATGACGCCGTTGGATGCCCGCGCTCCGTACAAGGCCGTCGATGCGGCATCTTTCAGCACCGTAATGGTTTCGATATCGCTTGGGTTCGGAATCCCCCCGATCACCCCATCCACCACATACAGCGGATTTGAACTCGCCGTGAGTGTGCCAATACCCCGCACCAGCACTTTCGGAGGGGTGCGGGGGTCGCCCGAACTGTTGCCGATAAACACCCCGGCCGCTTTGCCCTGAAGCAGTTGCCCTACATTGTTGGCGGTTACGTCTTTCAGGTCCTTGGCCGTAACCGACTGAGCCGCCCCGGTCAGGTTTTTCTGGGTAGTTGAGGTGTATCCCAACACGACCACCTCGTCCAAGGTAGCCGTCGACCGGTTCAGCGAAATCTCCACCGAGGTGCGCCCGTCGACGGCGACCGTCGTACCCTGAAACCCAATCGAACTGATTTCGAGCACATCGGAAGGCTGCACCCGGATCGAAAACGAACCTTCGGCGTTGGTGGTGGTGCCGGTGGTGGTGCCCCGTACCACAACCGTTGCCCCCGGCAGGGGCTGACCGGCATCGTCGCGCACGGTTCCGCTCAGGCTGAGCGATTGCCCGTAGGCTGTCAGGGTCATCACAACCAACGACAGTACGAGCAGGCAGGCATACATTTTTTTCATATTGGATAGGTTGAAACGTGGACAGAAGCGAAAAACGCGCACATCAATACACTTCGTTGAGGCCGAAAATGGGCTTATTGGTTTTCCATTTACCCCGCGTAAAGTCGGGAATCTCGACCGGCTTGCTGCCTTTGGCAATACTCTCTTCCGACAGCGGGCTGATGGCACTCCAGGCGGCCGCGTCGTACACGTCGATGGGGGGCGCTACCTGATTTTTGATGGCCTCAATGAATCCACGCAGCACAAAGAAGTCGATACCGCCGTGGCCCGCATTCTGGGCGGTTTGAGCGTGCTGTTTCCAGAGTGGGTGGTCGTATTTTTCGCCGTATGGCCCAAACGGCTCCCATTGGTGCGGTTTAGGACTTATACCTTCCAGATAGATGGTGTCGCCATCGTCCATCCAGATTCCTTTAGTACCCTGCGCCCGGAACCCAAGTGAGTACGGCCGGGGCGAGTTGGTATCGTGAATAATCACGATGTTTTCACCGTTGGCACATTCTACCATCGTCGTCACCACATCACCCAGCTTGAAGTTGACCTTGGCGTTGGGATGGTTGGGGCCGCCCTTGTCGACCACGTATTGGTGCAGCCCCCGGCTTTTGGTGGCCATGGAGGTAAGCCGCACAAACTGATTGCCCCGGTTAATGTTGAGCCAATGCGCCACCGGTCCGAGGCCGTGAGTCGGGTACAGATCGCCGTTACGATCTACGGAATGCTGGGTGCGCCAGCTCGCTTCTGAGTAGGCGTTTTTGCCAAACTCAGCCCCTACGCCATGTCCTTTGCCATCGTTGAACTTAATGTTGCGCAGATCATGCTCGTAACCACAGTGGGTATACGTCATTTCGCCAAACATACCCTGACGCACCATATTCAGAATCGCCATTACATCGCGCCGGTAGCATACGTTTTCGAGCAACATGCAGTGCGAGCCCGTTTTTTCGTAGGTATTCACCAGATCCCACGATTCTTTGAGCGTTACGGTGGCCGATACTTCCAGCCCGGCATACTTACCTGCTTTCATGGTGGCCACGGCCATCGGCGTATGCCACTCCCAGGGTGTTGAAATCACCACCCCGTCGATGTCGTCGCGCTTGAGCATGTCCAGGTACGCTTCATCGCCTTTCGTGTAAGCCACGGGGGCCTTCCGACCCGCCTTTTCGATCATAGCGTTGGAGCGGGCAATTGCGTCGGGCGAGATGTCGCAGAGTGCCGTAATCTCTACATCGGGCCGGTACAGCGCCTGTTGCAGGTGGCTACGACCGCGTAAACCGACCCCGATAAAGCCGAGCCGAACTTTCGACAGGGCCGCGGGTTGTGCCTGGGCTGAGGCCGCCCCGGTCAGGGCGGGTAAAAACGGTACGGCGGCCGTACTGAGGGCGGCCGTACGCAAAAAAGAACGCCGGGAGGTTGTCATGTCTGGTGATGATTGAAGGGAAAACCGCACGCCCTGTTTGGGTCGTGGGGCGGCTAAAACTTTTTGAAAATTACTCCCCTCAATTGTCTCCTAAAAGGTCACATTCGGCCCAAAACTGTTTAATTTAACCCGTAGTACCTGTGCAAACGTTTGCTCTACGGTGTGCAATCGTTTGCTCAAAACAGGAGATTTTTTTGCGTTTGGGCACCCAAAACGTATTTTGTATACGTGGACCAGCCGTTCGATGAAAGAAACAATCACAATTAAGGAGATTGCCCGTCGGTTACACATCTCTCCGTCAACGGTTTCGCGGGCGTTGCAAAACAACCCCCGGATCAGCCCGGCCACCCGCGAGGCTGTGCATCGGCTGGCGGGTCAGCTCAAGTATTTTCCGAGCACCACGGCCCGTAACCTGCGCCGGGGCAAAACCGGGGTGTTTGCCATGGTGCTCCCCGAAATCCGGGAGAATTTCTTTTCGGAAGTCGTCAACGGCGTAGAAGAGCTGGCCTTTGGACATCAGTACACCGTGGCCCTGTACCAGTCGCACGACCTGTTTGAGCGTGAACGGCAGATTTTGTCGGTCCTGGCGGCCAACCAGGTCGATGGGGTGATGCTGTCGGTGGCCAAGGAGTCGCAGCAGTTCGACCATATCCAGAATCTGCTCGACCGCCGGATTCCGGTGGTCCTCTTCGACCGAATTCCGCCCCGGATCGAGACCCATCAGGTAGGCTGTGACATGGAAAAAGGGGCCTACGAAGCTACCAAGTGGCTGGCAAGCCGGGGGTTTCGGCGAATTGCCCTGATCAACGGACCGCACCCCCTGGTAGCCAGCGAAGACCGCTACCGGGGCTATGTACGGGCCTTGCTGGAAGAAAACCTGCCGGTAGAAAACGCCCTGATCAAGCGCGTCGACCTGACACCCGACGATACGGCCCGGCAAATGGCGCAGTTGCTCAGCACCCCGCACCGGCCCGACGCGGTGCTGGCGTTCAACGATTATGTAGCCCTCGACGCCATGCAGGTTTGCCGCAAGCAGGGCCTTCAGATCAACGCCGACATCTCGTTTGTCAGTTTTGCCAACCTCCCGCTCACAGCCTACATGGATCATTCGCCCCTGGCGTCGGTAGAGCAACACCCGTACCAGATTGGCCGCAAGGCCGTCGAGATTCTGCTGTCGGTCACCGAGTCAGGCACCCACGAGCCGGGCCCCGCTTTCCAGCGCGTTATGCTCGAACCCGACTTGGTGGTGCGGATTTGCTGATACCTACCGTACCGTAAAACTAACAGCCGTACAACCCTCTCCCCCGCTGTTGGTGATACAGATTGGGCCATTGGCGGCATCTGTAGGGACAGTAACCGACAGAGACGCTGGCGTGGTAGGCAACACCCGGAAAGTAGCCGCCGACGACCGACCATTGGTAAAGCGCACTTCGCGCGTGGTACTCAAATTGGCACCCGTAATAATCACTTCAGCCCCAACGGCAGCCGCTGTAACCGACAAGGCGAGGTTGGCCGGGGGCGGAATAAGCGTGAAGTTCTGGGTTGAACAACCTGTGCCCCCATCGTTTATCAGACAGATCGGTCCGGTCTGCGCATCGGGCGGTACAGTAACCACCAGTGTTTGCCCAACCATCCGAAACGGTGCGGCCGACGACCGGCCATTGTTGAACCGTACCTCCCGCACGCTCTGAAGGCTGGCGGCCGTAATGGTAATACTGCCCCCCACGCTGCTGCTGGTGGGCGCAAAGGTGAAATTGGTGATGGGCGCAATCACAAAGAAGGAACCTACCGAACAGACCGTACCGGCATCGTTGGTGACGCAAATGGCGCCGTCGGTGGCATCAGCAGGTACGGTGACAATCAACGACTGCCCCGACACCCGGAACCGGGCTGCCGACGACCGTCCGTTGCCAAACCGCACCTCCGTGGCATCGGTCAGGTTGGAGCCCGTAACCGTGATGTCGGTACCCGGCCGGGCACGGTCGGGACCAAACGCAATACCAGCCGGCGCCCGCAAAGCCGTAAAGGAGGTGGTGAGCGTTTCTCCCGCTTCGTTGACCACCCGGATGGGGCCGGTTTGGGCGTCGTTGGATACCCTCACCCAGAGTTCGCTATCGGTGTTGCGGCCGTCTGACGGAGCCGCCCCCTGGCTACCCGTAAAAAACACCTGTGCATTGAGTAGGTGAGCCCCGGTCAGAACTACCCGGCTCCCCACAATAGCCTTCTGGGTAAAGGTTGATATAACAGGGCGAAGTACCACCGTAAGCGAGCGGCTGCTGGTGGCTGTACCAGCCCGGTTGGTCAGCATAATGGGACCGGTAGTCGCGTCGGCCGGCACCGCAAATTTCACTTCCGACCCTTCGATTCGGCTTGTGATAGGGGCCGGCCGTCCGTTTACGGTTGCGCCCGTAATCCGAAACAAACTCTGTCCGTTCACCACAATCTCGCGCCCCCGAATAGCGCGGGTGGGCGAAAACGTCAGGTCGGCCGGAGCGTTGTAGTACAGAAATGGCTGCGTACTGGTGATACTGCCTCCGAGGTTTGTCAGGGCCAGAAACACGTTGCCTGCCTGCTGGCGTTCGGGCAGAATCACCTCCAGTTGCGTATCGTTGAGCGCCCGAAAGGTTGCGGGTGTGCCCCCCAACGTAACCGACGAAACATCGCGCAGGTTGCGGCCGGTTATCAGCAGCCGATCGCCCCGGACGCCCTCGGTGATGCTAAAGCCACCGGGGTCGATGGTGGGGACTAACGCCAGAAGCAAGGTATCGGCCGAAACAGCCGTGAGCTGATCGTAGAGGGTTACGGCAATACGGCCCGAAGTTGCATTGGCCGGTACAGTAAACCGGAGTTCAGTATCGGTATTACGGGTGAGGGGCATTCGGAGGCCGTTGAGCAGCACAACGCCATCGAGCAGGTTACGTCCCTGCACACTTACCTCCTCCGAAAGCCGGGGGCGCCGGGGAGCAAACGACGTGATTTGTGGAACACCCGCCACCAGAAACGGCCGGGATACCCTACCGCCTATGGTTTCTACTTCGAGTTGTTGCGGCCCGCGCGTCACCCCGGCTGGCACCGTCACGGTGATCGACTGCGGAGTCCCGTTTTCAACCGAATTGACGCCGTTTACGCCGAAGCCCACCCAGCGTAACTGATCCAGATAATCGCCCTGAATCACGATCCGCTCTCCGGGCAACGCGTTGGTTGGGGTAATGGAGGTAATCACGGGCATGGGCTGATTGACGGTGAAAGCCACCGGATCTGTAACGCCCTGCTCGTTGGTGACCCGTATCTGCGTGGCGCCGATGGGCATTCGTGGCACCGTTACTTTGATAACCTGATCGTTGGCGTCGCTTACCTGCGCCTGTACAAACGTTCCTTCTCGGCCAAAGTGTACGGTTGGTTCATCGCCAAACTGGTAACCGGTCAGCGTGATCTCCTGCCCGATTGGTGAGGTGGATGGCAGCGCCTGCGTTAGTTCGGGCGGATATTTCTGTACCCGGCACCCACTCAGGGCACCCATCAGTACAAGGCCCATCCAAACCAGCCTATACCAATAGCCCATTGGTTTCGGTGCAGCCCTTTTCTTCAAATCTAAAAACGTATACGTATTTACTAAAGAAGAGTATATAAGTCGATACATCAACCAGAGACGGTAAACGAATCCTCCCAACCCACTACTCTCGCTATTCATCTGCATTGTGCCAACGGTATCGTATATCCAACGCAAAAGTAGGCAAAAGGCGGTGGATTGGCGGTGCTCCCCGTGTCGTGTCTATGCTTACCCAAGAAAATAATGTACCAGCTTGAGGGGAGCGGGCACCTGCCAGAAGAAATTATGAAAGTGGTATTTGTACGTCGGGATCAACAGATTAAAGCACAAAATCCCAAGCATGACGTAGCGGGTGTACCGAATTGGATACCGGTTGGCCAATAACCCAAACGCAATCAACAGGGCCGGAAAACTATACGAAACGCTCCGGCTGACATCCCAAACGCAGCAGGAAACAACCAAAATAATGACCAAAATACCCAGATAACTCGCCAACAGGCTATACGACCGGTTCGTCAGGAAAACATAGGCAGCCGCCCCAATCAGCAGCCAACTGCCTTCGTAGGCCAGCACTACCGCCAACGGTATATGCGAAAGCTGGTCCAGAAATACCGAAAAACCCGCATCAGCACGCCCCCCAACAGGCGTGTGCAGGTCGTACTCCGCTTGTAATACGAGCCGCATAACCGCATACAGGCCCAGCGTTGCGAAGTACGGAATATACGTCCGGTAATTCGCCAGCATCTGTTTGGGCGTTAGGGTTTGCCAGCCACCCCTATCCAACAAGTGGTACAACAAAATCAGCGGAGATGCGATTACGGCCCGCTCATCGGTCCAGTACGCAAACGACAGGACCGCGAAAGCGGCCCACGGTTTTTTCAGGCACAGCGCCATCATCATAATGAAGAAAGCAATGCCATCGAAAAACGGGTAAAACTCGTAAAAAAAACAGCGGCCTATATAAACGAATACAAACGAATACACTACTAAAAACACACTAACCTTATCGGCAACCGTGGCATAGGCCCATTTGATAAGCATCAGAAAAAATAATACCCCACATAGGTGTTGTACAAAGAATATAAACATCACGCGGGAGAGCGGCTCGCTAAAGGGGGCAAGCTGACCAATCAGCGCCGGAAAAAGCCGAAACGCTATTTTTGCCTCATGGCTTCGTGGGTCATAATGCCCTGCTTTCAACGGATGTTCAATCTGATTCGCAATGGCTGTCCAGATTGACTTATAGTCGTTGTTGGGGTTCCAAAACCGCTCGTAACTGGGTAAGGCAAAAAACAATACACTTAGCAGAGAGAATATGAGCAACTTGGGTACCCAGTATTTACCACCCAATGCCGTCTCAATCTGACAAAATAAGGTTCGGTCGACTAAATTTTTGTGGATAGGTGTTTCCTCTGGAATTAGCTTCCGATGGTGTGTGCCGTATACATTGACCATTGTGGATGTGGATGGTATTCATGCGATTACTAAGAAACGAAATTATGTTTTTTTTTACAAACCCGAACCATCGCTCCTCTTCAGTCAAATATCGACACCTTACTCTTTACTTACGAGTCAAACAAAAATACCTGTGTTTATCCTCGCCCTCTACATTTCAAGCACTTATTAATCAGATTAATAAACATCTCTTAGTGCATACCGATTCGTATTTTAATCAGGTGGCCTACACATGTACCAAATAGGCTACCGAATAATAAATAACGGTATGGATCTGACAAAACATGCAAAAGTAGCCGCCCGGATAGCGCTGGGTAGCTCATTGATTTGGGCCGGCATAAGCCACCTGACCGTGGCCCGGCAGGAATTTCGGGCGCAAGTTCCCGACTGGGTACCACTCGATGTCGACGACACGGTGGTGTATTCGGGCCTTGCCGAAATAGCCCTGGGTAGCGCGCTGGTATTGGCCAACCCAACCTACGAACAAACGGTGGGCAAAGTAGCTGCGGGCTTCTTCGCAGCTGTGTTTCCGGGTAATATTTCGCAGTACGTGAACCGACGCAGCGCCTTCGGCCTCGACACCGACCGGAAACGGTTCGCCCGGTTGTTTTTTCAGCCCGTATTGATGTATTGGGCGCTCAAAAGCACCAACAACCTGTAAAAAAAGTCTCCTGTGCGTCGGCCTGCTTGTGGGCAAATAGGCTGACGCACAGGAGACTCTCGGCGAAGTAAAAAAGGCCGTTCCGGCGGACCAGTCTCTACGTTAGGCGACGGTTTCGGCGGCTTTGATAACCCCCAGCTCCTGCCCTACTTTGGTAAAGGCAGCAACGGCTTTTTGCAGATGTTCGGGCTCGTGACCGGCCGAAATCTGTACCCGAATCCGAGCTTTGCCCTTCGGTACCACCGGGTAGAAGAACCCAATTACATAGATGCCTTCCTGCAGCAGCCGGGCCGCAAATTCCTGCGCCAGGGGAGCGTCGTAAAGCATGATAGGCACAATGGGGTGCTCGCCGGGCAGAATATCGAACCCAGCAGCCGTCATGGCCTCCCGGAAATACTGCGTGTTGGTTTCGAGTTTATCGCGCAGGGCGGTCGAGCTTTCGAGCATGTCCAGCACTTTGAGCGACGCCCCTACGATGGTCGGTGCCAGGGTGTTGGAAAACAGGTACGGCCGCGAGCGTTGGCGCAACAGCTCCACAATCTCTTTGCGAGCGGCCGTAAAACCACCCGATGCTCCACCGAGGGCCTTACCGTAAGTACCCGTGATAATGTCGATCCGGCCCAGCACATTGCGGTACTCCGGCGTACCCCGGCCCGTTTTGCCGATAAACCCGCTGGCGTGGCACTCATCGACCATCACCATAGCCCCGTACTGATCGGCGAGGTCGCAGATTTTGTCGAGCTGGGCAATGGTGCCATCCATCGAAAACACACCGTCGGTCACAATCAGCGTCCGGCGGGCCGACGAAGCCGCCTGCAACTGGGCTTCGAGGTCGGCCATGTCGTTGTGTTTGTACCGGAACCGCTTGGCCTTGCACAACCGAATCCCGTCGATGATCGACGCGTGATTCAGTTCGTCGGAGATGATGGCATCTTCTTCGTTGAGCAGGGGCTCAAATACACCACCGTTGGCATCAAATGCAGCCGCGTACAGAATACAGTCTTCGGCCCCGACAAACTCGGCCGTCCGGCGTTCGAGCTCCTTGTGAATATCCTGCGTACCGCAGATAAACCGCACCGACGACATGCCAAAACCGTGGCTGTCGAGCGTTTTGTGAGCCGCTTCGACTACGTCGGGGTGCGACGACAGGCCGAGGTAGTTATTAGCGCAGAAATTGAGCACTTCGCGGCCATCGTGTACGGCAATTACCGACGACTGGGGCGATACAATAATCCGCTCTGACTTGAACAGACCGGCTTCTTTGATACTATCGAGTTCTTGCTGAAGTTGTTCTTTGATGCTTCCGTACATGGTGTTTAAACGGTTGCGACCAGCGGCTGGTAAGCCGGGGTCAGGTTGGTGATCATTTCGTGCGTCATCCGGGGCAGGTCAAACGCGGGTTTCCAGCCCCAATCCTGCCGGGCCACCGAATCGTCGATACTCCGGGGCCACGACTCGGCAATAGCCTGCCGGAAATCGGGCTTGTACACGGTCGAAAACTCCGGGAAATACGCCTGAATGGCGGCCGTCAGCTCGGCGGGCGTAAAACTCATCCCGGCCAGATTGTACGACGTACGCACGCTGATACGATCCGCGGGGGCCTCCATCAGTTCGAGGGTAGCCCGCAGGGCATCGTCCATGTAAATCATGGGCAGGCGGGTGTCTTCGGCCAGGAAACATTCAAACGGTTGCCCCTGCACGGCCGCGTGAAAAATCGACACGGCATAATCAGTAGTGCCGCCCCCCGGCATCGACTGGTAGCTGATCACACCCGGATACCGCAGCGAGCGCACATCGAGCCCGTAGCGTTTGTGGTAGTAAAGCGACCAGTTTTCGGCGGCTACCTTACTGATTCCGTACACCGTAGCCGGGTCGAGTGGGCTGCTTTGGGGCGTCTCGTCTTTGGGCGCGTGTTCGCCAAAGGCCGCAATGGAACTCGGCACAAATACCTTACGAACCTGGTACTGCCGCGATACTTCGAGCACGTTGAGCAGGGTCTGCATGTTGAGGTTCCAGGCCCAGAGCGGATCGCCCTCGCCTTTGGCCGACAACACAGCCGCCAAATGATAAATCTGCGTAACCCGATACCGGCGCACTATGTCGGTCAGGGCATCGGGTTTTGTGGCATCCAGCACCTCAAACGGGCCCGATTCCACCACCGGGGGGCGCAGGTCGGTAGCCACCACGTGGCCAACGCCAAACTGAGCCTGCAACTGCGGGAGCAGGGCCGTTCCGATTTGCCCATTTGCTCCGATCACTAATACGGTTTCGCGCTGCATAAGACGTTAAGTAAGGGTGTGATGAAGTAAGTTTCGTTGATGAAAACGCAATTCGACAACAGCGTCTATTTACGGAGCAAAGTTATTTTTACAGGGAATAAGTAGTGCGTTTCTGAATAAATCCGTGAATTTTATGGCTAATCAGATTTAATGCCGCAAGCCTTTCGATAACGTACTGTATTTTTAAGCCACCCATAGAAAATTTTTCGGCATGGACACCTTAGACGATACCGACAAGAAACTCCTGCGCCTGTTGCAGCAGGACGCCAAGCTCACCACCAAGGAGCTGGCGTCGCATCTGGGCCTCACACTGTCGCCGGTTTATGAGCGCATCAAACGGCTCGAAACCCTCGGCTACATCAAGCAGTACATTGCCGTGCTCGACAAAAGTCTGCTCGGTCAGCCCATCACCACGTTCTGTCAGGTATCTATGCGCTACCACGACAAAGCGTTTATCGACAAGTTTGAGGAAGAGGTCCAGAAACTGGAAGAAGTGCAGGAATGCTACCACATGGCCGGGCAGGTGGATTTTATGCTCAAGATTCACGTAGCCAGCCTGGCCGAGTACCACGATTTTGTGAAGTACAAGCTCTCCCAGATCGAGAACATCGGCGTACTCAACAGCACGTTTGTGCTTAAAGAAATCAAGCACAACTTAGGGTATCATATTCCGTAGCGGAAGAGCTACTCAACGCGGGGCAAAGACCAGCCCTTCCGGATAGCCACTAACCGAAACAAGGTGATAGTACCCGCCGAGAGAACGAAGTTCAGGTTGGTGTCGAGGCCGAGCGCGAGGCCAGCCAAATACAGAATAGCCCCCGCCAGACAGGGCGTTGCGTACAGTTGCCGGTCGAAAATAAGGGGCAAGTCGTTGACAAGGGTATCGCGGATAACCCCGCCAAACAGGGCCGAAATGAGACCGAGCAAAATAGCCGCCCACTCGTTTACCCCGTGGGCCAGGGCTTTCTGCATGCCCAGAATCGTGTAGATACCGATGCCGAGGGTGTCAAAAATCAGCAAAGGCCGCCGGAGCATCCCCAGCCACCAGGTACGGCACAAAACGGCAATAAGCACGCTGGCAATAATGACAACCAGGTAGTTCGGGTCGCGAATCCAGGCAATCGGGTGGGCGCCCATGATGATGTCGCGGAGGGTACCACCCCCGATGGCCGTCACGAAACCGACAAAAAATATACTGAACAGGTCGTGGTACATTTTCTTTTGCAGGGCCGATAAAGCGCCGGAAATCGCGAATACACTTGTACCAATCAGGTCGGTCAGGTACCAAATAGTCATGAATTGGGGGCAGGTTGGTAAACCAGCTGCGAAAGTACGGCATATTTTCGGCGGTTGCGGTGATGGGTTACGCAATCCCTTTTCCATAAAAAAGAGGCACACCCGGCTTTTATAGTCCGATACCGTGAAATAATTGTACCTTCAACATTC
This sequence comes from Rudanella lutea DSM 19387, assembly GCF_000383955.1. Classification (NCBI taxonomy): domain Bacteria; kingdom Pseudomonadati; phylum Bacteroidota; class Cytophagia; order Cytophagales; family Cytophagaceae; genus Rudanella; species Rudanella lutea. The sequence continues at coordinate 4,302,098 of NZ_KB913013.1, read as the reverse complement.
CTATCGTCTTTTCAACGAGTCATGAACTACGATTTTATCATTGTGGGTGCCGGTTCGGCGGGCTGTGTGTTGGCCAACCGACTTTCGGCCGACCCGTCCGTTTCGGTGCTGCTGCTCGAAGCAGGCGGTCCCGACTCAAAACTCGAAATTCAGATTCCGGCCGCCTACGGCAAACTGCACCGGTCGGCGGTCGATTGGGGGTTCTGGACCGAACCGCAGCAAGCCCTCGACGGCCGACGAATCTACCTCCCACGGGGCAAAACGCTGGGCGGATGCAGCAGCACCAACGCCATGGCCTACGTGCGGGGCAACCGCGAAGACTACAACGACTGGGCCCGGCTGGGTAATACCGGCTGGAGTTTTGAGGAGGTGCTCCCCTATTTCATGCGGTCGGAGCACAACGAACAGGCCGATCAGCTCGACGCGGGCTATCACGGCACCGGTGGGCCACTCAATGTTACCTTTGCCCAGACGTTTCGGACGCCCGTGGCCCCCGCGTTTGTGCAGGCCTGCGGACAAACAGGCATTGCCCCCAACGCCGATTATAACGGGGCCAATCAGGCCGGGGCTGGCTTTTTCCAGTTTACCATCAAAGACGGCAAGCGGCACAGCACCGCGAATGCATTTCTGAAGCCGGTACTGAACCGCCCCAACCTGAAGGTAATTACCCATGCCCTCACCCAACGGGTTATTCTGCAACAGGGCCGGGCCACGGGGGTCGAGTTTATTACCGGTAAAAGCACCACGCAGACAGCCACCGCCCGGCGCGAAGTAATTCTGTCGGCCGGGGCGTTTCAATCACCCCAACTGCTGATGCTGTCGGGCATTGGGCCTAAAGACGAGCTAAAACGCCACGGTATCGACGTGAAACATGAGCTACCGGGCGTGGGGCAGAATCTCCAGGACCACCTGTTTACGGCTGTCAGTGCGCTCTCGTCGCAACGCGGGAGCACGAGCAATTTTCACCTGGCTCCGCTGCGGCAGGTACTGGCCCTGACGCGATATTTCATGGGCCGGAAAGGCCCCATGAGCATCAGCCCGCTCGAAGCCTACGCCTTCACCAACCAACTCGACCCCACGGGCCGGGTCGACTTGCAACTGCACTTCGCCCCTATTCACCTCGGCGATCAGTACGATGTGGATTTGTACGACCTGAACACCTTCCCGCATACCGATGGCTACACCATTCTGCCCACGCTGCTCCGCCCCGAAAGCCGTGGCTACGTAGGTCTGCGCTCAGGCAGTGTGGCCGATGCTCCCGTGATTCAGCCCAATTTCCTGACGGCCGAAAACGACCGGGCCATTCTGATGGGCGGCATCAGACGTTCGTTGGAAATTATGGAGGCCGATGCCTTTGGGCCGTTCCGCCAGCGGATTCAGACGCCCCCCAACCGCTCCGACGAGGGTCTGTGGCATCATATCCTAAACCAGCTCGAAACGGTGTACCACCCAGTAGGCACCTGCAAAATGGGTATCGATGATATGGCCGTGGTCGACCCTCAACTGCGGGTGCAGGGGGTAGAAGGCTTACGCGTGATTGATGCGTCGGTGATGCCGCTGGTAGTGTCGGGCAACACCAATGCGGCCGCCATCATGATCGGCGAAAAAGGGGCCGATCTGGTACTGGGGGGTGTAGGACAAGTTTATTTTTCTGACCGCCCGGCGGCCCGGAGGATTACAGGATAAACAGGATTTTTTTGGGCTCAATCAATCCTGTTCATCCTGTAATCTTGTCAGAAAAAAACCTTTTGTCGAACCTATCACAAAGAACTTGTCCTACACCCGTGCTGGGGCAAACGGCTCAGATTTCGGCCAGCCAGCCCAAATTGCGCTCTACGATCTGAAACACCACTACGTCGGGTTTTTCCTGCTGCACCACGGCTGGGCTAAGGTAACTACTGCGGGAAAAATACGACTCCCGGAAGTAACCCGCCAGCAGGGGCATCATGCTGTGACTGAACGAGTCGCCAATAAAGAGGAGCTTCGGCGCACGGGAATTCGGGCCCACAAAACGGGTACTCGGAAACCCCGTAGCGCGGGGGCCGGTTTCGGTATTGGGTACCTCGGCGGTTTGGCGCGCCGTAATGGCCGGGGCGGTTTTAATCTCGTAAAATACCGGGTCACGGATGTCGTCCTGCAAAGCCATCATCCGAACCAGATCCCCGCTGCCCCCGCGCATTTTAGTAATCTGGTAATCGGCCGGTTGCACGGGTCTCATGGCCGGAAAATCGGGCCCAATCCGGTTCAGCAACCGGGCTGACCCTACCAGCGTACCGTAATCATTCCAGTGTGTGTCGGTCTGGTAATAGACCACATCCCGCTTTTTGGCCGCCAGCAGAGTGTCGCGCAGGTCGATAAACGGTACCTGCCCCTGCTGCTCAAGGGTTTGGCGGAGGACATCGAGCCGCGAGGGGGCCTTGTACGCAACGCGGTCGGGCAGAAATTCGGGGTAAATACTGTGTGAGTCGGGGGCAATGAGCACGTACAGCCGGATGCCCTGCGCGGTCAGTTCGGCCTGCCGCCGAAGCAGGTGCGTGCTGATGAGCCGGGCCGAGTCGGCCGAGAGCGGCATGAGGCCCCGGTGCTGCTTCACCACATTGTTGTAGCTATCGCCCAGGAAAAACCAGCCTTCTTTGCCCACCACTACTTTTTCGGGCAGGGGCGACCCACCCAGCCCCCAGTACTGCCAGCGGCTGTAGGCGTAAAACAAGGCGTTGCGCCAGCCAAAATTCTCTTTGTAATACTGATCGAACTGCCGCACAAAGCTATTGATGTGCGGAAAATGAAAAGCGGGCACCCCACCGGCCCGGCGGTTTTCGGTACTCTCGAACCGGGCCGACAAGCCCAGCAGCTGATCGAGGGTAGGCAGCAGCAACAGCAGTCCAAAGCCAAAAGCGAGTATGCGGAATCGGGGGTTGTTCATAGCGTGATGCCGGGTTTGTCAGACGGCGAAAAACAGAGGTAGGTATGGCCAAACAGCCAGTTGCCAACTCAGAACCGGAAATAAATAAACGGGTTGTAGGTGTCGGCGGCTAAGTACATAACCGCAGCGATAAACAGGCCAAACAGCCCCAGCGAGTACACCACCTCCCGAATGGCCACGGCCGGCAAACCCTGCCAGAACCGTTGAAACCGGTGGTACACAGGCGTAGCCAGCACCACGGCAAGGCCCAGCGATACCAGCACTTCGGTATTGATAAAAAACGAGAGCGGATAGGCCACAGCTGCCGGGCCTGCGCTCAAGCCGGCCATCTTACCCAGATACGCCAGGGCACTGCTCAGGTCGACCGCCCGGAAAAACACCCAGCCGACCAGCACCACCAGCAGGGTGTACACATGCCCCACTACGGCCGGGGCCCGCTCCAGCCGCTTACCCAACCCGGCGCGTTCAATCAGCAGAAATACGCCGTGGTACAGCCCCCAGACAATGAAGTTGAGACTCGCCCCGTGCCATAGGCCCGTCACAAAAAACACAATCAGGAGGTTGCGGTAGGTTTTAAACTCCCCGCCCCGGTTGCCGCCCAGTGGAATATACACATAGTCGCGAAACCAGCTCGACAGCGAAATGTGCCACCGACGCCAGAAATCCTGAATGGACCGGGCGATGTAGGGGTAATTGAAGTTTTCTTTAAAATCGAACCCTACCATCTTGCCCAGACCGATAGCCATGTCGGAATAGCCCGAAAAGTCGAAGTAAATCTGGAAAGTGTAAGCCACGATACCCAACCAGGCCGTAGCCGTGCTGATGTCGGACAGTTGCGCGTTGAAAATCTGGTCGGCGAGGCTCGCAAACGTGTTGGCCAGAAGAATTTTCTTGGCCATACCAATGATAAAGCGCTCGGCCCCCACCCCGAATTTCTCGACCGTTACGTGCCGCTCGGCCAGTTCGGGGGCAATGTCGGCGTAGCGCACAATAGGCCCGGCTATCTGATGCGGAAACATAGCCACGTAGGTACCGTAGTTGATAAAGCTCTTGTTGGCCCGGATGCGCCCCCAGTATATGTCGAGCGTGTACGAGATACCCTGAAACGTATAAAAGCTAATGCCGATAGGCAGGGCAATAGCCGCCAGCTCGATATTGCCGGCCCCGGGCAGGCTCAGAGCCTCGGCAAAGCCCCGCACCGACTCCACAGCGAAGTTGCTGTACTTGTAATAAAACAGCAATGACAGGCTCCCCGCCAGCGAAAGCCACAAACCAGCCTTCCGTTTGCCCTGCTCAATGAGTCGACCAGCTATGAAGTTGATCCCGGCCGACAAGAGCAGAATCAACACAACGATACCTTCTCCCCAGGCATAAAATACCAGACTGGCTGCAAACAAAAACGCGTTTTTGAAGCGCGTAGGCAGCAGGTAATAGATAATCAGAAAGGTGGGCAGGTACAGAAAAAGAAATATGGCCGAGCTAAAGAGCATGGGGAAGGACTACGTTTCGGGACCAAAATTAACAATCCGCCAACAAAGCCCGCGTATCTCTTAGCAAAGGGGGCAGAGTACCCCTCAGTTCCTTCCTACAAAAGGTCAGTATTACCAGACTTATAAGGCATATATCTCAGGACTGGACATTAGACATTAGATGTTGGACATTAGACGTTAGACTTCTCTACAGAATGGCAGTACGTCTAATATCTGAAGTCCGGATGTTCAGTACAGTAGGCGTACTATACTACCCCTTTTGTTAGTCAAGGTAAACGTTTCGAACACCCCCTCCTGATTTCAGGAGGGGGCCGGGGGGGGTGACCCGGCCACCGCAGCAGCCGGGTTGAACAAAACGGAGTTGTGCCCTCTGTTTAGAAGAACGAAATACGGAACACAAACGGGCTCCCGTAAATGGCCTGATTAAGCCGGTTCCCGTTGTAATTCAGATTGTACAGGGCCGTAATGTTTACCCCCGCCAGTCGGCCCACCCGCTGCGAAAACGTCAGACCCAGCAACGGAGCCGTTACGCTTGCCGTTTGCCGACCGCCATTGATGTTATCGATCACCTGAATGGCACTGTTGTCGACCTCGCCGTGCAAATACAGGTTCGGAATAACCGAGGGCAGTGCCTCAAACATGGCGAATCCGCGCGCACCAAACTGATTGTACGTCTCAAACGGAATAGTGCGACCCGTAACCCGGTCGATGGCTTTGTAACGCGTGTAAGTGTAGCTGCCGCCAATACCCAGCACCAACCTCTCCGACGCCTGATACGCGACCACCGGTGCAGCCCCTAAGCTAAACGGGTTTCCAAACCGGAACCCGGTAATGCCGCCCCCCACGCGCAGACGCTGCCAGAATGGCAACGGCCGCCCCTCAGGTGTCTGTGTACGGAGGGGCTCGTACCCCTGATTGCCCCGCTCCCGATCTTCGGGGTCTTCGGTGATTTGCCCGAAAGCCATGCCGCTGCTCAACAGCGCAACAGCCAGTAAAATACGACGAATATGTCTCATGGTTCGTTTAGAGTGTGCAGTTCGCGGGGTGGTTTCGGCCGGTGAGCCCGGTTGAGGGCAGCACGGGTGCCGAGACCCCACAAACTAAATGAAAGAACGAAAAAGGGGCACCCGAAATTTTTTAGAACACAAACTGCTTTACTTCGGCATCGTTTAAGAGCCGCTTGATACACTTTTCGTGGGCTTTATCAGGGCCCGACACCCGCCACTGTCCGATAATCTCATTACCAATACGCTCCTGACGCCCGCGCCGTGGCACCAGCCCGCACTCTTCAAACAGCCGCTCGTAGTGTTGCAGCGTTTTGTTTTTAAAGGTCGTCACGATTTTGTAGTCGCGCTGCTGATTTTTGGAGCCAATCCAGTTGGAGGTTCCTACCATGAGCCAGAGCGTTGCCAGCACCACCGCAGCCCCCACCAGCCCGATGTCGTAATGCCCACCGCCGATGCACATGCCCAGAGCCCCCACCGCCCAAACGGTAGCGGCCGTGGTGAGCCCTCGCACCCGGTTGTCTTCCTTAAAAACAATACCCGCGCCCAGAAAGCCGATACCGTTGACGATATTGGCGGCAATCCGGTCGCCGGAGTCACCGATACGTTCCGAAGCTAGCGTAAACAAAGCCGCCCCCACACAAATCATGATCATGGTCCGAAACCCCGCAGCCTTGCTGTGGTATTCGCGCTCTACCCCGATCAGGCCACCCACCAGCAGGGCCACCAGCAATCGGTACAAATCATCTTCGACAAAATTCATAGCGGAATGGTTGGTAAAAAACAACGAATCGACGGACAAGCTACCCAAACATACCGGCTCTTTGGCAAGCCAACGAATGATTGAATTCCAGAAACCTAATTCCGTTGAAAACCGTTAGCCTACAGATACGGTTTGCTTAACTTTCTGAATGAACACAACCTCCGGGAATCTTGCGGAAACAGGCCCAGCAGTCACTATTGACGACCTCGATCCGAAACAGTATATCCTTATCAAAGGAGCAAAGGTACACAACCTGAAAAATGTTGACGTTGCCATTCCCCGCAATAAACTGGTGGTCCTGACGGGACTCTCGGGCTCCGGCAAATCATCGCTCGCGTTCGACACGCTGTTTGCCGAAGGCCAGCGCATGTACGTGGAGAGTTTGAGCAGCTACGCCCGCCAGTTTTTGGGTCGAATGGAAAAACCCGAAGTGGAGTATATCCGGGGGGTATCGCCGGCCATTGCCATCGAACAAAAAGTCTCGACGCGCAACCCCCGCTCTACAGTCGGTACCAGCACCGAAATTTACGATTACCTCAAGTTACTCTTTGCCCGGGCGGGTACCACCTACTCGCCGGTGTCGGGCCGGGCGGTGCGCCGGGATACCGTGACCGATGTGGTCAACTATATTTTTGCGCAGGCCGCCCCCCCCGACCAACCCACCGAGCGGGTCATGATTACCACGCCCCTGCTCATTCACGAAGGCCGAACGCTCGAATATGAACTTCGGATTCTGTTGCAGAAAGGCTACACCCGCGTGGTGATCGACAACGGCACAACCGACCAGGCCGACCGTCAGGTACGGCAGATTGAAGACCTGCTCGAACTCCCCGCCAACGAACTCGACGCACTCGCTAACACAGCCCCGCTCGAACTGCTGGTTGACCGGGGTACGGTGTTGCTCGACGACAAGGGCCAACCCGACGAAGATACGCAATACCGGTTTTCAGATTCGGTCCAGACGGCTTTCAACGAGGGCGACGGCACCTGCCGCGTCGATGTAGTAAGCCGGGGAGAATCGCAGCTGTTTTCGGACAAGTTTGAACTCGACGGCATCGCGTTTGAAGAGCCGAGCGTGAATCTGTTCACGTTCAACAACCCGTACGGAGCCTGCCGCCGGTGCGATGGCTTCGGGAAGGTCCTCGGCATTGACCCTGATCTGGTGGTGCCCGACAAAAACCTGTCGGTATTCGAGGGGGCTATTGCTCCTTGGCGGAGCGAAAAAATGAGCGAGGAATTCCTGAAACCCCTGCTGCGCAATGGTATTCGGTTCGACTTCCCCATTCACCGACCCTTCAAAGATCTCACGCTGGAGCAAAAAGATTTGCTCTGGACGGGTAACTCGTACTTTTCGGGACTGCACGATTTCTTTGTGTGGGTCGAAAGTCAGACGTTCAAGGTGCAGTACCGGGTGATGCTCTCGCGGTACCGGGGCAAAACCACCTGCCCCGAATGCCGGGGTTCGCGCTTGCGGAAAGACGCCAGCTACGTGAAACTGACCGGCAGCGACGGCCGCAAAATCTCTATCACCGATCTGGTACTGATGCCCATCAGCGAGGTGGCGACTTATTTCCGCACCCTCGATCTGCCCGAGACTACCCAGAAAGTAGCCGGTCGGATTCTGGTCGAAATTCGGAACAGGCTCGATTACATGGAGCGCGTTGGGCTGGGCTATCTGACCCTCAACCGGCTCACCAATTCGCTATCAGGCGGTGAATATCAGCGCATTAAACTGGCCACCTCGCTCGGATCGGCGCTGGTGGGGTCGATGTATATTCTCGACGAACCGAGCATTGGCCTCCACCCGCGCGACACCCGCCGACTCGTGAGCGTACTCGAATCACTCCGCGACATGGGTAATACCGTGATCGTGGTTGAGCACGAAGAAGAGGTGATGCGGGCTGCCGACCAATTGATCGACATTGGCCCCGAAGCTGGTACCGGTGGAGGGCATTTGGTTTTTCAGGGCTCGTTAAGGAGCGAGGAGCGAGGAGCGAGGAGTGAGGAGATAGAGCTCGCGCAAGCAACTCCTCACTCCTCACTCCTCGCTCCTCGCTCCTTCCATTCCCACACTCTCGACTTCCTGACGGGCCGCGAAACCATCGCGACGCCCACGTTCCGGCGGAAGGGGATGCATTTTATTGAGCTGAAAGGAGCCAATGAAAACAACCTCAAGCACGTGGATGCCCGGTTTCCGCTCAACACCCTGACGGTCGTCACGGGCGTGTCGGGCTCAGGCAAGAGTACACTTATCCGCAAAGTGCTGTACCCGGCTCTTGCCCGCCTGAAAGGTGAAGGCTCCGAAGAGGCCGGCCGTTACAGCGAACTTACCGGCAGCCTCGATCAGATCACGGCCATCGAAATGATCGATCAAAACCCAATCGGCAAATCGAGCCGCTCAAACCCCGTCACCTACATCAAAGCCTACGATTATCTGCGGCAGGTGATGTCGGAGCAACCGATTTCGAAGGCACGCGGCTACAAACCGAGTCAGTTTTCGTTCAACGTCGATGGAGGCCGCTGCGAGGTGTGTCAGGGCGAGGGCGAAGTAAAGGTAGAGATGCAGTTCATGGCCGACATTTACCTCAAGTGCGAGGGGTGCAACGGTCGGCGGTTCAAGCAGGAAGTGCTCGAAGTAATGTTGCACGGCAAAAACGTGGCCGATATTTTGAGCATGACCGTAGATGAAGCCATTACGTTTTTCCGCGAAGCCGACCCCAAAATGGCCGACAAGCTACAACCCCTGCAAGAGGTGGGGCTGGGTTACGTAGGGCTTGGGCAATCGGCCAACACGCTGTCGGGCGGTGAGGCTCAGCGGGTGAAACTGGCGTCGTTTCTGAGCAAGGGCAACCCCAACAAAGGCGGCACCCTGTTTATTTTCGACGAACCGACCACGGGTTTGCATTTTCACGACATCCGAAAACTGCTCAAGGCCATCAACGCCCTGGTGGATCAGGGCGACTCGGTGATTATTATTGAGCACAACATGGAAGTCATCAAAAGTGCCGACCATATCATCGACCTCGGCCCTGAAGGGGGCGAAACGGGCGGGTATATCACCTTTGCGGGCACGCCCGAAGAGATGGCCCAACTCCCTGAAGGGCAAAACTACACGGCTGATTTCCTGCGGGAGAAATTGTAACTTGCCGTATGCCTACCATTTTGCTGATTCGCGGTTATCGCTTTTTCTTCTATCTGAATGAGCACGAACTAGTCCATGTGCATGTTACCAAAGGCGGCAATGAAGCTCGCTTCGTACTCGTTCCAGAAATTGACATGACCTATTCACACGGGTTCAAGAGAAGTGAAATTCGTGATATTGTTACCTTAATCACCCAGCATTATGCAACCCTCATCAGCGCCTGGCACAACACCTTCGGTGAGTAATCGTTTGGCAGCATGGCTACAGGACGAGAGTGAACAACCAGTTACCATCCGGGAAGATGAGTTCGACCGGCTTATTGCCGCGCAGAGCCTTCAGATTGTCCGCTTTGTATTTTTTCGGGAGATCGACATGTTCATCCTGATTTTGAACAACCGAAAAATTATTAACCGCCGGCTATCTGAATATCCTTTTCTTGCGCGTGCTACTGATGCACAGCTGTCTGATTACAGTGTGTCTGTAACCGGTATACACTGGCCACAGCTCGATGCCGACCTTAGTCTGCGTGGCTTTTTGATGCAGGAGGCTGTTGCCGTAGTCCAAGCTTATCCCTCTGTTGCATAAACTTGTCGTTGCCCGGTAGCTCATTTGCCCAATCCCCTATTGTTGTCTAATTTTGGCCGTTTTTGTGTGAGAACCCGGAGACTTCCCACTCGTACAGAAACCCTAACGGATAGATCACTCGAATTACTATGAGAGAAATACAGTTTCGCGAGGCCCTGCGGGAGGCTATGTCCGAAGAAATGCGCCGGGACCCGAAGGTTTTCCTGATGGGCGAAGAGGTGGCCGAGTACAACGGTGCCTACAAAGTCAGTCAGGGTATGCTCGACGAGTTCGGACCGGAGCGCGTATGGGACACCCCCATTGCTGAGCTGGGCTTTGCCGGTATTGGCGTCGGAGCGGGTATGAACGGTCTGCGGCCTATTATCGAGTTCATGACGTTCAACTTCTCGCTCGTTGCCATCGATCAGGTGATCAACAGCGCGGCCAAAGTAATGTCGATGTCGGGCGGGCAGTACTCATGCCCCATTGTATTCCGTGGCCCCACCGGCAACGCCGGGATGCTGTCGAGCCAGCACTCTCAGAACTTCGAGAACTGGTACGCCAATACACCGGGCCTGAAAGTGGTGGTTCCGTCGAACCCCTACGACGCTAAAGGCCTGCTCAAGTCAGCCATCCGCGACGATGACCCCGTGATTTTCATGGAGTCGGAGCTGATGTACGGCGACAAAGGTCAGGTACCCGAAGAAGAGTACCTCATTCCAATTGGCAAAGCCGATGTGGTGCGCGAAGGTAACGACGTGACCATCGTATCGTTTGGCAAAATGATGAAAGTGGCCAACCAGGCTGCCGAAGAATTAGCCAAAAACAATATTTCGGCCGAGGTAATCGATTTGCGTTCGGTACGCCCGATTGATTACGCTACCATCATCAACTCGGTAAAGAAAACTAACCGGTGTGTGATTGTAGAAGAAGCGTGGCCGTTGGCTGCCATCTCGTCGGAACTGACCTACAACATTCAGCGCAACGCGTTCGATTATCTGGATGCGCCGGTAGTTCGGGTGAACAGCCTCGACCTGCCGCTTCCGTACGCGCCTACGCTCATCGAAGTGATTCTGCCCAATGTGAAGAAAACCCTGCAGGCCGTTGATTCGGTGATGTACAAGAAATAAGCAGGTCCGCCTATAACAAAAGCCCCGATATCGCGCAGATATCGGGGCTTTTTTGTGGAGTGTAAAGGCATACATCGTACTAACTGAGACGCAGTAGGTTGCATCTCTACGAATTGGATACTACTTATCACGGACGTTTACAGTACCGGACATTCGGACTTCAGACATTAGACGTTCGACTTACTACCATTCTGTAGGGAGGTCTAACGTCTAATGTCCAACATCTAATGTTCAGTAGTGAGACGGACGGCCAATTCTGCACACAAAAAAAGCCCAAACCGAATGGCCTGGGCTTCTGCAAAATCTATACATCATAAACGCACCGGGGCACGCAGATATTTTGCAGTTGAAAAATAGTTTGATAATTTACCATAAAACAACTGATGTAACTAACACTATCCCCAAACCGTGCGCATCGAAACCAAGGTGATTTACGAGATCACCATGCAGCATATTGGCTCGCTCAACACGCTCCGACAACGAGAACCAAACACCATTTTTTTCTCGAACCTCAAGAAAGCCGTTGAAGCCATTACGGCCGAGCTGCTCGTGAACAACTGGCCACTGAAAGTAAATTACACGGCCGTGTACCGGGGCGTAAAACAACGAAAGTTTTACTCCTGCGATTTCGACGTAGCGGGTACCAAGGTGTTTCGGATCAAAGTAGTACCGCGGGTGCTCAACCCTGCCCTACCCCGGCTGGGTATCGACGAAAACCCGATTCGGTGAGACCGGCCGCTTAGTGCGCAGGCTCGCCTGCTTCGATCAGGGTTGGCGCGGCTTTTTTGATGGCGGCAATGCCCCCCTCTACGTTCACCACATTATCGAAACCCCGCGCTTTCAGAATCGAGTTAGCCACCATGGACCGGTAGCCGCCCGCGCAATGCACATACACCGCCCCCGTGCGCGGAATAGCCGCCATATGGTCGTTGAGGGTATCGAGCGGTACGTTTTCGGCACCGGCAAGGTGCTCCGGTCCAAACTCAACCGGCTTGCGCACATCCACCACCGGGGCTGCGGGGGTCTGCGCATGGCGTTGCACAAACTCCTCCGCCGAAATCGACTCCACCGTGTCGATCTCTTTACCGGCCGTACGCCAGCTGGCAAAGCCACCTTCGAGGTAGCCCACGCAATTGTCGTACCCGACGCGCGCCAGTCGCAGCACGGTTTCTTCTTCCTTTCCAACAGGAGCAATCAAGGCAATCGGCTGTTGCAGGTCCGGGATCAGAGCCCCAACCCAGGGTGCAAACTGCCCGTTGAGACCAATATTAATCGCGTTGGGAATAAAGCCGGCCGCAAACTCGGCAGCCTCCCGAACGTCGAGCATCAGGGCGCCGGTACCATTGACAGCCGCTTCGAACGCATCGGGGCCCAGCGGCCGACTCCCCCGCTGCATCACCTGATCGATGGATTCGTAGCCCTCCTTGTTGAGCCGGGCGTTCTGGGCAAAGTATAGCGGAGCCTGCGTGAGTCCATCGAGTACCTGCGTCACAAACTCTTCTTTCGAACGGGCCTGTAAAGCGTAGTTAAACCGTTTCTGATTGCCCAGCGTGTCGGTGGTTTCCTTGCTCATATTCTTGCCACAGGCCGACCCCGCCCCGTGCGCCGGGTACACAATCAGGTCATCGGGCAGGGGAATTATCTTTGTCTGTAAGCTATCGTACAGCATGCCAGCCAGATCCTGTTCGGTCAGGGCACCTTTAATGGCCAGATCGGGGCGCCCCACATCGCCGATAAACAGGGTATCGCCCGTGAAAATGGCATGGGGCCGACCTGTTTCGTCGAGCAGCAGATAGGTTGTCGACTCCAGCGTATGGCCGGGCGTGTGCAGCACCCGAATTCGGATTTTGCCTATGCTGAACTCTTCGCCATCGCGGGCTACGTAAGCTTCATAATTGGTTTTGGCGTTCGGGCCGTACACAATAGTCGCGCCGGTTTTACGGGCCAGATCGATGTGGCCCGACACAAAATCGGCATGAAAATGGGTTTCAAACACATACCGGATCGTTGCCCCGGCCTGTTCGGCCTTGCGAATGTAGGGGCCGGTTTCGCGGAGCGGGTCAATAACGGCAGCCTCGCCCTCGCTTTCGATGTAATAAGCCCCCTGCGCCAGGCAGCCTGTGTATAGTTGTTCGACAAGCATGGTTTTGAGTTTACAGTTTTTGGTTTAGAATAGTGTAGGATAAGTTTTTTGACAGGATTACAGGATGAAGAGGATTTATTCAGGCCTGGATAAATCCTCTTTATCCGATACGTCGGCCCGGCTGTAAATTCTCCGGACCGCAGGACGGTCAGAAAAACGTTTTTGCAAACCTGTCAAAATAAACTTGTCCTATACCCGTACCAACGGATGTTGGACAAGTTTTGTAGCTCTGGGCCATCGAATTAATAGCCCAAATAAACTTCCCTTACACTTGTTTAGAGCTTACAGTTGGGGTTGAGTCAAAAATCAAGTACGGTCACGTAGGTTAACTCTTAACTTGCAACTCTTAACTCCTAACTTCCTCTACATCACTTCTTTTAGAATAATGTACCCCGCTACCGCCAGCACAAACCAACCGAACCCTTTTTTGAGTTGATCGGGGGCCACAAAACGGGCCAGATACATACCCAGAAAAATACCGATGATGGATAACCCGGTAAACGGCAGGAGAAAATCCCAGTTGAGCCGGGTGTGCTGAAGGTCGCCGAGTAACCCCACAAACGAGTTGACTGCAATAATCAGCACCGACGTAGCCACGGCCCGGTGAATGGGTAGCCCCGCCAGCAACACCAGCATCGGTACGATCAGAAACCCGCCCCCGGCCCCTATGGTTCCGGTAAGCAGACCGACCGCCAGCCCGTCGAGGGCCAGGGTACCGTACCGCGGCCGACCATCGCGGGCCTCGCCCTGTTCGGGTTTCTGGTTACGGATCATGGCACGGGCAGCCATCACCATCACAAAAGCAAAAAAGAACAGAATGGCGTCTTCTTTGGCCAGATAGGTGTCACCAAAACGAACGATTGGGTCGGGCAGAGCGGGCACCAGAAACCGTCGCGACAGGTACACCGACAAAAACGAAGGCAAGGCAAAGGCCAGCGTAGTCCGCAAGTCGACACGACCCTGCCAAAGATGGTTAACAGACCCCACCATCGACGTAACCCCGACCACAAATAACGAATAGGTTGTAGCCAGCAAGGGCGAAATACCGAATCCGTACACAAAAATGGGCACCGTCAGAATTGACCCGCCCCCGCCCGCCAGACCGATAACCAGTCCTACCAGCAAAGCGGCCAAATACCCCAAAAAAGCTCCTCCTGTCATGCCGAATAAAGAGTAACAACACCGCCTGTCGGGTGTGCCTGCCGCCTGAATTAATTGCTACCTTTGTACACCTCGTCACGCCAAACTAAACGTAGGTCACAAACGTTATTGATTCGTAAACGCGACGCACATGTTACTTAAGATTCTGTTCATCATTGCTCTGCTCATCGCATTTGTCCCCCCCGTTCGCCGGTTTGTGTTTTACCTGCTGGTTGGTCGTCAATTGGTGAAAGAGCAGCGTCGCCAGGCCCCTCCGCGTCGCCGGGAGGGCGACACTAAGGTCGACTATGTGCCTCCCCGGCCCGACTCTCCCTACAAAGGTGGCGAATACGTAGATTACGAAGAGGTGAAGTAGGTTTTGGTTTCGGACAAGCAGCCAACCCAAAACCATAAACGCTAAACCAAAAACCTCCCTTAGTTTTCGGGCCGGTATTTTACGGCCTGCCCACTGAGCAGATAACCGTTTACGGTAGCGGTCGTGTAGTACGTGTATTTCACATTGATGAGCGCATCGGCCCCGGCGCGTTGGGCGTCGAGCGTCATTTTAGCCAGCAGCAACTCCTTATCCTGCATGGTATTACCCCGGCTTAACATGCGGCCGTCCTGATTCTGACGCCGGTCGAGTGGTAACTCCTGGCGGCTCTCCATTTCCTGCAACACCTCGTAGGGGCGGTATGGACGCTCGTTCTCGTAGAAAACATCAATAGGGAATTTCGGCCCCGTCGAGATCGGAATAGCCGGCCGGAAACAACCGGTCAGTGAAAGCAATAATCCTCCCAGAAGGAATATCCAGCGTAGCATATGAAGTGTAGTGGTTTACTAATCAATTAGAGCGAAGCCAGCACCTCGGCCACCACCCGTGGGTAATGCGCGTGTTCGAGCACCTGTACCTTGCGCGCTACCTCGTCGGGGGTATCGGTTGGCGCTACGGGGCAGCTTGCCTGATAAATAACCGCCCCCTCATCATAGTGTTCGTTGACGAAGTGAATCGTAATACCGGATTCGGGCTCCCCGGCGGCCACCACGGCCTCGTGTACAAAATGACCGTACATGCCTTTTCCGCCGAACTTAGGCAACAGGGCCGGGTGGATATTCACAATTCGATTCGGGAACGCCTGCACCAGTTGGGCGGGCACTAGCCACATAAAACCGGCCAGTACAATCAGGTCGACGGCCTGGTTCTGTAGCAGCTCGATGATCTGATTGGTCTGGTAAAACGTCGGGCGATCAAACACAACCACCGGTGTATGCACCCGCCCCGTACCAAAGCCCCGGCGGGCGCGCTCAATTACACCGGCTTTGGGGTTGTTGGTCAGAACAAGGTTTACCGAAACACCCTCGTGCTCGGCGAAATAGTCGGCTATTTTTTCGGCATTGCTACCGGATCCAGATGCGAAAAGGGCTATTTTTTTCAAAATGCGTAATGTGTAATGCTTAATGATGAATGCGAATGATGACTTTGCGACTGCGAACGTTTCTTTACGCATTACGCATTTATCATTACACATTCCCAACCCCCGAAATTACGAGGTTTTTGTAACTTTGTCGGAATGCTCCTTCTGCGTTAAGGTATGTTAACAACCCAGTCACTAACGTTTGCTTACGGCTCCGACAAACAATTTGTCTTTCCAGACCTTCACTGTGCCGACCGCGAGGCTCTGCTGATTCTGGGTCGTTCGGGCACTGGCAAAACCACCCTGCTCCACCTGTTGGCCCTGCTGCTGAAGCCGCACAAGGGGTCAGTTGTGATTCATAATACCGACCTGACGCAACTCAGCGCGGCCGAGACGGCCGCCTTCCGGGCTAAGCATGTGGGTATTGTTTACCAGAAACCGCACTTTGTGGGGTCACTGTCGGTGCTCGACAACCTCGTACTGGCCAATTATCTGGCCGGGCAACCGCAACATAAAGACCGCGCCCGCCAATTGGCCGCCCAGTTGGGTTTTTCAGACCGGCTCGACAAGAAACCCAACCAACTGAGCCAGGGCGAACAACAACGGGTAAGTATTGCCCGGGCGGTAATGAACGGGCCGAGTGTTATTCTGGCCGACGAACCGACCTCCAGCCTCGACGACACCAATACCGACCGGGTAATTGATCTGCTACGCCAGCAATCGGAGCAGATTGGGGCCAGTTTGGTGGTTGTTACCCATGATCAACGCCTGAAAGACGCCTTTGCGAATCGAGTCAACTTGTGAAGACTACCCTACTCCTACTCCTTTTACTACCTGTGCTGGCTCAGGCACAGAACCGCCGGAAAAAAGACTTTCTGGTCACGCTGACAACGGACTTTGGCACCATGCGGCTCCTGCTGCACGACCAGACTCCGAAACACAAAGACAACTTCATTAAACTCGTCAACGATAAGTTTTACGACGGGCTATTGTTTCACCGCGTCATTGAGCGGTTTATGATTCAGGGGGGAGACCCTAACTCCAAAGCAGCCGAAGCCGACCGACCACTCGGCAGTGGCGATGTAGGCTACAAGATCCCGGCCGAGTTTGTCCCGACTCTGTTTCACAAAAAAGGCGCGTTGGCCGCAGCCCGCGACGGCAACCCCGAGAAGGCATCGAGCGGTTGTCAGTTTTACATTGTGCAGGGACGCGTGTGGGACGATGCCGGCATGCAGCAGCAGATCAGCCGGATTCGGAACATGAGCGGCCACGTACCCACCCCCGAACAGCAGAAGGTGTACCAAACGCTGGGCGGCAGCCCTCACCTCGACGGTAACTATACCGTGTTTGGGCAGGTGGTTGAGGGCTTGGCCGTGGTCGACAGCATTGCCAAACAACCCCGCTCCGCACAGGACCGCCCGCTGAAAGACGTGCGAATGACCGTTTCGGGGAAATGGGTCAAAAAGAAGAAGTTAGCGAAACTATATCAGGTTCAGTTCTGAGGAATTGAACGGGTGGAATGAGTATCCGACGTGTGTCTGTTCTCACTCCTCACCGCCGGGCGGCCCCGTCCTCACTCCTCACTCCTCAAAAAATTATGCGTATACTCATTACGGGTGCCAACGGGCTGTTGGGCCAGAAATTAGTGGATCTATTGTCGAACAACCCCGAGGTCGAACTGATTGCGACCGCGCGCGGGGCCAACCGACTACCCTACACCGAAGGCTACACCTACCGGAGTATGGACATCACGGACGAGCAGGAAGTGCTCGAGGTAATAGGCGACGTACGGCCCGATGCCGTGATTCACGGAGCCGCCATGACCGATGTGGACAAGTGCGAGCGCGAAAAAGACGCCTGCTGGGCGCAGAACGTGACCGCCGTAGAATACATAGTAGAGGCTTGCCGACAAACCGACGCCTTTCTGTGCCATGTCTCAACCGACTTTATTTTCGATGGAGCTGCCGGCCCGTACGATGAGCAGGCACAGGGTAACCCTATCAGTTTCTACGGCTGGAGCAAGTATGCAGCCGAAAAAGTGGTGATAAACGCCGGTCAGGTAGGCAAACCCATTCGCTGGGCCATTGCCCGGACGGTGCTGGTGTACGGCATTGCCCACGATATGAGCCGCAGCAACATTATTCTTTGGGTGAAGAAGTCGCTCGAAGACGGCAAGAATATTCAGGTAGTGACCGATCAGTTTCGGAGCCCAACGCTGGCCGAAGACCTGGCGGCCGGTTGCGCCCTCATTGCGACCCAACAGGCAGAAGGTATTTTTAATATCTCCGGCAAAGAAGTACTCACGCCCTACGAAATGGCGATTCAAACGGCCGATTTCTTCGGTCTCGACAAGTCATTGATTGCGCAGGCCGACGGCTCTACGTTTAAGCAAATTGCCCGGCGCCCACCCCGCACGGGTTTCGATATCACTAAGGCCCAAACAGTACTCGGTTATAACCCACGCAGCTTCTCGGAAGGTATCGCCATTCTGGCCGAGCAGATTAGTCAGCGGTAACGTTTGTAGCCGTCAGCCTGGCAGATGTTGGATGTTAAGGTTTGCTTAACTTCAGCATCTGTCAGGCTAGTATCGCCCTACGCACTTACTTTGGCCTCTTCGATTGCCAATGCAGGCTTGCCGGGGATATAATGCCGAAAAAACGAGCCGATTTTCATTTGAAGAACCCCAAAAACGGCTTCCTTGAAAATCTTGGTCGACATTTTGGAGGTGCCTTTGGTACGGTCGGTGAAGATGATAGGCACCTCAACGAGCCGGAAACCGTATTTCCAGCAGGTAAACTTCATCTCAATCTGGAAGGCATACCCCACAAATCGAATCCGGTTTTGCAAAATCGTGTCGAGTACCCGGCGCGTGTAGCAGATAAAGCCCGCCGTCGGATCCATGATGGGCATTCCCGTCACAAACCGCACGTACACCCCGGCAAAGTACGACATCAGCACCCGGCCCATAGGCCAGTTTACCACGTTGACACCTTTGATGTAGCGTGAACCCACGGCCACATCGGCCCCCTCACGGGCGCAGGCATGGTACAGCCGAATCAGATCATCGGGGTTATGCGAGAAGTCGGCGTCCATCTCAAAAAAGTAGTTGTACCCCTGCGCCATCCCCCACCGGAAACCATCCAGATACGCCGTTCCCAAACCGAGTTTACCTTTTCGTTCGAGCAGGTGTAAGCGGGCGACTGTAGCCGTGCCCGCCATCTCGGCCCGAATGTCGCGCACCACCTGTGCCGTACCGTCGGGCGACCCATCGTCGACAATCAGCAGGTCAAATGGGCATTCGTCGGCCCGGCCATTGGGATCGCGCAGCGAAAACACTTTGCGGATAATGGCTTCAATATTCTCGATCTCATTGTAGGTCGGGATGACCACTAAGCATTCTCTCACAGCTATGGAAACGAGGGGGGAGGCTCGTTGTTGGTAAAACACAAAGAACCGCGAAGTTCGTGCTTTCTGCCTGTTAAAAATTGTTGTCGACTATTTTTTTGCCACCACCATGGCCCGGCCGGGTATGGTCAGGTAATTGATTATGCGGTGTGGTTTGAGCCCGGCCCCGGCTTGCCAGTCTTTTATTTCGGCAACGGAGTAGTTACCGGCCGTACTCGTGAGGCCATAAAACAAGTCGGTAGAGCCGCCGACCAACTCGGGTTTGGCACCGGTTTCGGGCCGAATAAACTCATTGATGATGTAAACCCCACCCGGCCGAAGGGCCCGCGCTACTTTCTGCGCCACGGCCCGGTTTTGTTCATCGTTGAAATGATGCGCCAGGCTCGACATCAGAATCACATCGTACTGTTCGTGGCCAAAATCATCGGTGAGGGCGTTGCCCGGCCGGTGTTGTACGCGCTCGCCCAACCCCAGCCGGGCCAGCAGCGGGGCAGCCTGCGCGATGGCCTCAGGTAAGTCCAGAATGGTGGAGCGGAGGGTTGGAATCCGGCGGCAAAGTGCCACCGAGTGCTGTCCGTGCGAACCACCAATGTCGAGCATATCGGTAGCCGTTTTGGCAACGGGCGCTTTGCGGCCAAACTCTTTTGCTTCGGTACCGGTAGCGGCCAGCATAGCGTTCTGGTAGTATTGCCACTCTTCGGCCGTCAGGTGGTCATGGTAGTGAATCCCCTTGCCGGTTTGCAGGTACTCGCCCATTTTATCGAGCCAAGGCCACATCACCCGGTTGTTAAACAGCATCATACCGTACACCGACTCGGGATTGTCTTTGAGCACCCATTTCCGGGCCGATTTGGTCAGGGTAAATCGTTCGTTATGGTACTTAAAATACCGCAAGGCCGTGAGCAGACCCATTAGCTCGCGGGTGGCTTTGGGGTGCAGGTTGCAGGTTTGGGCAACAGCGGCTACTGTGTCGGCCCCGGCGGCTACGGCCTCAAACACCCCTTTGTCGGCGGCTTCGAGCACGGCTTTGGCCACAACGGGCATAATCTGCACATGGGCAAGCGGCCAAGGCACAATGTCGGCCCGCAGGGCGAGCCATTCGAGGGGGTTGTCGGGAGAAATGGATAGCTGCATGTAGGGGGCGGGCGGTTCCTGGTTTATGGTGTCTGGTTTTTTGTTTATGGTTTGTGCCGTCTGGTGTATAACCGCGAACGCCTACCTCGTCGTCAGACAGGTAAACCAGCAATGAGCCAACCAAAATCGATGAACTATATAAACACCAAAACGCCGGTAATAAGCCCTAAAAATCTGTTTCCTGGCTATTTTGCCACCCGCCCGGCACGCTCCAGCCGGTCGAGTGCAAGCACGCGGCTGAGGCTCTGCCATGCCCAATGCAATTGCTGCTCCATACGTTGCCAGTCGGCTTCTTTGGGTACCGGATTCCGCCGACGAGCCTCGTCGTACTGCCGGATGGCCTGCGCCCGCAACACGCCATAATCGGCAAATCGGGCCGGGGGCAAGCCGTATAGCTTACCGGCACTTTGGGCCAATATGCGCGCCAGGTCGTCGTACGAGTAACGGCCCCGGTTGCGGTGCATCGCCCAGGCTTCGACGTCGAGCCGGGCCATAGCCTGCGGATCGAACGATTCGCCCGACAGCCGTTTGACGGCCGTGTAATAATCCAGCAGCAACGGAACAGCCGCTTCATAGTCGGCCGGGGTATTGCCTTCTTTGAGAACAAAGGCAGCCCGGCTCGCCTGAAACGCCAACCCATACGACCGCCAGTAGGGTGTATTAAACTGCGACCGCAGCCCACCCGCCAACTGCCGGTAAAGCGACACCCGGCCGTTGTTGACGTATGAGCGCCAAATGGCCGTTTCGATACGAGCCACACTGTTAGGGTCGAATTGTCGGATGCTGTGCGGCCGTGGAATAGCCAGATCCGTCACAACCCAAACCACCAATCCAACTACGAGTAAAATACCCAACCACCACCCGGCTGAGCGCCGGTTAAACCATCGATTCATTGTACAAAGTTTGACGTTCGCCCACGGGGTGCGCGTTTGGGCTGCAAGTTACGGAGTTCGCCGGGATTCAGGTTTTACCACTGCCAGTGGTCCCGCTAAAGACCATCTACTTCCCCGAACGGCTCGCTTTATCGTCGGCAGGTTTTTCGTCGAGCGAGTACGTGAGCTTGTTCAGATAGAACACCTCGCGGGGGTTGAAGCCCTGCCGGGGGTCGTCGACAATTTTCTGAAACCCGCAGGCCAGAAAATAATGCCCGTACCAGGCCGCTAAGTTTTCGTGTTCGCTATCGGTGATTTTCTGCCGCTCGTTGGCGCCCACCTTAAGCGAGAAGTTTTCGCGCTCCCGAATGGTGCGGTTACCCTGCATCACTTCCAGGTTGATTTCGCCTTTGTTTGGATAAGCCAGCACCAGTTTATCCTCCACCTGCGACACCTGCACCCGCTCTACCAGTTCGTTGCTTTCCATGTCTGGAATAGGCAGACAGTTGTCCCAGAGTAGGTTGCCCTGCCGGTCGAAGCCGCACACAATAGCGTGGGTGTAGCGGTAACTATCGAAGTACCGATCAACGGCCGACGGCCCTACGCGCGGGGTACTGATGGCGTACGGCAGGGCATTGCCCCGGTACTGCGGGAAAAACACCTCGGCCACCAGCAACAGCCCATCGTGGGTCAGAATAGGGTCGTGCACCAGCAACCGGTACCGGAATTTAGTCTCCCGATTCTCCTGCTTACGCCGGTCGATGCGGGCCTGCATTTTCTGCTGTTGCTTCGGTTTGAGGTACTTGAAAAAGTTTTGCAGGGCCGAAAACTCGATGTACTGAATCCGGTCGGCATCGGCGGGGCCGCTCTCATCGTGCCGGATACGGGTCACGTAAATACCCTGCGAGTAGGGCGTACAGTCGGCCGAGTAATTACCGATGAGCAGCAACTCATCATCGTTGACGGTCAGGAGTTTCCCCGAAATGAGGTTGTGCTCATCCCCGCCAAACTCCAGCGTCCGAATCGGCTTGGTATCATACCCGTACGAACGGACCGAAAACTGGCAGCCGCGTTTCTGGCTGTGTACCAGCACATGCACCTCGCGCCGGATCGGGTCGACCTCGATACTGCTGATTTCGATATGGTTGACGTACAGGCCGGGCAGCACCTTGGCCGTGCGGTCGAAAAACGAAAAGGCCATGACCACCGGCCGGGTGCTGTGACTACCGCCGATATACGCCAGGTTCTCCACCACTTTGAAATGATGAATATCCATACCGTTGAGCAAATCGCCCTCGAAGGTTTCGACCAGTCCGTCGTTGAGGCCCACCCGCAGCACCTGAATATTATCGGTATTGTCTTCCTGAAAAAGCCAGTACAGAAAGTTCTGATCGTGGTACGAAAGCCGGGGCTCAAACCGGCCATCCGCTTTGAATTGAGCGCTCCAAAGCTCCTTGAGGTCGGTGCTGTAGGCCTGAAACCGGAACTGAGCCGGGTCGTTGGGGTAATAGCCCCCTTTCCGAACCGTCACCAGAACGCCTTTCAGGCCGAGCGTCGTGACGTCGAATGACTCCTGCACGTTGGGGTCAACGGCAAATTCGAGTCGGCGAGCCTGCTCCAGTTGCGCCTGTGCACCGACCATCGCTCCCAGCCACCCAATCAAGATAAGAAGTAGTTGTACCCGCATGAATTTCAGCTTGTCCGTAGTGAGGTAAAGTTAAACGTTTAACGCTGCATATCCTGTATCAGAAGCTGTTTGAGTTAACCACTTTGGCTCGTAAAGGCAGCTTTCGGTCGCTGTCTGCACCACTTTTTTGGGCCGTAGCAACAGCTACGACCGGCAAAAATTGGCTTGTCAGCAACCAAAATCCGCTCCCTACAATCTCAAATCGCTAACTCAAACAGCTTCTCAAACATCCGCGTTGTACTTTTGCACCCGAAAACTCCCGTCGGACCACTAAGCCGACCGCATCGAATGGATTTACAAGCGCAACTAAAGGCCGCCATCGGGCAGGCGATCACCACGATTTACGGCGAAACCGTTTCTGATATCACCCTCCAGCCTACTAAAAAAGAGTTCGAGGGCCTTTACACGTTCGTTACCTTTCCGCTCACCAAAGCCCTCCGCAAGTCGCCCGTCGAAATTGGGCAGACCATCGGGCAGTGGTTGCAGGAAAACACCGATGTGGTCAGCCGATTCAACGTGGTGCAGGGCTTTCTGAACCTGAGCGTTGCCGATTCGGTCTGGACCGATCTGCTCACGGCTCTGCGTACCGAGGCCCCCGCCCCAGCCCATCGTGGCTCGGTGATGGTCGAGTTTTCGTCGCCCAACACCAACAAGCCATTGCACCTGGGTCACTTACGTAACAATTTTCTGGGCGAATCGGTTAGCCGAATTCTCGAAGCCAACGGTTTCGACGTGGTGCGGGCCTGTATTGTCAACGACCGGGGCATCCATATTTGTAAGTCGATGCTGGCCTACCAGAAGTTTGGACAACTACCCAACGGCACCTGGGAGACGCCCGAATCGGCCGGTCTTAAAGGCGACCACCTGATCGGCAAATACTACGTGCTGTTCGACAAGGCCTATAAAGCCCAGATTGAGCAGTTGGTGGCCGAGGGCATGGACAAAGAAAAGGCCGAAAAGCAGGCTCCGCTCATTCTGGAGGCACAGGCCATGCTCCGCCGGTGGGAACAGGGCGATGCCGAGACGGTGGCCCTCTGGAAGCAAATGAACGAGTGGGTGTATGCCGGTTTCGACGCGACCTACCGCAAAATCGGTACCCACTTCGACAAGACGTATTACGAATCACAAACCTACCTGCTGGGTAAAGAGGTGGTGGAAGAAGGCCTCCAGAAAGGTGTTTTCTACCGTAAAGACGACGGTTCGGTCTGGATTGACCTCACCGCCGAGGGCCTCGACCAGAAACTCGTGCTCCGCTCCGACGGCACCTCGGTGTACATCACGCAGGACCTGGGCACCACCGACCTGAAGTTCAACGACTTCGGAAACGACCGTTCCATCTGGGTGGTGGGCAACGAGCAGGACTACCATTTTCAGGTGCTGTTCTCGATTATGCGTCGGCTGGGCCGCCCTTATGCCGAGGGTTGCTACCACCTCTCATACGGCATGGTCGACCTGCCCTCGGGCAAGATGAAGTCACGCGAGGGCACCGTGGTCGATGCCGACGATCTGGTATCGACCGTGACCGAGGCCGCCCGCACCGCTGCCGACGAAGCCACCAAAGGCAAGGTCGACGAGTTTACGGCCGATGAGCAGGCCACCTTGTTTCAGATGGTCGGACTGGGGGCGCTCAAGTACTTCCTGCTCAAGGTAGATGCCCAAAAACGGATGCTATTCAATCCGGCCGAGTCGGTCGATGTGCACGGACATACGGGGCCGTTTATCCAGTACACCTACGCCCGTACACGCTCCATCATGCGCAAGGCAGCCGAGCAGGGGCTGGCTGTTCCGGCCGAGCTGCCCGCGGTGTCGTTCCACCCGACGGAGCAGCAACTGCTGTTTTTGCTGAGTCAGTACACGCAGCGAGTAGCCGAAGCCGGCGACGATTACGCGCCTTCGTACATTGCCCAATACGCGTACGAACTGGCCAAGACGTTCAATCAGTTCTACGCCGACGTTTCGATTCTGAACGAACCAGACGCCCGCATACTGATCGTGCGGTTGGCACTAACCGACCTGGTGGGGCAGACCATCAAGAAAGCCATGGGGCTGCTGGGCATTGAGGTACCCGAGAAAATGTAAGCCATATACGGTCAAAACCTTTCGTTTTAACAATGGGTTGTTTAGTTGCATCGATAACGATGTCTGCCAACAACCCATTTTTCGATTACCTCCGTGAAACGTACAATCACTGTATTTACTCTGGTCGCCCTTGCGCTGGTGACCGCTAATGCTATGTCACTCTCAACACTTGTCAAAGGCATTTTCAGCGACAAAAAAGCCGCTGCTTCTGCCCCTGCACACATGGAAGCCCCCGCAAAAACGCTGTTTGATTTTACCGTAAAATCGCTCGACGGCAAAACCATTGACCTTGGCAAATACAAGGGCAAGAAAGTGGTGATTCTGAATACAGCCTCGAAATGCGGCTATACCCCCCAGTACGCCGACTGGGAGAAATTCTACAAAACGCACGGCGACAAAATTGTGGTACTGGGGTTCCCGGCCAACAACTTTGCCGGTCAGGAGCCCGGTAGCAACGATGATATTGCTACTTTCTGCCAGAAAAACTACGGCGTTACGTTCCCGATGTTCGAGAAAGTGGAAGTAGTGGGCGACAATCAGCACCCGCTGTATAAGTGGCTCTCTAAAAAAGAGCTGAACGGCTGGAACGACAAAGCGCCTACCTGGAACTTCTGCAAGTACGTGATCAACGAGCAGGGTCAGCTGACCAACTTCTTCGCGTCGGGTGTGAAGCCAGACGACGCTGAGTTTAAGAAGGCAGTCGGAATTTAATGGCGAAAGAGTGAAAGAGCGAAAGCGTGGAATTCGAAGACGGGTTCTCTTTCACTCTTTCACTCTTTCACTCTTTCACTCTTTATGAAATCCTGGATTGCCGCTGCGCGCCCCCGTACCTTACCATTAGCCCTGGCCAGTATTATTCTGGGAAGTTTTCTGGCCTATGCTACCGGCCATTTTAGCCCAACCATTGCCGCACTCGCCTGCCTGACAACGGTTTTTCTGCAAGTACTCTCCAACTTTGCCAACGATTATGGCGACGCCGTGTCGGGCAAAGACACCGCCGAGCGGGTAGGCCCACGCCGGGCCGTTGCTACGGGCGACATTACCAAAGAAGCCATGTTTCGGGGGATTGTAGTCACGGCGGTACTCTCGCTGGTGGCGGGTATCTGGCTCCTGGTGGAAGCAACCCGCGTGGGCGGGCAGGTGGTGTTCTGGTCGTTCTTTATTCTGGGTCTCGGCTGTATCGCGGCCGCTATCGGGTACACCAACGGCAAGCGACCATACGGGTATGCCGGTCTGGGCGACATTGCTGTGCTTATTTTTTTCGGCTGGGTGGGCGTGTTGGGCACCTACTATCTGCACGCCCTTACGTTCGATTCGCTGCTGCTGTTGCCCGCTACCAGCGTGGGGCTATTTGCCACGGGCGTACTGAATATCAACAACATCCGCGATATCGAAACCGACGCCAAAACGGGCAAAAACTCGATTCCGGTGCGGCTCGGGCGGGCGGGGGCTATTCAGTATCATTGGGCGCTGCTGCTGGCTGGCATGATCTGCGCCCTGCTGTATTCGGTGATGACCTCGGCCCCATCGGTCACGTACCTCTACCTGCTTTCGTTTCCGCTGTTTGTGCTCAACGGCCGGGCGGTAGCCACCCACCGGCAACCGGGCGAGCTAAACCCACGGCTGGGGCAACTGGCCCTTTCGACGCTCGTATTTGTCCTGCTGTTCGGTATTGGGCAAGTGTTGGCCTAAAGGTCAGCGTAATCCTACCAGTTTACGGTTTTCGGTTGCTTGCGCCATTTCGGGCGGCAGATGAGCCAGTATTTCCCGGCGCAGGGCGTCGATGAGCCGACGCTTGAGGCCGTTGCGGTGCAGGAGCAAACTCACCTGACGCACCGGCTTAGGGTCGCCCAACGGCCGCAAACGAGCCCGGCGCGGCTCGTCCATGTCGAGCGTGGCCAGATACGGCAGCAATGTAAACCCCTCCTGCCGGTCGATGAGTTTGATGAGCGTTTCGAGCGAGCCGGTTTCGTACCGCAAGGCCGACCGGCTGCGTAAATCGGCCCCGCAGAGGTTCACTACCTGATCGCGAAAGCAGTGCCCTTCGGTCAGCAGCCAGAGCCCATCCGCCTGCAAATCGGCCCCTGACAACTCCCGTTGCCGGGCCAGCAGGTGCGAATCGGCCACGTACCCCACAAACGGTTCTTCGAACAGCGGCTTTTCGGTAAGGCCCATCTCGTGCAGGGGCGTTACGGCGAGGCCCACGTCGAGCAATCCCTTCCGCAGCTGTTCCACAATGTGTTCGGTGGTGAGTTCCTGAATCTGCACCGAGACGCCCGCAAACCGGTTCATAAACGACCCGATAAACAACGGCAGCAGGTACGGCGCGAGCGTCGGGATAATACCGAGCCGGAGCTCCCCGCTAATTTCGTCGCTCGACTCCTTCACAATCTCGGGAATACGGCGGGCGGCCTGCACCACCTCCCGCGCCTGAAGCAGAATCACCTGCCCCACCTCGGTCGGGACTACGGGCTGACGCGAGCGGTCGAACAACTGCACCCCCAGCTCGTCTTCCAGCTTCTGAATTTGCATGCTGAGCGTTGGCTGCGTCACATGACAGTGCTGGGCCGCCGTGGCAAAATGCCGGAATGTATCGACCGCGATGATGTATTCGAGTTGGGTTAGCGTCATATTGATTGCAAATCTACGGGTCTGAGCACCAAACAAATTGCCTTCCAAATTACTTTTGCCCTTAAACTCGATTCTCCTTTGCTCATGCGCAACCGCTTTTTACTCATAGTCGCTCTTCTGCTGAGCGTTTCGCCCCTGCTGGCCCAACGGTCAAAATCCGATAATCCGGCCGCTCCGGGCTTCGATATGGCCGGTTCTGACCCCCGTGCCGTACAAATTGCCGACGAGGTAATGCGGGCTATGGGTGGCCGCAAAGCCTGGGATCAAACCCATTTTATTGCCTGGACATTTTTTGGAAACCGACGGCTGGTTTGGGACAAATGGACCGGTAACGTACGGGTTGATAACCTCAAAAACGACCAGACGGTTGTACTCAACATCAACAACGATCAGGGGCGAGTGTACCGCAACGGCAAAGAAGAAATCAATGCCGACTCAGTAGCCAAGTACGTAAAAGCGGCCAAAGGGGCCTGGATCAACGATTCGTACTGGCTTGTGATGCCGTTTAAACTGAAAGACTCGGGCGTGACACTCAAGTATATCGGCACCGACTCGACCGAGGCCAAACAACCAGCCGATGTGCTGCAACTGACTTTCAAGGGCGTGGGCAACACCCCCGACAATAAGTACAAAGTGTGGGTCGATAAAACCACCCGGCTGGTGTCGCAGTGGGCGTACTATCCCAAATTCACCGACGAAAAACCGGGTTTTATTCTTCCCTGGACCGATTACCAGACCTACGGCGGCATCAAGCTATCGGGCAAGCGCGGCCCTCGCGAACTGTCCGACATTCGGGTGTTTACGGGCTTACCCGGCGAAGTATTCACCTCGTTTGAACGCCCGGATCTGAATCGATACTGACCTCTTAGAGTTTACAGTTTTCGGTTTACGGTTTTCAGTTAGGTTGCGAAAGGTAAGAACAACTGAAAACTGTAAACCGAAAACTGTAAACTCCTTTTTCGTGTTACCCGAACATGGAATCACCCGTATTATACCCATCCGTCAACAAATCAAAACCACGGGGCAAAACCGGCGTTCTGCTGGTTAATCTGGGCACCCCCGACAGCCCGGCCGTCCCCGATGTGCGCAAGTACCTGCGTGAGTTTCTCATGGATGGTCGCGTTATTGATATTCCGGCCCTGCCCCGGTTCTTGCTGGTTAATGGGATTATTGCGCCGTTTCGCGCCCCCAAATCGGCCAAGACCTACCGCGAAGTCTGGACCGATAATGGCTCTCCGCTCAAATACTACGGCGAAGTAGCCGAGCGCGAACTACAACAGCGGCTCGGCACCGACGAATACGAGGTAAAACTGGCTATGCGCTACCAAAGCCCCAGTATTCCCGACGGGCTGGCGCATTTTCAACGGCTCGGTCTTACCGAGATCATCGTAATCCCGTTCTTTCCGCAGTATGCTTCGGCCACTACGGGCTCGGTGTACGAGAAGGTGATGGACATTGTGTCGCGGTGGCAGATCATCCCCGAAATTCGGTTCGTCAACAGCTTCCTCGACCACCCCAAGTTTGTGGAGGGGTTCGCGCAGCTGGGCCGCAAATACATGGCCGAGCGCGCGTACGACCACTACCTGTTTAGCTACCACGGCCTGCCCGAACGTCAGATCCGCAAGGGCGACGTGACCAAGCAGGTGTGCAAGCTGGGCTCCTGCTGCGACTCGCTCACGGCCATGAACCAGCATTGCTACCGGGCGCAGTGTTTCGAAACCACGCGCCTGCTGGTGAAAGCGCTGGGTATTCCCGAAGGCAAGTACACCACCTGTTTTCAGTCGCGGCTGGGCAACGATCCCTGGATCAAGCCCTACACCGAAGACGTCATCAAGGAACTCCCCAAGAAAGGCATCAAGAGTGTGTTGGCATTTTCGCCCGCTTTCGTGGCCGATTGTCTCGAAACAACCATCGAGGTGGGAGAGGAGTACAAAGAAGTTTTTGAAGAAGAAGGCGGTGAACACTGGCAATTAGTCGAAAGCCTGAACGATAGCCCTATCTGGATTGACCTGCTCGAAGATCTGGTAAAATCGAAAGCATACCGGTAATAGCTCCGACGCCGAATTTATACCTACCGCTGACTTCCGCCCGAGAAGTAAGCGGTTTTTTTATTGCCCCGGCCCTCCCCTTTGCCCATCGTCTGCATAACAGACACACTTACTTATTTGTGACCTTCAGTATATATCAATTCTCAGTTAGCGACATGTTAAATATTAGCTACAATTGACTGTTTTTTCACAATTTTCATTAAAATTATTTTGTTTATACCCATCATCTTGCCCAATACTGACTGAATTTTGACATTTATTTGACTTTATTTCAACAGGACTTTAGCTTTGATTAATTGTACTTTTTTGCCTAAACATTTTAATCAGTAGTAAACCTGTTTAGCTATGTGTTCACCTACTTCCCTTTTAAAAGAAATCTAAACCAGTCAGCATCATGAGACGAGCATTACAACGCTATCCGGCAAGTCTGGCAATCCGATGCGCACTTGTACCCCTGACCTTGGGTCTGGTGTTTGGCGATGCCGAGGCATCGAACGAAGGGGCCGAACTACGATTGGCCTACGAACGCATGATGGAACAACCCGCCGACGTGGTGGTGTCGGGCAAAGTAACCGACGACAAAGGCGAGGCCCTTCCGGGGGTCAACGTGGTCGTAAAGGGTACCACACGGGGCAGCACAACAGACGCTCAGGGGCAGTTTTCGATCACGGTACCTAATCCCAATACAGTACTGGTGTTCTCATTTGTGGGTTACCGCTCGCAGGAGATCACGGTAGGCAACTCGACCCGGCTCACGGTTCAACTGGCGGCCGACGATCAGTCGCTCGACGAGGTAGTAGTGGTAGGCTACGGTACGCAGTCACGGGGTACGGTAACCGGCTCCGTAGCGGCCGTTAAAGCCGACGAGATTATCCGCACCCCTGCCGTAGCCACTTCGAGTGCACTGGTAGGCCGGGTGCCGGGCATTACAGCCCGCCAAACCGACGCCCGGCCCGGTGGCGGCACCAACATTCAGATTCGGAACATGGGCTCGCCCCTGTACGTCATCGACGGGATTGTGGCCGATGCCGGGCAGTTCAACAACCTCGGTATCAACGACATTGAAAGCATCTCGATTCTGAAAGACGGCTCGGCGGCCATCTACGGGCTCCGGGCGGCCAACGGGGTGGTGCTGGTAACCACCAAGCGGGGCAAAGCAGGTCAGAAACCCGTTATCAGCCTATCGGGGTATTACGGGCTTCAGAACTTCACGCGGTACCCACGCCCGGCCAACGCCTACCAGCACGTGCGGGCCCTGGCCGAATCGGATCAGAACCGGGGTATCCCAAGTACCATCACCGCCCCCGAACTCGAAAAATGGCGCGTAGGCACCGAAAAAGGTTACCAGAGTTTCGACTATTACGACATGGTGATGCGCCCCAACGTACCGCAGTCGTACCTCAACGGCAGCGTGTCGGGTGGGTCCGAAAACGTGACGTATTACGTATCGGCCAGCCATCTCTCGCAGGACGCCCTTATCCGGGATTATAGCTTCAAGCGGAGTAATTTTCAGGCGAACGTAGAAGCCGGGTTAAGCAAAAAACTCCGGATTGGTACCCAGATCAGCGGTCGGATCGAAGATCGGTTTCAGATTGGCGTACCGGGTCTCGACGACTACTTCAACCCCTTCCTGAGTATCTTCTCGATGTGGCCCACCGAGCGGCCCTACGCCAACGATAACCCCAAGTACATCAACCAGACGCACAACGTAAACGTAAACCCGGCTACGTACCGCAAAGAGATTACGGGTACCATCGACGAAATCTGGCGGGCGGCCAAAGCCAACTTTACGGCCCAGTACGACTTCGATTTTGGGCTGAGCGTGAAAGGTACGTACTCGTACAACTTCTCTAACTTCGATTTCGACGGGTTTGAGTACACCTACGATGCCTACACCTACGACCCCAAAACGGACACCTACAATGTGGTGCCGGGCGGGGGTAACCAGAACCCCTGGCGCGAACGCCGGAAGCGGAACATCACCGACCGGTTTATGCAGTTGCAGGCTACCTACAACAAGCAGTTTGGCGATCATGGTCTGGCCACGGTAGCCGCCTACGAACGGTACGACACCGACAACAAATATCTGGTAGTGCACACGGTTCCGCCCAACAACTACATCCCGCTCATGTCGTTTGCTAATCAGGATCTGCTCATCGACGAGTGGAACGTAACAGCGCGGGCGGGCTACATTGGCCGGGTCAACTACAACTACAAACAGCGGTACCTGCTCGAACTGCTCGGGCGGTACGATGGCTCGTTTCTGTTTGCCCCCGGTCGGCGGTACGGGTTCTTCCCCGGCGCGTCGGTAGGCTGGCGGGTGAGCGAGGAATCGTTCTTCAAAGACAAAGTGGGCAGCGCCATCAGCGAGCTGAAACTCCGGGCCAGCTATGGCAGAACGGGTAGCGACCTGATCAACGATAACTTCATTGTGGCTCCGTTCAGCTACCTACCGGGCTATAACTTTTTGCAGGGCAGCGCCATCTTCAACGGTAACTACACCATTGGGGTACAGCCGCGCGGACTACCCATCACCACGCTGTCGTGGGTGACCAACGTATCGACTAACTTAGGTCTGGACTTCGGTCTGCTTGGTGGCAAAATATCGGGTCAATTCGATGTATTTGAGCGCAAGCGTAAAGGTCTGCCAGCCGCCCAGTACGACGTGCTGTTGCCGAGCGAAGTAGGCTACACCCTGCCCAACGCCAACCTCAACTCCGACGCCATTCGGGGTATCGAAGGAGCCCTGTCGTACAATGGCAAAGTGGGCGGGCTCACCTACACCATTGGGGGCAATGCCACCCTGGCCCGGCAGCGGAGCCTCGAAATCTACAAGCCGCGCTTCGGCAACTCGTGGGATCAGTACCGCAACTCGGCCGTCGACCGGTGGTCGAGCATCAACTGGGGCTACCAGGTGGTGGGTCGGTTTGGCTCGCAGCAGGAAATTGACGCGTACAACGTAGACAACGACGGACAGGGCAACCGCACCCAGCTGCCGGGCGACTTTATCTACAAGGACGTCAACGGCGACGGGGTCATCAACAACCTCGACGAGCGGCCCATCGGGTACGCCGAGGGAGCCACCCCGTACTTCAATTACGCCTTCAACGGTACGCTGGGCTACCGGGGCTTCACGTTGCAGGTCGACGTAGTGGGCGCGGGCCTGCAAACGTTCCGGCGCGAAGTGGAGCAGAAAATTCCGTTCCAGAACAACGGCACCTCGCCGGGCTACATTTTTGAGGACCGCTGGCACCGGGCCGACCCGTTCAACGCCGACAGCCCCTGGATTCCGGGCACGTATCCGGCCGTTCGGAAAGACAGCCCCAGCCACGTAAACTACAGCCGCCGGAGCGATTTCTGGGTCACCAACGTGCGCTATCTGCGCCTGCGTAACCTCGAAATCGGCTACAACATCCCGAAGGCATTCCTGAGCCGGTTGGGCATGTCGGCCATGAAAGTGTACGTCAACGGCACCAACCTGATTTCGTTCGATAACCTGAAAGCCATTCAGGTCGACCCCGAAATCTCGTCGAACGGTGCTCTGGTGTACCCACCCCAGCGCCTGTACAACGCCGGTTTTGCGCTGAGTTTCTAATCCTCCAAACGACCTTACCAATGAACCGTTTTCATAAATACCTGTCGATTGGCCTGCTCACCCTGAGCCTGACGGCCTGCAAAGACGATTTTCTGGAGCGCCAGCCCCCCAACATCATTCTGGAAGAGCAGGTCTGGAACGATGCCAAAATGATTACGAGCCTGCTGGCCAACTACTACGACCGACTGCCGGCCCACACCCAGATCGACAACGGCTGGGATCAGTTTGCGGCCTACGACGAGGCCATGTGGTCGGGGAATAACGACGGCCCCAACAACATTGTGTCGTATGGTTTTGAGCGGTGGCGGCTATGGGATTACGGCCTGATTCGCGACATCAACCTCGCGCTGGAAAGCATCGAAACCAAAAGTACAGCCCTCTCGGCGGCTCAGAAAGCCCAGTTTTCGGCCGAGTTCCGGTTTCTGCGGGCGTTTATGTACTTCGAACTGGTGAAGCGGATGGGGGGGGTACCCATTATCACCAGGCAGCTTATTTACGACTTTAGCGGCAACCCCTCGTCGCTCCAGTTTCCGCGCAACAAGGAGTCGGAAGTGTACGACTTCATTGCCACCGAACTCGACGCCATCAAGAACGACCTGGGCAACACGGGCAGCAACACCCGCGCCAACAAGTTTACGGCCATGGCGCTCAAAAGTCGGGCTATGCTCTACGCGGGTTCTATTGCGAAATACAACAACCGCATGGGTGCCCCCATCAGCACACCGGGTGGCGAAGTAGGTATTCCGGCGGCCCGGGCACAGGAGTACTACACCAAAGCCCTCGAAGCGAGTAAAGAAGTGATTGCCGGGCCGTATCAGCTCTACCGGGCCAACCCCAATCTGGGCGAAAACTTCTTCGAGGCCATTACCAAAAAGCTGAACAACTCAGAGGTGATTCTGGCCAAAGACTTCCTGACGGCCAAAGACAAGCGGCACTCGTTTAGCTACGACAACATTGCCCGCAACATTCGCGAAGACAACCTATCGTCGTCGAACGTGACGCCGGTGCTGAATCTGGTGGAGGCTTACGAGTACCTCGACGGTACCCCCGGCACGCTGAAAACCCGCACCGCCGACGATAGAGATTTTATCTACTACGACAACCTGAGCGGCCCCTTCGCCAACAAAGACGCCCGCCTGTACGGCACCGTGATTTATCCGGGCACGAGCTTCAAAGGGCAGGAGGTGCAGATTCAGGCCGGTGTGATGGTCTGGAACAGTGCCAGCAATTCGTACCAGACCATTGAGGGCAACACCCTCGGGGCAAACCATACCGACGGGCGGCTCCTCACGGGCAGCTCGGGTCCGCAACGGTCGCAAACGGAGGTATCCAATACAGGGTTCTACCTGCGGAAGTACATCGACCCGGCTCCGTTGTCGAGCACACGCGGTATCCGAAGCGATATGTGGTGGGTGCGTTTCCGGCTGGGTGAGATCCTGCTCAACGCGGCCGAAGCAGCCTTTGAACTGGGCCAAACCGCCGAGGCCCTCACCTACGTAAACCGGGTGCGCGAACGGGCGGGCTTCCCGGCCAACAGCCTCACGAGCCTGACACTGGCGCGGTTGCAGAACGAACGCCGGGTGGAGCTGGCCTTCGAAGACCACCGCGTGTGGGATCTGAAACGCTGGCGTATTGCCCACGAAATCTGGAACGGTAACGTGACCAACCCCGACGCCATGATGTACGCCCTCTACCCCTACCGTATTGTGCGGCCCGGCGACCCACGCGATGGCAAGTATGTGTTTGTGAAACTGCTGGCTCCCCGGTTCCGGGCTCCGCGCCTGTTCCAGATGGGCAATTACTACTCGTCAATCGATCAGAACGTGATCAACAACAACCCGAAGATCGTTCGTAACCCATTCCACTAAGACCTGACTATGAAATCCATCTATTTTAGCCTGTTGGCGGGGGTTCTCCTGCTGACCGGCTGCCAGAAAGACAACTTCGATCCGCCAAGCTCGACCATTACGGGCCGGGTTATTTACGACAATCAGCCCGTGGGCGTGCGTACCAATGGCGTACAGCTCGAACTGTGGCAGCGGGGCTTCCAGCTCTTCACCAAAATTCCGGTGTACGTGTCGCAGGAGGGTACGTTCTCGGCGGTGGTGTTCGATGGCGACTACAAACTTGTGCGATTGCGGGGCAACGGGCCGTGGGTCGACAATAGCGATACCATCAATGTGCAGGTTCGGGGGGGCGCACAGGTCGATGTACCGGTACAGCCTTACTTCGTGATTCGGAATCAGGCATTCCAGAAAACCGGCACCAACATTACGGCCAACTGCACCGTGGGGCAGGTGGCAACGGGCCGGGCCATTGAGCGGGTTACGCTGTACGTGGGCGCTACGCAGTTTGTCGATATCAACAACAACGCGGGCTCCAACAGCCTGACCGGGGCTGCCCTGTCGGACCTGACCAAATCGCTGGCGTTTTCGGTTGCTGTACCGGCCGCCGTTACGGGTAAAGGCTACTGCTACGCCCGCCTTGGGGTCAAAACCGTGGGAGTAGCCGAGATGCTCTACAGCCCCGTGCAGAAGATTACGCTGTAAAGACTGCGATAGAAGAGATGTCATCTTGTTTAGAAAGATGACATCTCTTCTATCGCAGTCTTTACAAGTCTAAACAGATCCATTCCGATGCTTGCCCGACTTATCCTGTCGCTCACTTTACTGACTCACCTGACGGCCGTGGCGCAAACCCCGACCTCTACGTCGGGCCTTACCACACACGACCCGAGTACCATTCAGAAAGAAGCCGGCCGATACTGGTACTTTTCGACCGGGCACGGCATTCAGGCCGTCAGCTCAACCGATCTTAAGACGTGGAAACTCGAAAAACCGGTGTTTGAGCGGGGCACCTGGCCCAATTGGATTGATAGCACCGTGCGGGGGTTCAAAGGGCACTTCTGGGCACCCGACTGCATCCGCATGAACGGAAAATACTACCTCTACTATTCCTGTTCTACATTCGGTTCGCCCGTGTCGGCTATTGGGGTGGCCACCTCTCCTACCCTCGACCCGCAATCGCCCGACTACCGATGGACCGATGCAGGCATGGTGGTGAGCTCCAAAACGCGCGACGATTTCAACGCGATTGACCCCGGCCTCATGCGCGACACCGACGGGCGGGTGTATCTGGTCTATGGCTCCTTTCACGGCGGTATCGGAGCCGCCGAACTCGACACGCTGACAGGAAAGATAAAGGCAGGCACCACCGTTGGGCGGGTTGCCGGAGGGCGGCAGTCCGACTGGGAAGCGCCCGCCCTACACCGCGAGGGCAATTACTATTACCTGTTTGTGAACAATGGATTTTGCTGCAAGGGGCTCAACAGTACGTACTACATTGTGGTGGGGCGGTCCACAAGCCCACTCGGTCCGTTTGTGGATGGGGAAGGCCGTGACCTGACGGCCGGGGGCGGCACCCTCGTTCTGCGCACAACCGGGCCGTACATTGGGCCGGGGCACGTGGGTGTCTTGCGGGAAGGCAAACAAACGCTGGCCTCCATTCATTACTACGATGCCGACGACAAGGGCCGGTCGAAAATAGCCATCCGGCGGCTCAAATTCCGCAACGGCTGGCCCGTACTGGAGTAAGGTCGGGGGCTTTATCGGGGGCTGGCCTACTTTTGTTTACTTTGCCCCACAACATCACCTCCGCCATGATTACGCCTTTTCTTCAGGACGACGCCCTCCTTACCGACATTGAGACTGCCCGGCAACAGCCCGATCAACTGCATATCTGGTGGTTGGGCCAAAGCGGCTTTCTGATTCAGTACGCCGGGCAACATCTGCTTTTCGATCCGTACCTCTCGGACTCACTCACGCGTAAATACGCGCAGACCGACAAACCCCACGAACGCATTTCGGAACGGGTAATCGACCCGGCCCGGCTCCCCCGCATCGACGTACTTACGTCGAGTCACAATCATACCGACCACCTCGACGCCGAAACCCTCTGCCCCATTTTGGCCCACAGCCCCGACGCCCGGCTGGTCTTTCCCGAAGCTAACCGGACCTTTGTAGCCGACCGGCTCGGGCTCCCCACCGAGACACCTACGCTCGTGGGGCTCACCGACGGACAAACGGTTTCGGTTGACCCATTTTGGCTGTATGGCGTACCAGCCGCACATAACGAACTCGAACGCGACGCGCAGGGGCGACCCCGGTTTATGGGGTTTGTAGCCCGTGTAGGGCCATACACGCTTTATCATTCGGGCGATACGCTCTGGTTCGACGGTCTCGAAACCCTGCTGCAACCGTTCGGGATCGACGTGGCGTTTCTGCCCATTAACGGCAACAAACCCGAACGCCGGGTGGCCGGTAACCTAAACCCCGACGAGGCCGCCCGGCTGGGCAAAGCCATTGGCGCAGGGCAGGTGGTGCCGCATCATTACTACCTGTTTGCGTTCAACACCGCCGACCCGGCCGAGTTTATCCAGGCTTGCCATACGCACCAAACCCCCTACCGGGTGCTCCGGCTGGGCGAGCGGCTCACGGTATAAGTTACCCACAAAAAAACGCTGCCCGACCGGGCAGCGTTTTTTAACAGAGCCATAGTCAATCAGGCCTGCCCAAACTGCCCAGCCGCCGTACGCAAAGCCGCGGCTAATCCTTCAATCCGTACCGATAAGTCGCCCTCAGGGCCCAGCGTAACGCCGAGCTGACGGGCCTGCTCCGACATGGTCTGCAATAATTGTGAAAGCTCAGCCGGGTCGGGGCCGGTACCTTCGAGTCCGTTTTTCAGCTGTTCCAGCGAGCCCGCCAGGCCGGTCGTGTTTTCGCTGTGCCGTAGTTGCTCAATCCATTGGTCAATGATGCCCCTGCCGTTTTGCGGGGTCATCTCGACCACGTTCCCTTCGAGCAGATCCATTGTCTGGTCGAGGAGGTCGGTTGTTTTGGCGTGTATATCTTTTTCGGGGTTCATAGCTGATTACTGAAGTTACGTAACAGTTCGCTCATACTCTGTAGTCTGCCGGTCCACATGCCCTCGGCGCTGGGCCCCTGAGCCATATCTTCGGTCGCATCGGCCAGCTGGTCCAGCAACGTTTTCACCGTAGCCGGGTCGGGTGTGGGGTGATTTAGTTCTTCGCGTAGCTGGTGTAGACCATCACGAATGGCGTCGACATTGGCGTCACGCTCCAACGCCTGCAACCAGCCGTCGATCAGCATAACGCCCTGAGCCGGGCTTACCTCCAGCCCGTCGTTGCCCTGAAAAAAATCGAGGGTGTCCTCGATCATCCGTTGTTCCAAAATGTTTGTACCCATGATAAAAAGGGATAAAAAAACAAGGCAACCGGAGGCATCGGGACCTACCCTGCCGCCTTGTTTCTGATTGGGTTAAATTATACCGCCGTCGAAAGCTGCCCGGCAAAGTTGCGCAGGGCCGTCGACAGGGTGGTTAGTCGCGACGCCAGGTCGGCCTCTACTCCGGTTGCTTTTGCCTCGGTCAGATCGGCCAGTTGTTCCAGCAACTCCACCAACTGGGTATTACGGGGCGACCCCTGCTGCAACTCCTCGCGCAGTGCCTGCATGGGCTGCATCAGGTCGGCCGCCTGTTCGTTGTTCTCTACCGACGAAAACCAGTCGCCCAGCAGCGACATGCCCTCCTGGGGCGATGCGGCCTGTCCCTGATCGAACGCTTCAATCGTGGTATCGATGAGCGACAGCACCGGCGAATCGTGGGGTGATGTTTGTTTCGTATCCATACGGACTGTGATTTGGATGATGGGCCTACATAACCGGCATCCGGCCACCAGCACCGGGGCTCGATGCGCCCGTGTCGGTATCATCGGAACCACTGCTGGTAGAGTCGCCTTCGAGTCGGGCGCGGCTGGCATTATCGTCCATATCCGCACTCATCGACCGCTCGGTGCCTGAGTTTTGGGTTTCGTCTTCACCCGATGAGCCGGTACCGTATCCTGAGCCGTACGAGCCGCCCCCCTGCGTATTGCCCGCGTCGGGCGATTGGCGGGCGTAATTTTCACTGCCCGATTCACCTGTAGCACCTGCGTTGCTGCCTGTCTGATCGTCCATGTCTATATCAGTTGCGTATGTTCCCTGTGTGCTTTGATTGGTCGTGGTGCTGGTCATGGGTGCCTGCCCGCCGGTTTTGGCCGGGCCACTTTCACCACCAAGCTGCTGGCTAAAGCTTTGCAGGGCCGACGACAGTTCGGTCAGGGCCGACTGCGCGGCACCATCGGCCACCTCCCCGGCCTCGTTTGCCTGATTGGCCAGTTGTTCGAGCAACGCCTGAATGGTTTGGGCATCTGGATTGCCCCGCTGAAGCTCCACTTTCAGTTCACTCAGGGTGCTCGCAATCGGGTTGGTCGACGCGTCACCACTGTGCAGGGCGCTAATCCAGTTGTCGATCAGAGATACGCCATCCGTAGGCGAAATGGCCTGAACATCGCCGTTAAACGTGTCGATGGTCTGGTTCAGGAGCTGCGTAGTTTGTTGGTTCGGTTGCATGATCGTTGAGTTTAGGCACTGATTTGTGTATGAATGTTCTGGAGGGTCGACACGAGCCGTTGCAGTTCGGTTTGCTGGGCGCTCGCTTCGGGCGTTTGCATGTACGACTCGGTTTCGTCGATCAGCTCCTGCAAAAGCTCCTGAATGGACTCTACGTCGGGGGTTTCGT
This sequence comes from Rudanella lutea DSM 19387, assembly GCF_000383955.1. Taxonomy (NCBI): domain Bacteria; kingdom Pseudomonadati; phylum Bacteroidota; class Cytophagia; order Cytophagales; family Cytophagaceae; genus Rudanella; species Rudanella lutea. The sequence continues at coordinate 4,262,297 of NZ_KB913013.1, read as the reverse complement.
TCTGGCGGGCCACGCTCAGTTCGGCCTTGAGGTCTTCCAGAATATCGGCGATGGTGTCGGTTTGGTCGTCGCCGTTTTCGTCGAGGGCGTCAATCCACTGGTCAATAACCGACATGCCGTCGGTGGCCGTAGTTGACTGAATACCGCCGTCGAAGGTATCGGCGGTCTGCTCAATCAGAGCAGTGATTTGTTCATTTTGCGAAGTCATAATCGTTGAGTGTGTGGGCGGTATCAACGCTGCTTTATGGCGTACCGTTACTTCAGAATGCATCGCCTGCCCGTGAGCACTATGCGTATCTATCCGGCCAACGTAAGCCCATAAACCAGCAATCATTAACCACCCGAATTGCTGTACTGTCTACGACTCAAAACTCTACCGACTCTACAATGTTTATATTTTGACCGAAAATTGGACGTGAGGCTCCCGTTCCTTTATTTCGCGCCCGAACGCCCTCAAACCGGGGCCATTTTTCTCCTTTCATACGCATGGACGCCACCCGACTTCTGCCCGAACTGACGTACCAATTTGCCCGCAGTGGGGGCGCAGGCGGCCAAAACGTAAACAAGGTGGCCACCAAAGCCGAGCTTCGTTTTTCGGTGCGCGACTCGGCCCTGCTCACCGATGCCGAACGGACTATTCTGCTCGAAAAACTGGCCTCCAAACTCACGGGCGAGGGTGAGCTGGTACTCACCCACCAAACCGAACGGACGCAACTGGGCAACCGCGAGAAAGTAACGCGTAAGTTTTTGCAGTTGATCGAGAAGGCGTTTGAAACACCTAAACCCCGCCGACCGACGCGCCCCAGCCGGGCGGCCGTGGCCGAACGACGCACCGACAAACGGCTGCGGAGTACCCTGAAAGCCAACCGGCGCCGGGTCGATCCGGGCGAGTAAACGGGTTTGGCCTATACCAACCCATCGTAATCCGTGAAAGTGGGTTAATTTTGCGCCCGTATTCTTGTTCAACGGTATTCTTTCGCACCGGCCTCCCGGTTTTTCGTTTTGAATCCTACTATCGGTATCCTCGGTGGGGGTCAGCTTGGCCTGATGCTCCTGCAAGCCAGTATTGACTGGAACCTCCGTATCCATGTGCTCGACCCCGACGCTCAGGCATCGTGCCGACACCTCTGCACCCATTTCCAACAGGGCTCCCTCACCGACTACGACACGGTGTACCAATTTGGCCAGGGTGTCGATGTACTGACCATCGAGATTGAAAAAGTGAATGTCGAAGCCCTCGAAGCCCTCCAACGCGAAGGCAAGCAGGTGTTTCCGCAACCGGCCGTGATTCGTACCATTCAGGACAAACGGCTCCAGAAACAGTTTTTTCGGGATCACAACCTCCCCACCGCCGATTTTGTGCTCACCGACGACCGGGCCGATGTAAGCCAGCAGGTGGCCCAAAACCCCGACCTGCTGCCCGCGTTTCATAAGCTCGGCCGCGACGGGTACGATGGCCGGGGTGTGCAACGCGTAGCCACCACCGCCGACCTGCCCAAGGCGTTTGATGCACCGGGTGTACTCGAAAAAGCGGTTGATTTTGAGAAAGAACTGGCCGTGATTGTGGCCCGCAATGAGCGCGGTGAGGTACAAACCTTCCCGACGGTCGAGATGGTGTTTCACCCGGAGCTTAACCTGGTCGATTATCTATTTGCGCCGGCTTCTATCTCCGGCGCCATCGACCAACAGGCGCAGGCCATTGCCCGCCAAACCGCCGAGGCCTTCGGGATTGTGGGCTTGCTGGCAGTGGAGTTGTTTCTGACCAAAGAAGGCGAGGTGCTGATTAACGAAGTGGCGCCCCGGCCTCACAATAGCGGTCACCACACCATCCGGGCCAACGTTACCTCGCAGTTTGAGCAACATTGGCGCGCGATTCTGAACCTACCCCTGGGCAACACTACCAGCTATCAGCCCGCGGCTATGCTCAACCTGCTTGGCGAAGATGGGCATACCGGACCGGCCCGCTACGAGGGGCTCGATAGCGTCTTGGCCATGCCCGGCGTGTTTCCGTTTTTGTACGGGAAAGCGATCACGAAACCCTTCCGGAAAATGGGGCACATCACCGTCATGGACCCCGACCTCGATACCCTCCGGCAAAAAGTAGCCGCTGTGCAGGGGGCTATTCGGGTGGTTTCGGAATAGGTTCTAAAGCAAAAGCAAATGGATAATGCACAATGAATAATGAATTAGCTAACTGACTAATAGCTTATTAATTCATTATTCATTGTGCATTATCCTTTCATTTTCGCTTGAAACCCCAAACTATTCAGCTACCGGGTTTTCGAGCGTACCAATGCCGGCAATGGTAATCTGCACCACATCGCCCGGCAACAGGGTGAAGTCGTCGGGAGGAACAAGCCCGGTGCCGGTCATGAGAAAGCAACCATGTGGAAATGAGCACTCCCGGTACACGAACGAAACCAGCTCGGTATGTTGCCGCTTCATCTGGTTGATCTGAATCTGCCCTTCAAAAGCTACGGCCCCACCCCGCCGAATTACCAGGCCAATGGTGGTTTCGGGATCAATCGGCGCGGCCGGAATGTACAGGCAAGGGCCCAAAGCGGCCGCACCGTCGTAGGTTTTGGCCTGAGGCAGATACAGTGGATTCTCGCCCTCAATACTACGCGAACTCATATCGTTGCCGCAGGTGTAACCCACAATCTTGCCCGATGTCGTAATCATCAGCGTCAGCTCAGGCTCCGGCACATTCCAGCTCGAATCGCGCCGGATCCGTACCGACCCACCGGGGCCAACCACCCGCAAAGCTGTCGACTTGAAAAACAGTTCGGGGCGCTCGGCATCGTACACCCGATCGTAAAAATTATCGCCCCCCGACTTCCTCGACTCTTCCATGCGGGCGTCGCGGCTACGTAAGTAGGTAACCCCGGCCGCCCAAACCTCCTGTTGCCCAATAGGGGCCATCAGGCCGGTTTCAACCCAGGTACGGCACTCATCCGACGGGCTCGCCGTAGCAATGGACTGCGCCAGGTACTCGTGCAGATTGTCTTCGTTAACAAGGTAGTCCCAATCGTCGGTGGGGGCGCGGTAAAACTGATTTTCGTGTTGAACAACGAGGCCAGAGCGGGTCTTGTACAGGCGCATAGGGAAAGATAAAGGCTTAAAACTGGTACTGATATAATCCGAAATCCTGCCGAATCTAATGGCAGTCAGCCGACAAAATCCATTCGCCGGGCCGTTTCTAACCAAAAAGGGGCACCCGGCCGGGTACCCCTTTTTGGATTTATGGTTTTCAGCTCAGTGCTTTCAGAAACTAAAAACCCTAAACTCGTTTTATTCAATCTTCACAACGCGCACTGTTTTCACCGCGCTGCCCGATTGTACCCGCAGCAGATACGCACCCGGCATGCGGCCCAACTTAACTGTCACAGTGGCCGTTGTTCCTCCCACCGTCCACGCACCATCGGCTACCGGGCGGCCCGTCGCATCAACCGTTTGCACCTGCAAACTGGCGCTACCAAGACCGCTCACCCGCAGGCTTACCCACTCACCCGGCGTTGGGTTACCCAAAACCTCTACGTTCAGAGAGTTGGTCGGTTCGCTCGACGCCATCCGAACACTACCCCCACAGAAAGCCCCGAAGTTGAAGGTGATGCTGGTGGTTACGCCACTTTGCGTGGCCGAGATGACCAGCGGCTTGGGATCAGACCGCAGGCCCTCTTCTACCGTACCCGTGGCGCTCGTGGGCGAAGTCCGGCGTACCCCAATAGCGGAGAAGGTGATAGGCGTACCATCGCCACCGGCTGTGTTGAACACAATTACACCCGTAGCACAATTGTAGGTCGGTGTTGTGAGCGACAGCGCACTGCCTGGGCTGGTGGTTGGCGATGTAGGTGGCGTAGTGGGCGGAACTGGTGGCGGAACCGTACCATTGCAATAGCCCACCAGGTTGAAGGTCACACTCACCGATACCCCGTTTTGGGTAGCCGTAATCACAATCGGTTTGGGATCGGCGCGCAGACCAGGCTCCAGTGTTCCGGTTGTGCTTGTTGGCGACGTACGCTGTACCCCGACTGCCTGGAATGTAATGGGCGAACCATCGCCCCCGCTGGTATTGAACACAATCACGCCCGTGTTACAGTTGTAGGTAGGCTGTTGCATAGTCAGCGCCCCCGTCGGTGCCGGTGGGGTTGGGTCGGGCGGTAAAATCGGGGCAATACCCTGACAATACGCTCCGAAATCGAAGGTGTAGGTGGCGGTTATAGAACCGCTCTGCGTGGCCGTAATCACAATCGGTTTGGGATCGGCACGCAAGCCTGCCTCTACCGTACCCGACGTACTGGTAGCCGAAGCCCGCTGCACGCCAACAGCCGAGAACGTGATCGGCGTACCATTGCCACCCGATGTTCTGAACACGATAGCTCCGGTATTGCAGTCATATGTTGGTTGCAGTACCTGCAAGGCCGATGAGGCTGCCGGTGTCTGGAAAACAATCGTCAGATTGGTACGTCCGACACCTCCTTGTGGGTCCGTCCCCGTCAGGGTAAAGGAAACGACACTCGGCACATCGGCACGGCATAGGATAGCCGGCTCTGGCGTGTTGACAAGCGTATAAGCCGCAGGCATGCCGATGGCCCCATAGGTAATGCTGTTGCCCTCAGGGTCGGTGAAAATTCCCGCTACCGACAAACGATAATTAATCCCTGTACTCAGTGAAGCCGTGAGGTTGGCCCCTAATGGTACAGGCGGCCGGTTAGGCACACTCAATACGTTGATAATAAACGTAGTTGAGTTTGACAAACCGCCCTCATCTACACCAATAACCGAGAGCGTATAGCTACCTATGGCGGTTGGCCGACCAGTAATATTATTGCCTACCCGAGCCATCCCCGGCGGGTAAGTTCCCGTGACTGTGTACGACATTGGGAACCCATCTGGATCGCTGATGAGGCTTGTGAGCGCAAAAGTGCTCACAATACCTACAGCCGCTGTTCCACTCACTACCGCTCCCACACGCGTGGGAGCCCGGTTGGCCAGAATCGTCAGCGAGAAGGCCGTGGAAGCGGTCAGGCCACCTGGATCAGTAGCGGTAACCACCACGGTATTCACGCCCGGCTGCGACGGCACGCCAAACAGGTAGGTGCCGGTTTCGTCGTTGTTGAACACGATACCTTCCGGTAAGCCCACTACCGAGTAAGTCAGGGCGTCACCGTCAGGGTCCGAAAACTTGGGGAGTTCAAAATCGTAGGGCGTATTGAGCGGTACCCGCTGGTTTTCGATACCGCCAACCGGGGCTACCGGCGGCCGGTTGGCGGTGGGACTACCCACGTCAAACGTCTGACGGAACGTGATCGGGTACGACTGACCGGCATTTACACTAAATACAATAGTCAGCGATGAACCGCTCGTCAGGCCGGTGAGGTCGGCCCGATTGCCTGAGCCCGACGTAGGCGACACAATACCGTTACCACCCAGTACAGTCCAGGTAGTCAGCGCATTATTGGCATTGACAGCATAGGTAGCCGAGCCCGTAAAGCTACCGGGGCCGGTGAGCCGGGGTGTAGCCGCATTGGTTACGGTAGCGCCCGTGCGGGTTGGGTCAAGCCAGTTGCTCAGACGCGTGTTGTCGGTACCATTGCCAAACCACGATAGATCAAAACGGCCATACAGCATCCGGATGGGTGCGCAACCACTGGCCCCGCCATGCAACTGCCCGATAACCCGACGGTCGCTATTAAATAAGGGTGACCCCGACGAGCCCCCTTCCATGGTACCACTGGTAAAGATCATTTCGTGGTGCGACTCAGGGAAGGTACCGTTCCAGCCATTATAAATAGAGGCTCCTGATGCAAAGGAGATTTTCTTGACGCTGCCGTTGGGGTGGTGAATCCCGAAGGTGCCAATGTAGTTGCTCGTCCGGCGGTCCCAACCCAGAAACGGAATTTCCTGATTGAGGGGCAATTGGCGGTTCAGCTCCAGCAGGGTCATGTCAGTATTAGGCGAGCCGGCCCGGAACGTAGCACCGTTGATGGTCACGTAAATATTATCGTCCATGTTAGGCGTACAGGTCGCGCTCTGGTACTTGAAAAAGAAAGACCAGTTGGCTGTTGAGGCCGTTTCGGCGGGCTGCAATTGCAAATCACCCGTGAAGTCGATACAGTGGAAAGCCGTCAGAAAATACGAACGAAACGACTGCTGCGTGTCGTTGAGCATCGCGCCTGAGCATAGGTAGCCACCCCCGTTGTAAACCATAAAGATCTGGGCAACGGCATCACCTTCGTACTGATAATCAGGAGCACAAGCCATGTTGTTATGGCAGGCCAGGGCCGACCGGATGTTGCCGTACGGGCCAAACGGAATATTGTATTCGTGAATAATCCCCGACAGGCTGATCTCGCTCGGGCCAGCCTTGAGCGGCTCGTGCACCTCAATCATCAGCCGGTCGCCCATGAGCCGATCCGATATGTAGTGATTATCGGTTGTGTTTTCGGTACGGGTAATAGGACCAACGAGCGTAGTGCGGGCCGCATTGTACAGATAAATCTGGGTTCCTTCAGCCAGTCGGAGCCTATCGAAGTCAGCTCCGATACCAAGGGCACCGGGCGAACGGAGCTCATAGTACGTAACCCGCTCGCCATCGACAATAGTGGCTTTACCGGCCTGCAATACATTGACAGACGCGGGCTGCACAACGGCAATACGTAGGGGTTTACCAGCTTTCTGGTCAATTTCATCTTCTGCTTTAAGCCGGGCCACATCGACGGCGCCCGCTTCGAATGAAGGTACACCGCCTGCGGGCATCCGGGCAATGCGGGACATACTTGGATCGGCCGGATCGAGTTTCCGGGTAAAGACCTGTGCTGGTGCCCTTAGGGTCACCAGCAACCCAAACACTGTAAATAGTAACAGGGCAAGAGGGGGTAATTTTAACGTCATGAAAAATTGAATTGTGTTTGTCAATAGGTGTAAAACAGCCCCCAAATAAGCTAATTAGTAAATATGAATTACAATACACATTCTATTTATTTTCACAATTCAATCCGGCTTTAATCTATAGCTACTTACAGGAGAAAATATGCTTTTCGGCAGAATCAATAGAAATATATCGAACATATTAGGCCAACTTTTAGAAAAAACGAGCCTGATGGATAAGTACTTATCCATCAGGCTCGTACCAATTTTACGAAAAATTCTATTCACTCTTCACCACGCGCACCGTTTGCGCGTCTGTTCCCGACTGCACCCGCAGCAGATACACACCCGGCGCACGGCCCAGTTTCACCCCCACCGTCGCCGATAAACCGTCTACCGTCCACTGGGCATCGGCCTGTGTACGGCCGCTCGCATCGACCGTCTGCACCCGTAGCCCGGACGACCGCAGACCGCTCACCCGCAGGCTTACCCACTCACCCGGCGCTGGGTTACCTAAAACCTCCACGTTCAGGGAGTTGGCCGCTTCGATCGACGCCATCCGAACACTACCCCCACAGAAGGCCCCGAAGTTGAAGGTGATGCTGGTGGTTACGCCACTTTGCGTGGCCGAGATGACCAGCGGTTTGGGATCAGCGCGCAAACCCGCTTCGACGGTACCGGTGCTGCTGGTGGCCGAGGCCCGCTGCACCCCCACGGCCGAGTAGGTGATAGGCGTGCCATCGCCCCCACTCGTGTTGAACGTAATGGCTCCCGTGCCACAATTGTAAGTGGGCGGCAGCAACGTCAGGGCCGAGCCCGAAGGCGGGGGCGTGGTGGTGACACTACCCGGACTGGCGCAATACTGCCCAAAATCAAACGATACGCTTACCGTGACTCCGTTTTGGGTAGCTGTGATGAACAACGGTTTGGGATCAGCGCGCAAACCCGCTTCGACGGTACCGGTGCTGCTGGTGGGCGAAGCTCGTTGCACTCCCACGGCCGAGTAGGTGATGGCCGAGCCGTCGCCACCGCTGGTGTTGAACGTAATGGCTCCCGTAGCACAATTGTAGGTGGGCGGCAGTAACGTCAGGGCTGAGCCCGAAGGCGGGGGCGTGGTGGTGACACTACCCGGACTGGCGCAATACTGCCCAAAATCAAAACTTATGCTCACGGTTGTTCCGCTTTGTGTCGCTGTAATCAGTAGCGGCTTAGGGTCGGCGCGTAAGCCCGCTTCGACCGTGCCGGTGCTGCTGGTGGCCGAGGCCCGTTGCACCCCCACGGCTGAGTAGGTGATGGACGAACCGTCGCCACCACTCGTATTGAAGATAATTGTTCCCGTGGCGCAATCGTACGAGGGGGTCAGCAACGTGAGCGCCGTGTTGGCAGGCGGGGGCGTCACGGCCGTATCGAACACTTTGGCAAACTGAATAGGGTACCCCTGCCCATCGTTGACACTAAACGTGAGCGTCAGCGATGAGGCCGAGGCAAGCGGAGTCAGATTGGCCGTATTGCCCGCGCCCGACATGGGCGATACGGCCCCGGCCGCGCCCGTCACCGACCACGACACCACCGAGGCATTACGGGTATTGAGGGCAAACGTACCCACCGACGATAAGGCAGCTGGACCGCCCACCAACGGCTTCACGCCGTCGGTGGTCAGGTTAGTTGTGTTGTCAGGATCGAGCCAGTCGCTCAGGCGGGTTGCGGGCGTGCCGCCCCCCGTCCAGGACGTAAAGAACCGGCCGTAGTAATCGCGCAGGCTGAACCCGGTTGCCCCACAAAACGATGGCCCACCGTGCAACTGCCCTACAATGCGCCGGTTGCCATCAAATAACGGCGAACCCGACGAGCCGGGGTCAGTAGTACCCAGGCCGCCCCAGAAGGCAATTACGTGGGTATCTCCGCCGAAGCCCCCGTAGCCGCTCACCTGCGTGTCGGCATTGGTAAACGATATTTTCTTGACGTCTCCGCGGGGGTGGTGAATCCCGAAATTGTTGCTCGTGGTAGCCGCATCCCGATTCCAGCCGTTGTAGGTTGTGTTCACCTCCGCCGGAATCTGCTGTGTCAACTCCACCAGCAACACGTCACTATTTGGATAACCCGCCCGGAACGTAGTGCCGTTGAGGGTGATCACGTCGAGATCCTCCTGCGATGGCGAACACGTTGGGCTTTGGTAGTTGAAGCGCACGAGCCAGTTCTGCACGTCGTCGAGCTCATAATCTTCCAGCACACCGGTATCGTTCAGGTCGGCACAATGGAAAGCCGAGGTAAAAAATGACCGAAACGACTGCCGCATCGAATTCAGCATCGACCCGGTGCACAACCGCGAACCATCGGACAACAGAACCATAGCCACTCCATCGCCCTGCGGCTGGTAGTCGGGGTAGCAGGCCATGTTGGGGTGGCAGCTACCCGCCTGTCCAAACAGTTTCGAAACGGCTTTGTAGCCGTGCACTACCGAGCGTAGGTGCACCTGACTGGCGCCCTCGCCCACGAGGGGTTCCTGCACCTCAATGGTCAGGTTTGAGCCTTGCAGCACATCGGTCCAGTATTCGCGATTACCGGTATTCTGGGCGTCGGTAATTGGCCCGATCAGCATGGAGCCATCCCCGTTGTAGAGATACATCCGCGCCCCGGCTTTGAGCTGCAATCGACTAAAAACAAGGTTAATCGACAAAGCCCCGGCGGCATCGATCCGGTATTGATACACCCGAAAACCGACCAGATTGGCTTTAGAGGCCGTTCCCAGAATATCGACATCGACCGGGCGGGGCAGGCCAAACCGCATCGGTCGGCCGGCCTTATCGTCGCGCGCATCTTCAATTAGCAGCGGAGCGGCATCCACCGCAGGCAGGCTCAGCGTAGGCACCAGTTGCCGATTGCCCAGCAGCCCCTGCGCACGCAGATCACTGCCAGCCGCCAATCGGCGGGTACGCACCTGTGCCTCTGTGAGCAAAGGCCCCAAAAGCAGCAGCGTGACGAGAAAACTAAACCAACGCGTAGATTTTTTCATACAGATTGTTGTTAACTAAATGAAGGCCTATCATGAAGACTTCGACATGTATATAGTTTCAATACTACACTTTTCCTACGTGCGCCCAAGCAGAAAAAAGGCAAATTTATCGAGTGCCGTTCACTTACTTTAAAACCAGCAGCAAGCCTTCAGGGGCCGATTTATCCGTATGTTACAGAAGACCAAAGGCGTAGCGCTCAACTATATTCGATACCGGGAAACTTCGATTATCGCCCGTGTTTACACCGAAGATTTCGGCCTGCAAAGCTACCTGGTCAACGGTGTACGTTCGGCCAAAAATAAAAATAACAAAATCGCTTTATTTCAGCCACTTACGCTGCTCGACATGGTGGTGTATTACAAGGAAGACCGGGATCTGCACCGGCTTTCGGAGGTAAAAACAAGCCACCCCTTTCAGAGCCTGCCGTTTGAAGTAGCCAAAACAAGTATGGGGCTTTTTGTGACCGAGATGCTCACCAAAACCCTGAAAGAAGAAACGGGGAGCCCGGTACTGTTTCGATTTCTGGTTGAGTCGGTGCTGTTTCTGGAGGAGGCTCAGGCGCATTACGAAAACTTTCACCTCGCTTTTTTGCTTAAACTCACATCGTTTCTAGGGTTTAGCCCCGAGGGCGCGCGCGAGTTCGAAAACCAGCTGCGCGAACATTCGTACCCGTTTTTACCCGACAGCGATACCGAGTCGGCCCTGAATCTGCTCATTCGGTACCCCTACGGCACCCCCGCCCCCCTGAGCCGAACCGCGCGCAACGAACTGCTCGATGCGGTGGTAGCCTACTACCGGATTCACGTTGATTCGCTAGGCGAAATCAAGTCGCTACCGGTACTGCGCGAGGTACTGAGCTAATTCATCTTCAGGCGCATTGACCCACAATCCGTGTTTGTGTGAAGTTTATAGCAGTAATTCCGCCGATTCAGGGCTTTTAGTAAGAAACGAATCTGCAATAGACAACATCGGTTGCAGAAGAAATATCTTAGCTTACTGACTCTATGAAACGATCCCTTTTTATGCTGGGGCTGCTCACCGTCACGTTGACAGCCGCTACACCCCCATCCAAGCGAGCCAAATGGACCCCACTCTTCGATGGCAAAACGACTACAGGCTGGCATCGGTACCTGAAAACGGATACGAATGGCTGGAAAGTCGAAAACGGTGCCCTCACCACCGACGGGAAGCAGGGCGATCTGGTGTCGGACAAGGAGTTTGAAAACTTCGACCTGGAGTTTGAATTTAAGGTACAGCCCAAAGGCAATAGTGGGGTCATTTACAAAGTAATTGAAGACGCCCAGTACAACCAGACGTACATCTCAGGCCCTGAATATCAAGTAATTGACGACAAGGGATATGAGTGGCGCGACAAAGACGGCAAGCTTATGAAGCTGAACAACAATCAGCTGACGGCCGCCAACTACGACATGATTCCTCCCGGCGACCTCAATGTGTCAAAACCGGCGGGTGAGTGGAATAAAGGCCGGATTCTGGTCAATAACAACCACGTAGAGCACTGGCTCAACGGCAAAAAAGTAGTGGAATACGAATACGGCTCAGATACCTGGAAAGGTATGGTTGCCAAAAGCAAATTTGCCAAAATGCCCTACGCCAACCCGCACGTCAAAGGCAAAATTGCCCTGCAAGGCCACGGCGACACCGTTTGGTACCGCAACATCCGGGTAAAGGAAATGTAATGAGTGAAAGAGCGAAAGAGTGAAAGAGTGCGGGCCGCAAATGGCAAAGAGCGGTTTGATTTCGCCCTTTCGCTCTTTCACTCTTTCACTCTTTCACTCTTTAATGTAGCGGCCTTCCCTTCACCAATCCTCCGCGGGCATCGTCGATCCCGTGCTGAATCATAAACACGTTGGGGTCGATGAGTTCGACGGCGTCGCGCAGGCGGCTCAGTTCGAGCCGGGTCACCACCGTATACAGGACATCGGTAGCTTCGCGGTGATGCCCCCGCTTGCCGTAGCCCTTCTGCCCTTTCAGCACAGTCACCCCCTTCCCAAGTTCTTCGGTCAGCATCAGGCGCACCGTTTCGGCATGATCCGAGACAATCAGCACGGCTGTGTGTTCCTCGATACCGTGTACCAGAAAATCAATGGCTTTGGAGGCCCCAAAATAGGTAATCATCGAGTACAAGGCCACATCGACGCCTAAGCTAAACGCAGCCGCGCCGAAAATAAAGACGTTGATTACCAGGATAATATCTCCAACCCGCAACAAACTCGACCGGCGACTCAGCAGCAGGGCCGCAGCCTCAGTGCCATCGAGCACAGCCCCACCCCGCATGGCCAGCCCAATACCCGCCCCAATAAACACCCCGCCGAAAATGGCCGTCAGCAGCAAGTCGGGTGTCACGTCGGGAAACGGCACTACGGCAATACACAGGGCCAACCCGGCAATGCCGAGGGCACTTTTGATAGCAAATGACCGACCAATCTGGTAGTATCCTAAAATCAGAAAAGGCAGGTTGAACAGGGGCAACATAACCGAGAGCGACCATCCCGTCAGATTGGCGATGAGCATGGAAATGCCCGTGACGCCCCCATCGATAAAATGGCTCGATAACAGGAACCCTTTCAGGCCCATTGCCACCGAGAAAATACCCGCAATAATTAATACAGTGTCTTTGATATAGACTTTCGTTTGGCTCATAGAAATGGTGATTTATCCAATAGAAACGAGATCCCTCTTCTTGTACAACCGCCATACTGTACCGTCCGTTTCCGAAACCTCAATAAGTCTCCTGAGCGAACCCGGCCCCTCTGTCTTCAGCCGCTTACCAACACCTAAAAACGGGAAAATCCCCCTTGAAAAAACGCCCATTTTTGCGTATCTTTAAGTATAGACAACCGACCTCATACAACCTTCTCAGTAGGCATTTCTGACCCTCTTTAGCCTTTTTTACGCTGCTCATGCTCGAATATTCGCCCCAGGAATCGCGGCTCCAGACCGAGCGCAAAAGCCCACCGACTACCTGCCCGGTGCCTCCTTACCGCAAACTGCGCGGCTACGCCTTCGACCCCAGTCTGTCGCTCGAAATAGCCACGGCGACCATCAACGAGGTGGTGTACAAGGTGCGTTGGGAAGAGGAAGAAACCGATACGGGCGGTACCCTCTCCAAAGGGCCGGTGGGCGAGTACCTCGAAGTGGTAGACTACGACCCGGCGAGTGGGGTGTTTTACCACCCCGTCGATCTGAGTGACCCCTACATGCTGGCCCAGGACGGCCTAGCCCCCTCGGAGGGCAACCCGCAGTTTCATCAGCAGATGGTGTATGCCGTAGCCATGACCACCATTCAGAACATGGAGCGGGCGCTGGGCCGGTGGGTATTCTGGAACGATTACCACGAGACGACCGACGATTCCGGCAAGGTGCAGGGGCGGCACGCGTTTGTGCGTCGGTTGCGCCTGTACCCGCACGCCCTGCGCGAGGCCAACGCGTATTATAGCCCCGATAAAAAGGCCATTCTGTTCGGCTATTTTCCGGCCCTCAACGATAACACCACCGGCCAACTACCGGGCGGGCTGGTGTTTACCTGCCTCTCGCACGACATTATTGCCCACGAAATGACCCATGCCGTGCTCGACGGGATGCACCGGCGCTACGTAGAAAACACCAACCCCGACGCCCTAGCCTTTCACGAGGCTTTTTCGGACATCGTCGCGCTTTTTCAGCACTTCACCTTCCCCGAAGTACTCTACCAGCAAATTGCCGAAACCCGGGGCGATTTATCAGCCCAAAGTTATCTGAGCAAGCTCGGGCAGCAGTTTGGCCTGGCGCGGGGCAAGCGTAATTCCCTGCGCGACGCCATCGGCGAGATAAACCCGGAAACAGGGCAGTGGCAGATCAAAACCCCTAAACCGTCGGACTACGAAACCACTACCGAGGCCCATGCACGCGGGAATATTTTGCTGGCGGCCCTGTTTGAGAGCTTTCTGATTCTGTACAAAAGCCGCAGCGAGGATCTTCTCCGAATTGCCACCAACGGCACCGGTATTCTGCCGCAGGGCGACCTGCACCCCGATCTGGTGAAGCGGCTTGCGGGCGAAGCGGCCAAAACAGCCCGGCATTTGCTCAATATGTGCATCCGGGCGCTCGACTACTGCCCACCCGTCGACCTGAATTTTGGTGATTATCTCCGCGCCCTGATTACGGCCGATTACGATCTGGTTTCTGACGATACCCACAACTACCGGCTGGCTATTATCGGCGCGTTTCGGAAGCGCGGCATCTATCCCAAGGGCATCAAAACGCTCTCGCCTGAGAGCCTGCGCTGGGAGATAGTAACCGACGAGAAGCTGAAGGAATTTGAAGAAGGCAAAATCTTTCGGACGCTCACCAAAATTCTCCGCGACAAACTCTTCAAGGTTTCGGATGTAAAAACCCGCGAAGATTCGTACAACTTTTTCCAAGGAGTGAAAGGGCTCATTCACAGCAAAATCAGCAAGATGAACGATACCCACAAGTTCGACGACCTGACGGGGCTGAGCTTGACGAAAGACCCAGTCTGGAACGATCAGAAACCTGTTTTTGAGGTGCATTCGGTGCGGCAGGCCCAGCGGGTTACGCCCGACGGTGACACCGTCAGCCAGGCCATTGTGGTGCTTACCCAACGACGCGACGTGACGGCCGACGATGGCTCTACCATTCGGTTTCGGGGCGGGTGCACGCTTATTTTCGATCTCACCGGGCTCAAGTTGCGGTATTGCATCCGAAAGAATTTCCGGGATGAACGCCGACTGGCCGAGCAGATTGCCTACGTCACCAACCAACGCAATACACCCAACAACCGGGCTATGTATTTCGGGCTGGCCAACCGCGAACCGTTTGCCTTTTTGCACCGCTAACCCCTGATTTTTAACCAGCTCCGACAATGACAACCATCCGAATGTACAATGTAGGACTCGGCGACTGTTTTCTGCTCCGGTTCGAGGGCAAAACCGGGCCGTGGTTCATGCTTATCGACTGTGGGTTATTCAGGGGGTCGCCAGCCGAACGCGAAACTCTCAACGCCGTTGTCAGCGATATTGCCCAAACGACCCACGGTCGGCTCGATGTGGTAGTCGCCACGCACGAGCACCAGGACCACCTGTCGGGGTTTTGGTACGCGCAGGATTTGTTTCGGGCGCAGATTCAGATTGGTCAGGTATGGCTCGCCTGGACCGAAAACCCCGCCGACCCGATGGCCAACGCCCTAAAAGCCACTATGAGCGGGTTTGCCGGGCAACTGGAACAAACAATGACCCAACTCCGGCACGACCCCCGGCGGGGTATGAGCCCGGATGCCCTCGCGGCCGTTGAATCGGTGCTGGAGTTTGCCGGGTTTGGCGAACCGCTGGCCGCCGACGACCGACTGAGCATCAACCAAAAGGCGTTGCGGTTTCTGAAGGAAGCCCCCACCGATCCTGAGCGGCCGGTCGTGTACGTTGAACCGGGATCGATAGCGTCTGTAGACGCCTTGCCCAACGTGCGCTTTTTTGTGCTGGGGCCACCCCGATCGGAGCTGATCCGCAAAAGCGACCCCACCCGCAGCCGACCGGAGGTCTACCATTTTGGCGGGCAGGAACGCAGCAATTATGCCCTGCTGATTCCGGCCTCCGACGAAGCCGACACCACCCCTGACCGGCGCGACGCTGTGCCGTTCGACCTGTCGTACCAAATGAGTATTGCCGACGCCCAGAAAGACCCGTTTTTCTGCGAACGATACTGGAACGATACCGACCCGTCCGGTACAGCTCAGCACTATCGCCGAATCGACAACGACTGGCTCTACGCTGTGGGCGACCTGGCTCTGCAACTCGACGGCGACACCAACAACACGAGCCTTGCGCTGGCTATTGAGCTGGTCGACTCGGGGCGGGTGCTGCTTTTTCCGGGCGATGCGCAGGTGGGCAACTGGCTATCGTGGGACAGCTGTAGCTGGACCGGTTTCCCTAATCTGACCACGCAGCAGCTGTTAGCCAAAACGGTGTTTTACAAAGTGGGCCATCACGGTAGCCACAACGCCACCCTCCGCGAGCAGGGCCTCGAACGCATGACCCACCCCGATCTGGTGGCTATGATTCCGGTCGATGAAACGTTTGCCCGGCAGAAAAAGAAGTGGGATATGCCTTTTGGCGGCCTGTATAAACGGCTGGTCGAGAAAACACGGGGGCGCGTGATTCAGGCCGATGGATACACACCTCCCCTGCCCGACCCGCGCTACCCCTCGGTGCCCGATGCCACGGACCAGCAAGCGTTTCTGAACGCCCTACGCCACTGCCCCGACAAACGCCCCGGTGCCGCGTGGCCCCTCTGGACTGAGTACACAATTTGATAACTTACACGTACTGAGTCAAAACAAAATGGATAATGGATAGTGCAGAATGAACAATGAAAAGCTGACAGTCTCATTTATCCATTCCCTCAATGCTTTCGCTGCTCGTAATGGGTTCGGAGCATATCCTCGCCAAAATCGTTGGTGAGGTCGCGCACAACGGTATGTATGTGGTTGGCATTGTTCTGGGTATTGTCGTACTCGATCAGAATGGTGGGGCCGTGAATGCGGTAGTACCAACCGTTTTCGCCGGTGCCCAATTGCGGCTGAAGCCCACCCGCCCACGCAAACCGCAGTGAGTCGAGGTTTGCTTTTTCGAGCTTTTCTAATTGCTGTTTGGCCAGCGTAACCCGGTAATTGGCTAAGTACGTCTGGAGTAATTGGAGAAATAGCGTGCGTTGGCGAGCGGTCATTTGGGCTAACGGCAGGCCATCCATCCGGTCGAGCGAAGCCCGGCGACGGTTGCCGGTCACCAGATCGTTGTAAGCACGGGTAGCCAGTACGGCCTGTTGCCGCTGTTCGGGCGAGAGGGTTTCGAGCAGGGCAAACGCCAGCTCGGTTTCGCGCCGGAGAATCTGCCGCCCCTTCTGCGGTACCTCGGCCCGAACTTCGCCCGGGTTACTGCCTAAAAACAAAGGGGTAGCGCCCATAATCCGGCCCGTGAGCGACGAAAACTGCACCGACAAATGATGTCCCTCGAAACGCCATCCCCAGGGTTGAGTGCCTTCTGGGTCGCCGAAGAGCGTCAGAAAGTAATTGTCGGGATCGCGGTAGGTATCATTAGGGGGCCGGTTTTCGACCACCCGCAACACATTTTCGGTATCCATAATCTCGAGTGCTTTCCGGTAGCCTTCGTCACTGAGGCCGGTACGCAGCAGGGCCAAAGCCGCCCGGCGCTGTGGCTCCGTCATGCCCTTCATCGACAACCCTTTGCGGCTGACGGGCGTGTAATGCCACACAAACCGTTCGTCGTGGTCGAACGTAAACATTGCCTGCTGCTTCTGCTCAGCCGACAATGTTTGAGCAAACTGCCGGGCAGCCTCACGCATAGAGTCGGTTACGGTCGACGCGGCCGGTTGGGCCAAAGCCGCCCACGGCCCCAGCAGCCATAGGAAGAAAAAAAGTCGGGAAGCGTACATCAGGATAGCGTTTAGACGAAAAGACCGCCGGGCCTCAGTCTTACCGATTCATTTCCAGTGGCTTCGCAAGCGGGGCTTACCCACAAACAAAAAGCCGCCGGTTATGTCCCGGCGGCTTCAGTACCCAATCTAGGGTTGGGTTATTTCACCTCGAAATCGGAGTCTTTGGCACCGTCGTTGACTTTTACTTTGTCTACGCTCATCTGCATAGCCCGGCCCCCGGTTTGCGCCATGGTAGTGGGGTATTTCAGCCCTTTGAAGTCTTTGTAATCGGCATAAGTGGTAGTTTGGGTCATGGGGCCACGGGGAGTATTTTGGGTAGCCACGCTTTGCACCTTCAGGCCCGACTCTTTATCGTAAAAATCAGACCAGGTCACCGAGCCATCGGCCGAGGCATGATCAACTTTGTAAGCATCTTTTCCGTTTACGGCTTCTACACCCGCTACGGTGCTTTTTACGCCCATCTCGGCATAGCGCAGTTCACCGAAGAGGGTGTTCATCAAAATCATGCCCTGCGCGTCTTTACCCTCCATGGTACGGCTGCCCTGCATACCGCCCATGCTCACTTTGCTGCCGTCGCCCGTCATGCGCATTACCTCCATCCCGTTGGCGTTGATAATCTGCACAAATTTGTTGGGCGCTTTCATTTTGCGGGTAATCAGCACGGGATTTCCGTTGAATTCCGTCGACATTTCAACGCGCATATCCTGAATCCCAGCGAGCATGGCTTTACCGCCAACAGCCGCTACGTACTTATCCATTACTTCCTGTGCCGAGGGTAAGGTTTGGGCTACAGCCTGCCCGTAGAGGAAAGGGGCTAACAGGAAAGCTACAATTGCTTTTTTCATGATGGTTCTGTTTTTTGGTCGTCTTGATAATGGGCCTAAATAACGAAAATTTCGGGCAAAAACAGTTTAGTGCAGCAAGGCAAAAAAGGCCAGATATGTCAAGGCTCCGGCCAGATACCCCAGCAGGGCCAATCCGCTGATCTTGCGCAGATACCACCCAAAATCGAGCTTCTCCATACCCATCACGGCCACGCCAGCCGCCGACCCAATCACCAGAATACTGCCGCCTGTACCCGCACAATAGGCCAGAAACTCCCACAGTTTGGCATCGGCCGGGAACGTCGACAGCTCGTACATACCCATGGCCGCAGCCACAATCGGCACGTTATCCACTACGGCCGACACCAGCCCGATGAGCACCACAATCAGGTCCAGGTTGCCCACAGCCGCGTCGAGCGACCCGGCCAGGCTCCGTAGCACACCCGTTGCCTCCAGCGAGCCCACGGCCAACAGAATGCCCAGAAAAAACAGAATACTGGGTGCGTCGATCTTGCTCAGGGCGTAAGCCGGGGTAAACGGCTCTTTGTCGGCCTCGTCTTTATCGCTATGAATCAGCTCCGACGCGACCCAGATAACGCCCAGTACGAGCATCATGCCCATGTACGGCGGCAGGCCCGTAAGCGCCTTGAAAATCGGGACAAACAACATACCGCCAAGCCCGATAGCGAGCATGAGCCGCCGGTCGCGCCGGGCCGTGGCATCTACGTACGGGCGGCTGACACCCACTTCGCCGGGCGAGGGGACAAAAGCCGTAGCCTCCGTCGAGGTTCGGAACGTGAGTAGCAGCAGCGGCACCAGAAGCGCCACCAGACTGGGCAGAAACACAGTTGTGATGATGTTTACGGTGGTGATCTGCCCCCCAATCCAGAGCATTGTGGTGGTCACATCACCAATGGGCGACCAGGCCCCGCCGGCATTGGCCGCAATAATAATCAGCCCAGCCATCACGCGCCGTTGTTCGTCGTCGCGCACCAGCTTGCGGGCTACCGAAACCATCACAATGGCTGTAGTAAGGTTATCGAGCAGGGCCGACAGAAAGAAGGCCAGCACACTGATAATCCAGAACAGTGTACGGGTATTACGGCTGGCAATCCGGTCGGTAATGAGCGTAAAGCCATCATGCGCATCAATCAACTCGACCACAGTCATGGCCCCCAGCAGAAAAAACAGGATTTCGGCTGTATGGCCCAGGTGCTCGGTCAGTTGCTCACCCACCCGGTGGCTTTCGGTAGCCGTGAGGGCATACACCGCCCAACATACTACGCCTGTAATGAGGGCGGTAGCCGTTTTATTAATCCGAAGCGGATGTTCGAGCGTGATGAGTGTGTACCCAACCACAAAGGTCAGAATAAGGGCGAGAATCATGCCGCAAAGATAGCAGCAGCCCCTTGTCTGCTACTCCTCGTCGCGGCTTTTGATGCCCAGCATAACGCCAGCGTAAATGTCGGTGCCACGCGGCCGGAGGCCATTCTGTCCACTACCCAACAGGCCGAGCAGATTGTCGGACCCCACGCGCACCGGCCCCGCCTTGATCGTCAGCCCCAGCGTAAATCCCCGGTTTATGTACGTAATCGGTAACGACAACCCCACCACACCTGTCTCGAAACGGGGGGCAATGCTCACCAGCGACGGCTGCCGGACAGACGGGTCGTCGGCGGCTCGTACATTTTGCAACCAAACGGCACTGATGCCCGTTCGGGCCGATAGTTGATAATCGGCGGTGAGGTTCAGCGACGTGGGCAGCCCTACCCGAAACAGCGAGGGGTCGGCATCTTCCAGAATCCCTAACCGATTCCGAATAACCGTAGCCACCTGCTCAAAACTTCCCACGTTGGTCGAGTTGAAATCATCGGCCTCGAACCGCACATTCCGCTGGTTCACGTCGTACACCTCGCCCGTATACTGCATACCGCCCAGATCGGTCAGGCCGAGGCCGAGTTGCAGCAGTCGGTCATCGTCGGACTGCAACAGCACCGATACACCCAGATCAAAGCCCCAGCCCCGGCCGGGTGCGCTGGCCGAAAAGAGCGTGGATGGGGTGAGCCGCCGATTCTCCAGAAAGGTAGTGTACGCCAGGTCGGCATTCACCCGCGAGACCACCAGCGCCGGGTCGGCATTGGGGCCGGTGCCGGCTTCGAGCTGATAATCGAGCCCACGGTTGACAAACGAACCGGCCGAGTAACCCCGCAGCCGCTTTACCGTAAGGCCACCCGACACCCGGAACCCGTCGGCATCGACAATGGTATTGGTGTACGAGAGGGCCAATTCGGCATACGCGTTCGTATTGACCCCGAACCGGTTGTCGCGGCTCGGAATGCTGTACAAGCTGGAGGTGTTCAGACTGGCCCGCAATGCCGATAGCAATTGCTCCGATGCCCCATTGACCTGCCCAATACCACGCAGGCGGGTCGAGAAGGTAAGCACCCCGGCCGTTGGGCCTAAGCGCATCTGAATAGCAGGCCCACGCAGTTCGCCCCAAACGGTGGCGTTTTTGGGCTTACCGTCGAGAATTTCGGTGGTATAGTCCGACTCAAACCGAACATTGCCGTTGGCTTGCCGGTACGCGTCGGGGACATTACCCGTAAACAGTTTCAGCAACGAAAATGGAGCCTGATACCGCACGAAGTTATTATTGACGTGCAGGTTTGCCGATCCAGCGTGCAGAAACAGCCAATGGGGCGTTTCGGCGGCCAGGGCCGGATTGAGGTACGTGCGGTGCGTACCGGTATTAGGACTGGTTGAGATTCCCAGAAAATTTTGAGCCGGACTTACTGTTGCGCTCAGCAACAGGCAGACCGGCCCTAACCATTTTGTATATATCATGTTCAGGGGCATTGATCGTTCAAATAACGCACCACGCCCTAACAAAGCCCAAATTTTCGAGGAAAAGGAAACACCCCTGAGGAACCGGAACCCGGTTATACGCCTTCGGCTTCTACGAGTTTCACTTCGGGCACCAGGCGCGTCATCAGGTTTTCGATACCGGCTTTGAGCGTCAGCGTCGACGAGGGACAACCGCTGCACGATCCTTGTAATAAGACTTTTACGGTACCCGATTGCTCATCGAACGAGTGAAAATTGATGGCTCCCCCGTCGGACTCGACGGCCGGCCGCACGTACTGCTCCAGTACCGCTTTGATCTTCTGCACTGTTTCCGAATCGGCCTCTACACGCACCGTGTTGGCCTCCATGGTACGGGGGGCAAACACCGGCTTCTGGTCTTCGAAATATTCTTTCAGAAACTGCTTCAGTTCGAACATTACCTCGTCCCAGTCGGTCGCGTCGTCTTTGGTGATGGTAACGAAGTTGCTGGCAATAAACACCCGGGTCACAAACTCAAAGCCAAACAGGGCCACCACCAGGGGCGACGCTTTCCCGTCGAGCAGGGCTTCGCCGGGTTCGGCATAGTCGAACGAAAGGCCATCGGGGGCCAGTTCGACATTGAGCACGAACTTCATTGAGTTCGGGTTGGGGTTTTGCTGGGCAAAAATGGAAATCGGACGACGAAGGAGTGAGTTCATGCCTTTATGATTACGAAACAGGCGGTATTTAGCTCGCCTTTGTGAATGACCTTTTGTTTGATACTGCATAACCGGCCGAGTATCAACCCAGGTCAGTACAGCCTTCTCAGAAACAGCGCTCTGTTTTTTTTAGTTGCGCCAAACAAACAAAACCCGCTCTGCCGAAGCAAAGCGGGTTTTGGGTCATACCGTTGATCGGGGCAATTAAGCCACCGTCGCTTCCGCAGCCGGAACGATGTCAACGTATGAACGACGGGCGCGGCCCGGGCGGAACTGTACCGTACCGTCGACCAACGCAAACAGGGTATGGTCTTTACCCAAGCCTACGTTTTTGCCGGGGTGGTGAACCGTACCCCGCTGACGAACGATGATGTTACCG
The DNA here is from genome assembly GCF_000383955.1 of Rudanella lutea DSM 19387. Classification (NCBI taxonomy): domain Bacteria; kingdom Pseudomonadati; phylum Bacteroidota; class Cytophagia; order Cytophagales; family Cytophagaceae; genus Rudanella; species Rudanella lutea. The sequence continues at coordinate 4,240,198 of NZ_KB913013.1, read as the reverse complement.
GCAATGGCCTTCTGGCCGCCGAAGAGTTTTACACCCAATCGCTTGCTGATCGAGTCGCGGCCGTTCTTGGAACTACCTACACCTTTCTTGTGTGCCATTTTCTTAAAAAGTTTTCGGTTTCCAGTCCTCAGTTTTCAGTTGAAGAAACAGCCGATAAGAACTGCAAACTGTAAACCGAATACTGTAAACGTTAAAGAGTAATGTCTTCGATTTGTACTTTGGTCAGATACTGACGGTGACCGTTTTTCTTCTTGTAGCCTTTCCGACGTTTCTTCTTGAAGACGATTACTTTTTCGCCTTTCAGGTGTTCAACAATTTTGGCCGAAACGGCTGCACCTTCCACAACGGGTGCGCCAACCGAGATGGTTCCTTCGTTGTCAACGAGCAGAACTTTGATCTGGTCGGATGCAAGTACAGCGTCCACGTCGCCCGCTAACCGATGGGTATAGATTGAGCGGCCTTTCTGGATCTTAAACTGCTGTCCTGCGATCTCTACGATTGCGTACATGATTTGTATAACTTGAAAATGAGGGTGCAAAGATAGAAAAAAGTCAACCGTTTGGCAAGGGCTAACGGCTTCGTTTTTAGAAGACCTGCCCTGTTTACTCGACCACCACCCGCGCCGGTTGCCGCAGCAGCATGGCCGACCAGCTACTCACTACCACCGACATAGCCACCTGCAACCAGGCCAGCGAGGTCTCGACGCCGTTGAGGATAGCCATGATGTGTAGCACAATCCAGCTTGCGTTGGTCACCAGCAGCAACAGCAGCATGGCTCGGCTTCCGGTGGTGAGACCGTCGTTGCGCACCGTCCAGCAACCCACGCCCGTACCAACCAGCAGCGCACCCCAGCCCTGCGCGATGAATGCCGTGCCGGGATTAAACCAGTCGGGGTTAGTCAGATACTGGCCTGCCATAAATTGAGGGGCAAACACAAGCCCCAGCCCATACAGCACTGAGACGAAAGCAACAAAAGAGAATAGTTCCGGGCGTTCATGCGTTGGTTGGTTTAGGAGTTTTGGGTTACTCGTCGTGAATGAGCGTTTTGATACCCTCCGCCATTTCGGGCGTGACGGTGACACCGTGGGCAGCCTGCGCATGTTGCGCGGCCTGTGTCAGTACGTCTTCTTCGGTTTCGGCCCGTACCTGCGCATCGCAGTCGAAGCCCACATCGCGGCATTTAAGCGTTTTCATGGGTGTATTGGGGTTTGGTTGTCAATACGTAAACATCCGATCACTGTCGGCGGCAAGCTGAACCAGTTTGGTGGGCATGGCAAACTCGGCGGGTTTGTTGCTGATGTCGGCATCGGTCATACCCCGTGCTTTGGCCGACATACCCGACACGTAGAACCGCCCGCCCGCTTTCACAATCGCATCATAGTGTTCGCGGAGTTTGCCCGTACCCAGCCCTTCGACCTTGTCGAGGTCGGCATCGCGGAGCAGCACGGCCGCATCGCCCGCCAGAAAGAGCGTGACGCTGTGGCCTTCGGTGAGGGCCGTTTTGGCTACCAGAAACCCAAGAGCGGCTTTGGTGGGGTTGTCGGGGCCGCAGGTGATGTGAATCAGGAACTTCATTTTTTTAGGCGTGACGGATGACTGGGCATAGGTAGTGGCGCAGGTAAGCAGCAAGCATAAAACGGCGAGCCAATAGTGGCTGCGGAAGCTCATCGAGCGTTGTTGATGGCTATTCATCATGAATCAGAGGCTTAATCTGTTCAACCATTTCAGGCGTAACGCTCACCTGATGGGCCTCAAGAGCATGTTGAGCGGCTAGTTGAAGCACCTCTGTTTCGGTTTGGGCCTGAATGACGCCGGGGCAGTCGAAACCCACATCTTTGCATCGTAACGTTTTCATAGACAGTATTTTTACATACCCTAATAAGTGTGAACAGGCATAACAAAGATGTTCGTTACAAACCGGCAGGTCAATCACCCGAAAGGGGTATTTTTAGGCGGATTCGGAGGTTGTACTTTTAGCCGTTCTTAGTTGAAATCAGCATCAGTATGGGCCATCGCCTAATCTACAACCTCCTGCTTCTCCTGATCGTGTTGCAGGGGCGAAGCCATGCTCAATCACGTTCTGTCATTGCCAATCATACGTCTGACTTGGAAGTCATATCCGATGCCGCCGTTTTTATTGATTCAACCAATCAGGTATCTATTCAGGATTTACTCCAGCAGCCATCCCTGCTTAAAGCAATCCGGCATAACATCAATTTTGGTCGTAACCGGTCTACAAACTGGTTAATGTTTACGATTCGTAACAAGCGCAGTCGGCCTACCCATTTTTTTGTTTACATCTACTATCCCCGGCTGGAATCGATACAGGCATACGCCCTTAGGCCTCCTCAGCCGGTGTTTGCCTTTCCGCGCACAGGCTGGGGAATACCACTGGCCCAACGGCCGTTTCCTCACCCCAAGAACGTCCTGCCGATAACCCTTGAAGCAGGCCAAAAGGCCACCATTTTTCTGGCTGTTCGCTCGCAGTATCAGCGCATCATCATCCCGGTAAGCCTGCACGACCACGAACCGATGCTCGCCCGGATACAGATAGCTACCCTAACCGACGGTATCGTTAGTTGTGTTTTGTTATTCGTCTTTATTATCTCTATCGCCTATTTCTTCGACTCTTCGTTCAGTGAGTGGGGCAACCTCTGGTACGGCTTGTATGCACTCGGCACATTCTTGTTTTATTTTCTACGCTTTGGCATACAATACATTAACCGGGAGCCACTTAACCCTTTGCTGAACCAGTATGTCGATGTTTTCACCACCCTGATTACGCTTTTCTATTGCCTGTCGGGGCGTAGTTTCATGTCGGACATTATGGTTAGCCGGCAGTTTACCAAATGGTATGCACCTCTAATGATTGGTTTGACGTTATCTGGTCTTTTTCTGCTCACGCTACATACACCTTCCTCTCTCGAACTGGCGGTAATATCCCGTATAGCCTTGTCGGTTGTAGGGATTAGTGGCCTGCTTTACATCCTGATAAAAGGATTAATTGAGCGACGCCAGTACGCACGGCTCTTCTTCTGGATATTTATTCCCTTATTGGTCTCATACGTAACCTTGACGTATGCCACTGATCTTAGTAATGGGTCGAATGATGTAGACACAGACCTGGAAACAAAAGCCGTTGTTTTCATTGAAACGAGTCTGATGATGATTGGCTTCATCTACAAAAACAACCGGGCTAAGCACCAATTAAAACAACAGCTCGCCGAACAGCAGGCACAAATTCTTCTGACCCAAATCCAAACCCAGGAAACCGAGCGCCAACGCATTGCCGCCGACCTCCACGACGATCTCGGCGGAACCCTGGCCACTATACGCCGACGACTGGCCGACATTCGCCAACACCTCCACGACCCGCATGCCGCCCGACAAATCGACATTCTAGAACCCCTCATTCAACGAAGCAGCCACGACCTCCGGCGTATTGCCCACAACCTGATGCCCCCCGAATTTGCCCGGATTGGTCTGCGGTCGGCACTGGAGCAGCTGGTACAAAGTCAACCCCACCAGCCGACCCGCTTCTCGTTTGTGGCAGCCGGGCCGGAATACCGACTGGCTACCGACACCGAACTGAACCTGTACCGGATTGTGTCAGAGCTAATCCAAAATATAAACAAGCACGCGCAGGCCGCCCGGGCGGCTGTGCAGCTACTGTATCACACCGACCACCTGACCATCACGGTCGACGATGATGGCCTGGGTAGTCGGGCCGTCGCAACCGACGAGAGCTCCTCCGGCCTGGGCCTGACCAGTAGTCAGTTGCGGGCCGAGTACATTGGTGCCCGGCTGTGGCGCGAAGCAGGCGAAGGCGGAACGCTCGTCGTGATCGATGTACCGTACCCTACGGCTACCCAAAGCCTCCGTACCGAACCTAAGCAAGCGAATCAACCTGTGTCAGTTTCGTAATCGGGTAACCGGACGGTAGGCAGAAAGGACAGGACCCATTGCAGAACACTAAAAAGACTGAAACCCGAAACCATCCGAAACCAATGTATCCTATTTTCGTATCAATACCGCCTGTTGCCCCTCCTAACCCCCTTTGTCTGTGCATCGTATCTGGTCTATAACGTTCTGGTTCCTGTTACAGCTCACCATCGGGAGTAGAGCCCAAAACAGTTTGCGTTTTGAACACCTCAACGTCAATCAGGGGCTGTCAAACCATATCATCTACGCCATGATTCAGGACAGCCGGGGGTACCTGTGGTTTGCCACCGACAACGGCCTGAACAAATACGACGGCTATACGCTGACCACTTACCACAAAAATCCCAACGATACGACCTCGCTGGTGGGCAATGCGGTGGTGCGGCTGATGGAAGACCGGGAGGGGACCATCTGGATCGGGATGATGGGACAGGGCATTTGCCGGTTCGATCGGCGCACGGAACGATTTACCCACTACCCCCCGAACCCAAAAACGCTGCAACAAGGTACTATTCATACCATGGGCGAAGACCAGTACGGGTACCTGTGGGTGTCGAACGGGCGGGCCGAGCTGCGCCGATTTGACAAAAAAACAGGCCAGTATTCCCGGTTTAACTATGCCTCCCTGCTGGCCGCAAAAACACCAACCGGCCCGGCCGTCACACCCGTTGTACATACCGTTTACTGCGACCGTCGGGGCAACGTGTGGGCCTGTACCGACACGGGCCTGTACCGGTTGCAGGCGGAGCCCGCCGAAGGGCAGGCCCAACTGACCCGCTACCAGCACACCCCTACCAACCCACACAGCCCCAGCCATAACCGGGTTTGGGAGATCTACGAAGACCCAACCGGCCTCCTATGGGTGAGCACCGACAACGGCCTCAACCGGCTCGACCCCAGCACCCAAACGTTTACGCACTATACGTACAGCCAAAAAACCGAAGCCGCAGCCAATGCAGCTATCAATCAGGGATTTCGCTACCTGACAAGCGACGGACAAGGGTACCTCTGGATGGGTACGGGCAACGATGGCTTATTTCGGTTCGACCCACGCAAAGGGCAGTTCACCCAATTTGTCCATGATCCGGTTGACCCGCTGGGGCTCAGCAGCGATCATATCCGGTCGCTGCTCGTCGACCGGTCGGGGTTGCTTTGGGTCGGCACTTATGGCGAAGGCATCGACAAAACCAACCCCACCCGACTACCGTTTCGGCACTACCGCCCCCTGCCCTATCGACCCGAAACGCTCAGCTACAAGTTTGTGAGTGCTATTCTGGAAGACCGAACCGGTACCGTTTGGGTAGGTACCGGCTACGGGCTCAACCGGCTCGACAAACGCACGGGTACGTTTAGTCATTACTACCACGACCCTGCCAACCCCCGCAGCCTGCCCAACCGCAACGTCGAGAGCCTGTTCGAAGACCGACAGGGGCGCTTGTGGGTCGCCAGCCGGGGGGCGCTGGCGCTGCTCGACCCGAAAACCGGCTTGTTTACCAACCTCACCCGAGATACGCTCGGCTACCCCGGTCTGGGCGGTCAGGCACGTATTTTTACGATCTACCAGGATCGGCAGGGACGGCTCTGGCTGGGCACCGACGTAGGGGCTAAACGGTTCGACCCGGCTACCCGGCAGGTGATTCATTATCCCTACGACCCGCAACGCACTGATGGTCTCAGCGATGGCTGGGTACTGTCGATACGCGAAGATCGACAGGGTTATGTCTGGATGGGTACCGGTAGCGTCGCCCTAAACCGGTTCGACCCGAGAACCGGCCAGTTCAAACACTACCGACCCGACCGGCACCGGCCTGGCAGCATCACGGCCGATGCTGTTTCGGCTATTCTGGAAGATTCGCGGGGAGTGCTCTGGTTTGGCACTTCGGGCGGGGGGCTGTGTCGCTTCGACCCAAAAACCGAAACGTTTCGGGCGTTTACGCAACGGGATGGGCTGGCCGACAACTCGATTCACGCTATTGAAGAGACCCCGCAGGGCGATTTCTGGCTCGGCACCTCCAAAGGGCTCTCGCGGTTCTCACCCACCCGCCTGACGGTTACCAACTACGATGCCAACGATGGCTTGCAGCGTTACGGTTTCCGGGCAGCACACTGCCAAGGGCGCGACGGAACCCTGTATTTCGGTGGAGACGACGGATTCACGGCATTCGATCCGGGTGGGCTGTCCACCAACTTATACACCCCACCAGTTGTGGTCACGCAGATCAAACTGTTCGACAAAGCCATTGCGGGACAGGGCGGTACTCAAACACTCTATTTGAACTACGACGAAAATTTCCTTTCGTTTGATTTTGCGGCTCTCGACTTTCACAACCCGTCGAAAAACCGGTATGCGTATCAGCTGGTTGGGCTCGAACCAAACTGGGTGTATAGCGGCTCCCGGCGGTACGTCAACTATACCAATCTGGCTCCGGGCACCTATATATTTCGGGTTAAGGGGTCGAATAACGACGGCGTCTGGAACGAAAGCGGTACCTCGATTCAGATTGTGATTCGGCCTCCCTGGTGGCAAACAACGCTTTTTCGGCTGTTGACCGGGATAAGCCTCATCGCACTATTGGCCCTCTCGGTCAGGCTTTACACCAAGGCCCGGCTTCGTCGGCAACAGCAGGATATTACACGCATAATCCGTACGCAGGAAACCGAGCGCCGACGGCTAGCGGCCGACCTTCACGACGACCTTGGCGGCACACTAGCCACCGTCCGTCGGCGGCTGTCCGACATCCGGCAGCGCCTTCGCGATGCCGAGGCCGCCCGCGAAATCGACGCCCTTGAACCCCTCATTCAGAAAAGCAGCCACGACCTCCGGCGCATCGCCCACAACCTTATGCCACCCGAGTTTGAACGCATCGGCCTGCGCCACGCCCTGCAGCAACTGGTGGAGAGCCAACCCGCTCAACCAACCCGTTTTTCGTTTCTGGTAGCCGGTCAGGTCAGGAGCCTGCCGCTCGAAACGGAGCTCAACGTTTACCGAATTGTGTCAGAACTGGTGCAGAACATTCACAAGCATGCTCAGGCCCGGCAGGCGGCCGTACAAGTGCTTTACTATGATGATTACCTGAGCATTACAGTCGAAGATGACGGTTTGGGAAGTAGAGTTGCAAAAACGGGCAACCCCCAGGTAGGAATTGGGCTAAAAAGTAGTAGTTTACGGGCTGAGTACATCGGAGCCAGGCTGTGGCGCGAAGCAAGTGAACAAGGTATGCTGGTTGTTCTCGATGTGCCTTACACAACCGTACCGCATGTTGCCGTCCGAGCTGACCCGAATTTTGCTGATCGACGACCATCACCTGTTTAACGATGGCCTCAAGAGTCTGCTGGATGAACAACCGGGCCTGCACGTTTGTGGGCAGGTGTTCAACCCAACCGAAGCTTTACCCGCCATTCAGCGCACATCCCCCCACCTTATTCTACTCGACGCCAACTTACAAGGCACGAACGGCATCGACCTGGCCCGCACTATTCTGAGTAGCTTCGCCCTCGTCCGGATTCTGATGCTGACGATGTACAATCAGCCTAAACTGGTTGAGGAGGCCCGGCGTGCGGGGTTGCACGGTTACCTGCTCAAAGACGCCACAACGGCCGAGCTGATGCGCGGTATCCGGGCGGTGCTGGAGGGCGGCACCTACTTCGACCCTAACCTGACCCCGCAAACGCCACCTGCCGGTAGCACGTTTGACGATGACTTTGCCCGGCGGCTCAACCTCACCTTCCGCGAGGTCGAGATTATTCGGCTTATCCGGCAGGGGCTCAACAACGAGCAGATTGCGGAACACCTGCACGTGAGTTACGAGACCGTCAAGACCCACCGCAAAAACATTCATTTTAAACTGGGCATCAGCAAAATAACCGATCTTATTCAGTTCGCCATTCGGCACGGGTTGTGAGGGCAATTGCCTACCCAATTTTCAGCCCGGTCTGAATCAGGTTGGTGCTGCACTTGGCAATAATCTTGTCGGTAGGGCCTGTAATCTTGCCCTCGACGTGTATGATGTTGCGGCCCGCCCGCACAATGCGAGCCTCGGCCGTGATGGTATCGCCTACACGGGCAGGGTTGAGAAAGTCGACGTTCAGATTAACCGACGTATAGCCGTATTCGCGACCGAGCGCAAATACCAGCATACCACACAGGTCGTCGAGAATAGCCGAAGCCGCACCGCCGTGTAACACACCTACCGGATTAGCCATATCGTCGCGAACGAGGTACTCGGCCACCATACGGTCGGGCTCCACCACACGCAGGGTGCCGCACAGCCAACGGCCTACCCCCGAAATACTCTGGGCCATAGGCTGGCCGATCTGCGACTGAAAATACGCCAGACGAGGATTTGTTTCCATGGCCAAAAATAGCACTATCCCAAGCCAAAAGGCGCTCTTGTACTCAATTTTCTGTACTTTCCTGTGTCGTTTGGATAGGTTCTATTAGCTTTGGGCCATTATTACGGTAGCCTACCTACTCACAACGAATGAATTACACGCTTACGCAAATCCCCGAACGCACCGCCAAGCCCCGCCATAGTGGTTTCACGATGGTGATGGATAAAGGCCTCAGCATTCGTCAGGCCGAAGATTTACTGTCAACCTCCGCCGACTACATCGATATTATCAAACTGGGCTGGGCCACTTCGTTTGTCACGCCTAACCTGCAGCAAAAACTGGACGTGTACGCAGCAGCGGGCATTCCGGTGTATTTTGGCGGTACCTTATTCGAAGCCTTTGTGGTCCGCAAGCAGTTCGACGATTACCGCCGACTGCTCGACAAGTACAAGATGACCTACGCCGAAGTATCAGACGGTTCGATCGAAATGGATCCCGACCAGAAATGCGAATATATCCGCCAATTGGCCACGCAGGTTACGGTACTGTCGGAAGTGGGCTCTAAAGACGAAGCCAAGATTATTCCGCCCTACAAGTGGATCAAACTCATGCAGGCCGAATTGCAGGCTGGTGCCTGGAAGGTGATTGGCGAGGCCCGCGAAGGCGGCAACGTCGGTTTGTTCCGGTCAAGTGGGGAGGTCCGGCAGGGTCTGGTCGAAGAGATTCTGACGCAGGTGCCCTTCGAAAGCATTATCTGGGAAGCCCCCCAGAAGGCGCAGCAGGTTTGGTTTGTAAAACTGCTCGGTGCCAACGTGAACCTCGGCAACATTGCCCCGCACGAAGTGATTCCGCTCGAAACCATCCGTCTCGGCCTCCGGGGCGACACCTTTACTCATTTTCTAAATCAATCCGAACTGTGATTGGTGCGTTTGCGCTGTCGGAGACCTCTGAATCCGTGTAATCACTCCAATCATACCGGGCCGCCGGTCGGTTCATACAACGTATGGAATTAATAAAAACGCTTCTGGATTTCCTGCTCCACCTCGACCGGTTCCTCGACATGTGGGCCAACGAGTACGGAGTACTGCTATACGCCATCCTGTTTCTGATCGTTTTCACCGAAACGGGTCTGATTGTGATGCCGCTCCTGCCCGGCGACTCGCTGCTGTTTGCCGCCGGTGCCCTGGCTGCCCGCGACACCAACGACCTGAGCGTAGCCGTCATTATTCCCCTGCTCATTGTGGCCGCGCTCCTGGGCGACAACGTGAATTATTTTGTGGGTAAAACCCTCGGTAACAAGATCAAAATGCGCGAGCGGATTCTGTTCTTCAAGCGCGAGTACATCACCGAAACCGAGCAGTTTTACGCCAAATACGGCGGTCAAACGGTTATCATGGCCCGCTTTATTCCGATTGTCCGGACCATTGCCCCTTTCGTAGCCGGTGCGGGCAGCATGGAATATGGCCGTTACATCCGGTTCTGCATTATCGGTGCTGTGGTATGGGTAGTTAGCATCACACTGCTCGGTTATTTTGCCGGGAATATTCCCATTGTGCAGAAGAACTTTGAATTGGTTGTATTCGGCATTATTGGCTTTTCAGTGTTGCCCATGGTGGTTGCTTTCGTTAAGAAAAAGCTTCAGAATCGCCAGAAATAAACCGTTTTTCAGGTTTGTGGTCTGAAGAAACCACAAACCGCCTACTTCATCAGAAATGGATAATGTGAACGAGCTGGGCTGGCTGATCGCATTATCCATTTTTTTGTACAATACCCCCTAACGTCCCGACCTTATGAACCGCTACGGACTCATTGGCTACCCACTAACGCATTCGTTTTCTAAAAAATACTTCGCCGACAAGTTTGAGCGCGAAGGGATTACCGATGCCCGGTACGACCTCTACGAAATGGCCGATGTAGCCACCCATCTGCCCGATTTACTTCAAACCCCCGGCCTCCGGGGCCTCAACGTGACTATCCCGCACAAGCAGGCGGTGCTCCCTTTTCTGAACCGGCTCGACAGTTCAGCCCAGAAAGTTGGAGCGGTCAATGTGATTCGGGTCGAAGCCGACGGGAGTCTCACGGGCTATAACTCCGATTACTACGGGTTCCGGCAATCGCTCGAAGAGTGGGTAAGAGGGCAACATCCCGGCGTGCAGAGCCTCGCCGAGTTTTTTTCGGGCGCACTGGTGCTGGGCACCGGCGGAGCCTCCAAAGCTGTTGTAGCGGCCCTGAGCGACCTCGGCATCCGGTACAAACTGGTGTCGCGGACAGCAGCGCCCGGTGGGCTGACCTACAGCGAGCTACCCGGCCAATTGGCGCATTTCCCGCTCATTATCAATTGTTCACCCGTGGGCACCTACCCCAATGTAGCGCAAGCGCCCGACCTGCCCTACGCCGAGCTAACGGCCCATCACTGGCTTTACGATCTGGTGTACAACCCCGCCGAAACCGTGTTTATGCGGCAGGCCCTCGACCGGGGAGCCCAAGCCCTCAACGGCTACCGAATGCTGGTGCTTCAGGCCGAAAAAGCCTGGTCGATCTGGAACGAAACCGTCTAACCTTTAATCCCAAACCCCATGTCGCTTCTCGTTTTTGCTACCATTACGGCCAACCCCGGCCAGGAAGAAGCCCTCAAAACGGCTTTTCACGAACTGATTCCGCTCGTACGGGCCGAGGCTGCCTGTCAGTTGTACGAACTCTACCACAGCACCGAAAACCCAACCCAGTTTATCATGCACGAGCGTTGGGACGACGAGGCCGGACTACAGGCTCACAGCAACATGCCCCACATGAAGGCGTTCGGTGAGAAGGCCCGCGCCAATGGCTGGCTTGCCAAACCCGCCGAACTGATCCGGGTGCCCGAATAAACGTGATTGCCGATGCTTTTTCACAACGCCACCGTTTTCACCGGTACCGAACTGGTTAGCCACGCGTCGGTACGGGTGGAAAATGGGCGGATTCTGGAAATAAACACGGCTAAGGTATCCGATGCCACTTCAAACAGCATCGACCTGGCTGGCGACTATCTGGTGCCGGGCTTCGTAGACCTGCAGGTGTACGGCGGCACCCAGGTTTTCCTGAACCAGAAACCCACTGCCGACACCGTTCGGCATATACTCGACGCCCACCGGCGCTGCGGCACCACGTCAGTGCTTCCGACTCTGTTCACCGCCCCTCACGCGGTGCTAACACAGGCAGCTGATGCCGTGCGCGAGGGTATGTACGAGCAGCCGTTTGGGGTGCTGGGCCTCCATGCCGAGGGGCCGTACATCAGCCCCGACCGCCGGGGGGTTCATCCGTCGTCGGCTATCAGCACCCCCAATCAGGACGATCTGGCACTCCTATTTGAGCAGTACGGCGATGTGACTTCTCTGATGACACTGGCACCCGAACAATTCACGCCCGAGCAGTGGACGTGGTTGCTCAACCACAAACCGGCCCGGTTGCAGTTGTCGATCGGTCACAGCAATGCCACCTACGGGCAGGCTCGGCGGGCCCTTGACGAGGGTATCGGGCTGGCAACCCATCTGTACAACGCCATGCGCGGTTTTGAGAGCCGGGAGCCGGGGGTTGTTGGGGCCGTTTTCGACCACCCAACGGTACACAGCAGCCTTGTGGCCGACGGGTTTCATTGCGACCCCGTCTCGATTCGGCTGGCTCACCGGCTACTGGGCAACCGCCTGTTCCTGATTTCCGACGCCCTCCTGATTAGACCCCAGCAACGCCAGTTTTGGCTTACTGCCGATATGCCCCTGCACTACGAAAAGGGCCGCATCCTGAACCACCAAAATCAGTTAGCTGGCTCAGCCATTACCTTGCTCGACGCCGTCCGGCTATGCGTGAATGAAGCCCGCATTGCTCTCACCGACGCCTTACAGATGGCCTCTACGGTACCCGCCCAAATAGCGGGTTTTGGGCACGCATTGGGCAAAATCGCGCCCGGCTACGTGGCCAACCTGCTCCGACTCGATCATTCACTCCGGCTACAGGGTGTGTGGGCCGAGGGGAGCCGAGTGGTGTAGCCCGTCCGGCCGTTCTACTCAGTTGGCATAGTAAATACTCAGCTCGTCGGGACCAACCATCTCCCGGCTCACCAGCCGCCCACCGACGGCCGGGGCTGGCACACCCGCCCCCAGCATCCTGGGGCTACGGAACACCCGCATTTCGTCCCACAGATTGGCTTGAATAAACGAACTGAGCAAAGCCACGCCCCCTTCTACCAGTACCGACTGGATGTGCCGACTGTGCAAATCGGGCAATAATTGCGACAGAAAGTCTTTGCCCGGACTGAGCGTTACAAACGTGGCCGGTGTATCAGCCGGTGCGCCCGTGTATGTGTAGCATAGGGTTGGCTGCGCCCCGTCGAACACATGTAGTGACTGCGGCAATGTACCCATCTTGTCGATCACAATGCGGGTCGGGTTTGGGCCCTGCCAAAGCCGGACGTTCAACCGGGGGTTATCGTTACGGGCGGTGTTGGTGCCTACCATAATGGCCGGTTCTTCGGCACGCCAGCGGTGTACGAGCCGCTGCGCCAACGGACCTGATATAGACACCGGTTGCCCGCCCGGTCCGCCGATGAAGCCATCCGATGTTTCGGCCCATTTGAGCAGAATATAGGGGCGCTGTTGTTCCATCTGTGTAAAAAAACGCCGATTCAGCTCACGGCCGCGCTCGGCCAACACCCCGGTTTCAACAGTGATACCGGCCTCGCGGAGCCGGTTGAGGCCACGCCCGGCCACCAGTGGGTTGGGGTCATCGTTACAGACTACCACCCGGCCTACCCGTTTCTCCACCAGCAAATCGGCACAGGGGGGCGTTTTGCCGTAATGCGAGCAGGGTTCCAGGGTCACATAAGCCGTAGCCTGAGGCAACAGGTGCTCATCTTCGGGCCGCACCGACCGAATGGCGTTTACCTCGGCATGTGGCCCACCGTAGCGTTGATGCCAACCCTCGCCAATAATGCGCGGCCCGGTGCGGTCGTCGTACACCAGTACGCACCCCACCATGGGGTTGGGGCTAACAAAACCGCGCCCCAGAGTCGCTAACTCCAAGGCGCGGGTCATATATAGTTCGTGATTCATTGGGTAGGCTGTTTGCAAGCCGCCAAGTTAAAACCGATCGTCGTCATCTTCGTCTTCTTCCTCACCAAAGTGCTTGGTCGGGTCGAACATAGAGCCGACCAAATCCTGAAACGACTGCCCGGTATCCATCGCTTTTTTGCCGATGAGCGAGTATTCGGCAATGCCGTGCAGGGCAAACTCCATCATAAACAGTTTCTCGGCTTTGCTCAGGCGCGGGTGCAGCTCGTCAATCAGATCGTCGAGGCCGTCAATGGTACGCAAGCGGCTTTCGTAATCGCGGTTGGGCAGGTCGCTCAGGATTTCCATCGTATTGCCATCGCCAAACCAGTCAGTGATTTTCTTGTAAATATTGCCACGTTTTTCCTTCTTGGCCTTTTCGGGGTTCGGGAAATAGTTCAGAAACTGCGTTCGGATGGCTTTCCCGATCAGGTTTTGGGCCACAATAACCGGGCCTTCTACCTCACCTTCGTACACCAGTTCCACCTTGCCGCAGATCGCCGGTACCACGCCGTACAAGTCAGCAATGCGCACGTAGGTCTCTTTCTCGCTGTTGATCAGAGCCCGACGCTCAGCCGACGACAGCAGGTTTTCGTAGGCCGAAATGGTCATCCGCGCCGATACCCCCGATTTGGCGTCGACATATTCACTTTCGCGGGCTTCCATGGCCACCTGCTCAATCAGATCGGTCACCAGGTCATTGGTTTTAACCAGCCCCTTCTGCTCCGTTTTCACGATAGCCTCCTGCATGGTAATTTTCTTACCCGTCGCAATTGACTTCGGATAGTGGGTCACTATCTGGCTATCAATCCGATCTTTAAGCGGGGTTACAATGCTGCCCCGGTTGGTGTAATCTTCCGGGTTGGCCGTAAACACGAACTGAATATCGAGCGGCAACCGCAGCTTGAAACCCCGAATCTGAATATCACCTTCCTGCAAAATATTGAAAAGCGACACCTGAATTCGGGCCTGCAAATCGGGCAACTCGTTGATCACAAAAATACAGCGGTGCGAGCGCGGAATAAGCCCAAAGTGAATTGTCCGTTCATCGGAGTAAGGCAGCTTGAGCGTTGCGGCTTTGATGGGGTCTACGTCGCCAACCAAATCGGCTACCGACACATCGGGCGTGGCCAGTTTTTCGGTGTACCGGTCGCTGCGGTGCAACCAGCCAATCGGTGTGGCATCGCCCAGCTCTGCAATACGATCGTGTGCATAGCGCGAGAGGGGTTGCAGCGGGTCGTCGTTTAGCTCAGAGCCCTCTACAACCGGAATATATTCATCGAGCAGGTTGACCATCAGCCGGGCGATCCGGGTTTTGGCCTGCCCCCGCAAACCGAGCAGGTTGATGTGGTGCATCGACAAAATAGCCCGCTCAACGTCGGGAATAACGGTTTCTTCGTACCCCCAGATTCCGGGAAAAACCGTCTCTTTTGCCTTAATTTTTTCGATCAGATTATCACGTAACTCCTGCTTGATGGAGCGTGTCTGGTAGCCAGCCGCTTTGAGTTCACCAAGCGTTTTGATAGTAAGCAACTCTTTTGCCTTCAGATTGCGGTAACTCATTCGTAGGGGAGCGTTGTTATTAGATGTTGTATTCCCGGAATCAACAGCCCGAAGGCTCGTTCAGACCGGACGTACACCCTTATGCTAACAGGGTTTTCGGCCAAATGGTTTTTACAAATGCCCTCGGTTTTCCTCGGCATCCTGCATCGCTTTGGCCACCCGGTTTTTAAGGGTTGAACGTATCGGTTTTCGGTACTCCTGAGGCTCCGTTGGCTTGCGTTGACCCGGGAAAATCAGGCGTTATTCGGCCAACAAAAACGCCCCACCTTGCAAGCAGGGCGGGGCGTTTCGTATGTGTTATGCGGCTGTCTACGTCGACGAGAGCGTCCGCTTTACTTCTTTGAACTCGAAACCTTCGATGATATCGCCAACCTGAATGTCGTTGAAGTTTTTTATGCTCAAACCACATTCGTAACCCTGACGAACCTCGCTTACGTCGTCTTTGAAACGCTTCAGCGCGTCAATGTCGCCGGTATGGATCACGATAAAGTCGCGAATCACGCGGATCTTGTTGTTCCGCTTGATGTTTCCATCCGTTACCATACAGCCCGCTACGGTACCGATCTTGCTGATCTTGAAGACTTCGCGTACTTCGATATTGCCCGTAATGACTTCTTCCTGCGTCGGAGCCAACAGACCTTCCATGGCATCCTTCACTTCGTTGATAGCGTCGTAAATGATCGAGTACAAACGAATCTCAATCTGCTCCTGCTCAGCCAGTCGGCGGGCGTTGGCCGACGGACGGACCTGGAAACCAACGATGATGGCGTCAGAAGCCGAAGCCAACAGAATATCCGATTCGGAAATCTGACCAACGGCTTTGTGAATGATATTCACCTGCACTTCGCCTGTCGACAGTTGGAGCAGCGAATCCGAGAGAGCTTCTACCGAACCGTCTACGTCACCTTTTACAATCACGTTCAGCTCTTTGAAGCTTCCGATTGCCTTCCGGCGACCGATCTCTTCGAGCGTGATGTGCTTGCGAGTCCGCAGCGACTGCTCACGGAGCAACTGCTCACGCTTGTTGGCAATCTCACGGGCTTCACGCTCCGTTTCCATCACGTTGAACTTATCACCAGCCTGCGGAGCGCCCGGCAGACCCAGAATCTGTACCGGTGTCGACGGTCCGGCTTCTTTGATCCGCTCACCGCGATCGTTGGTCATGGCCCGAATACGGCCGTAATGCGCGCCTACGAGCATCACATCGCCCTGCTTAAGAGTTCCGGTTTCAACCAGTACGGTCGATACGTAACCACGGCCTTTGTCGAGCTGGGCTTCGATAACGGTACCGATGGCCCGACGGTTTGGGTTGGCTTTCAGTTCGAGGACTTCGGCTTCCAGCAATACTTTCTCGAGCAGATCATCGACACCCAGACCGGATTTCGACGAAATCTCCTGCGATTGGTATTTACCACCCCACTCTTCTACCAGAATATTCATCTGCGAGAGGGCGTTGCGGATTTTCTCGGCATCGGCACCCGGCTTATCTACCTTCGAGAAGGCAAACACGATGGGTACACCCGCCACCTGCGCGTGGTTGATAGCCTCGCGGGTTTGGGGCATGATGCTATCGTCAGCGGCAATCACGATGATAACCACGTCGGTTACTTTCGCACCGCGAGCACGCATGGCCGTAAAGGCTTCGTGACCCGGCGTATCAAGGAACGTTACCATCCGGCCGTCGGTCGTCTTCACACTGTACGCACCAATGTGCTGGGTGATACCACCGGCTTCACCAGCAGCCACCTTGGTCCGGCGGATGTAGTCAAGCAGCGACGTTTTACCGTGGTCAACGTGACCCATGATCGTAACAATCGGAGCACGGGGTTGCAGGTCTTCAGCAGCGTCCTGAATTTCTTCCAGACCCGCTTCCACTTCCTGCTCAGCCGTTACAAACTCGACATCGTACCCAAACTCGTCGGCAATAACCGTAATCGCTTCAGCATCGAGACGCTGGTTGATCGACACGAACATACCGAGGCTCATACAGGTAGCAATTACCTCGTTGACCGAAACGTCCATCATCGACGCCAGGTCGTTGGCCGAGACAAACTCGGTTACGCGCAGTGTCTTTGATTCTTCGTTCTCCAGTTCCATCCGTTCGCGCTCGCGTTCGCTGCGCTCCCGACGGCGATCCCGACGGCGGTCGGCACCCCGGTTCTGGTTATTACCCTGCAAACGGGCATTGGTAGCCCGAATATTGGCCCGTACGTCGGCTTCCGAAGGTGTCTCCCGACGATCCCGCGTGCCGCCCCGGTTGTTGTTATTGCCTGTATTACCACCGCGGTTGCCACCCCGGTTGTTGTTGTTATTGTTGTTTGGCCGACCGCCCGTATTGTTGTTGCGGTTGCCACCACCCTGACCCTGGCCTTGCTGACCCTGGGTATTGTTGTTATTACCGTCGCGTGGGCCGCGGTCATTGCGCTGGCCACCCTGGCCCTGCTGGCCACCGGCCGTGTTGGCCTGACCTTCGCGGGGCCCACGGTCGTTACGCGGACCACCCTGCCCCTGACGGTTATCGTTCGGGCGGTTCTGGTTGTTACCATCGCGTGGACCGCGGTCATTACGTGGGCCGCCCTGACCACCTTGTCCCTGGCCGCCACCCTGTCCACCGCCTGCATTAGGCTGGGTCGAGCTGGCCACGCTACCTTCTTTACCCCGAATCCGCTTCCGCTTGCCCCGATCACGATCGCGACCACTGGGCTGGCGGTTAAACTGACTCAGGTCAATGGTTCCTTTTACAGTCAGACCCTGCAACTGAACTTTACCCTCTGCCCGAATCGTTTCGGGCTCTTTGGGTGGCTCAGGCGCGGCTGGTGGTGTATTGGCTGGTGCAGCCGGTGGCGTAGCCGGGCGGGCCGCTTCAGGAGCAGGTGCCTGCTTCGGTTCGGCCGGGCCACGATCGGCCGGGCTGCGATCAGCCGGGCCACGGTCAGCGGCCGGTGCTGGCGTTGGCTCAGGGGCCTTAGCCACAGGAGCCGGAGCAGCTGGGGCGGGTTTTGCCTGTGCAACAGGGGCTGCCGGAGCTGGCGCCGGAGCAGCGGGCTTCGGTGCCGGTGTTGGCTCAGGAGCCTTGGCCACTGGCGCTGGAGCTGGCTCGGGTGCCTTGGCTACAGGAGCCGGAGCAGCTGGAGCCACAGGGGGCTGAGCCGCAACGGGTGCAGCAGGCTTTGGTGCCGGAGCAGGCTCGGGTGCCTTGGCTACAGGAGCCGGAGCAACCGGGGGCTGCGGTGTAGCAGGCCGAGGTTGCGGAGCCGGTGTGCCAGGCTTAGCATTCAGATCAATTTTACCCAGTACCTTCAGGCCGGGCAGCGTTGAACCACCCGACTCAGGCTTGCGCTCACTCGGAGCGGCAGAACCACGATCGGCCGGGCTTTGCGCCTGAGGCTGAGCGGCCTCGGGCCGTTTGGCGTCCGATTCGATACGGCGCCCTGCGTCATCACGACGGTAGAGAATAACGTCATCGTCCTGCTTGCGGGGAGCTTCAGCCGGTGCCACGGGAGCGGGCTTGGAAGCGCCGTTCAGCAGGTCGTTTGATTTGAATTCTTTCGCCAACACCTCCAACTGATCCATAGGGATCTTGGTGTTGGGATTACTATCGACCTTATACCCCTTGGCAGACAGCTTGCTCACCACGGTGGATAACCCCACGTGGAGAACTTTTGCCACTTGGCTTAGTCGCATTGATTTATCTTCTGCCATACGTTCGGTATATGATCGGCAAATTTAGCGGTTGTTCCTACGATATGAACAACAAGTACTTCAATTAAAATCCCATTTACTCAAACTCTCTACGTAAAATATCGAGTATCTCCTCGATCGTAGCTTCTTCCAGATCGGTCAAACGAACCAATTCTTCTTTCGTGCGAGCCAGTACGCTCTTGGCAGTATCCAGACCAACGCGCCGGAATTCTTCGATGATCCACTCATCGATTTCGTCCCGGAATTCCATCAGATCGACATCCTCGTCGTCCTCCTGTCCTTCGTTGTCGCGGAATACATCAATCTCCATATCCACCAGTCGACCGGCCAGTTTAATGTTCTGTCCACCCCGCCCAATGGCCAGTGATACCTGGTCGGGCTTCATGAACACAGACACCCGACGGGCCTCCCGGTCAATATTCATCGAACTAACTTTTGCCGGGCTTAGAGCACGGCTGATGAGCAGTTCGAGGTTTTCGGTATAATTAATAACGTCAATATTTTCGTTGTTCAGCTCCCGCACAATGGCGTGAATCCGCGAGCCTTTCATACCCACGCAGGCACCCACGGGGTCGATCCGGTCATCGTACGATTCAACGGCTACCTTAGCGCGCTCGCCCGGCTCCCGTACAATCTTCCGAATAGAGATCAGACCATCATAGATTTCAGGGATCTCCTGCTCGAACAACCGCTCCAAAAATACCGGCGACGTGCGCGACAGGATAATCTTGGGCGTGCCATTGTTCATATCGACCCGGTGAATCACGGCCTTCACGGTATCGCCTTTGCGGGGCCGGTCTTTCGGGATCTGCTCGGTGCGGGGCAGGCTCAGTTCGTTGTTTTCGTTATCGACCAGAATTGTCTCATTCTTCACGAGCTGATACACTTCTGCCGTAACCAGGTCGCCTACCTGATCCTTGTATTTCTGATACAGGATTTCTTTTTCGAGATCCTTAATCTTCTGAATAAGCGTTTGCCGGGCCGTTTGTACTACCCGACGACCAAAGTCTTCGAGTTTTACTTCCTCAGCCACCTGCTCGCCTACTTCGAAGTCATCCTGAATTTTACGCGCTTCGGCCAGGGGAATCTTATCGTAGTCCCAAATGTCTTCCGAATCATCGTCCACAATCTCGCGGGTGCGCCACATTTCGAGGTCACCACTATCGGGGTTGATAATGACGTCAAAGTTTTCGTCCGTGCCGTATTTTTTACGAATCATCGTCCGAAATACCTCCTCCAAGACCGCAATCATGGTAGGCCGGTCAATATTTTTTGACCGGGCGAAGTCGGAAAACGACTCAATAAGTAAGCTGCTGGTCATTTTTATTGTTTACAGTTTTGAGTCTTCAGTTTTCTGTTTAGAGTTTTCAGTTGTTCCGGTTGGCGTAAGGCCTGTTGTTCACGAACTATCAAACTGTAAACGGTATACTGAAAACTATTTAAAAGAAATCTCTACAGTAGCCTGTTTGATCTGATCGAACGAAAACGCGGTGGGGCCCTCGGATCCGGGGATCAGACCGGCGGCTTTCATTTTGGTTTTCGACATCTTAACGGGCTGTACATCAAGCACAATCTGTTCGTCGGCCACACTATCGAGCTTTCCCTTCACCTGCTTCCCGTCGGTTAATGTCAGCAGTATTGTCCGGCCGACATTGCGCCGAAACTGCCGAATCCGGGTGAGCGGAAAATCAATGCCCGGCGACGATACTTCGAGTGTAAACGGCGATTCGCCGAAGAAATTCATCTCTTCCAGCTGATTGCCGAACTGACGGCTGATGCTCGCGCATTCATCAATGGTAATCCCTTCGTCACTATCC
Organism: Rudanella lutea DSM 19387; assembly: GCF_000383955.1. Classification (NCBI taxonomy): domain Bacteria; kingdom Pseudomonadati; phylum Bacteroidota; class Cytophagia; order Cytophagales; family Cytophagaceae; genus Rudanella; species Rudanella lutea. The sequence goes on along the minus strand of NZ_KB913013.1, from coordinate 4,219,761 downwards.
AAAAGGAGCGTGACTTTCAATTTTCCGCCCTGACGACCCGCTACCTGTACATCGACTATATAGAAATAATCGTTATTAAGGTATGGTTGAAGCAGTTCAGTTATTTTTGCAACGTCATTCATGCCCTATGGCTAACAAAAAAGGGAGTAAAACTCCCCTTGCCGCACACCTTCATGGTTGGTTAACGGTGCAAATATAAGGCATTGAAGATGAAATATCAAGTCTCTACTCCTGCCATGCCGTTTCCATTCTCAGTACGCCAACTCATCCGTTTATTTTTCCGGTCGCTGCTGTGGTCACTCAACGTGGTACTGGCACTTTACACCCTGCTTTTGTACTGGCTCCTGGACGATGTGCCCGTTGAACACTGGTCGGCCAGTATGCTGATGATTACCCTGCCAATTGCCTGGGCTCTCAATATCGCCTGCCTGTTAATCTGGTTTTTTACCAACCCGTGGCGATGCCTGCTTTCGCTGCTGGTACTGCTGGCGGGGTTCTGGTTGTGGCCCCGCACTATTGCCTGGAACGACCCCGTATCGAACCTGTACGGTAAGCCTACCCTGACGCTGTTGAGTTACAACCTGATGAATTTCAACGCGGAAGAATTTTATCGAAACCCGCAGGCCCGGCACGAAACCCGGCTCCTGACCGACTGGGTGGTGAAAAACGAGGCATCGGTGAAATGCTTTCAGGAGTTTTACAACTCACAACGGCACCCAAGCCTGCGGATGATTGCCCGGTTCGACTCGTCGGGCTACGCCTACAAAGCCTTGCTCTACCCCGACTACAAACGCCAACCCGACATGTACGTTGGGCTGGCTATCTTTTCGCGATACCCGATTCTGAATCAGGGGCGCGAAGCCTTCGGGCCGAGCCATAACGGGATTGTTTGGGCCGACATCAAGATCGGGGCCGACACCGTTCGGGTCATCAACGTGCATCTGGAGTCGATGGGTATTCGGGTTCGGCGGGTGCTCGATCAGCAGGAAATGGCGGGGGTGCGGCTACAAACCCGGGGGATTTTGTCGTCGCTGCGGGAAGGGTTTATGGCCCGGCAAGCCCAAATCCGAACGGTGGAGCGGTATGTTGACGAGAGCCCCTACCCGGTGGTGGTCACGGGCGATTTCAACGAGACGCCCTACAGCGTGGTGTACGGGCGTATGCGGGCCAAGCTCCACAATGCGTTTGAGGACGCCGGGCGGGGCTTTGGTTTCTCGCTCAACCGGGCGCCGAGCGTGCTCCGCATCGACAATCAGTTTTACGATGCCAACGCCCTCACAGCCCTGCGCTTCAAAACGCTCCGGCACGTTCCCTACTCCGACCATTACCCGATTCTGGGGAATTATATGTTCGAACGGGCGCGTAAGTCCCGGTTTTGATCAGGGCGTTGCGTTGACCCACACTTCGCCATCGGAGAATACCTCTTTTTTCCAGATGGGTACGGTCTGCTTGATGGTATCGATAATGTAACGGGTAGCCTCGAAGGCGTCGGCGCGGTGAGGGGTCGAAACACCAATCAGCACGGCCATTTCGCCAATGCGCAGCAAACCTGTCCGGTGAATAACCAGGCATCGCAAAATGGGCCACCGCCGGTGAGCCTCATCCACAATTTTCTGCATTTCGGAGATGGCCATGCGATCGTAGGCTTCGTACTCAAGCCGATCGACGGAACGGGCCGAGGTGTTGTCACGCACTACCCCCAGAAACAGGTCAATAGCACCGGCACCATCGGCCTGTAAAAATTTGTAAGCAGACCCCAGGTCGATTGGGTCGGTAGTCAGAGCAATCATGAGCAACAAACAGGGAACAGGGAACAACGAACAGTTTACAACGAACAGTGAACAGTTTACAACGATCAGTACCTAAAGGCTGCTTACTGTTCGTTGTAAACTGTTCACTGTAAACTGAAAGCTACCCTCCGCTAACGGGCGGTATGAGTGCCACTTCGTCGGTTGGCGTAAGTGGGGTATCGGGTTCGGCGTATTCTCCATTGACCGCTACCAACAACGCCCGGATTTCGCTCAGGCGCGGGTATTGGTTTTGCAACTGCTCCATCAGGTCTGAAACGCGGGCCTGAGCGGGTAACGGCTGCTGAATGGTATTCTGACCGGTAATGTCGCGGGTGATACCGAACAGGAGAACTGTGATGGGTGTATTCATTGACCAAAGAAAACGAGGAATTCCGTTTGTGTCAACGTATAGTGTCCGGAAAAATTGACCATGAACCGGCCATTTAGTCGAAAAAAGGGGTCAGCCGATTGTATCTTTGGTAAAGCACCCCCGGCCGAACATTTCCGGCTGACGTGCTGTTTTGTCGGAAGACAACGCCCAATAGTCAACAATTTCCCATGAAAGGCTTTCAATTCTCCCAATACGTTCCGCCTGAGCAAAAAGAAGGTAGCAAGTTTGATCAGCTGCTGAATATTTTCCAGCAGTTGCTGCTGATTACGTCGGGCGATGTGGAACAGGCCATGTCCTGGATGAATCAGCTTGACCGGCAGTACAGCCTGACCGACGACAAGTACGGCATGGGCGACTTTTTTCAGGATCTGAAAGATAAAGGCTACCTGACCGAAGAAAAAGGTGAAGGCCGGTTGGTGATGACGCCCAAAAGCGAGCAAACCATTCGGCGGTCGGCGCTGGACGAGATTTTCGGGAAGCTGAAACGTTCAAAATCGGGCGGGAACCACAACACGCCCTATACCGGCACCGGTGACGAACTCAGCAGCGACCTGCGTACCTACCAGTTTGGCGATACGCTGGAGCAGATTTCGATGACCGAGTCGATTCGGAACGCGCAAATCAACAGCGGAGTCGAAGAGTTTACACTCATGGAGCGTGACCTGGAGGTGACCGAAAAAGAGCAGAAAACCCAAACCTCCACGGTGCTGATGATCGACATCAGCCACTCGATGATTCTGTACGGTGAAGACCGCATTACCCCGGCCAAAAAGGTAGCCCTTGCCCTCACGGAGCTGGTAAAGCAGAAATACCCGAAAGACACCCTCGACATTGTGGTGTTTGGCAACGATGCCTGGCAGATTCAGGCTAAAGATCTGCCCTACCTGGAGGTTGGCCCCTACCACACCAACACGGTGGCCGGGCTCCAGTTGGCGATGGATTTACTCCGCCGTCGGAAGAATAAGAACAAGCAGATTTTTATGATTACCGACGGGAAGCCTACCTGCCTGAAAGAAGGCATCAAATACTACAAAAACTCGTTTGGCCTCGACCGCAAGGTGGTGAGCAAGACCCTCACCCTGGCCGCGCAGTGTCGCCGTCTCGATATTCCGATTACGACCTTTATGATTGCCACCGACCCGTACCTGAAGCAGTTTGTGCAGGAGTTTACGAAGGTCAACAACGGCCGTGCCTACTACAGCGGCTTACAGGGCCTCGGCAACATGATGTTTGAGGATTTCCAGCGCAACCGCCGGAAGAATATTAAATAACAGGGAGGAAAGGAGAAAGCCGGAAGGGAGAAAGGGGTGCGGGCGCGAGATTATAATCCGCCAGGCTTCCTTTCCTCCCTTTCTGCTTTCTCCTTTCTCCCTATTTCCCATATTTCCGCTTCCGATTCCACTGCCACACCACGCCGATCAGGCCCACTAGCGCCACGGGGCCAATCAGATTGAGCAGTTGCCAGCCGGTGCGCTCATTTTGCAGCCGAACTTTATCGAGCGGCCGCAGGGTCACCTGCCGGTTACGGGCTTCGATAACGCCCTCAGGGTCGGCGAGGTAGTCGATGGCGTTCAGGGCAAAATCTTTGTTGGCAAACGTTTGTCGGGTAAACCGGTCGAAACCCAGCGGATAGGGCGTTTGGTTCTGGTAATTGACATCGTTGACCACCAAATCGCCATCCGAACACACCACCACCCGCGACTCAGCCGTGGCTTCGGCCCGGAAACCGCGCGCGCGGGGGTCAGTTGGCAGAATCTGATTGGCAAACAGCGACCGAAACCGCCCTTCGAGCAGGCATCCGACCATCCGAACCCCACCGTTGTAGGTGCGCGGGTCGGGCTGCTGCCGGGCCTCGTTGTAGCCCACCACCACGGGCGCCTGCCGAATCTGGGTGTAGGGCGAGGTGAGCAACAGGGGCGTTTTGCGAATGGAGCTGTTGCCCGCACCCACCGCCCGAACGGTATCCATCGAACTGACAAAACGGGTCCAGACTACGTCGAGGTTACGAACAATCGGGTGACTGCCCGCGCCGGTTCCACGCCCGAAGTTGTTGATAACCGGGTAAAACCGCCACGGCACCAGCTGAATATTGGGTTTGTCGCCCACGTTGCCCACATTGAGCGGAATCACGTTGCAGCTCAGATCTTTCACCACATCGCGGTTCACCCGAATGCCCCAGCCAAAAAACAGTTCGTCGAGGTTCAGGTTGAGCGGTTGCGCAAACGTGCCCTCAGCCCCGACGGAATCCACGCGCTGCCCATCGACAAAAAACAGGGCCCGCCCGCCGTTGACCACAAACTGATCGACCTTGAACAGATCGTCGTCAGAAAACGGTTGGTCGGGTTTGGGAACCAGCAACACGTCCAGATTGGCAATGGGACCGGGCTTGCTCAGGTCGACAAAAAAGAGGTCGTAGTTTTCCTGCACCGACGCCAGCAGGTCCGAAAACCGCGAGGGCGGCACATTGGTACGGGCCAGCAACCCCACCCGCCTGCGGCTACCGGCCGGTTGAGTGAGCCGCCGAATAGCCGATGCCATAGCGTACTCCACCCCCTCGTACGATTGATTCAGCTGTTCTTCGGGCGAGGCCGCTTTATTGCCCTTGAGCAGAGGCACGGCTACCTCCTGCCCTTTGTACGTGACGATGGCACCCGGAAAAATGATTTTCTCGGTGCGTTTGCCACCCTCGTTGGCAAAGAGATTGGTGGGCAGTAACCCCTTCTGACTCAGTTGTTCAATCTGCTTAGCTTTGGCTTCGGCATTGCCAATGGCGTCGATGTCGATAAACCGGTAGGTCACGTTCTGCCCGGCGCGGGCTTCAAACTCATCGAGTGTTTCGCGCACGGCGTTTTCGAGCCGTTTGAAACCGGGGGGCAGGTCGCCGGTGAGGTACACGTTGACATGCACGTCATCGTCGAGGCCCGCCAGCAGGTTTTGCGTAGCGCCCGAAAGCGTATATCGTTTTTCGGCGGTAAGGTCGACCCGAAAAAACAGGAATGCCGACAGGACATTGACAGCCACGACGGCCAACAAGACCAGAAAGACTTTTTTCATCATCTACTAAACGCAAAAGGCATACCCCTTCGCACATTTTCGGGTACAAGGGGTTAGAGCCGGGCAAGTTACGGAATCAGGTGCTTTTTCGGATATTTGTCCCCAACCACTCCATCAGAAACCCATTTCTTACTTTCCCATGTCCGACCAACAGGTAGCCTATTTTATCCATGCGTTCACCCATTTAAACACCGGCGGAGGACGTATCAAAGAGAGTGCCCCTCACAAACCGCTCGTTCTCCTTTCGGTCATTCAGGGCTACGAAACCGGGCTACTGACGGACAACAAAATACCAATTTCGCCGGAACTGATTAGCCTGTTTAAAACGAACTGGAACACACTGGTTACCACCAGCCATACGTTAGGTTTTGCCATGCCTTTTTTCCGGTTGAAAAACGAGCCGGGAGCATGGTGGCAGCTCGTGGCGAATCCGGGTTGCGAGCTTTGGGTACAAACCGGCGACTTGTCCAGCTTTAGCAGCCTGAGCAATGCGGTAGCCTGTGCAGAAATTGACCCAAAACTTACACCACTGCTGCTGCATGACGAATACCGCAATGTACTCCGACAGAGACTGCTGAACCGCTACTTCCCCGGTCAGCAAGTCCATCAATCGACCGATTCCAGCGAAACGATTGACGCCATCAAACGCGAGATGTTTAACGAGTCCCCCGCCGACAACTCCCAAAAAATGAAAGGGATGAAAAAGCGGCTCAACGGCGAAACGTACGAGATCGAACTCTACACCCGCGAAGCCGTTTTCCGGCGTGAAGTGGTTCGGATTTATGATGATACCTGCTGCGTCACGGGAGCGCGGGTTTCGGGGCCTTTTTCGTTTTCGATGGTTGATGCCTGCCACATCATTCCCTTCTACAAAACCTTCAACAACCACCCCACAAACGGTATTGCCCTTTGCCCGAACCTCCACCGGGCTTTTGACAAGGGAGCTATTTCGATTGATAATGATTACCGGGTGATTGTTTCCCGAACCTTTGTGGAAAACGAAAGCAGCGCCTACAGCCTGAAGGCATTAGCCGGGAACCCGATTGAGTTGCCAAAAGACGAGCGATTCTTACCTGATCGGGAAGCGTTTGCCTGGCACCGGGAGCATGTTTTCAGGCAGTAGCATCCATGTTTTACAGCGTTATAGCTTCCCGGAAGGACTTTCTTGACCAGCGTAGAAAGTTGGTCTAACAAACTCTATAACATGATTAGGGAACTTATGCTGTGCTATTCTGTAAGCAAATCGCTCACATTTATAATAACCTTCGATCCATTCCCAGACTAAGGGGGTAAAGTAAATCTGTAGGATCAAGGATTTGTCTTTTTAAAACAAACTGATTGCTAAATGTGTCAAACTTTATAACTATCTTCTCCATATTAACCCTCAAAAAACGGTCTCATTGATCATTTTCCCACGAAATAGCTTGTTTTGCTGCTCAGTCAACGGCTTGCCGTTAATTTCAAAATCAACCCATTCTGGTTCTTTGATGTAGCCCATTGTTATGTGTTTCTAAAGTAATCTACCTAGAACCAAAATGAGTCAATAAACAGCCGGCCCCACATACCCCTGATGCAATTGCGAAACCGGGAAAATCAAGTCCCAATCGCGGCCCCAGACCACGTTACTGCGCTCAATTCGAAAGCGCTTGAAGTTGGCCAAACGGCGGTATTTGTTATGTTGGGGGTGCGGATGGTTATGAAGGAATGGACCAAAATCTACCGTTTGTGTGGTGCCATCCGAAAAACTTAGTCGTAAGCGAAGTTCACCTACGTGTTCTGCTCCTGTTACTGCCAGTGTTCTCATCCTCTTTGACGATTTAAGCCAACACGCCTGCCTGTGCCAGAATCCCCCAAACGTTGGTAATGCTGCATACGCGAACATCTTTCCGTAACCAGTAACTGTCGGCCTCAGGCGTAAGAATCAGGGTTTGTTCCAGGCCGAGGTCTATAATGGCCTGCGTGTTTCCGCGTGTTAGATTGGGAGCGTTGGAGTACCGAATTTCCAGCGCAACAACCGGCTTACCTCCTTTCACCAGCAGCAAATCTAATTCGGCTCCATTTTGCGTTCGGTAGTAATAGGGAATTACGTTCTGGGCCAGCCGCGAAATAATTTGCTGCACAACATAGCCTTCCCACGACGCTCCCAACAACACACTCCCCGATAACGCATTGAAATCATCGATGCCCGTTAGCCGATGAGCCAGGCCGCTATCGCGCACAAAGACTTTGGGAGCCTTCACCAATCGTTTGCCGATATTGACAAAGAAGGGCGGCAACCGACGAACCAAATAAGCATTTTCCAGAAAACTGATGTAGTTCTGAACGGTTGATACGGACAAATCAAGCGAACGGGCTATATCGCTGTAATTTAGCTGTCCCCCCTGAATACCTGCCAGCATGGTCAGCAAATTACGAACGGTAGAAGCCGGAGCCGATAAACCCAGGTCGGGCAGGTCGCGCTGTACATAGGTTTGAATAAAGCTATCCATCCACAATTGCCAAATCGGTTCATTCGGCGCTTGCAGCGCATCGGGGAAGCCGCCCCGTATCCAATGATCGCGGTAGTTGTACTGCGCTTCTATTTCCAACAGATGTAAAGGGGCAAGTTCAAGATAAACAACCCGGCCCGCCAAGGTTTCGGATGAATTCTTGAGTAAGTCCGGCGACGCAGACCCCAACAGGACAAACCGACCCGGAATCCGGTGCTGATCAATCAAGGATCGCAACAAGGGAAACAACTGGGGCATACGCTGAATTTCATCCAGCACGACCACCTTATCCTGATTAGCCTGGAAAAAGAGATCGGGCTCCCGTAGCCGATTTTGATCGGCAAAATATTCCAGATCCAGATAAATAACCTCTTTTTCGGAAGTACTTAGCAGTATTTTGACCAACGTTGTCTTGCCTACCTGACGTGGGCCCAATACGGCCACAGCCGGGAAATAGCTTAGACTCGTTTTCAGTAAGTTTTGTAGATGACGGGCAAACATTAATCAAGTAAATTTCCAACAAATATATAAATTTACTTGATTAATCCGCTAAACCAGCGCCCGCAGGCTCTCTACGACCTCCTTAACGGCCCGAACCGTTTGCGTAACATCGGCTTCCGTCGTGAACCGCCCCAAACTAAACCGCAGGCAGGAAAAAGCCTCGGTTTCGTTCAGGCCCATCGCCAGCAACACGTGCGAGGGATCAATGGAAGCCGCCGTACAGGCTGAACCGTTGGAAACGGCAATACCCTCCAGCCCCATAATGAGGGCGTCAGAATCACAGTTTTCAAAATAAATGTTGGTGGTGTTGTACAACCGGTTAGTTCTGTCACCGTTAACGCGGGTGCCGGGAATGGTCAGCAATTCGGTTTCCAGTTGGTCGTGTAAAGACGCAATACGTTGCGTCTCCTTTATGTCGGCCACCGGTGCCAATTCGGCTGCCTTTCCCATACCCACAATGCCCGGCACGTTCAGGGTGCCACTGCGCAGGCCGCGCTCGTGCCCGCCCCCGTGCAACAGGGCTTCCAGTTTTATTTTATGCGGACGCCGTTGGCGGACAAACAGGCCACCAATGCCTTTTGGACCGTAGAACTTATGGGCCGAGAAAGTGAGCAAGTCAATATGGAGGTTATCCACATCAATCGGCAACTTACCCACTGCCTGCGTGGCATCGGTCATAAACAGAGCACCGGCTTCGTGGGTCAGTCGGGCAATTTCCTCAATCGGCTGAATGACGCCCGTTTCATTGTTCACCCACATCACCGACACCAGAATGGTATCCGGCCGAAGGGCCGCTTTCAGGTCGTTCAGGTCAATGAGCCCCGCGCCGACGCTTCCAGCGGGTCGAACAGGCAGATACGTTACCTCATAGCCGCGCTTTTCCAGATACAGACAAACGTCGAGCACGGCCTTGTGCTCGGTTTGCACGGTGATAATGTGTTTGCCCCGACTTTGGTAATTTTCAGCAACTCCTTTAAGGGCCAAATTGATAGCCTCGGTAGCCCCTGACGTAAACACCAGTTCGTGGGTTTCACAGCCCAGCAAATCGGCCAATTGCTGCCGGGCCTTTTTCACCGCTTCGTGGGCCGATACGCCAAACGGGTGCGTACTAGCCGCATTGGCGAAGTTGTCGGTCAGAAACGGCATCATCGCGTCCAGCACACGGGGGTCAATCTTTGTGGTGGCGTTATTGTCGAGGTAAATCATATACGAAAATAGGGAGAAGGTAGGAAAGGAAGAAAGGAGAAAGCCGAAGTCCCCAGGGTCGGTTGGGTAAACATACCCACCGGGGCGATGTTTGAGAAACAGCCCCTCTATAATCAGTTTTGTGACCATGAATGTAACAAACCAGGCGTCGTTGCCCCCCAACAAATGGCTTGTGCTGGCAACGCTGGCCTTCGGTACGTTTATGGCGACGCTCGACAGTAGTATCGTCAACATTGCCCTACCAACCATCCGGCGCGAGCTTAACGCGGGCGACAGTGTGGAGTGGGTAGTGCTTAGCTACCTGCTCACTACCACCAGCACCCTGCTGATTATGGGCAAACTCTCCGACTGGCTCGGTCGGCGGCCCATGTACATAACCGGTTTCGTCATTTTCGTGCTGGTCTCACTCTTGTGCGGGCTATCGTGGAGCAGTGCATCGCTCATTGGGTTTCGGGTAGTGCAGGGGCTGGGTGCGTCGATGCTGTTTGCCATCGGTCCGGCCATAATTTCGGATACGTTCGCGCCCCACGAACGCGGTCAGGCCCTGGGGCTGATGGGGGCTGTGGTAGCGGCAGGCTCCAGCACCGGCCCGGTAGTAGGTGGTTTGCTGCTGGGCCAATTTGGCTGGTCGAGCATCTTTTTTGTCAATGTTCCGGTTGGGCTTATCGCTATCTGGCGGGCGTCGGTGGTGCTGCCTCCGAGCCCAAAACAAACGGGGCATAGCTTACGCCAGTTCGATCTGGTAGGAGCGGGTTTGTTTCTGGTGGGCGTAACCACCTTACTCACGGGTCTTGATTTTGGCCCCGAACCGGACTACGGCTGGCGGCATCCGGTCGTATTGGGGTTAATGGGCTCGGGCGTGGTACTGCTTACGGGCTTTTTCATCTGGGAAAATCGTACTCCACTGCCCATGCTTCAGTTGAGCCTGTTTCGGATTCGGCCCTACACCTCGGCCATTGTGGCGGCCTGGTTGGGCTTTGTAGCCTCGGGTGGCAACCTGTTCGTGATTCCGTTTTTCTTGCAGCAACTCCTCGGCTTTACCCCCCAGAAAGCCGGGCTGGTGTTGCTGGCAGGTCCACTCACCCTGAGCATTGTGGCTCCTATTGGAGGTTACCTTTCCAGCCGGGTCAGTACGCGGTGGCTGGCCAGTACGGGGCTACTGATTACGGCCTCAGGTTACTTTGCGTTTTCGTTTCTGAGCACCGACTGGAGCTGGCACGATGTGGTGTGGCGGAGTGGGCTGGTGAGTCTGGGGTTTGCCCTGTTTCAGTCGCCCAACAGCAGCAGTGCCCTCAATGCGGCTCCGTTGGGGCAACGGGGCATTGCCAGCAGTATGATCGCCTTTATGCGCAACATGGGGCTGGTGATGGGCATTGCCGTGGCTGCGGCTGTTTGGTACAGTACCCGGAATGGGTATGCTCAGGGAGCACACATGGCCCCCACCGATGCATCCGCGCAACTCGCCGGTATGCGCGCCGTGTACTGGGTACTGAGCGGGCTGGTGCTCACGGCGGCTATGGTGTCGCTTGGGCGCGGGTCGTTATCGCCAGACAAACCCCGGCCCGACGGGGTTGAAGAGCAACTCAGTACGCCCGTCAGCTGAAAAGCATACACACCAAAAAGCCGCGTCCGAACACATCCGACACGGCTTTTCCATTGTTACAAGTTAGGCAGATTATAGTTTTGGGGGCCAATACCGTACGTTATTGAATTCCAGCACGATTAACCAAAAACTACAAACCCAAAACTATACACGTACCATTACCCCCGGCGATACGGGCCACCCGGCCGACGGCCGTATGATTGCTGCGCATCAAACAGGCGGTCGCGTTGGGCGGAGGTCAGCACGGCGAGCATATCCTGACGCTTGCGCAATTGCAGGTCGCGGTAAGCGCGGGGTGTCAGCCGTGACGTGCTCATCATCCGGTCGTACTGGTCTTCAATTTTGTGCAGTTGCTTCTCCTGACGGCGCGACAGGCCAACGATAGCGTCGATCCGGTCAATTTTCAGTTCTTCGCGGTATTCATCACGGGCATCGTTGTACTGAGGTTGCGGTCCCCGGCGGTCTCGATTATCGGGATAGCCGTAACCGCGATGTTGGGCAAACGTAGCACCCGTGGTGAGGGCCATTAACAGGAAAGCGGCAGCAAGTGTCTTGTTCATGAGTATTGGTTGTGTTTATGTGGTATTTGTCTCTTGGAGGGCAAAACCCCGGCAAGGTTTAACCGGGGGTTGAAAAAAGCTCCGGTTAACCGGGAGGGAGGCTCATGAAAGCGCTTCATTTACCCAATCTCATCCATCCGGCACAGAGCCGTTTGGGGCATTTCAGGCCTTCAGAAAAAACCCCGTCGGTGCGAGAACTCCCTCTATCCTTCTCCTTGTTGTTTTCTCGCCCGTATATTTGCGGCCAAATCAATTGGCTTTCATGCACGACCCGCTCGCAACCACCCTCCTTACGCTTATACTGCTACTGCCTTTTGCGGGTTTTTTGGGCGTTCGGATGAGTTCGCAGCAGGTGGCCGGGCCACTGGCTATCGTACTCACGGGCATTGGCTTACTCCTGTCGGGGGTGGTGCTGGTTGGTACCACCGCACCCGCCGTTCCGATTCTGACCGAATGGCTCAACATGTCGGGGGTATCTATTCCGATTGGTTTCCGATACGACGGCCCCACGGCCATTATTCTCGTCTTGGCCCACTTTGTGGCCCTGCTGGTGCAGGTTTATTCCCTCTCCTACCTGGATACCGACGCCGACAAGCCACGCTACTTTGGGTATCTCCAACTGTTTGTCGGAGCCAAAGCGGGGATTTTGCTCGCCAGTAATCTGATTGTCATGTACGCGTTCTGGGAGCTGGTGGGACTGGCCTCTTACCTACTCATTGGGTTTTGGTACGAAAAACCACAGGCCGCCCGGGCCGCGCAAAAAGCCTTTTTATACAACCGGGTGGGCGATGTCGGTTTCCTCATCGGGATACTGCTCACCTACCGGCTCTTCGGCACGGTGGAGTTTGCCCAACTCACCGCCGAAGCCCCTACCTACGTGGGGCTATTGCTCTTTATGGGTTGCATGGGCAAATCGGCGCAGTTTCCGCTCATTGGCTGGCTTCCCGACGCGATGGAAGGCCCCACGCCCGTATCGGCTCTGTTGCACGCGGCCACCATGGTAGCGGCCGGCATTTTTCTGCTGGCCCGCATTCACCCGTTGCTCTCGCCCGATGCCCTCGTTGTAATTGCCCTCATCGGCACCATCACCACCCTCTGGGGCGGCTATTCGGCCTTGTTCCAGACCGACATCAAAAAAGTACTGGCCTTCTCAACGGTAAGCCAACTGGGGCTGATGGTAGCCGCTATGGGTACCGATAACCTGAACGGGGGCCTGTTTCACCTGCTCACCCACGCCTTTTTCAAGGCCGGACTGTTTTTGGGAGCCGGGGCCGTGATTCACGCCCTGCACACGCAGGATATGCGGCAGATGGGCGGTTTGCGCCGGTCGATGCCCGTCACGTTCTGGGCTTATACCATCTGCGCGGCCGCATTGGCGGGGGTGCCGTTTGGGTCGGGTTTTCTGTCGAAAGAAAGTATTCTGGCCGGGGCCTTTGCCTGGGCCTCCGGGCAACATAGCCCACTCGCCTACACCATTCCGATAGCCCTGCTGCTCTCGTCGGGGCTGACGGCCCTGTACATGGTCCGGCAGGTACGGCTGGTGTTTCTGGGTGAAAGCCGGGCGTCAGCCAACGCGCATCCGCACGAGCCCGACCGGCTGTTGCTGGGGCCAGTAGTGTTGCTGGCGGTTCTGTCGGCCTGGATTTGGTTTTCGCTCAATCCACTGTCGGCGCACAGTAGCTGGCCCGATACCCTATTTTCGGCCGGGCAACTGGGCCAACCCGTCAACTCGGCCGCAGTGCCCCATGCTGTACCCGTTTGGCTGGCTCCGCTTTCCATTGCACTGGTGGCACTGGGCGGCTGGCTTGGCTTCCGGCTCCGCGACCCGGCCCCCGATCAACTGGCCGTGCGGGCTTCGGTACAGTACGGCTTCCTCGACGAGTTTCTGAACTGGCTCGTCGTGCAGCCCGTGGTCCGGCTGGCGCATGGCCTCTACCGGGCCGATGCGCGGGTGGTCGACGGGGCGGTGAACAGTGGCGGAATCGGGGTGGTTGTGCTGGCGCACGTCGCCAACGCCATCGACCGGTTTGGGGTTGATGGGGTAGTCAATGGCGGGGCCTGGCTCGCCAACCGATTGGGCGGACTGACACGTTCGGTTGGGGGCGGGCGCGTACAATCGTACATCACGGCGGCCGTCGTGGGATTGTTATTATTGATTTGGTGGTTGGTTTAACGACGCGATATGCTGCTCTCTTTACTGATATTTCTTCCGCTGATTGGTGCGCTGGTCATTGCACTCCTGCCCGACACCCTGCGTTCGCAGTTCCGACTGATTGCGCTGGGCGTAACCGTGGCCGAACTCCTCGTCAGCGGGCTGGCTTACGCGGCCTTCGACCCGACCAACCCCGGCTATCAGTTACTCCAGCAAAGCGACTGGATTACCCTTGCATTGGGTAGTATCGGCTCGGTTTCTATTGATTATCTGGTTGGCATCGACGGTATCAGCCTGCCGCTGGTGATTCTGTCGGCGGTGGTTATGCTGGTGGGGGTGGTGTCGTCGTGGAACATCGGCGAGCGGCAACGGGCGTACTTTTCGCTGTATCTGCTCCTGACCGGCACCGTGATGGGCTGTTTTGTGGCCCTCGATTTCTTCCTGTTTTTCCTGTTCTTCGAGTTCATGCTGCTACCCATGTACTTCCTCATCGGGTTGTGGGGCGGCCCCCGGCGCGAATACGCCAGTATCAAGTTTTTTCTGTACACCCTGCTCGGCTCGGTGCTCATTCTGCTGGTGATGATTGGGTTGTCGATGTCGGTCATGGACCCGGTGAGTACGGCCCTGGCCACGGGCCTCATCAACAGCCCCGAACTAGCCGACACGAACATAATCCGGCTCATTCAGGCCCAACTGGCCAACGGGCAGATTGACCCTGCTCAGATTGTGCATACGTTTGATTTTCGGTACCTGAGCGATGGCGGCAACTACCTGCCGAGTGCGTTTTTGAGTCTTTCGGGCGAAACCCTGCCGCTCGGTATGCCCGCCCGGATGCTCGCTTTCTGGGCCGTTTTTATCGGGTTTGCCATCAAACTCCCCATTGTTCCGCTACACACCTGGCTACCCGACGCCCACGTTGAAGCCCCCACGCCCGTATCGGTGGTGCTGGCGGGGGTGCTGCTCAAAATTGGGGGCTACGGCTTTCTGCGGATTGCCTGGGGCTTTTTTCCCGATGGCGGGGCCGAGTACGCCCGCGTACTGGCGGGACTGGGCGTACTGTCGATCATCTACGGCGGCCTGAATGCCCTCGCGCAAAACGACGTGAAGAAAATGATTGCCTACTCGTCGGTTTCGCACATGGGTTTTGTGTTGCTGGGGGTAGCCGCACTCACGCCCGAAGGCATCAACGGGGCCATTTACCAGATGGTGAGCCACGGGGTACTGTCGGCTATGCTGTTTCTAATTGCTGGGGTGGTGTACGACCGCACCCACGACCGGCGCATCGATTCGTACCGGGGTCTTAACAAAGCCATGCCGCAATACGCCACGCTGACAACCGTCGCCTTTTTCGGGTCGCTGGGCTTGCCGGGGTTTTCGGGGTTTGTGGGTGAGCTGTTTACCCTGATGGGCAGTATGCAGTCGGCCTGGTTGCCGGGCTGGTTTACGGCTGCGGCTACGCTGGGTATTGCTCTGGCGGCTGGGTATTTTCTCTGGACGCTCCAACGCATGTTTTTCGGGCCGTACTGGAGCCGGCACGAGGCCACTACTCTCCCCGACCTAACCCCCCGCGAGCGACTGCTGCTGATACCACTCGGTTTGCTGGCATTGGTGCTGGGGCTGTTTCCCAACCTGATTTTCAACCTGACCCATGCGTCGGTGAGCGAGTGGCTCAAGCGGTTTCTGGTTAGCTGATACCCGCTCCCCTCAGCCCTCAACCGCCGTCGAAACGTTTGTCAACTATGACCCCACCGATTCATAAAATTGGCTGGCGAACGGCCTGCTCCTTAGTGATTGCCAACATGGTCGGCACGGGCGTATTTACGAGTCTGGGCTTTCAGCTGGCGGCCGTGCAAAACACCTGGTCTATTTTATTGCTCTGGACGCTGGGCGGGGTGCTGGCCCTGATCGGGGCGTTTACTTTTGCCGAGCTGGGTACCCACTATCCCGACGAAAAAGGGGGCGACTACGTCTTTATTTCCAAAGGGCTCCACCCCTTGCTGGGGTATTTATCGGCCTGGGTGTCGCTGGTGGGTGGCTTTGCGGCCCCGGTTGCCATTGCAGGCAAAGCCATGGAGTCGTACCTCGAACCGTTTGGACTGGCCTACCCGCGTCTGCTCACGGTGGGGCTCATTCTGGTCATTGGCGTTATTCATTCCATTACCCTGCGTCACAGCAGCCTGTTCCAAAACGCCACTACGCTTATCAAAATGGCGTTTGTGGGCGTGGTGCTGGCCATTGGATTTTACGTAGCCCCGCTGGCTGGCAACGCCCTCGACTGGGGCAGCGGGTATCAGCAGGAAGTGTTTACAAGCCCCTTTGCCGTTTCGTTGTTGTACGTCACCTACGCCTACACGGGCTGGAACGCGGCCGCCTACATCGTTTCCGAAATTCGGGAGCCGGGGCGCAACCTGCCCAAAGCCCTGTTGCTGGGTTCGCTGGTGGTCACGGTGCTGTACGTGGCCCTGCAACTGGTGTTTTTGCGGCTGTCGTCGGTTGAGCAGCTGACCGGTCAGGCCGACGTGGCCGTGGTGGCTTTCGGCGGGCGGTTTGGCGATACGGCGGGCCGCTGGATTAGCATTGGCATCGCTTTTCAGCTGGTGGCTACCATGAGCTCATACATCTGGATTGGGGGGCGCGTTACGAGCCGCATGGCCCGCGACTTCCCGCTTTGGTCTTATTTTCGGCACGAAAACAGCCATCATATCCCCGTTCGGGCCATCTGGTTGCAGATTTTGCTCACGTTGGTGCTACTTTTTTCGGGAACGCTGGAACAGGTTCTACTCTGTACATCGTTTGTTCTGCAACTGATGGGGACACTGGCCATCGCCAGCCTGCTCCGTACCGAACGCCTACCCACCGACTTCCCGAGCCCGTTTCGCCCCTGGTTACAGTGGGCCTACATTGCCTTCAGCCTGTGTGTGCTGGGGTTCATTGCCTACGACCGACCGATAGAAAGCTTTACGGGGCTGGGGATTGTAGGAGTTGGTAGTCTTACGTACTGGATAAAGCGGCCTACGGCTTAGCTGAAAGGGTTGTGCGAGCCGACAGGGTTCCCGGTCAGGTATGGATCATTCTCAACCAACCGATGAAGCACGTATTCTCCGTTCTTTTATGGCTTATCTCGCTGGGAGCGTTTGCCCAGCAACCCGAACTCCGGGGCCAGGTAATCGACGCCACCACCAACTCACCCCTGCCCGGTGCTACTGTTCAGGCCACCGGCAACCGGGGCGCAGCCGCCAATGAGGAGGGGCAGTTTACCCTCCGCGTGGGCGCGGGCGAAACCATCACCGTATCGAGCGTGGGCTACACTACCCAGCGCGTAGTGGTACCGGCCGGTGGCTCCCTCACCGTTGCCCTGCAACCGGGCGAAAACCTCCTCGAAAACGTGGTGGTGGTCGGGTCGCGGAGTAGCTCACGCACGGTGCTCAACTCGGCCGTTCCGGTCGATGTGCTGCCTGTGGGAACGTTGCAGCGCACCCTGCCCCAAAACGACCTGAACCAGCTGATGACCTACGTGGCCCCGTCGTTCCAGTCGAACCGGCAGTCGTCGTCCGATGGTACCGAACACATCGACCCCGCTTCTTTGCGCGGCCTCGGCCCCGATCAGACCCTCGTGCTGGTCAACGGCAAACGGCGGCATACCACCTCACTGCTCAACAATCAGGGCACGTTTGGCAACGGCACCGTGGGCACCGACCTCAACGCCATTCCGGTTTCGGCCATTGAGCGTATCGAGGTTCTCCGCGACGGGGCTTCGGCGCAGTACGGCTCCGACGCCATTGCGGGGGTTATCAACATTGTACTGAAGAAAAACACCAACGCGCTGGAGCAACAGCTCACGGGCGGCATCACCAAAGTAGGCGATGGCAAACTGCTGCGCTACAACGCCAACTACGGTACGGGACTGGGCACTAAAGGCGGCTTCCTGAACGTCTCACTCGAAGCGTACACCCGCGAAGCCACCAGCCGGACCCAAAACCATAACCTGCTGCTGTTCGATCAGTCGGCGCAGGGCAACTTCTTCGCCTACGATTTTACCGACAACCCGGCGGCCTCGCGCGCTATCGACGATCAGATTCTGGCGCAACGGGGCCTGACCCGCGACGATTTCAACTTCCACGTGGGCGACGCGGGCATTAAAAATGCCAACCTGTTTGCCAACCTGAGCCTACCCTTGGCCAACGGGAAAGGCGAGTTTTACGCCTTCGGGGGGTACAACTACCGGCGTGGAGAGGGCTACGGATTCCGGCGGCTGCCCAGCTCATCGAACCAGATGGTTTATTCCATTTTCCCGAATGGCTTTCAGCCCAACACCCTTTCCGATATTCAGGACCGATCTATCGCGGCTGGCCTGCGGTACCGGCTGGGCGAGTGGCAGATGGACCTGAGCAATACCCTCGGCAACAACCGGTTCGACTACGGGGTGAGCAATACCGTGAATGCATCGTTGCAGCAGCGCTCTCCAACGGAGTTTAAGGCTGGGGGCCATGCCTTCACCCAAAACACGGTCAACCTCGACTTTTCGCGGTATCTGAAAGGAGTGGCCAATGGCCTGAACCTCGCGCTGGGGGCTGAGTTCCGGGCCGAGCAGTACCGAATCCGGGCGGGGCAGGAAGAAAGCTGGCGCAATTACGGGCTGCAAACCGCGCCCAACGGCGAAGTGACCAACCCCTCAGGGCTGGCGGGCGGAGCGCAGTCGTTTATCGGTTTCTCACCCGCCAATGCCGGTACGTTTGGTCGGCAAAACATAGCCCTTTACGCCGACACCGAGCTCGACCTGACCAGCCGTTGGCTGGTGAGCGCGGCTGGCCGGTTCGAGAACTACACCGACTTTGGGAGTACGTTCAACTACAAACTGGCGTCGCGGTACACCGTTACCGACGGGTTTAACCTGCGCGGAGCTTTCAGCACAGGATTCCGGGCCCCCAGCCTGCACCAGCAGCATTTTAGCTACGTGAGCACCACCATTCTGAGCAATGGCCGACTGGGCAATACGGGCTTTTTCACCAACGACTCCCCACTGGCGCAGGCCCTCGGCGTGCCCAAACTCGCGCAGGAAACCTCGCGTAACCTGAGCCTCGGCTTCACCTTACGACCGAGCAGCCAATTCAGTCTGTCGGTGGATGCGTACCGGATTCGGGTCGAAAACCGGATCGTACTGACGGGTCTGTTCGGCTTCGATCCGTTTGGCGAGCCTGTACCGGCCATTCAGAACCTGCTGTTACCGTTTGAAGCGAGCGGAGCCCGGTTCTTTGCCAACGCCATCAACACCACCACGCAGGGCATCGATGTGGTAGCCACTTACCAGAACACCCTCGGCAAAGGTCGTTTCAACGCCACGCTGTCGGCCAACCTGAACCGCACCTTAGCCGACGATCAGTTCAACGTACCGGCCCGGCTCGAGGGGCAGGAAGATGTCTTTTTCAGCCCCAACGAACGCGGCCTGATTGAAACCGTAAACCCACGCCAGAAAGTAAACCTTCTGCTGACGTACTCCCTCGGCCGGTTCAGCGCTACGCTGGCAAACATCTATTTCGGCGAGGTAACCCGCAACGGCTTCCCGTTTGGCCCCGTTCAGACGTTTGGCGGCAAGGTGGTTACCGATGTGTCGGTGTCGTATAACCTACTCAAGAACCTTACCCTCACGGCGGGGGCCAACAACCTGCTCAATGTGTACCCCGATGCACAGGCCTACGGCAACAGTTACTTTGGCGTGTTCAAATATGCCCCGGTGCAAATGGGCATGAACGGGGCTTCGTACTTCGTTCGGATCACGTCGGTACTGGGTAAATAAGAGGGACCGCCGGGCTTGCCATTCGCTCACAAACGTCAACCTTTGCCAAGTACTCTTGTTGTTTTATAGAATAACCAAAGACAACGATCATGGCAAAGAAACACAAGCAGTCGAAAGCCAAACTGCCGGCGATGGCGCAAGTAGAGCCCATTCCGAGCGGATCGAGTAAGATTAACGTGGGCGATAGCGAACGGGTCCTGTCGGTGGCAGGTGGTGCTTTATTGGCTACCATCGGTATCCGGCAGGGCGGTTTTGGTGGCATTTTACTGGCCGTACTGGGCAGCACCATTGCGTACCGGGGCGTGTCGGGGTATTGCCCGGTCAGTGATATGATGGGCCGCGACACCTCGGAAGCCAAAACCCAAACCGACGTAATCGAGATAGCCCAGGTTGTGACAATCAACAAGCCCCGCGCAGAGGTGTACCAATACTGGCGGCAGCTCGAAAACCTGCCTACGTTCATGACGCACCTTCAGTCGGTCACACAGATCGACGAAAAGCGGTCGCATTGGGTAGCGCCGGTTCCGGGTACCGAAAAATTCGAAAGCTTCGGCAACATCGAATGGGATGCCGAGATTACGGAGGAAGTAGAAAATAGCCGATTGGTGTGGCGGTCGGTGCCGGGCGCGAGCATCGACAACGCGGGGGAGGTTCGTTTCACCGATGCCCCACAGGGACGAGGCACCGAACTGCACGCTGTAATCAAGTACCGGCCACCACAGGGTGTCATTGGTGAGTTGGTCTCCAAACTCCTCAACCCGGCCTTCAAAAGTATGGTCGAAGCCGACATCCGCCGATTCAAACGACTCCTCGAAACGAATAGTGTACCGGTTTAAAGGGAGGAAGGATAAAAGGAGAAGGGAGGAAGGGAACGCAAGCGCGGTTCTCCCTTCTCCCTTCTCCTTTCCTCCCTTGTTTATATCTTCTCCCATTCGAGCCGCCAGCCGCTGGCGAGCTCGGAAACAGGGGGCAAGGTTACGCCGGGCTGCTTTGGTTTCTCAACAGCCACCAGTCTCAGGTTGATAGACGCCTGCGTTTCGGCTACCACAAGCCGGTCGGTGTGCAGAAACACCCGGCCCGTAGTTGGCTCTATCATGTCGACGTAGGCATAGAGCATATCGCCCACGGATACCTTCTGTCCGTTTACTTCGCTTGGGCGTACCACTTCAAATAGAACCATTTTACCCTCCGTCAGCGATTCCTCGCCCAATCGACGGGTAAACAGGCGCGGCCCGGCCTGGGCTAGCCCGACCTCGGTGCCGTTAGAAGCTCCTACTTCAATCACCGGCGCACCGGCCACGGCCTCCTCATCAATGTCGATATCGGTAATGAGCGTCACTTCTTCAACCGGCTTCGGAGCCACCGAGGCCGTCAGGTTTTCGACCACAAAGGCTTCGGGCGTGGTGTACGAAGCCAGAATAGCCTCACGTTCCTGCGTCGTTACCTCGTCCGTCCCGGTCTTACTCAACTGAGCCAGAATATGCTCACTGAAATACTGACGATACTGCAACGGTCGGGTAAGCAACTCTTTGATGGCCATTGCCTGATACACGTACGCCTGCGTTTCGGCCGCGCGGTACGGCATCGCCATCGGGTGCTGATCGGGGTAACGTTTCCGAAGCTGTTGAATGTAGTTGGGCCCGGCATTGTAGGCCGCAGCCACCAGCATCCAGGAGCCCAGCTGCGCGTGCAACTGCTTTATGTACCGGCAGGCTGCGTGGGTAGCTTTCAGCAGATCGTACCGCTCGTCGCGACCTTTGCCTACCCGAAGCCCCAGTATCCGCCCGGTTTCGGGCATGATTTGCCAGAAACCCGCAGCTCCCCGGCGCGACACCGCCCGGTTGACGGCCGCACTCTCAAGCAGGGGCAGAAACTTAAAGTCGGCCGGAATACCGTAGCTGGCAATGATTGGGTCGATAACCGGAAATACCACCGAAGCCCGGCGCTTGAGGGTGGTCAGGTGAGTAGGCTGAGCGGCTTGCCGGTTCAGAATCCGAAACCAGCGTTGCTTCACAGCGGGCAGATGATCGGGCAATGATTCGCCACAAAACGCGACGTCGGCCGTCATTTGGGCCAGCAGAGGAAAGGCGAGAAATAAGGTGAAGGTTACGGTTGCGAGTACGTTTTTAATCATCAGAAAACGGTTTAACCGCTGGGCCTATCCTCCCGGACCTGACCCATTCGGCGAAATGGCACATTTGACATGACCACCTGTGCTGCTCAAACAAGCCTTGCACAGGGACTCCAAAACGGCCGCTTTCCCCTCTCTTTTCGGTTTATTCGTTCCCCTCACCTGCTGCCCTGTTTACCCCTCACCCCATCGTGTACTGAGGGGGTCAGAGCGGAACGGGCAGACTACTCCAACAGCCGTATTACAAAATTTTTAATGGCGTTCTTCTTAATAATCCGCGTCAGGCGTCCCCCTTCGTAAATGTACTCATCTTCCCGGTCATCGAACTGCGCCCGGTAGGTACCTTTGGGGGTTTTGCTCATCAAAAAATAGTCGCCAAAATACTCCGCGAACACCCGATTACGCCCAACCGGTTCGCTAAAGTACAGATTAGCAACCGAATAATCAATGGGTGCGGTCTGGCGAGCCTGCCGTTCGTACTTGTACTGATTCGCTTTGATGTCGTAATGATCGCCGTTCCAGACGGTGCTGGAGGCAAAATCGCCCCGGTTCGTTTTGGCTTCTACCACCGCCGACAGGAGCTTATTTCCCTGGTACTGGCACACCGTTTTGTAATAGATTTTAACCTTGTACACCAGCAGATTTACGAGCACATCGCTGATAATGGTGTATTGCGTGGTGGCTCCCTGAGTCTGGCGGGTAGCGGTCATGGTGCCTACGCGGGCTCCCGCAATTTCGATGGCGTACCGATGGGTTTCGGGCTGGGCGCTGGCCAGATTGGCCAACAGCATAAGGGAGACAAAAAGAAGACGCATGTGGGTAAAATTAGTGAAAAAGGGGGCACCAGGGCTCTCGGCTATCAACTCGCCCCGGCGGGCTGGTGTTGCGTACCGAGTTTTTCCCTTTCTTGCAGGATAAAGCCCCTCCTTTGTTAACAAATCTACATGGCACAACCCCTACTTGCAGACGAAAAAACTGAGTTTAAGCGTTCACTCGGCCTCACCGATTCCACGCTGATTGTATCCGGCTCCATGATTGGGTCCGGTATTTTTATTGTTTCGGCCGATATGGCCCGCAACCTCGGGTCGTCGGGCTGGTTACTTATGCTCTGGGTCATGACGGGCGTGCTGACCGTTTCGGCCGCTCTCAGCTATGGCGAACTGGCCGGTATGATGCCTAAAGCCGGTGGGCAGTACGTGTACATTGGGCGAGCCTATGGCAAGCTACTTGGCTTTGTGTACGGCTGGACGGTGTTTACCGTGATTCAGACCGGCACCATTGCCGCCGTGGCCGTGGCGTTCACGAAGTTTACAGCAGTGTTTATTCCGGCCCTCAACCCCGAACTGGCGTTTTTCACAATGGGAAAAATCAAGATCTCGCTGGGGTCGTTGTACGCCATCGGGAGCCTTGTTTTCCTGACCTGGCTCAACAACCAGGGTGTGCAAAGCGGCAAAGTGATTCAGAACATATTTACTTCGGCCAAGCTGGTGGCCCTGTTTGGGGTTATTCTGCTGGGTATTGGCGTAGGCCTGAGCGACGGCACCCTGTCGGCCAATTTCCAGAATGCCTGGGCCGCCAGCAGCACCAGTCCCGATGGGTCGGTGGTGCCGCTGGCAGGCATGGCCCTCTTGCTGGCGTTTGGGGTGTCGATGATTGGCTCCCTGTTTTCGGCCGATGCCTGGAACAACGTGACTTTTATTGCCGGTGAAATCAAAAACCCGCGCCGGAATATCCCACTCGCCCTGTTTTTCGGCACGCTGATCGTGACGGTCATTTACGCCCTCGCCAACGTGGCGTACCTGTCGATGCTGCCGCTAAAAGGATCGCCCGAGGCCGCTGATGTACTGGGCCGGGGGATTCAGTTTGCCGAGTATGACCGGGTAGCTACGGCGGCCGTATCGACCATCTTCGGCGATGTGGCCGTTGCCATTATGGCCGTGCTGATCATGATCTCGACGTTTGGGTGCAATAATGGGCTTATTCTGGCGGGGGCTCGGTTGTACTATGCCATGGCCAAAGATGGTCTGTTTATCAAGCAGGCGGCCACGCTCAACAAGAACTCGGTACCTTCAACGGCGCTGTGGTTGCAGTGCCTGTGGGCTTCACTGCTCTGCCTTTCGGGCACCTACGGCGACCTGCTCGACTATTGTACGTTTACCTCGCTCCTGTTTTACATTGTCACAATTGGCGGGCTGTTTATCCTTCGCCGGAAAGAACCCGAAGCCGAGCGGCCCTACCGGGCGTTTGGATACCCGCTGGTTCCGGCGCTGTACATCATTGCCGGTACGGCCATCTGCGTGATTCTGCTAATGGAAAAGACCTTCAACACGGGCATGGGCTTACTGATTGCCGGGCTGGGTGTGCCGGTTTTTTACTTCACCCAACGCCGAAAAAACTGACCACTTACTCGAAAAACAGCAACGAACGTTGCATAGCATTTTAATTCCTTTTTTATTTGTGGCACGTTCTTTGAAAAGAGAACGTGTACAATAGTACAAGTTACGGTGGGTAAAAAAGAGCTGGCGGATTGACCAGCTTATTTTTTTGCCCATACCTCAGGGATTTTAGGTAAAACGTAGGCTCTTCGCCCGTTTTAGGACTATATATGCAAAAAGCCGCCTGTTGCAGGGCGGCTTTTTTTATAGTTACAGTGAGTAAAGAATTCTACGGATTGTGGCAGAGACTGTGTACAAATATACACGCCTGTTCCCCAATAATCCCAGCATTACCCTATTGAATTAATATACATTTAACAAAACTTGCGGCCTGAAGGCCTTTTCGGCTTCAGTTTTAACGGAGTTTAATGGAAGGGGGTTGCGGGGTGCTAGTTTTATTGCCTTTTGAAGCAATTATCGGGATATCCCCCCTAGCTAAACCGGAAGCCGACCGATCGTCCCTCAATATAATTCGGCCTTCGAGAATACGCCAAGCCGCCAGAGCCAACGAAATAAAAAAGCCCCGCCATGTTGGTGGGGCTTTTTATAGGCAAATAAATTACATTCTGTACAGTTTGTAATTTATAGACAAAGTGATACTTTTGTACTATATCATAGTGTTCTAATAGTTCCCTAAAGAGCAGCCGTCAGGCTGGGTAAACCATGACAACATTTTCAGCGCAGGAAGCGCGCCAACACTTTTCAGAAGTAATTAACAAGGCAGGATTTGCAAAGGAGCCCGTGATTATTACCCGTTCGGGTAAAAACGTGGTGGCGGTCATCTCGTATGATGACTACGAATTTTTCCGCCAACTGGAGGATAAATTCGATGGCGAACTGGCGATGGAGCGAATTAATCAAAAGAATAAACGCTACTCGCTGGAAGAGGTTGAGGCCCAGCTGGGCCTATAAACCACCGAGTCGATAGTTATCTAACCCAGCCATTGACTCATTTATTAATGTTTGTCTCTAACAATGGATTCCGGTATTGAACCAAAACACTACACCGTACAATTTGATGAAACGGCTCTGAGCGACCTGAAATCCCTACCCAAACAGGCGCAAGCGCAAATTTTGAAAGCAGCAAAGAAACTAGTACAACTGGCAAGACCAAGCGGCTCCAGACAGTTGAAGGGATACGAGAAGCTGTACCGACTACGTACCGGGGATTACCGGATTATTTACGCGATTGAGAATGATATTCTTACGGTTCTAATCGTTGCCATTGGAGATAGAAAGCAGGTCTACGAAGACCTCTCACGGCGCATTAACAGATAAAACATGAGTCATCCCGAATTTTAGGGTAGTCTAGGCCTCGACCCAACCCAATGCCCCGTTAGGGGCCTAATGTTGGTAGAAAAGTCGTCTCCCACGAGAACCCGAGCCCCGAAGGGGCGTAACTTGATTCGAGTTACGCCCCTTCGGGGCTCGGGTATTTGGATCATTTTCCCCGTTAGCTACCGACATTAGGCCCCTAACGGGGCATTCTGGGGAACTTGGGGCTGAACCATCAAGATGTTGAAAATTCGGGGTGACTCATGTTTAGCTTCTATGCAGCGAGGAGTACGTTTCGTCTCTCAACTGGAACTCGCCATGCGACAGCGCATCGCCTTCGTTTATGTTGGGGTTGTTTGGTATCTGACAAGACCCCGCGGATGGGGAGCCTTGCAGTGACTCCCTTTTCACCGCCCACGTGGGGAAACTCCTCCATCCCCTCTTACTGCCTCAAATAGTTGATAAGCACTTTGCGGATGTCGGTTCGGGGATCGGTGGGATCGGGTTTGACAACGGCCTTTACACCAGCGTTGGCAGGGGTCAGGTAACTCAGCCCAAACTCCTTACCGGTCATCAGAAAATCGCTGATAGCTACCTCGTAATCGCGGTCAGTTTGGAGAGGTTTGTCGTTAATCAGCCAGGTATTTGTCTGTTCATCATAGCGGGCACCCGCCATTTGCAGAAACCCGCCCCGCCCTTTGTTGAGCCGCCCCGTATGGAGTAGATTATTCAATAGTCGGCCGGTCATGGCAACGCGCTGAATACCTCCGCCAAACGGCAACATCCTCACAATATCGTACTGGGTAATGTTGCCCCGCACCACATCGTCGATTCGGATAGAGCCCCCGTTGAACAGGGCCACGTCGGCGGTTGGGTAAGCCGCCCGCATAGCCTGCGCAATGGCATCGGTCATGGCCGTCGCCTGCCGACGAACGGCGGCTTCGCGGCCATCCCACGGCTCTTTGGCCACCGTGACCACCTGCGTAGGATCGAAGCCGAGCGCCTTAAAACTTTGGTCGGCAATCTGCTGCCAACGGTTTACGACCACCTGTGTCAGGCTATCGTCGGGCGTAGAAGGGTCAATGGCTTTCAGTTCCGACTCCACCCGCAGTTGCTTGTTGGCATCGAACCGGAGCCGGTGAATGTAAGCCGTTTTGGCGTTGGCGTCGGCTTTGGCAATGACCACGTTACCCACCCGTTCGAGCATATGGTCGTGGTCGTGCCCACCCATGATCAGCGCAAGCCCCGGCAAGGCCTCCGCCAGCCGCCGGTCGTCGACCATATCGATATGCGTCAGGGCCACCACCGCATCGCATTGCGGTTTCAGCCGCTCGTATTCGGCGCGGGCGGCCTCAATGGGGTCGGTAATCTGCACATACGGCTTATTAACGGGAATGGTTACGGCCATAACCCCAATTTTGCCACCGGGCGTCTGCAGAATTACCGAGGCCGGAAACGGGCGGGCCTGCCCTCCCAACTGCTTGGCGAAGGGCACAAAATCACCTCCCTGTTTCTGGCGAGCATTAGCCACAACCCAGTCGAAGGCTGACTCGTTGATTCGCTCTTGTAAGTTGGTGGGCTGCTCGTCGTCGAGGTCGAACTCATGATTCCCAAAGGTGACGTACTGCACCCCGGCCGCGTTCATGACATCGACCATTTGCCGCCCCCGGATGGTTTTACCCTCGCTTTTGAGCGTGCCGATCACCGACGGGCTCACAAAATCGCCGGCATGAAAAAAATAGGTGTTCGGGTTGTCTTTTTTGAGCCCCCGAAACACCGTAGCGACGCGGGCCATCCCGCCCACTTTCCCGTTGTCGAGGGGCGTAATCTCGTACACATCGTTGATATGCAGAAACGTAACGGATTGGCCCGAAGCCGACGGAGTCGACTGCGAAACTGGCTGGGTTGTGCGGCAACCCGCCATAGACAACCCTACAAGACAAGTATACAAAAACCGCTTCATAGGCGAAAAAGTCGTTTGGTGGTGGAGCGAAAGTAGGTAATCCCTGATTAAAGTCATCTGAAAGAGCCACTGACACCGCCGAAAAATCACATTCGATCCGTTAATTTTGTAAGTCAGTGGCTCATGAGTGCTCTGTATCCGTGAACCGGTTTACAGGTATCTGCCTTAGACGTACGCGCATGTTGTATGCACTTCTGAGCCGCCTATGCAAACCACTGGAACTTATGCAAAAAACGTTTCTGTATAGCTGGATACTCGCCCTGTTTCTGCTTGGCCTGGCAGGTTGCCAGAAAACCGGCAACCCCTCCGAATACAACGCCAAAGCGGCCGATCCTACCCGCTACGATGCGGCTATCAACAAGCTCACGCAGGTGGTGGTGCACGATATTTTCTCGCCCCCGGTTGCCAGCCGGATTTACGGCTACGCCAACCTGGCCGGGTATGAGGCTTTGGTGCCTTTTGACCCCAATTACGAGTCGTTGGGGGGTAAAATGAAGCGCTTTTCGACGGGGCCTCAGCCCGAAGCCAGTGCCGAATACTGTTTTCCGCTGGCATCGGCCAAGGCATTTATGACGGTGGCCCGTGCCCTGACGTTCTCGACCAACTTCTACGACGAATTTGAGCCCGCCTTTTTTGAGCAGTACAAGAAGGACGGCGTTCCCGACGACGTATACGACCGGTCGGTGGCCTACGGAGAAGCCGTTGCGAAGCATATTCTCGACTATGCCGCCAAAGACATGTACAAGCAGACGCGGGGTTTCAAGCACACCGTAACGAACGAAGAAGGTACGTGGGTACCCACACCCCCGGCCTACATGGACGCGGCCGAGCCCCAGTGGAACAAAATCCGATGCTGGGTGATGGACACCTGCAACCAGTTTCAGCCACCGAAGCCCTTTGCCTATAGCCTGAGCAAAGGCAGCCCCTACGAAAAAGAAGTGATGGAGGTGTACAACATTGGCAAGAACCTCACCAAAGAACAGCGCGATATTGCGTATTTCTGGGACGACAACGCGTTTGTGATGAACGTGGCCGGGCACGTGTCGTATGCGTCGAAGAAAATGACGCCCGGTGGCCACTGGATGCACATTACCCAGACCGTAGCCCGCCAGAAAAAGCTGAACCTAATGCAGACTGTAGAGGCTTACACCCTCACCTCGTTTGCCGTTGCCGACGGCTTTATTGCCTGCTGGGACGAGAAATACCGCAGCAAAACGGTGCGCCCCGAAACGGTGATCAACAAGTCGATGGACCCCAAATGGACGCCTTTCCTGCAAACGCCCCCCTTCCCCGAATACCCGAGCGGACACAGCACCATTACGGCCGCAGCCGCTACCGTGCTAACGGGGCTCATGGGTGACAATGTTGCCTTTACCGACTCCACCGAGTTTAAATACGGGCATGGCGTGCGGAAGTTCACCTCGTTTAAGCATGCTGCACAGGAGGCATCGGTAAGCCGGTTATATGGCGGCATTCACTACCGGTCGGCGCTGGACAATGGCGCGGCTATGGGCGAGAAAGTAGGCCAATGGGTACTGCAAAAAGCCCGCACCCGCAAGGGCGCCGTGGCGCAGAAGTAAAAATGGAATTAAATCATCACAGACCGGGCGGGCTAACCGGCCCGGTCTGATTTTTTGATAGTACCTTTCGCCCAGCCTCACCTCGCAACAGGGTGAGGCTTTTCGTTTCTAAACAAAGCTGCGTTTATTCCATGCAACGTCTCTCGCTGTTCGGCTCGCTTCTGTGTCTGTTGTTTCTGGGCATTGTGCCGGGTACCCTACGCGCTCAGCAAAGCCTTTTCAACGTACCCTCGTCTGATATTACTACTCCGCACAAGCTGTTTGTTCAGCAGCAGATCAATTTTAGCGGCATTGTGCAGGCCAATACTACACTCGATTATGGGCTTCCGAAAAACTGGGAAGTAGGGCTGAACCTCCTGGGGGCCGACTACTCGAAGGCCGATCACCGGTTCATTCGGAACGATCAGTTTGACGGCCATTCGCTTGCTCCGCTTCTGTTGCTCAATGCTCAGAAGGGAATCAACGTCAATGAGCACTGGAAAATGGGGTTGGGCACGCAGCAAGGCCTCAACCTCACGCCCAACCTGAAGTCGCACTACGCACAGTTTAGTTACGCCAACGTAGCCTACACTTCGGCCCACGAGCGGGTGCGTCTTAACGGGGGGCTGTACGCCGGTAACGCCAACTACCTGGGCGAAGGCAAACGGGAAGGGATCATGTTCGGGGCCGATATTGCACTGGTCCATCACAAAGCCCACCTTATGGGCGACTGGATTCTGGGGAATCATGACCTGGGGGTAGCCGTACTGGGTGCCGTTTACTACCCGAATCCTCACTTCCCGATTTCGCTCGGCTGGCAAATTCCGAACGCCCCTAAGGGCTCCAAGGCACTGGTTGTGGAGCTTACGTGGGTTCCCTGATCCTGAAATTGCGGGCGAGATAACCCTTTGCTGCCCACATCAGTTGAGTAGTGCGTACAACTACTCAATGTCATGAAACGATTTATGGGGGGCTTAGTGGCTCTACTCGGGCTATTGATTCGCCCGGCCCACGCCCAGGAAACCTTCTTCAACGTATCGGAATCCGAAATTACAGCGAAGAAAAAAGTGATGATCCAGCAACAGATCGATTACACCGATCTGTTGCATTCGGGTACTACGTTTGACTACGGGCTGGGGCGTAACTGGGAAATCGGCATCAATTTATACCACCTCAACTTCCAGCCCGACATAGGCCGGTTTGTACGCAACGACACCAGCAGCCAGCAACCCTACGCCCCTCTGCTCCTGCTGAACGCCCAAAAGATTTTTGACCTGACCGACAATCTGCGCATCGGTATTGGCGGGCAGGGCGGAGTCAACCTGACACCCGCACAGGGGCGGTCGGCGCTGGTGGGCTACGGGTACGCCAACCTGGCGGGCAGCTTCAGCAACGAACAGTACAAATGGGCGGCCGGGGCCTACACCAGCCACCCACGGTTTACGGGAGAAGGGGCCAAAGTGGGTTTTCAGGCCGGATTCGACGCCGGCATTTTCTACGAAAAACTACACCTGATTGGCGACTGGATTTCGGGGCAGCACGAGATGGGGCAGCTCATTCTGGGTCTGGAGGTGTTTCCCCGAAAAAGTCTGCCGCTGGCTATCGGCTGGCAACGAAACAACCAGAACGGAGCGCAGGGGATTGTGATCCAGCTAAGCTATATTCCGCAGGCCCATTAGCCCCCGATGTCGTAAAACCGGTGTATTTTTGATGCCTATTTTACAACGGCGTCAACAAGGATGAAAAACCTACTGCTTTTGCTGGCCCTTAGCTGCGGTGTAGCAACGGGGCTACAGGCCCAGACAACCCCTACCGACTGGCAGATTGCCGGGCAGAATATTAACCCGGCTAATTACTACGGCATTACGGTGGCCAACGGCATGATTGGCCTGGTGTCGTCGCCCGAGCCGATGAAGGTCAAAGACGTGGTACTCAACGGCGCTTTCGATACCTACGGGCGCGGGCGGGTCTCGAACATCCTGAAGGTGTTCAACTTTGCCAACATGAACCTCGATGTGGACGGCACCCGGATTGGCCCACGCGACATCGCCAACTACCGCCAAACCCTCGACATGCAGAAGGCGGCCCTCACCACTACGTTCGATTACAAGGACAAGGTGAGTGTGCGGCAAACGATGATGGCCCTGCGCCACCTGCCCTTTTCGGCCCTGACGATGGTAGAAATTACCGCCCGGAAAGACTGCGAGATCAGCCCGATGTCGGTGATTGAGTCGCCGGAGAACCTCAAAGACGTCAAGAATTTCTATTCCGAAATCGACCGGCCCCACGTCACCATCCGGCTGTTGACGTCGGTCGCCAAAAGCCCCACCGGACGGCATACGGTAGCCGCATCGACCAGCTTTCTGTTCAACGAACCACACGGGCAGGAACCCGACGTCATTCACGAGGACTGGGACTACAACATGCACCTGGCCAAGTTCAAAAAACGCCTGAAAGCAGGCGAAACCTACCGTTTTGGGGTAGTTGGCTCGGTGACCTCAACGGCCCACACCGCCGACGCCCACAATGAAGCCGAGCGACTCACCATTTTTGCCGCCCTCGAACGCAGTGAGCGGCTTCTGGCCCGGCACCATGCCGAGTGGGAAAAACTCTGGCAATCGGATATTGTGATCGAAGGTGACCCCGACGCGCAACGCGCCGTGCGGTCGGGCTTGTACCATCTGTACTCGTTTGCCCGCGAGGGAACGGCCTACAGCCTCTCGCCCATGGGGCTGTCGGGGCTGGGGTACAACGGGCACGTGTTCTGGGACACCGAACTCTGGATGTACCCTGCTCTGCTGATGCTGAAACCGCAGATGGCCAAATCGCTGCTCGAATACCGGTTTGAGCGGATGGCGATGGCCCGTCAGAATGCCTTTAGTCACGGTTACGCGGGCGTGATGTTTCCGTGGGAATCCGACGCCGACGGGCAGGAAGCTACTCCCGTGTGGGCCTTGACGGGGCCGTTTCAACACCACATTACAGGCTGCGTAGGCTGGTCGTTCTGGAAATACTACCAGGTCACAAAAGACAAAGAGTGGCTCCGCACCCGTGGCTATCCGATGCTGAAAGAAGTGGCCGATTTCTGGGTGAGCCGGGTTGAAAAAGGAACCGACGGGCAGCTGCACATCAACAATGTAATTGGGGCCAACGAGTGGCAGGAAAACATCGACGACAATGCCTTCACCAACGGCATGGCTAAAACCGTGCTTGGCTTTGCTACACAGGCCGCGCAGGAGCTGGGGATGGCCCCTAACCCCCGTTGGAATGCCGTAGCCGCCCAGATTCCGATTCTGAAGTTTCCGGATGGAGTCACGAAAGAAAACCGGACGTACGATGGCGTACCCATCAAACAGGCCGATGTAAACCTGCTGGCTTACCCTCTCACAATTGTCAACGACCCGGCTCAGGTTCGGAAAGACCTGGCCTATTATGCGCCCCGCTACGCACCCGATGGCCCGGCCATGGGCTGGTCGGTGCTGTCGACGTTGTACACCCGCATGGGCGACCCCGAAAAAGGCTACGAGTGGTTTGTGAAAAGCTACAAACCCAACGAAGTACCGCCGTTTGGCGTGCTGGCCGAAACGGCAGGCGGCACCAACCCGTATTTCGCGACGGGCGCGGGCGGTATGCTACAGGCGGTGCTGAGCGGCTTCGGTGGCCTCGACCTCACCGATAACGGGATTGTGCAACTGAAAACGAAGCTGCCCAAGGCCTGGAAGTCACTCACCATTAAAGGCTTCGGAGCCGATGGCAAGACCGTGACCATCCGGTAAACAATGCGGAGTCGTAAGGGGCTGTTTCGAACATCTCTCATAACTCCCGCACTTGCAGGGCTACTCGCGACTGCACCCGGATGAGCGCCTGAATTTCGTCGGGGCGGATGGCGACCTGCTCCGGGCGGAACCGAAATTCGCCGATGGCCAGATCCGTTTTTTTGGCGGCTTTACCCCGATTAAACGCCTGACTTATTTTGGCCGGAAACTGCGCAATTTCGTCGCCCAGCGAGATAGTCAGCATCTGCGACAACAACTTTACCATGCCTTTGTGAATCACCGACCCGATCAGCTTCGGCATCACGTCGGTGGTGCCGGTATCGAAGTCCAGATTCTGAATCATGAGCGTGTTAGTGAGCGTATCGAACATAGGCCGCCCGCGCAGGTACACCGTCCCGTTGAGCAGGCCACTCACATCGGTTTTGACAACCAGCGACCGTTGCCCGCCGTAGACCGTTACTTTCTTTATCCGCAACGTACCGAGCGCCAGCTTTTTGGCGTCTTCGCTCAGGGCTTTGTCGAGCACCCGGTTAATGTCAGCGTACGGAATGGCGCTCATGAGCCGCAAATCCGATACGGCCGGCAGCGTGTCGCGTTTCTGCAACGCGGGCAGCATCGTGGGGGTGTACGTCGGTTTCTGAAAGCTCAGTTTGGTTTGGGTTTCGAACGTAATGCGCAGGTGCGACACAATCTCGGTCCGACTACCCGTAATCGGGCTGGCCTCTACAGCCACTGGTTTGGGCAACAGCCACAAGCCATAATTTCGATCGATCAGCAGCGGTTTCTGGATATTTTTCCAGATCGGGGCCACAAATTTATCGAGCCGTAACTCCTTATAAATCGCCGTATCGACCGCCGACTCAATAGCAGGCTTGTACCGTTCGAGCATATCTTCGGCCAGGCTCGCAAGCGAGATTTCCTGCCCCAGCACCCGAATTTCAGGCTTTATTACCCATTCGTAATCGGTGAATTTGATCTGGCTCGCCAGCCGCCAGTTGGGTGTCACGGTAAGGGGGCTTTGAAACCGGACATCGAGCGAGCAAAACGGCCGCTCGGGCGGGGTTTTATCATTGCTGAACGGTTTAACAATCCAGAGTTGCAGGGGTGTCGAGAGCCGCAATTGCCCATTGGCGTACTGGATCTTCACCCGCCCCGACCGAGCCACCCGAAACGGAAAAAGGCCGCCTTTTTTGCCACCGGGGTCGCGTTTGCCCACCAGCACGGGGTCGAGTTCGCTATTGATTTTGTCTTCCAGCTCGTTCAGTTCAAAACCGAGAGGCCCCGCCACATACGATTTGGCGGGCATCAGCGCATTGTCAAAGCCTTCGGGCCTGGGGGGCTGCGGGTTGATGCTCTGGCAACCGGCGAGGCATCCCAAAGTCAGCAACCCCAGGCTGTAGCGAGTGAGGAGTAAGCGTTTCATACGTGAGTGAATGGAGTACTATATACCCTAAACTCGCCCGCTGGCAGATGGTTGCACCGGCTTGTCGAACGGCCTACCGATCGAGCAGGCTCATCACGGCTTCGTTGCCCACTACGGCATGGGCCGGGCGCGGGTGTTCGGCCGTAAATACGCGCAGAGCCTCCCGGTCGAGCATCGAGTTCGGCGCTTCGTCGAACTGCCCATTTTTGAGCACCCGGTCGAGGTTCAGGTTCAGGTGTTTGGCCAAAAACCGGTACGCAGCCGCCCGTTTGCTGGGGCCATAGTCGTGCCCCTCGTCGGGCAGGTGCACATTGGCTACGTTGTTTTCAGCCCCGTAAAGCCGGTACACGCCTTGCATATACGGAAACTCCACGGTGGGCGTGTTGTGCGTCCAGTCTTTCCCGTCCGACACCAGCAGCATAGGCCGGGGAGCCGCTAGGGCCGCAATCTCGGCGTTGGTGGTTTCGTGGGTCGGGCGTTTATGAATGGGCATCCCACTCTCGCAGGCGCATCCCCCGAAAAAATGAGCCGACACCATCACCACCGGCACCGATACCGTAACGCGGGGGTCAAGGGCAGTGAGCAGAAACGTCTGGGTACCGCCCCCCGACTCGCCCGTGACAGCCACCCGCTTGCGGTCGGTATTGGGTAGGCTCAGCAGGAAATCGAGCGCCCGGATACTGTTCAGCGTCTGGAGCTTGAGCGTTTTGGGTAGCTTGTGTTCACACTGTTTGGCGTCGCCGTAACCAGCCATGTCATAGGCAAACACCACCGCCCCCATCCGCGCCAGCGTAGCACACCGCTGCTGGGCGGTTTCGAGGGTCCGGCCTTCGAGCGAGGCCGAGTGTCCGTGCGGACAAAGCACCACCGGATGTTTGCCCTTCAGGTCAGTCGGCAGGTACAGGTTGCCCGTTACAAAATAGCCGGGTATGCTCTCAAACGCTACGTTCTCCACGGTGTAGCCCCCCATTTGCCGCTTGCCGTGCCGGATGGGTTTGAGCGGGGCAAATTGGGGTTTCTGGGGGAGCTCCATCCCGTCGCGGATACCCTGCCGGATGAGTTCGGCACGTTTTTCCCAGGCCGCACGCGAGGTGTAGGTTCGGGAGGTATCGGCCAATCGGCGGGCGGCTTCGGGTTCGGCAAAGTAGGCTCCCTGCCGCAGGTCGGGCCGGGCGGGATTGGGCTGGGCCAGTGCAACCGAGATGATGCCCAGACAAAACAGCAGGGCCGGAGTAAGCGAGCGGAGCATTGTTTAAAGAGTGAAAGAGTGAATGAGCGAAAGAGTGAACAGGGCGTGTAGCCTGAATGCATCATGAGTGAATCAGGGTATTGGAATGGGGTGAAACGCACATCCCCCCCCACTCTTTCACTCTTTCACTCTTTCACTCTTTCGCTCTTTCTTTCAAAGCCCCTCTCTGCCGCCATCTACCGAATCGGGCCAACGAGGGGATTTATAATTTTTTTCTAATCAAATCGCGGGCCTCTGGCCGGGTGGGTGGCTGTACCTTTGCTATCAAAATAGAGGAGTTTTTAGCCTAACCAAAAGGCTTTTACGTCTATTTTTCAACCAATTATAGACTATCCATCAAACTCAACGAATGATTCGTAGTACCCTAAACTGGCTGCTGTTTGTAGCCATCGCAGCAAGCGGGTGGCTCAGTGTACCCGCCTACGGGCAGAGCCCCGCCGACACCGTACGCCTGTCGGATGCGCAACTCGACAGCCTGTTTATCGACGAAGTTCAGGACCGCCGGACACCCGACAAGGTACTCCACGCCGAACCTCTCTACATTGACCTGATTCGGGATCTGGGCGCGCGCAAGGGCGAACGCGAATGGAACGTGGGCCTTAGCCTCACTGACAACCTGCGCTACGACACCTACCAGGCGCTCGTCGAATACGAGTGGGCCCCCGCCAACCGGCTGGGGATGGAGGTAGAGCTGCCCTTTTCGTTCCATCAGGTTACCAACCGAGAGCCGGGACCATCGGCACCCAGCAGCGGTCTCGATGGCCTGAAAACAGCCGTGCAGTGGTCGTTTTACGTGTCGGAGCGCCACAAGACTACGCTCGCGCTGGGCTACATCAATGAACTCAAACTAACTACCTACGGGCAGTGGGCCACCGGTCCGTGGCTCAAAGGCAACCAGTTTAACCCGTTTCTGGTGGCGGCCCGCCGGTGGGGCAACCGGTTTCATACCCTCATTTACACGGGGCCGCGCTTTACCCGCTATTTTGCCCAAAACGAGTGGAAACGCCAACTCGACATCAACACCAATCTGCACTACATGATACCCGGCACCCGCAACTTTGTGGGCCTCGAACTGAACAAAGAAATTCAGGCATCGGGTTTTACAATGGTGGCCCGCCCTCAGCTGCGGGTCGGCATTACCGATCAATTGCTGGTGGGTATTGTTACCGGGATTCCGTTCAACCGCGATCAGCAGCGGCTCAGCTCGTTTCTGCGGCTTATTTACGAACCGGGCCACCGGCACCGGGGCTAATGGGCCTACGCCATCCATCCCATGAAAAATATTCTGATTGTTGAAGACGAACAGCGGCTGGCCCGCAACATCAGCCAAACCCTGATGGACGAAGGCTACCGGACCGCCATTGCCTACGACGGCGACTCGGGCTTGCAGCGTAGCCTCGAAGAGCCGTTCGATCTGGTTATTCTGGACATCAACCTGCCCGGCATAAACGGCTACGAGGTGTGCCGCCAGTTGCGGGCGGCCAATGAGCAGTTGCTCGTTATTATGCTGACGGCGCTCGGTGAGGTGGAAGACAAGTTGCAGGGCTTTGAGCGCGGGGCCGACGACTACATGGTGAAGCCCTTCGACCTGCGCGAGCTGACCGCCCGGGTGGCTACCTGCCTCCGCCGAACTGCCCCCCGGCCTGAGGTACATGAGCCCGAAGAAATACTACAACTGGCCGACCTTACCCTGAACCGCAAAACCCGGCAGGTGTTGCGCGGAAACCACACGGTTGTGCTCACCGCCAAGGAGTTTTCGCTGCTCGAATACATGCTCCAAAACCCCGACCGGGTGCTGTCGAAACAGGAACTAACCGAACGCGTTTGGCAACTTCGGTTCGACCCCGGCACCAACGTCGTGGAGGTGTACATCAATTACTTACGAAAGAAAATTGATAAGGATTACACGCCCAAACTGATCCACACACGGTCGGGGCAGGGCTATGTTCTGGCCATCGAATGACCATCAGGAATCAGATTTCCGGGCAGTTTTCGTTTATCGTAGCCTCCATTCTGACCGTTTTTTCCCTGACGGTCTATATCATTTCGGCCGATTTTCGGGAGGAGGAGTTTTACGACCGGCTCAAGCAGCAGGCCCGCACCACGGCCCGGCTCCTGATTGAGGTGCAGGAGGTGGATATTCCGCTGCTCAAGATCATTGACCAGAACAAAGTGTCGGCGCTGGTTAATGAGCAGGTGCTGGTGTTCGACCAAACCGATCAGTTAGTGTACAGCAGCATCGACGACACCCTCACGCACTACCAACCCGAATGGCTGGCCCAGATCCGGGAAGAGGGCGAATGGGAGAGCCATACGGGCGATGCCGAACTGATTGGGCTGGTGATCCGGCAGGGCGACAAAGCATACACCGTGATGGCCTCGGCCTACGATCAGTTTGGGCGGAGCAAGCTGCGCTACCTCGCCTTTACCCTGTTTTGGGGGTGGCTGGCGGGCATCGGCGTAACGGTGATGCTCGGGTTTTTCTTCGCGGGTCGGTCGTTACGCCCCATTGCCCGGATCAACCAGCAGATTCAGACCATCACGGCTCAGGATTTACGCCAACGGCTGGACGAAGGCCGCCGGCAGGACGAGATCGATCAGTTGGCCGTTAATTTCAATCAGGTGCTGGCCCGGCTCGAACTGGCCTTTGAGCAGCAGCGCAGCTTTGTGTCGCACGCCAGCCACGAGTTACGAACACCACTGGCCACGCTCAAATCAGACGTACAACTGGCCCTCCGCCGAACCCGATCGGCCGACGAACTACGGGGTGTTTTGCAAACGATGCTGCCCGACATCGACCGGCTCAGTGCCCTGACCAACAGCCTCCTGATGCTCGCCCGAACCCTCGAAAACGGCTCGTCGATGCTTATTTCCACCGTTCGAATAGACGAAGTAGTGTTTGCCGCTCAGGAAGAGCTGCTACAGGCGTACCCCGCCTATCAGGTTGATGTTCAATACGTTCGACTACCCGAAGCCGAAGCCGACACCGAAGTACTGGGCAACGAGTCGTTGCTGAAACGGGTGCTTTACAACCTGCTCGACAATGCCTGCAAGTATTCGGCAAACCACCGGGCCGAGGTGCA
The DNA here is from genome assembly GCF_000383955.1 of Rudanella lutea DSM 19387. NCBI lineage: Bacteria > Pseudomonadati > Bacteroidota > Cytophagia > Cytophagales > Cytophagaceae > Rudanella > Rudanella lutea. The sequence continues at coordinate 4,181,327 of NZ_KB913013.1, read as the reverse complement.
GATCAGCTATGACCAACGCAGTGTGCAACTGGCCGTTCGCGACGAGGGTATTGGGGTTCCGCCCGAAGAGGAGGAGCGAATTTTCGACCTGTTTTACCGCACCGACCAATCCCGCAACTATGAGGGGTTTGGTATTGGGCTGTCTATCTGCCGACGCATCATCGAGCTACATCAGGGGCGGCTCACGCTACAGAGTACGCCCGGTGTAGGCAGCACGTTTACGGTACAACTACCCCGGCAGTTATGACCGGCCCGGCCGCTAACCCGCACATTCTAAGTTTTTTCTAATGGCCAACAGCAAAATAGTGCCATTCAAAGCACCCATCTTTGGTTTGTATTTGTCCATCATGCGAATACAGGTCAGCGCTCCTTCAGGTTGGAGCATTCCGATAGCCATTTGTCGCTGACAGGTGGCTATTTCTTTGGCGAATAGCCGCGAACCAAACACCAACCGGAGCGTTAGTTTTACATCTACCCCAGCAACTATTGGGTTCTACGTCTATGGCTAAACGAATTACACATCTGGTCCGACCGTTGATCCGGCCCTTTACCGAGTTTTTCCAGACCGAATCGTCGAGCGGGCTTATCCTGCTGGGCATGAGTGTACTGGCGCTTGTTCTGGCCAATACCGACACAGGGGTTGCCCGTTATTTTCCGGCCATCTGGGACAGTACCCTCACCCTGTCGATCAACGAGTTCAGACTCGAAAAAACGATTGCGCACTGGATCAACGACGGGCTGATGGCCCTGTTTTTTCTGGTGGTAGGGCTCGAAATAAAACGCGAGGTGCTGGAGGGTGAACTGTCGAGTATGCGGCAGGCGGCCCTACCGCTTTTGTGCGCATTGGGGGGAATGCTGGTCCCGGCCCTGCTGTTCTGGGTGTTCAACCACAACACACCCACTGCCGACGGCTGGGGCATCCCGATGGCCACCGACATTGCCTTCGCCCTGGCTATTCTGTTTCTGCTCGGCGACCGGGCACCCCTACCCCTCAAGATCTTTCTGACTGCCCTCGCCATTGCCGACGACCTCGGTGCGGTGGCCGTGATTGCCCTATTTTACACCCAGGAAATTCAACTGACGTACCTGGCCTGGGCGGGGGGTATCTGGGCCGGGTTACTGTTACTCAACTACCTTAATGTCCGGATTTTGTCGGTGTATCTGCTGCTGGGTGTGGTGCTGTGGTACTGCACCCTGAAGTCGGGTATTCATGCCACCATTGCCGGGGTACTGCTGGCAGCGGCCATTCCGTTTCGGATTCGGTACAGTCCGCAACAACTCCTGCACCTGATTCAGGAGCGGCTGCTGGTCATCAACGAGGCCATCGACACGAGCGATATTCAACCCCGCGACATCAGCGAGGAACTCGAAGCCATCAACATGCGCATTAGCTCGCCCGCCCAACGGCTCGAAGAAGCACTGCACGCTCCCGTATCGTTCTTTATTATTCCGCTGTTTGCGTTTTGCAACACCAGCATTACGGTTGAAGTTGGTTTGTTGAACCAGCTGGCCGGCCCGCTATCGCTCGGCATCATAGCCGGGCTACTACTGGGCAAGCCACTGGGCATCAGCCTATTTGCCTGGCTGGCTACCCGCCTGGGCTGGGCTACCCTACCCGACGGTATCCGCTGGCGTCAACTGATCGGGGTATCTTTTCTGGCCGGTATCGGGTTTACCATGTCCATTTTCGTCACGTTGCTCGCCTTTGAGAAGCAACCCGACTATCAGGGGGTGGCCAAGCTCGCTATTCTGCTGGCCTCGCTGGCCTCTGGCCTGATCGGGTACGTTATGCTGAGCAAAGCCGCCCACGTTCCGGCTAAGTCAGACTCGACAGAATAAGGAGTGCCAAATCGGCTCTGCACGCCTACCCAACGTTTGGTAATGTGCCGCTTTGGGTGCATCTTCACCCTATGCCCTCGCCCCTGACTCGACTCCTGCTGACGCTGAGTGCCGGCCTGAGTACCCTCACCGGCTATAGCCAACCCCGCACCGATGCTTTCCTACGCGACCTGATCCTGAAAAACCCGCACCCCGTGGTGCAGGCAGTAATGCAGCAGCCGGAAACCCACCGGCTACAGATTATCTACACCCGAATTGACCGCGACCGGGCCAACAAGCCCACCTGTACCCACTATACGTTTCGGGTCGATAGCCTGGAGTATTTCAACCCGGCCTCGACCGTGAAGCTCCCCCTGGCCTTACTCGCCCTCGAAAAGATCAACCGGCTCAACATCCCCGGCCTGACCCGCGAAACGGCCATGTAGTTCGACAGTGCGTATGCCCGCCAAACCCGGCTCCTCACCGATCCAACGGCGCAGTCGGGCTACCCCTCGGTGGCGCACCTGATCAAGAAAACATTGCTGGTGAGCGAAAATGAGCCCTACAACCGCCTGTACGAGTTTGCGGGCCAGCAGGCCATCAATCGGTCGCTGTGGGCGCAGGGGTACACCGATACGCGCATCACGCACCGGTTTGTGCGCATGTCGGCCGACGAGAACCGGCACACCAACCCGGTGCGGTTTCTGAGCCCAACAGGCCAGGTGATTTACGCCCAACCGGCCGCCTACAACCCTGATTCGATTCGGGCGGGCCGCCGGGATACCCTGGGGCGGGGCTACCTCGACGCCAATGACAAGCTCGTGAATGAGCCCTTTGATTTTAGTGGTCGCAACAAGCTATCGTTGCGGTCGCTGCAACAGATTTTGCAGGCTACCCTGTTTCCCCAGTCGGTACCGGCGCGGCAGCGATTCGGGCTCAAGCCCGACGACTACCGGTTTATGTACCAGTACCTTTCGCAGTTTCCGGGCGAGACCAACTACCCCAAATACGACGCAGCGACCTATTACGACAGCTACGCCAAGTTCTTTTTCATGGACAGCCTCCACCACCAGCTGCCCGAGGGCGTACGGGTCTTCAACAAAGTGGGTTGGGCGTATGGCTTCATGACCGACGTGTCGTACGTGGTCGATTTTGCCAATAAGGTCGAGTTTATGCTCACCGCCACGATCTACGTGAACCGCGACGGGATTCTGAACGATAACCGGTACGAATACGACGCCATCGGGATTCCGTTCATGTACCAGTTGGGGCAAACGATTTACGCCTACGAACGGCAACGCCCCCGTACCCACCGACCCAACCTCGACCGGTTTCGGGTTCGGTACGAAACCCGGCAACCCGACAGCCGCCCGGTTATAAAGACAGTCGATAATTGAGCCTGCCCTTTTCCGTACACGGCCCTAAAACCATAAGCCGCCTAATTGGCTTTCTCAGCTAATTAGGCGGCTTTTCTGTGTAGCCCGACCAGGATTCGAACCTAGACAAACAGAACCAAAATCTGTCGTACTACCCTTATACTATCGGGCTATCTTGCGATTGCGAGTGCAAATATAAGGGGCCACAAGCCCCAAATGCAAGCATTCTCCCGAAAATTTGTTGCGCAATCGTTCCACAAACACACAGTTTGCTCATTCCCAAACGCTTACAAAGCGCCCAAAAATGGCTTTTTTTTCGGGTATGCGTCCGGTACGCTTAAATACAGGCAAATAGATTCTCCATCACGTAGGCGTGGGTACCCAGCCACTTGGCCGCGCCGTTCAGCTGCGTAGCTTCAACGGTCAGGTCGTTGCGGAAACCGCTCAGGCAGTACTTGGTGATCGCCTGCTCAATTGGATTGATAATAAACGTGGACGCCTGGGCCAACACGCCATCGACGATAATAATCTCAGGATTAAACAGGTTGATAGCTACCGAGAGGCCCTTACCGAGCTGATACCCTGTGTCGTGGAGCATGTCGATCGCAAATGAGTCGCCGGCATGAGCCGCTTCGATCACGTGGTTGATCGTAATCTGACCTACATCCTCCTGATAAACGGCCAGTTTCGACACGCAGCCTTCGTGTACGGCCCGCTGCACCCGCCGAACCAGCGACGAGGCCGAGGTGATCGTGTCCAGACAGCCCACTTTGCCGCAATAGCACAACTCACCCTCAGGGTCTACCTGAATATGACCCAGCTCGCCCGCAAATCCCGATGCGCCCTGGAACACCTCACCGTTGAGAATGATCCCAAGGCCCACCCCCCAGTCAATATTGATCGACAGGGCGTGTTTTTTGCCCTGCGCCCCCCCAAACCGGTTTTCGCCCAGGGCGGTGGCTTTACTGTCGTTGATCAGGTACACCGGAAACCCTAACTGCTCTTCGAGGCAGGTCGTGAGCGGTTCGTTGGGCGCGCTCAGATTTGGGTAGGTGAGGTTTATACCCCGGCGGGCATCAATCAAGCCCGGAATAGCCAGCCCCAACCCAATGATATCTTCTTTATTTACGGCTGCTTCCTCGATAGACTCCTGTACAAACGATAGCAGAAACGACACAAACTGCGCGTTGTTTTCGAGATGCGTGTCGACACACCGCCGAAACACCACCTGCCGAAGCGGGTTGACCAGCATGAAGCAGGTATCGTGGGTGCTACTATCCAGCACAATTACATAATGTCCATTGGGGTTGAGGCTAAACAGCACCGGGCGTCGGCCATTATTGCCCGTAGCCGTTCCGGTCGTGCGCACCCACCCACTTTCAACCAGTTCCTCAACAACGCCCGTAATCGACGGAACGCTGGTGTACAGCGTTTCGGCCAATTGTGCCAGCGTGCAGGTTTCTTCCTGATACAAATGCGATAGCACTCCTCGTAGCTTCTGGTTCTTTTTGTAAACAACCACAGAGCGTTTGGGCGCAACGTCGTCTCCGAGGGGGGGTGAAGCGATCATAGTTAGCAAATAATTAGTTGTATGAGTTTGTCACTCATACATTTTACTCATTAGACGGATTATATTTGGTTAAACCCACTTTTGAAAAAATTTTATAAACTTTGGATTGGGTCAGATATTTTTTAAAATTGTGTTCAAATTCTTATTTTACCAAATACCTCAAGGCATTTATTTATAAAAAATAGGGTACCTACCCGTAACTCATGTTGGTTGGTTAGTATCCTTTGGGTCGATGAAGCGTAGTCAGCTTACAACCGAGCCGAAAAAGCGGGAGTAGTCAGCTTCCGAATTGCGTCTTTACCCTTAAAAACAAAGCCTCAAGCACCGTCCTCATGCGTTTCGCTCTTCTGTTTTCGCTTTTTCTTGGCTTACTCAGCCCGGCATCGGCTCAGGCGCCGGCTCCGGCCCCCTATGGCGCACTTCCCAAGGCCCGGCAGTTGCAGTGGCACAAGCTCAAGTACTACGCGTTTGTCCATTTCAACATGAATACCTTCACCGACGAGGAATGGGGGCACGGCACCGAAACACCCGACACTTTCAACCCTACTCAGCTCGACTGCCGGCAGTGGGCGCGGGTGGCCAAACAGGCCGGGATGGAGGGCATTGTGATTACGGCCAAACACCACGACGGGTTCTGCCTGTGGCCGTCGGAGTACACCAAACACTCCGTCAAATACAGCAAATGGCGTAACGGCAAGGGCGACGTCTTGAAAGACCTCTCGGCCGCGTGCAAGGAGTACGGCCTCAAGTTTGGGGTGTATCTGTCGCCCTGGGACCGTAACCATCCGGCCTACGGCACGCCCGAGTACAACGAAATTTTCAAGAAAACGCTGAAAGAAGTACTGACCCAATACGGCGAAGTGTTTGAGGTATGGTTCGACGGGGCCAACGGTGAAGGGCCCAACGGCAAAAAGCAGGTGTACGACTGGCCCGGCTTCATTGCTACGGTGCGTCAGTACCAGCCCAACGCGGTTATTTTCAGCGATGCCGGTCCCGATATACGTTGGGTTGGTAATGAGAACGGTTACGCAGGCGAAACCAACTGGGGCACCCTCAATCGCGACAAAGTGTACCCCGGCTACCCCGATTACTGGGAACTGACGCCCGGCCACGAAGACGGCACGCACTGGGTACCCACCGAAGTCAACTGCTCGATCCGGCCGGGCTGGTACTACCACGCCAGCGAAGACAATAAAGTAAAATCGCTGGAGCACCTGGTCGATATTTATTACAGCTCTATCGGGCGCAATGGCAACTGGCTGCTCAACCTCCCCGTCGACCGGCGGGGGCTGGTTCACGAAAACGACGTGAAAGCCCTTATGGACCTGAAGGCGTACACGGACAAAGCCACCGTCAACCTGGCGAGCAACAAGCCCGTTACGGCCAGTACGGTATTCAATAAAACAGCCCGGTTTGCCCCGCGCAACGTGCTCGACGCCAGCCGCGATACCTACTGGGCTGCGGCCGAAGGCAGCAAACAAGCCACCCTCGACATTGATCTGGGCAGCCCCACCACGCTCAACCGGCTTCTGATTGAAGAATACCTACCGCTGGGCCAACGGGTGAAGAAGTTCTCGGTAGCCGCCCTCCAGAATGGCAGCTACCAGACCATTGCGCAGGGCACCACCATTGGCAACCGCCGGATTCTGCGTTTTCCAACCCTGACCACGGCCCGCATCCGGGTTAGCATCGACGAGGCCAAAGCGACTCCGCTCATTCGGCATATCGAGCTGTACAATGCGCCTGAGTTGATTGTCCCCCCCCTTATCAGCCGCAGCAAAGAGGGGTTGGTTCGGATTGTTTGCCCCCGCACCACTGACCCCGTGATTACGTACACCACGGATGGCTCGGAGCCAACAGCCCAAAGCCCGCGATTCGGGGAGCCCTTCGCCCTGCCGCAAGGGGGCGTAGTGAAAGCCCGCGCGTTTGTGAACAACATGACCAGGGCAAGCACACCCGTTACGGCTCAGTTCGACATTAGCCCCGCCAAATGGACGGTGGTGTCGGCCGGAACAGCCACTACCGGCCAAACCCTCAGCCGCCTGATCGACGGAAACCCTGAGAGCCTCTGGCAGCAACGCAAAAGCCCCGAAGGCCCCACATCGGTCGTGCTCGATCTGGGCGAGTCGCTCAACCTCCACGGATTTACTTACCTCCCCCGGCAGGACGGCCGTACCGAGGGCATTGTGTACCGGTATGCCGTTTGGGTCAGTCAGGATGGAAAATCCTGGTCGGCACCGGCGGCCGGGGGCACGTTTAGCAACATCAACAATAACCCCACCCAACAGGCGGTCCGGTTTGAGAAACCACAAACCGCCCGGTACCTGAAATTCGACGCCCTGGAAACCACCAAAGCCGATGACCCGGGCGTATCGGTGGCCGAGCTGGGAGTACTCACGCGGTAACCCACACGCCAGTAACCTTCTTTCTGATCAATCAACAACTACCAACTAGATGAAACAGCTTTTCCGCTTTTCCATAGTCGCGCTGCTCATGGGCCTCTTTCTATCCCCGGCCCAGGCGCAAACCCGCAAAAATTCATACGTCGTGATCGGCTACGTGACCGGCGACGGCTGGACCAAAGAACAGATTCAGGCCCGGCGGCTTACCCACATCAACTACGCCTTTACGGTACCTGCCGAAAATGGGGAGCTGGCACCGATCTCGGCCAAAGACTCGGCCAACCTGGCGGCCCTGACCTCACTGCGGTCGGAGAATAAAGACCTCAAAATTCTGATCTCCGTGGGTGGCTGGGGCGGCTGTAAGTACTTTTCGGATGCGGCCGTGAGCGAGGCTGCCCGCCGGAAATTTGCCAACAGCGCGGTGGCGTTTCTGAAAAAACATAAGCTCGACGGGGTAGATATTGACTGGGAGTACCCGGCGCAAATCGGGGCGGGCAACATTTTCCGGCCCGAAGACAAACAAAACTTCACCCTGTTTCTGAAAGCCATCCGCGACCAACTCGACGTGCAGGGTCGGCTCGACAAACGCACCGGTAAGAACCACTACCTGCTGACGGCCGCCACCGGGGGCGACACCGCTTTTGTGAGCCATACCGAACTCAACAAGGCGCAGCGGTATCTGGACTACGTCAATATCATGACCTATGACCTCTACCACGGCAACGACAAGGTAACGGGTCACCACAGCCCGCTCGACCAATCGAAAAAAGGGGATCAGTCGCGCAACAGCTCCATGTCGGCGGTGGATGGGCACATCCGGGCGGGTGTCCCGGCGAGCAAAATCGTGCTGGGTATTCCGTTTTACGGCCGGGGGTGGGAAGACGTGCGCCCGCAGGACAACGGCCTCTATCAGCCCGCAGCCGGTAAGCACCATTTTATCGGGTACGACGGCCTGCTCGACAACTACATCAACAAAAACGGCTTTGTCCGCTACTGGGATGCCGACGCCAAGGCCCCTTACCTCTGGAACGCCGAAAAACGCATGTTTATCACCTACGCCGACGAGGAGTCGTTTACGCACAAAGTGGCGTATGTAAAAGCGAAAAAACTGGCGGGTGTCATGTTTTGGGAGTACATCTACGACCTGAAACACAAGAGCCCGCTGTTCAACAAACTCGTGAGCGACCTCAACGAATAACCCCCACCCAACAGACTATGAAACAAGTTGTTGCAGGCATCGACATTGGGGGTACCACCACCACCGTCGGCTTAGTCGACGCCACGGGGCATATTCATGCCAAACAAACCTACCACTCCGGGCAAATTACCACCCTGCCCGATTATCTGGCCCAACTCCGGCGGGTAGTAACCACGCTGGCCCACCAACACGGGGCCGAAATCGAAGCGGTGGGCGTAGGGGCTCCGGCGGCCAACCACCGCACGGGCACCATTCGGGCTTCGAACCTCAAATGGGCCTACGGGATTCCGTTTGCCGATGCGCTCGCCGAGGATTACCACCTGCCTATTGCGCTCGACAACGACGCCAATGCCACCGCTATTGGCGAAATGCACTTCGGGGCCGCTCAGTCGTACCGCGATTTTATTCTGGTCACGCTCGGCACAGGTTTGGGCAGCGGCATCGTATCAAACGGGGAGGTGATTTACGGGCACGACGGTCTGGCCGGTGAGTTGGGCCACATCTGCGTGGATCGCAACGGGCGCGACTGCGGCTGTGGCCGCAAAGGCTGCCTGGAAACCTACGTATCGGCCAACGGCCTGAAACGAACCGTGTTTGAGTTGCTGGCCCACCGCACCACGCCCAGCCCCCTGCGCGACGTGAGCTACTCGGCCCTGAGCGCCCGGCAGGTGAGCAAGGCCGCCAAAGCCGGCGACCCCATTGCGCTCGAGGCCTTTGAGCAGGTGGGTGAACTGCTGGGACTGAAACTGGCCGATGCCGTAGCCCATACCAGTCCGCAGGCCATCATTCTCTTTGGTGGGCTGGCCAACGCGGGCAAGCTCTTGTTTGAACCGACCATTCGCTCGCTTCGGAAACATCAGTTGTTTTTGTACAACCCCGATTTGCCTATTCTGCCCTCGGCCCTACCCCAGGCCGATGCCGCCGTATTGGGGGCAGCCGCCATTGCCTGGCAAAAACTCCGCAAAAGCGACCACGTACTACTTTGATTGACCTCAGCGTAACAACGACAAACCACAAACGATAACCCTTTTTCAACTCCATGCGAATTCTACGAGTCTGTTTGTTGCTGCTGGTATTCAGTACGCAACTGCTGATGGCCCAATCGGCCAAATACGCCATTTTGCCCCGCCCCGCCCTGCTTACCGAGCAGCCGGGTACCTACACCCTGCCCGCAACAGTCTCTATTCTGCTGCCCAATACGAACGCCGAAATTCGGGGCGTAGCGGGTCTGCTGGCCGATCAACTGACGCGGGCTACGGGCCGTACACCCAAAATTGGTCAGGGTCAATCGGGTAAGCAAGCCATTGTGTTTGCCCTGGGCAAAGGCCCCAAACTGGGTGCCGAAGGGTACAACCTGCGGGTAACGCCCAGGCAGATCACGATTACGGCCGAGGAACCGAAAGGGTTTTTCTACGGTGTGCAGTCGCTGTTGCAATTGTTCCCGGCTGAGGTGTTTAGCCCGTCGGTGGTAAAGGGCGTCAGTTGGGCCGCCCCCTGCTGCTATGTCGAAGATCAGCCGCGCTACGCCTACCGGGGGCTTCACCTCGACGTGGGTCGGCATTTTTTTCCGGTGAGCTTCATCAAAAAATACATCGACCTGATTGCCCTCCACAAGCAAAATACCTTCCACTGGCATCTGACCGAAGATCAGGGCTGGCGGATCGAGATCAAGAAATACCCCAAGCTGACCCAAATTGGCTCGCAGCGCAAGGAAACCATGCTCGGCCGCTACGGCGATAATAAGTACGACGGTAAGCCGTACGGTGGTTTCTATACGCAGGACGAAATTCGGGAGGTGGTAAAGTACGCGCAGGAGCGTTTCGTAACAGTGATCCCCGAAATCGAACTGCCGGGCCACTCGGTGGCGGTTCTGGCGGCTTACCCGGAGCTGGGCAGCAACCCCGACAAAATTGTGCCGGTTGGCACCAAATGGGGGGTATTCGACGATGTGCTGTTTCCCCGCGAAGAGACGTTTACCTTTTTGCAGGACGTGCTGACCGAGGTAATGGCCCTGTTTCCGAGCCAGTATATCCACATCGGGGGCGACGAGTGCCCCAAGAAGCAGTGGAAAGAAAGCCGGTTTTGTCAGGACCTGATGAAAAAAGAAGGTCTGAAAGACGAGCACGAGCTGCAGAGCTACTTTATCCGGCGTATCGACCAGTTTATCACGTCGAAAGGCCGCAAAATGATTGGCTGGGATGAAATTCTGGAGGGTGGCCTTTCGCCCAATGCCATTGTGATGAGCTGGCGCGGCACCGAGGGCGGTATTGCGGCCGCTAAGCAAAAGCACGACGCCATCATGACACCCGGTGGGTTCTGCTACCTCGACCATTATCAGGCCGACGCCAAAACCCAGCCCATTGCCATCGGGGGCTTTACAACCCTCGAAAAATCGTACGGCTATGAGCCTACCCCTGAAAACCTCACCCCCGACGAAGCCAAGCACATTATCGGTGTGCAGGGCAACGTTTGGACCGAGTACATGCGCACACCTGAGTACGTGGAGTACATGGTTTGGCCACGCGCCATTGCCCTCGCCGAAGTAGGCTGGACGCCCAAAGAGCGCAAAAATGTCGACGACTTCCTGCAACGGCTCACCATACATAAGAAGCGGCTCGATTACCTGAATGTGAATTATTTCGGGGCACCGATTAACAATAAGTTCGAATACCAGTGGCCTGCCCCAACGGCTCAGCGGTAACGCCCCTGCCCCGGCTTTACCGAATCTGGCTGGTTGGTTAAGTCAACTTACCATCAGGCTGAGTACTCTTGACCAAACGACAAAAGCCCCGTTGCTGGGGCTTTTGTCGTTTGTTAGGCCGGTCTTTGAGTATCTATGCTTAAGCGTTTATGGCATAGAGTCAGGAATTACCAGAAGGACCAAATTCCTCCGGTGTCTTTATAATTCTATTTTTTCCGTATTTATTCTTATTTCATTCCTAAATACCCACCTCGAAAAGAAAATTATTTTTATAAATATTAAGGGCATTTTAAAAATTTTTATTAATTTTCAATAAGTTTGCCAAATGGGAATTTAGGCCAAATTCTGTATTGAGTTTGGAGGCCCTTGCCAATTACTATTCTCTAACAAATCATTTCAATAATTCTATGAAGCTAAAACTACCTGGGGCATTACTACCTAAGGTTTTGCTCTGCCTGGGAGCCTGGCTTATGCTGGGCTTGTCTGTCTCGTTGGCCGTTGATAAGGAAATCACGGGTAAAGTAACCGACGAGAAAGGGAGTGAAGTGGCCGGTGCCACGGTGACCGTAAAGGGCACAACACGGGGTACCAACACAGACGGAAGCGGCCGGTACCGCATCACCGTAGCTGATGACAACGCCGTTCTGGTGTTCTCATACATTGGCTACACAAAGCAGGAGATTCAGGTGGGCAACCGCTCGGTAATCGACGTGAAACTCGTTCCCGGCGAATCCGTACTGCAGGAAGTCGTCGTAACCGCCCTTGGTATCTCGAAAGATGCCCGCAAGGTGGGTTATGCCGTAACCACCATCGACGCAACGGCGTTTACGCAGGCTCGGGAAACCAACGTGGGTAACTCACTGGCAGGCCGGGTATCGGGTCTGTCGGTAAAGGGAACCAACAGCGGTCCCGGCGGTACGTCGAAACTGTTGCTGCGCGGTATGCCCAGCATGAACTCGGCCGGCTCGCCCCTGATCGTTATCAACGGCGTACCCATGGACAACACCCAGCGCGGTAGCGCCGGTGAGTGGGGTGGTGCCGATGGTGGCGACGGTTTGGGTAACCTCAACCCCGACGACATCGACAAGATCACGGTTCTGAAAGGCCAGTCGGCCTCGGCGCTGTACGGCGCACGGGCGTCGAACGGGGTTATTCTGGTAACCACCAAGCAAGGCCGTAAAGGTGACTTCTCGGTGGATTACAACATGAACCTGACGACCGATCAGCCGGTTAACTTCACCGATTTCCAGTACGAATACGGTCAGGGTATCGGCGGTGTGAAACCCGCTACGCAGGCATTGGCTCAGCAAACGGGCCGTTTGAGCTGGGGTGGCCGTCTCGACGGTTCGCAGACGATCCAGTTCGACGGAAAGCAGTATCCCTACTCAGCCCAGCGCGACAACATCCGCAACTTCTACCGCAACGGTACCAACTTCACCAACACGGTATCCGTTGGTAAGGGTGGTGACAACGGCTCGTTCCGTCTGTCGCTGTCGAACCTGGACGCCAAGTCGGTGCTGCCCAACAGCGGTCTGGGTCGGAAAACGATCAACCTGACTCTCCAGCAGAACATTACGTCGAAACTGAGCTTCGATGTACTGGCCAACTACATCGACGAGCGCGTGAAGAACAAGCCAATCCTGAGCGATGGCCCGCTGAACGCCAACAACGGTTACCTGCTGGCAACGAACATCGATCAGCGGATTCTGGCACCGGGTTTTGATCCGGTAACGGGCCGGGAGATCATCTTCAGCGAAGACGAGTACGTAACGAACCCGTACTTCGTGGTGAACCAGTTTGTAAACAACGTAGACCGGAAGCGTCTGATCTCAATGGCTTCGACCAAGTATCAGTTTGCTGACTGGATTTACGCCCTGGCCCGGATTGGTTACGATAACTCGAACGACCGCAATTTCCGGGTAACGCCCTGGGGAACGGCCTACTCAAACGGTGCCCGCGGTGGTCTGGACGAACTTTCGAACGCCCAGCGTACCGAACTGAACATCGACGGTTTGATCGGTATCAACAAGTCGATCAACGAAGACTTCACGGTCGATGCTATCCTGGGTGCCAACCTGCGGAAGAACAAGTACGAGAAGCTGAACATCAACGGTGGTCCGTTTGTACTGCCCTACCTGTACAGCTGGAACAACGTCGTTAACTTCAACCGGGGTTACGAAGTAGCCAACACCGAAGTACAGTCAGCGTACTACAACGTCGATCTGGGTTATAAGGGTATCCTGAACCTGAGCACCACGGGCCGTTACGATACGTACTCGACCCTGCCCAGCTCGGCCCGTTCAATCTTCACGCCATCGGTAACGGGTGCGTTCATTTTCCAGGACCTCATCCGGATTCCGAACCTGAGCTTTGGTAAGCTGCGGGCCGCTTACGCTATGACCAGCGGTGAGCCTACTACAGCCTACGGTACGAGCGTGTACTACGGCGTAGGTAACGCCATTAATGGTATTGCTACGGGTAACTTTAGCTCACAGCTGCCTAACCTGTTCCTGAAGCCCTTCACGAAGAGCGAAGTGGAAGTGGGTCTGGAACTGCGTTTCTTCGGCAACCGCCTTGGTCTGGACGTAGCGTACTACACCCAGAAAACCAACAACGAGATCATGCCCGCCAACTACAGCTGGGCAACGGGTTACTCGGCCGGTATCGTAGGTACAGGTTCGACCCAGAACAAAGGGGTTGAAGTGCAGATCAACGGCAACCCGCTGAAGACCTCACGGCTGAACTGGAACGTATCGCTGAACCTGACTTCGGTACAGAATAAGATCCTGCAAACAGACGTGAACAACAACCCCATCGGCCTGGGCTCAAACCGGGCTACGCTGGGTAACGCCATCACGGCTTTCGTAGTGGGCGAAGCAGGTCCGCAAATCCGGGCATACGATTACAAGTACGGTGCTAACGGACAAATTGTGGTTGACGCGTCGGGCCTGCCGGTTCGGGGTGATCTGATCAACATGGGTACGGTATTGCCAACCCTGTTTGGTGGTCTGAACAACGACTTCTCGTTCAGCAACTTCAACCTCTCGTTCCTGGTCGACTACAACTATGGCAACAAGATTCTGTCGGCTACCGAAAACTTCGCGTACCGCCGGGGCTTGCACAAAGAGACGCTGGTAGGTCGCGACGGTGGTGTTCGGACGGGTGTGTCGGAGACGGGTGCCCCCAACACCGTTACGGCTACGCCACAGGCTTACTACACAGCACTGGCCAACAACGTAACCAAGATCAGCGTCGAAGATGGTGATTTCATCAAGTTGCGTCAGCTCACGTTCGGCTACAACCTCCCGGCTCAACTGCTGAAGAATGTACCACTGATTCGGGGCGTTAATGTCTCATTTGTTGCGCGGAACCTCTTCTACTTCATGAAGAAAACCGACAATATTGACCCAGAAGCTTCGTTTGGAGCGAACCTGCGTTATGCGGGTATCGAAGGTGCCAACCTGCCCTCTACCCGGAATTATGGTGTTAACGTGAACATTAAGTTTAAATAACCGAATTATGAAGAAGAAATTAATCGCGTTGAGCTTTTTGGTGGGAGCTATGCAGTTCTCCTGCACCGAAGATCTCGACCAACTCAATACCGACCCAACCCAGGCCTCGGCCACTACGTTTGATCCGAACCTGTTGCTGCCTTCGGCTCAGTGGAACTACGTAAGTTCAATTGCAGGTTACAACGGCCCCATTCTGTTCCAGAGCATGTGGGTACAGGTGTTGTCCTCGACTACGTCGGGTGCCGCCAACTACTACTCCAATGCCGACAAGTACGTGCAGTCGAGCAACACGGCTAACTACCAGCAAGGTACCTGGAACGTAGGGTATCAGGGTGCCAGCTATGCGTACGAAATGGAGCAGTTGGCCAAAGGAAAGCCCGCCCTGGCGAACTTGGCAAACATTGCCGTTATCATGCAGGTACAGGCGCTCTCGTCGATTGCCGACACCTACGGCGATATTCCGTACACGCAGGCTCTGCAGGCCAAAGGTGGTACTACCCTCCCCGCGTATGATACGCAGGAGAGTGTGTACAAGTCGCTGCTGACCCGGCTCGAAACGGCTACGGCTGCCCTCAACGCATCGAGCCCGGCTCCGACCAACGACGCCTTTGCCTACAAAGGCAACATTGCTCAGTGGAAAAAGTATGGCTACTCGCTCATGCTGAAACTGGCGATGCGTCTGGTAAAATCAGATGCCGCTACGGCTAAGACCTTCGCCGAAAAAGCCGCTGCCGGTGGTGTATTCAGCAGTGTAGCCGACGATGCGTACATCATGGCCGACGACTCGAAAGGCTTTGGCAATGGTAACGGTGCCGCTTTGAGCACCCTGGCCGACGTATATCAGGTGCGCTGGAGCAAGACGATGATCGACTACCTCAAGTCGACCAACGACCCCCGTCTGAGCCGGGTAGCGGAAGTTCCCGCCGATGGTTTGACCGCAAACCAGGACATGGCGAGCGCCGGTAACACGACACCAGCCGCTCAGTTGGGCCTGCCCAATGGCTACGATCTGAACGGTGGTGCTACCGACATCTCGAAGTCACCGGGCTATCCTGGTGGCACTGGTACGGGTGCTAACGCAACGCCGATTGGCAAGTACTCACGCCCGACCATGATGTACCGTAACCGCAACGCTCCCCTGTTTGTGCTAACCTACGCCGAAGTTGAGCTGTTGCTCGCCGAAGCCGTAGTACGTGGCTTCAACGTGGGTGGCACGGCCGCTGGTCACTATAAGAATGGTGTGGTTGCCGGTATTCAGTCGCTGTCGAAATACGGTGCCACGATCGACGCGGCTACTGCCACGGCCTATGCCGACGCCAACCCGCTCGTGACGGCCAACGCGTTGAAGCAAATCAACGAGCAATACTGGGCTACTACCGGTTTGCTGATGAACTTCTCCGAAGCCTGGAACAACTGGAAGCGCTCGGGCTTCCCCGTGCTGACTCCGGTCAACTACGTGGGTAACTTCTCAGGCGGTCAGATCCCCCGTCGGCAGCCTTACCCAACCGGCGAGGCTACGCTCAACTCGGCCAACTACAAGGCAGCGGTAAGCAAGCTGTCGGGTGGTGATAACTGGGTTGCCCGCAGCTGGTGGGATAAATAACCGGCTTCACCGGGTGAAAAGTAGGGGGCCTGGCGGCCCCCTACTTTTTTTTGCTATTTTTATGTATTTCTACCTGTCGTTGCTACGTGTGCGCTATGCATAAACTGTTTTCTTTTCAATGGATCACCCAACGGCGATACCGCCAGAGCCGTTTCGACGGGTGGCTCCTTCTGATGATTGGCGGATGGTTGCTCTCGCTGACTGTTCATGCCCAGTTGTTCAGACCGCTTAACCCACTCCAGACGGGCATCACCTTCCGCAACGACATCGACGAAACCGAAAGCCTCAACGTACTGGCCTACGAGTACTTCTTCAACGGGGCCGGGGTGGCCGTGGGTGATTTCAATAACGACGGCCTTCAGGATATTTTCTTCACCGCCAACCTGGGCTCGAACAAGCTCTACCTGAACGAAGGAAAACTCAACTTTAAAGACGTAACCGCCGAAGCGGGCGAAGGCCTGGCTGGGCGCGAAGGCGGCTGGAAAACCGGCGTCAGCCTGGCCGACGTGAACGGCGACGGCTGGCTGGATATCTACGTCTGCTATTCCGGCAAAAACGACGCTACCCGCCGGAATCAGCTCTTCATCAACGAAACGGGCGGCAAAGACAAACCCCTGCGGTTTGTGGAACGCGCCAAAGAATACCGCCTGGACGACCCAGGATACAACACCCAGGCTGTCTTTTTCGACTACGACAAAGACGGCGACCTCGACGTATTTCTGCTGCACCACAACATCAGGAAATACGATAATATGGAGCTGGCCCGGCTTCACGAAGAAACCGACGAACTGGCCGGTAACCGCCTGCTCGAAAACGTGAAAGGCCGGTTCATCAACGCGACCCAGCGGGCGGGCATTCACCAGTACCCGCTTACCTTCGGGCTGGGCGTGGCCGTGGCCGATGTGAACTTGGACGGCTGGCCCGACATCTACGTCACTAACGACTACAACGAACCCGATTACCTTTACATCAACCAGAAAGACGGCACTTTCCGCGACGATACCGAGCACTGTTTCCGGCACCTGGCGCAGTTTTCGATGGGCGTGGACATTGCCGATTTCAACAACGACGGCCTGCCCGACGTGATGTCGCTGGATATGCTACCCGAAGACAACCGGCGGCAGAAACTGCTGCAGTTGCAGGAAAATTACGAGTCGTTTGAGCTGATGACGCAGCAGGGCCTTCAGCGGCAGTACATGCGCAACATGCTGCAACTGAACAACGGAGACGGTACCTTCAGCGAAATTGCCCAGACGGCAGGCGTATCGAACACCGACTGGAGTTGGGCACCCCTCATGGCCGATTTCGACAACGATGGCTACAAGGACCTGTTCATCACCAACGGCTACCTCCGCGACTACACCAACAAGGATTTTCTGCGCTACTGGGGCGACTATAAAATCAAGAAGGCCATCAACCGCGAGCCGGTGCAACTGATGGATCTGGTCCGGGCCATGCCCTCCACCAAAGTGCCCAATTACATTTTCAGCAACAACCGCGACCTGACCTTTACCAACCGGCAGCAGGATTGGGGCTTCACCACGCCCACTATCTCCAGCGGGGCCGCCTACGCCGATCTCGACAACGACGGTGACCTGGAAATCATCATCAACAACATCAACGAAACGGCTTACGTGTACCAGAACATGGCCCGTGAGCAGGCTCAGAATACTTTTCTGCAAGTCCGGCTGCTGCCCACGGCCGGTAACAAACAGGCTATTGGCGCGCAGGTGAAGGTGTACGCGGGCGGTCAGCAGCAGTATCAGGAACTGAGCCCGGTGCGCGGCTACCTCTCCACCCAGCCGCTTACCCTGCACTTTGGCCTCGGCAAAGCCACCCTGGCCGATTCGGTGCGGATTAGCTGGCCCGATGGTTCGGTGCAGAAACTGACGCAGGTAGCGGCCAATCAGGTGCTGGAGGTGCAGCAGTCGGCCGGCAAACCCGAGACGCCGGTAAGCCCCAAAACCCCGGCCCCGCTGTTTGCCAAAGCCACTCCGGCGGTTTCGTACACCCACGTGGGCATTACGGATAACGATTTTAAGCGCCAGCCGCTCATGCTCTGGATGTACTCGCATACTGGCCCGGTACTGGCCAAAGGCGACGTAAACCGCGACGGGCTGGAAGACCTGTTTGTGAGTGGCGACGGCCAGAAAAAAGGCGGTATCTGGCTACAGCAGAAAGACGGCTCGTTCCGGCAGGCGCCGGGGATTGCCATTGGCGACGAAACCAATTCGGCCATTGTAGCGGCTGTATTCTTTGATGCCAACGGCGACGGTGCCGACGATCTGTACGTGGCCAAAGGCGGGTATTCGCTGTTTGAACCGCTCACGCCCGCTTTGCAGGACGAACTGTACCTGAACGACGGTAAGGGTAATCTGCGGCTGTCGGCTGCTTCGTTGCCCAACCTGAGCGCCAGCAGTAAATCCTGCGTGCGGCCCGCCGATTTCGACGGTGATGGCGATATCGACCTGTTTGTAGGCGGGCGCGTGGTGCCGGGTCGTTACCCAGAGGCTCCCCATTCGTACCTGCTTCAGAACGGGGGCAAAGGGCTGTTTAAGGTAATGCCTTCGCCGTTTGCGACAGTGGGCATGGTGACCGATGCCCAATGGGCCGACCTCGACGGCGACAACCGGCCCGAGCTGGTGCTGACTGGCGAGTTTATGCCCATCAAGGTTTACCAGAACACCAAAACCGGTTTTGTCGATAAAACCACCACCTATTTCCCCGAACCCGACAACGGTTTCTGGCAGTCGTTGCTGATTACGGACCTCAACGGCGACGGCCGGAAAGATATAGTAGCCGGGAATCTGGGTACTAACTCCCAGCTGAAGTTTTCGCGCAAAGAGCCGGCCGAGCTGTACTACGCCGATTTCGACAAAAACGGCTCCATAGACCCCTTCTTCTGCTTTTACGTGCAGGGCGTATCGTACCCCTTTGTGAGCCGAGACGAACTGAACGACCAGATTTACGCCATGCGGAAGCGCTTCGGATTCTACAAGGACTACGCCGACGCGCCCTTGGACAAAATTCTGACGCCCGAAGAACTGAAACTGGCCCGCAAACTAACCGTGACCGAGAATCAGACCTGTGTTTTCCTGAACGAAGGCGGACGGTTTACGAAACAGGTATTACCCATTCAGGCCCAACTCGCGCCGGTTACCCAACTGATGGCCGACGATTTCAACGGCGACGGTCACCCGGATTTGCTGCTGCTGGGCAACAAATCGGACAACAGGCTGAAACTGGGCAGTATGGATGCAAACTACGGTTGCCTGCTGACCGGTGATGGTAAGGGTAACTTCACGTACGTGAGTCAGCCTACGGCCGGGCTGTCGGTGCGGGGAGATGTCAAATCGGTGGTGTCGATGAAGATTGGGCAGGTACCTTATTGGCTGATAGGGGCGTTTAATCAACCCCTACAGGCCTACAAACGGGAAAAATAATGAAGCGATATGTATTAATTTGCCTGCTTTTGATCGTTTGGATTAGCCCGGCCAAAGCCGCCCGGCCCGATCTGAACGCCCGGCTGCAGCCGACTGTCTTTGCCCTCACGATGGTAATGATCCACGATGTGGCCAATCCACCGGCGGCCAGTCGTTTTTATACCTATTGCCTGCTTGGAGCCCACGAAATTGTGGCCCGGCAGCAAGCCGGCGGTGTCTCGCCCGCCCGGCTGGTCCGCAGCTTTAAGCCCCTGACGGTCGACAAAAGCAAACCCTACGACTACCAGATTGCGGCCCTGTATTGTATGCTGGAGACGGGTCGGCTGATTCTGCCCTCGGGCTATATGCTGGCCGACGAACAGACCAAGTTCCTGGCCGAACTGAAAGGACATTACCCCGACGCGCTGGTGGCACAGTCGGTGAGCGTGGCGCAGGCCGTAGCCAAACAGGTGCTGGCCTACGCGGCTGCCGACAATTACTCGAAACTGAGCGCCCGGCTGCGGTACCGGCCCACCAAAGCCGACGGCTACTGGTACCCTACGCCACCGGGCTATATCGAAGCCATTGAACCGCACTGGCGCACCATCCGGCCCATGCTAATCGACTCCTGCGGGCAGTTTAAGCCCAAGCCGCCGGTTGCGTTCAGCAAAGACACCACGAGCGCCTTTTACCGGATGATGCAGGAGGTGTACCAAACCGGCAAAAACCTGACCGCCGAGCAGCGTTTTATTGCCTCGTACTGGGACTGCAACCCCTTCGCTATCAATACCTCGGGGCATATGTCTATCGGCTTCAAAAAAATAAGCCCCGGCGGTCACTGGATGAACATTGCGGGTCTGGTATCGACCAAAGCCCGCTTGCCGTTCGATCAGGCGGTGATGGTGCAGTCGGTGGTGGCCATGACGCTGATGGATGCCTTTATCAGTTGCTGGGACGAGAAATACCGCAGCAACCGTATCCGCCCCGAAACGGCCATTAACCGATACCTCAATCCGCGCTGGCAACCCTTGCTGCAAACGCCCCCCTTTCCGGAATACACCAGCGGGCATAGTGTGATTTCGAGCGCCGTGGCCGAGGTACTTTCGTATTTGATTGGCCCGGATTTTTCGTTTACCGATACCACCGAAACCATTTTCGAACTCCCCGAGCGGAGCTTTACCTCGTTCCGGCAGGCTGCCGAAGAAGCCTCCATTTCACGCCTGTACGGTGGTATCCACTACCGCGACGCCATCGAAAACGGACAGGCGCAGGGCAGGGCCATCGGGACGTTTGTGGTCGAGAAGCTCCGCAAAGTCGGGGTGAAGCCACAAACAGGCCAGGTTGCCCGGCTTAAACCTTGAACCATTCAGTTACCCCAATAGATAGTTATGAAACGCATATTCCTCTCGCTGCTCCTGCTCCATGTACTCACCCTGGTAGCCGTGGCGCAGCAGCACTCCGAACAGAACCACTCCAAATATGTACCGCCCAAAGACCCGCTGGTGCAGCAAAAGCTGAGTGGGTGGCAGGATATAAAATTCGGTTTGCTGATGCACTGGGGCACCTACAGCCAATGGGGCATTGTGGAATCCTGGTCGCTCTGCCCCGAAGACGAGGGCTGGTGCGAACGCAAAGGGCCGTACTCGGCCAACTGGTACGAGTACAAAAAAGCCTATGAGAACCTGCAGACCACCTTCAACCCGACCAAATTTAACCCCGAACGCTGGGCCGATGCCGCCAAAAACGCGGGCATGAAATACGTGGTGTTCACCACCAAGCACCACGACGGTTTCTGTATGTTCGACAGTAAGCAGACCGACTACAAAATCACCAGCACGAAGTCGCCGTTTTCGAGCAACCCGCGCAGCAACGTCACCAAAGAGATTTTTAACGCCTTCCGCAACCAGAATTTCATGATCGGGGCGTATTTCTCCAAGCCCGACTGGAACACGCCCACCTACTGGGACCCGTATTTCCCGCCTAAAGACCGGAATGTAAGCTACGCGCCCAAGCGCTACCCCGACCGCTGGCAGAAATTCAAAGACTTTACCTACAACCAGATTGAGGAACTCATGACCGGCTACGGCAAGGTGGATATTCTGTGGCTCGACGGCGGCTGGGTGCGGCCCTTCAGCACCATCGACTCCACCATCAGCTGGCAACGGACCATCCCCTACGATCAGGACATCGACATGGCACGCATTGCCCGCATGGGCCGCAGCCATCAGCCCGGTCTGCTGGTGGTAGACCGGACCGTGACGGGTGAGTTCGAGAACTACGTAACCCCCGAGCAGTCGATTCCCGATCAATACATGCCTATTCCCTGGGAGTCGTGCATGACCATGGGCGATTCGTGGTCGTACATTCCGAAAGAAAATTTCAAATCGACCCGCAGGCTGATTCACACGCTGGTGGATATTGTGGCCAAAAACGGCAACCTGCTGCTGAACATTGCACCCGGTCCCGATGGTGAGTGGCACGAAGAAGCTTACAGCCGCCTGCAGGAAATCGGCAAGTGGATGAGCATCAACGGTGAATCGATCTACGGCACCAAACCCGTAGCCCCTTATCGCAAAGGCCAATGGGCCTTTACCGGCAAGGGTACGTCGACCTACGTGACCTACCTGCCCAAGGAGGGCGAAACATTACCAGCCAGCCTACCCCTCTCCGACGTTTCGGTGGAGAAAGGCAAAGCCGTCATGCTGTTAGGGTATAACAAGCCACTAAAGGTGGAGAAAACCGCCAACGGGCTTACGGTACAAATTCCTGAGGCTGCCCGCAAGCAGCTGGCGGCCCAATCCGCCTGGGTGTTTCGGGTAGGTTAAGCCTACTCTGAACAGCTTGATTACGCGGAATAGCTTTAATGACGTGAAGTATGCAAGTTGCTGACGCGCGGGCCTTCGACAGGCTCAGGCTGACAGGCAGCTTTCAATAATTTACGTTATAACAACAACGGCCCCGTCCTGATGACGGGGCCGTTGTTGTTTGTATAAATCCGGGAAACTACACGCCCGCTACCTCGGCGGCTGGCGCAATTTTCTTCACCAGACCCTGCAATACCTTGCCGGGGCCGCACTCCACAAACAACGTAGCGCCATCGGCAACCATTGCCTCCACAGACTGCGTCCAGCGCACCGGAGCCGTGAGTTGGGCAATCAGGTTCGCCTTGATCGTCTGAATCGCCGTGGCGGGTTGGGCATTGACATTCTGGTAGATGGGGCAACGCGGCTCAAAGAAAGGCGTTTCTGCAATGGCTTTGGCCAGTTCTTCGCGGGCGGGTTCCATCAGTGGCGAGTGAAATGCACCACCTACTTGCAGCGGCAACACCCGTTTAGCACCGGCTTCTTTCAGTTTTTCACCCGCCAACCGAATACCCTCGTGAGTACCCGAAATTACTACCTGACCGGGGCAGTTGAAATTGGCCGCAACAACCACTTCACCGCCCGCTGTTACGTCGGCACATATCTGTTCGATGGTGGCATCGGGCAGGGCCAGTACAGCCGCCATCGTCGACGGGTTCAGTTCACAGGCCCGCTGCATGGCTTCGGCCCGCTGCGACACCAGCCGGAGGCCGTCTTCAAACGACAGGGCTCCGGCAGCAACCAGCGCCGAGAACTCACCCAGCGAGTGCCCTGCCACCATCGCCGGTTCGAAGTCGGCAACGGTTTGTGCCAGTGCCACTGAGTGCAGGAAGATAGCGGGCTGGGTTACGTTGGTTTGCTTCAGTTCCTCGTCGGTCCCTTCAAACATTACTTTGGTCAGGCTAAAGCCCAGAATCCGGTCGGCCTGTTCGAACATCTGCTTAACAGCCGGTGAGCCATTCTGGTACAAGTCGAGGCCCATGCCTTTGAACTGCGATCCCTGACCGGGGAAAACGTATGCTTTCATAAAGAGCGAAAGAGTGAAAGAGTGAAAGGGTGCGGGCTGGGGTCGGCAAAGAGTGACCTTTTGCGCCCTTTACTACGTTACAAAGGAACGGCATTTGGCCTATTCAGTCCAAAAGTCGGATCTACTTGTTGCGCGGATAGCTAAAAAATAGAGCACACATTTTGTTGAAGTAAACAAACAAAAAACTTAAACAATCTGTTGGCAAAACAGGTGACATAGCCTATTTGAACTGGTTCAAAATTGAACAACTTACCCCGAAAAAACTACCCTGATTTTGGACGCGTGGGGTTTGTGATTTAGTTTTGACCCTTGGTCTAATCAGGCTGTTAATCATACAATTTTTACGCATAATCGGTGCACTACACGGTATGTCTTGGGTAACACAAACGCTTTCCAGCTCACTCGGCCGAAAAGTCATCATGTCGCTGACTGGGTTGTTTTTAAGTACATTTCTGGTCGTCCATATGGCCGGAAATCTTCAGTTGTTCAAGGGCGATGAAGGACGAGCTTTCAATGAGTACACGTACTTCATGACTCACAACCCGCTCATCATTACAGTTTCTTATCTGCTCTACACGTCGATTCTGGTACACGCGCTGATGGCCTTCGTGCTGACGCGCCACAACCAGGCGTCACGTCCTGTCGATTACGCGTTCAAGCGGCCCGAAGCCAACAGCGCCTGGTCATCGCGTAACATGGGAATCCTCGGCACTGTGCTGCTCATTTTCATCATCCTGCACATGCGCACGTTCTGGTACGAGATGCACTTCGGGTCGGTACCGATGGCCGAGTACGACGGTAAGCAGTACAAAGACCTGTACACGGTCGTTGTGGCGGCTTTCTCGCAGTGGTGGTACGTGCTGATCTACGTCGTGTCGATGGTAGCCCTGGGGTATCACCTCGTTCACGGGTTCCAGAGTGGTTTCCAGACTCTGGGTCTCCGTCATAAAAAGTACACCCCGCTCATCGAAGCGCTGGGTACGTATGTGTTCGCCATTTTGATTCCGGCCCTCTTTGCGGCCATGCCGATTTACATCTTCCTGAAGGCGAACAACTTTATTGGGTAAATGGCATCTAACCAACTGTTAACTATGAAATTAGAGGCAAAGATTCCTGAAGGCCCGCTCGCAGAAAAGTGGGCACGTCATAAGTTTGGCCTGAAGCTCGTGAACCCGGCCAACAAGCGTAAGTACGACATCATTGTGGTCGGAACGGGCCTTGCTGGTGCCTCAGCGGCCGCTTCGCTGGCCGAGTTGGGTTACAACGTAAAAGCATTCTGCTTCCAGGATAGCCCCCGCCGGGCCCACTCCATTGCAGCGCAGGGCGGTATCAATGCCGCTAAGAACTATCAGAACGACGGTGACTCGGTGTTCCGTCTGTTCTACGACACCATCAAAGGAGGTGACTACCGGGCCCGTGAAGGAAACGTGTACCGCCTGGCCGAGGTGAGTGTCAACATTATCGACCAATGCGTAGCGCAGGGGGTACCTTTCGCCCGTGAATACGGCGGTCTGCTGGCCAACCGTTCGTTTGGTGGTGCGCAGGTATCGCGTACGTTCTACGCCCGCGGCCAAACCGGTCAGCAGCTGCTGCTCGGTGCGTATTCGGCCCTGAGCCGGCAAGTAGCCAACGGCAAGGTGAAACTCTACCCACGCACCGAAATGCTCGACCTCGTGGTGGAGGGTGGCAAGGCACGGGGTATCATCACCCGCAACCTCGTTACGGGTAAGATTGAGTCGCACTCGGCCCACGCGGTACTGCTTTGCACGGGTGGTTACGGCAACGTATTTTACCTGTCGACCAACGCCATGGGTTCCAATGTAACGGCCGCCTGGCGTGCCCACAAGCATGGTGCCTTGTTTGCAAACCCCTGCTTTACGCAGATTCACCCGACCTGTATTCCCGTAAAAGGCGACTATCAGTCGAAGCTGACCTTGATGTCGGAGTCGTTGCGGAACGACGGCCGCGTGTGGGTTCCCAAGCGCAAAGAGGATTCAGAGAAGATTCGGAAAGGCCTCATGAAGCCGACCGATCTGAAAGAAGAAGACCGCGATTACTTCCTGGAGCGTCGCTATCCTTCATTCGGTAACCTGGTGCCCCGCGACGTGGCTTCGCGCAACGCGAAATACGTGTGCGACGAGGGCCGTGGGGTGAGCAAAACGGGTCTGGCCGTGTATCTCGACTTTGCCGACGCCATCAAGCGCGACGGTCGCAAGACAATCGAAGCGAAGTACGGTAACCTGTTTGAGATGTACGAGAAAATCGTAGACGACAACCCGTACGAAACGCCGATGATGATTTACCCGGCCGTACACTACACCATGGGTGGTCTGTGGGTTGACTACAACCTGATGACGACGATCCCCGGTCTGTACGCTCTGGGCGAAGCTAACTTCTCCGACCACGGTGCTAACCGTCTGGGTGCTTCGGCCCTGATGCAGGGTTTGGCCGACGGTTATTTCGTAATCCCCTACACGGTAGGCGACTATCTGGCGACCATCGGCCCGGCCGATAAAGTATCTGTCGATTCACCAGTGTTCAAGCAGGCCGAGCAGCGGGTTCAGGATCAGATTCAGCGGCTGCTGTCGATCAATGGAACCACGCCGGTTGATGAGTACCACCGCAAGCTGGGGCTTATTATGTGGGACTACTGCGGTATGTCGCGCACGGAGGAGGGCCTCAAGAAAGCGAAGAAGATGATTCAGGAGCTGAAAGCGGAGTTCTGGAGCAACGTGAAGGTAACCGGCGACAACGAAGAAATGAATCAGACGCTAGAGCAGGCTGGCCGTGTGGCTGACTTTATCGAACTCGGCGAGCTGATGGTCGACGACGCCCTGAACCGGAACGAGTCGTGCGGGGGACACTTCCGCGAAGAGTACTCAACCGAAGACGGTGAGGCCAAGCGCGACGATGAGAACTACGCTTACGTGGCTGCCTGGGAGTACAAAGGCGAAAACCAGCCCGAAGTACTGCACAAGGAAGACCTGGTGTTTGAAAATGTGAAGTTGACCCAACGTAGCTACAAATAAG
Organism: Rudanella lutea DSM 19387; assembly: GCF_000383955.1. Taxonomy (NCBI): domain Bacteria; kingdom Pseudomonadati; phylum Bacteroidota; class Cytophagia; order Cytophagales; family Cytophagaceae; genus Rudanella; species Rudanella lutea. The sequence goes on along the minus strand of NZ_KB913013.1, from coordinate 4,154,807 downwards.
TTTGCAGTTTACAGTATACAGTTTGCAGTGGCTGACGCATAAGTACTGAAGCTCGGCAATTGAAAACTGAAAACTGAAAACCGGAAACTGAGAACTTTAGAACTGATGAAAGTTAATCTCAAAGTCTGGAGACAGAAAAATAACAATACAGCGGGTAAGTTGGTCGAGTACAGCCTCGACAACATCTCGCCCGATATGTCTTTCCTGGAGATGTTCGACGTACTGAACGCCGAGCTGATTCGGAAAGGTGATGAGCCCGTCGCCTTCGATCACGACTGCCGCGAGGGTATCTGCGGTATGTGCTCGATGTACATCAACGGACGGGCTCACGGCCCCCAAACGGGTGCTACAACCTGTCAGCTTCACATGCGTTCGTTCAGCGATGGCGACACGATTGTGGTTGAACCCTGGCGGGCACGGGCATTCCCGGTGATTAAAGACCTGATGGTCGACCGGACGGCCTTTGACCGGGTGGTGCAGGCCGGTGGTTACGTATCGGTGAATACCGGTTCGGCCCCCGATGCCAACGAAATTGCCATCCCCCGGACCATTGCCGATGAGGCCATGGACGCGGCTCAGTGCATTGGTTGCGGTGCCTGCGTAGCGGCTTGTAAAAACGCATCGGCCATGCTGTTTGTGTCGGCGAAAGTGTCGCACATGGCGGTATTACCCCAAGGTCAGGCCGAGCGCAAGATTCGGGCCGAGCGGATGGTGGCGCAGATGGACGCCGAAGGTTTTGGTGCCTGCTCATTCACGGGTGCCTGCTCGGTAGAATGCCCCAAGTCGATCTCACTCGACCACATTGCGCGCATGAACCGCGAGTACCTGGGTGCCAAGCTGACGTCGGAGAACGTCTAATAGTTTCTGCTATAGTTTACCAAAACGGCCCGCTGATTGTCAGCGGGCCGTTTTGGTTCAGAATCCGGGACTCGACAGCACGAGATCGGCACGGACCTTTCAATAGGTCAGGCCCTCGCCGTATTTGAATAAAGCGTACCCCGGCCCTTCGAGATAACCTGGAACATCCTCTTTTCCGTTTTTGACCGCCTGAGCCGATATAGGGGTGGTAAACGGCATTTTACCGGTCGGCTTAAACTGCCCGGTAACCACATCAAGCACGGCTTCAGCAGTGGTTCCGAACGTGGCCAACACCCCTTTTACATTGTCTTTGACGGCCGGGTTATAAATTTCATCGATCACCCACGGGTTGGTGTAATTAATGGCCAAAACGGTCGGTTTTTTGGCGATGAGTGCGTTGATGTACCCGACATCTACCGCATTTTTCGACAGCGACAGTTCGAGCGGGCTCCCGTCGGAGGCAAACAACGACCGTGAGCCGGGCGCAATCCAGAGCAGTATTACATCAGCCTCATCGGGCGTTTTTACGAACTCCACCGGCAGGTTCGGGTTGTTTTTAGTAAACACCTCGCCCGGCCCCGATGCCGGTGCACCCGCCCGCTTCTGATACGTTTCGAAGTACACCTTGGTACGAGCTTTCAGGGGCAGTGTTTTATTCTCGTTTCGCAATAACACAATGGATTTCCGCTGGGCCAGGTCGGCGCGGGCCTGAAACGACTTGTTGCCCACAATCTGTTCGGCGGCATCTTCGTCCACGTACGGGTTTTCGAAAAGGCCCAGCTCAAATTTCTCGTTCAGCAAGCGCACCACAGAGTCGTCGATCAGCTTCATATCTACCATGCCGCTTTTCACCGTTTCGAGCAGGCTCGACGGGTCGGCCGTGCCCGAGTAAAGGTTTACGCCGGCTTCGAGTGTACGCTTATACCGCTCGGGAATGGCCAGATTTTCGGCTCCCCAGGGCATCATTTCGATGGGGCCCGTATCGGAGTTTATAATGCCTTTGAAGCCAAGTTTAAGCCGCAACAGATCATGAATGACAGCCCGATTGTACGCGTAAGCAATAGGCTCATACGCAGTCCCAACAGGCATGGAATAATACGGCATAATGGCCGACGTACCCGCTTTGATGGCCGCTTTGAACGGAATCAGGTTATTTTCGAACATTCCGCCCGGAAACACCTCTGTTTTTCCCCAGTCGAAGTGCGGGTCCTGCCCTTCCTTACCGGCCCCTCCGCCCGGAAAATGTTTGGTGGTCATGGCAACCGAGGTCGGGCCTAACTTCGGTCCCTGAAAACCAAGCACCACCTGCGTAATCATCTGCGCGGCCCAGTCGGCATTTTCGCCAAAGGTGCCATCTACCCGTTGCCAGCGCGGCTCCGTTGCCAGATCGGCCATGTACATATAGCCTTTGCGAAGGCCCACGGCGGCCCACTCCTGCCGGGCAATGTCGGCAAACTCGCGGGTTAGCTTGAGGTCACGCATGGCAGCCAGGCCCAGCTCGCCGGGCCACGACGAAAACACGGTTTTGCCGACGCTCGTACCAATAGCGGCCGAAGCGGTAATATGATTGCGCGGGTTCGAAGCCACAATAGCCGGGATACCCAACGGTTGGCTTTCGCAGAGAGCCTGTAGCTTGTTGGCCCACTCGGCCGTTATGCGGGCGCTCACGTTGGCCCGCAAAATGAAATGGCGCAGCCCAAACTGGGTTACGGCCTTGGTGGTTCCAGCGGCATTCATAATAGGTGTGGGCAAGGGCTTTTTGGTGAACATATTCATGGTCGCCACCAGATCGTCCTCGTTGAAATCGCTCGTAATGGGCTCTTTGCCCCGGGGTGCTTCAAATGACCAGTCGTTTTTCAGGCGGGTGGTGCTGATGAGCATAAAACCAACCTTTTGCTCCACCGACATCTGACGCAGCAAATCACGGCTCCGGGTCTCGGCCGGCAAGCGCCAGTCTTCGTAAGGGTCGAGCCGTCCGTTGCGGTTCAGGTCTTTAAACGTGAAGGAGCCAACCTGAATCGTTTTTACCGATCGGGTGCCCAATTTTGGCTGAACAGGCTTTGCTTTTTGGGCTAACCCTACGGTACTCAGCCCAAGCAGGGCCAATACACCCAGGCGGGCGAGATGGGTGCCGGATCGGGAGCGCTCCGGCCGTTCATTTGTTCTTAACTTGTCAGGATTCATACATGTACGATGGTTTAGGGCCGCACCAGGTTGTGCGGATCTTTGGGGCATAAGTAGTTTTGCCCGGTATCTTACCCAAACGAAAAGGCTCCCCTATCGGTAGGAGAGCCTTCAAAAACCAAAGACATCACAGGGTGCTTATTCTTCCGCCAGTGTCCGCGAGATATTCATCCGGTACACGCCCAGCGCGGGCAGTGCAGCCGCTACCAGCCCAATGATTACGGCAGCCGCCAGAATGTACCATTCCTCAGACAGAATACTGAAATTAGTGAGGTCGTAATGATAGTTGCCCTGAACGTAGCCCGAAATAGCCCACAAACTCAGGCGGCTCAGAATCAGCCCGGCCACAAAACCAATTAAGGCCAGCACCAGCCCTTCGAGCAGGAGCATCAGGAATAGTTGCGTTCGGGTAGCGCCCATCGACAGCATCAGGGCCATTTCGTACCGGCGTTCTTTGAGTGAGTTATACAGCGACACAAACACGCTGATTCCCGCCACCAGAATAATAGCCAGTGCCAGATACCGCAGCGTTTCGACGCCCACGCCCAGCAAATCAAACAACCGGTTCACCTCAATATTAGGCATAGCCGCCTGAAGCTTCGAGTTGGTGTTGATACCACGGGCCAGCATCATCCCCATCGGGTTCCGAAACTTGATGAGCATACTCGTAATCTCGCGCTCTTCCTCATGGGTCTCTCCTTCTTCGTGGTCGTGGCCTTCATGCTCATGGTCGTGCTCTTCCTCCACAGCCGCCCCACCGGCAGTTGCCTCAGCCTCGTGTTCGTCGGCATGTTCTTCGTGCCCGTGTTCATCATGAATGGCCCACACACTCGCTACCGGCGTCAGAATCAGCTGATCGGCTACTGAGTTGCTGGGGTTCAGAATGCCCACCACCTTGTATTTGGCGTCCTCGTGGGCTTCACCTGCTTCGTCGAGGCCGTGCGACCCGGCAAACGTATCGCCAATTTTCAGGCCGGTAACCTGGGCTACCCGTGGGCCAATGACGCACTCCAGTGGCTGAGCAAACAGCTTCCCCTGACCCACGGTTACCTCGTAATGGTCGAGGTACTGCTTGTCTGTCCCGACAATCCGAAACGAGCGGTAATTGTCGCCCAGAGCGAGCGGAATCGCCGTTTTGATCATCGGATTGCGGGTAAGCCGCTCGGCCTCGGCCAGCGGAATGTTGCCCACGGGCGAATCGATCTGGTAAATGCTCGACAGAATCAGTTGCAGTGGGCTTCCTTTGGCACCCAGCACCATGTCGATTCCCCGGATGTTTTTTCGGAACTGCTCGTCGAGCTGCTTGTTGAGCAGCAGAAGCAACGAAATAATCGCGATGCCGAGGGTCATGAGCAAACCGCTCAGGAAACTGCTCAGGGGCTTGTCGCGGAGGTTACTCCAACTGATTTTGAAGAGATTCATGGCTACAAGGATAGTGAAAAATGATGGCTGCTGATCCGAAACCGTTTGTTCAGGTACAGGCGGTGGGCATCGGCACGGTCGGGGCCGTGACCCGAGTCGAGCGAAACGGTTTTGCACCCAAGCTGACGGGCCTGTTCGATCACAAAGTCGAGCAAAGCCCCGGCGTACCCGTTGCCACGGGCCTCAGGCAAGGTGGTCAGGTCATCGATATAGATTGTTTTTCCCGACACCAGCAAGGTTAGTTGCCGGTAGGTAATCACGGCCGGGGCCGGGGCATCGCCCCCGTCGACAAACGCCACCGAAAACCGCTCGTTCGCCTGTTGGTCTTGCAGCGACGCCAGTACGGCTTCGGCCTCCAGCTGAGGGCGTAAACACAGCAGAGCGGGCAAACAAACACGGAGGTCGGCTTCGGTTTGGGCAATGCGAATGGTCATGGTCTGCCTTAGTTATAAGTTGGCGCGAATACTCAGCAGGATCTCGGCACCGCCCAGCCCCAGAATATGCTCGGCCAATTGGTTGCCCAGCTGCTCGGCTTCGGCGGGTGGCCCTACAAACGTTTCGCGAAGTATCTGTGTACCATCCAGACTGATGATTCCACCGGTCAGGCTCACGTTTTCGCCCACCCAGGTGGCCAGCCCAAACACCGGAATGCTACAACCGCCTTCGAGCCGACGCAGGTACGCTCGCTCAGCTTTCAGGCAGGCTTCAGTGGGTTCGTGATTGGTCAGTCGGCGAACGGCTTCGAGTTTGTCGAGGGGTAATGTATGGGCCGCTTCAATGGCAATGCTGCCCTGCCCCACAGCGGGTGTAAAGTCGGCTATGGGCAGGTGTTCGGCAATTAGGTCGTCGTACTGCATCCGGTGCACACCCGCAAAGGCCAGCAGCAGCGCGTCGCACTGCCCCTCGTCGAGTTTCCGAAGCCGGGTTTGAAGGTTACCGCGCATATCGACTACCTTGATGTGCGGGCAATAATGCCGGAGCATAGCCACCCGCCGGGTGGAGGAGGTGCCGATTACAAACGGCTGCCCGCTCGTGAGCGACAGCGCGTTGTTGCGGCTCACCAGTACATCGTTAACCTGCTCGCGCTCCGTAAAGGCAATAATGCCCAGATCAGCCGGTAGCGACGATTGCAGGTCTTTGGCACTGTGAACGGCAATGTCGATAGAGCCCGCCCGGAGTTGATCTTCCAGCTCCTGTGTAAATACGCCTTTACTCCCGATTTTGGCCAGCGACCGGTCCAGAATCTGATCGCCTTTGGTTTCGATCAGAACCAGCTCCGACGTAAGCCCTCCGGCCCCCAGCACCTGTTGAATATGTTCGGCCTGCCAGAGCGCCAGTCGGCTCGCGCGTGTTCCTATTTTAATGTGCATGATGTCTGTTTTATACCAGTTTACCCCACTTCACCTTACGCCGAAACCGGGCAAACGATTCAGAACCGCGTACGTCGATCCGGTTCAGCTCGTAAAGGTCGCGCAAGGGCAACGGGTTGATCCGGTTTCCGATCCGAAACGCCAGTTTAATCCCCAGCCGGGCCATTGTTTCCCGCATCAGCTGCCGGTCGGCCGGGTTTTTGGGCCGACCGCCGTACGAATACGAAAACGCCGGGGCCATGGGCAATCCCATCCGTTCGGCTTCGGCATGGCTCTGTTCCAGATCGGCACGGATACGCGCACCCGTTTCGTTTTTGAAGTTCAGATGCTCGTGCGTATGGTACGCCAGTGCAATGCCCGCTTCGCTTAAACCTTTGAGCTGTTCGACGGTCAAAAGAGCGTCAGTACCTTCATCCCAGACGTTGGTTTGCCCGACGTAGGCGGTGGGCACAAAAATAGTAGCTGACACAGACAGTTCGTGCAGAATCGGCACGGCATAGGTCAGGTTATTTTCGTACCCATCATCGAAAGTAAGCAGCACGGACCGGCGGGGCAGGGCTATGGCGGGGCTGGCAACCGAGTTGAGTACCTGGTTCAGGGTCACAAACTGGTAACCCGACGTTTGCAGGTAAGTAATATGCTGGCGCAGCTGTTCGGTAGTCACGGTCAGCGGGCCGGGCGTGAGCGGGTCAACTTTGTGGTACATCAGAACCCGCAGGCTGGGGCGGTGGCTGTGGAAGTTTAACCACAGAAGCACCCCAAAAAGCAACACGATAAAAATCCACACAGTACAGTTACGCGTAAGTTATAGTACAAGAAACGGCTAAAAATACGCCAAAACGGCCGAAAACGGCTTTTTGGTTTAAAAAAGTCGGACAGCCTGTCGCTCTTTGCGCGAAGGCACGATAGTTGAATAATACTCTTTCGAACAGTAAACAACACATACCGATGAGAGCGATAGACAATGTGTTCAGCGGAACGGGAGGTCAGATTGACCTTCTCAATACGCTCTACGGCGGTTCGAGCATGACGACGATGAACGTGGACCGGGAAGACGACCGGTTGGTCATTACGTTGTCGGCCCCTGGCGTCAGTGCCAATTCATTCAATGTTCTGATTGAAGGCAATAAACTGGTTTTGTACACACTGCTCGTTGGCGAATCGGCCCGGCAGGACTACGATATTCTTGATCCCGACGCGCAACCACAGCGTTTGGCTGTACCGATGTTTCTGCGGGTGCTGGATATTCCCACGTTTGTGGATGCAGAGCAAATTGAGGCCGTACATGAAGACGGCCGGGTGATGGTGTACCTGCCGCTCAACAGCGAAGATCAGTTGCACCGCCGGATCGATATCAAAGATCTCTTTTAAGGCGTTTGTCAGCGCTTAGCTGCTGTCATTGGTCGTGTGTGGCATAGGTATGACCATTCTCCTCACCACTACCACCGACGTCCGCCGAGCCCTACTCGGGACTGCCTAATGGGTCCTGTCTTCATACATGCGTGCAGGTCGTTCCTCCGGGGACGACCTTTTTTGTTGGAGTTCGTGCAGCTTGGCATACTTCACCACCGGGTACATGGCCGAAAACAACGACCATACAAAGCCCGGATACCCGTTGAGTACGTTTTTTTTCAGCAGGTACTCTTTCAAAAACGTAAGCGGCAAACGAAACACAACCTGAGCCGTTGAGGCTTTGCGGCCACGCCGGTCGAGCTCGCGGGCACCGGCCGTGGTGTAGCGGTTCAGTTTTTCGAAGTACTCATGCATCGACCCGTAGCTGTCGTGCAGCATATGGTCTTTCAGGGTAAGCACCCGCCCCCCGCTTAGTTCTACATCCTCGTGTACATGACTCAGATTGTAAGTACCAAACGTCCGGTTGAACAGCCGAAGGTGCGGCATCTTGTATTCGCTGCCGTGACGCATGAGCCGCTCCATGAAAATAAGCGAGATCGGCACTTTGTAGCCCACTACGCCCTCCTCGTGGCCCACTCGACTCTGAATTTCGGCCCGTAGCTCAGGGGTTACCACCTCGTCGGCGTCGACCACGAGCACCCAATCGTGCACAGCCTGCGCCACCGCGAACCGTTTCTGCGGCCCAAACCCGTCGAAGTCACGGTGTAACACCCGGGCACCCCGGTCGCGGGCTATCTGAAGCGTACCATCGGTACTACCCGAATCGACCACCACAATCTCGTTGCACCATTGCAGGGCATCGAGAACGGGGCCCAGCAAACGCTCAGAATTGAGGGTGATCAGAACGGCACTAATCGGTGTTGCCACAGGGGGTATATTCATACAGCAAAAATAGAATGCTTGAGTAAAAGTCTATAGACCTAAATGCCACACATACTCATAATTAATTGAAAATCAATCTCAATCAAAAATCTTTTGGACTATTCTAAGAGGTACCCCTCTATCAAAAAAGGCAATTGCCTGATTCCGTTCGGGTTAGTAAAATGGGGTTCTGTACACCCACATAAAGTAAAGTTTTTGCGGGTTGATCGTCTTCCCGAAACGGTTAACTTTGGGAACAATACGACTTGAACAGGAGCTTCCGGCAACCCGCCGGCTACCTTATTCATCACGCCTTAAAACGATATACGCCCCCATGGCAGAGTTAACCGCAATTGAGCCAATTTTAGAAGAAGACAAAGGCCGTTTTGTCCTTTTTCCGATCAAACACTGGGACATTTGGGAGTTTTACAAAACCCACGAGGCTTCATTCTGGACCGCCGAGGAAATCGACCTTGGACAGGATCTGAAAGACTGGGCTAATCTTAACGACAACGAGCGCCATTTTATCTCGCACGTACTGGCCTTTTTTGCTGCCAGCGATGGTATCGTAAACGAGAATCTGGCGGTCAACTTCCTGTCGGAGGTGCAGTACGCCGAAGCCAAGTGCTTCTACGGTTTCCAGATTATGATGGAGAACATCCACTCGGAAACCTACTCCCTGCTGATCGACACGTACATTAAGGATGCCGCTGAGAAAGACCGGTTGCTCAACGCCATCGACACGATTCCGTGTGTGCAGAAAAAAGCCGAATGGGCACTGCGCTGGATCAGCAATGGTTCGTTTGCGGAGCGGATTATTGCCTTCGCAGCCGTAGAAGGCATTTTCTTCTCGGGTTCGTTCTGCTCAATCTTCTGGCTCAAGAAGCGGGGACTGATGCCGGGGCTATCATTCTCCAACGAGCTTATCTCACGCGACGAAGGTCTGCACCGCGACTTTGCCTGTCTGCTTTACACAGACCACATCCAGCACAAACTGCCCGAAGAGCAGGTGTACACCATCATTAAAGATGCGGTTAAGATTGAGCAGGAATTTGTGACCGACGCCCTACCGGTATCGCTGATCGGGATGAACGCCGACCTGATGAATCAGTACATCGAGTTTGTGGCCGATCACCTGCTGGTATCGCTCGGCTTACGGAAGGTGTACAACGTATCCAATCCGTTCGACTTCATGGATATGATTTCGCTGCAAGGCAAAACCAACTTCTTCGAGAAGCGGGTTGGCGAGTATCAGCGGGGCGAAGTGATGGCCAAGTTCCGGGCTATGAAAGCCAAAGCTACACAACCCGAAGCCGGTGAAGCCGCTCCGGTCGAAGTAGTCGAAGAGAAGAAGTTCTCGATGGAAGAAGATTTTTAAGTAAAACGCTTAGAACTAAAATAATACACCAGTGCCCGATCCAATCGGGCACTGGTCATTTAAAGCCCCATCGTAAAATGGATAAATTCGATTACAAGCTATCAGTACATGCATCTGAGCAAGCCCAAGAGCGTGGAATATCTGAGTTAGTTATACATCAAGTACTTAGATCGCCTGAGCAAATAGTGGACGATGAATCAGGCGTAGAAGGACAAAAAGTTTTCCAATCGAGAATCATTTTTGACGAAAATAGAACGTACTTAGTGAGAGTATTTGTCAACATCAGCCAAAACCCCGCTGTAGTAAAGACAGTTTACAAGACATCACAAATAAGCAAATACTATCATGAAGGTTAAGTATGATCGTGAGGTTGACATTTTGTACATCCGGTTAACCGAAAGTCAGATTGAGGAGAGCGATGAAAAAACGCCGGGCCTTATTCTGGATTACGATCAGGATGGTGCCGTGGTAGGTATTGAAATTTTGAATGCCTCTCAACGCATCAGTAAACCTAACAGCATCGAGTTAGCCATTGCCTGATATCACCTAAACCCTTGTGGGCCGAAGCCAGTCTGGCTTCGGCTTTTTTTATGCCCACGCACAGAAAAGCCCATTCGGGCGGGGCGTCTGCCGCTACAGGCGGAAAACGCCGAAAAACGTATAACTTGCCCTCAACAAGCCATTTATCCTTTTCTGTTCGTCTATGTCCGACTTCAAACCCTTCATCTCCGACAACGAATCGCCGGCCGAGTTTACGCTCAAAGCCATTATCACGGGGGCCTTGTTTGGCGTCTTGTTCGGGGCCGCCACCGTTTACCTGTCGCTCAAGGCTGGTTTGTCGGTATCCGCTTCGATTCCGATTGCCGTACTGGCTATCTCGTTTGGTCGACGGTTTCTGAACACCACCATCCTTGAGAACAACATTATCCAGACCACCGGGTCGGCGGGCGAGAGTATTGCTTCGGGGGTAGTGTTTACCCTGCCGGGCTTTCTGTTTCTGACGGGGGGCGTAGGAGCCGATTTTTTTAATTACTGGACTATTCTGACGCTGGCTATTCTGGGTGGCCTGGTCGGCACCTTGATGATGATTCCGCTCCGCCGGTCGCTCATTGTGCAGGAACACGGTACGCTCCCCTACCCTGAGGGTACGGCCTGCGCGTCGGTATTGATAGCGGGCGAACGCGGGGGCGACTTTGCCAAAACGGCCTATCAGGGACTGGGTATAGCGTTGGTGTATGCCCTGTTGCAAAAAGTATTGCACCTGATTGCCGAAGTACCGGTATGGGCTACCAAACAAACGAACCGTTATTTTCCTTCGGCGCAGGTCTCGGGCGAAATTACTCCCGAATACCTCGGTGTGGGTTACATTATCGGCTTCCGTATTTCGGCTGTGCTGGTGGGCGGGGGTATTCTGGCCTGGTTGGGGCTTATTCCGCTGCTGGCGTCGCTGGTACCGGGCGACGTAATTGCCGCGCAACTCATCAAGCTGGGCTACCTCACCGATCTGCAAACGGCGGGCGGACCCGGCGGCTGGAATCCGCAAACCAAAACCTTTACCGACACAGCCGCGGCTGTTTACCGGGCATACATCCGGCAGATTGGGGCCGGGGCCGTAACGGCCGGTGGTTTCATGACCCTGATCAAAACCATCCCGACCATCGTTTCGTCGTTTCGGTCCAGCTTTGGTGGGGGCACTACCCTCTCCTTAGGTCAAGGGGAGGGGGCAGGAGCAGGGACCACCCGCCGGACTGAGCAGGATTTAAGCATCAAAATTGTGGTACTGGGAAGTCTGGCTTTAGTAGCGCTGATGCTCATTTTACCCCAGATTCCCGGCGATTCGCTGTTGACCAAATTATTGATCGGCGTATTGGTAGTCGTATTCGGATTCTTTTTTGTGACGGTAGCCAGCCGAATTGTCGGCCTAATCGGGTCGTCGTCGTCGCCGGTTTCGGGGATGACCATTGCCACCATCATGGGCACCTCACTTGTTTTCATTGCTTTCGGGCTTACAGGGCAAGCCTACGAGCCTGCCGTACTTGTGGTGGGGGGTATGATCTGTGTGGCAGCCGCTACGGCCGGGGCTACTTCTCAGGATCTCAAAACGGGGTACATTGTTGGCGCGACGCCCAAATACCAGCAAATTGCCCTGTTTATCGGGGTCATTGTTTCATCGCTGGTGATTGGAGCCACGGTCAAAGTGCTGGATACCCCCACGCCCGATCTGGTAGCCCAGGGCATCAATCACGCCATTGGCTCCGACAAGTTTCCGGCTCCGCAGGGTACGCTGATGGCTACCCTCATCAAAGGGCTACTCTCGTTCAACCTCGACTGGCAGTTTGTACTCGTAGGAGCGTTTCTAGCCTTTGTATTCGAGCTGGTTGGCGTAAGTGCTCTGGCCTTTGCCGTAGGGCTTTACCTGCCGCTCTCCACTACCCTGCCGATTTTTGCAGGTGGGCTCGTAAAGGCTTTTTCGGACTGGAACAACCGGCGTCGGAACCAGGTCGAAGAAGATTCAGACTTAGGCAAAGGCAACCTGTTTGCCACCGGCCTCGTGGCAGGTGGTGCCCTCGCGGGAGTGGCCGTAGCCCTGCTGTCGGTTAATGAAACGGTGTACAACGCGCTGGCGGGCTTATCGCTCGAACCGGCCCTGGCCGAAACGCTCGGCGAAGGTGGCTACATGTTGCTGGGGGCACTGGCCTTCTCGGGGCTGGCCGTTGTGCTGGGCCGGGTAGCCAGTCAACGACAAGTCTAAACGCAGTTGGGGCTGGTGCGCGGCACCAGCCCTTTTTATTGTAGTATCAAGACGCCTTCCAGCTATGTTCCAAACTCTATCTGCTTTTCTGTACCGGATTGCTTCCCGAAAAACCCTTTGGCTGATCACGCTGCTATACCTCCCTTTTCCAACCCTGTTTTTCAAAAATCTGGAGGAGCGAATGAATAAACTGGCCGGTCAGCCCATCGGTCCAATCGACCTTTTGTTTGGGTACAACCCCGACCGAATCACGCAAATGGTTGCCGCTTACGGGCCTGAAGGACGGGCTATCTACGCGCAGGGAGAGCTAACCATCGACCTGGTTTACCCGATTGTTTACACGTTTTTGCTGGCTACGGTGCTGTCTCTGCTTTTCCGGAAACAGCCGTACGCGCCTTTTGCTCAGGTCAATGTACTGCCCCTAACCGTTCTGGTTTTTGATTATTGCGAAAACGCCTGCATCGTCTATTTGCTCAAGAGCTACCCTGTTACATCGCCAACTATTGCGGCCCTATGCTCGGTGTTGACAACCCTGAAATGGCTGGCTGCAGGGGCGGTACTGGCTCTTATTCTGTATGGCGTCGTTCGGCGGGCAACCGGGCGCGGGCGGTAAAAGCTCAGCCCCCAAACCGTTTGTTTAGCTACCACCACCGTATCTATTTATCAATAAAGTTCTCTACCATTTCCAATGATTGCTTTCGTTCGGCTCATTGGTCGCAGCTACATCGCCCTGATGCAGCTGATGGCCCTGTCGGTTGGAGCTGCTATAGCTCAGGAACTCCCCCCAATCAAGTACACCAGAACCGATCACTCCACTACCGACTGGTATCTTGAAACGCTGAAACCCACGCCCAACTATTACAAAGTCAGAAAGCTGTACGACGAATTTTTCAGTACGCATGGGTTAGAGAAAAGCCCGCAGCGCAACATTGTTTTGCGATGGCTCCAAGTATATCGTAATTACCTGAACGCCAACGGCGAAGTGGTCATCGATGCCGTCCCCCCTGCCGAAACACAGGCACTCATGCAACGGAATACGGCCAACGCCCGGCAGGCCGCCGGGGTTTCGCCCTACCCGGCCTGGAATGATCAGGTGGGTACGTGGCGGATGATTGGGCCGTATCATGGCAAAGACAAGAGTTGTTACAACCAGCCGTACATGTCGGGCGGATTCAACGACCGGGTGTACATTAACCCCTATAACACCCAGAATCTGTACGCTGGGCAATCGTACGGGGGCCTATGGGTAAGTCAGGATCAGGGCGCGACCTGGAAACTAACCGATGCCGAATTCCCGAATGGCAAAAACACCTACGCCAACCGCGATGTGTATTACGGCGACATCAAAGCTTCCAAAGCAAATCCTAACCTCGTGTTTGCGGCCACCGAAGCGGGCTTGCTCAAATCGACCAATGCAGGTAACAGTTGGTCGCTGGTAAGTGGCCTCAACTACATCGAAAGACCCACCGAACGGGCCTATTTTGTAGCTCCCTCAAACCACGACACCAACCTGCTACTGGCCAGTTACGGGCGAAGAATCTACCGCAGTACCGACGGGGGAGCCACCTGGACGGTCGTATTCAGCAATACAGCTGGGGGTACCAACTACAGTCAGGGACAGCATACAACCAACGGCGTGGGGGATCGGAAATACAACTTTGCGGGCCTGAGTTTTCACCCCACCAACAACAATGTGGTGTATCTGGCCGCCCGCGAAGCCTCCACCAACCGCATCACGGTGCAGGTCTCTACCGACTTTGGCCAAACCTGGTCGGTGCTGATTCCGGGGAGTCGGGTGGTGAATGGCGTTACCCAGACCACTACCAACGGACCGGTAAAAATGGAGATTTCGCCCGCTGCTGCCGACAAAATTTATCTGTTCAACCTGTTTCAGGATTTGAACTCAGGCACCACAATTGGCGCCACTAAAGGCATAGTCAAATACAACACAAACGGCGATCTGCTCCAGGCCATTCCCTACCCGGTGACGGGGCATCTGCTCGACGATTGTACGGTGTCACAAACCGACTCAACGGTGCTGTATCTGGGTGGCTATGCGTCGGGTGAGGTGCATAAATCGACCAACGGTGGGTTGACCTTTTTTACCAACAACCCCGGTTACACGAGTTGCGTAAACTACGTACACGCCGATGTGCGCTGCCTGTCGAGTGTAGGCGACCTGCTACTAATTGCCTCTGACGGGGGTAATCATATCTCCAAAGACGGTATGGCCACCATTCAGCCCACGGGCGAATGGATCAGTGCTATCGACTTGTGGGGCTTCAGTGCGGCTTTCAAAGGCGATGTGGTAGCCTCCGGCGACGATCATGGTCCTACGGAAGTGCGCTGGTTCGACGGGGATCAGGGCTGGGAACACGACGGCGGAGCCGACTCAAAAGACTTGACCATCAACCCTGTACAGCCTCGATGGATTTACGCGATGGACATATACCGGAAATACCGGATGGTCACCAAAGAAGCCGCCTTCGACAAATCGTACCCCATCGACAACAACTCAATTTCGTCACTCAAGTACCATGCCGTTCACCCCAATATTTACGGCAAGTCGTACCCCTTCAAAGACAACAAACTGCTGGTTTCCAATGACAACATGGCCTCGCTGGCAGGCACGCTTTACACGTTCCCCGAAAACATCACGCGGATGAAACAACCGCTACGAAACCCGTCTGTTTTCTTCGTACTGACCAACAACAAAGACGTTTACAAAAGCACCGACGGAGCCGCTACCTTCACCAAACTGACGCCTTCCACAACCATTACCGGCGGCCGAACCAATATTACCGACATTGAAGTTAGCCAAGACGGCTCGGTGGTGTGGCTGAGCTACGGGCAGGTGCAAACCACGTGCAAAGTCGTCAAATCGACCGATGGCGGGACCACCTGGACCAACTACAGTATAGGTTTACCATCGCCTGCTGCTTCTAACATCACTATGCAGCGGGGCACCAACGGCGGGGTTTACGTAAGCACGAATGGCGGAGGTGTGTGGTACCGCGACAACAGCATGAGCGCGTGGGCCATGCTGGGTACGGGCCTGCCCATGCTGGGATACGTTACGTCGGCGTATGTGGTACCCGACAAAAAGGCCTACCGCATGGGCACATCGAGAGGAGCGTTTGAGCATGAACTGGCGTTTTTGACAACCTCCGATGCCCTCATTGCCGTTGACAAAAACACCGCTGGCACATGCCGCGACACGCTTTTTTTCCGGGATTACTCGGCCTACGAAGGTACAACTGGTATTCGGTTCGCCTGGACATTTGAAGGAGGCACACCTGCTACCTCAACCGCCGAAAACCCGAAAGTGGTGTACGCCAACCCCGGCACGTATGATGTATCGCTCACCGTGACCGATGCCAACGGTGTTAGCTCGACCCACACGCTGACCGACTTTATTTCGGTGACAGCGGCCTATTGTGGCCCCGACACGCTACGCGGCAAAGCAATGCAGATTACCGCGCAGAACAGCTACGTACAGGCCCCCGCTCCGAACGTGGCTACTACCAACACGTACACCATGATGGCCTGGGTGAAACTAAACGGCGCACAGGCCGACTACGCGGGTATGCTCTCGCTGAGTACAACCACCGGCTTGGTCCACCTGAACCTTCGGGATGTGAACCCCGACAGTACGCAGCTTGGGTATCATCATCCTAATGGGCAGTGGTGGTACAACTCAGGGCTTTACCTGAAACCCAACGTCTGGACGCACGTAGCCCTGGTGGTGCAGCCTAACGCTATTTCGGTGCTGAAAGACGGGGTGCGGGCCACACACACAGGCCGAAACGTAGTACCGGCTTCATTTGTCGGTAACGTGACCATCGGCACAATGGCCGGGGGGGCCGAGTGGTACCGGACATTTATTGGCGACATCGACGAGGTGGCCATCTACAAACGCGCTCTGACCGACGATGAGATCAGGCGAATGATGCACCTGACAAAAAACAATCCGCAATACCCCGTTCAGGCCGACCCTGATCTGATAAACTATTATCAGTTCAACGAATCGGGTACATTGATCTTTGACCGGGTTAGCACACGCGACGCCAGTTTTGTGGGCGGTGCTGTGAGCCGGGTCGAATCGACGGGGCCGTTCAGCGGGGGACTTAGCGAGACGATGGCCTCGGTTGCATCAGCGGGCCCCAAATCCTTCACGGGTATCGGGCTGACGCTCAACCAGCCCGCTTCAGGTACGTATGCGGCTGGTGCAGTTACGGCCTATCGACTGCTCGAAAAACCGTATATGCCGCCCTCGGCTTCGGTAGCGGGAAATTATTGGATCGTCCGCAACTGGGGAACCAGCAAAACGTTCTCGTCTCTGGTTTCGCTGACCGTCAATGGTATGCCCGTTGCCCCATCTGACCTCGATACGCCCGGCAGTCAGCGGCTGTATGCGCGCCCGCAGAACAGCCACTTAGCCAACTGGTTTCTAAGCGACGTACCTGCCAGCGCGGTTACGGGTTCGCCAACGGGCAGTGTGCAGTTTTCCGGCAGTGGCCTCACTACCTTTGGCCAACTGGTGCTGACACGCACGGACGCCCCCGCTCTGATTGCCACCACGCCCACCAATGCAGCCACTGGCGTTTCGCCCACCACCAGTCTGACGCTCGTGTTTGACCAGTCGGTTACAAAGGGCACCGGCAATCTGCTACTGGTGCGTACCTCAGACAACACAACGGTAGAAACGATTGCGGTAAGCAGTTCGCAGGTATCGGGCACGGCTACAACCTGGGTTATTACCCCCGCTCAGCCACTATTGGTCAACACGGGCTATGCACTCCGGGCCGACGTTGGTACATTCAGCAACAGTTCGGGTGGGCAATTTACGGGCCTGCTTACCAATGCACCGTTTAGCTTTACCACCGGCAGCGGGGGTACGGGCATGTTTTCTACCAAAAACGGCTTGTGGTCAGACCCGGCCACCTGGTTGGAGGGGCGGGTACCAACGGCCACCGATACAGTCACAATTACGCATACCGTGACCGTCTCGGCCAATTACACCGGCAACGCCCTACGCCTGATTATTAACCCACCCGGTAAGGTAATTTACATTTCTAACGGCAAGCTCAGGTTGGGAGAATAATGGGAGATAGGGAGTTGGGTGGAAACGGTGTGGGTTCCAGCGTCCGGTGCTACCCCAATACCCTATTTACCTGACTTTATGGCCTTTCGCTGCTGTTCGTAGATCGTTATCCAGCCTTCGGGAGTCAACTTGGCAGCGAGTTCGGCCAGGAGCGTGTACGGAATCTGGTCTGCCTTTTTGAAGCGGATACACCCCTTGCCCATGTCGAGGCTGGTTTTGCTGTGCTTCGGATATTCTCCGACAAACCAGTCGAGCAGGGCTTGATCGAGGAACAGGCCAACATGATGCAAGACCACGTAATTCTTCTGCGAACCCACATTAATGAACGGTAGCGGTAATTTTGGGTTGGTGTGGTAACCGGCCGGGTAAAGTGCGTGGGGGACTACGTACCCGATCATTCCATAGCTCATTTCCTCGGAAAAGCCAGCGGGTAAGTGCTGCCGAAGAACGTCGCAAAGTTGGTTGATAGTTGCCTTCCTGTCATCGGCCAGTGAGTCGATGTAGTCGTTCACGGTTTGGCTGGTTGATTGCATCGTGATTAGGGCTTTTTGAGGTTTATCGACACAAGCATACGACCCGAAGAGCGTAACCTTTTTCCGTTGTACAGACTCCTCTATAAAAAAATGGCTTCCGCAACCTACCCTCGCTATAAGTACGTTATTTCAGCACAATCCAGCGATTAACGGAGTTATCGGGGCCTTGCAGCCAGATTTTGTAAAACGATGAGGGGCGCTTTTCCAGCGAAAACACAGCCTGCTCCTGCCCTAATGGCACATTGCCGAGCAATTGGTAGCGGTCTGTACCGCCGGTTTCAAACGCGTTGGTTGTGGATAACCAAACCTTTACGCGGCCCGTTTGTGAAAACGATTTCCAGCTAAGGTGCAGGCTTTTGCCCTGTAGTTTTGCCTGCGGCTCGGCCAGCGAAACGGGCCCGATGAGCGGCACCCCGTCGATTTCGCGCTCCACCTGGGCGGGGAGTTGGAGTAACATGTGCCGGGCGATAGTCGGCATCAGGTCCACAATACCCGGCACCTGTTGTTTCCCGTAAGCGTTCAGGTCGGGCTTGTTAGCTACGATCCAGGTCTGTCGTTCACGATCCGACTGCCCGCCGTGGTTATGGCCCGTTTTGGCATCGCGGCCGTGGTCGGTTGTAATTACCAGCAGCCAATCTTCGGCAAATTGTTGTTGGCGTTGTTGCAGGGCCCAGCTCAATCGGCCAATCTGAGCGTCCATCTTTTCAACAGCAGCATACATCTGCGGGCTATCGCCGTAGCGGTGCCCCATATCGTCGGTGTATTCCAGATATACCCACGACAAATCCGGTGCCTGTCGACTCAGACAAGCCACGGCTTCGTCTACCACCCGGTCGTCAATTCGGCTCATGTAGGTCTTCTCGCGGTCGTGTGGGAAGGTAACGGTGTCCAACTCGTACCCATCGGCGTGGAAGTCAACCTGTAACTTTCCGGTTTGGGGCAGGCCCTCACCAACAAGCTTCGTGCGGTTGTCGAGCCAGCTCGAAAAAACGGCTGTTTTGCGGTTGGGATACTGGCTTTTCAGCAGTCGGAAGAGGGTTGGATACTGGTAGTTGGGGTCTTTGATGTCGTTGTCCCAAACGTTGTGTTTGTTCACCCAGGTGCCGGTCAGGAGGCTATTGTACCCAACCGCCGAGATCGTGGGTGTCTGCGAATACGTCCCTTTTTGCCCACCCACATACGCTTGTTTGTAAAACCCGACTCGGCTCAGGCTATCCAGATGCGGGGTGTTTGTCTTTTCCAGCACATCGGCCGGAATTCCGTCTACAATAACAAACACCGTTTTTGGGGTGCGTACCTGTGCCCTGGCAGGCGCCAGAAAAACAAGGGTCAGCAGCAAGAAAAAGCTCGTACGTTTCACAATGAATACAGGTAGATTTCTGCACAAAGGTAGCCGTAAACGCACACTGTAACTCTCCCTACAGCCAGGCGTCAAGCGCGCGCAGGCTCTCTACGTTATGCACCGGCGCAAACCCGTCGAGCAGCGGCAGGGCAGCCTGCATGCCCGCTACGTTGGGTTGGAAAGAAGGATTGCCCGCCAGCGGATTGAGCCAGACAACCTTGCGGGCTTTCTGCTTAATGCGGGTCAGGCTCTCGGTGAGCACGTCGACATCGCCCGTATCCCAGCCATCGCTCAGGATAATCACGAGCGTGTGTCGGTCAACGAGGTTCAGGTACTCGTCGGCAAACTGTTGCAACGAACCGCCGATTCGGGTGCCTCCCCCCCAGCCCGAAACTGATTCTGAAAGCTCGCGCAGGGCTTCGGCAAAGGGGCGGTTGCGCAGAGCAGGCGTAATCCGGTGGAGGCTCGTGCTGAACACAAACGTTTCGATACGCCGATACACCGTCTGAAACGCGTACAAAAACTGAATCAGAAACGCACTGTAGAGGTCCATCGACTGACTCACATCGGCCAGTACCACCACGTTGAGATGGTTTTTGCGAGGTCGGCGATAGGCCACTTCGAGCAACTCACCCCCGCGCCGGAGATTTTTACGCAGGGTTTGGGGCAGGTCGAACTGCCGAGCTGCGGATGTTTTGCGGTACCGTCGGTTGGCCCGGCGGGCCATCGTGAGCGACAATTCGCGGATACGCTGCATCACCTCGGCCAGATCGTCGGCGGCAATGACCGAAAAATCTTTCTGGCTCAGATTCTCCTGTACAGAGTACGTGGTCAGCTCGGTTTCTTCGGATGGTTTATTGCCATATAGCCAAGATTTCAGCTGGTTGAAGTCGGGGCCGGGCTTTGGCTTCTGCCGTTGCTTTTTGGGGTCGTCTTTGATCTTCGAGTCAACAGCCTTTTCAAGCTCTTTCCAGTACTGCCGAAACAGCCGGTCGAACGGCTCCAGATCCTGCACGCGCCGACAAAGCACCGTGCGCAGGGCCAGCCAGAAAGCATCGCGATCGCCCAGGTCAACCTGCCCCAGCGCCTGTAGGGCCGTGCTTTCCTCGTCGGGGCCAATAGCCATTCCGTTCTCCCGCAGAAACCGGCAAAACGCTACGATATTGTGCGAAAGGGTGGTTCGGCGCGTAATCATGGCGTGTTCAGAGCGTATCCCATTTCGAAATGACACCCGCTTTCTCGTACAGTTCGCTCAACGACAACTGCACGTGCCGAACGTCTTTCCAGTCTTTCAGAATCACACCGAGGGTCTGCTCCACCAGTTCCTTGTCGAGATGATCGAGGTGCATGGCCGCAAGGGCCGTTGCCCAGTCGAGGGTTTCAGCGATACCGGGCGTTTTCTCGAGCCGAAGCTGGCGAAGGGCCTGCATAAACGAGCTGATTTGTTTGGCCAGCCGGTTATCAATCTGCGGTACTTTTTCGAGAACAATGGCCAGCTCCTTGTCGTAATCGGGATAATCGATCCAGAGGTATAGGCACCGTCGGCGGAGGGCCTCCGAGAGTTCACGGACACGGTTACCCGTAACCACTACATATGGGATGTGCGTCGCCCGGATGGTGCCGATTTCGGGGATGGTAATTTGCCAGTCGGAGAGTACTTCGAGCAGGAAACTTTCAAACTCCTCATCGGCCCGGTCAACTTCGTCGATGAGCAAAACCGGCGGCTTATGGTGCGTGATGGCCTGCAACAAAGGCCGTTTGAGCAGAAACTTGTCGGAGAAGAGGGTTTCTTCCTGAGCCTGCACGGCCTCGGCCGATGGGGTTTCGGTCGTTTGGCTGCCCGTTACTTCCAATACTTTCAGGTGCAGCAACTGTCGCTGGTAATTCCACTCGTACAAGGCATGGTTGGCGTCGAGGCCTTCGTAGCATTGCAACCGGATCAGGTCGGTATTGAGAGCACGGGCCATCACCTTAGCAATTTCGGTTTTACCAACCCCGGCCGGCCCCTCGATCAGCAGCGGTTTTCTCAGTTGCATGGCCAGAAACACCGACATCACCACCTGTGGGTCGGTTTGGTAGCCCTGAGCCTGTAGGAGTGTCTGAATGGATTCGCGGGTATGTTGAGGCATAAAAGGCAAACAGATTAAATGGGTAGTTGGGGTTACGGAGCAGACCGCTCGGGCCTATGCAATTTACGAGAGAAAGCTATTACCTATTAACGGTGAACCCCTACGGGGTAAATTGCAACCGACTGTTACAACCCGGTGCTATTAACTGCAAACCCCTACGGGGTAAATTAAAATCAACTGCTTCGACCCATTGCTAGTAACCGAAAACCCCTACGGGGTAAATTGCAACCGACTGCTTCGACCCGTTGCTAGTAACCTTAAATTCCTACGGGGTAAATTACAACCGATTGTTTCGACACATGCTATCTACCCCGTAGGGGTTTGCAGTTCGTAGCTAAACCGGATGAGCCTACCCGCTTCGCTTGCTCCGTAGGAGCTTTCCGTTTTCTGATTCAGTCTTTAGTGTCGGCTGTCTCATCATAAAAATCGAACAGGTAATGTTCATCATAAGGCACTTCAAACTTCTGCAAAAAGCCTATGTATTCTTCCCGAAATGTGCGCTTTCGGTGATGTTCTTCCTGATTCAACACATACTGGACAATGGTGTTTATCTGCGATTGGCTGTAGCTAAATGCACCGAACCCTTCCTGCCAATAAAAACTCGGTTTTACCAATTGTTGCTCTTTCATCCACAAGGTAGTCGCTCGCTTTATATCTCGTACAAGGTCCGACAGAGCGAGGTCGGGCGTGAACCCAATGAAAAGGTGCGCGTGGTCGGGCATACAATGCACAGCCATTAGTTTTTGCTCACGTGCCTGAACGATACCTGTGATGTAACGGTGTAAATTCTCTTTGGCATGCTTTGGAATAGCATTTTGTCGTCCTTTTACGGCGAAAACAACGTGTACGTAAAGTTGAGTGTACGTGTTGGGCATTGTTCTATTAACTGTAAACCCCTACGGGGTAAATATGCACCTACCTCGAACCGGCTATTAACGGTGAACCCCTACGGGGTAAATTGCAATCGACTGTTACAACCCGTTGCTATTAACCGCAAACCCCTACGGGGTAAATTGCAATCGACTGTTACAACCCGTTGCTAGTAACGGTGAACCCCCACGGGGTAAATACGCTAATAAAATGGCTACCGCGAACCGGCTATCACGCATTAATCAGACTACTCCCTATCAGCTCGCCCAGACTCCAACACGCTACAGATTAGCCTTGGTAAGGCCCCGCTCTAAAAAATGAATCAACGGGCTCAGGAACGGCGAAATCCCCTTGTAGTCGATCATGGCGGGCGGGGTGGTATTTAGGACATTCAGCAGCCGCCGGGCCGCATCGGGCCGTTGAGCCATCTCATCAGCAAGCCGGTTTTGGTAGGTGTGAATGCCAAACAGAATAGCCCCCGAACGCGAAAGCCGGGTAAGCGTTTGCCGCTCAATCCGCACAAAAAGGTGCGCCCCGGCCGTTTCGGGCGTCAGCGTAGGCAACCGTTGTTGTAGTTGGTCGTTCAGGTGGGGCATCCGCCGACTGCTCATGTCCAGTTGGTCGCTTGCCTTAATGCTCCAGTTGAGCCGCCATACCGTGCGGCCGGCGGGTAGCCGCTGCATCAGTTGTCCGGCGGCCTGCATCATAGGCGGCACAATGGGGTTGATAGGCGCGTGGATTTCCCAGAAAGGCAAGCCCAGTTTTTCATCGAGGCACCAGCCATTTCCAAAGCACAATTGGCCTGCCACGAGCCGGGTCTCATCGCCCGAAAGCAACAATAGGTCTTCCTGTACCTGTTGGCCTATCCAATCAATCGGAAACGTTGACAGCGCTCCTTCCTTATGGGGCCAGATAGTCGTGGTTTCGCCCAAAAGTCGGTTAGTCCAGACCCACTGCCCGGCCTGTTGAACAAACAAAAACGAATCGGGGTAGTGCCTCGCTGCGTGCTGCATCAGTAGTTCGGCAGCTTCCCAGTGAGCCAGTTCGTAACCGGGCAAGGCCTGTGCATAGTAACCGGGAACCGTAGCCAGCAACTGCCGCTTCAGGCTTATTTCGGCCCGATAATGGGCATCTACTTCCAGCAGCGGCTCGGTCGGGCCCAGGGGGGCCGTCCCCATTTTATCGTTAAACCGGTCGCCAAAAGGGAAGTAAGGAAGCATAGACATAAAACGAAGAGCACGGAAAATCGGCATAACCGACTTTATCCGTGCTCTTCACCCAAAATTAAGCAACGGCGTTGAGCGCGCGCTTCAGAAATACATTCGCCAAATGCCGCCGGTACTCCTCCGATGCGTAATGATCCGACATCACCGATACACCCGAGGCCACCGAGGTAGCCGATTGGCCGCTGTTCAGTTGCTCTTCAACGGCTGTATCGCGGAAGGGCGTGTCTGAAACGCCCGAAAACGCAACGCGCACCTTACCATCGGCCGATTTTACAACGGCACACCCCACAATAGCGTAGCGCGAGGCTGGTTGCGAAAACTTCTGGTAGGTCATCCGGGCACCGTTCTCAACCGGCACCCGAACCTGCGTAATCAGTTCGTCGGCCGCTAAGGCCGTCTCAAACATACTCGTGAAAAAGTCGGAGGCTTTGATTGAGCGGCTCCCCGATGGCCCCTCGACCACAATCGTAGCATCAGCGGCCAAAACCATAGCGGGCCAGTCGGCCGAGGGATCAGCGTGGGCGAGCGACCCGCCAATGGTGCCCCGGTTGCGCACAGCCGGGTCGCCAATATGACTGGCCCCTTCGGCAAACATCGGCAGATGTTGCTTCACCAGGTCCGACGATGCAATGTCGCCGTGGGTGCTACCCGCCCCAATCACGAGTTCGTTACCGTCGAGCCGAATACCTTTCAGCTCGGCAATACGCCCTACATCGACGAGTGCATCGGGTGCGTTCAGACGCAGTTTCATCGACGGGATCAAACTGTGGCCACCCGAGAGGGCTTTACCACCTTCGGCCAGCAGGGCTACAGCCTCGGCAATGCTACCGGCTCTTTTATATTGAAAAGGGTATGTTATCATGGTGAAAGAGTTTACAGTTTCCGGTTTACAGTTTTCAGTTGAACTACTCCGCCAGGACTAGCACCGGACGAACTGTAAACCGAAAACTGTAAACAGGAAACTTCTTATTAATTCATGGCCCGCCAAACGCGTTCGGGGGTAAGGGGCATCAGGATATCTTTGACCTGATGACCTCCGCTCCAGAGAGCATCGATCACGGCGTTGACGACGGCGGGCGTCGACCCGATGGCCCCGGCCTCACCGGCCCCTTTCACACCCAGCGGATTGTGTGGGCAAGGCGTTGTTTGGTTAGCCGTTTCAAACATGGGCAGGTCATCGGCGCGGGGCATACAGTAATCCATGTATGAGCCGTTGGTCAGCTGCGCGTTCTCGTCGTAAATGGTGCCTTCGAGCAGCGCCTGCCCGATTCCCTGAGCCAACCCGCCGTGAATTTGGCCCTCCACAATCATGGGGTTGATAATATTCCCCACGTCGTCCACGGCAATCATTCGCTTCAGCGTCACCTTACCGGTTTCCTTATCCACTTCGACCACAGCGATGTGGCAACCAAATGGATAGGTGAAGTTGGCCGGGTCGTAGAAACTTGAGAAATCGAGGCCCGGTTCGAGGCCCGCCGGGTACACGTGCGGCACATAGGCCGTCAGGGCCACGTCGCCAAAACCAATTGACTTATCGGTACCTTTTACGGTCCATTTCCCGTTGCCGTATTCGAGGTCGCCCTCGGCGCATTCGAGTTTGTGGGCCGCAATTTTGGCCCCTTTCTCCAGCACTTTATCGATGCTCTTCATAATGGCCGAACCACCAACCGCCAGCGAGCGCGAGCCGTAGGTACCCATACCAAAGGCAACGGTATCGGAGTCGCCGTGTACCAGTTCCACGTCTTCCATCGGGATACCCAGCTTATCGGCAACCACCTGTACAAACGTGGTTTCGTGGCCTTGTCCGTGCGAGTGCGAGCCCGTAAACACGCTTACCTTACCCGTAGGTTGTACGCGTACCTGTGCCGACTCGTACAAGCCAGCGCGGGCTCCCAGTGCCCCCACCACCGCCGACGGTGCAATACCGCAGGCTTCGATATAGGTCGAGATACCCACACCCAGCAGTTTGTTCGATTGGGCGGCTTCTTTCTGGGCCTGCCGGAAATCTTCGTAACCGAGCATTTCAAGCCCTTTTTGCAGCACCGGGTGGTAGTTGCCCGAGTCGTATTGCAGGGCTACCTGCGTCTGATAACCGGGTTGTGTGACCCCGTCGAAAGGCGGAATAAAGTTCTGGAACCGGAGTTGCGCAGGGTCTTTGCCCATTTCGAGAGCTGCCAGATCAATCAGGCGTTCGAGCAGGTAGGTAGCCTCCGGCCGACCGGCCCCCCGGTACGCATCTACCGCTACGGTGTGCGTAAACACACAAGTCATGTCGATGTTGATTTTCGGCGTTGTGTACACTCCCTGCAGCAGCGTACCGTGCAGGTAGGTAGGTACGGCCGGGGCAAACGTCGACAGGTAAGCGCCCATGTTGGCAATGGTCTTTATCCGCAGACCCGTAATGTTACCATCGGCATCAAAGCCCATTTCGGCCTTGGTTACGTGGTCACGGCCGTGGGCATCCATCAGAAAAGCCTCCGAGCGGTCGGATGTCCATTTTACCGGTTGCCCCAGTTGCTTCGACGCCCAAGTTACCAGAGCCTCTTCGGTATAGTGATAGATTTTTGAGCCAAAACCACCTCCTACGTCGGGGCCAACCACGCGCACCTTATGTTCGGGAATACCGAGCACAAACGCGCACATCAGCAACCGAATCAGGTGCGGGTTCTGGGTAGAGGTGTACAACGTGTACTTATCGGATACCGTATCGTAATGCCCGATGTAAGCGCGCGGCTCCATCGCGTTGGGCACCACCCGCTGATTGACAAACTCCAGCGTGGTCACGTGGGCCGCACTTTCGATGGCGGCATCCACTTCTTCAACCGGGTTACCGAATGTCCAGTCGAATGCCTTGTTATCCGGGTATTGGTCGTGTACTTTGGGCGCACCGGGTTTCAGCGCATCGGCCGGGCTGGCGATGGCGGGGAGCTCTTCCCACTCCACCATTACGGCTTCGGCGGCATCAGTCGCAATGGCTTTAGTTTCGGCAATAATGACCGCCACGGGATCACCAACGTGCTTGGCCGTGTCGCCGGTAGCAATGAGCATCGGGTGCTTCGGCTCACGCATGGTCTCGCCGTTGCGGAAGTTCACCTGCCAGCCGCACGGCACCCCGTTGAGCTCCTTCACGTCGTCGCCGGTAAAAACAGCAACTACGCCTTCCATAGCCAGGGCCTCGGCCGTGTCAACGCTCAGTACGCGGGCGTGGGCGTAGGGGCTACGCACAAAGTGGGCATGGAGCATGCCCGGCAAATTGATATCGTCGGTATAACGGCCTTTTCCCGTCAGAAAACGCTTGTCTTCAAGGCGTTTTACCGATTGTCCAATGAATTTATTGCTCATGGTTCTGGTGGTTTATCGTTTACGGTTCATAGTTTTTAGTTCGTTGACGCGTCAGCCAACCAAAAACTTTTCACCAAAAACCTTAAACTCATTTTAGTGGGTTTCAACGACTTCGCCGGTCGTTACATCATTGGTGAACAGGTGCTCATCGGCCACAACAGGCTCCTCCTGCTGATTGGGCTCAGGCTTGGTTGAGTGCGTGGCGGCCCACTGAATCGCCTTCACGATATTGTGGTAGCCCGTACAACGGCAGATATTCCCTTCGAGCGCTTCACGAATCTCAGCCTCTGAGGGGTTGGGGTTGTGCTTGAGCAGGTCGGCAGCCGTCATAATCATCCCCGGTGTGCAGAAACCGCACTGTAGCCCGTGGCACTCTTTGAAGCCCTCCTGAAGCGGGTGAAGTTGTGAGGTAGTCGGGCTATCCTGAATGGCCATACCTTCGATGGTCGTTACCGAGCAGCCATCGGCCTGAGCAGCCAACAGCGTACACGATTTTACCGCCACCCCATCAACATGAACTGTACAGGCTCCGCAGGATGACGTGTCGCAACCGACGTGGGTACCCGTCAGGTGCAGTTGGTCGCGGAGGTAGTGAACCAGCAAGGTGCGGTCTTCAACCTCCGACTTACGGGTTTTCCCATTAACTGTGACTTGAATTTGCATAGGAAAAAGGGGTTATAGTTTGTGTGTCAAGTGCGTAAAGACAGGGCCTGCCCGTTGGCGGGGCGGTTTCCGGCCTTACCGTTGACTATGGATTCTCGTTGATGGCCTGTTCGAGGTTATCGAAAAACTGCTTGGTGAGGGTGTTGGCGACCCCCGAAATGACCCGCTGTCCCGTGCGGGCCAACAACCCCGACAGCCGGGCGTTGCCGTCGAACGACACTTCGGTCTGGGTATCGGTAATGGGCTTAAGCGAAATAGCCACGCTGGCGTCGGCATTGCCGATCTTGCTGTTCTGCTTGACGTGCAGGGTATAGCCTTCGTTCTCGCGAATGTCGGCCAACGACAAATCGCCGGAGAAAGAACCGCTTACGGGGCCTATTTTCACCTCAGCAATGGCCTTGAATTCGTTATCGCCGGTTTTTTCGAGCCGCGAAACAGCCGGAACTACCTGCGCGAGCGTGTCGGCATCCATCAGCATGCCCCAGATTCGAGACACGGGCGCATTCAAAACATGTGAACCAGTTAACTGCATAGTATTCGATAAAGGGTAGGGGCGACCTACTGTATCGCCTATTAAAAGTATAATTATCTTACTATTTAATGCAATTTTCCGGAATGCTTTTTCTTAGGGGTAGAACTTGATAGAATCGTTCATAAATGTGAGAGAAAAAGCCAGCCCGAGCGGCTGTAGAAGAGGTTCGGGCAGGTACGCCCGCTTACCGGCGCAACTGCCCGACTACTTGTTTAACGTGCTCCACCGCAACCTGAATATCGGCCTCGGTCGTGTGTCGCCCCAAGCTGAAGCGCACCGAACTGTAAGCCAGTTCGTCGGGCAGGCCGAGGGCCTTGAGCACATGCGACGGTTCGGTAGAGGCCGCATTACAGGCCGATCCGTTCGAAACCGCAATTTCGTTGAGACTCATCAGCAGCAACTCGCCATCGACGTCGGCAAAACGGATGTTTGTGGTATTGGGCAACCGCTGGGTGCGTGAACCGTTGACGGCACTACCGGGAATAGCCGCCAGAATGTCGGTTTCGAGCTTATCGCGCAGGACCGACAAGCGCGCAGTCTCTTCGTCCATGAGCGACTGGGCCAGCTGGGCAGCCCGGCCCAGGGCCACAATGCCCGGTACATTAAGCGTACCCGACCGGCGGCCCCGCTCGTGCCGACCGCCATCCTGCTGGGCAATCACGGTGGTTTTGTTTCGTACCACCAACGCGCCAATGCCTTTGGGCGCGTACAGCTTGTGGCCCGACAAGCTGAGCAGATCAATCGGGAGTTCGGCGAGGTTGATGGGCAGTTTACCCACAGCCTGCGTGGCATCGGTGTGGAAAAGTAGGCCCCGCTCGCGGGTCAGGCGGGCAATGTCGGCAATGGGCTGAACAACGCCAATCTCGTTGTTGGCCAGCATCACCGACACCAGCAACGTGTTGGGCTGTAGGGCGTCGGCTACTTGCCCGGCCGTAATGAGCCCCTCGCTATCAGGAATGAGGTAGGTGACCTCGGCCCCCAGTTTTTCGAGATGAGCGCAGGTGTCGAGCACGGCTTTGTGCTCGGTTTGTACCGTGATAAGGTGGTTACCCCGGTGCCGGTTAGCTTCAAAAGCGCCTTTCAGTGCCAGATTAATAGACTCGGTGGCCCCGCTTGTAAAGGCTATTTCGTTGGCGGCTGCCCCCAGCAGCCGGGCCAATTGTTTACGGGCTACATCAACGGCCTCTTCAGCTTTGAGTCCAAACACGTGCGTGCGCGAGGCCGCATTACCAAAATGGACGTTGAAATACGGCAACATGGCCTCCAGCACCCGCTCATCGACAGGGGTGGTGGCATTGTAGTCCATGTAAACCGGGTAACGCATGATTAGTCTCGCTCGTGAATGGGAGCCTGCCGGAGCCGCAAAAATGAACCACTCCGGCCGGAGAGCACCGCCCTGATTTCGGCCACAATGGAAAGGGCAATTTCTTCGGGTGAGGTGGCCCCAATATCGAGCCCGATGGGCGCGTGCATGCGGTCGGTTTCGGCCACGGGCGTCCCTTCTTCAGCCAGTTCCGACAGCATACGTTCGGTACGCACCCGGGGACCCAGTACGCCCACAAACGGCGCGTCGGTGGCCAGTGTGCGGGGCAGGTTGGCTTTATCAGTTTTGAAATCGTGCGCCATGAGCACAAAAGCTGTTTGATCGTCCACCGGAATGGCGTCAAAATCGGCGGGGGCCACCAAGGCATTGGCCGCGCCAAACAGGGCCTGGGTCACCTTTTGGGGGTTGGCTACTACAGTCGACTGCCAGCCGAGTTCGTTCAGGATCCGGACGAGCGGGTACACATCGTACTGCTGCCCGAGCAGCACCACATGCGGGATGGGAGGCATCACCTCCACAAACAACTCGACCACCCGGCCATCGGCGAAGGGTATCTCGACCGGGGCCGACTTGCCTTTCTGAATATACCGTTCAATTTTTTCGGTAGCCGTAGTCATGGCGGCTTCGTCGGCCAGTTGAGCAAGGCTATTGGGGCCGGTGTACCGAAACATATCGCCCGTACCGAGGCCGTCCACCTCGTCGGAGACCTGCGTCACTGTCAGCAACACGTGGGTTTGCCGGTTGGCGGTCAGGCAGCTTCGGAGCAGTTCAATGGCTTTGGGAGCGTCGGCCTCAATGGGAGAGATGAGCACATCAATAACGCCGTTGCACCCCAGCCCAACGCCAATCTGGTAGGCATCGTCCTGCGTGGTGTCGTAGGTGATCAGGGTTGGTTTGGCCTGCGAAATAGCCAGCCGGGCCCGTTTGAGGGCGTCGCCTTCGAGGCAACCTCCGCTGATACCGCCCACCCAGGTACCATTGTCCATGATAAGCATACGGGCGCCGGTACGGCGGTACGACGACCCCTCAACCCGGACTACGGTGGCTAAAGCGGCTTTGGTTTCGGGGCTTTTGGCGTCGTAAGCGTTGATGATGGCTTTGATCTCTTTCATGGGTATGACAAGGCTACGGCCGTTGGTGTTGGCATGATGAACAGCCGCAAAAGAAATACATTTTTCGGGGTTTTTGTTTCCTCCTTCCAAGCCAAACCGGGTGATTTTTGTCAGGAAACGGGTTGATTCCCGGAATAAAATAGCTCAGTACTGGACATTAGATGTTGGACATTAGGCGTTAGACCTCCATCTATAAAGGCAGTAAGTCTAACGTCCAGTGTCTGAAGTCCGAATGTCCAGTACTGCAGTAAAATAGCCCCTGACTCTCCGTAGTACCGGTGAATCAGGGGCTTCGGGAAAGCCCGACATAACTGAAAGCAGGTGAGAATCAGCGTACCCGGTTGAACACAAACAGGTCGCTAAATGCCCAGTTGGCGTCTTTTTTCTCGCCCCGCCGAATTACGAGCTGATCGGGCGTACGTTTTTCGTAGATAATCCGAATGGAGCCGTCTTCTTTTTCAAACAGGGCCTCTTTGGCCGAAGCCTCCAGAAACCGGTACCGGTCCGACTTGTCTTTTTCTTCCCAGCCAATAAGTCCCTCTTTGAAATGCTTCACCATGGCTACGGGGCCAGCCGCCGTTTGCTCAAACGCAAACAGTTCGTACAGGCTGATTTTGTCGTTTTTCATCATTCGGATGAATCCGATAATGTTGTTGGCCTCCGGGGCCGACCAAACGGCTTCGATGGGGCCGCCGTTGTACGTGCCGCGCCAGTGGCCTTCGAGGAAACTGACAGCCGCCAGCGTAGCGGGTTTGCCCGATTGGGCCACGGATAGAAACGGCAAAAGCAACAGAAGGGGCAGTAGCCGAAGTGTTTTCATAGTACGCTTAGGAATCGGTTTTGTATAGGTAGAAACCTCGGCGCGTCTATCTTTACTCATCAAACAAGTCACTTACGCAAACATGAACCGTTTTGTCCCCATCGTTTTGTGCCTGATTGCTCTGGCATTCACGGCCCCCACCAAAAAGACCCGCCTGTTTAACGGCAAAGACCTGACGGGCTGGAAAGTGTATGGCACCGAAAAGTGGTACGTGGAAGACGGAAACCTTATTTGCGAAAGCGGCCCCGACAAAGGTTATGGGTATCTGGCTACCGAAAAAGCGTACAAAAACTTTGACCTTTCACTGCAGTTCAAGCAGGAGGCCAACGGCAACAGCGGGGTGTTTTTCCGGTCGAGCATCGAGGGTACCAAAATCAGCGGCTGGCAGGTCGAGGTAGCCCCCAAAGACCACGACACGGGCGGCATTTACGAATCGTACGGCCGGGGCTGGCTTCAGCAGATTCCGGCCGAAAAAGAAAACATCCTCAAGCCCGAGCAGTGGAACGACCTTCGCATTCGGGTGATAGGCGACCATGTGCAGACGTTCCTGAACGGGCAGCTGATGGTCGATATGCACGACGAGAAAAT
This sequence comes from Rudanella lutea DSM 19387, assembly GCF_000383955.1. Classification (NCBI taxonomy): domain Bacteria; kingdom Pseudomonadati; phylum Bacteroidota; class Cytophagia; order Cytophagales; family Cytophagaceae; genus Rudanella; species Rudanella lutea. Next base: position 4,122,984 of record NZ_KB913013.1, on the reverse strand, counting down.
TGGCGCGGCCAACGGCTCTATTGCCCTCCAGATTCACGACGGTGGCGGTATCAAAGTCCGTTGGCGGAAACTGGTTGTGCAGGAGCTATAATCCGACACAACGAACCCGCATAGATTGAGTAATTTGGGGCGCACAAACCTGATCTTCAGATGGCGCCCCTTTTTCGTGTCTTTCTTTTTCTGCTGCTCGTCGCGAGTTACAACCCAGCGACTGCTCAATCCACCAAACGCCCCCGCGAATACGGCATCCGGTTTGGGGTTTTACCCACAGGTCCGCTCAACGCCATTACGGATGTGCCGGGGGTTCGGGTAGGTCAAATAACACTCCTGCAAGGCCCGAACGTCCGGACGGGCGTCACGGCGGTGTTGCCGCACACGGGCAATGTGTTTCGCCAGAAAAGCCCGGCGGCCATTTACATCGGCAACGGGTTCGGTAAACTGACCGGCTACAGTCAGGTTGAAGAACTGGGAACGCTCGAAACACCGATTGTGCTGACCAATACGCTCAATGTACCCACCGCTACCGATGCCCTGATCGACTACACCCTCACGCAACCCGGCAACGAGGAGGTGCGCTCGGTAAATCCCGTGGTGGGCGAAACCAACGACGGTTACCTTAACGATATTCGGGGGCGGCACGTTACCAAAGCCCATGTGTTGCAGGCACTCCGGGAAGCCAAAACCGGACCGGTTCAGGAGGGCAACGTGGGTGCCGGCACGGGTACCGTTTGTTTCGGGTTCAAAGGTGGAATCGGTACGGCTTCGCGGAAACTCCCCGGCAGTTTGGGCGGCTACACCGTGGGTGTACTCGTGCAAACCAATTTTGGGGGTGTATTGCAAATTGGCGGGGTGCCGGTTGGTGTTGAGCTGGGCAAGTATAGCTTCAAAGAGAAACTGGACGGCTCGTGCATGATGGTGGTGCTGACCGACGCTCCGCTCGACGCCCGCAACCTGAAACGATTGGCCAAGCGGGCTTTCATGGGCCTGGCCCAAACCGGCGGAATAGCCTCAAACGGTAGTGGCGACTACGTGATTGCGGTATCGACCGCTTACCAGATTCCGCACGACTCCGCCGAAGCGTTCGATCAGATCAGGGTTTTACGTAACGATGCGGTCTCGCCCCTGTTTATGGCTGCCATCGAAGCCACCGAAGAGGCTATCATCAACTCTCTGTTTGCGGCCCGTACCCTCACCGGCGACGGAGGCCACACCGCCGAGCAGCTACCGGTGGAGAAAGTGGTAGAAATGATCAGGAAGGCCGGGCAACTGAAATAAGACCAAACCAATTATAAAACACCAAAGCCGGGCTCAGGAGCCCGGCTTTGGTCTGTATCAGAACAGTTTTTCGTTCGGGGGTTTGATTCCCTTCATCCGAATGTAAATGGTTGTCTGGCCCCGGTGGTGGGTCTGGTGTTCAAACCCTTTCGCAAAAGCCAACTCGCGCGACATCTCGTTCTTGCCAAATTTGACCGTTTCGGCCATTTGGGCATCCGTTGTGCCTTTCAGTGCATCGATCATAAAATCGTAGCTGTCCAGCACTGCCTTACTCAGGGCCGCTTTAGTTTTCAGCTCCTCCATTTTCTCCATCTGCTTGCCGGCCATCGGGTTGGCTTTACCCGTAGCAATGGAGCCAAACAGGTAATTGCCGCTGGCCAGATGCAGCATCTGCTCAGCGAAGCTCCGAATCTCCGGTGTCGGCTTGAAGTTGGTACCCTCTTCGGGCATCGCGTCGAGGTATTCTTTCGTGTATTCTTTGGCTCGTTGCCATTCGGTAAGCTGCTGGCTTACACCCGTCATGGGTCGGTAACTACTCAAAACCGTTGTAACGGCAAGCAGCAAAAAGGGGAATAAAAGGCGTTTCATGCGATAAAGAGTCTATTTTCCGTTCAACGTACGAAAAATATCCCACATCTCTTAGCTACATACCGGCCGAGTTCGGGAAAGGCAAAAGCCGAATGCCTGAGCCGGCGAAGCCTGCACAAAAACCGGCCGCCGTTTGTTATCCATCAAACGAATCTGCGTTATGAAACAAGCAATCAATATAGCCATAGCCCTGTTGCTGACGGGGCTTATATCGGCCTGTTCGCCCTACCGGGTTATTCGTAATCAGGCCGACAAAGGGGCTAGCTGGTCGGCCTATAAGACATTTGCCTTTATCGATACGGCTGGCATTGCCCGAACGCCCCGCCCTACTTACGGAGCGGCTATGGAACAGATAAAACAGGCCGTAAAGGCTCAACTGCAAAGCCGGGGCTACCAACTCACGACCGACAACCCCGACCTGCTGGTCAACCTCGGGGCCGTTGTGCAGGAGAAAACCCAAACCCGCCAAACTACCATTCGTGAAGCGCCCGTGTATATGGGACAGCGCCGGTACAGTTGGCGTAGTCAGGAGGTGCCGGTGAGTACCTACGAAGAAGGCACCGTAAACCTGCACATCGTCGATGCGCAGAAAAATGCACTCGTGTGGGACGTGGCCGTATCGAGCGTACTGACGCGCCGGAGCCTGTCGGCCGAGCAAATTGAGCAGGCAGTGGCCAAAGTCTTTGGAAAATTTCCGGGCAAAGCGGATTAAAAACGGTCCATTCCACTTGCCGAAAGCACAATCGGGCGACTCAGGGGTGAGTCGCCCGATTGTTGTAAATTTATATACCCAGCCTCAGGCTTGTTCGGGTTCATCGGTAAACATGTACCCAACGCCTTTGAGGGTTCGGATGTAGGTTTCGCCAATTTTCTCGCGGAGCTTGCGGATGTGCACGTCGACCGTGCGTTCGAGCACGTAAATGTCGGCACCCCAAATCCGCTGTAGCAACTCCTCCCGGCTAAACACCTTGTTGGGGTGCTGGGCCAGAAAAAACAGCAGTTCAAACTCTTTTTTGGGTAACACCACCGATTTTTCGCCGAAGTTGGCCGAGTAATTCTGCCGATTGATGGTCAGGCCCGCAATTTCGATCCGGTCGCCGGGGTCAGCTTTTTGAGCCTCGCGCCGAAACAGAGCGTTGATCCGGCTCATGAGCGCGCGGGGCTTGATCGGTTTGGTGATGTAGTCGTCGGCCCCAATATCAAAAGCCGCCACCTCCGAGTACTCTTCCGACCGGGCCGTGAGGTACAGAATATACGTTTGCCGGAGTTCGGGAATCGTCCGCATTTGCCGCCCGGTTTCTATACCGTCGAGTTGCGGCATCATGATATCGAGCAATACAAGCTCGGGTATGTACGTACGGGCAACCTCCAGGGCTTTGAGGCCGTCCATGGCGGTACGCACCTCATAGCCTTCTTTTTCCAGATTGTATTGAAGCAACTCGACCAGATCCGCGTCATCGTCAACAACCAGAACGCGGTGAGCAGAAGTAGATGCTTTGGTAGGATTCATCAGCAAGCCGATTGAACAGATAGTGACCCGAAATTAGGGCGTACTATGCGTATTTTATCACGATTAGGTGAGTCTTAACATAAAGATAACAGATTTTTGCCCCCTAACTCAACGCCCAAACGGGTAAATATGCTCTGCCAGATGCTAATAATTTCTGGCCTATGTGGCTTATTCGCAGTTAGTATCGCAAGTACATCCTGGTACCGCCATTCGCACGCACATTTATGCAAAATCGCTCTCCTGAAATTCAACTCCCCCCCTACGCACGCCTGACGTGTATCCTGATCTCGCTGGTCATTATTGTCTATGGCCTGTCGGTGCTTCAGGAAACACTCGTCCCGTTGGTATTTGCGGTCATGTTTTCGGCTATCCTGTTCCCCTTATGTCGGCGGCTCGAACGGTGGGGAGTGCCCCGGGTGGGCGCTATTCTCATTTGTATTACGCTCGCCCTCGGCGTTCTGTACGGGTTGTTTTATCTGATCAGCATTCAGATCGGTAATTTTACCCAGGAAGGCCCCCGGCTCCTGAAACGGGCCAACCAGATTCTCGATCAGCTTCAGCGGTACGCCGATACGCACAACATCGACCGTCGGCGGGTGGTAGCCGAAGTACGCAAGTACCTCAACTCGTCGCTCGAAAGTGCCGGTACCGTACTCACCTCTACCCTGCTGGCTACCACCAATACGTTATCGACCATTGCGCTGCTGCCTTTATTTATTTTCTTCTTCCTGCTTTACCGCGACTTTTTCAAGTCGTTTTTCTACAAGATTTTCGGGCATACCCGCAAAACCAAAGTCGACGTGGTATTCAGCCAGATTTACACCGTTGTGAAAGACTATTTGGTTGGGCTGGTGCTGGTTATCATCATCGTCGGGATTCTGAACACGGTGGGTCTGCTCATTCTGGGCGTTGATTATGCCGTGTTTTTCGGCTTCTTCGGGGCCTTTATGATCCTGATTCCGTACGTGGGTATCGCCATCGGGTCGGTGCTGCCCGCACTGTTTACGTTGGGTACTCACCCCAACCCGCTGGTGGCCCTGGGGGTGGTGGGGGTGTTTCTGTTTGTGCAAGTGCTCGAAGGCAATTTCATCACGCCCTACATTGTTGGCTCCAAAGTGAGTATCAACCCACTGGCGGCCATTATTGTCCTTATTTTATGGGGGCAGTTGTGGGGGCTCCCGGGCCTTATTCTGGCCCTGCCGCTAACGGCTATTCTTAAGGTTTTGTTCGATGCTGTCGACGACCTGAAACCTTACGGATTTCTACTGGGCGAGGCCGAAAAACCCCGCCCCCCCATCAAAAATATTCAGGAACTTACCGACCAGCTCCCCGAGCGAGTCCGCCGAATTGGTCGCTCGGATGTGAAGAAATAAAAGAGCCGCCCCGGCGTACCGGGGCGGCTCTTTTGGGTTAAAACTTCAGCGGGTCCAGATTTTTGAAGTGTCCATTCATACGGATGCGCTGCTTGGTCCGCTCCATTTCCGACACCACCGGAATTACCTTCGTCAGGTGGTCAATCAGGTACTTTTGTCGTTCGGCTTCGGTGGGCAGGGTCAGCAGTTCGTATTCCTGCTCAATAGACAGCCCCACTTTGTGGCCTACCCGGTACGAAAGTGCCGGTTCATCGGGCCGAATCTCATCCGTTTCGATCTGAAGCAGATCGTACAGGCGTTCGAGCAGGCCCAACAGCTGCTCCCGATGTACGCTGAAAAGGTCAGACGGCAAGTCGCTGCCCGGCCCCACCAGGGTTACGTCGCCCCCGGCGTATAATTTACCCGGTACCGGATTGGTAAAGTTTAGCAGTTGAAACACACGGAGGCCTTTCGTCTTGATGTCCATCCGGCCGTCTTCGTACCGTTTGTGCAGGGTTGTTATGTGGACCTCAGTACCGTACCCAGGCAGTTTATTATCGATAAAAACAGGAATACCGAAGGTGGTTTGCCCCTCCAGACATTCGTTGATCAACTGGCGATAACGAGGCTCAAAAATATGCAGGTTGAGGTCTTCACCCGGAAACACAACCAGGTTCAACGGAAACAAGGCAAGTTTTTTCTCCATAGGTAGGTCGTCAAACTATTTACCGGCTTTTTCCACCGAAATACCCACACTCAACACATCGGGTAGCGGATTTTGGCGCATGTACTGCTTGATACGGATGGTGTACTGCCCCGGCCTGGGAAACTGATAATTAGGCTTGATAAGCACTTTGTGATCGAAAATATCGCCCAGACCATCGCCACGAGGCTCGCCTGTTTTGGGGTCCATCAGAATCAGTTCGTCGAGCCGCGACTCAATCACGCGCCCGCTCGAATCGCTCAGGTAGCGCGTCAGATACAGATTGTAGTACGGATACGACAAGGCATTCCGCAGGTTATAGTACACATTGTAGCGCTGCGTGGCGTCATCGATCCGAAACGTAAATGCCGGGGCGTGGTTCACAAACCATTTGCCATCTTCAATGTCTTCGTACTCACTATAAACCGTATTGGTATCACAGGCCGTTAGCCAGACCGTTAGCAGGAGCACAAGCAGGCCCAATCGATGTTTCATTCCCTCCATGAGTTTTCACAAATCTACCATCTGGTACGTCCGCTTGCAAACTATAAGAATAGTTCTAACTTTGCTCTGGCAGCGAAGCTGTTGGAACAAATCGGATGACCCCATGGAAAAACTAACGGCAAAAGAAGAAGAAGTAATGCAGGTGCTCTGGAAATTAGAGCGCGCTTACGTCAAAGATATGCTTCCGTACTTCGATAACCCACCGTTGCACTACAACACGGTATCGACCATTATTCGTAATCTGGAAGAGAAAGGCTATGTAGGCCACCGGGCGTACGGCAATACGCACGAGTACTACGCCATTATCGAAAAAGAAGACTACCAGAACCGCTTTGTGCTGAAGCGCGTGGTAGCCGATTATTTCGACAATTCGTACAAGAATCTGGTAAGCTACTTTGCGCAGAACGAGAAAATCTCGGCCGACGAGTTGCGCGAAATTCTGGCCCTGATCGACAAACAGAAATGAAATGGCACCGCTCAACTACGTGCTACAGGCCAATCTGATCCTATTGATTCTTGTGCTGGCCTACAGCGGGCTGGTTGGGCGTACTACCCGGTTTCGGCTCAACCGGGTGGTGCTTTGGCTCCTTGTACTGGCTGCCATAAGCTTGCCTATAGCCCGATGGCCTCAGGTGCAGCCCGAGCCTATACGCCGGGCCGTGAGCCGGACAGCCGATGTACTTCGGGAACCGCTCCAGGCCGTTACCCCCACTCAACCACCGGTATTTTTCCGATTCCCGGACGAGAAATCGTATCCGGCCTCGTTCAACCCAACACCCCAACCCAACTGGGGCACTCTGGCCTGGTGGGCGTATGGTCTTTTCACACTCGGGCTGGCTCTTCGGCTAATCCGGCGGTTGATCCGGCTGCGGGTGCTCATCGAAACGGGTACCTGGACCCCCTATCCCGACTTTACACTGGTGCAGGCCCCGGTCGACGACCCGTTTTCGTTTGGGCGGTTTGTAGTGCTCGACCAGCATCGGTACAGCGCTTGTCAGCTCGAACAGATTTTGCGGCACGAGCGGGCACACGTAAGCCAAAACCACACGGCCGACGTGTTGCTGGCCGAGCTTGTCACGCTGGCCTTTCCGCTCAATCCGGCGGCTTACCGCTACCGGCAGCTGGTGCGGCAAAATCTGGAATATCTGGCCGACGAAACCGTACTGGCCGAGGGTGTCGATGCGCGGGCGTATCAGTACAGTTTGTTGCAGGTAAGCCTCGGCACTACGGCCTCGGCACTGCCCAGTCGCTTCAACGAGCCGTCGCTGGCCGACCGCATCCGAATGATGCTCCGACCCCGGTCGGGGACCTGGAGCTGGGCGCGGTATTGGGGGCTGGCGGGCGTGCTGGGCGTGGTGGTGCTGGTACTGTCGCTGCGCGAACTCGACTCAACCCCATTGCTGACCCCGCCACCTGCCAACGCCCCCGACTGCCCCGAGATGAACTGGCTGGCCTTCACGTTTAACGCCGATAAGGAAGAGTGGAGTGGCAGGCTCATTTTTCGGGACGGCCGCACCCGAGGCAAGTTACCCAATATTAATGTGATCGGGCTGACGAACAACCATCTTACAGTCACCGAAGAGTACCGGTACAATACCGACGTATTCATTAACTGCCAACCTGCTTCGTTGGCCGATCTGAGCCGGATTGAGAGCGAATTTATCGACGAGCTGTACGTGTATGAACAGGCCCCGTACTCCGAACGAAGCGCCGATAAGCCCTGGCGAATTGTGGTACAAACAAGCCCCCGCGCTATATTTCCGAACCCCACCCGAAATCAGTTCCTTACCTTTTTGCAGGCTGCGACCATCAGCCCCAATCCGTTGGGTAAACAGGATTCTTTTTCGATGAATGACGTGCTCGAAGCCACCTTTTTTCACCGCAAAAACGTGCTGGTGGAGCGCACCCAAAACGAGCACCTGAAACTTTACGACGACCTGGTAGCCCATACCGACGTGCTGATCAACGGCCTGCCCGCGTCGGCCAAAGAGGTGCAGGCCATCCACGTGCGGGAGGTTGATAAACTATACACGGCCGAGCGTCATTTTGCGCTCTGGTTCCGGCCCGACAGCCCCGCCAAACGGTTTGTGCTGTCTATCGAAACTAGCCCCCGCCGGGCCAAACGCGACAGCAGCTACTACGTGTTCAGCCCGTTTTATTCGGGGGATTTTTGAGGCTTTGTAGCGGGTTTTCGCCGAGCGTCTTAAAATGCGCGTAGCCGGGCGTCAATTCCGTTGCGGGGGGGCGCGCCGAAAATAAAAACCTCTACCTGCCCCTCATGTTCTTTTTGGGGTTTAAAGGAGGGGGCCTGACGTACTGCCAACACGAGTGAGTCGGGCGACAGACCGCGCCAGTAAGCAATTGACTGCTTGAATATTGTTTTTCCTTCGAGCACAAGTCGCTGGGTATCTGCCACGGCTATCATCGGGCGTTTGATTTGCCTGGCAAGAACCTGTTTCAAGGAGTCAATTAACCCGTTTCGGTTAGGGTACGTAAACAGGTAGTTGGTTACGCGTCGATCATACAATGCGGTTTCGGGCTGTTGCTCACTGTCATAATCGCCTGTTTCGTAGATAAACTCCAATCGTACTGTCACGCCTGAAGGAAGCCGGGTGTAGTAATGACCGGGTGCCTGAAACTGTAGTTTTTGCTGGCGGGTGGCCTCCCCAATAGTCACTGGAAACGTCCATTCCCGCCCCTCATAGTACAGTTTTTTTGGGGCTGACTTTGTATCAACGCAAGCCATTGAAAGGCCAACCACAAACAGAAGAGGTTTCAGTGAAAAAGGTTGTTGCCTGACCACATTTTTCTGTAAGAAAATAGCTGTAATTAAGTTCATTAACCCGCCAGGACGGGAAGCCCTATTGCCAAACTAATGCATCACAGGCCCTATGGCCCCTTCTGTATCATGGGAGCAGGAAACTTCTGTTGGCGTTGAATAGCCTTTCGCTTCCAATCCAAACTAAACCAAATTGTAATGGCTGAAACTGTGACAACCAGGAGAATTACAGTAAACCTCATTGACCGTTGGTAAACGTTTTCTTTCTTAGCAAAATATAAATAGCCAAATACGCCCAAAACTATTGATGGCAAAAGGACTACAAAGTTCTCTTTTGTAATATCCCAAATTTCCTGTACTGCCATTTGTTGATGTTTTAAATGTACTTTCTTTAGAAGCATTGCATAGGTCGGCAAGCTCTCTCACAGCTCTGCATCAAGTATCCATAAAATACATCCAACAACAGTCACATAGTGTACGGCCGTGAATATTAACCAAAACACCAATGCTCTCTTCCGATTCTTAATAAAGGACCTGAATACGAAAAAAGTAAACACTGACATCAATATAGATAATATAGAAGCCATCATCCAATACCAATTATTATGCACCATGCAAGTAGCCCAGCAGAATTTAACTGATTTATTTAAGGCGGGTGTTTTTATTATCCCTCCTTTGTCGTGATAACAAAAACACCCGTTTGATTCTGCTTGCTTACTTAAGCCTGGCTTTTGAATAACGTCCAGATTTCCATGTTGCCTCAAGTCTTTGGACCCTGTCAGGTCAATCGTATCGCTTCATTCTCTCACTTAGTTACTTCCTTCCTCTCCCACTTCCATTGCTTGAAGGGTGGTCTATCACGGGACAGATACAGGAAATAACCGAACATTAGCAAGCTCAGTAAGAACATAACTCGCCCATAAACCGAACGAAGCTCCGGCCTCCGTCTTGATAACAAAAGAAAGGCAACATAACTCATAGTAAAACAGACAAAAGCCAATTGCATCACTACAGCAGCAATTGCCATGTAATTCGTACTTAAAATAGTACAATGGCTGTTGAGAGTATAGTTCATGGATCTATTTGTAAGATACTGTCGCTCTAATTACAAGTCCCACACGTACGTAAAGAATCCTCAAAAGTTATAACGGCTAAGTTCCACTCGCTTTCTGCGTTTTGCATAGCTCTGAAGTTTGAACCAGCATCTGCTTCGGCTGCATTCATTTTCGCAATAAACGAACTAGCAGTACTAATACCGCCTAACAATAGTGCAACTGAAGATACACCTAGTGCTCCAATTGGGGTCGCTACAAAAACAGATCCACCTTCGATCACTATTGCTGCAAAACCAATCCCGACAGCCCAACTTTCAAAAAAATCACTTTGAAAGCGACCACTAATCTCATTTTTCTTGCTTAGATAGTCAGCGAAAGCATTGTCTCGTTTAATTCTAGCAACTTCTATTGTTGCCCTTGCTTCTTCCTTACATCTTCGACAGGCATCTTCAGCGGTTTCACTCGGCTCGTAATAACTTCCCCCTCCTCCTCCGCCATCACTTGGGGGCGTATCCTGTTCGATATCCCGCAGATGGGGAGGGTCAAAGTTCTTGTTACCCCCGAACACCACAGCCCCGAAGGGGCGTAACCATAAACAAGTTACACCCCTTCGGGGCTATGCTATTGGGCTTATCGTCTGGGTTAGCTACCGATGTTTGGCCCCTGACGGGGCAACGAAACGGGGGTAACACCAAGACCTTAAACCCAGGGATGATTCATGTCTACTATTTCATTTTTAGCTCCAATTTTGAATCCTGGTCTAATCTGGCCTTTTTAATTTGTTGCCATTGCCAAGAAAACCAAAAGCTAATCGCGAGAATTACGATGCCCATAGCGATAACCGTGTATTTCTGGTAGCGTTGATAAACGTTCTCTTTCCTATCAAAGTGTAGATAGCCAAGTGTAACAAAGACCAGTACTATCAGTATGGTATTACTCTGACTTTTAATTAGTGTCCAAATTTCCATAGTGTTGAACATGAGTTATGGAAAATTGCTGAGGGATAGACCTTCGACAGGCTCAGGCTGGCTTAAACTTGAGAGCCCTCAGTAAGCCTGTTCCTGTCGAAGGTCTATCCCTCAGCAACTACTGATGAACCAGTTGTTTATGTCGAGCACCAAGGATAATTCACGTTGGTTAGAGTCAAACGTTCCCCTAGTTATCAAGATGGGCCGAACGGAAACATCAGTTCGACCCATCTCAGTACAGCGACATCTGTTAGTCACGAGCCTTTTGCTGCGCTTCAAATTCTTTCAAGGCCTTTTCTCTGTAGTAGGGGTGTTCTATTTGATTCAGGATTGTCCTTGTCCTTTCAGCGTAATTATCCTTTACGAAAGGGGGCTTATTCCGATTAAGCCAAGCCATTTCTAGAGCCAAAAAAAGGCCAAGAAATAGCATTACTTTAAGGTAGGTTCCCTCTATACGTTTTGGCACCAGACCTAGCTTCACAAAGATAACGCCTACCATAAATGACATGGGCACTGCTAGAATGATAAGCTTTAACACCCACCAAGTGATTGTCCAATAATTACCCATACTAGTTACATTTAGAAGCACATGCTGATTTCTTCGCTTCGTAATCTCTAATTGCAGAATTAAAAGCTGCTGCTTCCTTCGAAAAGTTCAACTCGATTTCTGCCCGCTTTTGAGCACGACTTCCTTCTTTGTAGTCGTAACAAGCTTTCGCTGCGACTCCTCCTACAATTAGGGCCGCTGTAGACATGGATATCCATCCTATGGGAGTAGATGCAAATGCACTAACCCCCGCCCAAGTTAAAGGTCCTCCACCAGCTCCTAACCATCCAACAATTGCACTGGCAGCTCCTCCTGCTACAGTACCTGCGGAGAAGCAACTCATGATATCATCTAAAATTCCTTTATCTTCTGCTTGTAGCCCTAAATTTCGGTTCTCCTGCGCTCTTTGCCAAGTTCTTGTAGCATCGCTAAAAGCGTTATTTGCAGCCTGATAGCACTCCTGACACTCGCGCTGCCTTGTCTCCTCAGGCGTTTCCCCACTCACTCCGCCCCCGATGGGTTCATTTTCAACGGGGTTTTGCTCAACGGGTGGTGAATTAGGATCTCCGTTTTCGTAATGGCCTCCGGGCGCTCCTCCTCCCCAGCCACCATCGTCATAACTACTACCGGGTTGCACCCAGCGGATCGCACCCATTCCTTGATCTGGCTCACCGGCCTCTGGTGTAACCGTTACCACAGCCGTATCGCCACCCATCTCCGAACTCATCGGCTCCGGGCCTACCGGCAAACGCTCCTCAACATATAACGCCGAACCATCCAACCGGGGTACGACGAGCAATGGATTTGTCTTTTTCTTGCCCAGCAACTTTCGCAACGGTATCTGCACCGTAATCCCCAGAAAAGGGGTCCGGTTACGCCCATCTCGCAGAGCGGGTGGCTCGGCAGACGTTGCGCCCTCACGTAAGGGTTGAGCAAACACATTGCTTAGGGTTAGCCACAACCCCAAAACTATTACAAAGTAGTGCTTTTCATAGGATATAGTTGTTTGGTTTGGGTCAAACTAAACAACTATATCCTATGAAAACAAGTCAATATTTAATTCATTTATTAACCGGTGATTTTATAAAAATATTCTGATGTATAAGTTTAGGTACATTGTTTCGCTCCAATCTACAAGTGAACGAGTTGTAGAAACTCTACCGCTTGTACCTATCTCGCCAGTTCAATGGCCCCAAACCAAACAAAAGCGGGGCTACCCGGCTTTACACCGAGTAGCCCCGCCAGAGCAACGTTTCCCGCTTACTTTTTCACGGGTGGTTTCTTCTTCTTTTTCTTTTTGCCACCTGTCTTGATCGCGTATTTCTTGTCCAGCTGGTCAAGGTCGCTGTTGAGCTCATTGACAGGGATGGCCTCTTTTTCGCCCACGGGCGTCAGCACATCAAACGATTCGGGGATAACCCCTTTCTTGTTCAGCTCGACAATTTCCAGTACGCGCTTGATAGCCAGGGGGTGCCAGGTACTCTCGGAACTGTAGCCAAACCACATAATCTTGCGGAAAATGTCGGTTTTCTGTAGAAAGGCGCGGCCTTTCTGGGTTTCGAGCGGCTTGTCGATAGTCGGGATGTCGCGCAGGGCATCCACGTAGGTATCGAGCTCGTAATTGAGGCAGCACTTGAGTCGGCCACACTGCCCCGACAACTTGGCCGGGTTGAGCGACAGGTTCTGATACCGGGCGGCCGAGGTCGTGATGTTCTTGAAATCGGTAAGCCAGGTAGAGCAGCACAGTTCACGCCCGCACGAGCCGATTCCGCCCAGCCGTCCGGCTTCCTGCCGCAGGCTGATTTGGCGCATCTCGACCCGAATCTTAAACTCACCCGCCAGGGCCTTGATCAATTCGCGAAAATCGACCCGCTCTTCGGATGAATAGTAGAACGTAGCCTTTGTGTTGTCAGACTGATACTCCACGTCCGACAGCTTCATGTTCAGTTTCAGTTCCCGGATAATTTCGCGAGCCCGGTACATGGTCGGCAAGTCGCGGTTGATGGCCTGCTCGTGCTTTTCAAGGTCACGCTGATTGGCAATTCGCTGAATCACCTTCATATCGTCGTTGACCTTCACGTTCTTGCGCTTCAGCTGAAGCCGCACCAACTCACCCTGCATCGACACAGCGCCCATGTGGTACCCCGATGGCATTTCGACCACCACATAATCGCCCGTAGTGAGGTCCAACTGATGAACGTTCCGGTAATATTCTTTCCGGCCACCCTTGAACTTCACCTCCACCACATCCGACTTGATACCCGGTTGAGCCATATCGCTCAGCCAGTCAAACGAGTTTAATTTATTACATCCACCGGTCGAGCAGCCTCCGCTGCCACAGCCTTTCACCGCCGACCCATCGGCAGCAACAGCCGTGCGCGAACCGCACCCACCGGTTGTACATGATTTACATGACATATTTCTTACGAAGTTTACAGTTTTCCGTCTACCGTTTTCAGTTGAATTATGTACAGACCGCTTCGCGCAACCGTAAACTGAAAACCGTAAACTGAAAACTCAGTCCGCGTACCGAATCAGGTCGAGACCGATGTCCCGGCGGTACTGCTTTCCGTCAAACTGCACCGTTCGGGCCGCTTCCTGCGAACGCCGAACAGCATTTTCGAGCGAGTTAGCCACGGCCGTAATAGCCAGCACTCGCCCACCATTAGAAACCACCCGACCGTCGGAATCGGCCGTGCCGGCATGAAACGCCGTCACTTCTTCCAACTGATCTAAGGCCGTAATTTCTTTCCCTTTCTCGTACGCTTCCGGGTACCCCCCCGATACCAGCACCGTGGTTACGGCCGTTTGGGGCGATACCTGAAGGTTAATTTTATCCAGTTCGCCATCGGCTGCCGCCACGAGCAATTCAACCAGGTCTGTCTGAATACGCGGCAGAACTACCTCCGTTTCAGGGTCACCCATGCGGGCATTATACTCAATAACGTACGGTTCGCTCTTTGTATTCATTAACCCGACAAAAATGAAGCCAACGTACCGGATGCCGTCTTGTTGCAACCCCGCCATGGTTGGTTTCACTACTTTGTCTTCTACTTTGCGCATAAACGGCTCCGTAGCAAACACCACCGGCGATACCGCGCCCATGCCGCCCGTGTTGGGGCCTGTATCGCCCTCGCCAATGCGCTTGTAATCTTTGGCTTCGGGCAGAATCTTGTAGTTCACCCCGTCGGTCAGAACAAACACCGACAGTTCGATACCGCGCAAAAACTGCTCAATCACCACTTTATGCCCGGCCTCGCCAAAGCGTCCCTCGGCCAACATATCGCGCAGGGTAGCCTGGGCCTCTTCGACCGTTTCGGCGATGATAACGCCTTTGCCGGCAGCCAGTCCGTCGGCTTTCAGCACAATCGGTAAGGTGTGCGATTCGAGGTAGGTTAGTCCCTCGTTCAGCGTATCAACGGTAAACGTTTGCGAAGCGGCCGTCGGAATCCCATGCCGCTGCATAAACGCCTTGGAGAAGTCTTTACTGCCTTCGAGCTGTGCGCCCTGTGCGTTGGGACCCACAATACGCAGGTGCGCCATATCGGGCTGCTGACGCAGGTAGTCGACTACACCTTTTACCAGCGGCTCCTCAGGACCCACCAGCAACAAATCAATCTGATACTGCCGGATAGCCTCGGTCAATGCCTTAAAATCCGTAACCGAAAAGGGCAGGTTTGTTGCCACACCCGCCGTACCGGCATTTCCGGGGGCAACATAAAGCGAATCGCACAATGGGCTTTGACTCATCTTCCACGCAAACGCGTGTTCACGCCCACCCGATCCAAGAATAAGTATGTTCATTAATGGCTTTGGTTTCCAGTTTGCGGTTTCCAGTTTTCAGTTAACGATCAGGCCACTACTGACGGCCGAGCCAACTGTAAACTATAAACCAAAAACTGTAAACTATTTTAATTAGCTACTTCCGAAAGGAACTTGATCCGCATCAGGCGCAACTCCTGTTCGGTGAAATCTTCACCGGCAAACTGGCGCATGGCTACGGCAATATTGTCGGTTTCGGCCGACATGAAGTAATCAAAAATCTCGTCCTGCCGCTCTTCGTCAATAATCTGGTCGATGTAGTAATCGAGGTTCAGGCGCGTACCTGAGTAACAGATATGCTCAATCTCCTCGACCAGGTCTTCCATCGTCAAATCTTTCGACTCCGCAATCTCGTCGAGGTCAACTTTCCGGTCGATTTGCTGGATGATGAAAATCTTGATCTTCGACTTATTGACCGTCGATTTAACAACAACATCTTTGGCTGTTTCGATCTCCCGATCCTCCACATATTTGGCGATCAGATCAATAAACTGCTTGCCAAATTTTTGCACTTTCCCCATCCCGACGCCGTTGATCTGGGCCATCTCGTCGCGCGTGACGGGATAGGTAGTGGCCATTTCTTCGAGCGAGGGATCCTGAAAAATAACGTACGGAGGCAGCCCTTTTTCCTTGGCTACTTTCTTGCGTAATGCCTTGAGTAAGCCCAGCAGTTCTTCATCGTACGCATTGCCACCGGCCGATGGTTGCACGTCTTTATCATCGTCGGCCTTTCCGTCGGCAATCTGCTGATCGTAATTATGATCGCTGGCCAACGTGAGCGGGTAGGGATCCTCAATGTAGTTCATCCCTTTCTGCGACACGCGCAACACCCCGTAGTTGTCTACATCTTTATCGAGCAATCCGAGAATGGTAATCTGGCGGATCAACGAACACCAATATTCCGGCGACTCGTTAAACTCCCGGCCTTTCCCGTACACCTCAAGCCGGTTATGCTCGTAGCTGGTCACATACTGGTTTTCAGTAGCCGTGAGTACGTGCGAGAGGTGATTTACATCGAACCGCTGATCCGTTTGCAGTACGGCCTGTAGAGCCAGAACCACCTCATCCTGTGCCTTGATCCGGGGAGTCGGCTTGCGACAGTTATCGCAGAAACCGCAGTCTTTCTCGGTGTATTCCCCGAAATAGCTCAACAGTTGCCGCCGGCGGCAGGCACCCAGATTAGCATACGACACCATTTCGCCCAGCAGGTGCTTGGCATTGTCGCGCTCGGTAACGGGTTTGTCTTTATTGAACTTCTCCAGCTTCACGATATCATCGTAGCTGTAGAACATCACGCAGTTGCCCTCCAGCCCATCGCGGCCGGCGCGGCCCGTTTCCTGATAATACCCTTCGAGCGACTTGGGCGCATCGTAGTGAATCACAAACCGAACATCGGGTTTGTCGATCCCCATCCCGAACGCAATGGTCGCACAAACCACATCGACATCTTCATTCAGGAAGGCATCCTGGTTGTTCATTCGGGTCTGCGGATCAAGGCCGGCATGGTACGGCAGCGCCTTGATGTCGTTTACGTTGAGCAGTTCGGCAATATCCTCCACCGTTTTACGGCTCAAACAGTACACAATGCCCGACTTGCCTTTGTTGTTTTTGATGTACTTGATCAGCGCCTTTTTGGCATCTACTTTCGGCTTGATCTCGTAGTACAGGTTTTTCCGGTTGAACGACGTTTTGAAGATGTGGGCATCTTCCATTTGCAGGTTCTTCTGGATGTCGAGCTGCACTTTGGGCGTCGCCGTCGCCGTCAGGGCAATTACGGGCAGGCTACCACTGCCGATATTGTCGACAATGCCCCGGATTTTGCGGTATTCGGGCCGGAAATCGTGCCCCCATTCCGAAATACAGTGGGCTTCGTCGATGGCCACAAACGAGATATTGGCCCGCTTCAGAAAGTCGAGGTTTTCTTCTTTCGTAAGCGATTCGGGCGCAATGTAAAGCAGTTTGAGGGTGCCGTTGAGGGTTTCCTTCTTGACCTTGGTCATCTCCGCCTTCGAGAGCGTCGAGTTCAGAAACTGGGCGTTTATGCCAAAGGCATTGAGTTGATCCACCTGATTTTTCATCAGGGCGATCAGGGGCGAAATAACAATGGCCGTACCGTCGCTGACGATAGCTGGCAATTGATAACAGAGTGATTTGCCTGCCCCGGTGGGCATTATAACAAATGTGTTCCGACCGGCCAGAATATTGTAAATAATGGCCTCCTGTTCGCCCCGGAACTGACTAAAGCCAAAGATCTCTTTTAATCGTTCCTTAAGGGTTACCTGTACGGACTGGTCAACCTGCATCATGCTTTCGCGACGTACAAAAAGTTACTGGTTCTTTTAACTACGCTACCCTCGGTGCTTCCACAATATATTACTGGTAATCAACAACATAATGGATAGCAGACAATCGGATAGTTTGAACAGACAGTTGTCTGACTATATCTTTGTCAGGCCGGGAACGGTGTTTACCCGATAGCCTGAGTGGCTTTGACAGGATCTTAATGGACTTACTGTATCGGTTAAGTCTAAATACAAGCGCCAATAATCCTATATCAAAGTATCACTTTCTAAAGTTAGCGAATTTATATCCAAATCTGTTTCGACAACAGAATCAGAACTTGAAAGTAGTAAAAAATCCGCAAACGATTGCCCGCGAGGTTTTACGGGCCGAAGCCGACGCTATTCAGAAAGCGAGTACGTTTCTGGACGAGCGTTTTGACCAATGCGTGGAGGCTATTATTGCCAGTCGGGGCCGGGTTGTCGTGACCGGCATTGGCAAAAGTGGCCTCATTGGCCAGAAGATTGTGGCTACGCTCAACTCAACCGGAACACCGGCTCTGTTTATGCACGCAGCCGACGCCATTCACGGCGATTTGGGCATGATTCAACCCACCGACGTGGTCGTGGCCATCTCCAAAAGCGGCAATACGCCCGAAATTAAAGTACTGGTACCGCTTATTCACCGGACTGGGGCCAAGCTGATTGCCCTCGTTAGTGAGGCCGATTCGTACCTGGCCCGCCATGCCGATTGTGTGTTGCTGGCCTATGCCGAGCGGGAGGCCGACCCTCTAAACCTCGCCCCTACCACCAGCACAACCGTGACCCTGGCTATCGGCGACGCGCTCGCGATTGCCCTGCTCACGGCCCGCGATTTTACCCGGCAGGATTTTGCCCGCTACCATCCGGGTGGCTCGCTGGGCAAAAAATTATACCTGAAAGTAAGTGATTTGTACCCGCACAACCAGCGACCAACGGTACCGGCCGACGCGCCGATTCATCAGACGATGCTCACCATGTCGGCAGGGCGATTGGGGGCTACGGCCGTTGTCGACGAAGCCGAACAGGTGTTGGGTATTATTACGGACGGTGATGTACGTAGGATGGTGAGCCACCATGATGATTACCGGCAACTGACCGCCCGCGACATTATGACCCCAAATCCGGTAGGTATCGGCCCCGATGCCTACGCCGTACAGGCACTGGAAATTATGCAGGGGCGAAATATTACCCAACTTCTGGTACTGGATGAAGGTCGGCTGGCCGGCTTCGTACACCTGCACGACCTGCTCCGCGAGGGGCTGGTCTGAACGGTGTAGTTATAAAATAGTTTTACTATTTTTAAGGTGCAGCTATAAAATAGTAAAACTATGTTTTTACCACGCGCCATATATCCAGCCTTGCGGGCTCATCTGGCCCGCCCGCAAATTACAGTGCTCACCGGAATGCGCCGAACCGGTAAAACAACACTGTGTCGGCAGTTAATGGCCGATTCTCCGATTGAGCAAAAGCTATATATTGATCTGGAGCGGATTGACAATCGAATTTTGTGGAGCGAGCCAAATTATGAACTGATTTTACAGGCGCTCACGCAGCAAGGTCTGCACGTTGACCAGCCGTTACTGCTGGTTCTCGACGAAATCCAACTGGTACCCAATCTGCCGAGTGTACTGAAGTATTTGTACGATACGTATGCTATTAAGTTCGTTGTGACCGGGTCGAGTGCCTATTATATGAAGAACCAGTTCACCGAATCGCTGGCAGGTCGGAAGAAAGTGTTTGACATTTACCCGCTCAATTTTGGTGAGTTACTACAGTTCAAAGGCATAGTGGCCACGTCACTTGATTGGCCAGAAGCATCCCGGTTTGTACGCTCTGAGTATGAACGGCTCAAAGGGTATTATGACGAATACATCGAATACGGTGGATTTCCTGAGGTTGTACTAACCGAATCTGTTACGGACAAAAAAGACCTTATCAGCGATATCCTCAGCTCGTACATCAACTTCGATATCCGAACGTTGTCAGACATTCGGGATCCGGCCAACCTGTATAAACTGATCAAATTACTGGCTGTACGAACAGGCACAAAACTCGACATCTCGAAGCTGACCAGTCTAATCGGGCTGTCTCGGCCAACTGTCGAAAATTATCTCACGTTGCTTGAACAGAGCTATCTGATCCGTACAATTCCCGTATTGGCCACCAGCCCTGACCGCGAAATTGTCAAAGCACGTAAACTTTATTTTCTGGACAACGGAATTGCCGCGATGGTTGGTGACGCTGGTAGCGGAGCTAAATTTGAGAATGCCATCTTCAACCAACTGCTTCACCGGGGCGAATTGGCCTATTACCAGCTCAAAACAGGCCGGGAAATCGATTTTGTTATCGATCAGGAAATCGGCATCGAAGTTAAGGAAACTGCTGCCGAGGGCGATCTAAGAAACGTGCACTCATTGGCTCAGAACTTAGCCCTACGTCAAACGTATGTAGTTGGTCGCTACCCACTTCGAACATTCGAAGGCTACGTGTGGGGTGGGATGCTTCGTTGAGTAAGCAAAGAGATGACATCTTGTTCAGGAAGATGTCATCTCTTTGCTTACTCAACGCTACTTCCGCTTGAAGAATACGAACCCGTTTTCTTCTTTCACGACTTCCAGATTCGGGTTTTGCCGATACCGGTCGGCGTTGGTGATTTTAGCGATCAGGAACGTCGGCTTGTCGACGGGGCCATTGAGCAGGTATTCCTCGTCGGCTGTACGTGGGTTTACAGGCGGCTTTTTCCCGAAATAGAAATACTGAGCGTAACTCTTGTAGCCAATCGGCTCCACGTACACATCCTGCCCTTGTTTCGACTGGTAAAAGTCAATAACCGTACCCTGGACAATCTGCTCCACGTTGGGCACCACATTCGACGCGAAGAAAAACAGCATCAGAGCCGTACTGCCAAACAGGCCCACGGCTGCCGGGTAGGTATACCGCCGGAGCTGGAGCACACACCCAACTAAGGCTACCATCCAGCTCCCCCCAATAAGCCACTCCCAGCCGCCCCAACTTACCTGAGCCTGTAGGTTAGCCACCGCAAAGGGGTCCTTGATGTACGGAATCAGAACGTCTTTGTGCATACCCACAATGGGGGCCGCTGTCAGGATAATCCCCAACAAAATACCGAGCACCAGCAAGCCCGCCGATAGCCCACGGGGCCACCGCACCCGGCCCGTTGCGAGCGCATACAGGTGGTAAGCCGCCAGATACGATACCGGAAACCAGGCCATCGACGAGTAATGCACAATTTTGGTCCTGACAATTGAAAACACAATCATAACCACCCAGAAGAGAGCCACCATCCACGGCATAAAGGGGGCGTCGGCCCCAGTATTGCGGAGTCGGGTAAGATACCGGATAGCCAGCACCGACATCGGAAATGCCCCCAGCAACACCACCAGAAAATGGTAGTAAAACGGTTGCTCGTGACCCGCGTCGGGCGTGGTGAACAGCACAATCTGATACTTGATAAACTCGACCAGAAACCAGGGGCCGTTTTGCGCCACTTCGAGCCCAAACCAGGCCGTTGTTACGAGTAAGCCAACGGCCAGCATCAGACCCAGCGCTTTCCATGACAACACCGGTCTGAACCCACCCACGGCCCACAATACGCCAAGCATAAGGCCCGGCAGCAACGCCCCAACCGGCCCTTTGGTCAGCACGGCCAGGCCGAGAAACAAGCCAGCGAGAGCAGCATTGGTCAACCCTGTACGCACACCGGCACGATCCTGTAACCCGGCTCCAGCGGCTTTTGACCCGGTTGCCTGCCGGTACAGAAACCATACCCCAACAAAAATGAAAAAGTTGAAAGTGGGGTCGATGATGGCCGTTTTGAAGTAAAAATGCGGGGTAATAGAGCCCAGGTAGCCCAACGCCCACAGAAACCCAAACCGGGCATCGTGCAGCCGCCGACCTACGCCGTACAGTACCAGCAACGTAAGTACCCCCATCACCGCATTCGGAAACCGGGCTGCGTACTCGCCCACCCCGAAAACGTGCATAGCCAAAGCCTGTAACCAGAAAAATAAAGGTGGCTTCTGCCAGAACGGCTGAAAATTGATCTGTACCCGCGCGTAATTGCCCGACACCAGCATTTCCCGCGCTGACTCTGCAAAGTTGATTTCGTCCCAATCAAACAGGTGTACCCGACCCAGGAACGGGAAAAAGAAAAAAGCCCCGAGGGCTACAAGCAGAATCGGGTAATAGCGGGGGTTGATACGCGGCATCACAATCGGTTAATGATTAGCCAGATCCATGTCGATGCCGATCGAACGCATCAGCTGACTGGCGTTGAAACTCTGGCAAATGCCGTCGCGCAGTTGGTAGTCGAACAGCAGTTTGCCGTCGCGAATATCGGACTGGAAATGGAAGTTCCGTACAAAGTGGAGCGGAGTTCCGTCGGGATGAGTAAGCTGCCCCAGTTCGAGGTCGTGCGTGGATACAAAACCCGACGCCGACGTTTTGTGCAACTGCCGGATAAGCGCTTCGGCTCCCCGGTGCCGGTCGGCGGAGTTGGTGCCTTTCAGAATTTCATCCAGAAAATACAGTACCGGGAGGCCGTCGGGCTGCCCCGCCAGCCGAATGAGCGTTTGCAGGCGTTTGAGTTCGGCGTAAAACGACGAGGTACTTTCTTCGAGCGAGTCCTGCGTGCGCATGCTGGTGAAAATGCGCACGGGCGAGATCACAAAGCGCTCGGCACTGACCACGGCTCCGGCCAGCGCCAGGACCCCATTGGCGCCGAGCGTTCGGAGAAACGTACTCTTTCCCGACATATTGGAGCCCGTGATAAGCACCGTTTCGCCGTTACCGTCGACCGACAACGAATTGGCTACGCCTTTGCCGGGCACCAGCAACGGATGTGCCGCCTGTTGAGCCTGTAGAGTCAGGCGGTTATCTTCGACAATGTCGGGGCAGACGTAGGTCGGGTGCGCGTAGGCAAAGCCAGCCAGACTGTTGAGGGCCTCGAGTTCGGCCAGTGCCTTAAACCAGCCGTCGAGCCGGGGGCCGTACTGCTGCCGCCAGCGTTCGAGCCGGATCAGGTAATGCACATCCCACAACACAGGCAGGCCAACAAACAGATAGAAATACGGATTTCGGCGAAAGTTGAAGTTTTGCACCAGCGCCGACAGCTGCCCCACCCGCGCTGAAGCCAGCTGACCGTCGGCGGTCAAAGCGTCGCGTACGAGCCGGAGCCTTTCGGCTTTACCCGTTACCTGTTCAGCATGGGCCAGCAACTCCCGAAACGTACCCAGGGCGGCTGTAATATCGGCGGTTTGCTCGCTCACCTGTTTAGCTCGTTCGCTTACCTGGTTCAACAAGGCACCCGATACGGCAATGGCACCCAGCACCGCCCAGCCCGACACCCAGCCACTCAGCCAGGCTCCCAGAAGGGCGGCCGTCAGCAGCGGCATCAGAAACCGGGCTATGTTGAGGTAAGCCGGTAAGGCCGGAGCCTCGGCGGTAGCCCATTGGCGCAAGGGTTCCACCGGCCGCGCAACGGCTTCGTTCAGGTAAGCCAGACCTTCAAACGTTTGCCGCCAGTTGAGCTGGGGCACAAGTTCATGTGCGGCCTGTTGCCGAAAATGAATGGTTTGGGGCGTGGCGGGTGAGAGTAGCCACTCGGCCAGCCGACGCGTGCCCTCATGAGTATGTGTGCGGTTGAGCAACCGAAACAACGACAGTTTACCGAACACATCGAGGTCGCCTACGTACGGATGCGTGGCACTCCCAAACGAATCGCCGGTTTCGGGCCGCAGAAATCGGCGTTCGAGCCGGGCCAGTTCGTCTTCGTTCACAAAGGCCAGATGGCGGTTCAGGTCGCGGGTGCGCCGGATGGCCATGTGCCGCCTGAGCATTCCCATAAACCCAAGCAAACCAACACCGGCCACGGCCCAGGCTGCGGTAGTTTGATCGGCCGCGCGGAGAGCCCACACCGCCACCACAGCCCCTATAAACCAAACAAGCCGCCAAAGCGCCAGTTGGTTGTATTGACGCTGAGCGGCTTGTTCGGCCTGTAAAAACTGTTGTCGACGGGTGTTGAATGCTTCCAAACCAGCTCGTTTTATTTGTTGCATTCTGAGCAAACGCCCTGAATGAGTAAATTAACTTCCTTTCGGCTGTAGCCAGCCGGCAACGCTACGGCCGGCACATGAATATGATCGAGGCAGGTAGTTTGCCCACAATCTTCGCATTTGAAGTGGACGTGATCGTGGTGATGATGTCCCTGCGCGCAGGTTTCGCGACACAAGGCATACTTCGGATTCCCGCCATCGTCGAGCACTTTGTGCAATATCCCTTTTTCAAGAAACGTGCGCAAAGTGCGGTAAATAGTCACCCGGTCGTGCGAGGGGCCCAGCCCCGTTTCGATGTCGCCGTGCGAAAGCGCATGATCGGCCCCCAGAAACAGGTTGAGTACCTCTTCGCGGCCCTGTGTGTGCCGCAAATCAAAGTTTTTGAGGGTTTGTGCAGCGTTCATTTTTTAAATGGATAATGGAAGATGTACCATGAATAATGAGTAGCCGTCTATCAAAGGGAGTTAGCCGCTCTACATCGTTCATTATTCATTATACATTACCCCCGTTTCAAACTGCAATTTAACCAAATTCGCGTAGAGCCCGTCTTCAACATGGGCCAGCTCCTCGTGCGTACCCTGCTCCACTACCTGCCCTTCGCGCAAGACATAAATCGTATCGACCTTGCGAATGGTAGCCAGCCGGTGGGCAATAATCAGGGTGGTTCGGTTTTGCATCAGCTCATCCAGAGCCTCCTGCACCAGCTTTTCCGACTCAGCATCGAGCGAGCTGGTCGCTTCGTCGAGAATCAGGATAGCCGGGTCTTTCAGAATGGCGCGGGCAATGGCAATCCGTTGCCGTTGACCACCCGATAGCTTAACCCCTCGCTCGCCCACCACCGTCTGAAAGCCTTCCGGAAACGACTGGATGAACCCGTAGGCATTGGCCTTGCGAGCGGCTTCGTGAATTTCGGCTTCGGTAGCGCCGGGCCGGCCATACTGAATATTTTCGGCGATGGTGCCGCCAAACAGCATCACCTCCTGTGGCACCACGGCGATGTTCTGCCGCAGGTGCGTGATATTGAAATCGCTTAACCGACGGCCATCCACCGTAATCTGCCCCTCGGCGGTGTTGTAGTACCGCATAAGTAGCTGCACAATGGTCGACTTACCCGCGCCACTTTGCCCTACCAGAGCAATTTTCCGGCCCGAATCGACCCGCAGCGAAACACCTTTGAGCACCTCAACATCGGGCCGCGATGGGTACGAGAACCGTATATTTTCGAACACCACATTGCCCTTTATCGGTACGGGTAGAGCCGCCTGCTCGCTATCGGCGTCAACTTCCGAATGCTCGCCCAGAATTTCCAGAATCCGCTCCGAGGCACCAATGGTTTTCTGGAGCTGAGCGTACAAATCGCCCATGCCCGCTACCGAGCCACCGATAAACGTCGTATAGACTATAAACGTCAGCAAGTCGGCAAACGGCATTTCGCCGGCCTGCACCAGCGTACCGCCGTACCAAACAACGCCCACAATGCCCCCGAAAAGAGCAAAAATCACAAACGACACAAATGCCCCCCGGAACCGGGCCGCCCGCAAGGCAGTACCCACCACTCGCGCCAGGGCCGAGCCGTACCGCCCAATCTCGTAGCGCTCGTTGGTAAAGGCTTTGACAACGTTGATCGACTGCAGGGTTTCTTCGACCACCACGTTGGCTTCGGCCAGCTGATCCTGCGCTTTCTTCGACAGCGTCCGGATAAACCGCCCGAACACCATAGCCGCAATAATGATTACCGGAAACGTAGCCAGCATAAACAGGGTCAGTTTCCAGGATACGTACAAAATGATTCCCGTACCGATGAGCAGCGTGGCTATCTGCCGGAACAACTCAGCCAGGGTCAGCGTCAGCACATCCTGCAACTGCGACACGTCGGCCGAGATCCGGCTGGTGAGTTCACCCACCCGGCGCTGCTCAAAAAACGGAATCGGCAAGGTTACAATTTTGCTATACGTCGACCGACGCACATCGGCCATGGCCCGTTCGCTCACCTGCGAGAAAAAGTAGATCCGAAAAAACGAGAAAATAGCCTGAGCAATCAGTACACCCACAAAGAACAGCGTAACCTGATTGAGTGTAAACTCCGATTTGCCCTGAATCACGCTCGTAATCTGCCCAATGAGCAGACCAAAACTGAGAGTAGTGGTGGTGGAGAGAATCAGAAACAGAAAGCCCAGCGCGTAGAGCCATCGGTAGGGCTTTACGAACCGGAAAATGCTGATTGCCCGCCGAATGCTCTCGCGACTCAGCGGTTTTTTGTCCTCGGGACTGGCTTCTTCGCCAAAATTTCGTCGTCCTTTTGCCATGTATTTGGTCACGGGTTAGGGGCATTGGCGGTAAAGTTGCCATGCCCGAAGGCCCGTGTTAATTTTCGTCTTTTTGCCCTTTGTATCCCGACTCCATAAAGAGTTTGCGCGCGTCGTCGGTCGCCATCAGGTCGGTAATCGACGGGTTCGTTTGCTTGTCGAAGTAGCGACCCACAATGCGCCAGCCCACCCAACGCCCAATTGCGCCGGGGCAGCGCGGGCCAATCTCGGCCGTAAAGGGCCGCTCGTTCATGTAGCGGTTCTTTATGTCGGGGCGAGTTTCGTAAATAAGCTGCTTATCAATAAAATGCGCCCACACCATATCCTGCGCGTTGTAGGTTTCGGTGAGCTGCACATCGGAATAGCCAATCACGAGGCTGTCGGCTACGGCGGGCATCATGGTTTTGGTAAACACATAGCCTTTGCCAAAGTAAACCATATCGGCCAGCATGGTTTGGTCGGCCGGGTTATTCTTGTTAAACGCGTCGGAGAGGGTAAAGACCACCGTCGGGGCAATGTATTCTTTGGCGTACCGGCGCAAAATGTACTGCGGAAACTCAGGGCCACGGGGCCGGTATTTGGCTTTGGGCCCCAGAAAATAATCGAGCCCCACAATCACGAGGCTATCGCTCACGACCAGGTCGGGGCCCATAAAGCCCGTGACCATAGTCACCACACGCGGAGGCTTAAAGTCGGGGTACGCTTTCTTGATATTGACGAAGGCTTCACCCAATTGGGCCGCCAGCTCGTTTTCTTCCGGAAACTCGTCCTGAACCTGCTTGTACAATAGGTTGAGTTCGGGGTCGTTTACCCGATGGTGCAAATCGGCAACCAACGAACTATCGGGGCCGTTGTCCGCGCCAAAGTACAATTGTGCAATTGACTTGTTTCGGGCCAGAAACTCCCGAATCTGATCGGGCTCTTTTGCTGCAAACAGGGCCTGATCGAGCCGGTCGAGCGGAACCCGTTCCTTTTTGGCACAGGAGTTGAGCAGTAAAACAGCAAGAAGCGCCCCAAGAGCGGCTGGAAAACGCATTTATTTTGAAAAAGAGTGATCTGAACAAGGCGTTCACTAATCCATCGGGCCGTTCAATTGTCGAAGCTATAGCACAAAAAAATCACCACCACTGCGGTTGTCTCTGATTGTCCTGCCACCTTCTGAGCACGCCCGGTACGTGAACTCCCTTTCTTGAAAACAGACAAATTTATGGAAAAAGTTGCAGTCCTGACCCTGATTTTGACGCTGACAGCCGCAGTCGGGGAATCGTGGGGTCAACAGTGGCAAGCGTCGACCGACGAATTCGCAACGGCCCGGGTTACGGAGCGCCGTTTCCGCAAAATCCTCGGCGACGATTACAAGGTGACCGTGACCGACGAAAAACCACTTCGGAAACGGAAGAAAAAAACAAGCACCGACCGGGCTATCGACCGCGCCTACCAACAATCGCGCGATGAGGCCTACCCCGACTACGAGCGCCCCAGCCACCTGATTGAGATGAGCGTGCGGTTTGCCCCGCATGCCACCATCAACCGGGTCGAGAGTTCGGGTAACTACCTGGGTTTTATGCAAAACGGCACCGCCCTACGCCCTAGTGTGGGGGTATCGCTCGATTATTTCTTTTTTAAAGATCGATACGCCTTTAGCTCAGGGCTTTGGTACACCATTAAGCGGGTGGGCTACCGGATTCCGGGCTCCTATGGCGAAACCCGCTGGAACCCCGGCGCACCGGCCAAGTACGCGGTGTATAACCTTCAGTATGTGCAGATTCCGATGACGGTGAAACTGTTTGCCAACAACCTGCTTCCATCGTCGCGGCTTTATATTCAGACGGGCGGTCTGCTCGACGTCAAACTGGCCGAAAAAGCCCTCGACCCCACGCGCAACGTGTACCATCAGGTAGCCCAGAAAGAAGGCACCCGGCGGCAGTTTGGCTTTGCCGATGTGGCCTGGGTGCTGGGGGGCGGCCTTCAGTATCGGTTGAGCCAGACCAATGCTATCAACATCAGCCTCAGTTATCAGCGGGGGCTGCTCGACGTGGCCCGCCCCCGCGACCTGCACGTGCGCAACCGGGTGGTGGCGCTGGAATTGGGGCTGAAGTTTTAGGCTGCATAAAAAAAGGCAATCGGTACGAAAACCGGTTGCCTTTTTGGTGTGTCCAATGGCGTGGTACAGATCACCGTAGTACGGCGCATAGTCAGCATAATGCACCCGAACCAGACTGAAATGGTGTGGATATAGCAGTCAGATAATCTGTCTGGCAAAACAATCATATCGGAGCCAGACCAGCAACCTGAAAACTACCCGTTCTGATACGGGGAAAATACGTGTCTTGTTTTTGCAAAAAAGATACATAAGCTATTTCAGGTAACGCCTTCAAGTAAGTACCTAACCAAGGGGGTCACTTAAAATATCTTTCCACCAACTCATAGTAGTACCGCACACTGTCGGCTTCGCTACCCACTTTAGCTACGTAACCCGTTGCCTGTACCTGATCGGCCGGCTCGTTTATCCAGTACTTTCGGAACAGGGGAATGTTATCGTAACTCACCACAAAGCTACGATTCTGGCAATCTGGATCTACTCCCAACCACTCATTGGTAGCAGTAGTCGTGTTATCTCTAATAAGTTTCTCGCTTGTATTAGGACCGGGCAATCGACCACTAACTGGGTATATTTTCAAGGTCTGTGGTTGGGCAAAGGTCGTTTGCATTCTGGTTGGATAAACAATTTTGACAAGTCGCCACGTACCACGAGTGTCTAAATAAAAAGTACTTACTGCTGGTGAAGAACATTTTTTTTCACAACTGCTGTTAACAGTCAACAGGACAACTGCAAACAAGACTAGGAATTTTATCCGTTTCATGATCTGTATCTGATTACAATTTTGCTCTGTCAGCGAATGCCCGAAATCATCTTCACGTTCTGATTGTAATGGATGTCTGCTAACTCTGTTGGTTGCATCGGCCGGTCAAATAGACGGATAAGCGACGCCTGAACAGAGTTTGTACGATCTGTAGTAACCATATACTTGAATTTTGTCGTCGTCCACACTAACGTAAATTCGTTAACTCCTATTCGCTTAGTCGTTCGCAGCAGTTTGCTTAAGGCATCTATCTAATAAACCATCTTGTCTCGCTGGAATTGGGACTGAAGTTTTGAAAAAAGCGTGTCAACTATGACACGCTTCATTATTTGTCGAAGTAATTTCTTTCTACCAACTCATAGTAGTACCGCACACTGTCGGCTTCGCTACCCACTTTAGCTACGTATCCCGTTGCCTGTAGCTGATCGGCTGGCCCATTTATCCAGTATTTTCGGAACAGGGGAATGTTATCGTAACTCACCACAAAGCTACGATTCTGGCAATCTGGATCTACTCCCAACCACTCATTGGTAGCAGTAGTCGTAGTGTCTTTAAAGAGTTTTTCACTAACATTAGGACCGGGCAATCGACCGCTACTTGAATAGATTTTCAAGGTTTGTGGTTGGGCAAAGGTCGTTTGCGTTCTGGTTGGATAAACAATTTTGACAAGTCGCCACGTACCACGAGTGTCTAAATAAAAAGTACTTACTGCTGGTGAAGAACATTTTTTTTCACAACTGCTGTTAACAGTCAACAGGACAACTGCGAATAGGACGAGGAATTTTATACGTTTCATGATCTGTATATGTTTGCCGGAACGGTGAGCGTATTACACGTCTCCCCGAACCCATAAAGCTTCGCAATGCTCATCAGGTCAGCAAGATGCAGATGTGTTGCTGCCGTGTAGTTACAGCTGGGGCTACTTTCGCTGTTCTATCAAATAACGACGCCCAACTCATGAAAACAAATAAATTTATCAATCGGCTACATACGGGCTTCTTTAGGAGCTTTTTGCCCGTTGTTCCTGTTTAGCTTGGTACACAGGCCTCTTACCCATCGCATGACCGAATACCTCAAAGACGCCCTCCGTAAAGCCGCTTCGTTTTGTGCCTATCAGGAACGGACTCAACAGGAAGTCCGCGACCGCCTGAACGACTGGGACATCTACGGCGACGATGCCGAGGAGATTATTGCCGAGCTCATCAGTCAGAATTACCTCAACGAAGGGCGGTTTGCCCGGTCGTTTGCGGGCGGCAAATTTCGGGTGAAACACTGGGGCAAACGCAAAATCCGGCAACACCTGCAACAGCGGGGCATTACGGGCTACAACCTCGATCAGGCTATGAACGAAATAGCCCCCGACGATTACCGGGCCGCCCTCGCCGATCTGCTGGCCAAAAAACGCCGGACCATCCGCGACGATAACCCGCTCGTGGTGAAGCAAAAACTGGTTCGGTTTGCCCTGAGCAAAGGCTATGAGTCGGATCTGATCTGGCAGGTTCTGGGTGCCGACGACGAATAGTTTCCCCAAACCGGACCGCCGGTGCAACCCTCACCCCCGTTTGGCCATCTTTCGGGCAGCAACCAACGGTTTGAGCACAAGGGCGCGGGGTAAAGCCGGGCTCTCAACGGCAGTCCGGCAGGCGTCACGACGAATTCTTAAATTATCCTAACAGCGTCGAAGGCACTTTTGCAGCACTCTACCTTTGTTGCAGACAATAGGGTACAACCTTCAGCCTTTATGAACGCTTTTCTTTACGTCCTCACCTTTATCACGTTTGGCGCGTTTGCCCAGACGCCATCTACCGGCAAACTAACGGGCACCGTAGCCGACTCCACAACCCGCCAACCCATTTCGTATGTGACGATTGCCGTGTCCACGGGGGCCGTATCCACGTCGGCCGTATCCACGTCGGCAACGGGGGCTCGTAAAATTTTGCTGGGCGGCACGGCTGATGACAAAGGCGCTTTTGTGCTCGACAACATTCCGGCGGGGGTCTACCAGATTACCCTTTCGTTTGTGGGGTACCGTACCCGAATCATTCCGAACGTGGCTATCGTACCCGCCAATGGCCCGGTCGACCTGGGTACGGTACTCCTCGCACCCGATACCAAAAGCCTCAATGAAGTGGTGGTAACGGCCCGGAAAGCACTCGTCGAAGACAAGGGCGACAAGCTGGTGTACAATGCCGATGTGGACGCCACCAACACGGGCGGAACCGCCGTGGATGTACTGCGGAAGGTTCCTATGCTCACCGTTGACCTCGAAGGCAACGTAAAAATGCGGGGCAGCAGTAACATAAGGGTACTCGTAAACGGGAAGCCATCGAGTATTATGGCCCGTAATCTGGCCGATGCGCTCAAGCAGATGCCCGCCAACATCATCAAATCGGTGGAGGTGATTACGAGCCCCGGCGCTAAATACGATGCCGAAGGTTCGGCCGGGGTGATCAATATCATCACCAAAAAACAGCTTCAGGGCACCAACGGCACGATAAACGCTACGGTGGGCAATTTCAACAACTCACTGGGCGGCAACGTGTCTGTAAAGCAGGGCAAAGTAGGACTCAGCGCATCGGGCAACGTGTACACCTACCGCAACATCATGGAAATGGGGCAGAGCCGAACCACCCTCGTGGACGGGCAACCGGTGAGCGAGTTGTCGCAACGGAGCACGGCCGATAACACGGGCATGGGCGGTCATAGCGAACTGAGCCTCGATTACGACCCCGACTCACTCAACCGTCTCAATTTCTCGGTGAATGCCTGGGGCGGCAACTTCCCCAACAATAGCCAACTGGGTAGCCGGCTGGTGTCGACGTCGGGGCAGGTGGTTCAGGATTTCCGGCGCGACATTGCGTTTCGGAACCCCTACGGCAACGCCGAGTTTAACCTCGGCTGGACCCGCTCGTTTACCAAACCCGGCAAGGAGTTTTCGGTGCTGTCGCAGTACAGCTACATGCCCGACAACTATTACTACACCATCAATCAGTTCGACCGGGCGTCGGAGCGGCCTACATTTCTGGAACAAACCACCAACCTGAGCCGCAACAACGAGTTTACGTTTCAGAGCGACTTTGCCAACCCGTACAAACTGCGCGACTCGGCCAGCCTGAAGGTCGAATTCGGGGCCAAAACCATACAGCGGTTCATCGGCAGCGAATCGACCACCAACCTCTCGCTTACGGGGCTGGAGCAGGATTACGCCTTCGATACGGCGCGGTCCAACGAGTTCAAGTACATTCAGCGGGTATTCGCAGGCTACAGCTCGCTCAAGTTCGACACCAAAAACAAGTGGGCGTTATCGGCCGGGCTCCGGCTCGAACACACCCGCATCAATGGGGACTTTATCACCCAGCGGTTTCAGTTCAACAGTCAGTACACCAACCTGGTACCCAGTTTTACGGTTGCCAAAACGGTCGCCAAAAAGCACACGTTCAAGCTGGCCTACACCCAACGTATTTCGCGCCCGCTCATCTGGTACCTCAACCCATTTCGCAACGTCAGCGACCCACGGAATATTCAGACGGGCAACCCCTTTCTGCGCCCTGAGCTTACCCACGCCACCGAGGTATCGTACAGCACCTTTGGCGAAAACGGCTTTTCGCTGAATACCTCTCTGTTTTGGCGGCAAACCAACAACGCCATCGAATGGCTCTCGACCGTCGATGCGGCCGGTGTAGCCGTTACCTCGCCCCAAAACATTGGCCGCAACGCCAGCTACGGCGCCAACCTAAGCCTAAGCATGCAGCCCAACAAACGTATCGATCTGAGCCTGAACACCGACCTGACGTACGTGATGCTGTCGAGTGTGGCTCTGGGCCAACGCAACTCGGGTTGGGTAATGGGCGTGGGGCCTAACCTGACGTACAAGCTCCCCAAAGACGTATCGGTGCAGGTGATGGGGCAGTACAACACAGGCTGGATTAGCCTACAAAGCACCAACACGGGCTGGTACTTCTACGGGTTGTCGGGGAAGAAAGAGTTCTGGAACAAAAAAGC
Organism: Rudanella lutea DSM 19387; assembly: GCF_000383955.1. Lineage (NCBI taxonomy): Bacteria > Pseudomonadati > Bacteroidota > Cytophagia > Cytophagales > Cytophagaceae > Rudanella > Rudanella lutea. The sequence goes on along the minus strand of NZ_KB913013.1, from coordinate 4,090,314 downwards.
GAGCCTGACGCTAAACGTAACCAACCCCTTCAATCGGTGGAATCTAATGCGGGGCGAATCGTCGGCTCCGAGTTTTGACGCTTCGAATCAGTTTCGGCTCGTCAACCGGTCAGCCCGCCTGACGTTCAGCTACCGGTTTGGGCAGATGAGTAGCGGGGGCAAGCAAAGCCGCAAAATCAGCAACGACGACGGCAAAGGGGGCGGTCGGTAAATGGCTACCCCTACCACTTAGTAGACACAAAACGAAAGTTGAACAGCCGATTTTTTTTCATAGAAAGCCTATTACTTTGGATCGTTCAAAGCGCCCTTTCCCAAAAAACGCTTGCGCCACTCCTACGTGTTCTACACCATTCGCCCAGGCATAGCCATGAAATACGCCCTTCTTTTTCTGTACATTTTGCTCGGATTGCTATTAGCCGTTGGCATCCAATCTACCTTCTTGCTTATGCAGGCAAGATACCCCGTTCTGGTAACATCTGGGCTGCTGTTTGGCGTAGGCTATCTGTTAACCGCCTATAATCCGCTAAAACTAAAGCCAGTGGTTGTTTACCTGCTGGTTTCAATCTGTTTTACACTTATTCATCTATACGGGCTTTACATCAATTTTGATGGGTTGAAATACCTCTCGCCCACGTTAGTTGTCTTCTTTGCGTTGGCGTTCTTTACCGGAGTTAGCGTCAGGAAAAGCGGGTCGGCCAGCACGTATATGGCCTTGGGCTTTCTGGTTTTGAGTACGCTCTATATGGCTTTTTCGGTACTGCCCAGATTGCAATTCAACGAACGTATTGCCAACGGACAGCGCCCGTTTCCCAGGCAGTTTACCTTGGTACAAACAGACGGGAAGCCGTTTAAACTTGCCCCCGATCAAATTGCCGTGATTAACTTTTGGGATTCCGGGTGTGCATATTGCTTCAAGAAAATCCCCTATGTGATTGAGCTACGAGAGCAGATTTCAAATCCAAGGGTGGTTTTTGTGGAAGTGAACACGGGCAGAGCCGATTCCTTCGAAACGTTTAAGCAGCTCGTTGCCAAACAGCGTTTTGTGCCATCTATCAATCCCGTTTACGATCAGGGAGCGGCACTGTCGACCCAGCTGAACATACAGGGCATCCCCCGACAAATCATTGTGAAGAACAACGTCGTTCTGCACGACCTCACGGGCTTCAACACCGAGGAGGCAGGCATTTACCTGGATTACACCCGGCAACTTATCGAAGGCCTATTATAAGTAAGGCGTTTGAGCGGCCAGTTTCCCGGCCACTCAAACGCCCTTTCGTCACCATTAGCTGTCTGTCTACGTTAGTAACTCCATTTCGGCCGGGTTCATTCCCCGGTCGTTTTTTTTGCCCCGCTATCGCTCATGTATTTGTCGGCCTGTTGCTCCTGCGCCAGGGCTGGCACTCATGTCTAAATCTTGTACGCTCCATCCCGAAACCTATACAGCCTAAACCGGAGCAAAACCGACCTTTGTATTGTTCTTTAAAGAGCAGGCCGGGGCGACCAAAAGCCCGGTTTGCTCAATCTGTTACACATAAACTGATCCATCAGATGGCACTCGAATTTAAAACCAATATGAAATGTGGCGGCTGCGAAGCGCAGGCAACGCCTTATCTGAACGAAGCCTTCGGGGCAGGCAACTGGCAACTAAACACAGCCACACCCGAAAAACGCCTGACCATTACCGCTCCCGATGCTACCGCTGAGCAGGTGAAGCAGGTGGTTGAGAAGGCTGGGTTCAAAGCCGAAACGCTGTAATTGCCTGTAAGAAAGGCTCTCGGGATCGGGGCCGCCCAGCCCTGACCCCACAACCAAAAACGAATCATGACTCAGCTAATTGGCACCGAAGTCCGAAAGACGTACCCGGTACTCGAAATGAGTTGCGCGGCCTGCGCCGTCAGCGTAGAGTCGATACTCAAGCATACCCCCGGCGTCAGCAACGCCACAGTCAACTACGCCAACCAGTCGGCCTCGGTGCAGTTTAACCCGCGCACAGTCTCGCAGGAGGCTCTTCAGCAGGCCGTTCGGTCGGTTGGTTACGACCTCGTCATCGACGACGAAGACCCGCTCCAGATTCAGCAGGAAGCCCAGCAGCGCCAGTACGAACAGCTCAAAGCGCGCACCACGGGGGCTATTGCGCTCTCGATACCGGTGGTTATTCTGGGCATGTTTTTTATGGATTGGGCCTACACACCCTGGATCAGCCTGTTGCTGTCGGCGCCGGTCGTGTTCTGGCTGGGCCGGTCGTATTTTATCAACGCCTGGAAACAAGGGCGGCACGGGCGGGCCAACATGGATACGCTGGTGGCCCTCTCCACGGGCATTGCCTTTCTGTTTAGTGCCTTCAACACGATCTATCCCCAATTCTGGCACCATCGGGGCCAAATGCCGCACGTTTACTACGAAGCGGCCGCTGTGGTCATTACGTTTATTTCGCTCGGCAAGCTGCTCGAAGAACGAGCCAAGTCGAACACATCGTCGGCCATTCGGCAGCTGATGAACCTGCAACCCAAAACGGTGCATCTGCTCGGCCCCGACGGCACCGAACGCGAAGCCCCTGTGACCGACGTGCAAGTAGGCGACTGGCTGAGTGTACGGCCGGGCGAGCAGATTCCGGTGGATGGGCTGGTCGAAACAGGTGAGTCGTACGTGGACGAAAGCATGATTTCGGGTGAACCCGTCCCCGTGGCCAAAACCGCCGGAGCCGCCCTTTTTGCGGGCACCATCAACCAGAAAGGCAGTTTTCGGATGCGGGCCACCAAAGTCGGCAACGATACCATGCTGGCGCGCATTGTTCGGATGGTGCAGGAAGCACAGGGCAGCAAAGCCCCCGTACAGCAATTGGTCGATAAAATTGCGGGCGTTTTTGTCCCCGTCGTAATTGGTATCTCCCTGCTCACCTTTGCGGTGTGGCTACTGGCGGGCGATGCCCTCGCGCCGGGCGGCAATGCCTTTGCGCAGGCGTTGCTTACCTCGGTCACGGTGCTGGTTATTGCCTGCCCTTGTGCGCTGGGTCTGGCAACCCCCACGGCCATTATGGTCGGTATTGGCAAAGGCGCTGAACACAACATTCTGATCAAAGATGCCGAAAGCCTCGAACTGGGGCAACGTGTCGATGCCGTGGTGCTCGACAAAACAGGCACCATCACGCAGGGAAAACCCGTGGTTACGGATTTTGTCTGGCTGAGTCATCGCCCCGACACCGACCACCTCAACGCCGTACTTGCATCGCTCGAAGCGCAGTCGGAGCACCCACTGGCCGAGGCCGTGGTTGAGCATTTGAAAGAGGCCGGTGTGCGGCCAGGCGCGGTATCGCCCACCCGATTCGAAAGCCTCACGGGTCGGGGTGTGCAAGGTACGGTTGAGGGCGAAACCTACTGGATCGGTAACGGCCGACTCATGCGCGAGCAGGGCCTGGCTACCAATGCAGCCGAGACGCAGGCGGCACAACTCCGGCAACAAGCCAAAACGGTGGTGTACTTCGCCGACCAAAATCAATTGCTGGCCCTGATTGCCATTGCCGACCCGATCAAACCCACGTCGGCGGCCGCTATTCAAACGTTACAACAACGGGGTATCTCGGTGCATTTGCTTACGGGCGACAACCCCGAAACGGCTGCGGCTGTCGCCAAGGCTGTCGGCATACGTGAGTTTACGGCCGAGGCCATGCCCAACGACAAAGGGGAGTTTATTAAAGCCTTGCAGGCAAAGGGCAAGGTGGTAGCAATGGTAGGCGATGGTATCAACGACGCGCAGGCTCTGGCTCAGGCCGATGTGAGTCTGGCGATGGGCAAGGGGTCGGATATTGCGATGGACGTAGCCAAAATGACGCTCCTCACCTCCGACCTCAACAGCGTACCCAAAGCCTTGTTGTTATCGAAGCGTACCGTACAAACCATTCGGCAGAACCTGTTCTGGGCGTTTGTGTACAACCTGATCGGCATTCCGATTGCCGCCGGCGTACTGTACCCAGCCTTCGGGTTTCTGCTCAACCCCATGCTCGCGGGGGCTGCTATGGCGCTCAGTTCGGTTTCGGTGGTTACCAACAGCCTGCGGTTGCGAAGCCTGCGGTTATAGTCTGAAAACGTTCAAAGATGACATCTCGTTTGGAGAGATGTCATCTTTGAACGTTTTCAGACTATGCGTTGGCTAGAGATGTCATCTTTCCAAACAAGATGACATCTCTAGCCAATGGTAACAGTAAACGTAGCTTCGAAGACCTCGCCAACGCCCACCTGCTGAATCGCTTCTTTTTGCGGGAACGGCACCGGCTCACCCACCGAATCGGCACAACCAAGCCAGGGCTCAATACACACAAATGGCGCACCGGGCTTGGCCCAGATGCCCAGATACGGAAACTGGTCGAATCGCACGGTTACGGCCCGGTCGTGGTTTTTGCTTCGAATCTGCACCGCACGCGAACGCAAACTCTTGATCACCAGCGCGTCCTTGTCGAACAAGTGTTTGGTGAGCGGAATCCGGTTGTCAATCTGTTCAATTGGCTCAGTTTGGCCGGTAAAATACCCTTCGGGCGAGAGCAGATGGGTCTGCAACGGCTCGGTGTACGCAAACTCAAGCCAATAATCGGTTAAATCTTCATTGGCACCAAACGGCACGTTAAACGCCGGATGCGCCCCCACCGAGAAAAAAACCGGGCGGTCATCGGTGTTACGAACCCGGTACGTAACAGCCAACGTGGCCCCCTCAAGTGTGTACACAATCTCAAACACAAATCGGTATGGGTACGACGCCCGCGTCTCTTCAGAGTCGGTCAGTACAAACCGGGCCATCGACTCGGTCTGCTCGGCAAGAGCAAACACCGACTGCCGCGTGAAGCCATGACGACCCATCGGGTAGGCCTGCCCATCCACCCAAATCTGATTGTTCAGGCATCCACCCACCACCGGAAACAGATTTGGAGCGTGCCAGCCCCACACGGCTGGGTCGCCCTGCCAGAGGTGCTCAGTACCCGAAGGCTTATGAAAAATAGACGTAAGCTCGGCACCCTGCGGCCGGATATTGACAGAGAGAATGTCGTTAAATAGCATAAAGCATCTATATAAAGTTAAGAGTTGGCTGACGCAGGCCCACGGCTTACGCTTCACCAACTCTTAACTATTAACCACCGGGCGGCCCCGTCTTACCGTTTAACTCTTTATTAGAATTTCCAGCGTACAAACGCTTCCATAGCCTCGTACTCAGCCAGGCCCAGGCGGTTGTAGATAGCAGCGGTACCCCGGTTGCGTTCTTCGGCGCGTTGCCAGAACTCCCGCGAGTCGGTACCCTGATACACCACGCCGTCTTTTTGCGACTGATGCTTGAAGATACCCAAACGTTTTTTCATCACCTGATCGGGCGACATCGGGACGGCCATCTCGATTTCGCTCACATCCCACTCGGCCCAGGCGCCCCGGTACAACCATACCCAGCAGTCCTTCATGAAGTTTTTGTGCTTCAGCCGGCGTACGGCTTCCATGATAGCGTCGAGACACACCTTGTGCGTACCGTGCGGATCGGCGAGGTCACCGGCGGCATAAATCTGATGCGGCTTGATTTTCTCGATCAAATCCATCACCACTTTCACGTCGTCTTCGCCGAGCGGCTTCTTCTCCACCTTACCCGTTTCGTAGAACGGCATATTCAGGAAGTGCGCATTTTCGACGGGAATACCCACAAACCGGCAGGTCGCTTTGGCTTCGCCCATCCGAATCAGGCCTTTCACGTGCCGCACTTCAGGTGTATCCATTTCGCTGTCTTTCTTCAGACGCAGCGACGTAGCGGCATCCTGGAAAATACGCGTTGCTTCGGGGCTATTGATGCCAAATTTCGAGTTGAAGTCGACCACATAATCGGCAAATCGCAGAGCCTCATCATCGGCAACGGCAATGTTGCCCGACGTTTGGTAGCCTACGTGTACCTCATGTCCCTGATCGTGCAGACGCTGGAACGTACCGCCCATCGAGATAATATCGTCGTCGGGGTGCGGGCTGAAAATGATACAACGTTTCTGAGCAGGCAGGGCGCGCTCGGGGCGGTTGGTATCATCGGCGTTGGGCTTACCGCCGGGCCAGCCGGTAATGGTATGCTGCAACTGATTGAACACATCGATATTGATGTCGTATGCCTGCCCGTACTGAGCCAGCAGGTCGCTCATCCCGTTATCGTTGTAATCGCGGTCGGTGAGTTTCAGAATCGGTTTGCCCAGTGTCAGCGACAGGTGCGTAACCGCCTTCTTAATCATCTTGTTGTCCCACACTACCGTATCGACCAACCAGGGTGATTTCATCCGGGTCAACTCGGAGGCCGCTGCTTCGTCGATCACAAACAGCACGTTGGGGTGCGTTTGCAGGTACGAAGCCGGGTTGGTTTCGGTTACGGTACCTTCAACCGCCCCGCGAATCACGGGGGCTTTGCGCTCACCCCAGGCGAGCAGCACTACGCGTTTGGCAGCCAGGATACTCGCAACCCCCATTGTAATAGCTTTGCGGGGTGTGCGGGGCAAACCACCAAAATCGCCCGAGGCAGCCGCCCGTGTCGAGTGGTCGAGCATCATCAGGCGGGTATGCGAGTTGATGAGCGACCCCGGTTCGTTGAACCCAATGTGGCCGTTCCCCCCGATACCGAGCAACTGAAAATCGAGCCCGCCCGCTTCGGCAATCATCTCCTCGTACCGCTTCACAAACTCAGCTACTTTGTCGTAGCGGATAGTGCCGTCGGGTACGTGGTAGTTTTCAGCCGGAATGTCGACGTGGTCGAATAGCTGCTCCCGCATGAAACGCCAGTAGCTCTGCAGCGAATCGGGCTCCATGGGGTAGTACTCGTCCAGGTTGAACGATACGACATTGCGGAAACTCAGTCCCTCTTCGCGGTGCATCCGAACCAATTCGGCGTAGACCGTCTTAGGCGACGATCCGGTGGCTAACCCCAGAATGCAAGGTTTTCCTTCCCCTTGCTTTTGCCGGATCAGATCCGCGATTTCGTGGGCTACTGCCCGCGATGCGGCCTTGGCATCGGCATAAATGTGGGTGGGAATTTTTTCGTACGTAATGGCCGAATGTACCGGTCCATTATTGACAGACTGATTGTTAGGTGCATCCGCAACGGGCGAATCAGTGATCATGAGGGAATGTAGATTGGTGATTTACGGGGCAAAGTTCCACAAAATGACCAAACTACTGAAATACTATTCACAAAATTTAGGCAAACAAAAAGGTCTACCCCGTAATCAAGGGCAGACCTCCGTATAGCAAGTTGCTTATTATCAGCCGTTACACCGGCACGGCGTAGTAATACATCCGTGAGCTTCCCGGATACATACCGATCAGCATCAGACCTTCGCCTTCTTTCACGTTAGCCATGATCGTTTGCAGGTCTTTCACAGTTTTTACATTCTTACCGTTGGCTTTCACAATGATGAAACCTTCTTCAATATCGGTTTCAGCCAGTTTGCCGTCAAGAATCTTCTTCACACGCACCCCACCGCTCAGGCCAGCCTGTTGCAGCTCGCGGGCGCTGATGTCTTCAAACTCGGCTCCTAACGTACCAAGCGATGCCGTAGCGGCCTCGGCTTTTTTGATCACGTCGCGGCCGCCGTTGCGGTTACGAAGTTCTACTTTGAAATCGCGCTCGGTACCACCCCGGTTTACCGTGACGTTGATCACATCACCCGGACGACGGCGACCAATGATCTCGCGCATTTGGGCGTCTGAATCAACCGGCTGACCTTCCATTTTCACGATCACGTCGCCTTTCTGCAAGCCAGCGGTTTTAGCAGCTCCATTGTCGACCACATTATCGATATAAATACCCCGGCCCACTTTGGCGTTCAGTTCGGCAGCCCGTTTGCTGTCCAGCTCAATCGGAAGAATACCAAGGTAGCCACGCTGTACGTTACCGTACTTCAGTAGGTCGGCCGTTACTTTTTTCACCAGCGACACCGGTACGGCAAAACCATAGCCACTGTAATAACCCGTTGCCGAGGCAATGGCCGAGTTGATACCTACCAGTTCGCCACGCAGGTTGACGAGTGCCCCACCCGAGTTACCAGGATTGATGGCTGCATCGGTCTGAATAAACGATTCGATGGGCGTGTCGGCGTTGCGGTCATTACGATCTACGTTCTGGTTCAGAATACCGATACCACGGCCCTTAGCACTAACAATACCAGCCGTTACGGTCGACTCCAGGTCGAGCGGATAACCAACGGCTAACACCCATTCGCCCAGTTTCAGGTTGTCTGAATCGCCCAAGGTAATGGCGGGCAGGCTACCACCGGCTTCCACCTTAATCACGGCCAGGTCGGTGAGGGGGTCAGTGCCAATCACTTTGGCTTTAAAGCTCCGCTTGTCGGTCATCACCACCTCTACCTGATCGGCATCCTGCACCACGTGGTTGTTGGTTACGATGTAGCCGTCTTTCGAGATAATTACGCCCGAACCGGAGGCTTGTCCTTGCTGACGGCGGGGTTGCCGGGGCTGTGCGCCACCAAACTCATCGCCGAAGAATTCGCGGAAAATATCCGGAACCTGCTGCTGACGAACCGTGCGCGTTACCGTCGTGCGAATGTGTACCACCGTTGGGGTGGCCGACTCAGCGGCATAAGCGAAATCGCCCGGTGCGCTCGTCCCGTTGCCCGTGAGGGCGGCTAACCGACCCGTAATGGTCGGGGTCGACGACTCATTGAATACAACATCCCGCTTGTTAAAGCCAAGGAAGTTGTAGGCCGCCAGGGTGATTGCACTCGATAAGATGGCAATCAGCGTCAATACTTTCCAGTTGCTTTTCATTAGTTTTTGAGGGTAATGCATTGTCGGTGATCCGACAGGTTGTCTTCATAGCTTGCTCATGTCTGTGAGTCACGAGCTACTCAGCAAAATAACGGAATCCTGGGGTCAAAAAATTCGTGGACAAGTGGGTACTTAACAATTATTAACAAGCGATTGTTGAGCCAAATTTACCATGGGCCACCCCACAATTATCCACCTCCATACCCGCCCCACCCGCCGTATGCGTACCCGGTCGCAGAGAGCAAAACCGTATGGCCTCGCCCCCTGCGACCGGGTACAGTCACGGTTCGGTTCCGATTAACCGCCAATTTCAATTTGCCGGGGTGGCTTGGGTTTAGCCTCCTCACGCTTCGGAATCTCGATGCTCAAAATTCCATCGGTATAGGTAGCCCGAATCTGATCCACGTCGACCGAGTTGGGCAGCATAAACGTCCGTTGAAACGATGAATAGCTAAACTCCCGGCGCGTGTACTTTTCGTTCGGTTTCTCTTCAGTCTTATTCTCCTGATACGCTGAAATCGTCAGGTTCGTATGGTTCAGGCTCAATTTAAAATCCTCTTTTTTCAGGCCAGGGGCCGCTACCTCAATCCGAAAGCCATCGGTATGTTCGGCTACGTTTACGGCTGGTACACTATTGGGCGCCTGTGTGCTCTGGCTGAAGAAGTCGTTAATTTCACGACCCAGGGGGCTGTTCATGCGAAACGTTTCGATCAACGAGGGGAACTGGTTAGAGCGGGTTAAAGCGTTCATGGTACTGGTTTGATTAACGGTTTCTGTATTTGTTATCTACCATCGGTTAGTCAAGTTTTGTACCAGCCCTACTATACGGCCAAATTGACACGATAAAGAGCCTCTCACTACGCCAATTGGGTCATTTTGACAGAAAGCCCGGCCTATACTCCACAAAAAAATGCCATGTGTTTGGGCACATGGCATTCAGGGTATCATACAGTTTGAGCTACGTCTACTTGGCATCGAGAAGCTCAAGGGCTTTCTCGGCAGCTGACTGTTCCGCTTTCTTTTTGGAATAGCCGCTACCCGTGGCAAAGGGTTCTTCGTTAATCACGATCTGCGCGATAAACTCCCGGTAATGGCTATTCCCTTTCTCGGCAATAATATCAAACCGTACTTCTTTACCTTCACGTTGCGCCCACTCAATCAGGCGACTCTTGAAATTGGCATTGTTCTGCACCAGCGAGTCGATATCGTAGTGCGACAGCAGGTTCTTCAGGATAAACCGGCGAGTAAACCGGAAACCTTTATCGAGATAAATGGCACCAACCAGAGCCTCCAGCGCATCGCCATACATAGAGGTACGGGCGGGCAGACTTTTAGTACGGGCCCCGTCGTACTCGATGAGCCGGTCGAGGCCGATTTTGCGCGAGATACCGTTAAGCATCTCCCGGTTCACAATCCGCGACCGAATTTCGGTCAGAAAACCCTCGTCTTTGTACGGGTATTTTTTGAATAGAAACTCAGCAATGACCATACCCAGTACGGCGTCGCCAAGGTATTCAAGTCGTTCGTTCGACTCGCGAAAGCCTACAATGACCGTCTCCCGGGAGGCCGACGAGTGCCGTAGCGCCAGTTGGTACAGGCGCAGGTTCGACGGATTTTCCCCGATAATATGGGCGACAGCATTCTTTAACTTTTTCCGTTTGTCGGCATCCTGCGAGCGGAAAAGGTTCAGAAACGTGGCAAAGTAGCTACGAGGCAAAGCGAGTTGCACTTAGTCGGAAAGTTTACGGAAAATAACCGATGCGTTATGCCCGCCAAAACCGAATCCGTTGCTCATGACCGTGGTCAGCTTGCGGGGCTGGGCCTGATTGTACGTCAGGTTGAACCGGGGGTCAATCTCAGGATCGTCGGTAAAGTGGTTGATCGTTGGAGGCACAATCTGGCGTTCCAAAGCAAACAGACAGGCAATGGATTCCACCGCCCCGGCCGCTCCGAGAAGGTGGCCAATCTGCGACTTGGTCGAACTAATGTTGATGGCAAAGGCATGGTCACCAAAGAGTTGGTGAATGGCCTTCAGCTCCTGCGGGTCGCCTACGGGCGTCGAGGTGCCGTGTGTGTTGATGTAGTCAATTTCTTCGGGCTTGATACCGGCATCATCGAGCGCATCGTGCATACCCAAACGGGCACCTAACCCATCGGGGTGCGGGGCCGTAATATGAAACGCATCGGACGACATGCCCCCGCCAATCAGTTCGGCGTAGATTTTGGCGCCCCGTGCTTTGGCATGCTCATACTCTTCCAGAATCAGGGCACCGGCGCCTTCACCCAGTACAAAACCGTCGCGGTCTTTATCGTACGGGCGAGAGGCCGTCATGGGGTCATCATTGCGTTCCGAGAGGGCCCGGTTCGCGTTGAAACCACCAATACCGGCTTTGGTGACGGCGGCTTCGGAGCCCCCGGTCACGCAGATATTCATGCGGCCCAGACGGATGTAGTTGAACGCATCGATCATCGCGTTCAGGCTCGACGCACAGGCCGATACCGTCACGTAATTGGGTCCGCGGAAACCATAGCGCATCGAGATTTGGCCCGGTGCACTGTCGGCAATCATGCGAACAATAAAGAACGGATTGATCCGAGGAGTACCGTCGCCTTTGGCGTAGTCGATCACCTCGTCTTCAAACGACTTCAGACCTCCAATACCCGATCCCCAGATAACGCCGACCTTGTTTTTGTCAATTTTTTCCAGGTCCAGCTTCGAGTCCTGCACTGCCTGTTCGGCCACAATCAGTGCGTAATGGGTGAAGGGGTCCATTTTGCGCGCATCCTGACGAGGGATGTACTGAGTAACGTCGAGCCCTTTCAGTTCGCAGGCAAACTGGGTCTTGAACTTGCTCGCATCGAATTTGGTGATTGGGCCGGCACCACTGGCACCAGCGGCCAAGCCATCCCAAAACGTGGGCACATCGTTACCGATGGGGGTGAGGGCACCAAGGCCCGTAACTACTACTCGTCGGAAGGTCATACAGGAAAACTGCAGATGGAATAATAAGAAGAAAACAGGCGCTACGTGTTTGAGTAGTTAAGCTTTCGAAGAGAAAACCTAAAGACTCAAACAGGTAGAAGGCCCTGTGCAGGCTTACTTGCCAGCGTTTTCTTCGAGATAGGTGATCGCCTGACCAACGGTGCCGATGTTTTCGGCCTGATCGTCAGGGATAGAAATGTTGAATTCTTTCTCAAATTCCATGATCAATTCAACAGTGTCAAGCGAGTCGGCCCCCAGGTCGTTGGTGAAGCTTGCCTCAGGCGTAACCTCAGACTCTTCGACACCTAATTTCTCAACAATAATGTTCTTAACTTTTTGTGCAATTTCTGACATTTTAGTAGTCAATTGGGGTTGAAAAACGGCACAAAGAAAACCATTTCCCCTATCATTGTCAAACAATTTTTTTGTAGCCTGGGCGTTAATACCTATGCCGTAATTAAATATAAATTATTGATTTATAGTAGTTTATATATTGACTATAGAGTTTAATCCTACACCGTCTACTAAAGCCTCTTTCCTACCAAACCGTACTCTTTGGTGCACAAAGCGCCGAATCGGGCGGCTATACGAGGGCTTCGATACCGAACTACTGAGTTCCTAAAATCCGTTGCACCTTTGTATGCCTCAATAGGCTACCAATACGTATGATCCAACTTTCGAAGCTCCGCCATACTGATTCGCCCAACTTTTTTTTGATGGCTGGTCCCTGCGCCATTGAAGGCCGCGACATGGCTCTGCAAATTGCCGAACGCATTGTTACCATTACCGATAAGCTACGAATTCCGTACATTTTTAAAGGTTCGTACCGCAAAGCCAACCGAACCAAAGCGAACTCGTTTACGGGCATCGGTGATGAATTGGCCTTGTCGATCCTGAAGGAGGTTGGTACTACTTTCAACATCCCAACGGTGACCGACATTCACGAGTCCGACGAAGCCGCTATGGCTGCTGAGGCTGTCGATGTGTTACAGATTCCGGCTTTTCTGTGCCGCCAAACCGAACTGCTGGAGGCTGCCGCCCGCACCGGTAAGGCCGTGAACATCAAGAAAGGCCAGTTTTTGTCGGGCGAGAGTATGCATTTTGCCGCCGAAAAAGTCCATGCTATAAACCCGGAAGCTACGGTGATTCTGACCGACCGGGGTAACTCCTTTGGCTACGGCGACCTGGTTGTCGACTACCGGAATATTCCGGCCATGCAGTCGTTTGGTGTGCCGGTTGTGATGGATTGCACCCACTCATTGCAGCAGCCCAACCAGTCATCGGGGGTCACGGGTGGGAAACCGGCCCTGATTGCTACCATTGCCAGGGCGGCCATTGCCGTTGGGGCCGACGGCCTTTTCATCGAAACGCACCCCGATCCATCCTGCGCCAAGTCAGACGGTGCCAACATGCTCCCCCTCGATCAGTTAGAAGCCTTGCTGGAACGGCTCGTGCGAGTCCGCGAAGCTATTCTGTAACTATCGTCCTCGAATACTGACCCAGGCGGTATCATCTTCGCCATTTTCGGTCCCATTCCCCGGGGTGGAGTCCGAATCGGCGGGGTTGGCCGCCCAAATCTGTGCTTTGGTCAGCTGCTCACCGGTCGCAATCAGGCGAGCCATAAACACAAGCGTGGTGCTACTCCCGGCATTGAGGTTGTTGACAGTTCCGGTTACGGTCTGTCCCGTTGCCGACAAACCACTCACGTAGCTAAGTCCGGCGGGAAGAGTAGCCGCTACGGTAATAGCGGTAGCCGAGGCCCCGCCCCGGTTTGATACAACAAGGCTATACGACACCAGCTCGTTGAGAGCTGGTGTGCGGGTATTGGTCACCAGTTGTAAGCTCAGATCAGCGCGACTGGCTTCAGGAGCGGGCTCATTGGACTGTACGGCAGGCAATGGAACCTGATTGGGGTTAGCCGATTCGAAGATTGCCCCGCCCGCACCCGGCGTGCGCCACTCCACACTCGCTTCGTCGTCCTGACCGGTGCTTGTACCGGTTCCCGGCTGGCTATCACTATCCGTGGGGCTGCTTTGTACGATCTCGGCCGCGTTGCGGTAGGTTCCCTCAGCCAGTACCTGTACCCCGAAACTCAATGTTATCGATGCTCCGGTGGCCAGTTGGGCTACATTGCCCACCAAAGCGGTACCGGTATTAGTCATACCACTGGTTGTTACCACCGACAAATTGGCCGGCAACCGGTTTTGCACCTGTACGTTGGTTGCCGAATCGGGACCACTATTCTGGAGGATTAGTTGTACGGTGAGGGTTTCGCCGACCCGCACGACCCGGCTACTTGTTACTATGGCAAGGCTCAGATCGGTACGTGGAGCAGGGGGCGGTGGGGGTGGTATTCCCAGTTGAAACTTATTAGTTGGTACGGCGGGCAGTATTGGATTTGTAGCCACCAAACGCAGACGAAACCACCCTGTTGTCAGGTCAGAAGGAAGCTTTGTTCGGACCGGGTTGGTGCCAACTCCGGGCAACGCTTCGATAAAGCGCCCGCTTGAGTCGAGTAATTGAACCTGCCAGCCATTATCCCCCCCAAACGTTCCGATGGTGTACACCGCCAGGGTAACACTATCGGCAGGAGCAATGATGCCCGCAACAGAACCGGTTACGGCAAACTGCTGCGGCAGTACCGGAGCGGCATTTTGAAAAAAAGCGTTGTTCAGGCTGTTGTTCCAGTTTCGGGCAAACCGCGATAAACCCATCGAAGCCGGAATTGAATTGGGATTGTTGAAATACTGCGGGTGCGTAGGGGGGCGTAGTTCATTCCCGAAGTGCACATTGTTTACACCCGCCTGCCGGTTGATGATCGTATCGTTTAACGGTCCCTGGAATGCCAGCAAATTAGGTGTATCAATAACCTCCTGCTGTTTGGCAACTACCTCGGGCCGGGTCACCTGACCGTCGAACGAAGCCCGCGCAATGACCCAGGGCAGTGGCCGCCCGTTGAAGTCGGCCCGTGACTTGGCAATCAGCTCACGCAGCCGCGTGGCATACTGCGGGATACTGCCGCTGCTGTTGTCGCCGTACTCGGCCTCGCCCTGATGCCACAGCACTGCCCGGGCGCCCCCCGTTGAGCCGTAGTAATGCAGAATATTTTTCAGATTGGTATATGGCTGTAGATTAAGCCAGTCTCCACCCGAACACCAGTACCGGTTGCAGGCCGGTATACCATTGGCCGTGTTGATCCAGTTCTCAATGGTCGATGAATCCCAACCAGCGTTGTAAAACACAACCGGCACATTATAACGACTCACGATATAATCGCCCAACTCACCCCACCCCCAGGAGCTTTCGCCCATGGGAAACATACGCCGGGCCGCAGTGAGCGCTTTGTACCGGGGAAACGGCATGGGGTCGCCCGACGAGAACAGCGGCTGACCCGACGGATAATAGTGATTGATGGTGTCGATCGTACTGACCCGGTCGGTGGCCGTACCGAGGTCGTTATCGCCATTGCCCAGCCCGCGCGAGTTTGACTGGCCCGCCGTGATAAACACCTCGCCGATCCCAACCGGCCGAACGGACGTTTCATTGATGACTATATTGTTGCGGATGGCGCGCAGGTTAAGCACGTACCAACCGCCGGTGCCGGTCAGTTGCCCGTAGAAAACGCCGTTTTGCGGGTTAGTCTGAATAACCTGCCAAGTGGTGCCACTCCCCTGCCCGGCCGCAACGGGCGTAAGCTGCCCCTCAATCCGGTCAGCAGCAAAATCGAGACGGCCCGATACGTACAATTGCCCTTGATTGTCGGCCCCCCGCTGAACCACCAGCCGGGGCACCGGATACGATACCTCAAACTGTTGGGCATACCCAACAACCGGTGAAAACCAGATTAGATAAAGTAGTAACTTTTGAAAATACCTGCTCACGTTATAGACTATGGATCAAACCCCGATACTGGTGTGGCTGCTCAGAGTACCCGCTACCGGTACCCCTTTAACCACAGCTTCAGCATGTCGGTATCAGACAATACCTCCAAATCAGATTTCGACGCTTTAAGCATCTTTTTAACCTGGTTGAGGTAGGTGTTGAAATTAAATTCGAGACTTACCGGCGAATGAATAAAGCCAAATGCCGAGCCCAGCATCCGCCCCAGCCGCGACTGTAGAGCAAAGAGTTTAGCATCCAACTCGGCAACCTGCCCTTTCAAAAGTTTGTTGTAATACCCGAGCTGCTCATCCGCCAGGGTTTCCAGGTGTTCCTGATCAATCCGGTTAAACTCCATTTGCAACCGAAGTAACCCGAGTAAATCGTTGTCGTCGTAGGCTTGCGTAACCCGCTGCATAATCTCGGTTTTACGGATTTTCTCGGTCTCGTCGGGTTCACGGTCGGGATGAAACGTTTTTACCAGATCCATATAAAGCGCCCGAACCGACCGGGTGATGTTGCGGGCCTCCTCTGCCCGTTTGGCTTCGCGTGCCTGTTGCTTCTCCGACTTTGGTCGAGCGGCCCGTTCCTCCTCGGCCCGTTTCCGGCGCCATTCTTCAGCTTCGGCTTCGGCTTTCTCCCAACTGTCCTCTTCCTCGGCAGGCGTACCTTCGGGATGGGCTTCCTCGTTTGTACGCTTATTGTCGCCCAGGGCATCCGACTGCTGCTGATGACGTATCCGTTCGTCAAACGTCACGTCACTGTACCTATCGTGAATGGGCTTCAGCGCATCAATGCCGTGTTGATCGATCAGGTCAAAGGTAAGCTCGGTAATCAGCTCGGCCAGTTTACGCCTGTCTGCGCGCGATACGTCCTGTTGCGTAGCAGCCCGATCATACAGCCTAACCAATTTGACCTGTACATCGGTCAGTTTTTTCAGGAGCGGCCGGAGTTCTCCCTCAACCCGCTGTTGAATCCGGTCGGCAGCTTCGCGCAGAGTGGCCAAGTCTCTCTCTGTTTTCTCGATTTGCCGGGTCAGCTCATTAAACTCTTTCTGAGCCTTACTCAGTGAGGTTTTTTCTTTTACAATATCTACCCGAACGATTTGCTGTTTTGCCATACGCCTTATGCAACCGGCTCAAAGGTAACAGCTTGCTAAAAAAACACGGCTATGCTTGTTGGCAAGTGGTACTAATCTTATCTACCGATTTCTCAAGATTATGGACTATTCTGCTACACATTCGGCCAGCTCAAATATGAATCACGGAGACTGACCCGGTAATGGAAACGCCCCGCGCCAAAAAAAGCGGGTAACCGGTCATCTTTCGACTCCAGTTACCCGACCTAAGTAAGCCACGTTACCCTTCAATGGCTACTGTTGAATACCCAACAGGTTCAGCATGAATGCATATTCGAGCGCCACTTCTTTTAGTGCTTCAAACCGACCCGATGCGCCACCGTGCCCGGCTTCCATGTTGGTGTGGAGCAGGAGCTGATTCTGGTCCGTTTTTAGGGTACGTAGCTTGGCCACCCACTTGGCAGGCTCCCAGTATTGCACCTGCGAATCGTGCAGGCCGGTCGTAACCAGCATATTCGGGTAAGCCTTTTTCTCGACGTTATCGTAAGGCGAGTACGACTTCATGTAGTCGTAGTATTTCTTCGTTTTCGGATTGCCCCACTCTTCCCACTCGCCGGTTGTGAGCGGAATGGTTTCGTCGAGCATGGTCGTCACGACATCGACAAACGGAACGGCCGCCACCACGCCCCGGTACAGCTCAGGAGCCTGATTGACCACCGCACCCATCAGGAGCCCCCCGGCCGAGCCACCCAACGCAAACAGCTTGCTGGGGCTGGTGTATTTGTTTTCAATCAGGAATTTTGAGCAGTCGACAAAGTCGTTGAAGGTGTTCTTC
Organism: Rudanella lutea DSM 19387; assembly: GCF_000383955.1. Taxonomy (NCBI): domain Bacteria; kingdom Pseudomonadati; phylum Bacteroidota; class Cytophagia; order Cytophagales; family Cytophagaceae; genus Rudanella; species Rudanella lutea. The sequence goes on along the minus strand of NZ_KB913013.1, from coordinate 4,072,756 downwards.
TTCTTCAGCATCTTGCCGTCTTCGTACCAGTGGCGGCCCATCTCCTGCCCACCCCGAATGTGAGCAATTGCATAAATGAAACCCCGATCGAGCAAGCTCAACCGGGCCGAGCCGAAACCAGGCTCAGTATTGCTCCCGTACGAACCATAGGCGTATTGGAGCAACGGTGCCGAACCATCCTTCTTAGTGCCCTTCCGGTACACGAGCGAAATGGGCACTTTTACGCCATCCCGCGCCGTAGCATACACCCGCTCCGACACGTAATTGTCTTTGTTGAAGCCCCCTAACACCTCCTGCTGCTTGAGGAGCGTTTTGACCTTCGTGTCCATATTGTAATCGAAGGTAGAGCCCGGCGTGGTGAGCGAAGCATAGCTGTAGCGTAGCACGTTGGTATCAAATTCCGGGTTGTACGACATACCAGCGACATAGGCAGGCTCCCCAAATTCGATATAGTGATCTTCGCCAGACTTTTTCTGGTTGATAATCCGCAGCCGGGTCAGGCCCTCTTTGCGTTCGCCGAGTACGAGGTGGCCCGCAAACACGTCCATGTTTTGCAGAAACACATCGGCCCGGTGCGGAATCACCTCTTTCCAGGCCGCCCGGTTTGCCTGCTGCCCCTCGGGCACCTCCATGAGCCGATAGTTCTGGGCTTTGTAGTTGGTACGGACGTAAAACTTATTACCGAAGTGTTGAATATCGTACTCGTGCCCGCGTTCACGGGGATAAAACACCGTAAAATTCTCGGTTGGCCTGGCGGCCTCTAACAGTCGGTATTCAGTCGTGACGCCGTTATGATCGCTCACCACGGCAATATACTTCTTCGACTTCATCCGGTACAGGCCCATGTAAAACTGGTTGTCTTTCTCTTCGTACACCAGTACGTCCTGTTTCGGATCGGTACCCAGTACGTGCCGGTACACCTGATAACCGAGCAGCGTTTGCACATCCTTTTTGATGTAGAACAGCGTTTTATTGTCGGTGGCCCAGGCAAAGTCGCCGGCTTCAACGTTCGGAATGGCTTCGGGGTAGATCTGCCCCGTCTTCAGGTTCTTAATCCGCAGCGTGTACAACCGGCGGCTCACGGTATCCTCACAGAAAATGGCTAACTCGTCGTTGTCCGATACCTCGTAACCGCCCAGATTGTAGTACGCGTGCCCCTTGGCCAACTGGTTACAATCGAACATAACCTCTTCCGGTGCCGACAGTGACCCTTTTTTACGAACATAAATCGGGTACTCGCCCCCTTCTACAAAGTTGGTCTGGTAGTAATAGTCGCCTTCTTTGTAGGGCACCGACTGATCCTGTTGCTTGATACGGCCCTTCATTTCCTCAAACAGTTTCTGGCGCAGCTCTTTGACGGGTGCCAGCGTCTGTTCGAGATAGGCATTTTCGGCCTTGAGGTAATTGATTACCTCGGGATTTTCCCGTTCGTTGAGGTAGTAGTAATTATCGACCCGCGTGTCGCCGTGAATCGTAAGTTGTTTGGGCTTCACAGCGGCTTTAGGTGCCGCTAAAGGAGTTGGCGTTTGTGCGTTGGCCATGCCAAAGAAAGTTGTCAGACAAAAAATGGACAGGTAGTTTGTTTTCATCGCGAAGTGGGTAAGCCGAGGCAACATCTGCGCGATGTTGCAATGCATACAAAGGTAGGCGAAAATGTAGCGGTTTATGTAAGCTCGTTATGCTGAAGAAAGATCAGGTTTGGCTACAGGTCAGCACCGTTCGGTCCGGTTGCCTGGTTAAAAATTAGCCTATATTTGATTAGGCAATCGCAACGTATTTCCAGACCCGAACCACCATGTACAAACGCTACAAATACTGGCACGGCCATCTGTCACCCTGGGCGCAATTAGCCGTTGGATTCGGCTGGTATTGGCTTTTTTTTCTGTCATTCCGGCTCCTCACCGACCGGTTTATTTTCCATCAGGATCATACGCTCGGCTATTATCTGTTTAATGCAACCTTTGTGGCTTTGGTGTTTATGCTGGTTTTTAAACGAGCCAGAGCGAAACTCAAACCCTGATGACGGGTGACTCGTACGGCTCCGTCGATGAGGAGAAATTTCAACTCCCGAAAGCTACCCCTCGTGTGAATTTAAATCCACTTTTCAACCATATGCGTGCCATTCTCTTTTTCTTCGCTGCTTTCCTATTTCAGACGACCTTTGGTCAGCAGCCAACCCGGTATCTGATCAAAGCCGGTAAGTTCTTCGACTCCGAAAAGAAGCAGTTTCTGCGAGACCAATATATTGTTGTTGAAGGCGACAAAGTAGTTAAAGTCGGCAAATCGGCCGACGGCTTTAAGGCCAACAGTCAGTTTATCGACCTATCCTCGGCCACTGTAATACCGGGCCTGATTGATTCGCATACGCACTTTCTGTTTATGCAGAAAAGCGGCACTCCCATGGAAACCGACCTGATTGAGAATTCGGATGCCGATCGACTACTCCGGGGAGGTAGTATTGCCCAATCGTTTCTGGAAGCCGGTATTACCACCGTTAAAGATCTGGGCAATTCGGGGCCGTACCTGGATGTAGTCTTGAGAAATGCTATCCGGAAAGGCTGGGTCAAAGGTGCCCGAATGCTGGTATCGGGGCCAATCATTAGCCCGCCCAATGGTCAGTTTGGCAAATTGGCATATCTGCACAAAACGTTACCCGCCCGCGAATACAGTATTGTGCGAACGGTCGACGAAGCCCGGAGTGCGGTCAACGAGCACATTGTAAATGGGGTTGATCTGATCAAAATCTGCGCGACAAACGATAACGGATTGGTTCTCTCACCTGAGCAGATGCGGGCCATTGTGGAAGTGGCTCACCAAAACGGCTTAAAAGTCACAGCTCATGCGACCTACGATGAAATTATTCGGGACGCTGTTCAGGCCGGTGTCGACGGGATCGAGCATGGCTATGGCATTTCGGACAGTACACTCCGGCTAATGGCGCAAAAAGGCACCTATTTGGTACCCACCGATGGCTCTTTCGAAGGGTATAAAGGCATTGTTGAGTTTGCTAAAAGCAACATAACCGATGACGACATCAGGAGCTTTGTGGCTACCACCAAAGAGCGACTTGTAAGAGCCGTAAAGGCAGGGGTCAAAATCGTCTATGGGTCTGATTTGTACCTATATACTCCGCGGGCAATCGGCTTAGAAGCGAAAAACACGCTGGTTTCGTACGTTGATGCTGGTTTGCCCGTTGCCGATGTATTACAGGCAGGTACGTATCAGGCCGCCGTAGTCATGGGCAAGCAAAAAGAATTGGGTGTGATCAAAGAAGGCGCTTTGGCCGATATTGTTGCGTTTAGTGGTGATCTTGAAAAAGATTTCAAAGAGGTCATTTACAATCGAGTACAGTTTGTCATGAAAGACGGAGTCGTGTATAAACACGTCACCCGATAAAGCCCCTGTTACGCCCCGACTGATCGTTATCACTCAATTAAATACTCATCCAGCCCATTTTCTCACCAGATTGTTGGTGTGGACGATAAACGAACAACGCCCCGATCATTACTGACCGGGGCGTTGTTTCTATCAATACTTGGTTCGACTTAAGCCGTTACCCGCTTTTTGGTACGTGAGAACTGCTCGCGCGATTCGGTAATGGTTTCGTACTCTTCTTTTGAGCCGACGATAACGCCCTGGTAACGACGAACACCGGTACCGGCCGGGATCAGGTGACCCACGATCACGTTTTCCTTCAGACCTTCGAGGGTATCGTTCTTACCACGGATCGAAGCCTCGCTCAGTACCTTGGTCGTCTCCTGGAACGAAGCGGCCGAGATAAAGCTTTCCGTACCCAACGATGCCTGGGTGATACCCATCAGCGTCGGTTGCGAAACGGCTGGCATGGCATCCCGCACTACCACGATGGGCAGGTCACGGCGCTTCAGGCTTGAGTTCTCATCACGCAAACGACGTGACGAAATAATCTGACCCGGCTTCAGGGTTTCAGAGCCACCGGCATCCATCACCACTTTAGCGTCCATCACCTTATCGTTTTCCTCACGGAACGACCACTTGTCAACTACCTGACCTTCGAGGAAGTTCGTATCGCCTGAGTCGATGATCTCTACTTTCTGCATCATCTGCCGAACAATGGCTTCGATGTGCTTATCGTTGATCTTCACACCCTGCAAGCGGTATACTTCCTGAATTTCGTTCACGAGGTACTCCTGAACGGCCGTTGGTCCTTTAATCGCCAGAATATCGCTCGGCGTAATGGCACCATCCGACAGCGGAGCACCAGCCCGTACGAAGTCATTGTCCTGTACCAAGATGAACTTCGACAGCGGAACGAGGTATTTCTTCTTCGTACCGTCTTTCGACTCGATGAAGATTTCCCGGTTACCACGCTTGATGGTTCCGTAGGTTACAACACCGTCGATTTCCGAAACGACCGCCGGGTTCGATGGGTTACGGGCTTCAAACAATTCCGTTACCCGTGGCAGACCACCCGTAATATCGCGGGTTTTACCCACGTTACGCGGAATTTTGGCCAGTGGCTGACCCGCCTTGATGGTTTGGCCGGTTTTTACAACCAGGCGCGCACCCACCGGCAGGTTGTACCCTTTCTCGGTGATGTCTTCCAGCAGCGTACTCACACCACTAACCACGATAGCCGGGTTTTTGGTCTTATCACGGCTTTCGATGATTACCATCTCCTGGAAGCCGGTCTGCTCATCAAACTCTTCGCGGTAGGTGATGCCTTCCTCGATCGCGTCGAACGAAACGGTACCGGTCAGTTCAGAAAGGATAACGGCGTTGTAAGGATCCCAGGCGCTCAGTTCGTCGCCTTTTTTCACCATATCGCCATCTTTCACCCGCAGGAACGCACCGTACGGAACGTTGTTGCTGATGTAGACTTGATTGCGGTCATCGGGGTTGACAATCCGAACTTCACCTGAGCGACCCATTACAACCGTCTGTGGGTTACCTTCGCTGTCTTCCGACTCTACCGTACGCATTTCTTCAAATTCAATCAGGCCGTCGAATTTAGCCCGAATCGAGGCATCAACGGCGATGTTTGAAGCCGTACCACCCACGTGGAAGGTACGCAGAGTCAGCTGTGTACCCGGCTCACCGATCGACTGTGAGGCAATAACCCCTACAGCTTCACCGATGTCGACCATGCGGCCCGTAGCGAGGTTGCGACCGTAGCATTTGCTACAAACACCCTTCTTCGATTCGCAGGTCAGTACCGAACGGATTTCAACCGTTTCGATGCTGGTTTCGTCGATAGCTGCGGCAATTTCTTCGGTGATCAGATCACCCGAAGCTACCAGCAACAACGGATTACCGTCAGCATCTTTCTTGAGCGGATCGTACACGTCGTGTACCGTAGTCCGACCCAGAATACGCTCTGACAGCGGCTCTACGATATCTTCGTTGTCTTTCAACGCCGACACTTGCAGACCCCGCAAAGTACCACAGTCGTTTTCGCTGATGATTACGTCCTGAGCTACGTCGTGCAGACGACGGGTCAGATAACCGGCATCGGCCGTTTTCAAAGCCGTATCGGCCAGACCTTTCCGGGCACCGTGCGTTGAGATAAAGTACTCCAATACGTCGAGACCTTCTTTGAAGTTCGACAGAATCGGGTTCTCAATGATTTCACCGACTGAGCCTTGCAGGTTTTTCTGAGGCTTGGCCATCAGACCCCGCATACCACCCAGCTGACGAATCTGCTCGCGCGAACCACGGGCACCTGAGTGCATCATCATGTAGATCGAGTTAAAACCACCCTGATCAGCTTCCAGCTGCTTCATGAGGGTTTCGGTTACACGCGAGTTCACCCGCGTCCAGATATCAATTACCTGGTTGTAACGCTCGTTCTCCGTAATCAGACCCATCAGGTAGTTATCCCAAACACCCTGTACGCTTTGCTTGGCCTCTTCAATAAGGCCCTGCTTCGCTTCAGGAATCATCACGTCGCTCAGACCGATCGACAGACCACCCCGGAAGGCCATCTGGAAACCGAGTTCTTTGATATCGTCGAGGAAAGCCGCTGTTTTGGCAACACCTGAGATTTTAAAGATCAGCGCAATGATTTGCTGGAGTTTCTTCTTCGTCAACAGTTCGTTGATGAAACCTACCTCTTTCGGTACAAACTGATTGAACAGCAACCGGCCGGCTACCGTCTCAACGATTTTGGTTTCGAGCTCACCCTGCTCATTGCGTACCTCAACCCGGCACTTAATGTTAGCATGCTTCGATACTTTACCTTCGTTGATGGCAATAATCACCTCTTCAGCACCGTAGAACGTCATGCCTTCGCCGGCAATCGGATACTCGGGCGTTGTTTTGCGGCCTTTCGTCACATAGTACAGACCCAACACCATGTCCTGCGACGGTACCGTGATCGGCGCGCCGTTGGCTGGGTTAAGAATGTTGTGCGATGCCAGCATCAACAGCGACGCTTCCAGGATTGCCTCCTGACCCAGCGGCACGTGAACGGCCATCTGGTCACCGTCAAAGTCGGCGTTGAAGGCCGTCGTCACGAGTGGGTGCAACTGAATCGCTTTACCCTCGATCAGCTTAGGCTGGAATGCCTGAATACCCAAACGGTGCAGCGTTGGAGCCCGGTTGAGTAATACAGGGTGACCTTTCAGTACGTTTTCCAGAATGTCCCAGATAACCGGATCTTTACGATCAACGATTTTCTTAGCCGATTTCACCGTTTTCACAATCCCCCGCTCGATGAGCTTACGGATAATAAACGGCTTGAACAACTCGGCGGCCATGTCTTTTGGCAGACCGCACTCGTGCATTTTCAGCTCGGGACCTACCACGATTACCGAACGACCTGAGTAGTCGACACGCTTACCAAGCAGGTTTTGCCGGAAACGGCCCTGCTTACCTTTCAGCATGTCAGACAGTGACTTCAGCGCACGGTTACCCTCCGAACGAACAGCGTTGACCTTGCGTGAGTTGTCGAACAATGAGTCGACAGCCTCCTGCAACATCCGCTTCTCGTTACGAAGAATCACCTCAGGTGCTTTGATCTCGATCAGACGCTTCAGACGGTTGTTCCGAATAATAACCCGACGGTACAGGTCATTTAAGTCAGACGTAGCGAAACGGCCACCGTCCAGAGGGACGAGCGGACGCAATTCGGGCGGGATAACCGGTACCATCTTGATCACCATCCACTCAGGGCGGTTCTCAATCCGGCCGTTAGCCTCCCGGAATGCTTCTACTACTTTCAACCGCTTCAGAGCCTCAGCCTTACGCTGCTGCGATGTATCGGTAGCGGCTGCATGGCGAAGCTGGTACGAAAGCGAGTCGAGTTCGAGCCGTGACAACAGCATCTCCAACGCTTCGGCCCCCATCTTGGCGATGAATTTGTTCGGGTCTTTGTCGTCGAGGTGCTGATTGGTGCTCGGCAGCTTGTCGATAATATCGAGGTATTCGTCTTCGGTCAGGAAGTCGAGCTGGTTAATACCATCTTCGGCTTTTACACCCGGCTGAATAACGATGTACCGCTCGTAATAAATGATCTGATCGAGCTTCTTGGTAGAAAGACCGAGCAGATAACCGATTTTGTTTGGAAGGCTCCGGAAATACCAGATATGCGCCACAGGCACCACCAGTTCGATGTGGCCCATCCGCTCCCGGCGAACTTTTTTCTCCGTTACCTCAACACCACAACGGTCGCAGATAATGCCTTTGTAGCGAATCCGCTTGTACTTGCCGCAGTGGCACTCCCAATCTTTCACCGGGCCAAAGATGCGCTCGCAGAAAAGACCACCCATTTCCGGCTTGTAGGTCCGGTAGTTGATCGTTTCAGGCTGCGTCACCTCGCCGTATGAACTCTCCAGAATCGACTCAGGCGACGCCAGGCTAATCGTCACGCTGGAGAAGTCGCTGTTGAGTTTCTTGTTCTTTTTGAACGACATGAAGTTGGAGATTTAATTAGTGGAGTTTACTGTTTTCAGTCTACAGTTTTCAGTTGGCTGACACAGCTACAAGTTTGTGTCAACCAACTGAAAACCGAGAACAGTAAACTGAAAACTTTACTCAAGTGTAATTTCAAGTGCTAGACCACGCAACTCGTGCACAAGTACGTTGAACGACTCAGGGATATTTGGCTTCGGCAGGTTCTCACCCTTCACGATAGCTTCGTACGCCTTTGCCCGACCAACCACGTCGTCCGACTTCACCGTCAGGATTTCCTGCAGGATGTTCGATGCCCCGAAGGCCTCCAACGCCCACACTTCCATCTCCCCAAAACGCTGACCACCAAACTGCGCCTTACCACCCAGCGGCTGCTGCGTAATGAGCGAGTAGGGGCCAATCGAGCGGGCGTGCATCTTATCGTCGACCAAGTGACCGAGTTTAAGCATGTAGATGATCCCCACGGTTACTTTCTGGTCAAAGCGATCGCCGGTCAAACCATTGTACAAATAGGTACGACCAAACGATGGCAAGCCAGCGGCATCGAGCTCGTCAACAACCTGCTGCTCGGTAGCCCCGTCGAAAATCGGCGTTGCATACTTGCGGCCCAGTTTCTGACCAGCCCAGCCTAATACGGTTTCGTAAATCTGACCGAGGTTCATCCGGGAAGGTACACCCAATGGGTTCAGTACGATATCCACGGGGGTTCCGTCTTCGAGGAACGGCATATCTTCGTCACGAACAATCCGGGCAACAACCCCTTTGTTACCGTGGCGACCGGCCATCTTATCCCCTACTTTCAGCTTGCGCTTCTTAGCGATGTACACCTTCGCCAACTTCACGATACCCGCCGGCAGTTCGTCACCAACTTCGAGGGTAAACCGCTCCCGCTTGAAGCGCCCCGTTACCTCGTTCCGGCGCGTGTTGTAGTTTTTCACTACCTGCACTGCCAGTTGGTTCGTATGATGATCGTCCGTCCAGCCTTCGAGCACCAGATCGCTCAGGAGGTTGACTTCCTCAGGAACCGAGTAGCCACTCTCATCGCGATACGGGTTCTTGTCTGGGAACAGGTTATCGGTGATGTTCTTCCGGTTGAACTTAACGCCTTTGCTGACGATTTCGTCGCCAAACTTATGCTTCACACCCGCGCTGGTTTTGCCGTCAAGCAGGTCAACCAGTTTGTCAATCATCCGGCTACGCAGCGCTGTCAGGTCACGACTAAACTTCTTCATCAGAACCTTAATCTCTTCCTTGTGCTTACCGCGGTCTTCCTTCGACGGACGCGAGAACAGTTTTGTATCAATTACAACCCCTTTCAACGACGGTGGTGCTTTCTTCGAGGCATCTTTTACGTCGCCTGCTTTATCACCAAAGATTGCACGGAGCAGTTTTTCTTCCGGTGTCGGATCGCTTTCTCCCTTCGGCGTAATCTTACCGATCAGGATGTCGCCTTCTTTCACCTCCGTACCTACCCGTACAATACCGTTTTCGTCGAGGTTGCGAACGGTTTCTTCGCTCACGTTCGGGATTTCAGAAGTCAATTCTTCCTCGCCCCGCTTCGTGTCGCGAACTTCCAGTTCAAATTCTTCGATGTGGATAGACGTGAAGATATCTTCGCGTACTACACGCTCCGAGATCACGATAGCATCCTCAAAGTTGTATCCCTGCCAGGGCATGAACGCAACTTTCATGTTCCGGCCAAGCGCCAGCTCACCCTGTTGTGTTGCATAACCTTCACAAAGCACATCGCCCTTCGTTACTTTCTGCCCTTTCAGTACAGTCGGCTTCAGGTTGATGCAGGTATCCTGGTTCGTCCGGCGGAACTTGATCAGGCTATAGGTTTTCACCTCATCTTCGAATGTCACCAGACGCGAGTCGGCATCCAGCTCGTAACGAACCATGATCTTGGTCGAATCCACAAACTCAACCACGCCGTTAGCTTCGGCAATGTAGAGAGCCCGTGAGTCAACTGCAACACGTCCTTCCAGACCGGTACCCACGATTGGGGCCTCAGGCCGAAGCAGTGGAACCGCCTGACGTTGCATGTTAGAGCCCATCAAGGCCCGGTTAGCATCATCGTGCTCCAGGAACGGAATCATCGACGCAGCCACCGATACAATCTGGTTGGGCGCAATATCCATGAAGGTTACACTCGTTGGCTCAGCCATCGGGAAGTCACCTTCAAAACGAGCCTTCAAACGGTCAACCTGGAAGTTGCCACTATTGTCAATACCCGCATTCGCCTGGGCAATGTAGTGCGTATCTTCTTCCTCAGCCGTCAGGTACATTACTGGTTTCTCCAGCGACACCTTACCGTTTTCGATCACCCGGTACGGTGTCTCGATAAAGCCCATGCTGTTGATCTTCGCGTACACACACAAAGACGAAATCAGACCGATGTTTGGACCTTCCGGCGTTTCAATCGTACACAAACGACCGTAGTGCGTGTAGTGAACGTCACGAACTTCGAAGCCAGCTCGCTCACGCGACAGACCACCAGGTCCCAGTGCCGACATACGACGCTTGTGCGTCACCTCGGCCAATGGGTTGGTTTGGTCCATAAACTGTGAAAGCTGGTTGGTGCCGAAGAACGAGTTGATAACCGACGACAGAGTCCGGGCATTGATCAAATCAACCGGCTTGAAGTCTTCGTTATCCCGTACGTTCATCCGCTCCTTGATAGTCCGGGCCATACGGGCCAAACCAACACCAAACTGTGCGTACAACTGCTCCCCAACGGTCCGCACCCGGCGGTTGCTGAGGTGGTCAATATCATCGACTACAGCTTTTGAGTTGATAAGCCCAATGAGGTACTTCACAATAGATACGATGTCTTCCGTAGTCAACACCTTTGTATCAGAAGCCACCTCAAGACCCAGTTTCTTGTTGATCCGGTACCGGCCAACATCGCCAAGATCATACCGCTTATCGGAGAAGAACAGGCTCTGGATAATTTCCCGAGCTGTTTGCTCATCTGGAGCATCGGCGTTACGCAACTGCCGGTAGATTTGCTCAACGGCTTCTTTCTCCGAGTTTGAGCTATCCTTCTGCAGTGTATTGTAAATAATATTGTAATCAGCCACGTTCATGTCTTCCTTGTGCAGGATGACCGACTTCTGGCCTGAGTCCGTAATCACGTCAATATCATCAACCGAGATAACGGAGTCACGCTCGAGGAGAACCTCGTTCCGGCTGATTGAAACTACTTCACCTGTATCTTCATCAACAAAGTCTTCCGTCCAGGTACGCAGTACCCGAGCGGCCAAGCGACGCCCAATCGCCTTCTTGAGGTTAGCGGGAGTTGCCGGAATCTCTTCCGACAAGCCGAAGAGATCAAGAATGTCTTTATCAGATCCAAAACCAATGGCACGCAACAGGGTCGTAACCGGGAATTTCTTTTTCCGGTCGATGTATGCGTACATTACGTTATTCACGTCCGTTGAGAACTCAATCCAAGATCCTTTGAACGGGATGATCCGGGCTGAGTACAGCTTAGTTCCGTTGGTGTGTTTGCTCATAGAGAAGAACACACCCGGCGAACGATGGAGCTGCGAAACAATAACTCGTTCCGCTCCGTTAATGACGAACGAGCCCTTTTCGGTCATGTAGGGGATATTACCAAGGAATACCTCCTGCTCGATTGTCTCGAAGTCTTCGTTATCTGGATCGTTGTTCGACAACCGCAGTTTTGCTTTCAGCGGCACCGAATACGTCAGCCCCCGATCGATACACTCATCGACGGAATACTTCGGTGGATCGACCGAATAGTCGATAAAGTCCAGCACGAAGTTTTCGCGTGAATCCGAAATAGGGAAATTTTCCTGAAACACCTTAAACAGACCTTCCTGCGACCGGTGGTCTGATGGTGTATCAAGTTGGAAAAAATCTTTGAATGATTTAATTTGGATATCGAGGAAGTCAGGATATCCGATTACTGGCTGAATCGTCGCAAAGTTTTTGCGCATGCTGGTGTTGTTTGCGTTTGTAGCCAATGTTAGAGCCATTACATTTGTGTGGCCGATTGCGCTCCGCCCCTGTTTTAAGAAGGTAAAAAATCGGCCCTAAATGCCCTAAGCGTCACCCGCTCGAGGGGGCAATAGTGAGGTAACGTTTAGACCAAAAAATTAGTTTAAACAATATCCTCTATATATAGACAAAAGTCTCCAAACAGGAAAAGACCTGACGGATAGTCAGGCCTCCCCTATTTGGAGTTGTATTGAAAAAGCAGTTGCTTACTTTACTTCTACTTCAGCACCAGCTTCTTCCAATTGCTTCCGGAGAGCCTCAGCTTCGTCCTTCGCTACGCCTTCTTTAACTGGTTTCGGAGCACCGTCAACGAGTTCTTTCGCTTCTTTCAGGCCCAGACCGGTCAAGTCTTTAACCAGCTTCACAACAGCCAGTTTACCAGCACCTGGGTTCTTCAGGATTACGTCGAAAGACGTTTTCTCAGGCGCAGCCGCAGCAGCTTCGCCACCACCTGCACCGCCAGCTACCATTACGGGAGCAGCAGCTGCTGGTTCGATACCATACTCGTCCTTCAGGATAGCAGCGAGTTCGTTAACTTCTTTTACCGTCAGGTTTACGAGCTGCTCAGCGAACGCTTTCAAATCTGCCATTTCAGTATTGTAATTTGATTGTGATACGATTGTTTGGAAAATTACAGGCACCCGCCCGTAATAGATAAATTAAGCCTCTTCGCGCTCTGACAGCGTTTTGAGGATACCGGCCAGTTTGCCACCACCGCTCTGAAGGGCAGACACCACATTCTTCGCAGGTGATTGCAAGAGACCAATAATATCGCCGACCAGCTCTTCCTTGCTCTTCAGCGAGATCAACGTATCCAGCTGATCTGCACCGATAAACAGGCTATAGTCGATCGAAGCGCCTTTCAACTTCAGCTTGTCGTTCGTTTTACGGAACTCCTTAATGAGTTGTGCCGGTGCCTTCTGGTTTTGAGCGTGAAACATCACACCTGACTGACCAGCTAATACCGTATCGTTAAACGGCGTATAATCCGTTTCAAGCGTTTCGAGTGCTTTTTTGATAAAAGTGTTTTTTACCACTTTGTACTCGATACCCCGCTCGAAGCATTTCCGACGAAGATCATTGACTTCAGCAACGCTCATGCCACTGGCCTCCGTGATGTAGAAGAAAGGAATGCTCTGAAACTTCTGAGCTAACTCTTCTATAATCGCTCCTTTTTCTTCCCGTGTCATGATTAGATTCCTGCTACAGTGCCTTTGTCAATGGTTACGCCTGGGCTCATCGTGCTCGATATGTTGATCGACTTCACGTATGTACCTTTCGCTGATGAGGGCTTCAGACGCAACAGCGTGGAGATGATCTCCTGTGCGTTTTCAGCCAACTTCTCGGGGGCAAATGATACCTTACCGATGCTCGTGTGAATAGCACCCTGCTTATCAACTTTAAAGTCGATTTTACCGGCTTTCACCTCTTGAACGGCTTTCCCTACTTCCAGCGTTACGGTACCTGACTTCGGGTTAGGCATAAGACCACGAGGCCCCAATACCCGGCCCAAACGGCCCACCTTTGCCATGACGTTCGGCATTGTGATAATCACATCAACGTCCGTCCAGCCTTGCTCAATCTTCTGAATGTAGTCGTCGAGGCCAACATAGTCAGCTCCGGCATCTTTTGCTTCCTGTTCTTTGTCGGGGGTGCAAAGCACCAGCACACGAACCGTTTTGCCCGTACCATGTGGGAGCGTAGCAACGCCACGAACCATCTGGTCGGCTTTACGCGGATCAACGCCCAACCGAACGTCAATATCCACAGAAGCGTCGAACTTCGTGTACGAAATCTCCTTCAGAATACTCGCTGCCTGTTCGAGCGAGTATGCCTTAGAAGCATCGTACTTCGACATCGCTTCCTTTTGTTTCTTGGTTAACTTTGCCATGTCTCGTAAATTGCTTTTGGCAATAATTGCTTACTGGTCCTCCCAGGGTGCTTTACCCTGCACCGTAATTCCCATGCTGCGTGCAGTACCGGCAATCATTTTCATTGCCGACTCAATCTTAAATGCGTTCAGATCGGGCATCTTCGTTTCCGCGATTGTCCGTACCTGATCCCATGTTACTGAGCCAACTTTGTTACGATTCGGTTGTGCAGAGCCACCTTTCAGCTTGGCAGCCTCCATCAACATGATCGGTGCAGGTGGGGTTTTAATTACAAAGTCAAATGACTTGTCTTTGTAATAGGTAATCACCACCGGCAATACCATCCCCATCTTATCCTGCGTCCGGCCGTTAAACTGCTTGCAGAATTCCATGATGTTCAAACCCTTGGAACCCAGCGCCGGACCGATCGGTGGAGAAGGGTTAGCCTGGCCGCCCTTAACCTGCAACTTTACGTAGCCACCTACTTCTTTTGCCATTGTCTTGGTGAATTTATGGCCGCAGTGCAGCCCATCGTGATTGCAAACAACTCAGCCGTACGTCACATTACATTTGAGCAATCTGTCAATCGGTACTCTAAGTTTGGCAGCGGACTCCGAGTGGGAAGCACGAGTCCTGATTGCCGAGACCTAACCTGAATTAAGCCTCTTTATCTACTTGCGCGTAACTCAATTCAACCGGTGTGTTTCGACCAAAGATCTTAACGACTACGTTCAGCTTCTTCCGGTCATCAAACACCTCTTCAACCGTACCGATGAACCCGCTAAATGGTCCATCAATTACTTTTACGGATTCACCTTTAAGGTAGCCTACCGTAGGCGCGGCTGCTTCCTGAGTTTCCTCTTCTACCCGCCCTAAAATCCGATTAACCTCTGCCTGACGGAGTGGAACGGGAATTTTAGAGTTTGTACCGGTTTGCGAGTTACCCAAAAAGCCTAAAACACCGGGCATATTCAGGATCATATCGAGAGCCCGGTTGTTAGTCAGATCAGCAGAGATCAGGATGTAGCCTGGGAAAAAAGATTTCTCCCGTACGCGCTTCTTACCGTTACGCATTTCATACACCTTCTCCGACGGAATCAGGACCTGAGGGATTACCTCATCCAATTTTTGCCGGATAATCTCATTGTCCAGATAAGACTTGATTTTCTTTTCCTGCCCAGACACTGCCCGAATAACATACCACTGAATCTCAGCCATGATCGTTGTCATTTATTGCCATTATGATAGCCATTAGCGTACCGCTTGAGGGTGCTTAGTAGCTCGCCCTCTGAACGGAGATAACGACTAATGACGAATAACGACGTTCTGTTAGAATGATTGATAGAAGGCGTTAAGGCCGTTCTCAAAGATGAAATCAATCAGACCAACCAATAGCGCAAAAATCAGCGACGCAACAAGTACCAGCGTCGAGCTGGCTTGTAGGTCGCTGAACTTTGGCCAAGTGACGTTGTGCTGAACCTCCTCCCAGGAAGCTTTCAGAAACGATATAAACTTGTCCATCTATGTAGAAGATTGGCACGGGTGGAGAGATTCGAACTCCCATCAACGGTTTTGGAGACCGCTATTCTACCCTTGAACTACACCCGTGTATGTTACCCCGCTTAAACGGAGTGCAAAACTACGAAAACTAAGTAAAAAAACAAGTGCATTCCTGCGAAGAAATGCACTTGTTTTCACTTTTGTATTAGTCGAGGATCTCCGTTACCTGACCAGCACCTACGGTGCGGCCACCTTCGCGGATAGCGAAACGAAGACCTTTCTCCATAGCAATCTTATTGATCAGGGTTACCTCGATGGTGATGTTATCACCAGGCATAACCATCTCAACACCAGCTGGGAGTACGATCTCACCCGTTACGTCCGTGGTACGGAAGTAGAACTGGGGCCGATATTTGTTGAAGAACGGTGTGTGACGGCCACCTTCTTCTTTCGACAGAACGTAAACTTCAGCCTTGAACTTCTGGTGGGGAGTTACTGAACCAGGCTTGCAAATAACCATACCACGACGGATATCGGTTTTTTCAATACCACGGAGCAGCAGACCTACGTTATCACCGGCTTCGCCACGGTCCAGAATTTTCCGGAACATTTCAACACCCGTTACAACTGACTTGAGGCCTTCAGCACCCATACCCAGGATTTCAACTGGCTCACCTGAGTTGATTACACCACGCTCAATACGGCCCGTAGCTACAGTACCACGACCAGTGATTGAGAACACGTCTTCTACCGGCATCAGGAACGGCAGATCCGTCTGACGAGGAGGAAGCGGAATGAATGAATCAACGGCTTCCATCAGTTGCTCAATCGTAGCAACCCACTTCGGCTCACCGTTCAAACCACCCAGAGCTGAACCTTGAATAACAGGGATGTTGTCGCCATCGAAGTTGTAGAAGCTCAGCAGTTCGCGGATCTCCATTTCAACGAGTTCGAGCAGCTCAGGATCGTCTACCATGTCAACTTTGTTCATGAAGACAACCAGCTGAGGTACACCTACCTGACGTGCGAGCAGGATGTGCTCACGCGTTTGGGGCATCGGACCATCCGTAGCAGCCACTACCAGGATAGCACCGTCCATCTGGGCAGCACCCGTTACCATGTTCTTCACATAGTCAGCGTGACCAGGGCAATCGACGTGTGCATAGTGACGATTTGCAGTCTGGTACTCTACGTGTGAGGTGTTGATGGTAATACCACGCTCTTTCTCTTCAGGAGCGTTATCGATAGACGAGAAATCCCGAACAGCAGCCAGGCCTTTCTCGGCGAGTACTTTCGTAATGGCTGCCGTCAGCGTCGTCTTACCGTGGTCAACGTGACCAATCGTACCGATGTTGACGTGCGGTTTCGAGCGGTCAAAATTCTCTTTTGCCATGCTTAAAAAAACGCTTTAATGAACTGTTATTGGTTTTCTTGGATGATTTGCTATTTACGAAGAAAGTGCCCTTGTGGGGACACTTGCTATCACAGCCTTGCCAAACTGAACATCCAATATCAGCACTGACGGGCTTGAGCCTTCTATCGGATTTGAACCGACGACCTCTTCCTTACCAAGGAAGTGCTCTACCACTGAGCTAAGAAGGCAGGTACTAAATGAATAAAGTATAATGATTAATGAATGAAGGCAGTCGAAACATTATTCATTTGGCATTATTCATTATACGCGTACTGAATCACTGAGCGGGAGACGAGGTTCGAACTCGCGACCTATAGCTTGGAAGGCTATCGCTCTACCAACTGAGCTACTCCCGCTTACTGGTACTTTTGGGTGGGGAGTGGAGGATTCGAACCTCCGAAGGCGTACGCCAGCAGATTTACAGTCTGATCCATTTGGCCACTCTGGAAACTCCCCAAGATATTATTAAAGAACTTTTTCCGCCCCAGCGTTCCGGTTTGGAGTTGCAAAATTAGTGCTTTTATCCCTTTTGTCAATACGTACACCAAAAATTATTTAGTCAATAAATAAAAGGCCACCTCTGCAACGAATGAGAGGTTGGCCTTTTAAAATGATTCTCTGCTACTTACAGTGAAATCCCAAAACTTAATGCTCTTGCCTGGGGGCCTTTTTCCGTCTGAAAAAGTGGGGTGAGGTCATACTTTACAAACAAGTTCGTTTTCAAAATACCTAAATGAGCCATTAGTCCGTAGCGTAAATCATTCAGAAAAAAACGATCATGGTCTCTGTCTTTGTCTCTGCGACCATATTTGATCATACTATAACTATCAACTCGATACCCTGCGTAGGCCCCAGCGCCAAAGTGAAACACCTTGCGGCCGTCCTGATTGTAAACCGATAAACGGGGTACTACCGGTAGTTGCAGATTGCAAACTGTAAGCTTGGTTTTATCAATAGGCTCCTGAATATTGGCAAACTCTACCCGACTTTGCCCTCTGACGGGGGTAACCGGGTTGTCAAACATGAAGTTGTTCCAGTTAATTTCCAAAGCATAATGAATACTCAGACGAGCTCTTTTCCCCTTAATTAAAGTCGGACGCTGCCCAAAACTGATGCCAACAAACCGTGAACCAATTGGCCGGAGTTCATAAAGAGCTGGATCGTACAATCCTGTCTCTGCAGGAATAATCAGTGTATTGAGGCCAACCAGAATATCGGTTTTGACACGCCAGTCGCCAGTATCGCTCCGTTTCTTGCGTAGCCGGTCTATCTTGTACTCTTTGTCAACTTGATTTGAGTCAGAGGCCGTCTTACCATCCCGTCGTACGATGATTCGAATACCACCCTCTTCACCTTGCTTTCCGTCTTTGCCGCGGGTAATCACGATGACTGTGTCCCGAAGGTACCGATCGCCATCTTTCCCTTCAATCCGAATGGATGTTTGTCCATTAGGAACAGAGTCAAGCTTCATTCCCATTTCCCGGACAATCTTATTCAGATCATAACTGGACAGATTTTTTATTGCCTCCCGATTTGGACCGTAGATAACTATCCTGGTTTGGTTCGCAAATTGTACGATCAACGAGTCGGCCGTGTGACGGGCTATCGTATTTATAGCTGTCAGACTCATCAGCAGCCCAGTTAGGATAAGTCCATTAAGTCGTTTCATTGTTTTTGGGATTTACTGTGGTTGTCTTTATTTCGTGCTGTTCGAACGAGTCGGTCAAGAAGCCCGCTTTCGTCGTCATACTCTATATCAGGATTAACTCTGGCTATTCCTTCTCCATTTTTTAACCGCCGAATTTGCTGGAACATACGGCCGATCTTTCGACTTCCCATCCCCTGCCCCGAGCTCGTTTCGACAACAGGTTCATCGGTTAGGGAAGCGCTGGAAACAGGTTCAGCTACACTCACAATAAGTGTCCGCTCGGTTTCAAGTGTTTTTGTACGCAAAGGCTGGGTGCTTTCATTTTGATTACTGTTAGCCAATCGTTCATCTTTTTCGCCTGTTTGGAGCATTCGCCCTTCCTCAACTATCGGCGCTGGTTTTTCAACTACAGCCAGGGTTTGTGTTGCTGGCTGATCGGATCTCACCATTGCCGGTTTGGGCGCTGTTACATTCTGTAACTTGCTTATGGTTGCTTCGGCTCGTCGTACTGGCGGCTCGTTCTTAGCGACAGCTTCGAACTGAGGTAAAGTAACAGAGCTACCTCCCTTATCATCCAATACTTCTACTGGTTTAGGTTGGGCCGACTTTACCTTACTGGCTAATTGCAAATCGGGCTGTTTGTCAGTACCCAACCGGGTAAGCAGGAGAACGATCAGTACACAAGCAGCTGCGGCCGACCAATACCAGAGCGGACCCATCCGGTTTACTTTCGTTTTTTCAGCAGGCCGCTGCTCGCCCTGCATTTTAGCTTGCAGACGATTCCAACCATCAGCGCTGGGTGTAACCGTAGCATTTTCAAGCTTGCGCCTGAAAAAGTCATCCAACGGTTGATCTGCTTTTGATTTGTCCATAGTTTTCTTTCTCAAGTTTTGCCAGACTAGCCTGTAACCAGGCACGCGCCCGGCTCAACTGTGATTTTGATGTTCCTTCACTAATGCTTAACTCCTGTGCGATCTCCTGATGCGAATATCCTTCGATGGCATAAAGGTTGAAAATGGTCCTGTACCCCTCGGGCAGTTGACCAACCAATCGGAGTAAATCGTCCGTTTTTAGTGCCTGATCAGCCCACTCATAATCGGGTTCCTCTGCTACTTCGTCCAATGAAATTGCCTGACGCCAAGCTTTCGTTCGCCTTAAGTACATGAGCGATTCAGTGACCATGATACGGCGCAGCCATCCTTCAAAACTCCCCTCCTCCCTGAACTGCCCAATACGCTCGTAAGCGCGCATAAACCCGTCGATCATGACTTCCTCTGCATCGCTCCTGTTGGCAATGTACCGTGTGCAGACCGCCATCATTTTTCCAGCATACCGCTCGTAAACGGCTTTCTGAGCACGACTTTCGTTTTGCTGCAGTGCCTTCACTAATTGGGTTTCAGACTGGAAAAAAGGTATAATGCGGAGCATAAAAACTGCTTTATACTGGCAAGATGCACGAACAGAACATTAGGTTGCACGGCCTACAAAAAAAGTTTATGGCAAAAAAAAGGGGCTTATAGCCCCTTCTTGTACTTTATGCCGGCTACAAAGTGTAGCCACACTACCCTCGACATCCTAAAATTGACCGGTGCTATAAGCAGCATAGCTGGCGCTATTACACCCACGTATATCCATCCGTCTGGATCACCGAAAAAGTAAAACAGAATAAATCCCAGTACCAAAGCCAAACCACCAGAGAAAGCGTAGCTTACATACATAGCCCCAATAAAATAGCCCGGTTCGATTTCGTACCGTAATCCGCAATGCGGACAGTGTTCATACATATCGTCGAAGCCTGTCAGCGAATAGAACGGTTTACGAAAAATCTTACCCTTCCTACATTGAGGACATAGCCCGTTTAACACGGCTTGTGATTTCGAGACGTCGGACATATTCTTTCTTACTGTTCCGGTACCAAAAATAAGCGACCCCTGCTACAATTAAATAAGGCGCGGCCAGCAAGTAAACAATGCCGAAGTTCAGCTCAGATGCTACCACACTGCGACCATTGCTTACTGTACTTTCAACAGTGCTCCGGCACATAGCACACTGGGCAGCCACATCTGGCACTGCAACCACACACAGCAAGGCGATTACTAATGCCGTTTTAAACCAAACGTTCATGCTCAGACTTAGTTTGAATTAATGATTGTAGTAAGGTGCAATCAGAAAATAAACGATGACACCCGTGATACTAACATACAACCAGATCGGATAAGCCCATTTTACCACCGCCTTGTGCTGCGCAATTTGACCCGATATGGCATAATATACTGCTCTCAAAACAAACCAGACTACCACAATTGAGAGCACAATGTGCGACACCAGCAGGAAATAATATACCGGACGAATCCAGCCCTGACCACCAAACGGTGTTGACTCGTTGGTAAGGTGATACAATACATAACTTACCAGGAATACAGACCCCAATGTGAATGCACTCAGCATACTCACTCGATGCCCCGCAATGTTTTTCTGTTTGATGAAGTACAGACCAATAAGAAGCAATACCGAGGTGAGTGAATTGATTACGGCATTCAGGTGAGGTAAAAACGTTGTCCAGTCACCCAGATCAACTTTCTGCCGTATTCCTAATAAAACAGCAACAGCAACCGGAATCGCAATCGAAAGAATATTGATAATTCGATTTGCCTTCCTTTCTTCTACAATTTGGACAGTTTGCATAGTGGGTAGTTATTGTTTACTGTAGATATCCAGTAACACACGAATTTCAAGAATTAGCCGATCAACATCCTTCTTATCTGTTCCATCATAGAACCCCCGGATATGACCTGCTTTATCTACTAAAACTAACTTTTCACTATGGATAAAAGTTTCGTCGGGGCTGCCGTAGCTAACCCCATGATCAACAACAGGAAGGAAGTAGCCATGCTGAGCCAGATTATAAATCTGAGCCTTGTCACCTGTTAAAAAAAACCACTTCCCTGGAATGGCTCCATACCGCTTGGCATACGCTTTTAACTGCTCAGGCTTATCGTTTTCTGGGTCGACTGAAAATGATACAAAGGTGATTTCAGGTTTTTCACGAAAGACGTCCTGAACCCGGGTCAGTTCGCTTGAGATTTTAGGGCAAACGGTTCCACAACGAGTAAAAAAGAATGATGCTACGTGGATTTTTCCTTCAATAACAGAACTATCTGTTATGCCCCCGTCCTGGTTTACAAGTCGGAACCCCGGAACAACTCGAAATACCGTATCCTCAACCTCCTGACCAAAATCATTTATTTGTTTTTGAATCAGCGGCTCACCCGTAGTAGAGTCTATGACAGGAATGTACCGTCGCAAACCGTAATGGTTTTGGCCGAATCCCTTGAGCAGTATATATGCCAAGGCCGGGACCAGCAGAACAATCAGCAGGATCCCGGCCTTTTTATTTCGTTTCATGTTATCGAAGCTGGAAGATAGATCCGCCTTCCATTAACAACGCAATCAACAGCCAAACAACGAACATGCAAGGAAGCAAGATTGCCCAAATAAGACTTTTCACTTCATGCTTAAGGTGCATGAACTCAGCCACAATATAAAAGGCCTTCACTATGGTCAGCCCCACGAAAATGGCTGTCTTTAATGTGCCAGCACCAATGGTGAAGGCAATAATAAATTCCAACGTAGTTACGGCAGCCAGAATGTAGAAAACCTTCCAAATCGTTTTGGTTTGTGCAGGTGCTACTTCCGTACCGCTATGATCTGCATGATAATTATGATCGGACATTGTAGTAGAAGTCTTAAATTAAACGAGGTAGAAGAAGGTAAACACAAAGACCCACACCAGATCAACAAAGTGCCAATAGAGACCCACTTTCTCAACCATTTCGTAATGGCCACGACGCTGATACAGACCTGTTGCGGCCCGGTAAAAAATCAGGATGTTTAAGATAACACCACTAAATACGTGCGTGCCGTGGAAGCCCGTGATAAAGAAGAATAGATCGGCAAATGCCGGCGGACCGTACTGGTTTTCGGTCAGATTTGCGCCGAAAACAGTGCGGGTAACCCACTCACCACCTACCAACTCTTTAATCTGCATTCCCTGCTCAGTACCGTGAATAAAGTGTGACCACTCCCATGCCTGACAGCCGAGGAAAGCAAAGCCGCCGAGGATCGTCCAGAGCATGTATTTCTCTACATCCGCGCGATCCATACGGTGACCAGCTTCCACAGCAAGTACCATTGTCACACTACTAAAAATCAAAACGAAAGTCATCAAACCGACGAACACCAGCGGTGCATCCACACCGTGCAGGAACGGTACAGCGTTATACACTTTCTCTGGAATTGGCCAGTAAAGATTTGAGAATTGGAAAGCTCCGTGAATAGCCGGGTCGTAGGCTGGGAAGCTGAATCGGATCAAGCCGTACGTTACGAGAAGAGCCGAAAACGTGAAGGTATCCGAGATGAGGAAAAACCACATCATCAGCTTACCATAGCTCGCGTTCATTGGTTCGACACCACCCATCCAGGTTTTCTTGTCGAATGTCGTCGTTGACCCCGTTGTCACAGTCGTCGCCATGCGTGAGTTAAAGTTTGGCGCGTAAACGCCACAGATTAATGGAAATAGATTAAAAACGCGAACAAATATAACCAGAGAACGTCCAAGAAGTGCCAGTACGTAGCAGCAATCTCGATCTGGTCCAAACTTTTAGCATGAATGTGTAAACGAAAAGCAGCTCTCAGTGCAAATAAAAGGACTATTAGCCCTGATATTATGTGAAATGCATGCAAACCTGTGAACACATACATAAATGAGCCTGCCGGATTCCCCACAAAGAATACTTTCTGGTCGACCAACTGTACCCATCCTTGAAACTGCATGTATAAGAAAGCAATTCCGGCCACAAAAGTAATGCTTATCGCCAAACGCATTAGACTGAACTGGTCTTTTTTTGCAGCCCAGTACGCAAGATGCATGGTGATACTACTAAAAATTAGCACAGCAGTGCTGTACGAAAATACAGCCGGTATGGTGTATTCGAGCCAATTTCCTTCTGCCCGACGTACCAGATAGGCGCTCGTCATGGCAGCAAACAGCATAATAATGCTTACGATGAAAAGCCACATGATGAACTTTTTAGGGTTCATCGAAAGCGTCTCTTCTGGCTCTTCGATGGTATAGTCGATACTTTCCAACTCCTCTTTCATGTCACACTTTGTCTAAGACATAAGCAATTTGAACTACTGGCAAATACAAAAAGGAACCAAACATGAGTTGCAATGCACTACGGTCAGTCCCTAATTTGACCAGGCGGAAGTTTAGGTAGAGAAAAGCTAAACCAGCCACTATGCTTACCCAGGCCGAAACTGTTCCTGTGAAGCCAAACAGAGTTGGTAAAACACTCGTTGGCAACAAGACCAGCGTAAACATGAGTACAATTAGCGCTGTATTGTATGATTTGGCGTTGGCCAACGGTAGCAATCGAAAGCCAGCTTTGCGATAATCATCATCTAACACCCAGGCAATAGCCCAAAAGTGCGGAAACTGCCAGATGAACTGAACCCCAAACAGGACCATTGCTTCCAGATCAATTGTCCCCTTCGCGGCTACACAACCGATGAGTGGTGGTAGCCCTCCAGGAATTGCCCCTACAAATACAGCTATTGGGCCTACCCGCTTAAGCGGTGTGTAAGCAAAGCTGTATAGGAGGTACGAAACAAACGATATCGCAGCAGTTAGCGGATTAAACCAGAGTGCCTGAGTTAACAGACCCACAAACAATAGTACTCCAACAAAGTATAGAGCACTCCGTTTGCTTAATCGACCAGAGGGTAACGGTCTGGTACCTGTGCGGTTCATCAATCGATCTAACTCTATCTCCAGTATCTGATTAGTTGCATTAGCAGCACCAGTAATCATCAGGCCACTGATGCTAAACAACAGAATCATTCCTGCGTTGTAGCTCTCTTTAGTTGCCAGCATGTACCCCAGTGCACCCGACAAACCCACGATTACAGCCAAACGGAGCTTGAGTAACTCTACGTACGCCTTAATTTTGGTTCGCCAACGTAACCTAGTCGAATCTTTTCTTTCCTCTACCGTCATCATGCTGTGTGCACTACTTTCCCTTCCGATGGTACTACCTGCCCTGAAAACACAACTCCTTTATTCAATAACAAAATGAGGATGAATTGTATTCCCAAAGCGATGATTGCAATGGTTAAATGGATTGGTTGTGCAAAAGCCGGCATTCCAAAGTGAGACAGCGTAATGCCGGTCACAATCTGTGCCAATGTCAATCCCATCACCCATTTGCCCAAGGCAGACAATACACCTCCCTGCTGCTCTTTATAAAACCGCCAGTACCAGAGTAACTGCGTTAAAACCACTATCCACGAAAACGAACGGTGGATAATGAACTTAATGCCGAAGTAGTTAACCCATTGATCACGGTTGGCGTTACCCAGGCGCTCAGCAACGTAATCGACCTCTTCACGAACTTGCGTCCCTAACAGAATCTGCACGAGAAGAACAATCGAACTCAGGATAAGAAAACGGTTTACAAAAGATCTGCTGCGAATCGTATCCTTTGGAATTACTCCCGAATATGACCGAGCCGTAACATAAAGCAATACCCCTACAATCACTATGGCTACCAACATATGCAGGGTAATCATCCAGGGCGCTAACAAGCTCGAAACTACTTTTGAACCAAGCCATCCCTGAAAGCCAACCAGAATAAAGGCTGCAAAGCTGAGTACCGTGATGGTACGGTCTGTTTTAAGAAAGCGTAAGGAGGAAAGAAAGGTCAGGAAAATAAAGAACCCGGTCAGCACGCCTAAGAGTCGATTTACGTACTCAATCCACGTCTTGACCGGGTTAAAGACTGTATCGGCGTAACCCCGATGACTGTAGATTTCCTGATAGTTAGACGGAAGCTGAGAGACATCCGTCGGAGGGACCCACTGCCCGAAGCATTTAGGCCAATCAGGACAGCCCATCCCGGAGCCGGTTCCTCTGACGATACCACCTGCCAAAATAACGAGGTAGATAGTAACAACGGTCAGAAGAGCCAGTCTCCGGAACTGCCGTTCATTTTTTAACTTAATGGGGTTGCTTGAACTGATCATTTAAGTTCTGAGCCTCGATTTCCTTCTCCAAACCAATCAACTCATTCTCATGCGGAAGGTTTGACTCGGGAGTTTGTGAATAAGGCACGTTTTGCGGGATAAAGTCATCCTTCGCACCAGGCTTGCTGTAATCGTATGGCCAACGGTACACAGCAGGGATTTCGCCTGGCCAGTTACCATGACCTGGCTCAATTGGAGCAGTCCATTCCAGCGTGTTTGACTTCCATGGGTTCTGTGTGGCTTTCTTACCCCAGAACATGCTGTACACAAAGTTGTACAGGAACAAGAACTGAGAGCCAAAAGCGAAGATGGCAGCAATACTGATGAACGAGTTCATATCAGCAAAGATGTTCTTCGTGTAGTCGTAGCTAGTAAATGCGTAATAACGACGTGGGAAGCCTGCAATACCCGTGTAGTGCATTGGGAAGAACACGCAGTAGATACCGATAAAGGTCATCCAGAAGTGCACATAACCCAGTTTATCGTTCATCATCCGACCAAACATCTTGGGGAACCAGTGGTAAACCCCAGCCAACAGACCGAAAGCTGAAGATGCACCCATTACAAGGTGGAAGTGAGCAACAACGAAGTAGGTGTCGTGCAATTGGATATCCAGTGCTGAGTTACCGAGAATCAGACCCGTAACACCACCTGAAATAAAGAACGATACCAGACCGATTGAGAACAACATGGCCGGTGTAAACCGGATGTTACCCCGCCAAAGGGTCGTAATATAGTTAAACGCCTTTACAGCCGAAGGTACCGCGATAATCAGCGTAAGGAACATGAAGATCGATCCCAGGAACGGGTTCATACCTGTCACAAACATATGGTGTGCCCATACGATGAACGCCAGGAACGCAATACCCATCATTGAGGCAATCATAGCACGATAGCCGAAGATTGGCTTACGAGCATTTGTCGCGATGATTTCAGATGTAATACCCAAGGCAGGCAACATCACAATGTAGACTTCTGGGTGACCCAGGAACCAGAACAAGTGCTGGAACAGGATTGGGCTACCACCTACGTTCGGCAATGCCTCACCGTTGATGTAAATCTCTGACAGATAGAAGCTGGTACCAAACGACCGGTCGAAGATCAGCAACAAGGCAGCTGAAAGAAGTACTGGGAATGAGATCAGACCAAGTACAGCCGTCAGGAAAAATGCCCAGATTGTCAGGGGCAACTTGCTGAACGACATCCCGCGCGTACGCAGGTTGATAACCGTTGTGATGTAGTTGATACCACCCAGCAGCTGAGACACGATAAACAAGGCCATACTGCTCAGCCAAAGCGTCATACCGAGTTCTGAACCGATGTGCGCTTGTGGCAAAGCACTCAGAGGTGGATAAATAACCCAGCCACCTGCAGCAGGTCCTGTTTCTATAAACAGCGACGCAAACATGAGCAAACCGGCCAGGAAGAAGAACCAGTATGACAACATGTTGAGAAAGCCCGACGCCATGTCACGTGCCCCAACCTGAAGCGGAATCAGGAAGTTTGAGAACGTTCCGCTCAAACCGGCTGTCAATACAAAGAACACCATGATGGTTCCGTGCATTGTTACAAGAGCCAGGTAAAAGTTCGGATCGAGTTTATTTGATTCGTTAATCCAGCTTCCAAGAATAGGCTTCAGGAAGCTAAGATTCATGTCGGGAAAACCTAACTGAAGACGGAAGATAACTGACATGCTAATGCCAATGATCGCCCAAATAATACCTGTGATAAGGTATTGCTTCGCAATTGTCTTGTGATCTTCAGAAAAGACGTAAGTGCGTATAAAACTCTGCGGCTCGTGGTGCTCGTGCTCCGCAATGTGAGCCGTTGTCGCGAGGTTGGTTTCTACAGTCGCCATCTTTTATGTTCGTAATTGTCGTTTTTTAACGTAATGAAACACTGGCTGCTACACCGCCACCCTGCTCGGTTGAAGCTGTAGTACTGTCTGATGGTGCCGCAGCATCAGCAGGCAGGTACTTAGCAGCCTTAGCTTTGAGGTTGGCTGGAATACGCGACGCATATTCAGGAAACGAAGTCAACAGTGGCTTCTGTTCAGCACACCACTTCTTCCACGACTCTTCGTCTTCCACGATCAGACGAATACGCATTGAGAAGTGACCACGTCCACAAATTTCAGTACAGGCAATCTCGTACGTGAAGTCTTGGTTGTTCAGCTCATTCTTCATCTGCTCCGTAGTTTTGTCAGCTACGAACCAGAAACGAGTCGGCATACCTGGCACGGCGTCCATCTTAACACGCAAGTGAGGGATGAACACGCTGTGCAATACATCTCGAGCACGAATTTTCAATGCGATAGGCTTACCCACCGGGATGTGCAACTCCGTTGTCGACGTAAAGTCATCAAAAGCTTTCTCATCCGAGAAGTCGATTCCCGTGTCGTTATTGTTGTCGATAAGCTTGTAGTTGAAGTTGCCAAGCTTATTATCGTCAACACCCGGATACCGCACAATCCAGTTGAATTGCTTACCGACGATCTCAACTTCCTGAGCGTTAGCAGGTGCCTCCGACATGATGTCGCGCCATGCACGCCAGCCAGTAAACACCATAATTGCCATAACGATTGCCGGAA
The DNA here is from genome assembly GCF_000383955.1 of Rudanella lutea DSM 19387. Lineage (NCBI taxonomy): Bacteria > Pseudomonadati > Bacteroidota > Cytophagia > Cytophagales > Cytophagaceae > Rudanella > Rudanella lutea. The sequence goes on along the minus strand of NZ_KB913013.1, from coordinate 4,044,734 downwards.
TCACCGTCCAGATCAACTCTAACTTATGGTTCTCAGGATAGTAAGCAGCTTTGTAGCCCTTCTTAGCCTGATACATGTACGAGAAGATAAAAAGTACAGCGTTGGTAATCAGGAATGCCGCCGTAACGATTGCCATGCAGATCCAGAATAAAGAGTCGGTACGACGACCATGTGGAGATGCTGCTTCAGGCAAGAAGTACTGCGTAGAATGTAAGAACGACCAGGTAGCGGCAATAGTCCCCAAAACCAGGAAGACCAGAAACATGGCTCCGTTGATTTTGTTACTGTAGCCTGTGTAGGAATTTTCTTCTTCTGGGCCATTTACGCCACGCACGACGGCTGCCATACGGGACACCACCAATGCTGCAAGGGCCAGAAAGATTACAGCTAATAAGCCAACTATGTAGACCATACTAGTACGGGGATGTTAAATGTCGTGATGAATTGCTTCTTCAATCATCGGGTGATTCTTCGGATACAAATTCGCCTTGGCAAGCTGCGTCGATACAGACCACATAAAACCACAAGCGAAAATCAGAATCATACCAAACTCAATAGGGCCAAAACCACCATGTTCGCCAACGGTACCAGGCATAATGTTGGTGTAGAAATCAAAGTAGTGACCAACAATAATACCCCAGCAAGCGATCTTCATAAAGATGTTCGTCCGCTTTGCATCTCTTGTCATTAAAACCAAGAATGGAAAGACAAAGTTTAAGAACAAGTTGATAAAGAATGGAGCCTGATAGATACCACCATACCCGCTGAAACGCTCCCGATAATAGATGGTTTCTTCTGGTAAGTTGGCGTAGTAGATAAGCATGAATTGAGCAAACCAAACGTATGTCCAGAAGATACTGAACGCAAACATGAACTTGCCTAAGTCGTGCAGGTGATTCTCATTTACTGCCTGCAGATAACCACGCTCCTTGAGTGTTACAACCGTCAGTGTGATTACGGCCAGACCTGTTACGTGCCAGCTTGCAAGGGTGTACCAGCCAAACATAGTTGAGAACCAGTGCGTGTCAATCGACATCACAAAATCCCAGGCAGATGTAGAAGAAGTTACCGCAAACACTACAAGGAAAGCTGTAGCGAACTTGATGCTTTTCTCATAATACTCAGTACCTCCATTCAGGTCTTCCTGAAGAGAGAAGTTCCGTAGTACGCGCCACAAACCATACCAGGCAACGAAGTAAACTACAATTCGAATCACATAGAATGGCGTATTCAAAAAGCCACTCTTACCAGCAATGATTGGATCGTAATGTTCGCTGTTGGGATCGTAGAGATCATGGTGAGTCCAGTGGAACAGATCATGACCCGCAACGAAAAAGGTAATCAGCATTACAATACCTGTTACAGGCAGAAAAGCAGGCATGGCTTCAGGAATACGCTTGAAGACCGACGACCAGCCCGCCTGAGCCAGATAATTGTACGAAATAAAGAACATACCGATAACTGAAACGCCAGTAAAATAAACTGCATTCAGCCAAAGGTTGGCCCACAATCGAGTGGTCCACTTAAAACCATGTTCTCCTTCATGGCCAGCACTATGTCCCTGGCCTTGGACTACTTCGTGTGAGTGATCGCCAACACCCGATGCAAGCAGAAACGCTCCAATCGCGACGAGTACCACACCTGCGCCAATACCAATCATTAATCGGCGCTTCGACTCGCTCGTGAATTCGTACTCTTGCTCCAGCGATGGAATTGCGTGAACAGATGCCATTTTTAACCGTTTGAGAGTTTCAGGTTTCAGGTTTCAATCGTAGTGATAGAACATTCAGATTATCAAGACTCGGAAACCTGAAACACTATTGAAACTTGAAACAAAAATTTATCCTTGCTGTAGTTTATGAACGTACTGAACAATCTTCCAGCGTTCTTCAGGAGTCATTTGAGAGCCATGCGGCCACATACGACCCTTTCCGTGCGTAATTACATGGAAAATGTGGCCGTCATTCATGGTCTTGTAGGCATCTGCTGAATAACTCGGTACACCTTTGTATTGCTTACCAACCAGACCGTCACCTTTGCCACCTTCACCATGACAATGCTGGCAATAGCGGCCATATAGCAACTTACCTTCTTCCAGAGTTTTCTCGGTCTCTGGAATGGGGTTAGTCAGGGTACGTTCAGCAATGGCAATGCTGTCTTTGGGAATGTTGTAGATCATCAGATCTGCCGATGCACTATCACCTTCACCGAAACGGGTATGGTAGTTCGGACGAGCAATTGTTCCCTGAGCTGGCATTCGCATGTTCAAGCCCATTGGGTTAACCGTATTCGAGTCAATTTGCCTGTACGGCTCATACCCAACCGGGTAATACATATTGGGAGCGAATTCCGACCCAGTGTCGTTATGACCCTTCGAGCATGAAGTGCTAAGAATCGCAACGCCCAGGAAGGTAAGAGACGCTAGTGTTAACTTCTTCAGTATCATTGTCGATCTTACCATTAAAACTGCTTAACGTTTACTTCGGCCGCTCCGGCGTCTTTCAGAATTTGCTCAATCCGTCCTTCCACAAGCTGATTTTTGCTCAGGTCGATGGCCATAGCAAACTTGTTATCCGTAGTCCGAAGATCGAACATTAGCGGCTTGACACTGGGTCCGAGGCCATTCGATACAAGGAACGTACCCACCATACCGAGTGCACAGAAAAGTACCGTTAGCTCGAAGATAACCGGAATATAAACTGGGAAGGAATAAGAATCCTTACCCCCTACGACCATCGGCCAGTCGAACTTCTCTGTGTATGCTGTCAGCGAAAGTGCTGTAAGCGTACCCGTCAAACCGAACAGGAAAGCCGCGATACCCAGGCGTGTGCGGGGGTGTCCCAGCGCCACATCAAGGCCGTGAATTGGAAATGGGGAATAAACTTCGTGAATACGAACCCCTGCTTGTTTTACTTCTTTGACAGCTTTCAGTACCACATCATCATCATCGAAGATGCCTACCAGAAACTTGCCGCCATTGCCGTGTATATCTGCCATTGTTTCGTGAGTCTCTAAGTTTTATTCTACGTCTTTGTTAAACGTAGGGTTAGCAACACGCTCGCCTTTAGCCACACCTGATACAGATTTAGGCAGTTTCTCTGATGAAGACTTAATAATCGTCTTTACCTCCGCCATGTTCACAACCGGCAGGAACTTAGAGAACAACAGGAACAACGTGAAGAACAAACCAAACGAGAAGATGTAATCGCTGATGTCGAACAGAGTTGGGTGAAACATGGCCCAGCTCGATGGCAGGTAGTCGCGGTGCAGTGAGGTTACGATAATCACGAAACGCTCAAACCACATACCAATATTCACAACAACCGACAACACGAACGTCCAGATTACCGAGCGACGAATAGTACGTGACCAGAACAGCTGCGGAGAAATTACGTTACAGGTCATCATGGCCCAGTAAGCCCACCAGTAGGGGCCAGTTGCCCGGTTGATAAACGCGTACGTTTCGAACTCTACGCCTGAATACCAGGCAATGAAGAATTCTGTCAAGTAAGCAATACCTACAATCGATCCGGTCAGTGTGATTACCTTATTCATCGATTCGATGTGCTCAACCGTGATGTAGTCTTCCAGGCGGAATACTACGCGGATGATCAACATCAGGTTTTGCACCATAGCAAATCCAGAGAAGATAGCACCAGCAACGAAGTAGGGCGGGAAAATAGTGGTGTGCCAGCCCGGAATCACCGACGTTGCAAAGTCGAATGATACGATGGTGTGTACAGACAATACGAGTGGTGTTGACAGACCAGCCAGAATCAAGCTCATGTACTCGTAACGAGCCCATGTTTTAGCCGAACCATTCCAACCCATCGACAGAGCACCGTAGATGTAGCGAGACACTTTGCTACGAGCCCTGTCGCGGATGGTAGCCAGGTCAGGAATCAGACCCATGTACCAGAACACCAACGATACCGTAAAATACGTACTGATGGCAAACACGTCCCATACGAGAGGTGACTTGAAGTTTACCCACAACGAGCCGAAGGTATTTGGCAGCGGCAATGCCCAGTAAGCCAGCCAGGGGCGGCCCATGTGCATTACGATAAAGCTTGCTGCACAGATAACGGCAAAAATCGTCATGGCTTCTGCTGCCCGGTTAACGGCGGTCCGCCACTTTTGGCGGAACAGCAGAAGAATGGCGGAGATCAGTGTACCGGCGTGACCGATACCTACCCACCATACGAAGTTGGTAATATCCCAGGCCCAACCGATAGTCTTGTTCAGGCCCCAAACGCCCAAACCTTCCCACCAAGTCCAGAATACACAAGCGGTTCCGTAGATCAATACTACAACCGAAATGGCAAAAGCAATCGTCCACTCGCGGGTGGGACGGCCTTCTACCTGTCTGCTCACGTCCTCCGTTACATCGGCATAGGTTTTCCCACCGGTAACAAGCGGAGTTCTTACGGACGAAGTGACATGCATGGTTTTATCTCAATTAATTACGTTGGCTCACTTAAAAACTACGCTTGCGACTCCTGAACAGACTTCTGTTTCGGCTCTTCGTCTTTGTTACGAATCTTGGTCAGATACGAGATCTGTGGCCGAACGTTGATTTCTTCCAGTACGTGGAAAGCCCGCGACTCCAGTTCTGAAGCCAGTACTTTCGAAATTGTGCTTTCAGGATTGTTCATATCCCCAAACACAATTGCATTCGTTGGACAGGCCTGCGCACAGGCTGTCTGTACTTCGTCGGGCAACAACCGACGACGCTCTTTCTTTGCATTCAGCTTACCTTCCTGGATACGCTGCACGCAGAATGAGCACTTCTCAATCACACCCCGTGAACGTACGGTTACGTCTGGGTTGATGACCATCTTACCGAGGTCATTGTTGAAGTGGTAATCGAAGTTGTCGTTGTCGAAATATTTAAACCAGTTGAACCGGCGAACTTTGTACGGACAGTTGTTGGCACAATAACGCGTACCGATACAACGGTTGTACGTCATCTGGTTCAGACCTTCGGTGCTGTGCGTAGTAGCCAATACCGGGCAAACTGTCTCGCAGGGAGCGTTTGAGCAATGCTGGCAAAGCATCGGCATGAAGGTCACCTCTGGGTTAGCCGAGGCTACCTCCAGCGCTTTGTAATCGCCCTCTTCACCGTCGCTGCTGTAATACCGGTCGATACGCATCCAGTGCATTTCACGACGCATGATAACCTCGTCGCGGCCTACAACCTGAATGTTATTCTCTGAGTTACAACCTACCACGCAAGCGCCACAACCGATACACGAGTTCAGGTCGATCACCATACCCCATGAGTGGTTTGGCTTGCCATAACCATGCCACAGAGTAATGTCGGTGGCATCTACAGGTCCTTCTGATGTCTCAACCTTTGGAATGTAGCGACCAGCTAGTTTGTCTTTCTTGTAAGCTGCGAGCGTAGCCTCCTGCAACACCGCCCGGCGACCCATAACGGTCTCGTGCGTTTGCGTTTGTGCGATTTCACGCTTACCACTGGCTCCGTCTACTTTCGCATTGACGGCTACCATTGAGATGTTACCGTTTACGATGGAAGCAAGCGGATAGGCGTTTTTACCAACACCGGCAGCAGCGCGGCCAGCTTTTTCACGACCATAACCAATAGCTACACCAACCGTGTTGTCGGCCTGACCAGGCTGAACCAGAACAGGCACTTCGATAGCGGCTTTACCATCTACCGATATGCTAATCAGGTCGCCTTGCTCCCAGCCTTTCTCAGAAGCTGTTTTCTGAGAAACCATAGCGTAGTTATCCCAGCAGGCCTTCGTTACCGGATCGGGAAGTTCCTGAAGCCAGGGGTTGTTAGCCATAGCGCCTGTTCCAACACCAACTGACTCGTAAAGGGCCAATTCAATGTTGTTAGTGGGCCGATAGCGTTGCGCAATGGCTGAACCAGCAGGAGCAAGAGCAGCAGTATTGAATGAAGCACCCGAAGCAGTTGCTGCACCTTTGTTTGGCTCGAATACACCATCATTCAACGTCTGGATCCAGAATGCATCAAATGAAGCGAAGCCGCTTGCTTGTGGGTAATAGTTTGCCCGCCAGAAATTCTTCAGATAGGCCTGGAAGTCGTTTGGACGACCTGCCCACGTCAGCAAGCTCGATTGGAACTGACGCGTTTTGAAGATATGCGTGATAGCAGGTTGCGAGATGCTAAAGAAGCCACGCTTGGGCTCTGCATCGCCCCAGCACTCCAGGTAGTGAGGTGCGGGCGTGATGTACTTACACAATGATGCGGTTTCTTCTGCCCGATCAGCAAATGATACTGACAGAGCAATCTTTGGCAGAGCTTCGGCCAGTTCCGTACCCCGTGGGTGATCATAAACCGGGTTAGCACCAAAGAACAGAACGGCCTGAACAGCACCTGATTTAGCCTCATTGATAAAGGCATTCATCTGCTGGTCGTTACCCTGACGGTAGTTGAGTGGCGTACCCAGATCAATTGTAGTTCCGTAGCTACCCAAGAGGCTGTTCAGGGCGTTTACCACTACCTGGACATTCGGGTCATTTGAGCCACAAACAACCAGTGAACGACCGCGCGATGCCGCGAGGTCAGCGGCAGCTTTGTCAAGGTACTGAACTTCAACCGCTGATACGCCACCAATCGGAGAACCACCCAGCTTAGCAGCCACTTTGTTATAAAGGGCAGCCACAACCAGGCCTTCCTGTGATGGCTTGTAAGTACCGCGGTAGTCAGCGTTTGAACCTGTCATGCTCATTACCGTTTCGAATTGGTAATGACGCGACATGTCTTTCTTGTTAGCGCCTACTTTGCGGGTTTCAGCATACGGACGAGCAAACTCCAGAGGAGCTACCCATGTGCCGAGGAAGTCAGCACCGATGCTTACAATCGTTTGCGCCTGATCAAAACGGTACGAAGGAATTACCGCCTGCCCGAATGATGTCTGATTAGCCTGTACAATACCAAAAGAGGAGTTGGCATCGTACATGATATGGCGAGCTGTAGGAAACTTCGCCACGAAATCAGCCACTACAGCCTTAGTAGCCGGGCTCATGATCGTACCCGTAACAATACGGATAGCCCCACCACGACCAGCAACTGTATTCAACTGATTGATAATCTCACGGTCAGCCGTTGCCCAATCAATATCAGCCTCACCCCGCTTTGGACCTTTCAGTTTGTCAACATCATACAGTGACAGTACCGATGCCTGAACACGAGCAGTGGTACCCCCACGCGTGATGCTGGAAGCAGGGTTACCTTCAATCTTGATCGGCCGTCCTTCCCGGGTTTCAACCAACACTGCCGCGTAGTCACCACCTTCAGTAAAGGTAGACGCGTAGTAGTCAGAGATTGACGGAAATGTAAATTCAGGCTTATTAAGGTACGGTATTGCTTTCCGAACGGGTGCTTCGCAGGCTGCCAGTGAGACAGCAGCCATACCAAAGCCCATTGCTTTTAAGAAATCACGGCGTTGGGGGTTATCACCAAGCAGGTCTTCTTGAGTAGTCGCATTATTGAACTCAGTATTTGCGTTTTTTACAAACTGAGCATCATTCCGCAACTCTTCAACACCTTTCCAATACCGTTTAGTCGTATTCTCCATGTGTAATTGAATGAAAATCGAGTTAGTAGTGGCACTTTGAACACTCAAGGCCACCGATATTGGCTACTTTAAGTGGCTCCTTTGTCTCTTTGGCGTGCAGCGCAACGAGCTTATCGTAGTAAGCGTTGTCTTTGGTGTTAACCTCCGTTTTCCGGTGGCAATCGATACACCAGCCCATTGTCAAAGATGACCGTTGCTCAACCACTTCCATCTTCTCAATTTCACCGTGGCAAGTCTGGCACTGAATGTTGCCGACGTTCACGTGTTGAGCGTGGTTAAAGTAAGCCAGATCAGGCAGGTTGTGAACCCGGATCCATTCGATAGGGCGATTTTCCTCGATAGCCGTGTAAATCTTCTGGATTTCAGGCGACTCTTTCTTAATCACACCATGGCAGTTCATACAAATGTTAGCCGCCGGAATAGTGGCCGACTTACCTTTGTTTACACCCGTATGGCAGTAGTTACAGTCGATCTGATACTGACCAGCGTGCAGCTTGTGTGAGTACTGAATCGGCTGCTTTGGTGCATATCCCTGATGAATACCGACACTGTACGTACCATCAACTACCTCTTTGGCTACAACCAGAACAAACAGCCAAACCACAATAGAGCGGATAGTCGGATTGTTGATTGTGTTCGACAAGCCTTTCCGAAGACGCTCGCCCAGTGAAGCTACCGGAGCTCCACCTTCGACCGTTGTTCCGGTTGTCTGAACGGCTTTCGAGAGAATGGTTACGATAACCAGCAGCACACCCAGTACAAGCAGCATCACTACCAGGAGAGCTACCAGTACAAGAGTAAACAGGTTTGATGGCGAACCACCGCCGTTCTCGGCTGAGGCACCGGCACCACCCCGATCTTGTGCTTGCCCTTCGCCACCAACAGCGGCTGCTGCGGGGGCACCGGCTGAATCTACATAATCCAGAATGCTCTTGATGTCGTCGTCCGTCAGGTTCGGAAAATTCGACATCTGGATTTTGTTGTATTTGTTGAATACCTGAACGCCATAGGCATCACCAGAAGCGATTACCGCCGACGAATTGCGAATCCACTTATACAACCAATCCTCACCGGGAGTCCGTTGCCGAACGCCTTTCAGGCCCGGTCCAACGACAACTTCATCTGTAACAGCGTGGCACTGAGCACAGTTATTATTAAACAGCCCCTTGCCTTTTTCGACGTCACCACCGCCACTTGCTGGGGCGGGTGTTGCTGCCGCCGGACCACCACCGGCTGCCGCTGCCGAGTCCTGTGCGTTCACTTGACCACCGTTCAATAACAATGTCAGTGATAGAGTTAACACCCCACAAAACCTCGACAAACGACTCGTTTTCAATGATTTATTTAGTGAATTGTTATACATATTGCTCACCAATTTTTATTGGCACACAAAAGTAATGCACGATTGCTGTTTACCCAAACGTTCACTTTTGATATTTTGAGCCCTGTTTTAATTTATACGGGGTCTAAGCTCAACGCTGGAATAACCGTATGTTCAATAATTTTTGTTTAGAAAAACCAAACAAACTTCACACATTGACTATACAGAAAAAGCCCCGCCTAAACCTCTTAGTTTAAGCGGGGCTTTATGAGGTTCCGAGCGGATTCGAACCGCTGTACGAGCTTTTGCAGAGCTCTGCCTAGCCACTCGGCCACGGAACCATTTTGGGTCTCAAACAAGCCTTTTGACCTGTTTGGACTGCAAACATAGGAAAAAATCAGACACTAAGAAACCTCACTTTTTAAATTTCCTTACGGGAAACCACTAACTCCCTTGTTAAGAGGCAGAAAAAAGGCCAACGAGAGATTCCCGTTGGCCTTTTTATATAGACAGCTATAACTTAGTTGCGGCCTTCCATTTGCTCTTTCAACGCAGCAAGGGCGTCGAGGTCACCAAGCGTAGCACCCCGCTCCGGCTGTGAAGACGCTGATGAAGCTGGCTTCGAAGCCTTAGGCTTGCTTTCCCGCTTCGGCTCATCTTTCTCCTGCCAGGTACGCGTATGCGACAGCATGATCCGCTTTTCGTCTTTCGAGAACTCCGTAACTTTGAAGTCGAGCGACTCGCCTACTTCGGCTACCGTACCATCTTCTTTGGCCAGGTTACGCAGGGTCGAGAACCCTTCGATACCGTATGGCAATTCCATGGTAGCGAGTTTGTCGTTTTTGCTCAGAACCGTGCAACGGTGTACCGAACCTACTGAGAACAGATCTTCGAACGTATCCCATGGGTTCTCTTCCAGTTGCTTGTGGCCCAACGCCAGACGACGGTTTTCAATATCCAGCTCCAGTACGACTACTTCCAGGTCTTCACCTACCTTGATGAAATCAGAGGGGTGCTTCACTTTCTTAGTCCACGACAGATCGGATACGTGAACCAGACCATCGATACCTTCTTCGAGTTCGAGGAAGAGACCGAAGTTGGTCAGGTTACGAACGATACCTTTGTGACGGCTGCCTACGGCGTACTTCTCGCGGATGTCCGGACGAGTCCAGGGATCTTCGGTCAGTTGCTTGATGCCAAGTGACATTTTGCGCTCCTGACGGTCGAGGGTCAGGACAACAGCTTCTACTTCGTCGCCCACTTTCAGGAACTCCTGTGGGTTACGCAGGTGCTGCGACCATGACATTTCTGATACGTGGATCAGACCCTCTACGCCCGGCATGATTTCGAGGAAGGCACCGTAGTCGGCTACATTCACGATTTTGCCTTTCACCCGTGAACCAACCTGAATTTCGGCGGCCAAAGCATCCCAGGGGTGAGCCTGAAGCTGCTTCATACCGAGCGAAATCCGCTTCTTGTCTTCGTCGAAGTCGAGTACCACCACGTTGACACGCTGGTCGAGGTGCAGCACCTCCGACGGATGGTTGATACGACCCCACGAGATATCCGTGATGTGCAACAGACCGTCGACACCGCCGAGGTCGATAAACACACCAAAGTTGGTCATGTTCTTGATCACACCTTCCAGTACCTGACCTTTCTCGAGGTTGTTCAGGATCTGGGCGCGCTGTGCTTCGAGGTCTTTTTCGATCAGTACTTTGTGCGATACGACTACGTTGTCGTTCGCATAGTTGATCTTAACAACTTTAACCTCCATTTTCTTGCCAACGAACACGTCGAAATCACGGATCGGCTTCACGTCGATCTGCGAACCTGGCAAGAACGCTTCAATGCTGTAAATATCAACGATCAGACCACCCTTAGTCCGGCGCTTCACGAAGCCATCGATAACGAGGTCTTCGTCCAGAGCCCGCTGGATTTTCTGCCATGCCGTAATGACTTTCGCCTTCTTGCGCGACAGAACCAGCTGACCATTGGGGTCTTCCTGATTCTCAACGTACACTTCTATTTCATCACCCATCTTCAGATCTGGCATATCCCGGAATTCTGAAGCAGGTACCAACCCATCCGACTTAAATCCGATGTTCAGGATAATCTCGCGGTCGGTAATGCCAACCACGGTACCCGTCACAACCTCTTTCTCGTTCACCTGCGACAGTGTGTTGCCGTAGAGTTCTTCCATCCGGCTGCGTTCTTCAGCCGTGTACCCGCTACCGAATCCTCTGTTGTCTGCAAGATCCCAATCAAATGCAGGCAGTTCGCGTTGCTGCGTTTTGCTCATAAAAATTTAGTTGCTTGACCCGCTCAATACATCTACCCGTGGGCCAAATGGCGGATAGATTTTTAGTTTGACTTAATTTTTAAAAAGGACTGCAAAGGTAATCAAAATATATCGGACAAAAGTTTCGGACGGCCAAAAACTGTTTGATTTTGTGAGTTTTGAGTCTCGAACCGGCCCGACAACAAACCGCCCGGACAGGGTTGTCTGTCCGGGCGGCTGCATTGGCTCGGTCGGGAGCCTGTTAACCAGTTGATATCAATCGTAAATCCGTTCTCGCTTGCTGACCAGAAATGGCATCCAGCTCGCATCTACGGTTCCCGAAAAGTCGCGGAGAAACATCAGGAAGGAGGGCTTGAAAGGACGTTGCCGGAGCTTCATGTTGGCCTCTTCGGGAGTGTAATCCCCTTTGCGCGAGTTACACCGTTTGCAGGCCGTAGCCAGATTATCCCAATTGGTTTTGCCTCCGCGCGACTTGGGTTGTACGTGGTCGAGGGTCAAGTCTTCATGCGTGCCGCAGTACTGACACCGATGCCCGTCGCGTTTGAAGATATTCTGACGGGTTAGCATGACCCCTTTGTAGGGCAGATTGATGTACCGGTGGAGTCGGATTACCGTTGGCATCGGAAATTCGTCTCGAACGGTGTGTAGCTTGTACAAGTCAGATTCGGCGACCAGTTCGGCTTTGTTAAGGTAGACGAGCAAAAATGCCTTAGGAACGGAACAGATGCTCAATGCGCTGTAATCTTGGTTTAAGATTAATACTTTCCTGCCCATATCTCGTTTAAATCTCCTCTGTTTTGTAGCAATTTAGCGAGTTATCCACATTTCCACAAGTGCCGTATGGGTTAATTTATTTACGGTGTTAAATAAAAAAGCCACCTCATCAGAGAGGTGGCTTCGGTTTACTTAAGTTGTTGTGCCAGAGTATTCTCGACGCCTTCTGTCAGCATTTGATGCAGTAGGCTGCTCACCGCTTCGGCAAAGCCCGGCCATTGGGTCAGATCAACCTCCCAGAGGCCTTTATCGCTCAGAACAGCATCGACAAACTGCCGCACCGAAGTCTCCGAACCGGCTTCCACATTGCGCCAGTGTTCGTCGAAGTACGTAGCCTTGTCATCGCGCAGTGGGTAAGTTAATATGCCACCGTTTACGTTAGCTTCGGCCACGTACCCATCATCGGTTTTCCGGGCGGGTTTCATGAAGAGCAGATAGCCCGCAAAACCCGTTGCCATAAGCTTAGGCACCGTATTGAATTTCTCGTAGTAACGCCCGATAGTAGCTACGTTACGCGCCTGCATTTTGGCGGTTTGGTGCAGGGTAATATTCAGGAGCAAATGCTCGATGTACGGGTTACTAAACCGATCAATTACATCCTTACCGAATTGGAGTACAGCGTCGGGCCCCATGTTCTCTCCCATACCCTGCGGCACGGTCGGTACAATCTCGTCGAGCATCAGGCGCTCAATAAACTGTGCGGTGAGCGCATTCTGCATGTTTTCGCTCACGGTCTCGTTACCCATCAGGTAGCAGATCGGGGTTGTAAACGAGTGGGTACCGTTGAGCAAGCGGAGTTTACGCTCGCGATAGAACGTGATGTCTTCGTCGATAATGACACCGGGGTTAACCTGAGCGAACGACAGGATTTCACGCACACGCTCGTCGCCTTCAATGGCCCACAGATTGTACGGTTCGGCCACGGTCAGCAGATCGTCTTCGTAACCAGTCTTCTGGGCCAGATACTGTCGGGCTTCGGTATCGGGCTTACCGGGCACGATCCGGTCGACGAGTGAGTTACAAAACCGAACGTGAAACTTAAGCCATTTCGAGAACAGTTTGCCTAACTCATTATACCGGGCCAGTTTCTCCACCATCTCGCGGAGCTTGAGCCCGTTATCAGTGACCAGCTCCGTCGGAATGACCACCAACCCACGATTACGAGAGCCGCCTACGTCCTTAAAACGTTCGTACAGAAACGCCGTCAGCTTGGCCGGAAACGACTTCGGTGGGTTTTGAAAAATACTCTCCTCTACATAGGTCAGCCCTACTTCGGTGGTGTTCGAGATAATCACCTGAAGTGTGGGGCTTTTGGCAATTTGCAGAATATCTTTCCACTCCGACTGGGCCGACAACACCCGGCTTACCGCCGTAACCGTGGTAATCTCTTCAACAGACTGCCCCTGCTGGATACCCCGGACAGCTACTGTGTACAGGTTATCCTGCGCGGCAAAGCCATCCGTTTTTCCGTCGGTAGACTTTACAATGGCAATTGAGCCTTCAAAAATGCCTTGTTTATTGGCTTTATCGATGTAAAAATCGGGCAATGCACGTAACAAAACGCCGGTTCCAAACTGCAGTACACGTTCGGGGTACGTGCTTGCGTTGTACGTGCTGCGATTCAATGCTGGCATAATACGGGTAAAAGTTATCGGTAATCAGTAAACAATGGTTGATGGGTACACTTCGGGGGTTACCCAGCCCGCTCTCACAAAGAAATCTATCGGTAAGCCTAGACCAGTACTTCTTCGATCTCCTCGGCCCGAACAGGTTCAAGCCGGGGTAAGATCAGGTGAATAATCACCAGGGCTACCAGATACGCACAACTGGCAATAATGAACATGGGCAAATATCCAAAATTGGTAATGATACGACCCGCCAGAAAAGCCAGCAGAATACCACCAATTGCGCCAAACATGCCGCCAATACCCGTTACGGAAGCAACCACCGAACGCGGAAACAGATCGGACGCAAACGTGTACATGATGGCAGCCCAGCCCTGATGCGCAGCCGTGGCGAGGGCAATCAGCCCAATAGCAACGGTCAGGCTGTTAGTTTGGGCAGCCGCAAAAATTGGCACCACGCACAAGGCACAAATAAGCATAGTGGTTTTGCGCGCGTGGTTGGCCGACCACCCCCGGTTCATCAACTGCGTGGCAAGCCAGCCGAAAAACACACTACCCGCATCCGACACGACGTAGATAATCAGAAACGGTATGCCAAATGATTTCAGATCCAGTTTGTGGTCTAAGGCCGCATTGGAATTGAAAAAATCGGGGAGCCAGCTCATGTAAAACCACCAGATTGGATCGGCCATAAACTTGCCTACCGCAAACGCCCAGGTTTGTTTGAACGTCAGCAACTTCCCCCACGATACTTTGAGCGTGGCCTCTTCGGTGGCATCACTGTGGATGTAGGCCAGCTCTTCGCGACTGAGTTTGGGGTTTCGCTCGGGCTTGGAATAGGTAAACCACCAGAACCCAAACAGGAAAAAACCCAGAACCCCCGTCACGAAAAACGAGCTACGCCAACCGTAGTTAGTAATCAGGTATGGTACCAACAGTGCTGTCAGAATAATGCCTACGTTGGAACCGGCATTGAAGAGGCCGTTGGCAAACGACCGCTCCCGACGCGGAAACCATTCCGATACCGTTTTAACCGACGAGGGAAAGTTAGCCGCTTCGCCCAGACCCAGCAACGCCCGCACACTTATGAGGCCTCGCACGGAACTCACAAAGCCCGTCATGACCCCGGCAATGCTCCAGATGATGATGCCCAACGAAAACCCGCGTTTGGTGCCTATCTTATCAATAAGCCAGCCGATTACGATAAACCCAATGGCGTAGGCAAACTTAAAAGCGGCATCCACATCCCCGTAACTGATTTTGAACCGGTCGATGGCGCCGGGGGTTAATATTTCATCGGGGCCCAGACCCAGCATTTCCTTGCGGAAAAGCTCGTCGGTCATCGTGAACGATAGCACTTGCCGGTCGATGTAATTAATCGTTGTTGCAATAAATAGGAGCGTAACGATGCGCCAACGAAAATTACCCGGTGAAGCTGGTTGCATGAAGCGGTCTAAAAGTAAGTATTAGGCAGAAAAGAGTATCAGGGGCCCAATATACCGTTGCAGAGCCGTTTCATCGACATTAGCTATTCATTTGGGAAGAAAGTAAAAAGCCACCCCGATGGAGTGGCTTTGGCAATCAAACCTGTTTTGTGGGTTTATAAAGCTACGCCCTGCGGCTTGTGAGCGGCTTCGAACAAGCTGCCGTTGCGTGTTTGCAAAAGACCATCGAGAGAGATATCCTCCTGCTTGATAAAGCCCTGCTGCGGCAATTGACCATCGGCCACCATTTCAACCACGGCCGCTACCGAGGCCGCCGTCGTCCACGAAATAGCCCGCCAACGCTGCCCCTCCACCGTGATGGGGTAATACGCATGACTGAACTCCTCGCGCTTGAGATGGCCATCTTTCCAGCCTTCAACTACGGCGTACACGTACACCACGTCGTCCTGCACAGGCGGTTTGGCTTCAGTCAGGATTTGCTCAACCAACTCGCGCTTGTCTTTCAGGATCAATTCGTACAAAAGGAACCGCATCAGCCGACAGTGACCGGGGTAACGCATGGTTTTGTAGTTGAGCGTATCAACCTGCCCGGCATAGGTCTCACACATGGTGCCCAAACCGCCGGAAGTCGAGAAAGCCTCCATTTCCATGCCGTTGAAGTTGATCACTTCCAGGCCTTCGAGCGCGGGCACCCACTTGCGAACCCCGTTGTGAATCACCTCGCAATCATTAATGTACTCGTTGATAACCCCGGCCGGCGACCAGGTAAACGAGTACCCAAGCAAGCCATTCGGGTTTTGCGGCAGCGCGCCCACCCGCAGTTCAATGTCGCGAAGCCGGTCGAACCGGCGACTCAAATCGGCGCCAATAATGCCAATGTAACCCGGTGCCAGCCCGCACTGCGGAGCCATCACGGCCGTACTCGTTTCGGCCATTACCCGGATCGCTGTGGTGGTCGGAACGTCTTCGGTCAGGTCAAAATAATGAACGCCCAGCCGGTGAGCCGCCTGCGCAATGGGCAGGTTGAGCGAGTAAGGCAGGCAGGATACTACGGCATCGAAGCCCTGAAGAATGTTTCCGAATGCATCGACATCGGTAATGTCGGCTTCGAGTGTGGGGAAGGGAAGGTTGGCGTAGGCGGGTTTTTGTTTGTCTAAGCCCGTAACGCTGAATCGGCGGCCCAATAGCACGCCAACCAGCGATCCGACTTTGCCCATGCCTACCACCAGTACGTTTTGAATCATGTTACTGAGATGAAGGTGCGGAGCAAAATACAAAAATTTTACGGCTTGGTCATACATCAGGCCGCTTCGGCCAACTCCGAACGCTCCTGCTGGTGTCGCCACATTTCGCTAAAAATGGGGCTATGCTGGCGCAGATACATAAACGTACCCTCATCAACTACATGTCCATTGCGCATAATGTAGATGTAATCGAACATCGGGAGCAGATGCAGCCGGTGCAAAGTCGAGACCACGGCTTTGTCCGCAAACTCCTCCAGCAATTTGTGGTAAATATCAAACTCGGTTTTGGGGTCTACGCTACTCGTTGGCTCATCAAGTAGCACGATGTCGCTACTACGGGCGGCCAATACCCCGCGCGCCAGAGCCAGGCGTTGTTTCTGCCCGCCCGACAGGTTCACGCCCTTCTCCTGGATAAAGGTTTGTAAGCCCTGCGGCAACATACCTACAATTTCGGCAAACCGCGCCGACTCGCAGGCGGCCAACACCTCGTCCTCATCGAACGGCAGGCCAAGCGTGATGTTGTACGCTACGGTATTCTCAAAGATTTCGGGTTCCTGCGGAAACAAGGTCACCGTGTTGGCAATCAGATCCAGACCAGCCTGCTGCTCACCATCGACTACCACACGTACCGCCGGATCGGGAGCGTACAACCCGCGCAACAGGGTCAACAGGGTGCTTTTGCCGCTACCGCTTTCGCCAATCAGCGCCACCCGACGGCCGCGCTCGATATGAATGGCGACATCCTGCAAACCGGCCCGCCGACGCACCAGCCCCGGCACGAAGCTATGCGAAAAATTGAGCCCACTGATGTCGATCGTTTGCCAGTTGTCCGGCAGTTCGGCAACGAGCTCGGGCCGCTCATTCCGGCTGAACGCTTCGCTAATCCCCTTGGCCGTTTCTACGTCGGTATTGTACTGCACAATTTGAGTGTACTGCCAGGCCACATCGACAAACACGCTCGTGAAGTTGTTTACGTAGCCAATCAGGGCCACCAGCCCACCTACGTAGAACACGGTACCGGGTATATAATTCTGCCATACGTACCCCATTGTGATAACAGCATAAATGGTTGCTACCAGCATACTGGCCACAAACCATTTCCATTCGTTGATGCGGATATTTTGCCGAAAGGGCCCAAAGGTGTCAAGCACTTTCCCCATGAGACTGCCCTGCATCTGCTTTTCGAGCCGTAGGGTTATGACCGTGATAATGTTCGACAGGCTATCGAAGAGGGTCGACGCCACAATGTGTTCGCGTTCGTTGGTTTCCTCCAGCGTTCGGATAAACGGCTTGTCGAACGTCATAATCACCCAAACAGTAAGCACTCCCAAAGCTACCCCTACCAACCCAAAAGCAGGCGAGAAGTAAAGCATAGCACTAAACGAAAACACACATTTGAGCAAGGTGTGCAGATACGTGAACCCGCTCTGAAAAAAGAGTTTCAGAGCATCGTAAGCTTTCCGAATCCGGTTGATGGTAGCCCCGCTATGGTGCTCTTTGTGCCAGCGGACGGGCAAATGCAGGGTCTGATGATATAGCTCTTCGAGGAAGTTCTGGCTTACATGAAACGCCACCTCGCGCTCCAGAATACGGGCCGGCCCATGAAACGCCCACTCGGCCAGTTTGAGGGTCATAAAACCACCCAGATACCAGCCGCAAACCGTCAGAACCGATGCGTTGTGCGCCTGAATCTGATTGATAAACCAGCCAAACAACAATGGGTGAAGCGCCCCAATCACATTGGCGCACAAGAACAAAGCGTACACCAGTAAATACCGGCGTTTTTGTTGCCGGGCATACTGCCACGCCGTACGCAACAACGAAACATAGGGATTTTTCATAACAAGCTACAGCGGCTACTCCATAGGGGTAGTTCCACGCAAAGTTGGCAATAAACCCATTACCCCAACTACACTCTATCCCGCTAATAGGCTTGTTTAAGCAAAGTTTAACCCACTTGGGGCCAAAACAAAGAAATGGCGCACCGACCGCGTATCGGAAGCTCTGATTGTCAGGCTTTCGGTACGCGGTCGATGCGCCACACGCTAACGCAACAGATATCCTTACTGCTCAAACGGAATCTGTACCTGCGCGTTGATATGGCGGCACATTTCGTTCCAGGTTTTGTTCCACGAGCTTTCGGCCAGCAAATCGTCGATACCAGCCCAATCGGTCGGATGATGACCGTTTAGCGCCCGCTCAATGGCCTTCTCGAAAGCCTCGGCGGTGTCGGCAATCTGCGCAAAGCCGGGCGCTCCGTAGGTCCGAATCACGTCGCGAATGGGGGTAGATACCACCGGCAAACCCGCTGAGAGATATTCTGGAGTCTTGGTAGGACTGATAAACCGGGTCGACTCGTTCAGGGCAAAGGGCAAAATGGCCACATCCCAGTTGCTGAAGTAATTCGGCAACTGCTTATAGTCTTTCATGCCGAGGTAGTGAATGTTGGCCCCCTGTGGCAAACTGGCCGGGTCTATTTTCACTACGGGACCCAGCATCACAAACTGCCACTGCGGCCGACGGCGGGCCACTTCGGCAATCAACTCCCGGTCGAACCGCTCGTCGATAACCCCACTAAACCCGATACGCGGGTGCCCAATCGACCGCTGATCGTCGGGGTCGGGTTGTTTGGCGCGGGCCGCTGAGAAGTGCGAATGGTCAATGCTGCTCGGAAAGGCATACACGGCTTCATGCCGGTCGCGTTTAGCTTCGTACAGGCTGTAGCCACCCGTAAACACGAGACCGGCCTGTGTGAGCAGTTCCTTTTCTTTATCAATCAGCTCGCGGGGAGCGCCCAAAAACGCCGACAGCTCATCCATGCAATCGTACACTGTTAGACTGGGGCGCAGGTGATCGGTAAAATTCAGGGCCATAGGCGTGTAATACCAGGCCACATAGTCGGTCAGTTTTTCGCGTTCAATCAGTTCATCAACCAATTGCCGCTGGTACTGGATCACCTCGTCGTGCGTGAGGCCATGCGGCAAATGGGGCACCACAATCTGCAAATCGTCGGCCTGCTTACACAGCGAAATACAGAGCTCATTTCCCCAAATTGGCTCTTCAATAAAATAAACGTTGAAATCCTTACTCGCCCGACTCATGATATGCTGCGGCCGCTGGTACACGAAGTTCCAACGCAAATGAGAGAAACAGATAAGAGCCTGCTTCTGAGCCTTGGGGGATGTAGCAGCAGGTACAACAGGATTAACCAGTTTAGACTCGGCACGTTCGACGAGTTCGCTGGCAGAATTAGAACCTAAGTATTCCGGGATCTTCATGAGCGGTAATCGATTAAGAGGACATTCAGCAGGAGGCCGCTAAACAAGCCAGGGTAACAGAAGATTAGTTAACGTATAGGTATAACCTACTACTGTTTCCTTTGTTAATCGTGCTCTATTTTACCGATTAAGCGGTCCTACCTACCGGTAAGTCGATCTGACCGTTACCCTCCAGCACTGACCGAACGACGTAATCGGCCCCTACATCATTCTGGGTAAACAGCTTCACGGCCCACTGCTCGCGCAGGCCCGCTACCTTCACCAGCGCCTGCCCCCGCACTCCCCGGTCATACGCCTGCTGTACCCGACCCACGATGTCTTCGAGGTATTGTAGCTTTTGCCGAACCGCCGTTTTACCGTGTTTCAGAACCGGGTTATGCCCGCAGAAAACGGTGTCGAAATCGTACTGCAGCACCCGCCGGGTCGATTCGATCATTTGGTGGATGTTTTCGCCCCGGCGGAAGATTTTAAGCTTACCCACATAAAAATCACCGGCAAACAACCAGCCTTCGTTCGGTTCGAGCAGCACATGATGATCGTCGGAGTGGCGGTGTCAGCATTGGCCGAAGCCCGTACGGCCCCACCGAAATAACCTCCGGAAGCGGCTGTACCGTAACCCCAACCTCAGCCGAGCAGGGGTCAATAGCCCCGAACCAGAACTGTTCGTAGGCGAGCAATGGAAACGACGCCCGGATACGCTCGGCGGTGATGGTGCCGGTGAGCACCGGAGCCTCATGCGCACGCGCCAAAGCGGCCACATTGCCCGAATGATCTTCGTGAAAATGGGTCAGAATAATCTGCCGGATGGGCTTCGGCCGGAAGGTAGCCAGCACATCGGCCTGGCAGTGCCGTTGCCCGGTGTCAATCAGAGTATCGTGCAGATAATAACACCATACCGGAAACGGCTTGACGAATCGAACCGGAGAATAGCCAAACTGATACCCTTCAACAGGGCCGTGATGAAGCGTTGAGCGAATGCGCATAGAGCAAAATTCGGCGAACGGTTCGTAATTTCCGTCATGAAACATGCACTACTTGTACTGACTACCCTGGCGGCCTTGTCGGTGCGCGCACAGGCCCCAACCACAAGCCAACTGCAGGCCATTACCCAAAAACACATTCGGCAGTCGTACGCTGATTTGCAGGCACTGTTGCGTATCCCGAACAATGCGCATATCGAGGGGCAGATGCAACCCAATATCGACTGGCTACGGCAGGCCTTCGAGCAGCGAGGCTTTCGGGTATCCTTGCTCAACACCCCATCGAACCCGTTGATTCTGGCCGAGAAGCCTCTTTCAGCACCAATAAAAACCCAAACCGGACAGCCTAAAACCCTGCTGCTATACATGCACTTCGACGGGCAACCGGTAGTACCCGCCCAGTGGCAACAACCCGACCCTTACGAGCCGGTGCTAAAACAACGTAACCCCGACGGCAGCTGGACCCCGCTCGACTGGACCCGTCTCCAGACCGAGAACGCATCGCCCGACTGGCGAATTTTTGGCCGGTCCTCCTCCGACGACAAAGGCCCCATCGCCATGTTGCTGGCGGCTCTGACCGCGCTGGAAAAAGAGAAAATTCCGCAACGCTACAATCTGAAGGTGATTTTGGATAGTGAAGAAGAGATTGGTTCTCCGCACCTCGCTCAAACCGTTCAGGCCCATAAAGACGAACTCGCAGCCGACTTGCTGCTGGTCATGGACGGAGGGCGGCACCTCTCCAACCTGCCTACCCTGATTTACGGTTGCCGGGGCATCGCCACCGTTACGCTCACTACCTACGGCCCACGTGGCCCTCAGCATAGCGGGCATTACGGCAATTACGCCCCCAACCCGGCCCTACGCATGGCGCAACTGCTGGCGAGCATGAAAGACGAAGATGGCCGCGTGACTATTCCGGGGTATTACGACGGAATTACCATTGATCCCAAAGCGGCTCAGATTATGGCCGCCGTTCCCGACGACCCGGCTCAGATCGCCAAAACAGTGGGCTTTGCCACTCCTGACAAGGTGGGACGCAACTACCAGGAAGCCTTGCAGTATCCGTCGCTCAATATTCGGGGTTTGCAGAGTGCCTACGTGGGTAAGCAGGCCGGCACGGTAATTCCCGACCGGGCCGTTGCGGAGCTGGACCTGCGGCTGGTGCCCGAAACAGACCCGGCGCGGCTGATTGGCCTGGTCCGTCAGTACATCCAACGTAAAGGGTACACCATTCTGGACCATGAACCTACCGAAGCCGAACGGATGCAGTACCCCAAACTCATTCAACTACAAAGCAGCGGTGAGATGTTGCCGTTTCGGACCGAAATCGGTATTCCCGAAGATGTCTGGCTCACGCGGGCTATGGTGCGGGCCTTCGGGCGCGAGCCAGTCAAAATTCGGATGACAGGCGGTTCAGTGCCTATTGTTCCGTTTCTTCGGACGCTCAATATCCCCGCTATTCATGTCCCGATGGTTAATCTGGACAATAACCAACATGCCCCCAACGAAAACCTGCGGCTGGGTAACTACGTTGAAGGCGTAACAACCTGGCTGGCTATTCTAACAAATTAAAGGGAGATGAGGAATAGTGGAGGTTTGCGACCTACAACCCCAAAACTTCCTTTACGTTCAGCGTAAACCCAATTAGTACATCTTCGCCAGAGAGTGTTTGGCCGAAGGGAACCTCTTCAGGGACTTGATTTGGGCGGTAGACGATAGTTGTCTGCTCCTGCGTATCTACCAGCCATGCCAGGCGAACACCGTTGGCAAGCCATTTATTCATTTTTGCTTTCAACTCCGCCAAACCATCTGATTCAGAACGAACTTCGATGACGAAGTCCGGCGTGACTGGAGCAAATTTTTTCAGTTGCTCTGCCGTAACGGTTGCGAGTCGCTCATTGCTCACCCAACCTACATCCGGTGCGCGCATGGAGTTGTCGGGCAGTTTATAACCGCCATTAGAATCGGACACACGGCCTGCTTTTGTCTTGCGGTTCCAAACGCTGGTCTCCGTCTGTAGCTCGTTGTTTACGAAACTTGATTCTAATCCGGTAGGTGGCATAATGATGATTTGACCGTTTTCATCGCGCTCAATACGTAATTCAGGATTTGCTGCGCAGAAATCGTACAGCTCATCGTCGGAGAAAATATCTATCCGTCGGGGTATCTGAAGAGTGATCGCTTGCATAACTGTCTGTCCTTTTACCAAAGATACACAAAAGGAGTGAGGAGATAGGAGTGAGAAGTGAGAATGCTTGCGCCAGCCTACTCTTGCGGAGCATTCTCACTTCTCACTCCTACCTCCTCCTTTTATAACTTCTCCAGAATAAACTCCGTCATCATCTGGTACAGGTGCTGGCGGGTGTTGCCGCCGTAAATGCCGTGATTTCGGTTGGGGTAATAAAACGACCGGAACGGTTTGCCGGCCGCTACCAGCGCGTTGACAAACTCAATGGAGTTCTGGAAGTGCACGTTATCATCCCCGGTACCGTGAATAAGCAGAAAATTCCCTTTCAGCTTGTCGGCGTGTGTCACGGGCGAGTTTTCGTCGTATCCTTGTGGGTTATCCTGGGGTCGTTTAAGGTAGCGTTCGGTGTAAATGGTATCGTAAAAACGCCAGTTGGTCACGGGCGCCACGGCAATGCCGGTTTTAAACACATCGGCTCCGATTGTCATGCAGAGCGATGTCATGTAACCCCCGTAGCTCCAACCCCAGATTCCCACCCGTGCCGGGTCTACATAGGGCAAGGTTTTGAGGTATTTGGCCGCGCTGATCTGGTCCTGCGTTTCGATTTTACCCAGTTGCCCATACGTGACTGTCCGGAAAGCGTTGCCCCGCGCCCCGGTGCCCCGGTTATCGACCGACACAATGATGTACCCTTTCTGAGCGAGCATCTGATACCAGAAGTAATCACGACTATCCCACTCATTTTTAACTGTTTGCGAACCTGGCCCTCCGTACACAAACATGAGTACCGGGTGCCGCTTTGTGCTGTCGAAGTTAACCGGCCGGATCATCCAGGCATTGAGCCGCTCACCCGTCGGAATAGGCACCGTAAAGAACCGCTTGGCCGACAAGGGGTACAGGTTGAGCCGTCGGCGCAGGTTTTCGTTGGTTTCGAGCACGCGGAGGGGTTTGGCATCAGGGGCTCCCGCCCGAAACAGGCTCACAGTCAGGGGCGTATTGGCGGTTGTGTGCGAGAGCAGGTAGTACGCAAAGTCGGGGCTGAAATTAGCCGAGTAGCTGCCCCGGTTCATGGTCAGGCGTTGCTTACCGCGTCCGTCGAGACCAATTCGGTAAAGGTGTTTCTCCAAAGGCGACACCTCCGCCGAGAGGTAATACGCCACCTGCTTTTTCTCATCCACACCGAGCAAGGCCAGCACCTCGTAGTTACCGGCCGTAACGGGGCCGAGCAACCGACCGGTCATGTCGTAGCGATACACGTGCTTGAAGCCACTGCGTTCGCTTGTCCAGATAAACGTCTGCCCATCGGCCAGATACGTGAGGTCGTCGGTGAATTCGAGATCCACATACGACGGCTGCCCACCGAGTGTATTAACCGGCGTTTCGGTCAGAATCACCGCCGACTTACCCGTTGTAGCATCCGCGTGTAACAAATCAAGCTGCGTCTGAAGCCGATTAAGCCGCCGAATCGACAACAGATTTGGGTTACGGGTCCACTGGATCCGGGGCAGGTAAATGTCCGTTTCGGCTGGCGCTCCCGTTTCCATTCGCAGTTTTTGCCCAGTTAGCGCATCGGCAACCCACACGCTCACCTGCGAGTTGTTGTCGCCGGCTTTGGGGTACTTAAACTTATAGTCGGCCGGGTACAACTCGCCCCAAACCTGCATGTTGTACTCGGGCACCTCGCGCTCATCGAACCGGATAAACGCCAGTCGGCGGCTATCGGGCGACCATTCAAACGCCCGGGCCATACTGAATTCTTCTTCATACACCCAATCGGCCCCGCCATTGATAATTTCGTTGCGTTTGCCGTCGGTAGTCAGCTGCTTTTCAGTCATCGTTGCCAGATCGACCGTAAACAGGTTATTATCCCGAACAAAAGCCACTTTGCGGCCATCGGGCGAGAAGGTCGCATACTGTTGCTTTTCGCCCTGACTCAACAGCCGCAGCTGCCGCGTGCCGAGGTCGTACACGTAAAAAGTAGCCCGGCTCGACCGCCGATAGATGGGCTCTTCGGCCGTAGTCAACAGCAGTTTTTGTTCGTCGGCGCTGAGCTGGTAATCATCAACCGATAGTACCTGCCCACCCGCCCGCACCGTACGCGCATCGAACAAGGTATCTACGGCTTTACCGTCGGTAATGGAGTACTTCACAACCCGATCATCGGCAAGGGTGGTATAAAAGCCCCCGGCTTTCATCCAGTTGACCCCCTGCACGGTACGGGGCGTAAACGTACCGGCGTTACGGCCCCAAATGTCGTCTAAGGTAATTTGTTTGGGCGGAGCCAACTGCGCCTGTGTGGTCAGTGTGCCTACCAGACAGAGAGCCGTAAACCAACCGCGAAGGGAGAAGTGCATACAGTAAAGGGAGAGACGGATTAGCCCCCGGACACGGGGAGGTTACCGGTAAAAATAGCAAAAAGCCCAGCCTTTTCAAGCCGGGCTTTTCGTCGTAAATCGGGAGGTTAGTTGCCCGGTTCGAGCAACAGCGACTTGCGCTTCAGAATCGTTTCCAGAAACCGTACATCATGGTCGCTGGTGAAAATGTTGAACGGCAGGTACAGGAACTGCGCCTTCGACAGGCCACGGGTCACAAACTTGGCAAACCAGTTAGCCTTTACGTTGCGGAGGGCGTCTTCGCTGTTCAGGTAAAAAATGTACGCATTCTTATTTTTCTCCACGGCCTTGATCTGCTCCCACTTGAGCAAGCCCCCTTCTTTGGCGTTGATGCGCATCAGAATCTGGCGGCTGTCGATTTCGTAAACGTACTTCTCAAACAGCGGTTTACTTTGTTCCATCTGCGAAATACCGGTGATCTGCACCGCCCAGAACAGAACGTACAGGATGGTCAGCAGGAAAATCACCACGTAGATCCAAATGTTGGGATAAATACCCGTGATGCCCAGAACGGCATTCAGAAAAATAAAGGCGATGGGAATAAAAATGTACTTCCAGTTGTCGCGAAGCCACTGTTTCAGAGCCACGTTGATGTACGTTTTCTGGTCAATGGCGTATCGTTTCGTTTTAATCGTCATGTTGCCTAAAAATGAAGGCACAAAGATAAGCGATGATAAAATAGGAACACTGTACTGCTTAACTAAGAAGCGGTTTGAGTTAGCGATTTGAGACCGTAGGGAGCGGATTTTGGTTGCTGACAAGCCAATTTTTGCAGGTCGTAGCAACGCTACGGCCCAAAAAAGTGGCGCGGACAACGACCAAAAGCCGCCCTTACGGGCCAAAGTGATTAACTCAAACCGCTTCTTAGTTAAGCAGTAGCAACCCGTTAAAAAAGTAGCGACCCGATTTTAATGCCATGCGGCTGGTTAGCGCCGGGCGCGTTCGTACTGCACCGGCCACGTAACCTCGTCGCCCAGTTGGCGGGCAGCGTGCAACGGGAAATACGGATCGCGCAGAAACTCACGGGCGAGCAAAATCAGGTCAGCCTGACCGTCGGCCAGAACGGCTTCGGCTTGTTCGGGGCTTGTAATCAGGCCCACAGCCCCGGTTGCCAGGCCGGTTTCTGCCTTGATGCGGGCCGCAAAAGGCACCTGATAGCCGGGGTGCAGCGGAATAGTAGCCCGGGGCACATTTCCACCCGACGAGCAGTCGATCAGGTCGGCACCGTCTTCTTTGAGCCAGTTTGCCAGCTGCACCGAATCGTCGGGCGTCCAGCCGCCTTCGGTCCAGTCGGTTGCCGAAATCCGTACGAACAGAGGCAGATCGTCGGGCCAGATCGCCCGCACATCCTGCACAATTTCGCGCACCAGCCGGGCCCGGTTTTCGAGCGAGCCCCCGTAGGCATCGGTGCGTTGGTTACTCAGGGGCGACAGAAACTCGTGCAGCAGATACCCATGCGCTGCATGAACCTCGACTACCTTGAAACCCGCCTGCAACGCCCGGTCCGCAGCCGCCTTAAAATCGGCCCGGATTTTGGCAATACCGGCCGCATCGAGGGCGGTAGGTACAGGCCCTTCATCGACAAACGGGGTCGGACTTGGAGCCACCGTTTGCCAGCCCTCGGGTTCGTCCGGGAATATACCTTTGCTACCTTCCCAGGGGCGGGTATGGCTCGCCTTCCGGCCTGCATGAGCCAGCTGAATACCAGCCACACTCCCCTGCCCGGCCATAAAATCGACAATTCGTTTAAGGCCCGCTATGTGATCGTCGGTCCAAAGACCCATGTCGTGCGGGGTAATCCGGCCTTCGGGCGAGATGGCCGCGGCTTCGGTAATGACCAGGCCGGCCCCACCAACGGCGCGGCTACCCAGATGCACCAGATGCCAGTCGTTGACAAAGCCGTCGAGGCTCGAATACTGGCACATGGGCGAAACAACAATGCGGTTTTTCAGGGTCAGGCCCCGGAGTGTAAGCGGAGAAAAAAGAAATGACATAAAGCCGGTTGAGTCGTGCGTTTGTAGGTGGCAACACACCCAACCGGCCTCTTTGTTCAACTTTTGCGTAAATGCAGGGTGTCGATCACCAGATGATGCTGTGCATCCTGCCGCATCAGAAGATACACCGAAAAGCGTTGACCACCGGTCTGATACACACCCGTGATGTACCGCGACCGGGCCGAACCACCCTGGTACACGTACTGAAAGTCTTTAGGCGGATGTTTTCGGAAAAAGGTAGCCAGAATCAGCTCGGCGTGTTTGGCCCGCAACTCGTGAAAATCGACGGCTTCGGTATCAATCACCAACTCAATGTGTTTATCGAAATAAAGGGCCAGGTTTTGAGCGCTGCCCGTCCGAAACGACGACCGAATTTCGTCGCCGGTAGTCATGAGCAACACGCTCGGGTTAGCTGAAGTAGTCCGCATTGGTGCTGCACCAACGGGTGCCACCTGACTTGCGGCTAACCAGCAATAACAAAAACTTAATACTATAGCTCGGGTGGCTTTCATGTGGAGAGGAGAATTTGCTCATCCTTGGGCGAAAATTGTGCCAAAAGGCGTGCCATTCCACTTAAAAAGTAGCGACTTTTGTGTTTTGGCCCAATATTCTCCAGCATGTCATCGCAGCCTATTTTGTCCGCCGAGCAGCTTCGTCAAAAGATTCGGCGCATTGCCTTTCAGATTTACGAAAACAACTTCGATGAACCAGCCGTCGTATTGGCCGGGGTTGCGGGCGAGGGGTACGTGTTTGCCGAGCGGCTTCTGGGCGAATTGCGGCAGATAGCCCCGTTCTCGGTTACGCTGCTCAAAGTGAACCTCGACAAGTCGCAGACAACCCAGCCCGCCATCGACCTGACTGGGCAGGGTGTTGACCTGACCGATAAAGTAGTGATTTTGCTCGACGATGTGCTCTACACGGGGCGCACACTGGCATTCTGTTTGCAGCCGTTCCTGAGCGTGCTGGTGCGAAAATTGCAGGTGGCCGTGCTCGTGGATCGCAACCACCCGCGCTACCCCGTAGCCGCCGATTATAAAGGATACGAACTCTCAACTACCCTCACCGAACACGTGGAAGTGGTTCTGGGCCAACCCGACCGCGAAGGGGTGTGGTTGAAATAACTCCCGTTACTCCAACAACGCCATCACGTCTTCTTTGGTGAGCGATTTCACGAAGCTCTCTTCGGTGGTAATCAGCTCGCTTGCCAGTTTCTGCTTGGAGCGTTGTAGAGCCAGAATCTTCTCCTCAACCGTGTTTTTGGTGATAAACTTGTAGGTAAACACGGTTTTCTGCTGCCCAATGCGGTGCGCCCGGTCTACGGCCTGTGCCTCGCTCGCGGGGTTCCACCAGGGGTCCAGAATAAACACGTAGTCGGCAGCAGTCAGGTTATGGCCCTGCCCACCCGCCTTGAGCGAAATAAGGAAAAGTTTCACCTGATCGTCGGTCTGAAACAGGTGCACCTGCTCCTGCCGATCGGTTGTTGATCCGTCGAGGTACGCAAACCGAATCTGCTTCTCCTTTAGGTACTGCCGAATCACACTCAGGTGTTTTATAAACTGACTGAACACCAGTATCTTGTGCCCCTCGGCCATGGCGATTTCCATACGCATGATCACGTCGTCCATCTTGCCGGAGTCGCCCTCGTAACTTTCGTCGATCATGCGCGGGTGGTTGGCAATCTGCCGGAGCTTAGTCAGACCCTGCAACACCACCATCTGCGACCGAGCCATGCCGTCTTCCTCAATACGCTCCAGAATCAGGTTTCGGTAGTACGATTTAGCCTCTTCGTATTGCTGTTCCTGCTCGGCAGTCATATCGCAATAGAGCACGCTTTCCACTTTTTCGGGGAGGTCGGTGGCTACCTGCGATTTATTGCGCCGGAGCATAAACGGCTTGATAAGCCCGTACAGCCTGTGCGTTTTTTGCTCGTCGTTCCGTTTCTCAATCGGAATCTGAAACTCGTTCCGGAAAAACGTTTGGCTCCCCAAAAGGCCGGGATTGATAAACGTCATCTGACTCCACAAATCCATCGTACTGTTTTCGAGCGGGGTACCTGTCAGAATCAGCCGATGAGCCGAACTGAGGTTCATAACGGCTTTCGTGATATGCGACGAGGGATTCTTGATAGCCTGCGATTCGTCGAGGATCACGTAGTTGAACCGGTACGTTCGGAGCAGATCAATATCGATCCGAACAATGCCGTACGAGGTCAGAATTAGGTCGTAATTATTGAACTGAGCCGTGTTTTTCTCGCGGTACGTGCCCGTGTACAGCATCACACGCAGGTGGGGCGTGAACTTGCGGGCCTCCAGCTCCCAGTTGTACAGTAGCGAGGTAGGCATCACCAGCAGCGAAGGGCTTGATGGGGCATCGCGGGCGTCTTTGCCCCCGGTGGCCATTTCTTTCTGCGCCTGCAACATGGCCAGGGTCATCACGGTTTTGCCCAGACCCATGTCGTCGGCAAGGCAACCGCCAAACCGAAACTGCCGCAAAAAACTCATCCAGTCATAGCCTGCTTTCTGGTAGGGTCGCAACACCCCGTTGAAATGCTGCGGCAAAGGCGAGCTCTCGATGCCTTCAAAGCTTTGAAGTTCCTCCAGCCGCCGACTGATGACCGTTTCGGCCAGGCTATCCTGATCCAGTTGCTGCACCAATGCCAAATGATGCTTTTGCAGAATCAGCCGTTCAGAACGAGTCAGCGGGTCGATACCGTGTGCCGCCGGTTCTTCCACAAACGAAAGCAGTTCGGAGTACCGCGTAAACCAGGCTTCGGGGATCACGGCCGTTTCGCCATTAGGTAGCAAAAACTCCCGCTTGCCCGCCATAATCAACGACCGAAGCTTGATAAACGGAATCTCATACGGCCCAAACTGCACGTTGGCGTGAATATCGAACCAGTCGTTGCTTTCGCGGATAGTAATCTGAATCGACGACCGCCCCAAAAAATACCGCTTCCGGTCGGCTACATCCTGCTGCAACACAAAGCCGGCCTCCTGCACGGCCGCACTCTGCTCAGCCAGCCAATCGAAGGCTTCGGTTTTAGGCAACGACAAACGGCCCTGCCGCAGATCAAGGCCGTGTTCGCGTAGAAACGTGAATTTCTGCCGCTCAAACCGCAGGTCGCGCCGAATCTTGTGAAAAATATAGTCGTCGCCTTTTTTTTCCAGACTTACATTCGACTGACTTGAGAAGCTGTCGAACCGAAACGTGAACGTGCCGTACTGAAACGACAGGTCGAACGCCAGACGGGTGTCTTCGTCGTCAGCGGCCTCAACCGTGGTCTGAAGTTGATGACGCGGCTGATTTCCCAGCACCGACGATATCGGCGAGGGCGTGGTACGATGCTCGGCTACGGTCAGAATCGGCTGTGGGTCGAGCACTTCGGCCCGGATTTCAAACCCTTTGGCAAACACCTCGTAATTGGCAATCAGGGGCACCACAAACCGCCGGTAATACTCATCTTCGACTTTACGGGGTACCACAATATGGTTTTTGTTCAAAAAGGGGCGGAGTTTTTTACCGTCCACATTTTGCGCAAAATGGTACAAACACTGCCCCACGAGCATCCAGGCAGGCTCATCGCAGAGAATCATCGCGTTTTTGAACTGAAAATCGACCCGCTGATGATTCTGCCGGATAATGGGGAAGTAGTGCGTTGAATCTTCGTTTCGTACAAAATGGAAATGTACCCGGGCCGGTTCGGTCAGCCATTCGATAGGCATCCAGGCAGGGTTGCCATCTTTACCCATGATGTAAAAGGGCTTTCCCTGCAATCGTTCCAGAATCTGCGGCTTTATGTTTTCGAGATAGCCGGCAATGGCTTCCTGCAAGAGTTTATCGCCCTTCTGACTGTCGTAGACCTTCAGAAAAAAGTCAATAGCGGGCAGTTTCCGGCTGTTAAACTTTTTCACCACCATATCCTGCTGAATAGCATCGATCAGGCGAATGAGTTCGAAGTCGCGCTCGTCGAGCCCATCGGCAAACTCACTCGCGTTTTGGGTCGAGAGGGTCTGATTCTGAAGCGTGAGCTCACCTTTGGCATTGCGTTGTACCACAAAAGCCTCGATCAGATAGCCCAGAAACTCATGTTCCAGTAACGAATAAACAAGCTGGAATGGCTCGGTTGGCGAGACTTTCATGCGACGGTCAAGAGGATTCTCAAAACGGAGCCCAAGCCAAAGCCGCGCTCCGTTCAGGGATTGAACATAAGCAGGATCGTACGTACGGCGGGGGGTTATCAGGCTGAAGAATAAAGATAGCCTGTACGGTATTTATGCCGTATTTTCTACAGGTAACGATTCCAAATATACGAATCATAACACCAATACCAAATGATGGTTTAATTAAGTCTTAATTTTGTCTATTATCTGAATAACAGGCCACCTTCTGGTCAGTAGAATGCTTTTTGACGACACTTTTTGCACGCTTTCCGAACCCACCGAGGGGCAGTTTCGCGACCGGGGCAGCCGCTTTCTGGCCTACGCCTACCCGATCCGGTCGGAGACAGACGCCAAACAACGGCTCGAAACCCTGCGCCAGCAACACCCCAAAGCGGCTCACCATTGCTACGCCTACCGGCTGGGCTTGGGGAAGGACCATTACCGGGTCAACGACGACGGTGAACCAAGCGGCACTGCCGGACGGCCGATTCTAAATACGATTTACAGCCACGACAAACCGGGTCAACCGCTCACCAATATACTGGTGGTGGTGGTGCGCTATTTTGGCGGAACCCTGCTGGGAGTACCGGGGCTGATCAACGCCTACAAAAGCGCTACGGTCGAGGCCCTCGCCAACGCCCGGTTCGAGACCCGTACAATTGATGAGCAGTACCGAATTCGGTTCAGTTTCGAGCAGATGAACAGCGTGATGCGGCTGGTGAAAGAGCAACAACTGACGGTCCTGAGCCAATCATTCGACAACGAGCCTACGCTGGAGGTATCTATGCGCAAAACGCAGGTCAACAGCGTACTCGACCGACTGAGTCAGCTACCCGGCGTGCAAACCGAGTGGATGCCAAATGGGTAGTTGACCCAACCGCCAACAAACCATTCGCCCGGCCACCGTGTTGGGCGAGTATAATCTGGCTTTGGATTTGCCGAACGCGCTATGCCGCTACGACTGGAACTGAATACCTCCGTTACCGACGACCGACCGGTTTTTGTGTCGGGCAATTTTTGCGGCTGGCACCCCGATCTGGATGTGTTTCAACTGCAACGGTCGGGCCCCGGAACCTACACCCTGACGTTTCCGGCCGACATTCGGCTACCCGACATTGTCGAGTACAAGTACACACGGGGTGGCTGGGACAGCGTTGAGCTGACCGGCGCGGGCGAAAGCCGCCCCAACCGGGTTTTGAGTCCGGGCACCGAGTTTCAGCAGGATTTTGTACCCCACTGGCGCTTATCGGGTCAGGCGTTCAACCCGGCGCTGGTGCCGCATCTGGAGGTGTTGAGTTCCGATTTTTACGCCCCTCAGCTGGGTGCTTCGCGCCGGGTCCGGGTACTCCTGCCCTACGATTACCACCAGAACCCCGACAAACGCTACCCGGTTTTGTACCTCCACGATGGCCAGAACCTAATTGGCGAAGGCGAGGGGTACGGCTCGTGGGGCGTAGAACAAAAAATGGCGATTCTGGCCGCCCGGCAACATCATGAGGTGATTCTGGTCACTATCGACCACGGCTATCAACAGCGCATCGAAGAGTTTACGATTCACAAAAGCCGGATGGCGCAAGGGCGTGGTCGGGCGTATCTGGCTTTTATTGCCCAAACGCTCAAGCCTGCCATTGATGCGCAGTACCGAACCCGGCCCGATGCCCCGCATACCGGCCTGGGCGGCAGCTCGCTGGGTGGGCTCATCAGCATTTACGGGGGGCTGCTGCACCCCCACATTTTCGGGCGGCTCATGGTGTTTTCGCCCTCGCTCTGGATCTCGCCCAAAATCTATTTCGATGCCATCCGGTTCCAGACGCCCTCGCCTATGCGCATCTACGTGTACGGGGGCGAAACCGAATCGAAATACATGGTTCCCAACCTGCAACGGTTTCAGGATTCCCTCCTGAAACAGTGCTACAAGGGGCAACCCATCGACATTTACCTCTCCGTCGACCCCGACGGAGCCCATCAGGAAGTACATTGGGGCCGCGAATTTCCGGCGGCACTGGAGTGGCTATTCTACTCGCAACCAGCCGTCTGAAGCCCCTCGTTTTATCCATCTGTTCCCATGCACCTATCAATTTTGCAGTCGGCCACGCCCGATACCCTTCTTATTCCGGTTGTTCAGAACGACAACCTTTCGGCTACATTAACCGAGTTGGCCCGCACGGTGCGACTGCCAACCTCAACACTCGAAGCCGATTTTAAGGCCGACGCCAAAGACGTTTTGCCTATTTACCAACCCGACGGCCGCAAAACATACCTGATCGGGTTGGGCAAAGCACCGGGCGTCAATGAGTGGTTCCGCACCTTCCGTAAGTTCTTTTACGACCAGAAAAGCAGGCTCCCGCAGCACGTAGGCGTCGATTTGCGCCTGTATGGGCCCGACGCGCTGGAGGGGGTTGTGCTCGGCGCGTACGGGGGTGGATATGACCTGAAGCTGTACCAGACCGACAAGCCCGAAGGCCCGGCGTTTTACGGCGAAAACGGCCAACTCAGCTTGCTCGTCAACGACCCGGCAGCCTATACCGACGCGCTCGGGCGGGCCGAAGCTATTGCCCAGACCCAGCGGCAGATCATGAACCTGATGAACGCGCCTTCTAACTACAAAACACCCCAAACCCTCGCCGATTGGGCCGTGACATCAGGCCAGCAATACGGGTATGCAGTGCGGGTACTAAACAAGGCCCAAATAGTGCAGGAGGGGCTACAGGCGCTGTTGGCCGTGAACCGGGGCAGCGATCACGAGCCGGTGTTCATTATCGCCGAGTACAAGCCCGACAACGCGCCAAATGCCAAGAAAGTGGGTCTGGTGGGCAAAGGAATCACGTTCGATACGGGTGGTATCTCGATCAAACCGTCGGCCAACATGCACCTGATGAAATCGGACATGGGCGGGGCCGCGGCTGTGTTGGGTACACTCGAAGTAGCCGCCAAGCTCAAACTGCCGGTACACCTGATCGGGATTGTGCCCTCAACCGAAAACATGGTCGATGGCAGTGCCACCAGGCCGGGCGATGTGATTGGCTCGTACCTCGGCAAAACCATCGAGGTAATTGACACCGATGCCGAAGGCCGCATTATTCTGGCCGACGGGCTGGGCTACATGGTGCGCAACTACGGCCCCGATGTGCTGATTGATCTCGCGACGCTTACCGGCAGCGTAATTGCCACCCTGGGCTACCATGCGGCCGGGCTATTTACCAACAACGACGAGCTGGCCGAGGCCCTGAACCGGGCCGGTACCCAAACCGGCGAGCGAGTTTGGCGACTGCCTCTTTGGGACGTGTACGCCGAAGACATCCGCTCCGACGTAGCCGACCTCAAAAACTTTAGTGGCAAGCCCATGGCCGGGGCTATATCGGCGGGTAAGTTTTTGGAAGTATTCACCGAAAATCACCCCGCCTGGGCCCACCTCGACATTGCCGGCACTGCCTTTGGAGATACCGAGTTTGGCAGCCAGAAAAACGGTACAGGCTTCGGGATTCGGCTGCTGATCGACTGGTTACGAACGTTGTAAAATAGACCTCTGGGTCGGTGCCGTTGGCAAATTCAGTCGGCGTGTTGTAGTTTAGGGTGAACATCGACCTTACATCCTATGCGTCCACTCTCGTTTCTCTGTATTGCTACGTTTTTCAAAGGTGAGGCCTTCATGCGGGCCTGCAAAGAGCTTGGCCACACGGTGTACCTGCTCACGGTTGAAAAACTGGCCGATAAACCCTGGCCGTTCGACGCCATCGACGAGGTGTTTTACCTGCCTACCGAAAGCAATGACAGCGAAAATCTGGACCGGATGATTCTGGGTCTGTCGCACACGATGCGCTCCCGCCGAATCGACCGGGTGGTCGCACTGGATGATTTTGACGTGGAAAAAGGGGCCCTCGTCCGGGAAACATTCCGTATCGACGGGATGGGCCAAACCACCGCCCGCTACTTCCGCGATAAACTGGCCATGCGGATGCGGGCGCAGGCGGCTGGCATCCGGGTGCCGGGGTTCAGCCCGCTTTTCCACGACGAAACAGTCACACACTTTCTGCAAACCACCGAGGGGCCGTGGCTCATTAAACCCCGCGCCGAAGCCTCTACTACGGGCATCCGGCGGGTCGACTCGCTTGAGGAGGCCTGGGAGGTTATTCACGGCCTGGGCGACAACCGCCATAACTACCTGATTGAGCAGTTCAAGCCGGGTAAGGTATTCCACGTCGACTCGTTATCGGTCGACAGCCACCCGGTGTTCACACGGGCGAGTGGGTATCTGGCAACCCCGATGGAGGTAGCGCATGGCGGTGGCGTGTTCCGCACGGGGATTCTGCCGTTCGACTCGCCCGACACAGCCGCCCTGCACAACCTCAATAGCCTGGTGTTGCAGGCATTCGGAATGCGGTACAGTGCCTCGCATTCGGAGTTTATCAAAGGTGACCATGACGGGGAGTTTTACTTTCTCGAAACGGCCTCACGGGTAGGTGGTGCCCACATTGCCGAACTCGTCGAAGCCTCATCGGGCATTAATCTCTGGGCCGAGTGGGCCCGGCTCGAAACTGCCGTAGCTTTGGGGCAACCGTACTCCATTCCGGCGGAGCAACAAAACTACGCGGGCCTGATTGTTTCGCTCGCTCGTCAACAATGGCCCGACCAAAGCATCTTTACCGAGCCCGAAATCTGGTGGCGTCTCGACAAGGAGTATCACGTGGGGCTCATTGTTCAGTCGGGCAGCCGGGAACGGGTTCTGGACCTGCTCGATACGTATATGGCCCGTATTTATGCCGAGTTTCACGCATCGGCCCCTGTACCCGACAAACCTACGAGTTAGGGAAGGTTGCCCAGCAGATCGTTTAGCTCACCATCAGTAAGGTCTGCTTTCTCCGATTTGTCGTAGATGGTAAGCAAATAAACGGTGGTCTCCACAATCTGGACGTAGGTAATGACGCGGGCACCACCCCGTTTGCCTTTCTTTTTGGAAGATATATTCAATCGAACCTTGAAGCAGCTTTTACCAATCGGCGTACCCTGTTCAGGCGTCTCTTCCAAAGTAGAGATTAGCTTATCAATGTCACCAGACAGAGATGCATATTTTCTGGCTAAGTGGCGAGATGCTTTCTTAAAGCTTTCCGCCACGACAACATCATAACTCTTTGAGGAACTCACGGGCCGATTGCAGTTTAATTTTGCCAGCGCGGTGCAGCTTTACCTCCTCAATCGCGTGTTTTAACCCCTCAACAATCTCTTCCTTTGTTGGCTCAACGTAGGCATCGTCAACGGCCGGCGATTCGTCGGGCAAGCGGCCGTTTTTTTTGATTTTTTCCCACTCCCTAATCGGGATAAATACGCCTGTTAGCTTGCCCTTGCTATCATGCAGATATTGAACGTTCATAGACTGGTCAGATTTACTATCCAAGTTACGAAGAAACAATGGGATTGGCTAAATAGGTCACAAACCCCCGCTTATTTGCCTATACACTTCGGAAACCAACCCCCGCCTGTTTTGCGTTGTTGTTTAGAATAAGCCTACCGCTCCGGGGGCATAACACAACGTGACAAACAACAACGTACTAACGTCGCAAACAAGCCCGGTTTCCGGGCCTTCTGCCGGCCTCAACGACATTGCCCTCACGGGGTATGAGCAAATTGAAGTGCTCGGCGCCCGCGAACATAACCTCAAAAATATCGACGTGACCATTCCGCGTAATAAGCTGGTAGTGGTCACGGGGATTAGCGGCAGCGGCAAATCGTCGCTTGCTTTCGACACGATCTATGCCGAGGGTCAACGCCGGTACATGGAGAGTTTTTCGGCCTATG
Source organism: Rudanella lutea DSM 19387 (assembly GCF_000383955.1). Taxonomy (NCBI): domain Bacteria; kingdom Pseudomonadati; phylum Bacteroidota; class Cytophagia; order Cytophagales; family Cytophagaceae; genus Rudanella; species Rudanella lutea. The sequence goes on along the minus strand of NZ_KB913013.1, from coordinate 4,007,666 downwards.
CCCGCTCGTTTATCGGCGATATGGAGCGGCCCGACGTCGATAAGATTGATGGGTTGAGCCCAGTTATCTCGATTGAGCAGAAAACCACCTCCAAAAACCCCCGCTCCACCGTAGGCACCACAACCGAGATTTACGACTTCCTGCGGCTCCTCTACGCCCGCGCTGGTGATGCGTATTCGTATGTGACAGGTCGAAAAATGGAGCGGCAGTCGCAGGATCAGATCATCGACACCATCATTGAACAGTACGAAGGGCAGAAACTTACTCTGCTGGCTCCGGTGGTGCGCGGCCGCAAAGGACACTACCGCGAACTGTTTGTACAGATTGCCAAACTCGGCTATACCAAGGTTCGGGTCGATGGGGTGGTGCAGGATATTGTCCCGAAAATGCAGCTCGACCGGTACAAAATCCACGATATTGAGATTGTGATTGACCGGCTGGTGCCCAAGCGCGACACCGCCGACGAATCGAATACGCGGTTTAGGTTGAGTCAGTCGGTGCAAACGGCGCTAAAGCAGGGCAAAGGAGCCATGCAGGTGCTGGTCGGTACCGGCGACGACCGCTCCGGCGGACCGGCCCAACTGGTGTACTTCTCGCAGAACCTGATGGACCCGGAATCGGGCATCAGTTACGACGAACCATCGCCCAACTCGTTTTCGTTCAACTCGCCTTATGGCTGGTGTCCTACCTGTCAGGGTATTGGCCATGTTGAAGAAATCACCGAAGAGTCGATTATTCCCGATAAGAAGTTGAGTGTGAGCCGCGGGGCTATTGCCCCACTCGGCGAGTACCGGGAGCTGTGGTTTTTCAAAGAGATCGAGGTTATCCTGAAAAAATACAAACTCAGCCTGACCACGCCCCTCGAAAAATACCCCGATGACCTGCTACAGGCGTTGCTCTATGGTACAGAGGAAGAGGCCACTATGCCTTCCAAGAAACATCCCGGCACCGACTATTATCAGTTCAAGTTTGAGGGCATCATCAACTTTCTGAAACGGCAGCAGGAAAACGGTTCCGAAAAAATTCAGGAGTGGCTCAAAGACTTCATGGTCATTAAGCCCTGCCCCGACTGCAACGGTGCCCGGTTGAAAAAAGAGTCGCTGTATTTCAAAATTGCCGACAAAAACATCTCTGAGTTGGCTCAGATGGACATTTCGGAGCTGTCGGCCTGGACCACCGACCTCGAAAGCCGCCTGACCGACCGCCAAAACGTGATTGGTAAAGAGGTACTGAAAGAGATTCGGAAACGGATCGGCTTTCTGCTCGATATTGGCCTCGACTACCTCACCCTCGACCGCCCGCTCCGAACTCTGTCGGGGGGCGAAGCGCAGCGCATCCGACTGGCCACCCAGATCGGAACACAGCTTGTGGGTGTGCTATACATCATGGACGAGCCAAGCATCGGCTTGCATCAGCGCGACAACGTCAAGCTGATCGACTCGCTCAAGAACCTACGTGACCTGGGCAACACGGTGCTGGTTGTTGAACACGACAAAGACATGATGCTTGAGTCGGACTATATTCTCGACATTGGGCCGGGAGCTGGGCGGCATGGCGGGCAGGTGGTAGGCCGCGGCACCCCCGACGAGTTTATCCGCAACGGCAGCACCACCGCCGATTACCTCAGCGGCCGTCGTGCCATTGAAGTCCCCAAAGAACGGCGTAAAGGCAACGGTAAGTTTCTGGTTATCAAAGGCGCTACGGGCCATAACCTCAAAAACGTAACGCTCAAACTGCCGCTCGGCCGGATGATTTCGATCACGGGCGTGTCGGGGTCAGGTAAGTCGTCGCTCATTCACGAAACCCTGTTTCCGGTGCTTAACAAGCACTTTTACAAATCGAAGCGGGAGGCACTGCCCCACAAATCGGTGGAAGGGCTGGAGCACCTGGACAAAGTCATTGAGGTCGATCAATCACCCATTGGGCGCACCCCGCGCTCGAATCCGGCTACGTATACGGGCATGTTCTCGGAGATTCGGGCGCTCTTTGCCGAATTGCCCGAAGCCAAGATACGGGGCTACAAACCGGGCCGTTTCTCGTTCAACGTAAAGGGCGGCCGGTGCGAAGACTGCGAAGGCGCGGGCATGAAGAAAATCGAGATGGAGTTTCTGCCCGACGTACACGTAATGTGCGAAACCTGCAAGGGCAAGCGCTTCAACCGCGAAACGCTGGAAGTCCGCTTCAAGGGTAAGTCTATTGCCGATGTGCTCGATATGACCGTGGAGCAGGCGCTTGAGTTTTTCGAGGCTCAACCCAAAATTCTGCGTAAGGTGCAAACCCTCAACGATGTGGGTCTGGGGTACATCACCCTGGGGCAACACGCCACCACCCTGTCGGGGGGCGAAGCACAACGGGTGAAGCTGGCCGAGGAGCTTTCTAAAAAAGATACCGGCCAAACCATGTACATCCTCGACGAACCGACCACGGGCCTGCATTTTCAGGATATTGCGCACCTGCTCGACGTGCTCAACAAACTGGCCGACAAAGGCAATACGGTTCTGATTATTGAGCACAATCTGGACGTGATCAAAGTGTCGGATCACATTATCGACCTGGGGCCGGAAGGCGGCAACAAAGGCGGTCAGATCATCGCCGAGGGAGTACCCGAAAAAGTAGCGAAAGTACAAGGCAGCTACACCGGCAAATTTCTGGCAATGGAGCTGAAATAAAGTAGGCAGTTTGCAGTGGGCAGTAAGCAGTAGCTGACTCAAGAGTACTGCTTACTGCCCACTGCAAACTGCCTCCTCAAACTTAATACCGCTCGCGCTGCATCTCCCGCGTAACGTCGCGCTCCTTGATACTATCGCGCTTGTCGTACAGTTTTTTACCTTTTGCGAGGGCAATATCGATTTTCGCAAAGCCCCGGTCGGTGGTGTACATACGCACGGGCACAATGGTTAACCCCTGATCTTTTAGCTTCTCCGTCAGCCGCCTAATCTCGCGTTTGGTCAGCAGGAGCTTCCGATCGCGTAGGGGTTCGTGGTTATTGTAGGTACCTTCGGTGTACGGCGAGATATTCATGCTGCGGATAAACAGCTCGTTGTTCAGAAACAGACAGTACGCATCGGTCAGGTTTACTTTCCCCTGCCGAATGGATTTAATTTCGGTCCCCGTCAGTACAATACCGGCGGTGAATGTTTCCAGAAAATGATATTCGAAGGAGGCACGCCGGTTTCGGACGTCCACCTGCTTTACAATGGATGATGATGCCATTTCAGATTGGGCCTCTGGGTTGCTCTACGGTTGCTACCGGCTAAGCAAACACAGAATTTGGGGCGTGAAGATAGACAGAATAGCGAGTATCCTGAACCTTAGAAAGCTAAACGTAAAACAGACGGGGGTGGTTTCGCCTAAAAATACAACTTAGGCTACGGAAGAGTGACGTATAGACGACATCACCATCTAAATAATACATTCCCTTTTTAGGAAGGGGTCGCCCGGCAGGTCGGTGTCTGTTTCGTGTCACAGCCTCAGGACCCAATTCAGTACACCGACCATGCCAAAGCGATGTTGTTTGCTACACGAAAGTAAGTAGCTTACTGGTACATCAATATACGAAATTTAGGGCAAAAAAGATGCCTGTTTCGATGAAAATCGAAAAAAAACCGCTGAAAACCTCATTTTTTACCACTGGTTGGGTTAGATGCCGCACAAAAACTGAAATCCGTATATATACCCCCAATACGTCAAAAATCGCGCCAACAGAAAGGCCCCGTCTCTGAAAATTGACGGGGCCTTTCTGTATTTATTAAGCGTGCTTTTTATTTTTTCGGAGCCGCCTGTTTTTCCTTGTATTCCTGATTCAGGCCGTTCAGCACTTTTGAGGTCACATCATTGCTGGTATCGGCAAACAAGATTCCACCGCCTTTGGTGTAACCGAGTACAAACTGATACTTATTCTGGGCGTTGTACTTCTTCAGGTAGTCGTAAATCTTGTTGTACAACTCTTCGTTTTTCGATTGCTCTTCAACAGCCAGGTTTTGGGCAGCCCGCTCCCGGTACTGCAACAGTTCCTGCTGCTCTTTCTGCAACGAAGCCTCCGTGGCCCGGCCCTGCTCCATCGTCATGGTAGCGGCCCGCTGCTGGAAGAAAGCGGCTTTGTTTTGCAGGTTGCGGCTCCGCGAAGCCAGGTCATTTTCGAGTTGGAAACGCTTACTTTCGAGTACTTTCTGGGTGTCTTTAAAGAAATCGTACTTTGTCAGCAGTGAGTCAACATTTACATACACAATTTCTTTGCCTTTGGCGGCCTCAGGAACCTTAACAGCAGATTCGGCAGGCTGGCGGTCTTTAAAGTGCAGGTAGTACAGTACGGCTACAGCAATGGCTAAAACAACGTTCAGCGCTAATGAGGCATTCTTCACGAGTTGGTAATTAAGTGTTTGTTACAGATTTAAAAACAAAGCTAAGGATTTTAAGTCGATAGTTCTTATTCCAAAGGGTCGACCTTACCAGACGAACAGACACCGGACGACAGACTTCAGCACAGACAGGCAACTCTACGACCGGGCGTCCCGCAATCTAACGTCTGACGGGTTGCCACAGCTGGCGCACATAAAAACCGGCCAAACCTGATACTCCGCCCACCAGCCCGCCAATCAGCGGAGCCAGTGTAACCAGCATAGCGGGCGAGTTGGGCACTTTGAAAAGTAGCTCGCCCAGCCGGGAAGCCAGTACGCCCCCATTCTGAACATTCAGGAAAACAATGTAGGCTGCCCAAACCAGCGTAACGCTGGCCGTGCCTTGCAAAAAAGCGTTACCGGCGGTGGTACTTTGCCAGAAACAGACGCCAAAAGCGATCGGCGCAATAATCCACCACGGGAAAATAAGCTGAGCCAGGGCGCTCAGTAAGGCAATAATCAGCGTTGGTGCCATAATAAAGAGTGTAAGGCTCCGTGAGTTTTTCAGACTCTCTCACGGAGCCGGAGGTTTACTTGAGTGTCAGAGTTTGTTTTACTTTCGGGTGCTGCTCCGTGGCCGTTTGCAGGTAAACCAGTTCGTTAAGTTTACCCTCGCGCCAGGTTTCGATCAGGTTCTGATAAGCAGGACTACCGGGATTCCCCGACTGTCCACCCGGATACACCCCGTAGCCTTTGGGTTTAGGCCCGAGCGCCACCACCATGCGCCACGAGGGGCCGGTACGGGCGGTGGTGGCATTGACCACGGTGCCGCCCCCACCATTGAGTACATCCATTGCGCTAAACGCATCGACGCCCGGCAACAGGTGACGCACATCGGTACTTTTGTGCTTTGCCCAGGCCCAGGCGGGGCTTAGCGGTCCATGTGCCCGTGTCAGCGAATCGCAGGCGGCTTTAAAACTGGCCGTCACGACATCGTTGATGGTTTCGCGGGTGGGCGTAGCCGTATTATCAAACCAACGGGCGGTTGGCTCGCGCTGTAGCATCAGCAACGTCCGGTCGAAGCTTGGGTAGCGCATTGGCAGGGTATCGCCCCCGTCGAGTTCGTCTTTCCAGATCGTTTCCAGCAGTTTCTCCGTCCAGAGCGTGAAAATCGACGGACCGATTTCGTCCGGGTCGTTCCGGCGCGACCACTTGCTCACCGTTTCGTAGGCCAGTCGGGCATCCCCCTGTAGCGATTGGGTTTGTACCAGCGGCAACAAGGTGGGTAAGGCATCGGAAGCACGCAGGTTCAGGTTGTCATTTTGGAGCATCCGCAGGCTGTCGGCGGTTGCGTTGGTCATGGCCGTCAGTCGCTCGTTGATCCGACGCCCACGCTCGGCCGGGGCAAACTGCCAGTTCAGATAATACGGATACGTCCGGTCGGTAGAGAACTGGTTCGCCGAGCTCACAAAATTCCGGGGTGGGTTTTTCACCAATGGGTTCTGATCGGCCGGAATCCAGCCCTGCCAGTCGTGGGCCGGGTTGCTACCGTCGAGAACGAGTTTGCCCTGATTTTTCCACTTGAGGGGGTACTTGCCATTGGGCGAAATAGCAATGTCTTTATCGACACTGGCAAACACAAAGTTCTGGGCCGGGGCCGCGTAGTACATCAGTGCCTTGCGGTAATCGTCGTAGTTATTGGCCCGGTTGAGCAGGTAAAAGCAGCGCAGGTCATTAGCCGCTTCGTGGGCAATCCAGCGGGCAGCGTGGCCCGTTGGAATATTCGGCCGGAGGGCTTTCTCGCCCGTAGCATACACCACCGGACCATGATGCGTGTACCGAACGGTATCGAGCACATCGGGCTTACCCTTTACCTTGTACCGCTCAATGCGCATGGTGGTCGGCTTCCATTGGTTATCGTGCCAATACGCCGACTGCGTGGCGTCTTTAAACTTGATGGTGTAAAAGTCGAGAACGTCGGCCCCGACGTTGGTTACGCCCCAGGCCACTTTCTGATTAAAACCGATAATCACGCCCGGCGATCCCGGCAGCGACACTCCGCACACGTTCATCGTGGGCGTTACGAGCTGAACCTGGTACCAGATCGAGGGCAGGCTGAGCGTCAGGTGGGGATCATTGGCCAGAATGGGATAGCCCGTTGCTGACTTTTGCCCGCCAACGGCCCAGTTGTTACTGCCAATAGCCGGGTTATTCTGCACCAGTCCGGCCTCAAACGAGCGGGCCGTCAGCGTAAGCAGTTGCCGCTGCATGGCCGCATCGGTCGGGGTAGCGGGTACGGGCAGCGGCTTAAAATCCCACTTGGTACCTTCGGGTATAATCGGGCTTTCCAGCGTTGGGTAGTCGGGAAAGAGGTCGGCCACTACGTCGGGGCCGTACTTGCGCAGTATGTTGGTCATGCGCAGGTCATCGGCTCCCATCGCCAGCGTACTCGTCATGAGTTTGAGCAGGTAGGCACACTTGATGGGTGTCCAGGGCTCAGGTGCGTAGCCCAGCATCTTGTATTCGATGGGGTAATTGGCGGGCTTGAGTCCGGCAATGTATGCATTGATACCGGCCGTGTAAGCTTCCACCACAGCCCGCGACGTGGGGTCTTCGAGCATCATTTTTACGGCTCGTTCGGCCCCGAAGCCCATACCCATACGCCGGTTGAAGCGGTCGAGTTCGAGGGCGCGCTCGCCCACAATCTCGGTCAGCCGCCCGGCAGCCGCGTGGGTCTGAAACTCCATTTGCCAGAGCCGGTCGCGGGCAGTTACGTAGCCCTGCGCAAAGTACGCGTCGGCATCGTTCTGGGCAAAAATGTGCGGTACGCCGTATTCATCGTACCGAACCGTAACGGGTTGGGCCGTTCCTTCTACCTCGACCTCCTGATCAAACTCAGTAATAGAGGCACGTTCGGCATTTTGCCAGAAGCCCGTGAATGGGCTCAAAAACGGGCCAAATGCCGGCGCTGGCCCCCATGGCCGATTCAACGCCCACACCAGCCCAACCGCCAACAGGCAGATAAGGATAGCACGAAAAACTCGCATTAGATGGGATTAGTACAGTTTCGTCAAAATGGGTGGCAAATTGCCCATTGTCGTTGGATTCAGCAACTATTAAGTAGGCATTTTTTGAGATTTCCTGCCCGCTGCGTTTACTTTTAAGATAGTAAGTGAGTATCTTTTCACCTCGTTCGGATATACTACCTTTGGAAAACCGTTTCTGCGTATATGCCTTTTTACCTGTTTGTCTGTATGTTCATTGCGCACACACTTGCCGCCCAAAACCCCGCTCTCGACGTGCAGGGACATCGGGGTTGCCGGGGTCTAATGCCCGAAAACACCATCCCGGCATTTCTGAAAGCGCTCGAACTGGGCGTAACGACGCTGGAACTCGACGTGGTAATCAGCGCTGATAATCAGGTAGTGGTATCGCACGAGCCGTATTTCAACGCGGCCATTACCCTCACCCCCGACGGACAGCCGATTAATAAAAAAGAGCAGAAGCAACTGAACCTGTACCGGATGCCCTACGCCGACATCAAACAGTACGATGTAGGCAGCGTAGGAAACCCCGCCTACCCCGAACAGCAACCTGTTAAAACCCACAAACCCCTGCTCTCCGACGTGATTCGGGCAGCCGAAGCCTACCAGAAAAAACTCGGCCGACCGGCCTGTGCGTACAATATCGAGATCAAGAGCGTGCCCTCCGAATACGGTGTTTATCAGCCCGAGCCGGAGCCGTTCTCCGACCTGGTGTATGCTCAGATCATGGAACAACTGCCCCCCGAACGGGTTATTATTCAAAGCTTCGATTTTGCGGTGCTCAAACACTGGAAAACCCGAATGACTGAAGGCAAATACCGGAACGTGCGCCTGGCCGCCCTGGTCGAAAACACGCGGAGTATCGAAAAGAACTTGGCGGAGTTGGGATTTTTGCCCGACATTTACAGCCCATATTTTCGCCTGTTGAGCGGGCGCAAGATAAGTCGATTGCACCAACAGGGTATCCGGGTAATTCCCTGGACGGTAAACCGGGCAGAGGACATGAACCGACTGATTGCCTGGGGTGTCGATGGCCTTATCACTGACTATCCGAACCGATATAGCGAACTGATGCACGATAAACGATGAATGCAGAAACCTGGCTGACCGAATAGTTTTCCTCATCCTACACCCAACCATTCATCCTTCAAACTATGGCACTGCTCAATACGACCCTGAAATGGCTTTTAAGAAGACGCCTGCCGCGTCTGGAAGCTATGATGGCGCACCCGGGTGCGGTGCAGCAACGTGTATTCACCCAACTGATTGGGCGGGCCCGCCGGACCGAATGGGGCAAAACCTACGAGTATAGCAGTATCCGTTCGGTGCGGGAGTTTCAGGAGCGGGTGCCAGTTTCGAGTTACGAAGACCTGTTTCCGTACATTGAACGCATGATGCGGGGCGAAACCAATGTGCTGTGGTCATCGCCCATTCACTGGTTCTCCAAATCGTCGGGGACAACCAACGCCCGGAGCAAGTTTATCCCCGTTTCGCAGGAATCGCTCGACGAGTGCCATTTTCGGGGTGGTAAGGATATGATGGCGCTCTACATCGCCAATAACCCCGACAGTCAGACATTTACCGGCAAGGGGCTTTCCATTGGCGGAAGCCTGCACGAGAACCCGTACAGCAAGCAGGGCGCGGCCGGCGATGTATCGGCGGTGATTATGAAAAACCTCCCGGCCTGGGGTCAGTTTATCCGAACTCCGCCCCTTGAGGTTGCCCTCATGAGCGAGTGGGAAGCCAAAATGGAGCGCATGGCCGAGATTACGTCGCAGGAAAACGTGACGAGTATTCTGGGCGTGCCGACATGGACCCTGGTGCTGCTCGAAAAGATTCTGGCCCGCACCGGCAAGCAGAACATTCTGGAGGTTTGGCCCAATTTTGAGGTGTTTATTCACGGAGCGGTGGCTTTCCAGCCCTACCGCGAACTGTTTCAGAAACAGGTGTTTCCGTCGTCGAATGTCCGGTATCTGGAGGTATTCAACGCGTCGGAAGGTTTTTTTGCCATTCAGGACGACATCCGGCGCATCGGCGAGATGATGGTGATGCTCGACTACGGCATTTTCTACGAGTTTGTGCCCATGGATGAGGTCGATAGCCCACACCCCCGCGCCCTGACCATTGAAGAAGTCGAAGTCGATAAAAACTACGCCCTTGTGATCTCGACCAATGGCGGGCTTTGGCGCTACAAAGTAGGCGACACCGTCCGGTTTACGTCGCTGTACCCGCACCGGCTGAAGGTAAGCGGCCGCACCAAGCATTTTATCAACGCCTTTGGTGAGGAGGTCATCGTTGAAAATGCCGAAGCGGCTATCACTAAAGCCTGCGAAGCCACTGGAGCCATTATTGCCGACTACACGGCCGGCCCCGTGTACATGGGCGAGGGGCAGCACGGCCGACACGAGTGGGTCATTGAATTTTCGACGCCCCCCGATAGTCAGGCCCGGTTCAATCAGTTGCTCGACGAAACCCTGCGGCAGGTCAACTCCGACTACGACGCCAAGCGGTACAACAACATGGTACTTATTGAGCCGCTTATTCATGCCGTACCACGCGGTACGTTCTACCGCTGGATGACCCAACGCGGCAAAGTAGGCGGGCAACACAAAGTGCCCCGGTTGGCCAATTCACGCGAGTATCTGGACGATATTCTGGGGCGTGAGTTGTTGTCTTACTGAACCAATCGCCCAACTAAACCCTATGCGAAGCCTGAATAAAGTGACCCTGATCGGCAACCTGGGTGCCGATCCTGATTTTCAGCAACTGGATGGCAATGTGGCCGTTGCCAAATTCTCACTAGCTACGACTGAAACGTTCAAAGACCGAAACGGCCAAACTCAGTCTAACACCGATTGGCATACAGTTGTGCTCTGGCGTAACCTCGCCGAGTTAGCTCATAAATACCTACAAAAGGGTAGTCTTATTTACTTGGAAGGGAAACTGAAAACCCGTCACTATGACGACAAGGATGGAAACCGACGTTACGTGACCGAAATAATAGGCGAGCAATTGATTATGCTGGACAAGAAAGCTAATGTCGATGCAGAGTGAAATTCCTGATGATTGGCAATTTGAGTTGACAGAACATCATCACAAACCTGTTATTCTCATTCGATTTCCTTACGATAAGGAAGGGCTAACGCTTGTGCGGAGACTGACGGGTGTGCGTTGGAGCCAATCGCGCCGGGCTTGGTATGTGCTGGATACGCCTATGTATCGTCAACGGTTCGGCCTTCAGACGGAACTTGCCGGAAAAGAGGTACTCAGCCAAATTCATCCTGTTAATCAACCTGCCTTAGAGCGATTTATTCAGACACTTCAACTTAAAGCTTATAGTCCCAGCACAATACGGACCTATCGGAATGAGTTTGCTCAGTTGCTTTACTTGCTGAAAGATAAGTTGGTTGACGATCTGACCGTCGACCGTCTACGCGACTACTTCGCTTATTGCATCAATAAGCTCGATCTCTCAGAGAATACGCTGCATAGCCGAATCAATGCCGTAAAGTTTTACTTTGAGAAAGTACTTCAGAGGGAAAGGTTTTTCATGGAAATTCCTCGCCCTAAAAAACGAATAATTCTCCCAAATGTACTGGCTATTAACCAAATAGAGAAGCTCTTTGCACAATTGGAAAACCTCAAGCACAAGACCATGATTTATCTGGCCTACTCGGCCGGGTTACGGGTAAGTGAAGTGGTAAATTTGAAAATCAAGGATATCCATTCCGAACGAATGGTAATTAACATCAGAGGAGCAAAAGGCAAAAAAGACAGAATAGTAGCTCTTTCGGAAGGGATTCTGGAACTTCTACGCAGTTATTACACTACCTACAAACCGACCGACTGGCTTTTTGAAGGGCAATATGCCGGTGAGCCGTATAGCGCACGTAGCCTTCAAAGCCTGTTCCATCGGGCAAAAGAAGCGGCCCGAATCAGGCAGGATGTTACGTTTCATAGCCTGCGTCATAGTTACGCGACACATCTGCATGAAGCAGGTGCTGACATTAAACTCATCCAGGAACTGCTCGGCCACAACGATCTGAAAACAACCCTGCGCTATACGCACGTGAGTCAACGGACACTGGAAAGGATCAAAAGTCCATTCGATGCGTTGAACTTGAAGAAAGGCTAGTGACAATACAAAAACTACGGCACGATAACTACTGCATCAAAAGTTCAAGATAAAAGTAAATAAGTTCAATTAAACACGACAACTACTGCAAAACTTGCGTATATTTGGGAGTTATATGCCATTCTTGGGGACACTGCTAGCTTTGAACTGACGAGCTTTGAATAAACAATGAGTAAACAAACTTTTATACAGGACTTATGTAAAGAGAATTCTACTTTCAGTTCGCCAAGGCAAGCTGAAATGGTTGCAAATTTACTTGACACCGTTTCAAGCGACATCTATTCAGAAAGCCAGCGATTCGTATTTGAGTTGATTCAAAATGCTGATGATGCAGCGAAGGACACAAACAATGTTGTTCATTTTGACTTTCTTCCTAATTGCTTAATTGTTTCTCACAACGGAAAACCTTTTGACGAAAACGATATTATTTCTCTCACAGGAGCAGGTGCAAGCACCAAGCGAGCAGACCCGACCAAGACAGGTTACAAAGGAATCGGTTTCAAATCTGTATTCGGAAAATCAGAACGAGTTACAATTTTTTCAGGCGACTATCAATTTCGCTTTGACAAGTCAGTTCATAAAACAAAACTTCCATGGCAGATAATTCCTATTTGGACAGAGCCAAAAGAATTAGCCAGTGAAATTCAAAACAGCATTTCAAAAAACAAGTTTGCTGTTTCTACCATCATTGAAATTAAGAAGGCAGATGCTTTGCTGAAGGACTTGAATGAATTATTAAGTAATGGACAAATACTCCTATTCCTAAGACGAGTTTCAAAGATTTCAGTTTCCAACAACGGAAAAACAATTTCTTCAATAGAGAAAAAAATAATCAATCAAGATACTTCATTCAATGAGGTTAGTTTGCATAAAGACGGAAAGGAAATTAGTTCATGGCTCACCAAAACATTTGAGAAGATTTCTATTTCCCCAGAAACGAAGGAAGCATTAAAGCAAGACGAGAAAACACCTGAAAAACTTAAAGAAGCGGACTTCACAGAAATATCTTTTGCTGCAAAGATTGAAGAAGGGAAATTAAGACCACTAAAAAAAGAAGAGAGTTTAATTTTTACTTATCTCCCTACCAAAGTTGCTGACTTTGAATTTCCGTTTTTAATTAATGGAAGTTTTCTAACCAACGCTGCAAGAGAAGGACTGCATGAAGATAGAATTTGGAATCAGTGGCTTTTCAAGCTGACTGCCGAAAAAATCCTTGATTGGTTAGAAATACTTGCAAAAGGGAAATTCAAATTTCACATTCTCCAGTTACTTCCAACCAAATTCAGTAGTGTAAATAATGAATTGAAGAACTCATTTGACAATTCATTAGAAAGAGCAGCGAAAGAAAAAACATTTGTTCCTTCAAAGAGTTCAAAACTCCAAAAGCCAGGAGAGATTATCGTTGACAAAACGGGACTTTCAGATTTGACTTTCATTGCTCCTGAAACAGTAATTGATTTCATCAATCAAAAAGAAAACACAAGTTTCAAGACGGATTCATTTGTAAACTCACAACTTCAACGAACTGACAAACTCCGTTCATTCGGTGCAAAATTTTTTGATGCAGAAAATCTTGAATCTTTTTTTCTCTCCCCTATTTTCAAAGACAGTCATCAACCTTCCGAAAATTTTGCACTCATAGAATACTTTCATAAAAAGGCAGCAAAGGAAGAAAGCAAAGAATGGAATGAAAAACTTAAAGCAATTCCATTCATTTATGCGAAAGGAAACAAATTAAAAAGTCCACAGACAGTTTGTTTCCCTTCGATAACTTTTGAAACTGAATTTGGTGAAGGCGTTACAGTAATTCACAGCGAAGTTTATCCGAAGATTGAAAACAACAGCAAGGTTAAAGGTTGGCTTGAGTTACTTGGAGTAAAAGAACCTTCTGATGCCGCCTACCTTGAAAATGAAATCATAGGCAATATTGAAAACTGCATTGAAAAAGACAATTACCTTAAAGTAACACGATACATTTTCAATCAGCATAAGAAAGGTTTACTAAGTGAGTTGCATTACGACCAACTTCAAGACCTTAAACTTTTTACAACGAGTAAAGAGTTCAAAGCAGCAAAAGAATGTTACCTATCTGACTTTTACGAACCTTCATTGAAATTGCAAAAGGTAAATGAAGCAGGAAAGTATGTTTCTGAAAATTATAAGCAGCAAGAAGATTTAGTCAGTGAATGGAAAACACTTTTCTTGAAAATTGGAGTCAGTGAAAACATTTCAATGATTCGGATTAAGACAAATATCAACGGCAACAATGGAATTGAGCAGAGTTATTTTATACAAGTTGGGAACGAGGCAAAACAAGGACACAGTTATCCTCACTTAGTCGGCTCATCAAATTCTATCACCCTTGATAAAATTCGCTATTCAGAATTTGCAAGAGATTACAAATTCTCAAAAGTATTCTGGCAACAAGCTATTAAAACGATTGACCCCGACACAGTGAATCAATACGCTTATATGCCTTGGGGATATTACGGCAGCCAGTGCGTTGTCAAGAATTATTTTCATTGGAGCATTCAGCACTCACAAATATTTCCTTCCACAACGAAGGAGTGCTTAACAGCAGACAAACTTTATATAAACGACAAAGAAATTACTGAAATAGCGGGAAAGTATCTTCCAGTTTTTGATTATGACGAACCATTGCCTGAAGAATGGAGAACTCTTTTGCCGTTCAAAGACAAATTAGATTTAGGCGATTACTTAACAGTGCTTGAAAAAATTGCAGAGCAGACAGAGGAGGATGAGATTCTAAGAAAATACAACCGAAAAAAAATCGGTTTGATTTACAACAAACTTGCTTCGCTGCTTCCGGACTTTTCAGAAGATAAAAAGAAAACCATTTCAGATTGGGCAAATGAAAACAAGTTGCTTTCAGCAAACGGAAAATTTGAGTTAGCAAACGAACTTAAATGGATAAAGATTGACGGCTTCTCAAACGCATCTGAAAAATTAAAAGTCATTCAACTTCCCGAAAATTGCGAAACACAAGCAGCGACATTTGAAGAATTGATTTCCCTTTTTGATGTTCAGATAATTGACAAGTTCACCCCAACATTTGAAAGTAAGAAAATAGATATTGACTTGCATCGCAAACTACAAAACATACTCCCTTACTTTGTTGCAATCATTGAGAGAAAACAATATGCCGACTACACAAAAGAATTTGAACGGCTTTTTTCTTTAGTGTCAAAAGCAGAGTTCTACAATGCGACTTCAATCAAACTTTCATTTACCTACCAGTCAGAAACTATTGAAGGTGAATCACTAACTGTTTTTCAAGAACAGAATAAACTCTACTTCAAAGGGAAATGGAAAAGCCCAATTACAATGTTCAATTTAATTCCTGAACTCTCAACATTGTTGCAGGTTTCGGGATTGAATGACGAGTTGCGACTTCTTTTAGAATTGGATGAATCAGAAATTACTGAATGGCTGACAGGACTTGGATATGATTTGACAGTAGTGAAATCAAAACCTGAATATCAAAAAGCGAAACAGAAAATTGAAATTGCTCCCCCAAAGAAGTTACAACTCACTACAGAAACTGCAAGTGTAGTTTCTGAACCTGATGTTGAGGAGGGATACGAGGAAGAATTTGAAGAAGTAGAATCAAATAGCTTTGAACCCGTTTCAACTCCCAAAGAGTTTGACACATCAAGAATATCTGTAACGAAGAAAACATTTCTCAATGGGAATCAGGTTGCCGAAGCGAAGTATTCAGAAATTCAAAGCAAAGAAGTGCGTGAAGATGTTGGAATTTGGAGTGAGGAATTTGTTTATGAGTTTCTCACAAAAAACAAAAACAATTTCTCTGAAATAGTTTGGATGAACAAAGACGGTGAAAGTGGAATGCCTTACGATTTTAAAGTTGTAGAGAATGGAACAGAAAAATTTATTGATGTAAAAGGAACTCCATCAAGAAGCAAGGATGTAGTTTATCTTTCTCCAAACGAGTGGACGTTTATGTTTGAAAAAGGAAATGATTATTCCATTTATAGAGTTTACAATGCGGGACAGCAGACAGCAAAGATTGAAATCATAGAAAACCCAGGCGACTTGTTGATTAGAGGGAAAATATTTCCTAGCCCTATTACATTACAAGTATGAACGGACAGATTAGAACGGCATATAACATGGGCTTGCCAAAAGCGGGGGTGACGAGCTTCTATGACAGTTTTGTGCTTAACCGAACTTTAGTTTTTCAAATGAATAGCAGTGCTGAAACACCCCGCCTTCGGCAAGCCCCGAAACGTTAAGCCCATATTTTTTGTCAGTCATCGAATTTGACTCAGCCGCGCACCAGCTTCTTTTCTTTAATAAAGTGGTTGGTCATCACCCGCTTGTCGGGGTTGAGCACCACCTGCTTGTCAACGGCGCATACAAACAGCTCGTGGTCGCCGGCCGGTACCCGGTCAATCACCCGGCACTGAGCATACCCGATGGCCTCGGTCAGGTACGGGCAACCGCGTTCATCGATGGCGTAGGGCAGGTTTTTGAACTTGTCTTTATCCCGGCCGCTCTGCTGCCCCAGTTTCCGAATTAGCCCGGTCTGCTCTTCGGCCAGCAGGTTTACATTCAGAATACCGCTTTCGCGCACCAGCTCAATCGTCAGGTCAGGTTCGTAGAGGGCCACCACCAAATGCGTGCCCCCCATAGCGGTTTGCATCACCCAGGTAGCAATGTTCGCATTCCGTCGGCCGGGCCGGTCGGGCGTTTCGGGGGTGCAGGTGGTTATCGAGTGAACGTCGTAATTCTTGTATTTCAGTAATTTACGGGGCATAGCGCGTTTGGCCTTTTTGGTTTGATGGGTCCCGGCTGCGGCAGGCCGCTTTGGGTTTTCTATACGAACAAACAACGGGGGCACAACGTTAGCAAAACAGACGCCTGTATCTTTGTGACTAACTGACGAAACAGAGCCGCCCGCCGGGCGAAAGGCTCTCGACTACCGATGAAATCATTCAACATCCCCGATTACTACCGCAGTACCATTATCACCCCTCTGAAAGAGTTTCGGCGGAAACGCGACAAACTGAAGCGTGACTTTACGCCGACATTGCTCGATTTCGGTCCGGTACGGTTTTATCTGGCCCGGCATTTTGGGTTCTGCTACGGGGTCGAAAACGCGGTCGAAATCGCCTACAAGGCCATCGACGAAAACCCCGGCCGCCGGATTTTTTTGTTGAGTGAGATGATTCACAACCCCGATGTCAACGCCGATTTGCTGAGCCGGGGGGTGCAGTTTCTGATGAGTACGAGTGGCGATCAGCTGATTCCGTTCAGCGAGCTTACCCCCGCCGACGTGGTCATTATTCCGGCGTTTGGCACCACGCTCGAAACCTATCAGCAATTGGCGGCCATTGGCGTCGACATTGAAAAATACGATACCACCTGTCCGTTTGTGGAAAAAGTGTGGAATAAAGCCGCCCAAATCGGCCAGAAGAATTACACCGTAGTAGTGCACGGTAAACCTTCACACGAAGAAACCCGCGCTACGTTCTCGCACAGCAAAGAAGCTGCCCCCACGGTGGTGGTCAAAAATATGGCGCAGGCCGAGCGACTTGCCCGCTACGTCACGGGCGAAGCCAAACCGGAGGAGTTCTTCACGGAGTTCGCCGGGCAGTATTCGGAGGGTTTCGACCCCGCCCGCGACCTGCAACGGATTGGCGTTGTGAACCAGACAACCATGCTCGCGTCGGATACGCAGGGGATTGCCGACTACCTGAAGCGGGTGATGATGACCCAATACAACCTGACCGATGCCGCCGACCGGATCGAAACGATTGAAGATCGATTTGCCAATACCCGCGATACGCTTTGCTACGCCACCAACGATAATCAGGACGCTACCTACGCTCTGCTCGAGTATCCGGCCGACTTGGCTATCGTGGCCGGGGGGTATAATTCGTCGAACACCTCGCATATTGTGGATCTGTGCGCCGAAAAACTGCCGACGTATTTCATCGAATCGGATCAGAAAATCCTGTCGCCAGAGCTGATTCGCCACTTCGACCTGAGCAGCAAGCAGGAAATTGTCACCGAAGGCTACCTGCCTCAGCAGCGGCCCGTTACTATCTTGCTCACTTGCGGAGCCTCCTGCCCCGACGCCGTGGTGGAGGGCATTCTGAACCGGCTCGTGGGCTTCTTCCCCGACGCCAAACCCGTCAGCGCCGTTATGGAAGCCTTTCAGTAGAGAGGCTACTTCCCATTCTGCACCACCGGATTGACCAGCAAAGCCGTTTCGCGGCTCTCGTTGTGCAGCCGGTCAAACGCCGTTACGACGTAGGTGTACCGTTTGTTCGGGTTGGCCGTTTTGTCTATAAACCGCGTATTCGATTCGCCCTGGCAAATGGTCAGAATATACTGCGGATTATCGGTACGGAACTGCCGCTGACGTCCCTCAAACCGATACACCACGTAGTAGCGGGCCCGGTCGCCGTCGGCAGCCGGGGCGGGTTCGTGCCAGAATAGCTCCACGCCCGATGGCGTCGCGGTGGCTTTCAGGTCGCGCACCGGTTCGGGCGCGAGGCTATCCTTCCAGGTCATGGGCGGAATCAGAGCCGGGTATTTGTACAGGTTGTTCTGCAACGAATCGCGAACACCCAGCGGGTTGTCGCGCAGTGATTTGGCACTGAAATACACACTCCCCAGCGTTGGCTTCATGGACCGGGCATACCGCACCTGATTGGGCATCTGCGTGGGGTTATTCCACGACGGTTCGCGTTGGCCACCCTTGCCCACCCGGTACGCTCCGTGCCCGATGTAGAGGTGCCGTTCGCCGGCGTTGCGCGTCCACCAGTCCACCAGTTCGCGGTAGGGTGCCCGCGGGTGGTCGTGCGTGAAGTAAATCTGCGGCACCATGTAATCGACCCAGCCTTCGAGGGCCCATTTGCGCGTGTCGGCGTAGAGGTCGTAGTACGCCTGTCCACCCGACGTAGGCGACCCCTCAGGGTCCGAAGCGGCATTTTTCCAGATGCCAAACGGACTTACCCCAAATTTGACGTGGGGTTTTACGGCATAAATCGAGTCGCGGATTTCGAGAATGAGCTTGTCGATATTCGACCGACGCCAGTCGTTTTTGCTCATCCCGTTGTAGTTGGCCCGGTAGGCCTCGTCGTCGCGCAGGGTTTGCCCGGCTACGGCATAAGGATAGAAATAATCGTCGAAATGAATCCCATCGACGTCGTAATTCCTGACAATATTGGCCACCAGCGAAGCCACGTAGGTACGCACCACCGGCATACCGAGGTTAAACAGCTTACGCTCGCCGTAGCTCAAAAACCACTCCGGCTTGCGGGTAGTAATGTGGCCGGGCGCAATGGTAGCCCGGCGGCTAAACGTACCCCGGTCGAGGTTGAGCCAGGCATGAAATTCCATGCCCCGGTTGTGCGACTCCTCCAGCATAAACTCCAGTGGGTCGTAAAAAGGCGAGGGAGCCAGCCCCTGCTGCCCGGTCAGCCACTCCGACCAGGGTTCCATACTTTTGGCGTAGAACGCATCGGCCGCAGCCCGTACCTGCACCACCACGGCGTTGAACCCCGCCTGCCGCTGCCCGTCGAGCAGCGCGCGGTACTCGGCCTGCTGCTGTTCGGCAGGTAAGCCTTTTTTACTGGGCCAGTCGATGTTGTCGATCGTCGCAATCCAGACGGCCCGAAACTCGCGTTTGGGCGAAGGGGCCACGCTCTGATCGAGCGGCTCAAAAGCCACCGTATCGGCCGGTTTGGGTTTCACAGCCACGGGGGGAGCCGGTTTTTTAGGGGCTGGTTTGGGCACCGGCGCCGGGGGCGTCCGGGTAGGCGCTACAGGCCGTTTGGGGCGACAACCCGCCCAAAAACAAACAATCGAAAGCAGGAAAAGATAACGGAAGAACCGGGGCATTGCAACACTGATTTGTTCCAAAGTTAGCACATTTACCCCGACCGGACTTGCCGGGGAGTCATTAGCGTGGTTATTCTTTGGACAAATACGCCCCGTGGACGTTTAACCTGAAGTCAGCTTTCGGGCGGTAAAATCTGGCTATTAGAGGTGTTGCGTTAGTATCTCTGTTCGGATTACAGTCCCCATTTATACCCTGCCAGTGGTCGAAGACCCCACAACGGAGGTTGCTGGCAGGGGTTGCGGGTATTAGTTGTACAGGTTTGTTTAAACCGGAGATGCGCGAATTGCTGCATTCAACAAACATCTATTGTCCAGTACTCCCGTTCAGCGCCCTTCCCGGCGGCAACGGTCGCTGCAATACACCACATTGTCCCAGTCGCGCTCCCATTTCTTACGCCATGTGAAAGGACGCTTGCAAACCGGGCAGGTTTTGGTCGGTAAATCCGACTTTTTCCGCATTTTCATTTGACATAGCCGCACTTTCGCCCGGCGATTTTACCGGGATACTTAACTTCCGGGGCCGCAGAATAGTTTATACAAAAAACATTGGCCCACAATTAGCCGCCTGTATCGTCTTATGCTTACCCCCGAAGATATTGACCGTGTTATCGAAATGGCCTGGGAAGACCGCACGCCCTTCGATGCTATCGAGGCTCAGTTTGGTCTTACCGAACAGGAGGTTATCAAGCTCATGCGGCAGGAAATGAAGCCCTCGTCGTGGCGTATGTGGCGGGCACGGGTGCAGGGCCGCGCCACCAAACACGCTGCTCGTTCGGCGGCTGACGATCACCCGTTTAAGGCCAATCGCCAACGGCAAATCAGCCACAATCGTGTGAGTAAGCGGTAAAGCATACCGTTTGGTATATGACGATTTAGCTGTAATTTTGTGCGGCAATTTCAGGTTTTGGCTACACTTTGTTTTATCAATTTGTAAGATTTCCGTATTTTTTTAGAATAATTTATGGAAAAGCACGTAGCTTTGCGCCAGCCTGAGCAACAATACTTACTCCTGCAACAGTATGAATATGTCGAGTTCCAAATTAGATCAGATCGACCGCAAAGTCTTAGATATTCTTCAAGATAACGCCAAGATTACCAACGCTCAACTATCCAAAGAGATTGGTCTGTCTCCCGCTCCTACCCTCGAACGAGTCAAGAAACTAGAAACGTCTGGCATCATTCAGAGTTATCACGCCAAACTCGACCCCGAACGGGTAGGGCTGGGCGTTACGACATTTGTAATGGTCACCCTCGTGGGCCACAAAAAACAAGTGACCGACTCCTTTGTTGCCAAGGTCAATACAATTCCGGAAATCATTGAATGTCACCACATTACGGGTGATGGCGATTTCCTGCTCAAAGTGATTTCGAAAGACATCAACTCGTACCAGAAGCTGATGCTGGAAGTGATCAACGAAATCGAGGAAGTAGCCAACACCAAGACCATGGTGATCCTGAGCACATTCAAAGAGAGCAAGGCACTGCCTATTCCGTAACCGAAGACATTTGTTGAAAAGAGCGATATGTTGGGTAGAACCGCATATCGCTCTTTTTTTATGTATAAACCACCCTTTTCCAACACGATATGCTTCGTCGTTCGTTTCTGCTTCTCTTTGTTATTTCGGGCCGTTTGCTGGCTCAATCGCCCAAAGCCGAACTCAGCCGTGAGTTTGTGTACGAACAGGCACCATTCCCATCGTGCCATGCCTCTACCCTGGCCGAAACGCCCAAAGGGCTGGTGGCAGCCTGGTTTGGCGGCACCCACGAGAAACACCCCGACGTGGGTATCTGGGTAAGTCGGCGGACCGGGCAAGGCTGGACGCCCCCCGTTGAAGTGGCCAACGGCGTGCAGGCCGACGGCAAACGGCACCCGACCTGGAACCCGGTTCTGTTTCAGTACCCCAAAGGCCCGTTGATGCTGTTTTATAAGGTAGGCCCCAGCCCGAGTACCTGGTGGGGTATGCAAATGCAATCAAACGACGGTGGCCTTACCTGGTCGAAACCGGTGCGCCTGCCCGACGATATTCCCGGCCCCATCAAAAACAAGCCGGTGCTGCTGGCTTCGGGCACGTTGCTGAGCCCTTCCAGCTCGGAAGACAACGGCTGGCGTTTGCACATGGAAACCACCAGCGACATGGGCAAAACCTGGAAACGGACCCCTGCCCTGAACGACGGCAAAACGGTGGGGGCTATTCAACCGTCGGTGCTGTTCTACCCCAACGGCAAGCTTCAGCTGGTAGCGCGTGGCACCAACGGGTTTGTACAATCGGCCTGGTCGGATGATAACGGTTCCACCTGGAGTCCCCTCGAAAACCTCGCCCTACCCAACCCCAACTCAGGCATTGATGCCGTGACGCTCAAGGATGGTCGGCAACTGATGGTGTACAACCACGTACCGACCGAAGCTCAAAAGTGGGGCAAACGGTCGCCTTTGAACATAGCTCTTTCAAGCAACGGCAAAGACTGGACACCTGTGGTGGAACTCGAAAACGAGCGGGGCGAAGAGTTTTCGTACCCGGCCGTTATTCAGACGAGCGATAACAAAGTGCACGTGATGTACACCTGGAAACGCAAGAAAATCCGGCACATCGTTCTCGACCCGGCTAAGTTGTAACCTCCTAACTCTCTATTCCCAAACGAAGAAGGCCCCACGCAGGTGGGGCCTTCTTCGTCTAATCACTCCGGGCTGGGTAATGGTGGCACCCGTCAGCTCGGTGGTCAGTCGTCCCGGCGCTTCCGGCGCTCTTCCCGGCGCGATTTTTTGCTGTCCTTGAGCGCTTTCTCAGCTTCTTTGTACTGGCTCGATTTGCGCTCGGCCGCGTCGATCACTTGTTTGTAGTAGTTACGGGCCAGGTCGTAATTCTTCTCCGTATCGGCAATCTTACCCATGTTGAGCAACGACGCCCAGTAGTAGCCCGCGTTGGTCGCGTTGGTTTGCCGGGCAAAGTCGATAGCCTTCTGGTAATACGTCTTGGCTTCGGGCAGGTTGTGGTAGAAGTTCTGGTTCACATACGCCAGAATGTACGCGGCTGTGCGCCCACTGACGGGCTCATAACCGGCTTTGCCCTGCGCTAACTTGTCCAGAATCCGCTTCGATACAGTTTCGGCTTCGTTGAGATAGCCCCGTACAAACGCCGAACGGGCATAGTACCGCTCAAAAAACGGATTGTCGGGGTACTGCTCATTCATGTACTTGGCCAACTCGTAAGCTTTGTCGTAGCGGTTTTCCATGCTGTAAATCTGCAGCAGGAAATAACGGGCCTCGGTACGGGTGTAAAACGCATTGTTGGCGTTGCGCTCCAGCTGCTTAATCCCGCTTTCTTTGTTGCCCTTCGGGAAAAAGGCCAGGATCGGTTTCAGCAAGGGGTAATTCTGCGGAATCCACTGCGCATAGTAATTGTACAACCCGTCGCCAAAGAGCAGTTCGGGGTTAAAGTCCCCGTTGCCCTTACACTTTTCGAAATACTTCAGCGCGTTTTTTCCGGCAAAGGTTGCCTTGGTCCACTTTTTCCGTTCGGCATAAATACGGCCCTTGAAGGCGTAAGCTGCCGCCAGGAAAAACGAGGGCTCGATCTTGTTATCGCTGTCTTCGTAAAGTTGCTCGGCCAGCGTAATGGTGGTATCCATAAGGGCCAGACAACGGTCGTCGTAATCGGTCACCTCAATGTCGGGCACCATTTTCCACCACTCGGCCAGACCCATCAGAAAATACGGCATCGGGTGTTTGGGGTACCGCACCCGCAACCACCTAAACTCCTTGTCAGCCTCGTAAAATTTGTAGTTATACAGCTGGTTAATAGCCTCCGCCGACTCCAGCTGCACACCGGGGTGCTTGAGCAAACCATCGTACTTCTTATCAAAGGCCGATGGGTCATACAATTGAGCCCTGGCAATGGTTACCAGACACAGGCAGAACGCGGTCAGCCAACTAATTTTTCCGTTCACTCGTCCACAGATGGTTAATTCGTACTATCAACGTTTTAGCAGTCGAGTCCGTTTACTTTAAGCCTATTTTTTAGTGCATCCGGTTAGTATGCGGAGGTTTTGCGGTGTTCGGGAGCGGTATGGTAAGGGCCGGTCGGTAAGGAGCCGGGGCGGGTGTCTTTTACCGCTGTATCTTGTTGCCTAAACCCCATGAACAAACGTACCTTTTTGAAAACCTCATCGACCCTGCTCGCAGGCAGCCTGTTGTCGCCACTCGTTTCCTGCCAACATCAGTCCGACGGCCAACCCCTGACCAATTGGGCCGGAAACCTCACGTACAGCACCGGCAATGTGAGTTCGCCAACCACAGCCGCCGAGGTTAGTGATAGCATTCAAGACAACAAACGGGTGCGGGCACTGGGCAGTCGGCACTCGTTCAACGCCATTGCCGACAGTACCGTGGCGCAGGTATCGCTCAAGAACCTGCATACGATTGTCTCGCTCGACCGCACCGCCCAAACGGTCACGGTTGAGAGCGGAGCTACCTACGGGCAATTGTGCGAGTATCTGCACAAAGAAGGGTTCGCCCTGCACAATCTGGCTTCGCTACCGCACATATCGGTGGCGGGTGCCTGTGCCACCGCTACGCATGGTTCGGGCATCAAAAACGGAAACCTCGCAACGGCCGTCACCGCCCTCGAACTGATCGACGCGAACGGCCAAACAGTCACGCTCTCGCGGGCACAGAACCCCGATCTGTTCGATGGAGCCGTGGTGAGCCTCGGTAGTCTCGGCGTGATTACCAAACTTACGCTTGCCCTTCAACCCACGTTTATGATGCAGCAGGCCGTGTACCGTAATCTGCCAATGGCGGTTCTGGAAACCCAGTTCGAAACCATTATGTCGAGTGGGTACAGCGTGAGCTTATTTACCGACTGGCGCAACCAGAACATCAATCAGGTCTGGATCAAGAGTCGGGTGGAGGGCGATAGTCAGGCCCCGGTTTCGCTAACGCCCGAGTTTTACGGGGCCAAATTAGCTACGCAGAACATGCACCCCCTCGACGACCATTCGGCCGAAAACTGCACCGAACAGATGGGTGTTCCGGGGCCGTGGTACGAGCGGTTGCCACACTTTCGCATGGGGTTCACACCCAGCAGCGGCAAAGAGCTTCAATCCGAATATTTTGTACCGATCGAACACGCGTATAAAGCCATAACAGCCGTGGCCAGTTTAGGGGCAAAAATCAGCCCGCACCTGTTTATCACCGAAATTCGGACCATTGCCGCTGATACCCTCTGGCTGAGCCCGCAGTATAACCAGACAACCGTGGCTATCCACTTTACCTGGAAACCTGAGTGGGAAGCCGTACGGCAGCTCCTTCCGCTTATCGAAGAAAAACTGGCTCCGTTCAACGGGCGGCCGCATTGGGGCAAGCTGTTTACCATGGCCCCCGCCACCTTGCAGAGCCGAATACCCAAACTGGCCGAGTTTAAAGCGTTGATGCAGCAATACGACCCGAGTGGTAAGTTTCGAAACGCGTTTATCGACACAAACCTGTTCAGTAGCTAAAGTTGGTTGTATCTTTGGCTTTTGCCAGCCAATCCATGTTGACAATTCACGACAAAACGTTTGTTCCGTTTATTGCGGCCAACGACATTCAAGAGCGCATTACCGACTTAGCCGCGCAGATCAATCAGGCGTATCACGACAAAAAACCGTTGATGGTGGTTGTCCTAAACGGGGCGGTGCTATTTGCCGCCGATTTGTTCCGGCAACTGACCATGCCCTGCGAAATCACGTTCATCCGGGTTTCATCGTACACCCAAACCAGCTCTACGGGCCATCTGAAACAGATTCTGGGCTTGGGCGAGTCGATCACCGGCCGCGACCTGATTGTGGTAGAAGACATTGTTGATACGGGCCTGACCCTCGGCGATGTGTGCGACCAATTGCGCGAGTCGAAGCCGGCTTCGCTGGCGGTAGCGACTCTGCTGTTCAAACCCGAAGCCCTGAAACGCCCGCTGAAGCTCGATTACGTCGGGTTCGAGATCGAAAACCGGTTTGTGCTGGGCTATGGCCTCGATTACGACGGACTGGGCCGTAACACAAAGGACATTTTTGTGCTGAGCGAGTAAAGAAACTCAGATTCTGAATAGTTAGTATAGTGGAGCAACAGAAACAGCAAACGTGATGATAGCCACCCGAAAAGGTATTCAGAGCCGACAACCCCGCCAAAACGTACCCGATTATCTGGTGTACGAACTCATGGACGGTAAGCCGATCTATTACAGAGGTTACCAAGCTGTTATATCAGGCAAAAAAACGTTTTCCGAAATCATGGGGTCGAGCACCTTACAGTCATTTATTGTGGCGTATTGCCAACGGATTCTTTTCAAGCAACTGGACGAAGACCTGTTTACCATCCTATCGAGCGAAACAGGTATTCATCTGGATAAGCACAATAATCTGGCGGGCGACATTCTGGTATTCGATAACGCAACACTCCCCATTACAGCTATCAATACCAACTACGCCGATGTGCCCCCTAAACTCGTTATCGAAGTTGATGTGACTGCCGACCCAACCCACCTTGATGAAAACGCTTACATTTTCAAGAAAACACAAAAGCTACTCAGCTTTGGGGTTGAGAAAGTGATCTGGATTACTACCGAGGCAAAAAAAGTGACGATTGCCACAGCCAATGAAGACTGGCAAATCAAAGACTGGCATAAAGACATTGACGTGATGCCGGGGGTTGTGTTTACTATTGGCCAGTACCTGACTGAAAAAGGCTCGCCCTACGCCTAACCTCACTACCCCCCAATTGTCGACATAGACTCGGTAACGGGCGCCCGGTGCTGTTCGGCTTCGAAGCCGTTGGCAGGGCGGTGCGCAAAAGCTTTGAGAAACGCAGCCCGCAACTCGTCGTCGGAGGCACCGGCCCGCAGCAGCGCGCGCACATCGAGCACGCCATTGTCGTACAGGCAGGTTTTGAGCGTACCCTGGGCCGTCAGACGGATCCGGTTGCAGGTGCCGCAAAATGTCCGGCTGAAGGCCGCTATCACGCCCAGCGTACCGGCATAGCCCGGAATCTGGTAGTCGTATGAAGTCGAGAAGGGGCCATCGGGCACTTTTTGCAGGTCCGGGTAGAGCTGCTGTAGCTCGTTCAGAATCCGGCGGTACGTCCAGTTCAGCACGGGGTAGTGCGTTCCCTCACCGTTAAACGGCATTTCTTCGATAAACCGCACCGCTACGCCCGGCTGCCGCGAGAGTTCGGCCAGTGGCCCCAGATCCTGGGTATTCTGCCCCTCCATCACCACGGCATTGATTTTCACCTGCACGCCCGCGGTCAGCAGCGCATCGAGCGTGTTGAGCACGGCCGGCAACTCGTCGCGCCGGGTAATCTGCCGAAACCGCTCCCGGTCGAAGGAGTCGAGGCTCAGGTTCACCGACCGCACACCCAGCTCCACCAGCTCGCTTACGTGCGGGGCCGTCAGCACGCCGTTGGTGGTCATGGCCAGCTCGTTCAGGCCCGGAATGGCGCTGAGCGTTCGCATAAAGTCCATGAGTCCGTTGCGTACAAAGGGTTCTCCGCCCGTAATTCTGACTTTCGAAACGCCCATTTCGGCCAGTACGCGCACAATTCGCTCCATCTCCTCATAAGTTAGGAGCTGATGCTTGGGCAGGTACTTAATACCCTCTTCCGGCATACAGTAAAAGCACCGGAGATTGCAGCGGTCGGTTACGGCCAGTCGGAGATACTGGATAGGGCGGTTATGATTGTCGTACAGCATGAGAATACGCAAGTTAAGGAACAGACGCTACCTTTGCGCCATGATTCAGCTTACTGCGAGTGATGTTGGTAAAAAATATCGGCGTGAATGGGTGTTCCGGCACGTCGACCTTCAGCTGACGAGCCACTCCTCGCTCACCGGCCCGGCCAACAGTTTCACCTTTGTGGGCCCCAACGGGAGCGGCAAATCGACCTTGTTGCAACTGCTGTCGGGGGCGCTACCCACCACCGAAGGCCGCCTGACCTACACCTTCCAGGGCACAACAATCCCTACCGATGCCTGGTTTCAGCACGTGACCATCGTAGCTCCCTATCTCGAATTAATTGAGGAACTGACCCTGCGCGAAATGATGGCGTTCCACCAGACGTTTAAGCCGTTTAAGACAGGCCTCAGCCTCGACGAAGCCGCCGACCGGATGCGTTTGAGCCACGCACTCGACAAGGAGATCAAGTTTTACTCGTCGGGCATGAAGCAGCGCGTCAAGCTGGGCCTCGCCTTTTTTTCGCAGGCCCCCGTTGTCATTCTCGACGAACCCACCAGCAACCTCGACCGGCAGGGGGCGGCCTGGTACCACGAACAGGTGCAAACCCTCCACCCCGATCAGCTGCTGCTGATTGGCTCCAACGACCCCGCCGAGTACGAGTTTTGCACTAATGTGCTGGATGTCATGCAGTGGAAAAAATAGTATCTTTGAGAGGTTGATGACCGGATCTCGTTAGTCGTCCGGCATCGGCTGTTTAATATCCAACGTCAAAACGCATGAAATACGCACTCATCTTCGCTTTGTCACTGGGCCTCACTGTGGGTGCCACCGCACAGAGCTTTCACGGCAAGAAAATTACGGAAGACGGCGCCATCCCCGCCCCCGAACTGGTAGCCAAACTGGGCGACAAGTCGGAGTTTAATACCAAGGTGCAGGGTACGGTTGAGTCGGTCTGCAAAATGAAAGGCTGCTGGATGAAAGTCAAAACCGCCGATGGCCAGACCATGCGTGTGACCTTCCGCGACTACGGCTTTTTTGTTCCGAAAGACATTGTGGGCAAGCAGGTTGTTTTTGAAGGCACCGCCCAGCAAACCACTACCTCTGTAGCCGACCTGAAGCACTACGCCGAAGACGCCGGCAAGAGCAAAGCCGAAATTGCCAAGATCACCCAGCCCGAAAAAGCCGTCACGTTTGTTGCCGACGGCGTGATTGTGAAGTAGATACGCGAAGTGTCGCGTATCTCGGCTCAGTATTTACACAACAAAGGCCCTTCTTTGTGAAAGCCACTTCAACGGTTTTCACAAAGAGGGGCCTTCATGTAGTGAAACGCTCTGCCCTTGTTTTTTCGGGTACTCTGCTGTAAACTGGTACCTTCCCCGTCAGAGACCCGTCTCGTTTCGTTCATTGCCCGATTCGCTGTATCTTGCTGACGGCCCCCGAACGGACCGTACCGCCTGTGGTGGCCGTAAAACCGTACCTGCATGAAAAAGCACTACTTGTACCTATTGACCGCACTCACACTGGGCGCAACACCCGCCCTGGCCCAACAGCGCACCCTACTCCACTGCGGCAATCTCTTCGACGGAGTACGCAACGATCTTCAGCGCGAAATGACCGTAGTGGTCGAAGGCAACAAGATCACGGGGATTCAGAAAGGCTACACCGCCGGATCGGGCCAGGATCAGGTAATCGACCTGCGTAGTAAAACCGTGCTTCCCGGCCTTATCGATATGCACGTACACCTCGAAAGCGAAACCCGCCGGGGTGGTGCCTACGAGCGATTCACCCAAAACGTGCCCGATGTAGCCTATCAGGCGGCTCGCTACGCCAAAGTTACCCTGATGGCGGGCTTCACCACCGTGCGCGATCTGGGCGGCTCGGGCGTAAACATTGCCCTGCGCAATGCCGTAAACCGGGGGCTCGCCGAGGGCCCGCGCATTTTTACCTGTGGCAAAAGCATTGCCACCACCGGCGGCCATGCCGACCCCACCAACGGCTACCGGCGCGAACTGGCGGGCGATCCGGGGCCGCTCGAAGGGGTCATCAACGGACCCGATGACGCCCGAAAGGCCGTTCGGCAGCGGTACAAAGAGGGTTCCGACGTGATTAAGATCACGGCTACCGGTGGGGTTCTGAGTAACGCCAAAGATGGGCAGGGACCGCAGTTCTCCGACGAAGAACTGAAAGCTATTGTCGAAACGGCCAAAGACTACGGCTTTACGGTAGCCGCTCACGCCCACGGGGCCGAGGGTATGAAGCGCGCCATCCGGGCGGGTGTGACCACCATCGAGCACGGTACGCTCATGGACGACGAAGCCATTACCCTCTTCAAGCAGTACGGCACGTACTACGTCCCGACGATCATTGCGGGCCGCACGGCCGCCGACTCCGCCCGCATTTTTGGGTATTACCCGGCGCTCGTAACCCCCAAGGCGCTGGCTATCGGGCCCAAAGTGCAGTCAACATTTGCGAAGGCGTACAAAGCAGGCGTTAAAATTGCCTTCGGTACCGATGCCGGGGTATATCCGCACGGCTACAACGCCAAAGAGTTTGAATACATGGTTGAAGGCGGGATGCCCCCACTCGAAGCTATCCGCGCGGCCACGCTCGTCAATGCCGAACTGCTGGGGATGAAAAACCAGCTGGGTTCGGTTGAAACGGGTAAATTAGCCGATCTGATTGCGGTAGACGGTAATCCGCTGCAAGACGTCAAGACGTTACAAACGGTACGGTTTGTGATGAAAGACGGAAAAGTCTACAAACAATAACCAACCGCTACGGCCGGGCGCGCACCAATTCGGCCGTGGTATCGTTCCCTATACACGATTCTTTGTCCGCAATACACGTTACCTAATGAACAACCAATCTCAGGAGAATACCATCGACGTAGAACTGTCGGATGATATTGCAGAAGGCACGTACGCCAATCTGGCGATGATTGCCCATTCGAACAGCGAGTTTATTCTGGACTTTATCCGGCTGATGCCCGGTGTGCCCAAAGCCAAAGTAAAGGCCCGGATTATTCTGACACCCGAACACGCCAAGCGGCTGCTCTCAGCCCTGAAAGAAAACATCGGGCGGTACGAAGAAAGCTTCGGTAGTATCGATCAACCCGACGACAACTTCCGGTTCCCGTCGGGCTTCGGTGGCCCCGTTGGGATGGCGTAGCGGTCGTTGTTTTTAAACCTGTAAGCCGGGCGGCCGGTGCCGTCTCAAAGACCTTGCAGGTTTTTTGGGTCAGTAAACCTGTAAGCCGGGCGGCCGGTGCCGTCTCGAAGACTTTGCAGGTTTTTTGGGTTAGAACGGATAGCCAATCGCTACGTTAAGCACCAGATTTTGCCGACGCCAGACCGGGTCGCGGAAGTTGATCTCGTTGAATACCCAACGCTGCCCGTCGGGCCGGTCGGGTCGGCGGAAGGGGATCCCCAAATCAAGCCGGAAAAGGAAGTACGACAAATCGACCCGCAGGCCAATTCCCCCGTTTACGGCGATTTCCTTGTAAAAGTTACGGCCGAAAATGGTGCTCGCACTGTCGTAGAGGACGGCATTCGATGGGTCTTTCAACCACACATTACCCGCATCAATAAACAAAGCTCCCTGCAGGTACTGGTTAAACTTGGGGCGAAGCTCGGTACTGGCTTCCAGCTTAATGTCGCCCCCGCCGTCCTGAAAAATAAAGCCGGTGCCGTCGGTTACCCGCGTAAAGGTACCCGGCCCGAGTGTACGGGGCCGAAACCCGCGCAGGCTGTTGCTCCCCCCCGAAAAGTACTGCTTAATGAGCGGCAGCCGACTACTGTTGCCGTACGGTAAACCCACCCCCGCCAGAAACCGGCTGGCCCAGGTCATGCCCGACGACAATCGCCAGTAGTAGCGCGTGTCCAGATCCAGTTTCAGGTACTGCGCAATAGGTGCGCCCAGTAGCTCATTGCTGCCTTCGCTGTTTCGGTTGTTGATCACGAGCGAAGCCAGATTTCCTGCTGGCTCAATACCGAACTGCACCCGGTACGTGCGGGGGGTAGCCGTGCGGGGCGACGAGCTATAACTGACCGTGTAGAGGCTGTTCAGGATAATTTGTTCGCCCGTGATGATGTTGTACCAGATGGGCGACGTTTGTGGGTCGAGCGCCAGCGAATCGAGGAACGGCCCCTCGTTGGCCAACTGCACATAGTTGATGCTGAACGGCGTGAAATTCTGCTCTACCCGCTGATTGGTTCGGAACGCATAGCCAAACGACGCATTGAACGAATTGAGCGTGTAGTACTTCGACCGGTTGAGTGCCTCAAACCCCGCACTGATGATTGTTTTGGGTAACGACTGCCGCTGATCGTACCGAATCCGGAACGGCACCATCAGGCGCGGCACATTCAGGCTGGCTGTAACCCCGTACCGGTACGTGGTCGTGACGCGGCCCAGCGCAGCTACCGGAATTTCGAAACCGCCACTGGCATTAAGCGTGAGCAGTTCGGCCCGCCGGAGCAGGTTCCGGTTGAGCAAACTGAGGGTCAGCTCCGACCCCACCAGCCCGTTGGAGCGCGACGTACCAGCTATCTCGCCCCGAATTGATTTTTTGGGGTAGGGCGTCAGGTAATAATGCACATCGAGCAAGGCCGAATCGCCCTGCTGAATTGGCTCGAATCGATTTCGGACAAACTTAAACGTGCCCACGTTAATAAACCGGCTCAGGGTCAGGTCCTGCGCCCGGCTGCTGAACCGGCGGCCGGGTTTCAGACTCAGAATATCGTTGAACAACCGGGGTTTGTAGAGCCGTGCCGAATCGACGATAAACACCCGCCGGAGGGTCGTGTCGCTCGGCGTGTAGGCCTGCGTCCGGTTGGTGTCGTTGCCGGTTTGGTTGTTGATCGTGTAGTTCGGATATACGTACACATTTCGGATAAAGTACGGCTGACCGGCTGCTTCGGGCATTTCGGGCTTGAGCGCCACGTAGAGCCGCACTTTATGGTTGCCAACGGCACTATCGGCCAGAATAGCCACGTAATCGGGCAAGAAGTAGATGAACCCCCGGTTTTTGAGCGTGGTACTGATTCGCTCCTGCTCCGCCTTGATCACATCAAACTGGTACGGATCGCCGGGTTTAAGCAGCGTACGGGGCGATATGGCAAACATGGCATCGTCGGCCCGCCGGATGGTCGGTTGCTGTCGCTCGGTGCGGGGGGTATCGCGGGCATCGTCGTCGTTGAGGGTGTCGGGGCGCTGCGGCAGGTCGGAATTGGTCAGAAACAGCACCGAGTCGATGGTGTACCGGGCCGGTACGCGCACGTCGTACACCCCACGCGCCTTGTACCCCTCTTCGGTCAGCCGCCCGGTTACGCTCGACCGGAAATAGCCCTCGTTCTCCATCAAACCGGCAAAAATGGTCGCATTAGACGAGATCGCTTTGGCGCTTGCCAGTACAGGAGCCTCCCCAAATTTACGCCGAAACCACGCCCGAAAGCCCTTCTCCGTTTTAGGCTCGCCGAACAGGTAGTACATCGCTACCTTGTACGGATACCCAAACAGGGTTTTGTTGGGCCGGGGGCGGGCAAGTTCTTTCAGTTGCACCTGCAATTCGTCGCGGGCCTCCTTGGTCACCGTCGAGTCGGCCGACAGGTTCACGTCGGTTCCTACGTACAGGCGCTCGTTGGCGGGCAGACGCTTGGCGAGGTTACACGCTTGCAGGCAAACAGTAAGTAAAATAAAATAGCGAACGTTCATGAACAGAGCACGACAGTTTGTGGGAAACTTCACAGCGTTTCCTCCTTTCTCCGTCGCCGTAAATCAGCAAATGTGTTGTAGTCGACCGTGATCACGAAGCCGACGCCCGTCTCAACTACATAGCCCTCCAGCACGGTTTGCTGCTCGTTGCGCCGGTAGCCCCGCACCACATAACGACCGTCGCGGGTGAGGTTATAGTTAAGCGAGAAGTTATCAAAAATCTCATTGGGGTTCCGCTGAATACCCGTTGTGTTTTCGAGTACAAAGTTGCGCCCGACAGATACCGAAAGCCGCCCCGACAGAAAGCTTTTTGAGAGACCCACGTTCAGGTCGGTTCGGCTGCCGGTTGGCCCCTTGGCGGTAGCTGCCTGGTTGGTCGAGTTGAGGTTGAAGTTCACATCAACGCCTTTGATCAGGCTCGATGCAAACCGCTCCAATTGTTCAGACAGAATCTTACTCACGCTGTTTCGGGCAATGTTTTCGGCTCCCGCGCCCACGCCCCCACCGCTTCCGGTTGAGAAGAAATCAGACGTGTTTTCGGAGATAAAATTACCCAGCACCAGCAAGGCAAACACCTGCTTGTTGATCTGCGACTGATCGCGCCGAAGTAGCGCCAGTTTGTTGTCGACGGTCTGCGTAACGCCCCCGGCCACAATGGCGTTGCTATTGCCGTTGGTGGGCCGCACAATATCGAAGTTCAGGCTTGGCTTGGCCAGATTATTGCCGATTTTGAGCAATACATTGAACGGCATTTTATTCTGGTACAAGGCGTTATTTTGCCCGGCAATCTCATTAGCCACCAGGTTGGCGGGGGCTGTCCGGGTTTCGTACACGGCCGTAATATCGACCTGCGCACTTAGCGGATCTCCGGTCCAGGTAATCGAGCTGCCTCTCTGGATTTTGAACTGCCGTTTCAGCACCTCATAGGTAAGCGAGTACTCGCCCTCGGTCACCTCGTAGCGGCCCAGAATCCCGATGTTACCCGCCGGGTCGATGGTCACGTTGAGGTCGGCATTGCCCCGTGCCCGCAGATAGTCGCCGTTCAGTTCATCGACCACAATCGTAAACTCCGATTTCTCATCGACTTCGATGTTGAGCGAAATGGTCGCGTTGTTCAGTTCCTCAAACGCAATTTTGGTGTTTACGGTGTCACGTTTGGGCTTCACCAGGTACTTGCTCAAAGCGAGTGTATCATTGTGATTAATGAACGTAACCGTTTGGCGGGCGTCGTTCAATTCGGGCGTATCGTCGGGTAATACAAACGACACCTTGGTATCATCTTCAACCCGTACCGTACCCACCACCGACGCGTTGGTGCCCGTACCCCGGATACGTAGATTGGCCGTCACCGACGCCTGTCCGTACACATAGTCATTGTCTTTGCGGGCCGCATTGAGAGCCAGGAAGTCGTTGGCCCGCACATTCAGGTTATACCCCACGTCGGGAATATTGGCCAGCGTTACGGTCCCCGTCGTATTGAGGGTGCGACCAAGGGTATCGGTCAGTGTGAAATTGTTGAGGCTAATGGTTGAACCACTGAACTGAAGGCGTTCCTGATCGATACGGTAGGTTGCGTTAAGTTGTTTGATGTTGAACGCTACCGAATCAAACCGGACCTGCCCGTTTATTTTAGGATTGGTGGTCGTACCGGCCACGGTAAACTGCCCCGTCAGGTCGCCACGGGCCTGCCGGAGTTCGCCGAAACTAAAGGCTTCGATGGTACGGGCCGCCAGTTTTTGCAGATCAACTACCAGATCAAGACCCGAGTTGGCTCCGTTGTACGTACCGTTGAGGGTGGCCTGATTGTCGGGGCCGCTCAGCGCCACGTTGATACCTACTTTCCCCTCGGTGCTGTTGGTGAATCGGCCGGTCAGGTTGCCAATGGGCTTGTCCATCACCCGCAAACTATCCACATTGACCGAGCCCACAAACGACAGATCGGAGTCTTCGCCCAGGTAGTCGCGTAGGACCACGGTACCGTCGAGCTGCCCACTCGCGAGGGTCGTATCCTGATTGGCAATTTTAGCCGCGTCGGTCAGGTTGAAATTCCGAATCGTAACCCGCAGTGGCGCGTTAGCGTAGGGTTCCGTGCTGGCCAGTTCAATATACTCGTCGCGGTGCCGCAACCGCAGCGTATTGACAAACAAACCTGCCGGGCCGTATTGCACATAACCTGTGGTATCGGCCGACCAGTTCTGATAATTGAGCAACAACCCATTTTGGGCCAATTGCACCCGATAGTCCTGCCCTAACGCGGCCACCTGCCCGCGTAGGCCGTACACATCCCGACTCGACGAGTCTTTGCTCATCACCTCAAAATTGAGCTTGTTGTTGGCCGCCGTCCCGATCAGGTTGGTCAGGCCAATTTCGATTCCCGACGCGTTGGCCGAGCTGATTTGGCCACGTACAAACAGCTCGCCGTTACGGGTCACGGGCAGCTGCTCCGCAACAGGTACAAGCAACCGGTTGACCGACGTGTTCAGGCTATTACGGGACGCAATCCCAACGGGCAACGGCTGTACATACCCGTTCGCCGTACCCCGCAGCAGCAAGTTGGCACTCCGCACCAGGCTGGAGTCGTATTCAATGACGCCCGTTCGGAGCGAGGCCGCAAAGGTGGTGTCGTTACGGTTGTCCAGATAAGC
Source organism: Rudanella lutea DSM 19387 (assembly GCF_000383955.1). Classification (NCBI taxonomy): domain Bacteria; kingdom Pseudomonadati; phylum Bacteroidota; class Cytophagia; order Cytophagales; family Cytophagaceae; genus Rudanella; species Rudanella lutea. The sequence continues at coordinate 3,972,196 of NZ_KB913013.1, read as the reverse complement.
CGCCAGCCGAACCGTGTCGAGCCGGGTGAGTTTCGGCACAAACGCTTTCAGCAACGGGTGCTGGTACGCCTTAGCGTCGATTTTGAAGTCATACGGCGGAGGGGTATTTCGGTACGTGAGCCCCGGAATGGCAAAATACCGGCTTACTTCCGATACAATGATGTCGTACAGCCGATCGTAGGCAAACTGACCGTCGAGCTTGAGTTGGGCAAACGGCACCCGGGCGGCAATCTGCTTGCGCCCCCCGTCGGCAGTGGCTTTGAGATACACCTCATCGAGTGGGTACGACTGCCCCCCGTACCGAATCACGGCCCCATCGGTCGAGAGTGTTCCTACGGGTTTGGCGGGATCGGTCGAGGCCATATCGAGTACAAGTTTACCCCGCAGGTCGAGGGGCTCGCTGTATAGTTTCAGCCGGTTCAGGTCGAGTTGGGCAATGTTTACGGTACCCGTAATGCTGGGGTAGTCGCTCAGCAGCCCCACCCGCGTATCGAGCTGTAAGCGGGCGTTGGGGTCATCGCTCACGCCCTTGATGTTGAGCACACCCCGCGCCAACTGCCCCGAAGCGGCTATATTCTGGTAACGATACCCATTCAACGTTGCCTCATCGACGGTTACCCGAAACGAGGTATTCATCGATTTTACGTCGAGCCCGGTACCATTGACGGTGGCAATGGCCGTAACAGGCCCGTACTGCTTTGGATCTTTAAGCCATTTGCCAGCCTGAAAGTCAGCCAGGGCCAGCGTTCCCGAATAGCCCTGGTTACGGCCTTCCACGAAGCCCCGGAGTTGCCCGTCGAACGTAGCGTTACCCCAACTGGTATTGAGCCGGGTTTGCAGGTCGAGGTCGTTGAGCCGCCCCCGAACCCGACCCGATAACCGTAATTGGGGCGGAATATCGACCGCATCGGGAAGAGCATTTTTGGGTACAACCCGTTGAATATCGGCCAGCCGCGTGGTGGCTTCTGTAATGGTCAGGTCGAGACCCAGCCGGTCGGTATCGGTCAGGTTGGTAAGCCGGCCACGGGCGCGGATGCGCGTACCCGACAGGGCCGCCAGATCCAGCACGGGCAGGTTGAGCGCAGCCAGCGTACCTGTAGCGCGGGCGTTCATACGGATGGTGGCCGCTTCGTTATTTTTGAACGTGCCTGCCAGTTGCGGAGCCAGCAACAACACATCCGACAAGGCCATGACGCTCTGTCGCAGGTTTACATTAACCCGCACCCGGTTGGCCTGCCCCGGCCGCGAGAGCTGCCCGATGGAATCGTACCGCAACACAACCTGATCGCGCAGCAAGGTTTTGGGCGTCTGAATCCAGAGGTTCGTCAGGGCCGTTGTTTTGTCCGTGTAAAGCAAGTCGCCGTCGAGCCGTTGCAACACCAAACCGCTTTTGTCGCGCAGGCGGCCCTGTCGTAATTGCCCCGAAATCTGCTGGGGGTTGTACCGCAGCTGTTCACCCCGGAAGGCCACGTCGCGCAGGTCGAGGTGAGCGTAGTCAACGCCGGTGCGCTGCCGGGGCTGAGTGAGGTCGTCGTAGCGGACATTGGCTCCTGTGAGCACCAGCGACTTCACTCCCAGCCGTTCGCTGTTCAGAAAGAAATAATCGGTTTCCATCGCCAGCGTCTGCAACTGCCCGGCGGTGGTTAGTTTTTGTTCGACCAGATTCACGTCCCAGCGGGCGCGGTTGATCTGCCATTTACCCAGAGCTATATCCAGCGTGTCGGGCGAGGGGGGCGAATCGGGCACAGGCAGACCTTTGTAGATCCGGGCGCGGGTGTTTAGCCCGTCGACGGTCAGGTCTTGCAGGCGGTACACGTTATTGGCCACATCGGTGCGTTCAAAATTGGCCCGCAGGGTATCCACGTACGCGTCGACATCGGCACCGGTCACATCATCGAGGTATTTGACCCGTACATCTTTAAGAGTTACCGCTTTGAGGTTGATATCGAGCGGGGCCGTAGTGGTATCAAGCGGGGTTGGAGTCGGTTGTGGCTTTCCGGGCGTCACAAACGCGTCGAGCAGGTAGCCAAAGTTGAATGTTGTATCGGGCAGGGTACGGCTGATGTTCAGGCGCACCTTTTCCAGATCAATCTGATTGATGGCCACCCGGTTATCGAGCAGGCCCAGCATATCCAGGTCCACAAACATCCGTTGCCCGATCAGGAGCGTATCGCCCTTGGGGGTTTGGAAGAACACATCGTTCAGCTCGATATAGTCTGGAATTTTGTAGCTGATCCGACCCACCCGAAACGGCGACTGGAGTTTCTTAGCTAAATACCGATTCACCTGTGCCGTCACGATGCGCTCGCCCCAGGAGGTAGTCGCAATCAGGGTCACAAAGCCGAGCACAAGAAGCACGACCGCCAGCAAGACGAGCAGTATGGTTGAAATGGCTTTTCTCACGGGTATTGAGTACGGAATGGTATCGGCTATCGCTGCCGGGCCTCTCTTTTACTGGTGATTAAACGTAGCGCCCACAAGTTAGCATACAACACAAAACGCGCGAGTGTGGCATTGTGTTGGGAATACGACTTAGCGGCCCTTTTCTGATTTTGTAAGACGCTTTTGTACCAATAAAGTTTCAGCAGGTGGCGCCCACCTCTGTCGGGCTCACACAAGCCCACAAATTATCGGAATGAGTAAGCGTGGTTAGGGCTTTATGTTGTGATTCTAACCCAATTTACCTACCTTTGCACCTCAATTTTCGCGACGACTGTACAAAAAACATTTTTCAGCGTAATGCCAACCATACAACAATTAGTACGTAAAGGCCGCGAGAAGCTGGTTTTCAAGTCGAAATCACCAGCTTTGGATGCCTGCCCTCAGCGTCGGGGCGTGTGTACGCGTGTGTACACCACGACGCCTAAGAAGCCAAACTCGGCGCTGCGTAAAGTAGCTCGTGTTCGCTTGTCGAACGGCAAAGAAGTCAATGCTTACATTCCGGGCGAAGGCCACAACCTGCAGGAGCACTCAATCGTGCTGATCCGCGGTGGCCGGGTTAAAGACCTTCCGGGTGTTCGTTACCACATTGTTCGGGGTGCTCTGGATACTGCCGGTGTAAACGGCCGTCTGCAAAGCCGCTCGAAATACGGCGCCAAGCGTCCGAAACCAGGTCAGGCTCCAGCCGCTGGCAAAGGTGCGCCCGCTAAAGGCAAGAAGAAATAAAACGAATAATGGGTAATGCATAATGCATAATGCCTATTCGGGCAACGCTCATTATCCATTCCTCATTATTCATTGTACACTAAAATATGGACTGCCCGTTGGTCAGCAGCGGCAGAGTAAGATCCAGAATCTGAAGACACAATGAGAAAGTCGAAACCGCCAAAACGGTACGTGTTACCCGATCCGAAATTTAAGGAAGTACTGGTAACCAAATTTGTTAATAACCTCATGTACGAGGGCAAGAAGAGCATCGCGTACACTATTTTCTACGACGCACTGGAGATTGTTGGTAAGCGTACCAGCGAAAACGGTCTCGACGTATGGAAAAAGGCGTTGAACAACGTAATGCCTTCGGTCGAAGTAAAAAGCCGTCGGGTTGGTGGTGCTACCTTCCAGGTTCCCACCGAAGTACGGGCTGACCGCAAAGTATCGGTAGGCATGAAATGGCTGATTAAATACGCTCGTTCACGTGGCGAAAAAACCATGACCGACCGCCTGGCTGCTGAAATCGTAGCTGCTGCGAAAGGTGAAGGAGCTGCCGTGAAGAAGAAAGACGATACGCACCGTATGGCCGAAGCCAACAAGGCGTTCTCACACTTCCGGTTCTAAAAACAATTCAGTCGAAGCGAAATTGAAAAGCCCCGCCGTTTGGCGGGGCTTTTTTGGTTAGCGGGGTTGGGAGTAGCTTTCACCGCACCAGGCCAGTGAAAGCCACTCCCGAACCGCCCTGAAACTGCCCGGCCCTGCTTGCTGTTATATCCGCAGGCAAGTGCATGTGCATTCGCTACACCCAAAACAACAAAACGAAACATCCGATGAACCCCTCATTTAAAGACTTGGTCAAAGGCGACACACCCGTGCTGGTTGATTTTTACGCCGACTGGTGCGGCCCCTGTAAACAACAGGCCCCTACCCTCAAACAACTGGCCGACCGCATGGGCGACAAGCTGAAAGTGATCAAGGTCGATATTGACCGCAGCCGGGCCGCAGCTACGCAGTATCAGATTCAGAGCGTACCCACGCTTATTTTGTTCCATAAGGGTAAGATTGTCTGGCGTAAGTCGGGCGTACAGCCGTTGCATACGCTCGAAAACCTCGTTCGGCAGGTGATGTAATCTTGTTTACCGTTTCATGCAGCCCATTCTCCGATCTGTCCGTTACTTTTTATCGAGCCACTACTTCTCCGATGGGCTGCGGACTACGGTAGCCGTGCTGTTACCGGCACTCTTCTTTTTTCAGGTTCAGAAACAACCCGACATAGGCTTACTCATTGGCCTGGGAGCGCTCTCGGCCAGTATTACCGATATGCCGGGGCCGCTCATTCACAAGCGCAACGGGTTACTGGCCTGCTGCCTGACCATTTTCCTGACGGCTATTCTGACCGGGTTTGCCCGGCTCAACGGCTGGACCCTCGGTCTCGAAATTGGCCTGCTGAGCTTTTTCTTCGCCTTGTTCAACGTTTATGGCAACCGCGCGGCTGCCGTCGGCTCGGCGGGGATGCTTACCCTCATTTTGACCATGGCTCGGGGGGTGAGTAGCGAAACAGCAGACACAGCTCCCTTCTCTCTCCCGGAGATTCTGACGCAGGCTACGCTTATTCTGCTCGGCGGCTTGTGGTACACTGGCATCAGTTTGGTATTTCGGCAGTTCAGACCCTATCGGCAGGCGCAACAGGCTCTGGCCGAGTGTATCCACGAAATTGCCCGGTTTCTGCGCATCAAAGCGGATTTTTACGATGGCCGCACCGACCTCGACGACGATTACCGTCGGCTGGTAGCACAGCATGTGGTCGTGAGCGAAAAACAGGACGTTGTACGCGAACTGCTTTTCAAAAGTCGGCAGGTAGTGGCCGAAACTACTTCTACGGGCCGGGTACTGGTGTTGACCTTCGCCGAAGTGGTCGATTTATACGAACAGATTTCGGCGATGTACTACGATTACCAATCGTTGCGCGAGCGATTTGGGACTACGGGCATCCTGAATCTAATTGCCACCCAGATTCATCGGCTCGTCAACGAACTCGACGCTATCGGTCTGGCCATTCTGGAGGGTAGCCCGCACCGGCCGCGCTTAGATATGCACGCGGCTTTAGAACAGATTCAGGCGGCTATCAACGCCCTGCCGCCCAACACCGACATGGGCAACCCGCTGGTGCTTCGGCGGGTACTGGTAAGTATCCGGCAACTGGCCGAGCGTATAAACGGGTTATTGCAAATTGCCCCCGACACCGGCACCACCCCCACCGACCCGTCGACGCTCGATTATTCACGCTTTGTATCGCACCAACCGATTGACGTGGCCCGTTTGCGCGACAATCTCTCGCTGCGTTCGTCGGTATTTCGGTATTCGCTCCGCATGGCTATTGCCTGTGTGGTAGGCTATATTGTGGCTACCTTCTGGCCCAACGGCCACCATAGCTACTGGATTTTGCTCACCATCACGGTTATTCTTAAACCAGCTTATTCGCTCACTCGCCAACGCAACAGCGACCGTTTGCTGGGTACGCTTGCGGGTGGGTTGCTGGGGGTAGTTATTCTGGCCTTTGTTCCCAACCCGGTTGCCCAGTTTGTGTTTATGGTGCTGTTTATGCTCGGCACCTACAGTTTTCAGCGCCGGAACTATATCACCATGGTGATCTGTGTGACGCCCTTTGTGCTGATCCTGTTCAACTTTATGGGAATCGGCTTCCGTGAAGTGGTAGGCGAACGGATGCTCGACACACTCATTGGCGGGGTCATTGCCGTTATTGCCAGCTATGGGTTACTACCACGCTGGGAGTCGGAACAGGTGCTGCCGGTGCTGCGCGATGTACTCAACGCCGACATCAAATACCTTCAGAAACTGGAAGAGAGCCTGTGCGGCCGGGGGGTTACCGAAACCGACTACAAACTGGCCCGGAAGAGCGTGTATGTGCAGTCGGCCAACTTGTCGGCGGCTTTTGAGCGGATGTTGTCGGAGCCGAAAAGCAAACGGCGGCATCAGCAGGATTTACTTCAGTTTGCCGTACTCAACCACATTTTCTCGTCCAACGTAGCCACCATTGTGCTGACTACCGTCGACCGGGAGCATACCCCCGCAACAGACGCCCTGGTGCGCCCCGTGCGCCGGTCACTCGAGCACCTGGCCGAGGCCCTGAGCCGCATCGACCGAACCGACAAAAACGCCGAGCCAACATCTGCGCTCACCCTACCGCCAGCAAGCCCGACCCCGGCCTCCCCCGACGATCAACTCCTGGCCGAGCAACTGGCGTTTGTACAAAAACTCACCGCCGACATGGCCAAAGTAGCGGCTACCATTCAGGGTTAACAAAAAACCCCGGCAATAATCATCACCGGGATTTCCTTCGACATATTCTCTCTAAAAAAGCGTTTGGTTTATGGCTTTTGGCCTATTGGTGTTTCGAGGAGGTAGCTTCAATCCCAAACGTGCCCAACCAAAAACTCTAAACCAAAAACCATAAACGCTAACTCAGTACTGGACATTCGATGTTGGACATTAGACGTTAGACCTCCCTACAGAATGGTAGTAAGTCTAACGTCTAATGTCTGAAGTCTGAATGTCCAGTACTGAAAAACGCTAAACTACTCCCCTAATTCCCTGCCAGGCGGTCGGGGCGAATACGTGTTACCGTGATCGGAATACACTTTTGCGGGGGGCAGGTATTAAAGCCGAAATCAATCGAAAAGTCATTCTGACCATAACTCCGGGTCGTAAAGGGTACTATAGCGTTGCCATTATTCACGATGGCGTCAGCGTCAATCCGATCATCACCCGCACTATTTGCTACCGACACCGACCGACCTGCCAACACCGGGGCCGACAAGCCGATCCGAATTTCGTAGGCAGTGTAAGGTTGTAGCCCACCCGGCACGTTAGTCGGGCCGAAGTAGTACTCGCCTTCCGCATCGGTTTGGGTGGTTGCTACCAGAAAGCCATTCTGATACAGCCCCAGGGTCACACTCGCAATGCCGGTTTCGTCGGCATCCTGCCGGCCGTTACCGTTCGTATCGTTCCATACCACATTACCAACCTGGAGGGGGGCAGCGTTGCAATTCAGTTCCACATCGCCCAGGCCATTGGCTTTTCCAAACGTGCTGGCGTTGTCGGAGCGATAGATTTGGGTACCTGTCCGGCGGTATTCCACCGCCCGCCGTTGCACACCCGTGAGGTTATCAAAATACCGGAAACCCGCCGAAATAAGGTCGAGCGGCTCCACCGACACGTTGACTACCTCGCCCCGGCCCGGCAACAAAGCGAGCCCGCCATAGCTGCTTTCGCCGTGGCAACAGAATACGTTGTCGTCGTAAAATTCACCCCCACCCGGCCCTTCGCCATTGGTACCAGCCGTAGTTGGCGCGGCACCGCATACCGAACCGCCACTCTCGAGCACGTACGTTCCGGCGGGCCCGCAGGGGCCTGCCCGGAGCAAATCGCCCGTAGCCGCACTCGAATACAAGGCCGCATCGGCCGGATTGGTGCCCAGATTTTGATAGCCCGTCTGATCGCCAAACCGGTCCCGGACGCCCAGAATCATAGCCCCGTCGACATCAAATTCCAGATCGGTCAGCCACGGTTGCGGGTACGCCAGGTCGTCGGCTGGGCGGCCGGGTACACCCAGGAGTGCATCGTAAAAATTATTGCCCCAGGCATACCATTTCCGGAGCGCCGGTCGCCCGTCGACGGTAGCACCTTTGGGATAGGTAAGCGGAAAACTAAGTACCTGCGTTGCCACCGGGCTTAAGGTATTGGTAGCGGATGCTACATCAAAGGCATACACAAACGCGTTGCCGGGTGCGGGCACTGCATACGGGCTTTGCTGCACCGGGAGGCTCTCATTGCTACACACCATGCCCACGTAGAGTTTACCCCGCCAGAATTTAAGCGCAAATGGGCGGTAGGTGCCGTTGCCACAACCGGGATCGGGCACGGGTACCGATGTAATGGTTCCGGGCGCGATAAAATCGCGGGGATCGGCTCCGGCGGGTGGGTCGCTCACCAGCGGAATCAGATAGATTCGGCGGTCAAACAGGTTCACGACGTAGAGCATCCGGTTATCGTCCGACAGCTCAATATCGCCCAATCCTACTTTGCCTACCGCGTCGAAAGCACCCTCGTCCCGATTAGCCGCGTTGGGGTCGGTGGGGAGGTTCGTGTGCGGGTCAGCCCCGGCGTTCAGGGTGGTAAATAAACTTGAGGTATTAGTGGTTAAGTTGGTCAGGTAAATAGCACCCGGCCCGCCCGGTCCGAAACCCACGTGCCGTTTGGTGAATGCTCCTGAAAACAGCTTGTTGGCCGATCGCAACACCGCGAGTCCGTACACCGACCCGATTTCGGCCCCTTTGGCCACCATCGTTTCGGGCGGGGTGAGCCCGGAGGCACTGTAGGGCACCGACACCAGCACATCGCGCAGGCCCGCGGCCGATACGCCCGATGCACTCACCGGGTTTCCGTTGACATAACATGGCACCAGTAGGGCCGGGTCGGGCACCCCGCAGTAATGGGCCGGGTAGTTCAGGGCCAGATCAACCGGGGCACTCCCCGCCGTCACAAACCGAACATCGGTCCGATTTTGTGTACCCCGCAGGCTGACATAATCGCCCGTCTGAAAACCCGTAAACAGGACTCTGAACCGGCCCGGCCCCGTATTGAGCGTGTACCCCCCCGAGGCCGACGTGGTGGTACTGGCCACAACGGCATTGGCCGCATTGAACGCCATAACCCCAACACCAGCAATACCCGGTTCCGAATAACCGCCGGGACCGTTCTGGGTGCGTTCGCCATTGCTATCGAAATCCCGGTAAACGGTTCCGCTTATGCTCTGCGCCTGAGCCGAAAATCCACTCACTACGCAGAGCCCCAGGCAGAGCCGCGCCAAAACAAATAAATACTGCTTCATACAGTAAACTGACTGATTATGAGAGAAAATGCCTTGTAAATATAACAGGGAATCTGAGTATTGAATACGCCCATTTTAGCAACTGACAGTACACGTCGCTTACGGGTGCAGGGCTATCGTCCAATATGCTCTGTTAACCTGATATGTTTTGGACTACGAGCTGCCCAAAGCGATACATCTGGCAAATCGATCGATTTACGCGGCCATGAACACGTGTTGTTCCGCATTCGCCTACATAAATCCGGCGTTGACGTACAAAGAACTCGTACTCACCCAAATGGCCTTGCTCCGCGATCTTTTTAGCAACTATTTGAATTCGTATTTTTTTTGTTTGTTTTTGAGCGAATGGTCTATGTGACATCAAAAAAAAACACTTACCTTTCGCTTCATACGTTCCTTTCTCTTATATCAACTTCTCTTTTTTAACCATGAATCCACTCCTTCCTCTTTCCAATCAACCATCAACCCGAACCAATGGAGTAGCCACCATCCGCGTCAACGACCCCCTGTACGGCTGGCGTACCCGCTCCATCCACGAGTTGGTTATGATTCGGGGAGCCAAAGGGTACAGCTGGCTGCACTGGCGCGATGGCAGCCGGCACATTATGGCCTACACCCTGAAGCACTACGAAATCCAGCTCCCCAACGCAGCGTACATCCGAATTCACCAGAACTGCCTCGTCAATCGGGCCTTTGTCCAGAAAGTACAGCTCACCCACAAGGGGCCTATGCTCCACCTCTCCACCGGCGAGAAAGTAGCTGTGTCGCGCCGTCGGTGGGTATCGGTCAAGCGAGCCCTCAATCCAAACCCCTGGACCGGCGTAGTCGAAGACCACGTGCCGAGTGCCAGCTTTGCCGCATCTGACCTGGATTAGACAAGCACACAACATGGTCGCCCGGCGGCTTTTCTGCCTTACCTGTTTCGCGGGGTGTCTGCTCCTGGCAGGCACTCCGTTTTCGTACAGCCAGATTCGACCCCTGACCCGAACCGACTCACTGCAGATCGAAGCCTGGTACACCCAGTGGCAAGACCTGCGCCCGGTTCGGCCCGATTCGTCGTTGGTGTATGCGCAACGTATTCACGACTGGGGTAAACAGCATAGGCAGCCGGTGATATGGGCCCGCGGTCTGGCGTACCTGAGCGCCGAAGCCCGCGACAAAGGCAACTTCAACCGGTCGGTAGTACTCATGCAGCAGGCATTACCGGTTTTCGAGCGGCATCGTTACCTGCCCGGTATCGCGTTTGCCAATCAGGGACTGGCGCTCACGTACAAGCGCATGGCCGACGCCCAGAAAATGGAAGGGTTTACCCGGCTGGCGCTCCAATACGCTAAACAGGCACTGGTACTGAACGAGCAGCTAGGTTCGGCAACGGCCATTGCCAACACCTACAACACTATCGGCATTATTCAGCGCGATCTGAAAGCCTACGAAGAAGCCCGGCAAGCGTATCGGGCGGGGATTAGTCTGCTGGAAAAAGAAGGTATTTCCAACAACACCCTGGCCATTCTTTACGGCAACATGGGGCAGCTTTCCATCGAACCCGACCGGCAGTTCGAACGGGCCATCGACTACCTGGAGCGGGCTCTGGCTCTCAACGGAGAGGCCCGGCGCCTGACCAATCTGGAGCACAATCACCGCAACCTGAGCGATTTGTACCAACGCTTACAGAAACATCAGAAAGCGGTGTTTCACGGCGAGCAGTCGGTGCGGCTGGCTAACCAGCTGGGCGATCCACACCGGTTGTTCAATTCGCTGGGGGTCGCCTACAAAGCCTACCGCGATGCGGGCCATTTTGAACAGGCGTTGCACTATCTCGAACAGGCCAAAGTCATTGAGGATTCGCTCGGCCGGGCCGACAAAACCGGTCAGATTGCCCGCTTACAAGCCGCTTTCGACAATGAGCGGGCGCTGCAACTGGCGGAGGTAGAGGCTGAGAAACAAAAACAGATTGCGAGCCTAAAAACAAGCCTGTTGCTGCAACACGAACGGTTGGTGGCACAGATACAGGCCGACCGGGACCGGGATTTGCTCCTCATCAAAAAGCGCACCGATCTGGCCAGGGCCCAGAACCTGGCCGAGGTAAACGCCCGGTTCGTTTCGCGGCAAAAAGAAACCAGTATTCAGCAGCTACAAACCCAAAACGAGCTGCAGCAGCGGCAGCTGACGTGGCTGGGCTGGGGAGCCGGGTTGTTTTTCGTGCTGTCGGGCCTGTTGTTCTGGCAGTATCAGCGTCTGGGTCAGAGCCAGGCACAAATCAAGCAGCAATCGGCCCAGTTGCGGTTGCTGATGCGCGAGCTTCATCACCGGGTCAAAAACAACCTGGCCATTGTGTCGGGGCTGCTGGAGTTACAATCGAACCGATTGGCCGACGAGAACGCCAAGCGGGCTTTCCGGGAGGGGCAACAACGGGTGCAGGCCATGTCGCTCCTGCACCAGCGACTTTACCAGACCGATTCGCTGACCACTATCGATATGGGCGAGTACGTAGCCAGCCTGATCGAATCGCTGATGGGTGCCTACGGGTACACGCACCAGACTGTAGATACCCGTGTGCAGGTGAGCAAGCAGGAAGTTGATGTGGACCTGGCGATTCCGATTGGGCTGATTCTGAACGAAATCCTGACAAATACCTTCAAGTATGCCCTGCCCTATACCGCTGCCCCGAGTCTGTTGGTGGATCTGCGTCGGCAGGGCGATAGCCTGCTTATGCACGTAGCCGACAATGGCCCCGGCCTCGACCTGACGCGCTGGCAACGGCCGGGTGGGTCGTTTGGCAAACGGCTGATTGCTGGCTTATCGGATCAGATTGGGGGAACCGTGTCGGTCGAAAGTGGCAATGGAACACAGTTTTTTATTCGAGTACCGGTCAATGAGCCCTCGCCCGTTCGGGCCGCCTAATACCCTTTAACTCCCATATGGACGATTCGATCAATATTCTGATTGTAGAAGATGAGGCCATTCTGGCAATGGCCCTCTGCGATAGCCTCGAAGCTGAGGGATACTGTGTGGTAGGGATGGCATCGAACGGGGCCAAAGCGGTTGATCTTTTTCGGCGTAATCAGGTCGATCTGCTCCTGTGCGACATTAACATCCGGGGTGATCTGGACGGTATCGAAACGGCCCACCAACTGTTGCGCATCCGACCCGTACCGATCATTTACCTGACGGCCTTCTCGGACCCCGACACGGTAGAACGGGCCAAACAAACGGCCCCGGCGGCCTACATGACCAAGCCGCATAACCTGCTCAACCTACGCATCGCCATCGATGTGGCCATTCATAACTTTGCCCGACAACCCCAGCTCCCACAGCGGACGCCCCCGCCGGAAGAGGCTCAATCGGCCGAAAAGAAACCCGACACACCCGAGCGCGACCCGCCCGGCCGGGACACCATCCTGAAAATCGACGACTACGTGTTTGTGAAGCAGGGCTTTCAGTTCGTCAAAATCAGTTTGGCCGATATTCTGGTCCTCGAAGCAGAGGACACCTACACCACCTTTGTAACGACCGCCAAAAAGTACGCCCTTCGGCAATCATTGTCGGCCGTGCTGGAGCGGCTCAATCACCCCCGTTTTGTTCGGGTACACCGCTCATACGCGGTCAATATCAACCGGGTCGATACGTTCGACGACCACGGCATAACGCTGGGGAGCCAATCGGTTCCGTTGGGCAAAAACTACAAGGATGAGTTTATGCGCCGGTTACAGGTGCGATAACATCCCTTGTCAAAAAGCCGATGCCGAACCGCCGTTAGCTCCTGGAGCCAGTTGGGGTTCGGCATCGGTAGCGGTGGCATCGGCGGCCCGCATGTTACCGGCTTACGATGATCTGCTCCGTAAACTGCTTGAAATCGGGGCCTACCACAAATGTGTACCCGCCAATGGGCAAACGGTTCAGGTCAAACTTAGGCACCTCGCCTTTTTCGTAGGTTTCGCTGAATACCAGGGCGTTGATCTGGTCATAAATGGCCACGTTGACTTTCTCGGCGCCATCTACGTTCAGTTTGAATTTGTTTTTGCCTACACTCACAAGCGTTGGCTTCACAAGGCTGCTCTTGTTTTGCGGGTCAATGCTAACCTGATTGTTGTGAATTGTCAGCCCCTGCGACATCCAGAATTCGTTGTTTGTGGCCGTCAGGAAGTAGTGTCCGTCGGGCAGGTTGGTCAGGTTAACCGACGTAGCCTTGCCGCTTATAGACCGAATTTGGCCTTTGTACAGCACCGTTCCGTTGTCGTCGACAAGGACCATTTCAACGTTGCCCGGTGTTTGCAGTTTCACCTTCTTGGCGTCTGACTTAATCACGTTTACCTGCATTACGCCATCGTTTGGCCCGCCAAAAGCCAGGCCTGTGCTGGTTAAACTGCCGGCCACGAGCAGGGCCGCTACGGTCATTTTGATACGTTTCATTTTGCGTTTTGATTTTGCGTTGAACTGCGACAAAGGTGAACGACCGACGCCATTCGACGCAACACAAAACCCCTTGGTTAACAATTGCTTAACGAAAATTCTTTTTTCCGTGCAAGCGTTTATCAATATCGTATAGTGAAAATCGGGAAAGTACAACAAGTCCCTCTAAATGAACCAATTGCCTTTTTTTAGCCATCCCATGAAAGAATTGTATCGCGTTTCGGGCGGGCCATACGTTTTTTCGAGAATAATCCAATTTGCCCATTTTTCACGTTTTAGGCGCTCCCTCAAAATGGGCCTCTGATTGGGCTGGTAACAGACACAACACGCCCTCCAACGCACCGACCCAGGCCCCGTTTGAGCGCCGACCATCGCACCCGGCATGGTCAGGTTGGGAGCCGGGTTAGTAGGTCAGGCCAGAGCTTCCGAGTTATTTCGGGGGGTGGGGCATTAATTTGGCCTGTTTGTTGTTGGTACGTTATTGGCGGTCTGGTTTAGTCAGTTTTATGATTTGCAACCTGCCGCATCCACAGCCCGAACCCGTATTTGTTTTGCCGGGGTCGGCTCTTAAAGCGATTGCATGACATTTTCTGATTTGAACCTCATCGAGCCTATTCTAAAGGCGCTCGATGCTGAAGGTTACACCACTCCTACCCCCATCCAGCAACAAGCGATTCCGTATCTGCTCGAAGAGCGGGATCTTCTGGGCATCGCCCAAACCGGTACAGGAAAAACGGCCGCGTTTGCCATCCCGATTCTCCAACTCCTCGATCAAAATAAGCTGTCGAATAAAGGCCCCCGTGCTATTCGGGCGTTGATTCTGACCCCGACCCGCGAGCTCGCTATCCAGATCGACGAGAGCATTGCCGCCTATGGTCGGCACATGAACCTGCGCCATACCGTTATCTTCGGAGGAGTGTCGCAACACGCGCAGGTAAACGCCCTACGCGCGGGTATCGACATTCTGGTGGCTACGCCCGGCCGTTTGCTCGACCTGATGGGCCAAGGCTACATTAATCTCCGCAGTCTCGAACGGTTTGTGCTCGACGAAGCCGACCGGATGCTCGACATGGGCTTTATCCACGACGTGCGGAAGGTGATTGCCCAATTGCCCACCCGTCGGCAGTCGTTGTTTTTCTCGGCGACCATGCCGCCCGAAGTGGCCAAACTGGCCGACACCATTCTGAACAAACCCGCCAAGGTAGAGGTCACCCCGGTGTCGACTACAGCCGATACGGTTGATCAGGTGGTATATTTCGTTGATAAGCCCAACAAGAAAAAACTGTTGGTCGATGTACTCCAGGAGCGGTCTATCCGCTCGGCGCTGGTGTTTACCCGTACCAAGCACGGGGCCGATCATGTGGTAAAAGACCTCCGCAAGGCAAGTATCGAAGCCGAAGCCATCCACGGCAACAAGTCGCAGAATGCGCGTCAGCGGGCGTTGAGCCGTTTCAAAAGCGGTGAACTGCGCGTGCTGATTGCCACCGATATTGCGGCACGGGGTATCGACGTCGATGAGCTGTCGTGCGTGATCAACTACGAAATTCCGAACATTCCCGAAACGTACGTTCACCGCATTGGCCGGACTGGGCGTGCCGGTCATGAGGGCCGTGCCATGTCGTTTTGTGATGAAGAAGAACAAGCTTACCTGCGCGACATTCAGAAGCTGATCGGGAAGCAGATTCCCGTGGTATCGGATCACGAATACGCCATGGCGGGCGTTAGTGTGCCCCTCACGCGGCCTAACCAATCCCGCCAGCAGGCACCCACCAACGGAGCCTCGGCCAATGGTCGGCCCAACGGCCCGCGCCCCAACGGGCAACCGGGTGGCGGTGGCAACCGAAACCGGAATCGCAACCGGCGGTTTGGCCAGCCCCGGCGGCAGGAGCCAAAGGTATAGGTCCTGGTTTACCCGTTTTGCATGTAGAATACAGGTCGCAGCTTTCGTAGCTGTGACCTTTTTGTTTCCAGGATAGCACAAAAAGGGTTTACCAGATACCCTGGCGACTTACCGAACGGCCCAAACAATCGCCCATACAGCCCGTTTATTGATAAGGTTAACTACTACCAACCCTCATAAATACAAAACGTTATGATTAAGGACGAAGAAATCGTTGAGTCGCTCAACGATCTGGTAAAAATCAACAACGACCGGATTCAGGGATACGAAAAAGCCGTTGAGGACAACGAAGACTCGCAACTCGACTCGCTGTTTCGGCACATGATTGTGCAAAGCCAAAACTTCCGCAGCCAACTGGCCGATCATATTGTTCGGATTGATGGTACCGCTGTTTCGGATGCTACCTCGACCGATGTGAGCAGCAAGATTCACCGGGCCTGGATCGACATCAAATCGGCATTGACAGGTAAAGACCGCGACACCGTTCTGAGCTCTGTAGAGTTTGGCGAAAGTGCCGCTGTTGAAGCTTACGAAGATGCCATTGAAGACGACCACCTGCCCGCGTACATCAAAGAGCAGCTTCAAAACCAGCTTAGCGAACTACGGGCCGCTTTGGACAAAATCAAAGCCCTGCGTAAGTAAGCTCTCAACCATTCTAAAGTTGCTCACGCCTTTAAGCCGGGCGCTTTATGTATAGCCCAAAGAAATCACGACAACCCATCGGTTCCGATGATACGTCAGTGTCATTCAGGGCACGGCACCCCTACAATCATCCAGCACCATAGCGGGTTGGTTGGAGGGTCACCTGACCCCTGAATCCTAACCTTTTGCCCCATGCTTTCCCGCAGTGAGTATGGGTATGGCAGGCCACCCCGGGGTGGCCTGTTTTTGTTTGTTCCCTACGAAAAAGGCAACCCAGACGAGCCGGGTTGCCTTTTTCGTTTTATACTGCCTGAGCCCTTAGTGCGGCAGCGGCATATCCTGAAAGTCTTCATCGGTCAGCTTGATCTGGGCAGCAGCCGTGTTCTCTTCAAGGTGCTTTACCGATGAGGTGCCCGGAATCAGCAGCATCACCGGGGATGCGGCCAGCAACCAGGCCAGGGCAATCTGGTACTCGGTAGCACCATGCCGCTCGGCCACGCGCTTCACGGCGGCTTCGGCACCTAGGTTGCCACCACCCAGCGGATACCACGGAATAAAGGCAATGTTGTTTTCTTCGCAGTACTTCAGGGTCGAGTTCCATTTCTGCTGCCCGAAACTGTACATGTTCTGCACCGAGACGACCTCAAAATATTGCTGGGCTTCTTTGATCTGATCGACCGTTACCTCCGAGAGGCCAATGTGCTTGATTTTTCCCTGTTGTTGAGCCTCTTTCAGAAAACCGAGGTACTCTTCTGAGGGCACCTTGTCGTCGAAGCGATGCAGCTGGTACAAGTCAATCTGCTCCAGTTTCAGACGCTTCAAACTCCCGTTGAGGGCTTCTTCGAGGTGTTTGCGGCTTCCGTCTACCGGCCACTGATTGGGGCCGGTCCGCAGCAACGCCCCTTTGGTGCCAATCACCAGATCGTCGGCATAGGGGTGCAGGGCTTCGGCAATAAGCTCCTCGGAAACATAGGGGCCGTACGAGTCGGCCGTGTCGATAAAATTGATGCCCAGATCCAGGCAGCGTTTCAGCACCCGGATAGCCTCGTCGTGGTCGCGGGGAGGTCCCCAGATTCCGTCGCCGGTAATACGCATGGCGCCGTACCCCATTCGGTTCACGGTAAGGTCGCCCCCGAGGGTGATGGTGCCAGAAGCAAGGGCGGGTTTTTCAGTTTGTGATTGCATACGACTGTTTACTGTTGGTTTGTTTTGAGTCGTTGGTCAGGCCCGAAAGCCACACCAGACAGTACAAACCTTACCAGCCAAACGGGAAAACTGTTTATCCATAGTCCGTTTTTTAATATCGGATCAGAGGTTCTCCGTCCTTTCAATCCAGATACTCGTGCACCGTGACGCCCACAAACATACCAAAGCACAGCAGCGGATTGGTGCGGACAACTTCTTCCTGCACAAGCCGGCCGCGCGCATCGTATGTCAGCTTCTGTTCCGAAATACTTTCTTTCGACTGCGGAATAAACTCATCCACCCGGGCCGTACGTCCTTTGTACGTGTACACCATCGACCGAAAAGCGGTACCGGTACCACTTCGGGTTTCTTCTTTCATCAGACGCCCATTCTCGTACTGGTACGTGGTTATCTGGGTCGGCTCGTTGGGTGAGGTGTTGTATAAACTAAAAAACGTTGACGTAACAGGCAGGTTGTTTTGCCGAACCGTCTCGATCCGGGCTTGTGGTTTCAGAGCGCCCGTCTGATAATCGGCATAGAGCATAGTTTCTACGGTTTTATCGGGACTGGGGTACGTGTATTGTCGCGTCGTGCTCGGTTTGAAATCACCGTTCTGCGACGTGCGGCTGTACTCGACCCGGCTCTGGAGTTGCCGACTGCCGTTGTATGTATAGGTTTCGTAGGCGTACCGATCCATACCACCGTTGGCGTTCCGGCCCAAACGATCCACGCGCTCAAGCAGGCCGCTTGCGTCGTAAACATATCGAATTTCCGACATAACTGTTTTATTATCAGGCCCACCCAGCGAGTAGGTCCGGGCAATCCGCGCCGAACCGTCGGGCACTATAGCCGGGCCATTGTCGGCGGTCTGTAGCAGGTTGATTTCACAACTGCTGAGGGTCAGCAGCAGGGCGGTCAGAAAAAGTAGCGGTCTCTTCATTACAAAAGACTTAATACACAGACAATCAATGATATAAATAAAACACTAACACTTCATTTTAGGGGATGGTTAGTCTGGACCACCCCCTAACCCCCTCCTGAAAAAACAGGAGGGGGAAGTGAAATTTCCACCTCGCTTAAATCAAGGGAAGCCACAAACACACAAGCTTGTCTGGACTACCCCCTAACCCACTCCTGAAAAAACAGGAGGGGGAAGTAAAATTTCCACCTCACCTAACCCAAGGGAAGCCCATAAACACACAAGCTTGTCTGGACTACCCCCTAACCCCCTCCTGAAAAAGCAGGAGGGGGAAGTAAAATTTCCACCTCGCTTAAATCAAGGGAAGCCACAAACACACAAGCTTGTCTGGTAAGCCCTCCCCCTCCTTTTTTTAGGAGGGGGCCGGGGGGTGGTCCACGTCCCTACGGACTCCGAAACGGACAAAACGGTTGGAAGCGCACCTACTTTTTTTACATGCCAGGGGCAGAGTCTGAAAGTTGGGTAGGCTTTTCAGCCTTAGGCTGGTATTTTTGCACGACACTTCACTCGCAAACAGCTCTAACTGCCAAACCGCCGGATTGCCGGACCATCGGACCGTCGGCCTATAACTGTTTATTGCCTGCTCATGATTATTCCCCTCGCTCACCGCGCTGGTCAGACACAAGAGTACTACTTTTCGGTGAAACTGGCCGAAGTTCGCCAGCTGATTGCCGCCGGCCACGACGTCATCAATATGGGTATTGGCAACCCGGATATGATGCCCTCTGCCGATACCATCGACACGCTTGCTCAGGTGGCACAACGCCCCGATGCCCACGGGTATCAGCCTTACAAAGGAACACCCGCGTTTCGGCAGGCAGTAGCCGGATTTTATAAGCATACCTACGGCGTTTCGCTCGACCCTGAAACCGAGATTCTGCCCCTGATCGGCTCAAAAGAAGGCATCACGCATATTTCGCTGACGTTTCTGAACGAGGGCGACGGCGTGCTGGTACCTGAGCTGGGTTATCCGGCCTACCGGGCCGTGAGCAAGCTGGTGGGGGCCAACGTGCGCGAGTACCCGCTTGGGGAAAATAACGGCTGGCAACCCGACTGGGCAGCACTGAGCGAGTTGGTGCAGCAGGCACCGGCCAAAATTATGTGGCTCAATTACCCCCACATGCCCACCGGGGCACCGGCTACCAAAGCACTTTTTGAACAGGCCGTGCGGTTTGCCCACGACCACAAGGTGCTACTTTGCCACGATAACCCCTACAGTCTGGTCCTCAACAAGCAGGCCCCGATTAGTTTGTTGTCAATAGACGGGGCGAAAGAGGTCGCTATGGAGTTAAACTCCATGAGCAAGTCGCACAACATGGCGGGCTGGCGGGTAGGCTGGCTCTCGGCCGCCAAGCCGTATATCGACGCCGTGCTCACTATCAAGAGCAACGTGGATTCGGGTATGTTCAGGCCGCTGCTCGATGCGGCTACCGTAGCCCTCAATAACCCCGACGCCTGGCATGCCGAACGGAATGCTGTATACGCCGGGCGGCTCTCGGCGGTATATGCCTTCCTCGACACCCTCGGCTGCACCTACGCCACCAATCAGGAAGGTATGTTTATCTGGGCCAAACTCCCCGACTCGGTGCCCTCGGCCGAAGAGCTGGTCAACCGGCTGCTGGTCGAGAAGCACGTATTCATTGCGCCGGGTTTTATTTTTGGGCCTAAAGGTCAACGGTATATCCGGGTATCGCTCTGCGTCGACGAAAGCCGGATTCGGGAGGCCGTCGACCGGCTTAACCAAACCGAAAACCCGGCTTAATTTCACAGAAACAGATGAATATAACCATTATAGGCATTGGTTTGCTGGGTGGCTCAATGGCCCTCGCCGTGAAGGAAAAATACCCCAAAGCCCGGTTTTTCGGGGTCGATGCGTCGGTTGTACACGGGCAACTGGCCGTAGCAAAGGGGCTCGTCGACGAGGTGTTGCCGTTTGAGCAGGCCGTGCCGCAGTCGGATCTGGTGGTGCTGGCTACACCGGTCAACACCATCATCAATCTGTTGCCCACCGTGCTCGATGCCCTACCCTGGCACGGCACCGTCGTTGACCTGGGCTCGACCAAAGAAACCATCTGCGCCATAGCCGACACGCACCCGCGCCGGGCGCAGTTTGTGGCCGCGCACCCTATGGCCGGCACCGAAAATTCGGGACCGGGAGCCGCTTTTCGGGAATTATTGCCGGGCAAAAACCTCATCATCTGCGACCGAGAAAAAAGTAACCCCGACAGCCTCACGCTGGTTGAGTCGGTGTTTCGCGACATCGGCATGAAGCTGTTTTACATGACCCCCAGCGAGCACGACCTGCATCTGGCCTACGTGTCGCACCTGAGCCACATCAGTAGCTTTGCCCTGGGGCTGACCGTGCTGGAAAAAGAAAAAGACGAGCAGGCCATTTTCGATATGGCGAGTACGGGTTTCAGCAGTACCGTGCGGCTGGCCAAAAGTTCACCGGCCATGTGGGCTCCCATTTTCGACCAAAACCGGCAAAATGTATCACGGGCGCTGGCCGATTATATCCAGTTTTTAGAGCAGTTTAAAGCCGCTATTGATGGGCAGGACCTGAGCCAATCGTACGATTTCATGAATCGGGCCAATGTGATCCGGCGCGTACTCGACGGTATCGAAAAACGATAAGCGGTGGCCCTGCAAACGGTCTATATTCTCTACGCAAGCGCCATGAGCCGGGCTGTTCTCGATACAGTCCGGGCTGTTCTGGCGGAGCAACTGCCCGCGTGCCCGTGCGTTGAGCAGCCGGTAGGGGGCAGGGGCAATACACCCGCCGAGTGGGAAGGCCTTTTACAGTCATTGATTCGGCCCGGCGAGGGAACGCTGTTGCTCACCCTGAGCGATTGCGGCCCCACCGACCCGGTGCCCGATGCCACCACGGCTCTTTGTACCCGTTTGCTGCCCGGCTTTGGCGCGCTCATACGTACCGGACTCCCCGAAGCCCTCCTCTGGCGAAATACCGCCGGGCTTTGCGGGCAAACGTTACTGCTCAACCTGCCTGCTTCTGCGGAAGCCATTGAACAGAGACTCCCCAGGCTGTTTCCGGCCATACCCAATGCGGTGATGCTGGCCGGGCGGTAAGCGCAGGGGCGTCCGTTTCTGGAAGAACGAAGGGCCTTACCTGGCCGGTGGCGCTTTCAGTTGCCCCTCAATCCACTCCATACCGCGCTCCATAAGCGCATAGGCATACCGCACCCGGTTGTCGAAATGCTCATCGCCCGTCACTTTCTGGGCCACAAACTTGCGAATCAGGGCGGCATTGTCGGCGGCAGTGGGGTTGGGCACATCGGGGTCTTCGTCGGTCCGAAACGACGCAAACTCCGGCCGGTCGGCTTCAAAATTCTGGAAAAACAAGTGGCCCTGTGCCGTCCGGACGGCACACAACACCCCGCTCGCCCGGCTGGTAGCGGGCGCCAGCGTCCCTTCCAGCCCCCGTTTCATCACAATAGCCGCATCGAAACCGGCCATGAGGGCCAATTCGGCCATCTTCATCTGGTAGGTAATGTGAAACACCGACGTCACCAGAATCCGCGCTCCGCAGGGGTTCAGCACTTTTTCGAGCGTTGCCAGAAACGGGCGTTTGAGCAGCACCTGCCGCCGGTCGACCCACCGGTTGAGCGCAGGCGAGAGGGCTTTCTGGTCCAATACCCAGCCGTAGGGCATAAGCGGCTCGGTCAGTTCGTGGCGGCTCTGCATATACTGGCAACCCAGGTGCATGTACAGATCATGAGCGTTGAGCGTCAGCTTAGGGCCACCCGACCGGCCCACCATCGACAAGGCCCCGTAGCCCCGCCGTTCGAACCAGTTGGCCAGCAGGGGGGTAATCATGTAACTATGCTCGACCCCATCAAACGGCTCGGCGAGCTGCACGAGCGGGCGTTCGCTCACGGTTTGGTTGAGCCGGAAACCAGGCGTGAATGTGCGCTCGGCGGCCCGCATCAGGCCTAAGTACTCGTCGTTGGTTTCGTGGCGCACCCGCATGATACTGGCCGCAAACCCCCGAAAAGCCTCGCAGGGCTCATTACCAAACAGGTAGTCGCCCAGTTGCTCGGCTTCGCTCACCGACAACGTATGCCCCCGGACTAACCTGACGGCAATGGGCAACAGGCCTGCGTGCAGGTCGGTGCAGAGTTTATGAATCAGAAAGGTGGGGTGCCCAAAAGCGTCTTTCCCGATGGCCGATTCGAGCGTCAGCTCGGCTTCGGTAGGGCCCTTTGCCAGCAGGGCTCCGATAAATGCCCCCCGTTGCAGCGGGTGCGTGTTTGGGTCGGTCAGGGCCTGTCGGCAGGCTTCGAGCAGATCGGCCGGTAAGGGTTTACTACCGTGTTTACCAATCCCGATATGTTTGATTGCCTGGCCAAGTACTGTACTGCCGGGTGCCACGTGAGTCGGGTCGAGATTAATCACAGACGCCAATGCTTAATAGGGTGTAACAACAGATTAGCGGTTTTCTGCTTTCGTTTTTGCGTGAATGAAGTGCGAATGGCCGGTAGAGTCAGCTAAAAATTACGATCTAAATGCATGCGACAGGCCATTTTGGGGCAACTATTCCCTAAAAAACACGCTGGCTGCAACCGGCATAAAACGATCAGCATTTAAAATAAAATTATTCCGGGAAACTACTTCTATCCCAATAGATTCTGACGCAATGGAGTGGGTTTCATTCAGTACTGGACATTCGGACTTCAGACACCAGACGTTAGACCTATTGACATTCTGTCAAGAAGCTAACGTCCAGTGTCCAACATCGAATGTCCAGTACTGAGATGGTACATCAAAGAGCCGACACGAAAGAAGAAGGCCGTACCAGAAAAGCAGTATATTTGATTAAATCGTAGAATCATGGATAACTACAGCCAATACATACAAATTAACCCGAGCATCCGGTTTGGTAAGCCCTGTATAGTTGGTACCCGAATCACCGTGCAGGACATCCTAAGCTGGTTGGCTTCAGGAATGACCAACGAGGAGATTTTAGAGGACTTTCCCGAATTAACACTGGATCACATTCGGGCAGCGTTGGCTTTTG
Source organism: Rudanella lutea DSM 19387 (assembly GCF_000383955.1). NCBI lineage: Bacteria > Pseudomonadati > Bacteroidota > Cytophagia > Cytophagales > Cytophagaceae > Rudanella > Rudanella lutea. The sequence goes on along the minus strand of NZ_KB913013.1, from coordinate 3,948,984 downwards.
CCGCCGATAGCGAACGTCGTACACGTCTAATCGTTGCCTAATGAAACTGTTACTGGACGCTAATCTGTCGTATCGGTTAGTGAAGAAACTATCGGATACGTTTCCTGATTGCTTACATGTAACACGCACGGGCCTACCTGTGCCGGCTGACGATAGTATGATATGGCAATGGGCCAAGCGAAACGATTATTTAATCGTAACCAACGATGACGATTTCTACAATTTAGCAAACCTGTTTGGCTTTCCGCCTAACGTAGTTTTGTTACGAATGGGGAATCAATCTTCGTCAGGAGTGGTCTAAATCCTGACGAAGCATTTCGACGACATTCAGGCACTCGCCGACTCTTCCGAATACGGCTTACTGGAGCTTTATTAACGGCATACGCATCAGACACACTGACAAGCATACAACCCAGTCCTGCATAACCCTTCTCCGAATAAGGTATTAGCGGCCCAATAACGCCTTATACCGGTATATTGCGCTGTAGGTGCAATAACCAACCACGTTAACTATGTCACGACAAAACATCCTGACCGGCTCGCCCTGGGAAGACAAAATGGGCTACTGCCGGGCCGTGCGGATCGGTAACATCATCGAAGTATCGGGCACGGTAGCCATTGTGGATGGCGAAACCGTTAAAAAAGACGACATATACGCCCAAACCCACAATATTCTGACGCGGGTGGCCGACGTGCTCCAACAGGCCGGAGCGTCCATGAGCGACGTAGTCCGCACCCGCATGTTTACCACACAGATTGCGCGCTGGGAGGAAATAGCCCAAGCACACGGGGCCTTCTTTGGGGAAATTAAACCCACCACGGGCATTTACGAAGTGAGTGCGCTCATCAGCCCGGATTACCTGATTGAGATTGAATTTACGGCCGTTTTGAGCGAGTAAACCGCCTTTTCGATAGGATGATTTAGACGATTGGTGAATTTTTCGATGCATCTCGCGTTATGTACCTAAGTCTAAATCGTCCTTTTCTCCGTTTCAATGGCTGAACGCATTAGCTACGGCAAAACCTGGTGGGGGCAGCAATGGCTGGGTGCCCTGACTCAGATTGACCTGACCAACCGACTGCCCCGTGGCAAAACCTATGCTAACAAGGGAGCTGTGCAGGGTCTGAAAATCGACAATAACCAGATCAGTGCCTCGGTTAAAGGCTCCAAACCCCGACCTTACAAAATCAAACTCCTGGTTCCTCTGTTTTCGGACACCGAAAAGGAGTCGCTTCTGACCGAGATTGAGGAGAACCCGGTTATTCTGGCGCAGTTGCTCAATCGGCAACTACCGCCCGAACTGGTTGAGTTTGCCGAGCAGCGATCCATTGCTTTGTTCCCCCAATCGTTCGACGATTTGGGCATGGGTTGCTCCTGCCCCGACCATGCCATTCCCTGCAAACACCTGGCGGCCGTGATCTACGTGATTGCCAACGAGATCGATCGAAACCCGTTTCTGGTGTTTCAGCTAAAGGGGCTGGATATTCTGGAAGAACTCAAAAACGTTCAGGCCGATGTAGTAAGCGGAACCCTGAACGAGGTACTCTCATTGCACGATCTGGGTACGGAGGATTTGCCCGACGATGAGGACTGGAAACCCGACGACGATGCCCGCGCGCAACTCGACTACGCGACCATTCCGCCCCTCGCCGATCAGCTGCTCGACTTGTTACAACCCACGACCACCTTTACCAAAAGCGATTTTTTGAAGTCGCTGGCGCGGGCATACACCCTGTTCAGCAAGCCCCTCGATGAGCAGCCCAAAACCAAAGCCATTCTGGCTAAGCGCCGGGCGAGTGGCTTGTCGAACGACGCGCGTAGTCAGGCGCCCGGCACCTCGCCCGACCTGAGCGATAGCATCGAGCTACAGCTCGACGAGTTCATGGACATTAAAAAGATCGGGGTTTACAGCGAACATGGCGAGCCCCGGTCGTTTACCGATTATACCCTTGGCGACCTCACCAGCTGGCTTCAAAGCCTGAATGAGGCCGATTTTGCCGAAATGAGCGACTCAGTGCGGGGTTTGTATTTAGCCACGCAGTTTTCGGCAGCTCTGCTTCGGCGCGGAGCTGTGGTGCCGCAACTTCTGCGCGTGGGGCCCACCGAAGAATACTACCGGGTACGCTGGATGCCGGCCACCCTCAACGAGGCCGTGCGGCAGCAAACCGACCTGCTGGCGGCTCAGTTGCCCCCCTTGCTCCTTACTCTTCGCTGGCAGAAAGAGTGGCTTGCTCTGCCCGGCCGCGAGCAGGTGCTCACCCTGTGCTCGCTGCTCGTGCGCCCCAGCATTCACGACACCACCGTGGAACTGTGGGAGCGTTGGCCCCTTGAAGACGCCGACCGGCTCTTTTTCGGGGTCGAAACGATCCGGTTTGAGGGCTTCGGCAAACGCGAAATGCCCCTGGCTATGCAACTGTGGCTCAACGATTTTTTCCTGAGCCACAAACGCTTTGTGCCGGTGTTGGCCGTAGAAGACTCCGAACCGGGCGCATCCACGCCGGGCGAAGAGTTTCGCATAAGCCTGCTCGTGCGCGATAGCGATGCCAGCCCTGTGGCCCCGACTGTTACCGCCAAAACTGGCCGCGGAACACGTAAGGCTTCGGTAACTCCGCCAGCAGCCCCGCCGATCCCTCTGGCCGACATTCTGCGCGAGAAAGCTCATGCGGGCATCCGAATGGCTGTTTTGCAGGATCTGATTGTGCTCTCACGCCATTTCCCCGATCTGGCCCAGCTCACCCGTACCGACAGCCCTGCCTACCTCTACTACAAATCCGCTGATTTTGTCAAGGTGTTGCTCGACATTCTGCCCCGTATGCAGCTACTCGGCATTACGTTGCTGTTGCCCAAATCGCTTCGGCACTGGGTGCGGCCATCGGCGGGGGTGCGGCTTCGGGCTAAAGGGAAGAGTGCGGCCGTTGGCGATTCGTTTATGCGGCTCGACGATATGCTGGCCTTCGACTGGCAGGTGGCCCTCGGCAATGAGATGGTGAGCGTGAAAGAGTTTCAGCGCCTGGTGAACAACACAACCGGTCTGGTCAAAATTAAGGATCAGTACGTGTTGGTCGACCCGTCGGAGCTGAACAAGCTGTACAAACAACTTGAAAACCCACCCGAACTGACCGGAGCCGAGATGCTCAGGGCAGCCCTCTCGGAAGAGTACAAAGGCGGACGCGTGGGCCTGACAGACGATGTACGTGCCATTATCCGGCAGTTTACCGATGCCCAGGCTCAGCCCCTGCCCGATTCACTACGGGCCAGTTTGCGGCCGTATCAGCACCGGGGCTACGATTGGCTTATCAAGAACACGGCCCTCGGTATGGGCAGTTTGCTCGCCGACGACATGGGTCTGGGTAAAACTTTGCAGGTGATTGCCCTGCTGCTCAAATTCAAGCAGGAAGGCCGGTTCGACAAGCAGAAAGGGCTGGTGGTACTTCCCACAACCCTGCTCACCAATTGGCAGAAAGAAATTGCCAAATTTGCCCCCGACCTGAAGCCATACATTTACCACGGCCCCGGCCGTAAACTCCCGGCGACAGATACGACGGGCGCGGATACATCCGATACAAAGGCCTCTCCGAAAAAGAAGGAAAAGGGTAAGCAGTCGGCCTCGTATGATTTGCTGCTGACCACCTACGGCGTAGTGCGGTCTGATCTGGAGAAGCTGAAGAAAACCACCTGGGCTACGGTAATCATCGACGAAGCGCAGAACATCAAAAACGCCGACACCGAACAAACGAAGGCCGTGAAAGCGCTCAAAGCCCCAATTCGGATTGCCTTGAGCGGTACGCCGGTCGAAAACCGGCTGTCGGAGTTCTGGAGCATCATGGATTTTGTGAATAAGGGGTATCTGGGTGGCATTGGTAAGTTCAACGAGGAGTTTGCCCGGCCTATTCAGCAGGAGCGCGACCACCAGAAACTCGATCAATTCCGGCGCGTTACGAGCCCTTTCCTGCTCCGGCGCGTAAAAACCGACAAAACCATCATCAGCGATCTGCCCGACAAGATCGAAAACAACCAGTACTGCGCGCTCACAGCCGAGCAGGCATCGCTGTACGAAAATGTGGTGCAGGAAAGCATTCAGGCCATCCAGAATAAAGACGGCATTGCCCGCCGTGGGTTGGTGCTGAAGTTGATGACGGCCCTGAAGCAAATCGGTAATCACCCATACCAATACCTGAAAGAAGGCAATGCCGCCCCCAGCCTTTCGGGCAAGGCCACGCTATTGCTCAATCTGCTCGAAACCATTTACGCCAACCACGAGAAGGTACTGATTTTTACGCAATACCACGAGATGGGTGTGTTGCTCCAGCAGTTTATCAGCGATCAGTTTGGGCAGGAGCCGCTGTTTTTGCACGGTGGTACGAGCCGCCCCGAACGCGACCGCATGGTGGAGCAGTTTCAGAAGAACCGTTCCGATCACACGTTTATTCTGTCGCTCAAAGCGGGCGGCACTGGCCTCAACCTGACGCAGGCTAACCACGTCATTCACTACGACCTGTGGTGGAATCCGGCCGTGGAAGCACAAGCCACCGACCGGGCGTTTCGTATTGGCCAAACCAAAAATGTGCTGGTGTACCGGCTCATGAATCAGGGCACGCTCGAAGAAAAGATCGACGCCATGATCCGCTCCAAAAAAGAACTGGCCGACCTCAGCGTAAAGACTGGCGAAACCTGGCTCGGCGACCTCAGCGACGAGGATTTAAAGGAACTGGTGAGCCTGGGGTAACTATGAACGTCAGTTCGCGACAGGCGTCTGTCCTACAAATTGGACAGACGCCTGTCGCGAAATCTATTTGAGAGAATATGTCGCGTGCGGCAACTTACCGGCTAATGACCAGCCGCAGCGATGCCTTTCTACCGTCGGCCGGGCTAACCGAAATCAGATACACCCCATCGCTATAAGTCGTAGTTGGGATGGTGTGTTGCGTTTCGACCTCCGTCAGAACAGTTTTTTGGTACAAGATTCGGCCGGTCAGATCCGTCAGTTGCAGGTTAGTGGGTTGGCCATTGGCCGCTCTGAGGTCAACGCTGACCTTATTCTGGGCCGGGTTTGGGTACAGTTTGAAGCCCTCATCGGTCGGTTCGGCGAACGAGTCGAACACCGGTATCACCAGTCCGTCCCCTGCCATTCGGGCGCCCGAGGTTGCGCATTTCACCGTCTGCACAACCCACTGCTGGGCTATAGTCCCATTGACTGTGTACTGCACGATCTCTACGTTCTGGGCAGAACTGGCTCCCCGCTGATCCATAGCACTGCCTGAGTGTCGGGCCGTCAGCAAATAATACCCCTGCGGATCGCGCGTGATTCGCCATTGCTGACTGTACTCTGTGTTGTTGGCCCACTGAACCAGATTGGTGTAATCGGCTGTGGAACCTCCGCTCACATCAATCGACTTGCCGCTATTCACATTCTGTAAACGGTAATACCCTTCTGAATTCAGCAGAATTTTCCACTGCTGCGAAGCCCGCCCTGAATAAGCCTGCTGCCGAATAATAGCCCCATTGTCTTTCGATTCGTTAGACACGCTAACGGCTTTGCCACCGTTGCGCGCCGTAATCCGGTAACAGCCTGCCGACGAGAAGTTGAGTTGGGTATTCGGGTTGATACAGGTGCGCTGCTCAATACTCCATTGCTGAGCCTGCGTGCCGTTGGGTGTGTATTGGATGATTTCGCCCCCTTCGTCCACATTGCTACCCCGTACGTCGAGCATTTTTCCCGAATGCCGGGCTACCAGTTGATAATACCCCTGCGCATCGTACTGGAGCCTCCATTGCTGGTTGTTTCCTCCGCCGTACGTCCATTGCTGGATAGCAGCATAATCAGCCGTCGAACTACCGGCTACATCCAGTACCTTGCCACTATGATTGGCTACTACCTGATAGTAGCCGTTGGACGTTGCTACAAATTTCCATTGCTGCCAGGGCTGATTGGCGTCGGTTCGCTGCCGGACGGTTGCCCCGTCGGCTAACGAGCCATTTTCCACACCCAGCACTTTACCACTCACCCGAGATACCAGCCGATAGCAGGCATTGGCTACGGGCGTCAGTGAGGCTGAAACAGGAGCCGATGGGGTTGCGCTTGTTTCAACACCCCCTGTCCAGGCGGTACCCCGGCGGGTATAAACCCGGAAAAAGTATTTCTGCCCGGCTGTCAGGTTTGTAACAACCAGACTGGTCGCCACGCCCTGATAAACGACTTTGCCCCCTTCAAACGCAGCTCCACTACCGGTAAAGCTGGCGTCCTGCGCGTAGACGAGATCGACCGGCCGGGTTGTGAAGCCGCTCCCTGCTTTCGCTACCACCAGAACGTTGTCGTACGCAACCGAGGGCGGGGTCCAGTTGAGCCGAACAGAGTTGGTTAAGGCGGTTGCCTGCAAATTGCTGATTGCTAAACTGGGCGAGTTGCAATCCGGGTAAATCTTTACCGAGTCACGGGCGGTAAGCCCTCCCCGGTCAGTGACTGTCAGCTGAATGAGATAATAGTACGTTTCGCCATCGCACCCCACAGGCGAGATATTTACCGTAGGCGAGGCTGTGGTTAGTGCCGGTTCGCGGTGTTCGTGGTTGTTGTGCCGGAGCGTCACCTGCCACGCATACGTCAGACCGGGGACATCATCGTCGGTAACGGCTGCGGTAAGGGTGTACTGACTTTCGCGGTCGAGCGGGTACAGGGCGTTGTTGACCGGATTGGTGATCTTCGCGGTAGGGGCCGGATTGTTGACAGAGACCTGTACGGTTTTCGAGTCGCTCAACCCGCGCCCATCGTTTACGGTCAGGCGAACCGTAAACCCCTGGCTGCTGGTGCTGGTAAACACCTTGGTGGGGTTAGCGAGCGTAGAGGTGGTCCCATCGCCAAAGTCCCAGGCGTAGGTAAGTGGGTCGCCGTCGGGGTCAGACGAGGCATCTCCCCGAAAAGACACCGTCAGCGGAGAGGGCCCCGTCAGTGCCGATGAGGTAATAGAGGCCACCGGTGGCTGATTTCCCCCGTAACTGATTTTCAGAAGCTCCCCCGTATTGATATTGACGTAGTAAAGAGCCCCATCGAGCGTGTTATATTCCAGATCAACAATGCCGTTGCCTCCGCCATTGGGCAGAAAGTCACGAACCTGAGTCACCGCCCCGTTGGCGTCGAGCGTAGCCGCCCGAATCCAGTTGGCTCCGTAATCCGCAAAGTAGTAGGTGTTCCGCCAGGTTGTGGGGAATGCGGTGCCTGCATAATAAGCACCGGCCGTGGAGCAATTGCCCCGGAAAGGCGTGCCGGGTACGCCACTCGCTGTACCTAAAGTAGAGGCCGTAGCTACGGATCCGTTAAACGTAGGGGTGCGGGCCACATCGGCCCCATGCTGCCAGTCGAGGGCGGGGCGGGCATGGATATAACGACGCTGTAAGCCGGGCAGCGCCTGCCCGCTACAGGGGTTGGTTACGGTCTGCACCGGGTTGGTCGGTTGTTTGAGTAAATCCGCAAACGTCAGAAATGGCTTATTACAGGTGTTGGTTGGGTTGGGCTCGTCTTTGTTTTCGAGCGTTTGGGCAGCTGTGGCGTAGCTGCTGTGCATTTCGAGGCCCTCAAAAATAGGCCAGCCCGCATTTTCGCCCCCTTGCCGAACTACGTGCATATCCTCCCACACATTCCAGCCAACATCGCCCACCAGCAGGGTACCGGGGTTACCGTCGGCCGGGTTAATACTGCCGGTATTGGGCTGAATTGTCATACGGTAGGGGTTCCGCAGACCCAGTGCCCACACGCGCGATTTAGCCGAGCGGGGGTTCGTGGCATCGTAAAACGGGTTACTCGGCAAACCACTGCCCGTATTGGGGTCCATCCGCAAAACTTTACCACAAAACGAGTTAACCATCTGCGACCGGAAAGCGCCCACATTTTCATTGGTCCGCATAATGCCGTCGTTGATCGCCTGCTGAAAATAGGTTTCCGGCGCACTGCCTTTGTCGGTGCTGGCGTAACTGGCGTTGTCGCCGGTGGAGAGGAGCAAGGTACCATCCCGCCCAAACAGCAGGGTTCCGCCCGCGTGCGACTCATGGGTCAGGGGTACACCCGTCGATTTGGTTTCGCCCAGCAATACCTTACGGCTGCTTAAGCTGGCCGAGAGGGCACCGTTGGTATTGAGCAATTGATAACAGCTCACCCGGCTGATGGTAGCCTGGTAGTACGTGTCCGTAGTGGCGCTGTAACTGGCTGTCCCGAAGTTCATCAGATGGTGCCGGTCCACTACGTAAAACAGATAGATTTTGCCGTTGGTGGCAAAGTTGGGGTCCAGACAAACGCTGAGCAGCCCAAAATCGCGCCAGTTGCCTACCTCTTCGCTGATGTCGAGCACCGGAGTAGTTTGTTTTACATACTGGCCGCCGTTCCAGTTCGACACCCAGATTTTACCGCTTTTCTCCCAAACAAACTGCCGTTGTCCGTCGGTGGTAAAAATGACGCCCATCGGGGCGGTATAACCCGTTTGGGTTTTCGATTGAAGGAAACCGCTGGGCAGCTGAGCGAGAGCCATTGGGCTCGAAAACAGGCCCCCAAGCAGAAGGGCGACCACGCAGATGAGTAGCCGGATGGTAGACACCCGGAAGGAGTGAGTAAACATTGGGGCGATATCGTATGGGTTACGTTGAAAAGGAGCTACCCAAACCCGAGGCTGAAGGCCAGAGCAAACATCTTTTGTATTAAGTATGACTACAAGCTGATAGGTAAGTAACACTCTTTCAATACAATAGAGTATTCAGACGCTGTACCTTCAGCCTTTGCCGTCTGCTCTGGCAAGCAGGCCTAAATCCTGAACAGTCAAAACTTACCTCCACAAAAAGGATCGCAGGCTGAACATCTCGCCGGTGTCGGGGCTGATTCACTTTGCCCGCAACCAGGACCGGTGACCTTTGAAACTCGGCCCCAAAAGTCGTACCTTTGGGTATGGAAAATTTTGTGGTCTCGGCCCGGAAATATCGCCCCGCAACGTTCGACACCGTCGTTGGTCAGGAGCATATAACCACCACCCTGCGTAACGCCATCCGTACCAATCATTTAGCTTCGGCGTTTCTGTTTTGTGGGCCACGCGGTGTGGGCAAAACCACCTGCGCCCGCATTTTAGCCAAGACAATCAATTGCCAGAACCTCACCGCCGAAACCGAAGCCTGCGATACCTGTGAGTCGTGCGTGAGTTTCCGGCAGAATACCTCGTTCAACGTTCACGAGCTGGATGCAGCCTCGAACAACTCCGTCGATGACATTCGGATGCTCATCGATCAGGTCCGGATTCCGCCCCAGGCCGGTGCCAAATACAAAGTTTATATCATCGACGAAGTGCACATGCTCTCGTCAGCGGCCTTCAACGCGTTTCTGAAAACGCTCGAAGAGCCGCCCAGCTACGCTATTTTCATTCTGGCTACTACCGAGAAGCACAAGATTCTGCCGACGATTCTGTCGCGGTGTCAGATTTTCGATTTCAACCGAATTCAGCCAGGCCACATTGCCGCTCATTTGGCCAACATTGCCACCCAGGAAGGCATCACAACCGAGGCCGACGCCCTCGACCTCATCGCGCAGAAAGCCGATGGCGGTCTGCGCGATGCCCTGTCGATGTTCGACCTGAACGTGACGTTCTCTACCGACCGGACGTTGCGGTACAAGGAAGTACTCGACAACCTGCATATTCTCGATTACGATTATTACTTCCGGCTCACCGACCTGCTGCTGAGTGCCAACCTGCCCCAAAGCCTGCTGACGCTCGACGAGATTCTGCGCAAGGGGTTCGATGGGCACCAGTTTATTGTGGGCCTCACGCGCCACTTCCGCGACCTGCTGGTGAGCCGCGATGCCGCTACGGTGCAGCTTTTGCAGGTGACCGAAAATGTTCGGACCAAATACCTCGATCAGGCCGCGCGGGCTCCGTTGTCCTTTCTGTTGTCGGCCCTGAGCATTGGCGGGCAGTGCGACCTCAATTTCAAGCAAGCGAAAGATCAGCGTCTGCACCTGGAGTTGTGCCTGATGAAACTGGCCGCTCTCAGGCATACCCTCAACTGGGAAGCCCTGCCCGACCTGGCCCCGCCAGCCCCAGCCTCACACCCGACCATCAACGCCAATCCCACCCCGGCCGCGATTGAGGCACCTACGCCGGACGTATCCACGCGGGATACCGAAAAAAAAAACGGCAGTCCGTTAGCCCATAACCCGGCTCCGGCGCATACCCCCGTCCCGACGCACCCGATTACGAGTGAGCCAGTCAACGGTTACCATGCCAATGGCAACGGTGCAAGCTATCCGGTACCGAACGGAAATGCCACCCATGGACAGTCGGTTACGGCCACCCACCCATCCGAAACCGCTCCGCTGACGCATGCCAACGGCAAGCCGGTGATGTCGGTGCCCAGAATTCCGGCGGGCAGCAAACTTCGCAGCACCGTCAGTCTGCAACCCAAAGCAGCCACCAACGCGGATAACGACGCCGATGTAGCCGTGGTCGACAACCGGCCCGACCTGCCCTTTACCGAGGTCGACCTGCGCGCTGCCTGGGATCGCTTTAAGGTGTTGCGCAACGCCCAAACCGGCATGGTGAGCGAGCAGCTCATACTCGACCGTGAGTACAGGCTCGACGGAACCACCATTCATCTGGCGCTGGACAACAACCTGATGGCCGGCCTCATGGTCGATCTGAAACCCGATTTGCTGGGTTACCTGCGCGAGCAACTCCAGAACCGGCAGATTCAGTTAGAATACCGGGTCGAGGCCGTCGAAACCAAAAAGCTCATCTATTCGCCACAGGACAAGTTCAACTTCATGGCCGAGAAGAACCCCGCCCTCCACGAGTTACGGAAGGCGCTGGGTTTGGAAGTTGATTATTGAGAAGAGAGCATTTACGATGCTGATCTGACAACAGTACAAACGGGCCACTTACTTGAACGCTTTAGCCTCGCGCTGCAGCGACTTGTATTCGCTAATCCCAAGTGCCTTGCTGTAGTACGATTTTGCCAGCGACGAGTTGTTGGCGCGGGCCGCTATACGGGCCAGCCCGGCATAGGCCATCGCGTGGTACTCTTTGGTGTACGGCATCACAAACGTGTGCCGGAGCGCGGCCTGATAATGCGTACCCGCGTCGCGGTCATTTTTAGCGTCTTTTTCGGCCAGTAACCCCTCAAACAGCTGAATCGGTACGTTCAGGAACGTGCGGGGCATAGCCTTGAGCCGGGGCATAAGCCGGGCCGCTTCGTCGTACTGCCCGTTGAGCAGCAGACTTTCGGTGTAGCGCATCAGAAACACCGGATTATCAGGAAAACGCTCCACGAGCGGTTTCAGCCACGCACTCGCGCGGGTCGGCGAGCTCTCGTGTTGCAGGTAAATATTGGCCAGATAATAGGCGGTTTCGTGTCGGGTAAAGGTAGCCCGTCGGGTAGCGGCTTCCATCTGACGCAACCCCAGTGGCATATTCCCACTTTTGAAAAACCACATCATCGGCTTCACAATCGGGTTCTCCATGGGGTAGCGCTCCACATAATAATTATACAGGCCGGTGGTAAAGTAAAACTCCGGGTTCTTCTCGGTCAGCTCGAAACCCTGCTTCATGTAACTATATGCCCGGCGCGCTTCATTAACAGCCTTCATCAGCTCATCATCGTTATGGTACTTCAGGGCCAGATACGAGTGGGCCGTCAGCGCAAAAAACACACCTTCGGGATCGTCGGCATCTTTCTCCAGCCGTTTTCTGGCTAGGGTCAATGCCTGTTCGCACGCCTGACCGTACTGAGCGGTAGCCACCTTATTGTCTTTCAGCGGAATGTGTTGCCAGTAGAGCTGCATGGCCCGTAACATGGGGCCCGCCGGATGCTGCGGATACCGGCTCCGCAACTGCCGAATATACACGTCGGCTTCGGCAAAATCGCTGTTGTAGATATTATCGAGGGCCTTCAGGATCGTCTGATGGAGCACCGTATCGGTCAGTACCTGGGCCTGCACGGGGCGCGCCGGCAGGCTCGATACCACACCCGCCAAAAGGGCAAATAAGAAAAGATATGTACGGTATTTGGTTCGTGTCATGGATGGCATTCCCGCTAAGGGGTTCAAAAGAGGTGGGTTAGGTTTGAATGGAGGTGTGCCGTATTTTTGTGTAAACCGGCCTTCTGCCGATTCTCCGCATGATTCATTACGAACAGTTCACGCTGGACAACGGCCTTCGGGTGTATGTTCACGAAGACGCCAGCACCCCCATTGCCGCCGTCAATATACTCTATAATGTTGGCTCCCGCGACGAAGACCCGCAACGTACGGGCTTCGCCCACCTGTTTGAACACCTGATGTTTGGGGGTTCCAAACATATTCCGAGCTACGACGAACCGCTGCAACGCGTAGGGGGCGAAAACAACGCCTTTACCAGCCCCGATATTACGAATTACTACATCACCCTGCCCGCGGCCAACATCGAAACGGCGTTCTGGCTCGAATCGGACCGGATGCTCAGCCTGTCGTTTGATCCGCAGGTGTTGGAGGTGCAACAAAAGGTGGTGATTGAAGAGTTCAACCAGCGGTACCTCAACCAACCCTACGGCGATGCCTGGCTCAAACTCCGCCCCCTCGCCTACCAGCAACACCCCTACCGCTGGGCCACTATCGGCAAAGACATCAGCCACATTGCCGAGGCTACCCTCGACGATGTAAAAAGCTTCTTTTTCCGCTACTACCTGCCCAACAACGCCATTTTGGTGGTGGCTGGCAACGTGACCGTAGAGCAGGTAAAGCAACTCTGCGCCAAGTGGTTTGCCCCGATCCCGGCCGGCAAGCCGTACCTCCGCAACCTGCCCAAAGAGCCCGTACAAACCGAGGCCCGACGTCTGGAAACATCAGCCGCCGTACCGCTCAACGCGCTCTACAAGGCTTACCACATGCCCGGCCGCTACGAGCCCGGTTTTCAGGCCGCCGATTTGCTGAGCGATATGCTCGGCCGGAGCAAGTCGTCGCGGTTGTACCAGAAGCTGGTACGCGATACGCCCCTGTTCAACAACCTGTCGGCTTACATTACAGCCTCGCTCGACCCCGGCCTGCTGGTGATTCAGGGCACGCTTAACGAGGGCGTCATGCTCGAAGAAGCCGATGCCGCTGTAGAGGCCGTGGTGAACGAACTGATCGACCAACCCGTACCCGACGACGAACTGGCGAAGGTAAAAAATCAGGCCGAGTCGACGCTGGCGTTCTCGGAAGTCGAGTTGCTCAACCGGGCCATGAACCTCGCCTTTGCCGCCAACGCGGGCGATGCCGAACTGGTAAACGGAGAAGCCGAAAAAATTCAGGCTGTTACGCCCGATGCCATTCAGGCAATGGCCCGGCAGGTACTCCGCCCCGAAAATAGCTCGACCCTCTTTTACAGGGCCGAAGCTGCTACCGCGTAAGCTCGAAAAGAGATTCTAAAAACGACTGACCCCTATTCACTGTGAAAATACGTGTAGGACAAGGCTACGACGTCCATAAACTGGTTGAAGGGCACCCGTTCTGGCTGGGTGGCATTCAGATTCCGCATACCCACGGTGCATTTGGCCACTCCGATGCCGACGTGGTATGTCATGTGCTCTGCGACGCCCTGCTGGGAGCCGCCAACATGCGCAACATTGGCTACCATTTCTCGGACAAAGACCCGCGCTGGAAAGGCGTCGACAGCAAGGTACTGCTGGCTGAAGTGTTGCGGATGGTGCGCGCGGCCGGGTACGAAGTCTCGAACGTGGATGTGACCGTTGTGTTGCAGGAGCCTAAGCTGAACCCCCATATTCCGGCCATGAAAACCTGTTTGGCCGGGGTGATGGATATTCCTGAAGACGATATTTCGATAAAGGCCACTACCTCCGAACACCTCGGCTTTGTAGGCCGTAAAGAGGGAATCGCGGCCCATTGCGTGGCTTTGATTTATACCCCCTGAAACCCGTATCTTGCAGTCTGTTACTGTTTCGACAACCCACCCAAACGATTGACCGTTTGGTTTTCCGCGTTTCTATGAAAATCTCCCGTTCTGTTCTGTTGCTACTGCTGTCAGGCACGTGTCTGGCCCAAAGCCCCAAAACCGCCGATATGCCCCTCGGCTTTGAAGAATACGACCCCGTATCGACGCTAAAGGTGCCGGAGCATAAGCTCACGCGGGCTAAGTTTCCGTTTATCGATGTGCACAACCATCAGTTTCAGATGGATAAGGCCGACCTGCGCCCACTGGTAGCGCAAATGGACAGCCTGAATATGCAGGTAATGATTAACCTGAGCGGGCGCGGCTGGGGTAATGTCGACGAGAGCACCCGGTTTTTTAAGGCTGCCGCCGATAACATTCAGAAAACAGACCCCAAACGACTGATTCTGTTCTCGAATATCAATTTTGAAGGTATTGGCGAACCCGGCTGGACCGACCGGGCCGTGAAGCTGCTGGCCGAAGACGTGAAGAACGGAGCCAAAGGGCTCAAGATTTACAAAAGCCTCGGTTTCAGCGTTAAAGACAATACTGGTAAACGGGTACAGGTCGATGATTCGCGGCTCGACCCGATCTGGGCCAAATGCGGGGAACTGGGCATTCCGGTTCTGATTCATACCGCCGACCCGAAGTCGTTCTGGGATCCGATGGACCGCTACAACGAGCGTTGGCTCGAACTGAAGCTGCACGCGGGCCGCAAACGCGACGCCAACAACCCGGTACCCTGGGCCGACCTGCTCAAAGAACAGCACAATGTATTTCGGAAACACCCCAAAACCACGTTTATCAACGCACACATGGGCTGGTATCCCAACGACCTGAACAAGCTCGACAGCCTGATGCAGGTGTTTCCCAACACGCTGGTTGAAATTGGGGCCGTCATTGCCGAACTGGGTCGCCAACCCCGGGCGTCGCGTAAGTTCTTCGAGAAATATCAGGACCGGATTCTGTTCGGCAAAGATTCGTGGGTGCCGAGCGAATACAGCACCTATTTCCGCGTTCTGGAAACAGAAGACGAGTATTTCCCGTACCACAAAAAGTACCACGCATTCTGGCGCATGTACGGTATTGGTTTGCCCGACGATATTCTGAAAAAAGTGTATTACAAAAACGCGTTGCGCATCATTCCCGGCATCGACAAGAGTCAGTTTCCGAACTAAGGGTTTGTTAACACCTAAAACGACATGAAAAACACAATCGCTCTTCTCCTGCTTCTGGTAGCTACCCTGACTACACAGGCGCAAACGCTGGCCCCCGACGCCTTTGAGCAACAGTTGAAACAAACCCCGGCGGGGCAGCTGGTCGACGTGCGTACCCCCGGCGAATTTGGTGGGGGGCACCTGGTGGGGGCCAAAAACCTCGACTACCGCAACCCGGCATTTGCCCAAACGCTCGCTCAACTCGACAAATCGAAGCCGGTATTTGTGTATTGCCTGTCGGGCGGGCGCTCGTCCGATGCCGCCAAGCTCATGCGCGAGCAGGGTTTTGCGAACGTTTACGAACTGGAAGGCGGCTACCTGAAATGGACCACCAAAATGAAACCCGTGGAAGGCGTAATGGCCGACAGTAAAGCCAACAGCATCAGCAATGAGCAGCTGGCCGCCATTCTGAAAAGCAACGACCTGGTGTTGCTCGACTTTTACGCCCCCTGGTGTGCGCCCTGTGTGAAGATGATGCCGACCATCGATCAGCTGGAAAAAACCTACGGAGCCCGGCTTCAGGTGGTCAAAGTCAATGCCGACGCCAACAAACATCTGCTTCAGGCGTATCAGGTCGACGAAATCCCGACGTTGTTACTCATGAAAAAGAACCAGCCCAAACAGCGGATGATTGGCTTGCAAACGGCCGCCGTTTTGAACGAACTGATCGAGCAAAACTTGTCGAAATAGTGTTTTTATGGTATCTTTAGTTAAAACGTAAGCGACATGACAAAGAGAGCCTTGCAGGAAGCTATCCCCGATTTACCCGAACAGTTCTCTATTGATGAATTAATCGAGCGACTATTAATCATTGAAAAAGTAGAGAACGGTCGCAGACAGTATCAGACTGGTCAAACGCTCACAGCCGACCAGGTTAGAGAACGAATGAACCAATGGGGCAAGTAATCTGGACGGAGCAGGCCTACAATGACCTTCATGCCATTTATGAGTTTATCTCAGCAGAATCAGAGCGATATGCAACATTGCTGACTGATAAGCTATTCAGTCGGACACAAAGCCTGAT
This sequence comes from Rudanella lutea DSM 19387, assembly GCF_000383955.1. Lineage (NCBI taxonomy): Bacteria > Pseudomonadati > Bacteroidota > Cytophagia > Cytophagales > Cytophagaceae > Rudanella > Rudanella lutea. The sequence continues at coordinate 3,932,817 of NZ_KB913013.1, read as the reverse complement.
ATCTTTTCCCGAGATGGGCCGCATGGTACCCGAAATAGGTAAGCCAACAGTCCGGGAATTGATTGAAGGGAATTATCGCATTATCTACGAGATTATATCAGAAGACATTATTCTGATTCAAACGGTTTGGCACAGTGCCAGGCCGCTACCACTATAAATGAGATGGAACCCGGCTGCCGGGTTCCATTCTTTTTTCCGCATGAAAATCACCGCTATATCCGTCTACCGCTTTGATATTCCGCTCAAAGCGCCCATTGCCATCTCACTGGGGACTATCGAACATGCGCGCAACCTGCTGGTGCAAATCGATACCGACACCGGGCTCACGGGCTGGGGCGAAGGCTCGCCGTTCTGGATGATTGCGGGCGAAACGCAGGCGTCCGGACTGGCGGCTGCCCCCGATATGGCCCGGCTGCTGCTGGGCCGCGAGGCTACCGATGTGGGCGGATGCGTAGATACGCTGGCACGTTACCTGCCCAACCACCCCACCACGCGCTCGGCTTTCGACATGGCCCTGTACGACGTAGCCGCTCAGGCCGCCAACCTGCCCCTGTACGCCTATCTGGGTGGTAGCAAACGCCCCCTCGTCACCGACGAAACCATTTACCTCGATACCCCCGAACGCATGGCCGACATCGCCCGGGCCATGCTGGCTAAAGGCCCCGAGGCTATCAAACTGAAATTAGGTACCGACGCCCCCACCGATATTGCCCGGGTGCGGGCCGTGCGGCAGGCCATTGGCGATGCCGTGCCCATCCGCACCGACGCCAATCAGGGCTGGGACGTACCGACCGCCGTAGCCGTGCTCCGCGCCATTGGTAACCTGAATGTGCAGTATTGCGAACAGCCCCTACGCCGGCCCGATCTGGCCGGACTCCGGCACTTGCGGAGTATCTCACCCGTACCGATCATGGCCGACGAAAGCCTATTCGATGCGGCCGATGCCCTCCGGCTGGCCCGCGAAGAAGCCGTCGATTATTTCAACATCAAACTCTCAAAAAGCGGGGGTATCTGGGAAGCCCTCAAGATCAATGCCGTTGCCGAAGCGGCCTACACCCGCTGCATGATCGGTTGCATGTCGGAGTCGCGGCTGGGGCTTACGGCCAACGCGCATGTTGCGTCGGCACGACCCAATGTGGCCTTCTGCGACCTCGACGGCTGTTTTGAACATGCCTACGATCCGATTCAGGGTGGTCTCAGCTACCATCCCTACCGTATCGAACTCCCCGACGCTCCCGGCATTGGGGCTACCGTTGACCCGGCGTTTCTGGCCGATTGTGAAAAGTGGGTTTTCGACTGAGGGCCGCGCGCGTTTAGGTTTAACGCCTACCTTCATTGCACAAAAAATCCCCGGTGCTGCACCATCATGCAACACCGGGGATTTTTACATATACACGCTGACCGCGCGCGGACCAGATCGAAACCAGAACGTTCAGCTTTACCGCAACACCGAATCAATGGGTTGTTCGGCGGGTTGCGATTGGGGCTGGGCGGGCTGGGTCGGGTACTGCTGCGGCTGCTGATACCCTGGCACCGCCGAACCATCGTTGTACGGACGTACCGGAGGCCCGATAAACTCAACCGCCGTGATGTAATATTTGGTATCGCCGTTCCACGGAAGCCGCAGAATTTTCTCTTCGTAGTGCAGGGTTACGCGCTGACCGGTTTTCACGGCTTCGGTGATTTTAGCCCCAACGGCTTCGTCTTTCACCGAAAAATCGAAGTACTGCGGGGTCAGGGAACCTGTTTCGCCCGAAAAGCCGCCCACATTGAGCACGCCCTCGTAGGTTTTGAAGACATAACCCCGCCGACTGAATTTCGAGACCGTACCGGCTCGTTCGCCATCACTGTAACTCCAGCCCGTGAGAATGTACAGGATGCCAAATACAACCAGTATAAACACTAAAAAATAAAGCAAAGCACGCATAGACAAATGGTTTAAAGGTATGAGACAGTTTCTTGGTCGTCACCTATGTGGCGTTCTGACGATAGGTCAGGGTTCAGGTAACGTGTGCAGGCTGAGCGTCAGACGTATTGGCGGTAGCCGTGAGCACAAATGAACAAAATCCAAACGCATTTCCCCATAAATCGTTTGAAAAAGTGGTTTACCGCCTTACGGCTGGGCTACTTTTTGCACCATTCGGCCACCCAGTTCAGTAAAGTAAGCGCCCATTTGTGGGCCAAACCAGTTCATATCGCGGGTTTCGTACCGGGTTTCGTGATAGTAAGCATCGGGGGTCACGTAACCAATGTACCCCCCGTTGAAACTGGTCACCATCAGGTTCAGGCCCCGGCCCGCTACGGTCTTACCGAGTTGCATGGCCAGTTCGCCCGAAAAATCGGCGGGCATTCCCAACAAAACGGTTGGCCCGATGCGCAGCGCCTTCATTTCGGCCGGATAGTCGCCGTAGAGTTTCAGAAAAAGCCACGGACGTAGCCGCCAGCCATCCGACACGCGCACGTGGGCATCGCGCAGGGTCAGCGGGAGGGTGAGCAGTGCCAGCGCCGAATCGGGCCGGGCGGGTGCCTGAGCCAGAGCCGTACTGATTTTGGTCGTCAGACTGTCGGCAATAAAATGAAGCTGGGCATCTTCGGTTTCGCCTTTTTCGGTAGGCCCCATGCTGCCTACCGCTCCGGCCATGTACATAGCGAAGTTGCCCGTCTGTTTTTCCAGATTATCGACCAGGACACCCGGCCAATCGCGGCTGAGCCACTGCGGCACATCGGAGTTGATAATGGTGGAGTGGGCCGCAAAGCTGGCAATGGTGGCCGTTTTGCCCCCCGGCTGCCGCAGTTGCAGCACGCGCACCCGGTCGTCTTCGGGCCCTTCGTTATGCAGTCGATTATACACCATTTCGGGCGCGGCTGTTTCGGTATAGGCTACCGAAACCGGTTGCAGATCGCGGTTGGCGGCCCGAATGGCATTCAGCACCGATTCGGTTATGAGCGTCACTATTCGCTCCTCGTACGAACCTGCAATAAGCGTCCCGACAAGGCCCGGCGCCCACCCGCCCAGGCTGTTGTGCGAGTGAATAGCGCCCATATACACCTGCTCCCACGTAAAACCTACCTCAGGCAACCGGCGTTTGAGAGCCTCAACCACGGTAGGCGGCACAATGAGCAAATCGAGAGCCACCAGAGCTACGCGCACGCTGCCATTATCGACCACGGTGGCTCGGGCATAAATCGAATCGTGAACGGTGCTCCAATGCTTACCCCGCCGAACGCCATAGCCACCCGTGGGCGTTGTGAAATTAGGCGTCATGTTTACTTTGGCCCAACCCGCCCGCAACCCCTGCTTAGCCGGTGCGGGCATGGGCAAACTCGCCAGGCGGTCTATCGTTTGGCGGTAAAAATCGGTTTGGGCGTACGGGGTCTCGTCGACCGGAATCAGATTGGCCGCGATAAACAGGGCGAGCAGGCCAACCACGGCCAACAGGACAAACACAAAACGGCGAAGGAGTTTCATACAGCAAAGGTAGTTTTTGCCATCAAACTCCCACGCTCCCAAAGCAACTGGACCAGCGCCAGTTAGTCCTATCTTGGTGGCTCTGACCGACAAGCTATACCTTTGCGCCATGACACAGCCCATCGGCATTTTTGATTCGGGGTACGGTGGCCTGACCATCATGCGCGAGATTGTCAACGCCCTGCCGCAATACGACTACGTGTATCTGGGTGACAATGCCCGCACGCCCTACGGCACCCGCTCCTTCGAAACGGTCTATCAGTACACGCTACAGTGTGTCCGGCATTTGTTTGAGCAGGGTTGTCAACTGGTCGTATTGGCCTGCAATACGGCCTCGGCCAAAGCCCTGCGCAATATCCAGCAACTCGACCTGCCCACCCTGGCCCCCGGCCCCAACGGCCCTTCTCGGCGGGTACTGGGCGTGATTCGGCCCACGACAGAGGTGATTGGGCGCTATTCCCAAACGGGTCAGGTCGGGATTCTGGCTACGCGCGGCACAGTATTGTCGGAGTCGTACGTGGTCGAGATTGAAAAGTTTTTCCCCGGCATGGGTGTATTCCAGGAAGCCTGCCCGATGTGGGTGCCTCTGGTTGAGAACGACGAATTTGATAAACCCGGTGCCGATTATTTCGTGCAACAGCACATTGACCGGCTACTGGCACAATCGCCCAACATTGACACCCTCTTGCTGGCCTGTACGCATTATCCATTGTTACTCCCCAAGATCAGGCAATACACACCCAACCACGTCACCATTCTGAGTCAGGGCGAGATTGTTGCGCGCAGTTTAGCCGACTACCTCAACCGCCACCCCGACCTGGCCGCCCGGTGCAGTCGGTCGGGTGAGCGCACCTTCCTGACTACCGACTCGGCGGCCGATTTTAGCCGGCAGGCTACCATCTTCTGGGGCGATACCGTAACCGCCCGGCAGGTCGTTTTATAACCCCAATCCGGCTGGGCAAATCGAGCATCAACGGTACTCGGTTGCTACCAAATGGCTATCTTTGCAGCCTCTGGCTGAATGAATAATCGGAAAATGTACAATGAATAATGGGGATTTGGCCCAGTTTCTGTACCAAGGTTTACCATTATTCATTACGCATTGGACATTATTCATTACCGTTCATGAATGTCTTAAAGTTTGGCGGCACGTCCGTAGGCTCCGTTGAGAGCATAAAGCAGGTTATCCAGATCATTGACGATGCGTCGCGCGGTACCGAGTCGACCGAAGGCCGCAACATTGCCGTGGTATTCTCGGCCATGGGGGGCGTCACAAATCAACTGATCGAAATTGGCCGCATGGCCGCCAACGGCAGTCTGGACTACCTCGATCTGGTCCGCCGGATCGAAGACCGGCATTTCAATGTCGTCAAGGCATTTATCCCGGTCAAAGAACAGAGCAAGGTATTTGCCAATATCCGGGGGGTAATTAACGAGCTGGAAGACCTGCTGCGGGGCGTTTCACTCATCCGGGAGCTGTCGGCGCGTACGCACGACCTCATCACGAGCTTCGGCGAACGTTTATCCACGTTGGTTATGTCGGAGTGCATCCGGTCGCGGGGGTTGTCGGCCCGGTTCTGCGACGCCCGCAACCTGATCAAAACCGATGCTCAGTTTGGACAGGCCGAGGTAAACTACCCGCTCACCAACCAGCTCATCCGCGAATATTTCGCCAACTCCAACAGCATCGAGCTGATTACGGGCTTCATCGGCTCCACCGAAAAAGGCGAAACCACCACCCTTGGGCGCGGAGGTTCCGACTACACAGCCAGCATTATCGGAGCCGCGCTCGATGCCGACCTGATCGAAATCTGGACCGATGTGGACGGCATGATGACCGCCGACCCCCGTAAGGTGTCCAACGCGTTCAACATACCTACCATCACCTACGCCGAGGCCATGGAGTTGAGCCACTTCGGTGCCAAGGTGATTTATCCGCCCAGCCTGCAACCTGCTTTTGCGCGCAACATTCCGATTCGGGTGCTGAACACGTTCAACCCGGCGCATCCGGGCACGGTGGTAAGCCGCAACGCCGACCGCCGGCAGTACACGATCACGGGTATTTCGAGCATCGACGACGTAGCCCTGGTCAACGTGCAGGGTTCGGGGATGATTGGGGTGGCGGGGGTATCGGCCAAGCTGTTTGGCGTGCTGGCCGAGCACCGCATCAGCGTGATTCTCATTTCGCAGGCCTCCTCGGAGCACTCAATCTGCTTCGCCATCGACCCGCGTGCAGCCGACCGGGTGAAGACGATTCTGGACGAAGAATTTGCCGCCGACATCGCCAGCGGGCACGTCGACAACATCACCATCGAGCGCGACCTGTCGATTATTGCCACGGTGGGCGAGGGGATGCGCAAATCGTCGGGTATTGCGGGTAAACTGTTTTCGGTACTCGGCAAAAACGGGGTCAATATTGTGGCCGTTGCGCAGGGGTCGTCGGAGATCAACATTTCGATTGTAATCACCAAAAACAACCTCTCCAAGGCGCTTAACGCCCTGCACAACGTCTTTTTCCAATCCGAAGCCCGGATTCTGAACGTGTTTCTGGTGGGTACTGGCCTCATCGGCCGAACGTTGCTGAGTCAGATTCGGAGTCAGTTCGAGTACCTGCGCAATGAGAAGATGCTCAAGGTTTGCGTGGTGGGCATTTCGAACACCAAAAAGATGCTGCTCGATCCCAAGGGCATCGATCTCGACGATTGGCGCGAGCGGCAACTGACCGAGGGCGTAACTACCTCGCTGCCCGCCTTTGTCGAGAAAATCAAGTCGTACAACCTCCCCAATTCGGTTTTTATCGACTGTACGTCGGACAAAGACATTGTGCAGTTTTACGACTCCCTACTCGACGCCAACGTGTCGGTTGTAACGCCGAACAAGGTAGCCAACTCCGGCTCGTATGCCGAGTACCGCCGGTTGCAGCGCACGGCCCTGAACCGGGGTGTCAAGTTCCTGTACGAAACGAACGTTGGGGCGGGTTTGCCCATCATCAATACCATTCAGGGCCTGATGACTGCCGGCGACCGGTTCATCAAGATTGAGGCTATCCTGTCGGGTACGCTGTCGTACATTTTCAACACCTTTCAATCGGGGAAGAAGTTTGTGGATGTGGTGCGCGAGGCCAAAGAGAAAGGCTATACCGAACCCGACCCGCGCGAAGACCTGAGCGGGCAGGATGTAGGCCGCAAAATTCTGATTCTGGCACGCGAGGCTGGTTTTGCCCTGGAGCCAACCGACGTTACCATCACGAACCTGTTGCCGCAACCTTGCCTCGACGCCCCGACTATCGACGCTTTCTTTGAGCAACTCGACGCCAACAACGCGTATTTTGAGAGCCTGCTCACCGAGGCCGAAGCTAAGGACGAAAAGCTGCGGTACGTGGCTACGTTCGAAAACGGCAAAGTAACCATCGAGCTGCGCTCTGTCGGGGCCGACCATCCGTTTTATACCCTCTCCGGTGCCGACAACATCATCTCGTTTATCACGGAGCGGTACAAAGACCGGCCACTGGTAATTAAAGGCCCCGGTGCCGGTGCCGAAGTCACAGCCTCCGGTGTGTTTGCCGATATGGTGAGTATTGGTAGTTATCTGGGGTAATTTGTCTTTTTACATAAACAACCTATCGGGCCATGAATCGTCAACAACTGCTGGATCAGGCTTTACAAACGATCGATCAGCTTCCTGACGAACGAATCAGCGAGGTGATCGACTTTGCCTCCTTCATGCTTAAAAAGCATGAGGAGACGGCGCTTCAGAAAGGTATCGAACAGTTGGTCGAAACGTCGGACGCTTTCGCCTTTTTGAAAGACGAAGAAGATATATATACCTTGAACGATCTGAAAGAGCGGTACCGGTGAAACAAGGCGACTTGATATTGATTCCGTTTCCGTTCACGGATTTGTCAGGCAGCAAAATCCGCCCGGCCCCGGCGTTGATGGACACGGCTCAAGATGTGACGCTGGCCTTTATTTCCACGCAACTTCACTGGCAGCAGCCGACGGACGTTTTGTTGCAGCCAAGCTCCATAAATGGCCTTAAAAAGCCCTCCTTACTCCGGTTGAGTAAACTCGCCACGATTGATCAGCATTTAGTTCAGGGCAAGTTGGGCGAACTAACCGAACGAGAATTAGCTACTGTTCGGCAAAATTTGCGTCTGTTGCTGAACTTATAAAATAAAGTCATAGCCTCCGGTGTATTTGCCGATATGATGAGTATTGGTAGTTATCTGGGGTAAAAACAATCGGGGTCTTGCCAGCTGTTATAGGTAGCAAGACCCCGATTGTTTTTATGTCGCTCACAACACTCCCACTTTCGTTCTATCAGGATCACGACACCCTCACGCTGGCGCAGCGGCTGCTGGGTTGCGAACTGGTGCACATAACCCCCGAAGGGCGCACAGCTGGTATTATCGTTGAAACCGAAGGGTACATCACCGGCGACCCGGCCTGCCACGCGTACCGGCGCGAAACGAAGCGCAATGCCGCCATGTTTGGCCCGGCCGGTACGTTGTACGTGTACCAGATTTACAACCACTACCACTGCATCAATGTCGTGACGGGCCCGGCCGGTGTGGGTGAGGCCGTCCTGATCCGCGCCCTCGAACCCACCGACGGGGTCGACCTGATGACGTACCGACGCAATGAAGCCTTCAAAACAGGGTTTGCCCGCTACCGTAACAACACCATCGACGGCACCACTCCCGAAGGTTTCCGGAATCTCTGCAATGGTCCGAGCAAGCTCGTTATCGCTCTGGGTATCAGCCGATCGGAGCACAATTTCAGTTCGCTCGTAACAGGTCCGGTGGGCATTACCCCACCCGTACTGGATACCTTCGACATGGTTACGACGACCCGCATCGGCATCACCCACGGCGCCGACCTACCCTACCGGTACTACATCAAGGGCAACCGGTTTGTGAGTAAGAAGTAGGATAATGAGTAATGAGTAATGAGTAATGAGTAATGAATAATGGGCTGACACGTCAACCGTATTCCAGCGCCAACTCACTGTTCACTGTTCATTGTTCACTGTTCACTGTTAATTGTTCGTTGTTCATTGTTCCAGTCCCACACAACTACGACCCACTCTTCCGCAGCGGCTGGCTCATGGAACGAGTGTACGGCCCGAAACCCAACCCGCTCATGTGCGCGTAGCGACCGTGTATTGCGGGCCGATATATCAGTGATAAACAACCGAAACCGGTCGCTGTAAACAGCCCGATGTTTCTGGTACAAGCGATCGAAGATCCCCTGCCCCCGGTAGTCTTTGTCAACACAAACCTGGCCAACCACATAGTAGGGGTACATATTCAGCATCTGTCCCTCGTAAGGCACTGTATCGAGCAGTGCAAACAAGCTTTCCAATTCGGGCACGAAGGCCAGTGCTCCGGGCATCGCCGTGATGGCGTACCCCACTACCCGGTCGCCGTCTTTGGCGATTACGCTGGGGCCCAACTTGTGCATCTGCTGCATCTGGCTGAGGGTGTACTGGAGCGTGACAAAGCCTTGCGCCTGTTGTACTTCAGATGGCAGATTGCGCGATAAATTCTGGGTCTGAAGCGCCAAAATGCCCATCAGATCGGCCTCGGTACGAGCCGTGTCTATTTGAATCATTTTATTACTTTTTAATGGGTGCATCTGTGTATCAAAATAGGGCAATAACCGTCCTAAACAGGCTAGAAACGGGCTTTTCAGGGGTATCTGACCCGCTGCAAATATCTTCGGAAATCATTTGGTAAACCGAATAAAAAAACGTAATTTTATAAGCTTAATCAAATACAACAAATGGCTAAAACAGACATGGCGCAAGCCACAGCCAGTGCGACAGACAGCAAGCTGAAAGCACTGCAAACAACCATCGAGAAGCTTGACAAAGCCTTTGGCAAAGGAACGGTAATGCGGCTGAGCGAAAGCAAGGTTGTGGATGTTCCGGTTATCTCGACAGGTTCGCTGGGTCTTGATCTGGCGCTCGGAATTGGCGGTATGCCACGCGGGCGTGTCGTTGAAATTTACGGCCCTGAATCATCAGGTAAAACCACGCTGACGATGCACTGCATCGCCGAAGCGCAGAAAAATGGTGGCCTCGCTGCCTTTATCGATGCCGAACACGCTTTCGACCGTGTGTATGCCGAGAAGCTGGGTATCGACACTAAAAACCTCCTGATTGCTCAGCCCGACAATGGCGAGCAAGCCCTCGAAATTGCCGAGCACCTCATCAGTTCAGGTGCCATCGATATTCTCGTGATTGACTCCGTGGCGGCCCTCGTTCCCAAGGCCGAAATCGAAGGTGAAATGGGCGAGAGCAAGATGGGTCTTCAGGCCCGTTTAATGTCGCAAGCCCTGCGGAAACTGACGGGTGTGATCAACAAAACAGGGTGCTGCTGCATCTTTATCAACCAGTTGCGGGAGAAAATCGGGGTGATGTTTGGTAACCCAGAAACCACAACCGGTGGTAATGCCCTTAAATTCTACGCATCAGTCCGTTTGGATATTCGCCGGATCGGTCAGATCAAAGAAGGTGCCGACAATGTTGTGGGTAACCGGGCTAAAGTTAAGGTGGTGAAAAACAAACTCGCTGCGCCTTTCAAAGTGGTTGAGTTTGACATCATGTACGGTCAGGGTATCTCGAAAGTAGGCGAAGTTCTCGACCTAGCTGTAGAGATGGAAATCGTGAAGAAATCAGGTTCTTGGTTCTCGTACGATGGCAACCGCCTGGCACAGGGCCGTGACGCCGTGAAGGAACTGCTGCTCGATAACCCTGAACTGATGGGTGAAATCGAAGCGAAGATCCGGGCCAAAATCAACGAAGACGAAAACGCCCTTCTCGATCCGATTGGTGGCGCTGAAGACGACGGCGAAGGCGACGAGTAAGCCGAACGCACATTGTATAGGCAAAAAGGCCGGAAACGTTTGTTTCCGGCCTTTTTGTTTGCCCAACCGGGCACCCGTTAGCGGTACGTTCCGTCCGGCCCTCGCAGCTTCGTAACAAACTCGCCCTGGTCAATTCGAATACTGTCGGGCGAGTGGGTCGACTGCCGGCTGTCAATCACCAGAAACAACCCAAAACGCCCCTTTATTTCCCCCTTGAGCGAATCGTACGCGACAATGGTAAGCCCATTTCCCCAACGCCCCGGTTTATACGTGCTGCTGAAGCCAATCGGCATTTTGGCGGTCAGCGTTGAGCCGATTGTATCGGTCGCACAGAACAAGTTGGCGTAGTCTGTCTTAAACCGGCTAAGCGTGCAGACCCGTTTTGGAATATTGGCCAGGGTAAACGTCAGTAATTCTTCGCCCTCATCGTTGAACTCAGTGATGAACACATCGAAAGCATGGGCGTTGCAGGGGGTTCGGCTGGTGGCCCAAATGCGCGGATTTTGCAGAACTCGCCCATTACGCGTTCCCGACACGCTTCCCCAGTACTGCGCCGAATACGCCGACGGTGGACCAGGCTTCGCGATTTTAGTCAGACAGCCCGATAGTATGAACACGCAAAGGAGAGCCACAGCAGGCGTAGAGAATGGCATACGTGATTGATTGTCGCTATTCGTATTGAGACGTTTATCCTTACCCCAGAGCACATTTTTTTCGATAAACGGTAGCTAATGCCTGAATAAGCCTCAAAACCTGCTCTGCCCGGCAGAAGAAAAAAATATTTACGTTTTTTCTCTCAGCACGAAATCCATACCCTTAAACTATCCGTATATACTTTCACGTATTCCTAAAACCAGCCCAAAACTGGGGCTGTTATGTAAAACCTAAATAGACAATCGACTAGTCAATCTGCATAAACAGCACTGGAGGCTTTTGTGCAACTTACCGACTTTCTATGACATACAATTTACCTGACAACAGGCCGAATCAGGGGTGATACAGGCTTGTTGTTAACCAGCAAAAAACCCCGGCCAAAGTGCCGGGGTTTTTTCTTATCCATAACTGGTAATTCTTAGCGCTCGCTGATGGGTACAAACGACCGCAGGGGCGAGCCGGTGTACACCTGACGTGGCCGACCAATGGGGTCTTTGGTTTCCCGCATTTCTTTCCACTGAGCAATCCAGCCCGGCAAACGGCCAATAGCAAACATAACCGTAAACATATTGGTCGGGATACCCAGCGCGCGGTAAATGATACCCGAATAGAAGTCAACGTTCGGGTACAGTTTACGCTGAATGAAGTATTCATCGTTCAGAGCGGCTTCTTCAAGGCCTTTGGCAATCTCAAGAACCGGATCATTCACGCCCAGCTTGTTCAGCACGTCGTCGGCCGCTTTTTTGATGATTTTGGCCCGTGGGTCGAAGTTTTTGTACACCCGGTGTCCGAAACCGAAGAGACGGAAGCCCGTTTGCTTGGCATTCTTAGCCATCTCGATGTACTTGGCTACGTCACCACCATCATTGCGGATGTCTTCGAGCATCTCGATTACTTCCTGGTTGGCACCACCGTGCAGCGGTCCCCAAAGGGCGTTGATACCCGCCGAAATAGACGAATACAGGTTAGCCCGCGACGAACCCACCAGACGAACCGTTGAGGTTGAGCAGTTTTGTTCGTGGTCAGCGTGCAGAATCAGCAGCACGTTCAGGGCTTCAGCCACTACCGGGTCTACAGTGTACTCTTCAACCGGCAGCGCAAACATCATGTGCAGGAAGTTTGAGCAGTAATCCAGCGAATTTTTGGGGTAGTTGACCGGGTGCCCCTGCGACTTTTTATACGACCAGGTGGCAATGGTTGGCAGCTTGGCCAGTAACCGGACAATGTGCAGATCGGTCTGATCGGGCAGCTTGTCGTTGTACGAATCGGGGTAAAAAGCACTCATGGCACTCACCAGCGACGACAGCACGCCCATGGGGTGCGCGTTGACCGGGAAGCCTTCAAAAATCTTGCGCATATCTTCGTTCACCATCGTATGGCGACGAATCGACGCTTCAAACTTCGATAATTGTTCCTGGGTTGGGAGTTCACCGTAGATAAGCAGGTACGCTACTTCGAGGAAACTTGCCTTCTCCGCTAATTCTTCGATGGCATACCCCCGGTACCGGAGAATTCCTTCTTCTCCATCCAGGAACGTGATTCCACTTTGCGTGGCTCCTGTATTTTTATACCCTTTATCTAACGTGATGAACCCCGTTTGGTCACGGAGGTTAGAGATGTCGATTGCTTTTTCGTGCTCGCTCCCCTCCAGAGTGGGAAACTGATACGATTGGCCATCAACGTGTAATTCAGCGACGTTTGCCATAAAATTCGGTTCGGTAAGCTATTCAGGTTTAACGGATTAATGCACTGATCAATGCGAGAGCAGACCTCTGTAGGTCATCCCACAGCTCGACCGGCGAAATTAAGGCAAAAACAAACCCGAAGGCTTTTTGTATCCGTAAAATCTCCGTTTTAGGTCTACTCTATTCTGAAGAAACACAAAAACCGGAGGCTAAGTTTACGGCTTATGGCGTAGTTACGAGCTTACCACCCTTCATTACCAGCTTTACCCGCCGAACAGCCCCCATTTCCTGCACGGGGTTACCAGTCACCGCCACCAGATCGGCCAGCAACCCGGCTTTCACACGGCCCCGGTCGGTAAGGCCAAACACATCCGCATTGACCGACGTAGCTGAACGGAGTACCGCAAGGGGTGCCATGCCGTACTCGACCATCATCTCCAGCTCGCGGGCGTTATCGCCATGGGCAAACACCCCCACATCGCCCCCAAAGCAAATGGTAACGCCGGCATCGAGCGCCTGCCGAAACGTGGTGCGTTTGTTCCGGATCCGCTCCGGCTCGGGCTCCTGCCCTTTTCGCCAGCCCCGGTACTGACTCACGGCATCGCCAGCGGCCAGGGTGGGGCATAGCGCCACTCCGCGTTCTTTCATCAGGGCAAAAATTTCGGGTGTACCGGCATCGCCATGTTCCAGCGTGCGGCAACCGGCCAGAATAGCCCGGCGCATGCCTTCGGCCGTACCGGCATGTGCCACCACCGCCCGGCCACTGCTCGCGGCTACTTCGACCATCAGCTTCAGCTCGTCGAGAGTGAACGTAGGGCGGGCGTCGGCCATCAGTCCCCAGCGGTAGTCGGCATAGACTTTCACCACGTCGGCCCCTTTGCCAATCTGCCGCCGAACAGCCTGTATTAACTGATCGTGCCCGTTGGCCTCTTCGGCCCCCTGCGGCACCTCAATATCGGGGCTAAAACTTTTGGGACCGTAACTGCCCGTGGCAATCAGTGCCCGCGTGGCTACCACCATGCGCGGCCCCGGAATAATACCTTTGTCGATAGCCTGTTTGAGCCCCACGTCGTCGTAGTCGGCCCCTTCGGTACCCAGATCCCGAACCGTCGTGAAGCCAGCCAACAGGGTTTTTCGGGCGTGTACGGTGGCCCGGGCAACGCGTTCGCTGCGGGCTTCGCGCAGTACCTGATCGTCCCAGGGTGTTTCGTTGTACGGGTGCAGCAACAGATGCGAATGCCCTTCAATCAGGCCGGGCATGAGCGTCGTGCCGCGCAGGTCGATCAGCTGGGCACCCTCGGCCCGGATTTCGGCCGCAGGGCCTACGGCTTCAATCCGGTCATTGTTGACCCGTACGGCCCAACCCTCGCGCATTACTTCCCCATCAAATACCCGATCGGGCCGGAGTACGACCGACTGTGCCTTCGCTACCCCAATCAGCAGCGACAACGCCAGTATCAAATAGGATTTCAACGAATTCCGCGGTTTTGGGTGAGAGCGTCGTAAAACGTTTTCCCGAATACAAGCACAACCAGCCCCGGCAGCAACATAGCGCCGGCCTTGAAACCCGCACCTGTCAGCTTATACACACCGGTGGTAAACTGCCCCACGCTCTGCACCAGCCAGATCAGCCCGGCAATGGTCAGCATGGCCAGAAGGATAATGGCGATAGGCCGCTTGAAAAACCGACGGGCTGCCCCGCCCAGCAACAGGGCAACGGCCGTCACACCAGCTACCGTACCCAACGCCCGTGGAAACGTGCTGATGTAATCGTATTCAAACAAAAACACGCCTACCCGGCCAATGAGGTTGGGGTTGGCCAGGAGCCAGGCATCCAGCACGACCAGCACCAGAAGCAGCACGTAAAAAAAGGGATTGCGCATGGAGTTTATTGACGTCGGACACCGCCCGACCGTTGACATTTTAGTTTCGGGTAAAGAACTGAATCAACACAATACTAACCGACGTGAGTACGGCGCTGGCAGCCGTGCGGATAAGTGTCGGGATGATGAGCGTCAGGCTACTGGCTTCGATGAAAAACAGAGCTGCGTGGTGGATAAGGGCCATGGTGAGTACATACCGGAAAAACGTGCCCGTGCCTAACTCTCCCAAACTGAGCCCCAATCGAAACTCCTGCCCCGGCTGATCAATCTGCACCCGCGTCACCAACGGCCGAAAGTAGGCCATCAACACAGTGGCAGCCGCGTGCATACCGAGCGTATTGTAAAACGTGTCGATGATGATACCGGTACCGAACGCAATGAGCAGACATGCGGTCATGCTCAGCTCGTAGGGCAACAGCACGATGGCGGCAATGTAGACAAAACAAAACGCATAGTCGAACAGAACGAGGTTGCGCACAATCAGAATCTGTAGCACCACGTACAGCACAAACAGAAACGTATAATTCAGGATCTCGCGAATGGTCATTTCAGTGGGCAATTAACAACGAACAGTGAACAGCAAATGATACTTAATATCTGTTCGTTGCTCATTGTTCACTGTTCATTGTTACTTATTTTTCATTTTCAACTTGCTTTTCCAACTGCTCCTGCTCGTTTTGAAGTCGGTTTTCTACGACGTACACAAACGACAGGTTGCTAAAGTTGGTAGCCAGATCAAGCGTAATATCATGGAAGGTCTGATTGGGTTGTACTCCCACCGACCGTACCCGGCCGACCAAAATACCCGGCGGGAATGTGGAGTTGAACTCCGACGATACAACCGAGTCGCCTTTGTTCACGGGCTTGTACCGCGAAATATCCAGCAGCTTCATGCGGTGCGGGTCTACCCCATCCCATTTAGCTGACCCAATTTCGTCGGCCTTCACGAGCTTCGACGACACGAGGAATTCGGAGTGCAGAATCGACGTCACCACCGAAAAATGGCGGTTGCAGAGTTTCACCTTGCCCACAACACCAGTCGGCGAAATAACGCCCATACCCGGCCGGATACCATCGTCGGTGCCTTTGTCGATGGTAATGTAGTTGTTGGCAAACTGCGTGGTGTTGTTGATCACCTTAGCCACCGTGTAGGTAAACCGATTGGCAAAGATCGAATCGGCCTTGTAGGCGGCCGGGGCAGCCGGGGCCCCTTGTTGCAGGCGCGTCAGCTGGGCGTGCAACTGTTCGTTTTCGAGGGCAAGGTCAGCGTTTACGCGGTGCAGTTCGGTGTACTCGCGGGCCGCGTTGGACCACGCCAACATACGGGCGGCATACGCGTTGGAGGTATTGAAAAAGCTCGCACTCCAGTAATTATTCGTGTTGATGATGAAGTAGAAGCACAAGACTTCGAGCAACACAAACAAGATGAAATTTCGGCTACGGAGAATAAAATATCCTAACTGCTCCATATGGTTCGGGCGGGTAGTCGGTCCGGTTTGGCTTTGCTATGTATGCAAAAATAGGTTTGAGCCGTTGCCCAAACCTATTTTTCTAATGATGAGTGATGAACGATGAGTAATCATGCGTCAGCAAATTCATCACTCATCGTTCATCACTATGAAATCAGTACCGACTTGTAGAGGTCAAGGTTTTTGATCACCTCGCCTGTTCCTTTCACCACGGCCTTGAGCGGGTCGTCGGCTACGTGGATCGGCAGTTTGGTTTTGGCCGCCAAACGCTTGTCGAGGCCATGCAGCAAGGCTCCGCCACCCGTCAGGTGAATACCGTTGGTGTAAATATCAGCCGACAGCTCCGGGGGCGACACCTCCAGGGCTTTCATCACCGCTTCTTCAATCTTCGAAATAGACTTGTCGAGCGCGTAGGCAATTTCGCTGTAGGTAACCTTAATTTCTTTCGGGATACCCGTCATCAGGTCACGACCCCGGATTTCGTAATCCGACGGTGGGTTATCGAGTTCGGGCAGGGCCGACCCCACTTCCATCTTGATTTGCTCGGCCGACCGCTCACCGATGAGCAGGTTGTGCTCCCGGCGCATGTAATCGACAATATCACGGGTAAACACGTCGCCCGCAATCCGGATCGACTGTTCGCAGACAATACCCGAGAGGGCAATCACGGCGATTTCGGTGGTTCCCCCGCCGATATCCACAATCATGGTACCGTTGGGCTGCGTAATATCGATACCGATACCAATAGCGGCCGCAATGGGCTCATGCACCATGTACACCTCTTTCGCACCGGCGTGTTCGGCGGAGTCCTTCACGGCCCGCTTCTCTACCTCTGTAATACCCGAGGGAATGCAGATAACCATCCGGTGTGAGGGCGAAAAGAGCTTGCTCCCGGTGTCGATCATCTTGATCAATCCCCGAATCATCAATTCGGCGGCTGTAAAGTCGGCAATTACACCATCTTTCAGCGGCCGGATGGTCTTGATGTTTTCGTTGGTCTTTTCGTGCATCTGCATGGCCTTATGACCAATTGCAAGCACTTTACCACTGGCCTTATCCATTGCGATAATTGAAGGCTCATCCACCACAATCCGATCCTTGTGAATAATCAAGGTATTCGCCGTGCCCAGGTCAATCGCAATGTCGCTGGTTAGAAAATTAAAAAGTCCCATTTCAGGCGTTTTACAAAGGCGCTTTAAGTACGTTCGGTTTTCGTAAGAAAGTGCAAAAGTATAGATAATTCCAGAGAATTCCCGAAGCTTAGTCCAGTCAATTAATGGTTTTTAAATGAAAGCGGTAAATGGCGTTGTATGAGCCCGGTAAGTGGTCCCGGCAAGTAATTTAAATTGAGTATTAAACCGGTCTGCACAATATTTCGTCAACAGGTAGTTGCCAAAAATCGGCCGCCGTGGACACGGGGCCGGCTGTCCAATTTTGTCTATCAACAAAAACTCCCGGTCGTGCCCTGTGCACAACCGGGAGTGTGTTACCTCACCGGGCTATACGCCCGCAGGTGATGGTTTATGAGCCGCACATTTCGCAACCTTCGGGATCGTCGAGCGAGCACTGCATGGCTGCATAGGCCATATCCGTGTCCGACACCACCGGTACCGGTTGAGCCGCAGCCTGCTCTTTGGCATAGCCAACGTAGTCGAGCGGCTTCTCAACGGGGGCGGTTTCGGCCATGGCGGGCTCAATCTGCACCTCGGCCTGCGGCTGTACCACCGTGAACTTCACGGCATCGGTAGCGGCCTTGGTACGGAGGTAATACATACCCGTTTTCAGACCGGCTTTCCAGGCGTAGAAGTGCATCGACGTCAGCTTGCCAAAGTTGGGGTCCTGAATGTGAATGTTCAGTGACTGCGACTGACAGATGTACGCGCCCCGGTCGGCAGCCATATCGATGATATGCTTCTGCTTGATCTCCCAAACCGTTTTGTACAGGTCTTTGATATTCTGCGGGATACCCGGAATCTGCTGAACCGAGCCGTTGGCCAACACGAGGTTGTTTTTCATGGTCTCGTTCCACAGGCCCAGCTTCACGAGGTCGCGGAGCAGGTGCTTGTTGACCACGATAAACTCGCCCGACAGTACGCGCCGGGTGTAGATGTTGCTCGTGTAGGGTTCGAAGCACTCGTTGTTACCCAGAATCTGACTCGTTGAGGCAGTTGGCATAGGAGCCAGCAGGAGCGAGTTACGCACCCCGTGCTCTACCACATCTTTCCGCAGCGACTCCCAATCCCAACGGCCCGACTTGGGCGATGTGCCCCACATATCGAACTGGAACTGACCTTCCGAAATAGGAGAGCCTTTCCAGGTTTCGTAGGGGCCGTCTACTTTCGCCAGCTCCATCGAGGCCGTCATCGACCCGAAGTAGATAGTTTCGAAAATATCTTCGTTCAGTCGGCGGGCTTCGTCCGACTCAAACGGCATCCGCAACATAATGAACGCATCGGCCAGGCCCTGCACACCCAACCCGATGGGGCGGTGCCGCATGTTCGACCGGCGGGCCTCCTCTACGGGGTAGTAGTTGAGGTCGATAATCTTGTTGAGGTTGCGGGTTACTACTTTCGTCACCTCATACAGTTTCTGGTGATCGAAGCGCAGAATCCCGTCTTCGCCCCGGTTGATAAACTTGGGCAGGGCTATTGAGGCCAGGTTACACACCGCCACTTCGTCGGGCGAGGTGTACTCCATAATCTCGGTACACAGGTTCGACGACTTGATCGTGCCCAGGTTTTTCTGGTTCGATTTCCGGTTGGCCGAATCCTTAAACAGCATGTAGGGCGTGCCGGTCTCGGTCTGCGATTGCAGAATCTCGAACCACAGGTCCTGCGCCTTGATGGTTTTGCGGGCCCGACCTTCGCGCTCGTACCGGGTGTACAGTTCTTCAAACTCCTCGCCGTAGCAATCGCTCAGGCCGGGGCACTCGTGCGGGCAAAACAGCGACCAAACGTCGTCATCTTCGACCCGTTTCATAAACAGATCGGGCGTCCAGAGGGCGTAGAACAAATCGCGGGCGCGGACTTCTTCTTTTCCGTTGTTTTTCTTCAGTTGCAGGAAATCGAAGATGTCGGCATGCCAGGGCTCCAGATACACCGCAAACGAACCTTTGCGCTTACCACCACCCTGATCCACGTAGCGGGCCGTGTCGTTGAATACGCGCAACATCGGCACAATACCGTTGGAGGTTCCGTTGGTGCCTTTAATATAGGTACCCGTAGCCCGCACGTTATGGATGCTCAGACCAATACCCCCGGCCGACTGCGAGATTTTGGCGGTCTGCTTCAGGGTGTCGTAGATACCCTCGATGCTGTCGTCTTTCATCGTCAGCAGGAAACAGCTCGACATTTGCGGCTTGGGCGTTCCCGCGTTGAACAGAGTCGGGGTAGCGTGGGTAAACCACTTTTCCGACAGCAGGTTGTAGGTCTCAACGGCCGCTTCAATATCGTCCATGTGAATACCAACGGCTACGCGCATAAGCATATGCTGCGGGCGCTCGGCGATGCGACCATCCAGCTTGAGCAGGTACGATTTTTCGAGCGTCTTGTAGCCGAAATAATCATAGCCATAATCCCGGTCGTAGATGATTGTCGAGTCGAGAAAAGCCGCGTGTTTCCGCACCACGTCGTACACCTCTTTCGAGATCAGAGCCGCGTTTTCGCCGGTCTTCGGATCTACATACTGGTACAGTTTTTTGATGGTACCCGAAAACGACTTGTTGGTTTCCTTGTGCAGGTTCGAAATGGCGATCCGGGCGGCAAGAATGGCGTAATCGGGGTGCCGGGTGGTCATCGAAGCCGCCGTTTCGGCAGCGAGGTTGTCGAGTTCGGTGGTTTTTACGCCATCGTACAATCCATTGACAACTTTCATGGCGACTTCGACCGGCTGTACATACGCGGCATCGAGGCCGTAGCACAGCTTTTCAATGCGGGCGGTAATCTTGTCGAACTTCACCGACTCGCGCCGGCCATCGCGTTTAATTACAAACATGAGCGTGGTATTTTGTTCGGGTTATCTGTATGAATATTTGAGAGTCTTCTGCTCCGGGCCGTTTGTTAACGGAATGTTAAAGGTACGCAAAAGCAGGGTGGCAGCTTGGGCCAGACAAGAAGTCCTTTGAAAAGTCAAAGTCTTCTTTGCCCACGAACAAAAGGGTAAGCGCTAACTATTAGTCAGTTACAAAACCCTATCGCCTATTTGGCCTAAAAAAGATACCAGTGCTATGAGATCGAGAGGAAGGTGGTGCCGAGCGAAGAGGCTGCGAGGTCGTTCGGTAGTGGAAAAATAGTGGACAAACCCTAAAAAAGCCAATCGTAACTCGCTCATGTTTAGCGTATGGCTATGTTTTAGAATTATAGTTTCAAAAGCTTGGCGATCAAGCCAAAACTCTCTAATTTTGCACTCCTTTTCGGTCGGAAACCGAGAAGCAGCACGAAAAACTGGCATAACAGCATGAAAAAGGGCATTCACCCAGAATACCGCGATGTGGTATTCCACGACCTGTCGAGCGATTACAAATTTATTACCCGCTCAACGGTTCAAACCAAAGACAGCATCGAGTTCGAAGGCGCGACTTACCCGCTCGTGAAGATCGAAGTTAGCTCGCAGTCGCACCCATTCTACACCGGCAAGAACGTACTGCTCGACACGACCGGCCGCGTGGACAAGTTCCGCAAGCGTTACGGTACGAAGTAAGTATTACGCTTTCCGATACAACCGGCCCCCAAATACATCAGATGTGTTTGGGGGCCGGTTTGTTTTACAACTAGCCTGTCGAAAGCTCACTTCTCTCGATAAAGCCCATCAATACCGTATCCAAATAATTCAATAAATACCCGAACTTATCCCTACTTACCTACGAAAAATAGTATTTAAGCCCTGCCGTAGCCGCATCGCAAAATCTTAGCCTTACTTTTGCGTTAAAGTTTTGGGCATGTAATGACCCATGTCGGGTGTACACAGATCAGGTCAATCGGTCTACGTACATCGGGCGTTCGTCATTATACACTAATGGACATGATTCTATCCGCTGGACGTTTCTTCTTTCTTTCGATTAGTTTATTACTGGCAATCCGGGTGGTTGGGCAAGACAGCAAACCGCTGCAACTGGTGCTGCCCACGTCGGGCAACTGGAACGAGGTGGCCGAAGGCAGTACCCTGCGGTTTACGCTGAAAGCCACCGGTGGCAAAAGCGACAGCCTGTACTATTCGCTCGCGCAGGGTCGGCTGGATGGTATGCAGTTCGACTCAACGGGGCGCTTCGCGTGGAAACCCGATTTCGACCTCGCCGACCGGATTCAGACCACCCGCACCGTACCACTGTTGTTTGAGGTTCGCAACCGGGCGGGTGAGTCGGCTACGCAAACCGTCGAACTGAAAGTACAGCACGTGAACCGGCCGCCGGTAATTAACGAACTCCGCCCGTTCTACGTGCGCTACCGTACCCAGAACGTGTACAAGCTCGACAGCGAGCAGGTGCGCGACGAAGACGGCGACCCGCTTGTGTTTATCCCGATTGCCGATCAGATGCCCGAAGGAGCCAAGCTGACAGCGCAGGGCGAATGGAGCTGGACTCTCTCGCAGAATCAGTTTAACCGCCTGAAAGAAAAACCGCTGTACATCGAATTCTGGGTGGAAGATCAGCCCGCCAAGAGCCGCACCAAGGGCCGGCTAAAAGTGGAACCTACCCTCATGGACCTGCCGCCTGATATTCAGGTGGTGCCGGGCGAAGCCCGCTACCGACTCCGCGAAAATGCGTCGGTCAACCTCAAGTTTTACCTGTCAGACCCCAACGGTGACGAAGACATTGCCACGTTCGATTTTCTGAGCGACAACCAGTCGATTCCGAAAAGTGCGCTGGTACGGAATACGCCCAATCAGTACGAGTTTATCTGGAAACCCGGTTACGATTTTGTAAAAGACCCGTACGATACGCTGCAAACTACCCTGACGTTTTACGTGCTCGACAAGGCGCAGAATCGCGATGAGCGCCGGATTACGTTTACCGTGGTCAATGCGATCAATGAGGAAGCCAAAGACCGGTACCTGTACGCCCAATACCGGCAGCAGATGGTAACGGCCTGGAATCTGATTGAGCAAATGGCCGAGAAAGAAGAAGAGCTGAAGCACAGCTACCGCAAGGCCAAAAAAGGCAAGCGTAACCGCTCGGTCGCCAATGCCTCACTGGGTGCCGTAACCGGTGTGACCCCGGCCATCACGGGCGCGAGTACGAGCCCCAACGCCCAGAAAAACGGACGTTTAGTGTCGGCCGTGGGTGGTACGGCCGTGCTCACCATGGGCACGCTCGAAGCTACCGAAGTGGTGGGTAAGTCGATGAAAGACTTGCTCGACCGGTACAACTACGTGCTGGGCAAGAAAAGCGAGATTCAGAACAAGGGCGATGTGTTTGCGCGGGAGTTTGCGCTCAAATCGTCGCGCCGGACGGGTGAGTTTGTCAAGCGTCTCGACGATTTCCGGGCGTCGATGAACATCAGCGGCCTGGTGGCGCTTGAGCTCGATGCGGGCTGGCAGAACAAGAAAGAAGCCACCGACCGGGCCATCAAGCGGGTATTCAAGGATTTTGCTCCGCTCGAAGGCGAAGAACAGTAAAATCGTGGCCTTGCCCGACCGGGTTACCCCAGTTGGGTAAGTTGCCCGTCGAGCAAGGCCATCGTTAGTTCGTTGGGCGGTCCCTCCTGCCGCCATCGTTCGGTGCCCTGTTGCACCAGCACCAGGGTCGGAAACTGCCGAATATCAAAACTCTGCACCACCTCGGGGTGACTGGCCTGCTCTACTTTCAGCACCCGCAGCCCCCCTGCCGATCGCTGTTTGATCGCTTCGGCCCAGTCGGTCAGGTGCGAACGCTGCCAGTCGGTGCGGTCGGTCGGCATAAAAATCAACAACACGGTCGATTTGGCCGGCACCCGTATGGGTTGTGTCTCGCTATTACCGGGATGCATGAATGGTTCCGTCTGACGCCACCGCGTTTTGCGCAGCGCATAATATCCTCCGTACGAAATTACCCCCCGGCTTTTGAGCAAACCCTGATCTTTATCAGGCCCGTAACTGATTTTTGTTACCCCACAGTCAAATTAGCCAGCGGTCATGCCGCCATCCATCTGTAGAGCCTGACCGGTACAAAAGGCGTTTTCGTCGGCGCAGAGCCACAAAATAGCCTGAGCAATGTCGGTCGGCTCCCCAAACCGCCCCATCGGAATCACCCGGCGCATCCGGTCTTCCATACCCGGCGCTATGTCGATCAGCGACTGCACCATGGCTGAGTGGGTATAGACCGGGCAAATGGCATTGACCCGAATATTCTGCCGGGCGTACTCGAGCGCGGCCGTCTTCGTGAGCCCAACAACGGCATGTTTGGAGGCACTGTAAGGCGCTCCCATGGGCATGCCGCGCACCCCGGCAATACTGGCTACGTTGACAATGCGGCCGCCTTCGGGTTGGGTAAGCATCTGCCGAATCTGCGCCTGCATCCCGTAAAACACACTCCCTACATTGACAGCCATCATCTGATCGAAGTCGGCGGGGGTTTGGTCGAGTAATTTGGCGAAGCGCCCACCGATACCAGCGTTGTTGACACCTATATCCAGCCGCCCGTACCGAACCACCGTTTGGTCAACAAGGGCTTGCACATCGGCGGGCTGGGCTACATCGCAATGGATATAAACGGCCTCGCCCCCGGCCTGCGTGATCTGCTCAACAGTGGCCTGCCCACCTTCGTCGTTGATGTCGGATACCACAACGCGGGCCCCGGCCTGCGCAAAGGCTATGGCCGTAGCCCGCCCAATTCCTGAGCCGGCCCCGGTGACGAGGGCTACCTGATTCCTGAAAGAAGTCATTGGTGCTTAGTTTGTTTAGGCGCAAAGATGTCAAAAGATGGGTTAATTCCGTGTTGCCATCCCCCCCCAACCCGCTTCGGCAATCTTCACGCCAGATTACGCAACACCCGCTCGATACCGCTCAGGTAACCCGACCCAAACAAATTCAGGTGTACCAGCAGCGGGTAGAGGTTGTAAATCGGCACCCGCTCGTCGAAACCGTCGCATAGCGGAAAAGCCTCGTGGTAGGCGTCATAGAACCGGCTTTCGAACCCGCCAAACAAACGCGTGAAGGCCAGTTCGGCTTCGCGGAAACCATAATACACGGCCGGATCGATGAGGGCGGGCGAACCGGCCTCGGTAACCAGTACATTGCCCGACCACAAATCGCCGTGCAGCAGGGCCGGGCGTTCGTTGGGCAGCAGGTCGGGGAGCCGATCGCGGAGCCGCAACAGCTTATCATACAATGTCTTGTCCAGCACACCCCGATACAACGCCATGCCAGCCTGCGGGAGCAATCGCTGATCGAAAAAAAACTCGAATCCGTTGGAGGTAGGCGTATTGGCCTGCGGCAGGCTACCGATATAATTGTCGAACGACAGCCCAAAACGAGCCTGCGTATGGCTGTGCATCAGCGCCAGCGAGTGGCCCAGCTCATCCCA
Organism: Rudanella lutea DSM 19387; assembly: GCF_000383955.1. Lineage (NCBI taxonomy): Bacteria > Pseudomonadati > Bacteroidota > Cytophagia > Cytophagales > Cytophagaceae > Rudanella > Rudanella lutea. Next base: position 3,908,291 of record NZ_KB913013.1, on the reverse strand, counting down.
GTACGGCGGTTCGGGGTGACCCGTGTCGAGGTATTCGAGTATCAGGTAAGCTTTGCCCTGTTGCTCGCCGTAGCCCACCACGGCCGGAATCCGAAACGTCTCGGTATGGCGGAGAATTTCGAGGCCGCGGGCTTCGGCTTCAAACAGATCGTGCCGACCGTCGACGTGTTGGCTCAGCTCATTCCACTTCACAAAGAAGACCCCTTCGGACGTGAAAACCTGCGCGGCCGTGTTGATGTCGCCCCCCGACAGAAACTGCGTTTCGATGACCTGTACCTCCTGCCCAAGCGCCAGAAATAAAATTGTTTCGAAAAAGGCGAACTGCTCATCCCCCCAAAAGGTCATGCCGATGTGGTTTGGGGTTTCAGATCGGGCTTCACGGGGCCAACGCCCTACCTGAATCGGCACCGCTCCGGGGCAACGCCGAAATAGCCCGTCTGAAACGGTTTAGTATCGTATTTTTGCGCTGATGAACCAGCAGATTCAGCAATTATACCAAATTGCCCAGAAACCCGAACGTCGGATTGTCGGCCTTATGTCGGGCACCTCGCTCGACGGGCTCGATGTGGCCCTGTGCCGCATTGCGGGTAGCGGCCCCGGTACGCAGGTGGTGATTGAGCACTTTACCACCATTCCGTATGCCGACGACCTGAAAGCACGGATTCGGGCGGTATTCGCTAAAAGACAAATCGATTTCGAGCATCTTTGTTTGTTAAATCCATACCTCGGGCGGCTGCATGGCCAACTGGTGCGCGATTGCCTGCGTACCTGGGGGGTGGCCCCCACCGAGGTCGATCTGGTAGCCAGTCACGGGCAAACCGTGTTTCACGCCCCCAAAACCCAGCACGGCCTCCCCGATTACCCCAACGCAACGCTGCAGATTGGCGATGGCGACCACGTAGCGGCCGAAACGGGTATTATCACGCTGAGCGATTTCCGGCAAAAGCACGTAGCCCATGGGGGCGAAGGGGCTCCGCTGGCCGTGTATGGCGACTATTTTGTCTTCTCTCAGTCAGGCGAAAACCGGCTATTGCTCAACATGGGCGGCATTGCCAACTTTACGTACCTCCCGGCCAATGCCGACCCCAACGTGGTATTTACGACCGATACCGGCCCCGGCAACACCTTACTGGATGCCTACGCCCGGCAGTTTCTGAACCAGCCGTACGATGCCGATGGTCAGTTGGCCGCCCAGGGAGAGGTGAACCAGGCACTGCTCGACACACTGAAGCAGGATTCATTTTTCATGGCTCCATTTCCCAAAACGACTGGCCCAGAGGTGTTCAACCGGGCCTATGTTGAACAGGCGCAGCAGGCCAGCCAGACAACCGGCTTGTCGGCCGCCGACCTGATGGCTACGCTCACCCGGTTCAGTGCCGAAACCATTGCGGAAGCTATCGTTCGTGTGCTGCAACCGGGGCAAACCTACGCCGTGTACATGAGTGGGGGTGGTATGCACAACCCGGTTCTGACAGCTCATCTGCGTCAACTTCTGCCCCAATCCTGTACATTTGGGCAGACAGACGCGCTCGGTATTGCGGGCGATGCCAAAGAAGCTATGTTGTTTGCCGTACTGGCCAACGAAGCCGTGGCGGGTGGTCATACCCACTTTAGCGACCGCGCAGGCAACCCGCGTTCCGGCATTCCGGGCGTGACTATGGGAAAAGTGTCGTTTCCAACTTAAAAAGTTTTCAGTTTAGTGTTTTCAGTTTAGAGTTAGCTGACGCAAGAACAACTTTCTCAGCCAGCAACCGTGAACTGAAAACCGAAAACCGAAAACTCTAAACTGAAAAAGGTGCAAGACGTACTCATCATCGGTGGCGGCATTGTGGGCTTAGCCACCGCTCTACGAATCAAACAACAGCGGCCCCACCTGAGCGTGACGGTACTGGAGAAAGAAAACCGAGTGGCCGCTCACCAGACGGGTCATAACTCAGGCGTAATCCATTCGGGCCTGTACTACAAACCGGGTAGCCTGAAAGCCACCAACTGCATTCGGGGGTACGATATGCTCCTGAAGTTTTGCCGGGAAGAAGGCGTTCCGTTCGACCTCTGCGGCAAAATTGTGGTGGCTACCAAGCCCGAAGAACTCCCCCAGCTCGAAACGCTGTACCAACGCGGTTTGCAAAACGGCCTGAGCCAGATCACGAAAATATCGACCGCCGAGATGCGCGAAATTGAGCCGCATGTCAACGGCGTGGCTGGTATTCGGGTGCCGTATACGGGCATTATCGACTACACAGCCGTGTGCGAAAAATACGCTGAGAAACTCCGGGCCCTGGGGGGCGAAATTCGGCTGGATGAGCGCGTAGAGCAAATTACCCCGGATCGCCGGACCGCCGGCACCTCACTCACCGTGGTGGTCACGAGCCGGGGCACGTACGAAGCGAAGCTCGTGGTCAACTGCGCGGGTCTCTACTCCGACAAAGTAGCACAGATGACCCAGCGCGCGCCCATTGATTTGCGGATTGTGCCGTTTCGGGGTGAGTATTTCAAGCTGAAACCGCACCGGCAGCACTTAGTGAAACACCTAATTTACCCCGTTCCTGACCCTAACTTCCCGTTTCTGGGTGTGCACTTCACGCGCATGATTGGCGGGGGTGTAGAGGCCGGCCCCAACGCGGTGCTGGCGTTCCGGCGCGAGGGCTATCACAAAACCGATGTGAACCTGACCGAGTTGTTCGAGACACTCAGTTGGCCGGGCTTCCAGAAGGTAGCCGCCAAATACTGGCAAACGGGCCTGGGCGAAATGTACCGCTCGTTTTCAAAGTCGGCCTTTACGAAAGCCTTGCAGGAGCTGATTCCGGAAATTCGGGAGGAAGACCTCGAAGACGGAGGGGCGGGCGTACGCGCCCAAGCCTGCGACCGCACCGGGGGCCTGCTCGACGACTTTGCCATTCTGGAAACCGACCGGGCCATCAACGTCTGCAATGCGCCCTCGCCGGCAGCCACCTCATCGCTGTCGATCGGGCAAACGGTGTCGGAAAAGGTGCTGGCACGGTTTTGAACCTTGTTTAGTCGTTTGTTTGGCTGTTCGTTTGAAATTGACACCAGAACAGCCAAACAAACAAGCAAACACCTTACTAATGAAAGTACGACCCTCGGCCCTGATTTGGCGCCACCGTGACACACAACCCGAAGTATTATTGATGCACTACCGCTACGGCGAGGCCGATGTGCTGGCTTTGCCCGGCGGCAACCCCGACCGGGGCGAAACCCTCCCGCAGACCGTAGCCCGCGAGGTACAGGAAGAACTGGGGATAACCGTGAGCGTCGGCGAGATGGTTATGGCAGGCGAGATGCTACTCATGGAACGGGCCGACGATGTACTCCATATCGTATTTGCCACCCGCGACGTGCAGGGCGAGCCTCTGCTGAACCCCGCCGAAACGTCGGCGCTGGCCATCCGATGGGTAGCCGTTTCGGACCTGCACACCCTGAACCTATATCCCAATGTAGGCGACGCCATTCAACGCTGGTTCGCGTCGGAGAGTGAGCTGGGGTATATCGGGCGCATCGAGCAACGGTATTTTGGGTGAACAACCCCATCACTCTTTCGCCTTTCAATCTTTAACCAGGCTCCCTACCACCATGGCGGTTATACTGGCCAGCAAGCCCCATATCATGGGCGGCAGGGTCTGGGTGTCGAGCAGGAGGCAAACAACCCACACCAGCAGCCCACCCGCCATGCTCGCCAGGCAACCCATGAGAGTGGCCCGGCGCCAGTAAATACCTGCCAACAAGGGGACAAACAACGACACTAAACTAAACGCAGACGACTCGCCGACCAGGTCAAAAATACTGACATCGCGGGCGAGGCTCATCCAGACGCAGCTTGCCGTTATTACAAACACCGCCAGCCGGATGGTGAGCAGCAGGGATTTGTCGCTCAGGTCGGGCTTTAAAAACTTCACCACGTTTTCGCCAAAAACAGCTGCCGGAGCCAGAATTGCTCCGCTGGATACACTCAAAATAGCCGACGTAACCGCCCCAAAAAACAAAATCTGAAGCGCCAGATTCCCGTGCCGCAATACCATGTTCGGAATCAGCAGCTGCCGGTCCTGATCGGTAGCCATCGGCAAATCGGGGTGCAGAAACTGCGCGGCCAGGCCAATAAACAGGGGAATCATGGCCACGGTAAGGTATAAACCCGATGCAATGAACGACGAGCGCACCGCCACCGACTCCGACTTGGCCGACATCACACGCTGAAATACATCCTGCTGCGGCATCGAGCCCAGGCCGATGGTTATCCAGGCCGCTACGTATTCGACCACGCCATGAAACGTCCATTCGGGAGCCAGCCGCCAGAAATCGGGTTGGTGAGCCGTGCGTTGGCTGATGGCCTCCCAGCCCCCCAACTCCTGCCAGAGTGGCACGGCCACAATCACCAACGCCACCACAATCACAGCATTGTGCAGAAAATCGGTCACCGAGATTGACCACATACCGCCCAGCAGCGTGTACACCATCACGATAGCCGCGCTAATAACCACACCATAGGCCTGATCGATACCCGTAACCACCTTCAAAACGATTCCGATGGCAATAAACTGCGCGGCTATCCAACTGAAGTACGACGGAATCACCAGCAGGGCCGACAATAACTCAGCCGACCGGCCAAACCGGATGCGGAAATAATCCGAAAACGTGGTCAGATTGAGCCGATACAGCGGGCGGGCTACCAGCAATCCGACCAGAAACAGGCAAAGCGCAGCCCCAAATGGCTCTTCGATAACGGCCGGGATTCCGCCCTCAACAAACTTGGCCGGAGCACCCATAATGGTTTCAGACCCGAACCAGGTGGCAAACGTAACCGAAGCCGCCAACGCCAGCGGCAACCGCCGACCGGCCAGCACAAAGTCCTGGGCCGAGTGCACGCGCCGGGCGGCCCAGGCCCCTACGGCTATGTTGAGGAGGAGGTACAGGGAGATGAAAAGGAGGAGCATAAGGACGAATATATACGGCTTTTGCTATTCTTCCAGTAGTGTTGAATGCATTAATAAGTAATGATAAATGGTAGAATAAGTAGGCTTTCTGGCAGGTTGCGCTTATTTTTACAGAAACCAAACTTGTACAATCAATCTACATCCTCTTTATGAATGCTAATGTTCGCACGAATCTGGCCTATGTAGTAGCTGCTCTGGCCGGTTTGGCCCTCCTTACCTATTGTTTTTTTTCGCAAGCCAAAAGCCAACACATTGATTCGCTTACCACAGCCGTGGGCGGAGGGATGATGGCGCTGGTAATTCATTACCGAAACAACCGCAAACAACGGCAACCCTGACCGGATGCCTTCTATCAAAATAACACTACCCCGATTGAAACTGAACCATGTCACATGGCTAAGCCTCAATCGGGGTAGTGCTGTTTTATACGCGCCTGAAGGCTAAAGGTCAATATTATAGTGCAGACCGGTGTTTTCGCGCCGGGCCATCGCCATCTTGATCACCAGATAGCTTACCTCAATCATGTTCCGAAGCTCACAAATCGGCACCGATACTTTCGACTGCCGGTAAAGTTCTTCGTGTTCCAGGTAAATCAGCTCAAGCCGGTCCATGGCCCGTTTCAGACGTCGGTTGGAGCGCACGATACCCACGTAGTTGGACATGATGGACTCCAGCTCGCGTTTCATCTCGGTTACCAGTACGAGTTCTTCGGGGTGGGTGGTGCCGGCATCGTTCCAGGCCGGAATGTTGTCGGGGATTTCGGCCCGCTCCAGATGCTCCAGCGTATCCAGATACGCCCGGTGGCCAAACACCACCGCTTCGAGCAGGGAGTTACTGGCCAGGCGGTTGGCGCCGTGCAGGCCCGTGCACGCGCACTCGCCCACCGCGTACAGGAACTGGATATTGGTGCGTCCGTGCTCATCGACCCGAACCCCTCCGCAGAGGTAATGCTGCGCCGGTACTACGGGTATGTAATCTTTCCGAATGTCGATGCCCAGCTTGTCGCGGCAATAGGCCGTGATGTTGGGGAAGTGCTCCACAAACCGCTCGTAATCGCAGTGGGTTACGTCGAGGTACATGTGTTGAGCACCGGCTTTTTTCATCTCAGAGTCGATGGCGCGGGCCACAATATCACGCGGAGCCAACGACAGCCGCGCATCGTAGTGCTCCATGAACGTCTCGCCTTTCAGGTTCCGCAAAATTCCTCCAAAGCCACGCACCGCTTCCGAAATAAGGAAGTTAGGTTTCTTGCCCGGCTCGTACAGCGCCGTGGGGTGGAACTGAATAAACTCCATGTCCTTGGCAATGGCTTTGGCCCGGTAGGCCATGGCAATGCCGTCGCCGGTGGCAATAGTGGGATTGGTGGTGTTCTGGTATATGTTGCCGATACCGCCCGTTGCCAGGAGGGTGGTGCGAGCCAGAAACTTCTCAACCTGCCCTGTTTGGGTGTTGAGCACATAGGCGCCGAAGCAGCGATTATCCGTATCGTACCGGTGAACGGTTTCGCCCAATGAGTGCCGGGTGATAAGTTCGACAGCATAGTAATGCGTGAAGATCTCGATTGACTTCATCGACTGGGCTTTTTCGAGCAAGGCCCGCTCGATTTCGGCACCGGTGATGTCTTTGAAATGCAGGATTCGATGGTCGGAGTGGCCCCCCTCGCGGGCAAGGTCGTAGTCGCCGTCGGCTTCTTTATCGAATCGGGTACCGTACTCGATCAGCTCCTGAATACGTCCGGGGGCTTCGCGCACCACAATCTCCACAATCTTGCGGTCGCTGAGGAAGTCCCCCGCGATCATGGTATCTTCGATGTGCTTCTCGAACGAGTCGTCCTCATCCCAAACGGCCGCAATACCGCCCTGCGCGTACTTGGTGTTGGTTTCGTCGGCCTGCACCTTGGTGATCACCGCAATCCGAACCGGCTGTTGCTGTTCCTCGAAGTGGATAGCGAGTTTGGTGGCGTAACTCAGCCCGGCAATGCCTGAGCCGATTACGAGAAAATCATATTGATGGGGCATTGATTAAAGGCCAGCGTTTCGGAGTCGCTGCTCCATTTTTTTGTCAGACATCGTTTCCAGATCGCTTTTGTCGTAGATGGCAATAATAAAGACTTGCCCGTTTATAATCTTGACACAGGTTATCACACGCGCTCCTCCACTTTTACCTCTTTGCTTTGCGGTGATAGCCAACCGTACTTTGAAACAGTCTTTGCCGAGTGGTTCCCCTTGCTGCGGTAACTCTTCTAAAGACGCTAACAGAGCAGCAAAGTCTGCCTTAAAAGAAGCGTATTTCTTCTTCAATTGCTTGATGTCTCGCAAAGCGTCATCGGTAACAATTACATCAAAGTTCATCTAACAACTCGCGAGCTGATTTTAGCTTAATCTTGCCATCCAGATGATCTTTGACCTGTCTCGCACCTCGCTCAAGCTTGTCTAAAAACTCCCGTTCTCGCTTTTGAGCTGGTGTTTCTTTCACTTGGGCAGCCTTGATCTTCATCACCTTCGCAAACTGCTTCACCAGCCGCATTTCGTCGGGTGTCTGAGGGTGCAAAATGATTGGTTGCATAACTTTCAGAATTTACAATTTCTTACTCAAATCAAGCATTCGCAGCACCGAGGCCTCGGCCTTCACGCGCACGCCCTATAAGAACAGTGATCTCGGGCCACTAAACACCAGCATCCCAGGTACCAAAACTTAGATTCACAGTCCAGCGTTTCGGAGTCGCTGCTCGAGTTCCTTATCTGAAATGGTTTCAGTGTCGCTTTTGTCATAGACAGCCAGCATAATCACCCGTTCTCCTACCACTTTAACACAGGTTATAGCTCTGCCCCCTCCACTTTTACCTTTGTTCTTGGAGCTAATACCAAAACGGACCTTGTAACAATCCTTTCCAAGTGCTTCGCCCTATTGTGGGTCTGTTTTAAGTGAATTAATGAGCGCGACTAAATCATTTTTAAAAGAACGGTATTTCTTTGTCAGCCGTTTAGCTTCTTTCTGAGCATCGTCGGAGATAACAACTTTAAAGTTCTTTGAGAAAATCATCGGCTGATTTCATTTCGACTTCTCCACGCAAGTAAGCATTCATCTCATCAACGCTCCGTTCAAGGCTGTCTAAGATCTCACGCTTTTTACGTTGCTTCGGTGTCTCTTCAACCAGTGAGGCTCTAATCTTCATTCGCTTCATCAGTTGTGTTACCAGCTGCAACTCTTCCTGATTGCGTGGTTGTACCAAGATAGTCTGCATAACTATTGAGATTACAAGTTCTTGCTCAACTCCAGCATTCGCAGCACCGAAGCCTCGGCCTTCACGCGTACGTCCTCGGGTACAATAATCTCGGGTTGCTCATACAACATGCAGTTGTAAAGCTTTTCGAGCGTGTTCATCTTCATGTACGGGCACTCCGAACAGGCACAGGTGTTATTAGCCGATGCCGGAGCCGGAATAATATTCTTATGCGGAGCCGCCTGCCGCATCTTGTGCAGGATGCCCGCTTCTGTTCCCACAATAAACGTCTGCTCAGGACTATCGACCACGTACTTGAGCAGGGCCGTCGTGGAGCCAATGTAATCGGCGTGCATCAGGATATGCTCCTGACACTCGGGGTGAGCCACAAACTTGGCGTCGGGGTGTTCGGCGCGGAGCTTCTGTAGTTTTTCGAGCGAGATGTCGATGTGGACAATGCAGGCCCCGTCCCACAGCACCATGTCGCGACCGGTTTTCTTGGAAATATACCGACCCAGGTTAGCGTCGGGCGCGAAGATGATCTTCTGGTCTTTGGGCAGACTTTCGACAATCTTCAACGCGTTGGACGAGGTCACAATGATGTCGGACAGGGCCTTGATTTCGGCCGAACAGTTGATGTACGACAACACAATGTGGTCGGGGTACTGTGCCTTGAAAGCCGCAAACTTGTCGGCCGGGGCCGAGTCGGCGAGGGAGCAGCCCGCGTTGAGGTCGGGGATCACCACTTTTTTCTCAGGCGAGAGCACTTTAGCCGTTTCACCCATGAAGTGAACGCCACAGAACACAATCATGTCGGCGGGTGTAGCGGCCGCCTGCTGGCTCAGGCCCAGGCTGTCGCCGATGTAATCGGCCAGGTCCTGAATACTGCCATCTACGTAATAGTGAGCCAGAATCACCGCGTTTTTCTCTTTTTTGAGTCGCTTGATTTCGGCTACCAGATCTATATTCTCGTCAACGGGTTTGTTTACATAACCCACGCGCTGAACTTCTTCGAGTAATGCTTCCACTTGATGGAGAGATTTTAGATGTTGGACTTTAGACGTTAGACTATGAGCCTGGTCTTGTGCATCATTGCTTATCGTTCATTGATACAACAAAAATCTAACGTCTAATGTCTAAAATCGAGTGTCTTGATTTAATACGCCTTCAAACTCAGATCCAGACTGCGCACATGGTGCGTCAGCGCCCCTGACGAGATAAAGTTAACGCCCGTTTCGGCGTAAGCGCGCAGATTCGCTTCCGTGATGCCGCCTGAGGCTTCGGTCGTAATCCGGTTGTCGATGAGCCGGACAAGGTCCCGGATTTCGTCGGGTTTGAAATTGTCGAGCAGCAGCACATCCACCCGGACATCGCCCGACTCGGTTAGTTTCAGCACCTCCTCTACTTCGGCACGGGTGCGCATTTCCACTTCGATCTCCAACTGCCGACCCGTACGTTTCAGGTATTGGTTAGCCTGCGTAATGGCCTGTGTCACGCCCCCGGCATAGTCGATATGATTGTCTTTGATCAGAATCATATCGTACAGCCCGAAGCGGTGATTTACGCCCCCGCCAATTTTTACGGCCATTTTCTCGCAGATACGGAAGTTGGGCGTTGTCTTGCGGGTGTCGAGCAATTGGGCGCGGGTGCCTTGAATCAGGTCCACCATCCGGCGCGTTTGGGTGGCAATACCGCTCATCCGTTGCATGCAATTGAGCACCAGCCGCTCGGCAGTAAGAATATTCCGGGCATTCCCCGAAACGGTCAGCACAATGTCGCCGGGCTTCATCGAAACGCCGTCTTCCATCAGTACTTCCACCTCGAAATTAGGGTCTACTTCTTCGAAAATGGCTAACGCTACGTCAACCCCCGCCAGAATGCCCGTGTCTTTTACAAGTAGCCGGGCGCGTCGTTGGGCATCGGCCGGAATAGTTGCCAGCGAAGTGTGATCGCCGTCGCCAACGTCTTCGGCCAGGGCCGTCTTGATAAATTCGTGTAAGGTCATGTTCTGTTGATCTGTAATTACCGATCCGCCATTCGGAAATGGCTACGCTCGGGCCTGACGCCAGAAACCACAAAATCTTGTGCCTCTCTAGCCGTGGAAGAGCAAATTTGTACAGATTAATTTAAAAACGGTAGGAGTGCCGCAATATCGTACTTTGTTGCGGTATGAACATCGCAATCATCGGGCCTGCTAAAGTGGCCCATTTACACGCCAAGGCCGCTCAGTCGGTCGGTAATCTGGTGGCCGTTTATGGCCGAAATAAGGAACGGGCCCAGGCTTTTGCCGATCAGTATGGCATTGCGGCTTATACCGACATTGCCGACATGATTACCCGCGAAAAGGTCGACGTTTGTATCGTTTGCACCCCTCACCCGGCCCACCGCGAAGTAACTATCCCGGCGCTCGAAGCGGGGGCGCATGTGCTGGTCGAAAAGCCCTTAGCCGCGTCGGTGGAAGACTGCGACGCCATGATTGAGGCCGCTCAAAAGGCCAACCGGTTTCTGGGCACGGTGAGCCAACGTCGGTTCTATGCCTCAAGCACGCGTGTGAAGCAGGCTATCCTTGACGGTAAAATTGGCAATCCGGCGCTGGGTGTGGCGCAACTGCTGGGTTGGCGGGGCGAGGCCTATTACGCCAGCGATCCCTGGCGCGGCAAGTGGGCCACCGAAGGCGGTGGCGTACTGGTGAACCAGGCCCCCCACCAGCTGGACTTGCTGCTCTGGTACATGGGCGAACCCGAATCGGTGTTTGGCGTGTGGGCGAATGTCAACCACCCGTACATTGAAGTCGAAGACACCGCTCTGGCCATTGTCCGCTTCAAAAATGGGGGCCTGGGCAACATCATGCTCAGTAATTCGCAAAAGCCGGGCCTATACGGAAAGGTGCATGTACACGGCAGCAGTGGGGCATCGGTAGGTGTACAAACCGATGGCGGATCTATGTTCGTGGCGGGCCAATCGACTATTCAGGAGCCACCTGCCAACGACCTTTGGACCGTGCCGGGTGAGGAACACCTGCTGGCAGAATGGGTCAAAGCCGATGCCGACCATTTTCACTCCGTCGACAACATGGTCTTTTTCTTTGCCGAGCAGCTCCGCGAGTTCTGCGAATCCGTTGGGCAGAACCGCACTCCGGCCGTCACGGGCGAAGATGGCCGCCGGGTAGTACAGTTGTTCCAGGCCATTTATGAATCGCAGCGGACGGGGGGCGTGGTAAACTTTTGAGGAGAGAGAGTACCGGGCTAGCCAGGTACTCTTTCTCCTCTGCGCAACGCATTCACCAGATTGTGCGCCCGGCGCGTAGGCTCAGGAATACGGTAGCCTCCGTCGCAGGCGAGGGTTAACTCAATAGCCGCAGGCAGGTCGATCCGGTGGCCGGGCGAAACGTACACCGGATTGACCCGATTTTTGGTGCGGAGCGCAGCCCCCACCACCTCACCATAATGCCGCATGGGCGACCAGTTGCCCCGTTCGGGAGCGGGCTCGTCGTACTTACCCACCAGCACCGACTTGCCACACCCAAACGAAGGCCGGTCGATAAACAGGCCAATGTGGGCCGCAATGCCAATCCGACGCGGGTGCGCCATGCCATGCCCGTCGAACATCACCGCGTCGGGGGCTTTCTGGAGCTTCTCCCAGGCTTCGAGCAGGGCTGGAGCCTCCCGAAACGACAGCAAACCCGGCACGTACGGAAACGTAGCGCGGCTGATGACGCCCACCTCTTCAAGCACCGACAAATCAGCCAGATTTAGCACCACAATCCCCGCATACACCGTTTCCTCAAACTTATTGAACGAAATATCGCAGCCCGCAATCGTCCGGACGGGTTGCGTCAGTGGCTCAATCCGAATCTGTTGGCGCATCTGTTGTTGCAGCGCAACGGCCTCGGTGGGGGTTACGTCCCAGGGGTGTAAGGGCGTGTAATTCATGAGTCGGGCGTTTCGGTGGGGGCGTCGGTTGGCTCACCGGTTTCATCGGAGGAAGCAACAGGGCGTTCAGCTAACCGAGTGTAAACGGCGGCCGTTACCAGTCCGCCCAGCAAATACCAGCCTACGGTCATCACCTGCGTGGCCGTAGTCCGGTTGGTGGGTGCTTTACCCAAACCCCAGGGGCCGGGTAGCACCAGGGCCCCCACGCCAGCCGCTAACCCAAGTGCCGCCCCCACCGGGTACGCATGTTCGGGGCGGGCCGTACCAATGAGGCTATAATAGGCCGTGTTGGAGAGCAGATCGGCCACCATCGCTGGGCCGTACAGGTCTTCTTCGTCGGCCGGTGGGGTTTTCCCAACGGCGCGCATGATTTTCTGCAACGAGCGTTCGCCCAGAATATCGGCTCGCGGGGCTTCGGGGACTACCCGCCGGATAGTCTCATGCCACAGGTTGAGGGCAGCCGCTCCGGCCAACCCACTAACCACTGATTTGAGGAAGGTATTCATACGGATATGGTTTGTCTGACGGGGCGGGCCGGTCGGCCAACCTACCCACAGATCACAACAGCCTAACCCCGAACCAGGTTTTACGGCCTTAAAATCTGCTTTTATGGGTCAACTCAAACCGGCAATGGGTAAAATCTGACCAAATCGCTCTATTGTAGGTTGTACATTACTTACGCACATACAATGTCTCTCCCATCCGTTTCGCGTCGTCAGGCATTAGCTACTTTTGGAGCGAGTGCCGGAGCCACCCTCCTACCCGCCCTCAGCACGCCCGCCGAGGCCGCCAAACCAGCCGCTTCATTTACTCCCTGCCTGAATATGAGCACCATTATGGGCCATAAACTGGGGTTTGCCAAAGAACTTGAAGTAGCGTCGAAAGCCGGGTTTCGGTCGGTAGAAATCTGGATGAACTCGTTGCAGGCGTTTCTGGATCAGGGCGGCACCTTAGCCGAAGCCCGCCAACGGTTAAACGACCTCGGCCTGAAAGCCGAAAACGCCATCGGGTTTGCGACCTGGATTGTCGACGATAACGCCCAACGGGCCAAAGCCCTCGATCAGCTCAAGCGCGAGATGGATCAGTTGGCCGCTGTAGGGTGCACCCGCACGGCTGCCCCCCCGATGGGCGCCACCACGCAGCCCGGTCTGGACCTGAAAAAAGCCGCCGAACGGTTCCGCACCATTCTTGAGCTCGGCGACCAAACCGGCGTACACCCGCAGCTTGAACTCTGGGGCTTTTCGAAAAACCTCAACCGCCTGAGCGACGTGCTGTACGTAGCCGCCGAAGCGGGCCACCCCTCGGCACGGGTATTGCTCGATGTATACCACCTGTACAAAGGCGGTTCGGCTATCGAAAGTCTGGCGCTGGTGGGAAAACCGGCCGTTGAGATTTTCCACATTAACGACTACCCCAACATTGCCCGCGAGACCATCGTCGATGCCGACCGGGTGTACCCCGGCGACGGTATTGCGCCCATCAAGCCGATTCTGACGGCCATCCGCAACCCCGACCGGCCCATTGTACTCTCGTTTGAGGTGTTTAATAAAGGGTACTATGCGCAAGACCCACTTGTAGTGGCCAAAACAGCCCTGCAAAAGATGAACGCCATTCTGAAAAGCCTTTGAGCCACGCGGAAACCGGTGCGTTTTGTATTATTACGTCAAAGAAACCAGTATGTCTATTCCTACAACGCAAGCCCCTCCCCGTTCTAACACGGCCTCATTATTTAGCCTGCCTGTTATTGTAGCCGCCCTTGGCTACTTCGTCGATATCTACGACCTGCTGCTGTTTGGCATTGTGCGGGTACCCAGTCTGAAAGAAATGGGTCTCAACGCCGAGCAAATCTCAACCGTAGGCACCAGCATTCTGAACTGGCAAATGGGCGGTTTGCTGCTGGGCGGAATCCTCTGGGGGGTTCTGGGCGATAAGCGCGGCCGCCTGTCGGTGTTGTTTGGCAGCATCATCACCTATTCGCTGGCTAACATTGCCTGTGGCTTTGTGGATCAGGTTACGTTTATGGACCCTTTCACCTATTACGCCCTCATGCGGTTCATAGCCGGCATTGGTTTGGCGGGTGAGCTGGGGGCCGGTATCACGCTGGTGAGTGAGGTGTTACCCAAAGAGTTACGCGCCATTGGCACCTCGCTGGTGGCGGGCATCGGCCTGTTTGGGGCAGTGGTAGCCTACTTCACCGTGCAGTGGTTTAGCTGGCAGATGGCCTTTTTTGTAGGGGGCGGCATGGGTATCGGCCTGTTACTGCTCCGCGTGGGGGTGGTGGAGTCGGGCATGTTTAAAAACGTGACCGAGCAGGAAGACGTGAAGCGGGGCGATTTCTTCTCGTTTTTCACCAACGCCGACCGCCTGACCCGCTACCTCAAGTGCATCGGTATTGGCCTGCCCACCTGGTTTGTGATTGGGATCCTGGCCACACTATCCAACGAGTTTGGGGTAGCGCTGGGCCTCGACGAAGAAATCAAGCCGGGCCTCGCTATCATGTGGACCTACGTAGGTCTGGCCACGGGCGACCTTATCAGCGGGGTACTGAGTCAATATCTGGAATCGCGCAAAAAAGCCGTGGCCCTGCTCATGGCCTTCACGCTGCTCATTACCATAATTTACCTGTACGGCGGGGTTAAATCGGGCACCACCTTCTACACCCTTTGTGGCCTTATGGGATTCGGCATTGGGTACTGGGCCATGTTTGTTACTATCGGGGCCGAGCAGTTTGGCACCAACCTCCGGGCTACAGCAGCCACTACGGTACCCAACATGGTGCGCGGGCTCGTAATTCCGATGACTACCTCGTACCAACTCCTCAAACCAAGCGTCGACGTGATTCAGGCCGGGGCCATTGTAGGCCTGGTAGCGTTCGCTATCGGCTTTTACTCCATTCTGACCGTTCCCGAAACCCACGGTAAAGACCTGGATTATTTAGAATAAAAGGAAAAAGGGAAAAAGGAGAAGGGACGAAAGGGAGAAAGGGGTTGTGCATCCGCTTTCTCCTTCCTCCCTTTTCTCCTTCCTCCCCCTCCCTTTCCTCCTTTCTTATAACTCCAACTTCTGCCCGTCTTTTACCAGTACAGCGCGGAGCTTTTCGTACGGAAGCCGCTGGGGTGACACCTTGTTGTCGATCGCCAGCACGGCGGCCGTTGCGGCCGACTGGCCCAGAATCATGAACACCGGCTCCATCCGAATTGAGCCGTAGGCAATGTGCGAAGCCGACACACAAACGGGCACCAGCAAATTGCTGCACTCATTTTCTTTCGGCAAAATAGAGCCATAAGCAATGGAATACGGTTTGTCGGGGTGAACACCAATATCGCCCTCATCCTGCACAAAGCCGTCGGCTTTTACGTACCGTTGCGCGTTGTGCGAGTCGAGCGCATACGATCCCATACCCACGGGATTTGGCACGCTCGTTTTACCGAGGGCATCGGCCTCTTTCATCACAAACACGCCAATCATCCGACGGGCTTCGCGAATGTAAAGCTGATGCGGCCACCCACCGTTATCGGTAAACTCGTCTTTAGGCAAACCCCACTGCTGCATCTGCGCGTGTACATCGGCCGGTACGCGCGGGTCATTTTGCAGAAAATACATCAGCCCTTTCTGGTACAGCTCGTGATCTTTGATGATTTCCCGACGGCGTTCGTAGCTGGCCTCGGGGTAGTCGTAGTTTTTGCCGATATAGTCAGTGCTGAACGGACCGTGGTTGTTGGTATCGGTTTTTCGGTTCGGAATGGGGTCGTATTTCTGGAATGTCTCGGTCCAGCCATTGGCATACACCCGCGCCAGCAGTTCGTACCGTTTGGGGTCGTAACCGGCCGGTTTGGCAAACGGGATACGGTTGTCGGGGTGGTTGCTCAGGCACATCCGAAAACAATACGCCTGAATTTTCTTGTCGCCTGATCCTTTCTCAGCAATCGGTTCGGCCGACACTTCGGGTAAAAGGCCACTTTTGGGGTCACCCGGTACCACGTACGGGCTCACATTCGTTTTGAAATGATGCCCGTGGTGAAACACGCCCGGCTGCACCCCGTTGAATTGCTCACCATACACACTATTGGCTTCCCGGCCCACGTGGTACTTCACCCCGGCAGCCGCCATCAGGTCACCCTCGTAGGTGGCGTCGATAAACATCTTGCCTTCGTACACGGTGCCGCCCAGCGTTCGGAACGACTGAATGGCCGCGCCCTTTTTCTGGACTCCTTTCGGGCTCCGGTCGAGCCATTCGTCGCGGTAGATCGTGATGTTGTTTTCGCGGACAAAGTCCTCAAAGACTTTCTCGGCCGCGTGGGGCTCAAAAATCCACATGGTACGGGCAGCCCCGTCGATAGCGGGTGTTCCCTGACCTTTATTGCCGTACTCGCTGCGCTTCTGCCATTTCCAGGCTTCGTCGGTCTGGTAGTGGTTGTACAGACGCCCGTAAAACTGGCGCGAAAGCCCACCAATCACCGATTTATCGCCCGTATCGGTAAAGCCCAACCCACCTGACGACAGGCCGCCGAGGTGTTTGTCGGGCGAAACGACAATGACCGATTTACCCATTTTTCGGACCTGCACAGCCGCCGTGATAGCGGCCGACGTGCCTCCGTACACAATGACATCAGCCCGCCGGACAGCGGCCGGTTTGGCCCCGGTCAGCAAGGCCATCCCTACAAGTAACAAGGCGAAGGTGCCGGATAAAACTCGAATGCTCATGAAGGTTCTGGTTAACTGTGAATAGCGGATTGCTCCACCCGTCTTTTACTAAAAGCAAACCCGGCTCCCGATTTAGGGTATTGGACGGCCGGTACTCCCGTTTTTGGTTTATCGTTTCGACAGGCAGCGAATCAACCGGTATGAACGATGTAGAATGGATAATGTACAATGAATAATGTAAATGGATGATGAACGATGGATAATGAACAATTGGCTTATTCGCTAACAATCAGCCGATCCACCATACATTATCCATTTCACATTGTTCATTATCCATTTAGTTCGGCTTGCGTACAAATCACTCAATACCCGTCGTTCTGCGTCAGTTGAGGATTGGCGTCGCGCTCGGTTTGCGGAATGGGGAACAGATAATGCCGCTCCTCTACTTTGATCGTCGGGTTTTGGGCTCGCATGGCCGAAATGAGCCGTTTGGTGCGGGCCAGATCGTACCAGCGATGCCCCTCAAACGCCAGCTCCAACCGGCGTTCCAGCAGCAGACTATCGCGAAACTGAGCCTGACTCAGGTTGGGCGTCAGGTTTGGAATACCCGCCCGGTTGCGCACCCGGTTGATGGCCGTATAAGCCTCGGCATCGTTAGGAGCCTGTTCGTTGCGGGCTTCGGCATACATCAGCAACAGATCCGCGTAGCGCAGAATTGGGAAGTTGTTGCCGCCTTCGCCGTTGGCCGTAGCCGTGGGGTCGAGGTACTTGGCTACGTATCCCGGAAACAGGACACTCGCCGGGGCAGCGGGCGTGCTGGTGGCGGAGTACAGTCGGATGGTCACGTTGCGCCGACGGTCGTCGGAGCGGTAAGCCCGGTACAGGTTTTCGGTGGCGGGGTCGTCGCCGAAACCGGCCACGCCATTCACCCGGTCGAAATTGGGCCGCATGTAGCCCTGCATCCAGCTTCCTTCGCCAAACCCACCGCCAATAGACTGAATCTCGAAAATCGACTCTTTACCGTTCTCGTTCGCAATCGAAAACACATCGGCGAAGTTGGCCCACAAGTCGTAGCCCGCACCCAGGTCCATCACCTCTTTGGCCTTGGCCGATGCTTTGGCCCACTCCTGCCGGGTCAGATATACCTTGGCCAGAAACGCCTTGGCGGCTCCTTTGGTAGCCCGGCCCCGGTCACCGGCCGTGTAACTGACGGGCAAAACGGTTTCGGCATCGGTAAAGTCTTGAACGATTTGTTTGTAGACTTCCTCGGCCGGTGCCCGTGACACATTCAGGTTATTGAGCGAGGTGGTTTCCTGCAACTGCAACGGCACACCCCCAAACAGCCGCACGAGCGTGAAGTAGTAAAACGCCCGCATAAACTTAGCCTCGGCAATGTACCGGTTTTTCAGGTCGTCGGGCATCGGGATAGCGGGCACCCGGCTAATCACGGTATTGGCCCGGTTGATGCCCCGGTACGTAGTCGACCAGATGGACTGAAACGTGGACGTTGCGGGCGTAAACGTGTACTTGTCCAGATCGTTTTTGGCCTGATTGGCGGTTGAGCGGCCGCCCCCCCACTCGGCATCGTCGGTGGCCTGATCCTGCAAAATCCACATCACCTGATTGTACAGGTCGGCCGAGTTGAGCGGGTCGTACACGGCGCTGACGGCCGCGCGGGCATCGTCGGCATTTTTGTAAAAATTCTCCGGGGTGAAGCTCGACTCCGGGGTTTGCTCGAGCACCTCGCAGCCCATCAGGCTACTCAGCACAAACAGAATGGCTATACTCTTTTTCATGTCGATCAGCGAAGACAGAAGGATGAATGTCGTTGGTTAAAAGCCCACGTTCAGGCCAAACAGGATGGTTTTGGCGGCCGGGTAGCTGCCGTAATCGAAGCCCTGACTGCGGCTATCCTGCCCGAATCGGTTTACCTCCGGGTCGTAGCCCGAATAGCGTGTCCAGGTGGCGTAGTTCTGGGCGGCTACGTAGGCACGCAGCCCCTGAATCCGAAGCTTGGTGAGCACGGCCGACGGGAAGTTATAAGCCAGCTGCACGTTTTTGAGCCGCAGGTACGAGCCATCTTCAATCTGCCGGGTCGAAATCCGGTTGGCCGGGCGCGTAGTCGACGCCCGCGGAATGTCCGTGTTCGTATTGGTGGGCGTCCAGCGGTTCAGCATATCCCGGTTCTGGTTGTTGGTTCCGTTGAGGTATTCCAGCTCGAAGCGGTTGGCGTTCAGGATTTGATTGCCGTACACGCCCTGCATAAACACCGTCAGCTCGAAGCCTTTGTAGCTGAACGTGTTATTCAAACCACCCAGCAGCTTGGGCTGTGCCCGGCCGATAATGGTTCGGTCGAGGTCGTCGATGCGCTTGTCGCCGTTCAGGTCGGCGTATTTCCGGTCGCCGGGTCGGCGGGCCTGCGGGTCAGCAAGGGCAGCCAGTTCGTCGGTGGTTTGGTAAAGGCCATCTGTCACGTAACCAAAAAACGACCCCAGCGGCTCACCCACCCGAATGATGCCCGAATTCACGTTTTGCGCAATATTGGCCACCTGACCGGCAAAAAGTTGCGGAGCCCCACCAATATCGAGCACCCGGTTGCGGTTGGCCGCCAGGTTCAGGTCGGTATTCCATTTGAACGCTTTATCGATGTTGCGCGACGACAGGCTGAACTCAACGCCCCGGTTCTCGACCCGGCCGAGGTTTTTGATCGCGCTCGTGTACCCCGATGTGCTCGGGATAGTCACGTTCAGGAGCAAATCACGGGTTCGTTTCAGGTACACATCGGCCGTGAAGGTGATCCGGTTATTGAGCAACCCCACATCAATACCGAGGTCGGCCTGCGTTGTCGACTCCCACGACAAATCGGGGTTGGCAATTTGCGCCGGACCAATGCCCGTAGCCACCACGCCCCCCAGTACGTAGTTCTGCGTACCCAGAAGCGAGTACGCCGGGAAGTTACCAATCCCGTCCTGATTACCCGTCATGCCGTACGTGGCCCGCAATTTCAGATCGGTCAGCACCGGTACATTTTTAAGGAAGTTTTCTTCCGAAACCCGCCAGGCCAATGCCGCCGACGGGAAGTAACCGTACCGCTTGTTGGCCCCGAAGCGCGACGAGCCATCGGCCCGGAACGAGGCCGTGAGCAGGTATTTGTCGCGGTAGCCGTAGTTGATACGTGCCAGGTACGATTGCAGCCCCCAGGCCCCAATCCCCGACGACGGCACGAGCGGCACCGAACCCGAACCGAGGTTGCCTGAGTTGAGGTTGTCGTTCACAAAGTTGCGCGCAGCCGCCGAGCTGTTTTCGGTACGGTTGGCCTGCTGGGTGTAGCCCACCAGCGCATTTACGTTGTGCACCGACCGAAACGTACGGGTGTAGGTGAGCAGGTTTTCGTTGAGCCACGTAACCGACTGCCCGTTGAAAATAGAAGCCGCTCCGCCCTGCGCCAGGCCGCTCGATACACTCCGGGGCAGGTACGAATCCTGTTTTTGCAGGATGGCATCTACGCCCAGCAACACCCGCAGGTTCAGCCCATCAATTATCTGATAATCAGCAAACACGTTACCAAACGTACGGTACGCCGTGTTGCGGTTTTTGCTTTCGCGAGCCAGGGCGGCCGGGTTATCGGCCGTGAAAGTCAGGGCCGGGTTGGTGACCAGATACGACCCATCGGGGTTGAACACTGGCAGAATTGGCGGGAATTGCAGGGCCGCAATCGTGACCAGACCAGCGCTGCCGAGGTCGCCGTCCGTCCGCGACTGATTGGTCACGGTCCGGTTGACAGTGAGGCTATTGCCCACCTTGATTTTGTTCGTCAGCTTCCGGTCGAGGTTCAGGCGGAGTGAGTACCGGTCGAAGTCGGAGTTGGTCACAATACCGTCCTGCTTGAAATACCCACCCGACAGCACGTACTGAGTTTTCTCGTCGCCCCCGCTCATCGACAGCTGATAGTTCTGAATGGGTGCCGACCGGAAAATTTCGCGTTGCCAGTCGGTACCCTGCCCAAACGCATCGACCTGGGCCGGGGTGTACACCGGGGCGCGACCTTCGTTGGTATTGGCATCGTTGACAAACTGAGCGTACTCGCGGGCATTGAGTACCGGGTAAAATTTACGTACCTCCTGCACGCCGTAGTAGCTTTCAAAATTGACCACCGACCGGCCCGCTTTACCGCGTTTGGTGGTGATAATAACCACACCATTGGCCCCACGCGAGCCGTAGATAGCCGTCGAAGAGGCATCTTTGAGCACCGTCATGGTTTCAATGTCGCTTGGGTTAAGCGTACTGAGCACGTTGAAGCTGGAACCACTGCCGGCACCATCGTTTTTAAACGGCACCCCGTCGATCACGTACAAAGGCTCGTTATCGCCCTGAATCGAGTTACCACCCCGAATCCTGATGGTAGTGGTACCGCCCGGCGACCCCGAGTTTTGGGTGATTTGCACGCCAGCCGCCCGGCCCTGCAACGCCTGATCGAGCGAGGTAACGGCTACCTTTTTGATTTCCTCCACGGGCACCGTCACTACGGCCCCGGTGAGGTCGCTTTTTCGCACCTGCCCGTAGCCTACCACCACCACCTCGTTGAGCGATTTTTCGTCGGCTTTCAGGCTCACGTTGACCACCGCGCGGCCACCCGTAGCCACCTCTTGCGACCCGTACCCCACAAACGAGAACACCAGCACCGCCGAGCGGTCGGGTACATTCAGGCGGTACTTGCCATCGGCGTTGGTGGTAGTGCCGCGTGTCGTCCCTTTCAGCACCACGCTTACGCCCGGCAGCCCCTGCCCGTTCTCGTCCGATACGGTGCCTGTGATGGTTTCTTCAAGGGCGTCAGCGGGAGCCAGCTCCGATGTTTTCCGTGGTCCCGCGTCGTCGTTTCCCGAGGGGGCGGTTCGGGTCAGGGCCACCTGATTGCCCGTCACCACGTAGCTCACGCGCATGGGCCGGAGCAGGCGTTCGAGCACGGTACCCAGCCGCTCATCAGTGGCAACGAGGGTCACACGCTGATCGGTGCGTACCACCTCACGGCTGTACACAAACTTGATGCGCGCCGTTTGTTCAATCGAGTTCAGCACCTGACGCACGGTGCTGTTTTCCTGATGAATCGAGATGCGCTGTTCGAGCAGTTCCTGGGCCCGGGCGGCCAGCACTGAATTCATCAGCAAGGCTGTGAGCAACAAGTGCAGAAACGAAACCTTCATACAAAAACGCAGGGTTTCCGGGGATAAAAATAGACGCATTGGGTTGGTGAAAAGAAGTGAAGACATTTACAAACAGCCCCGACCGCTGATGACAATCTGCGTATCGACGATCTGATACGTAGCCCCAATAGAGGCACAGATAAGCCCGAGCTGATCGTGCAGGGGCACGCCCGCCAGCGAGGCCGTGAGCGTACAGGGGCGCAGCAGGGCGGCATCGTACTGAATGGTGACGCCGTAATTTTTCTGGAGCCGCTCAAACACCACCGACACGGGCGTATCCTGAAAGTCAAAGGTTTCGGGCGGCACGTCGGGCCGAATCAGGGTTGGTTTCGGGACGAGTTCTTTCTGGTAGCTGATCCGTTCGGGGTCGTACACTACCTGCTGATTGGCCGTCAGAATCACGCCGGGCAACTGCCGACTCTGCTGCCGACGCGCACTCGTGAGGTCGCGCTGATCGTAAACCGACACTTTGCCGCTCAGCACGCTCACCGTGACGCGGGGGCCGTTGGCCGGCGCATGCACCCGAAAGCGCGTACCCAACACACGCGTCACCAACGACCCATTGCGCACCAGAAACGGCCGGGCGGGGTCGTACACAACGGCAAACATAGCGTCGCCGGTGAGCCACACTTCGCGGTGCGTTTGGCTAAATGCTTTCTGGTATCGGGCCTGACTATTCGGTTGCAGCAGTACCCGGCTCCCGTCGGGCAGAGTGAGCGATACGGGCTGCGAGGTGCCATTGGTTTGGCTCACCCACCCCGCCTGCCCTTTACCGGGCGATGAGGTCGCGATGGGGTCGTTTTCCAGAATATGCAGGGCCCGCTGCCACTGCCACCCACTCCAGACACCCAGCCCAACCAGAAGCACCGAAGCTGCCAATAGGGCCGGGTACCGCAGCACCCGCCGGTACAGGGGTTGCCCCAGTCCGGTAGCCTCGGCCCGGTCGGCCAGGCGCATAATCTGACTCACCTCGCGCTGCACCTGCGCATCCGACAGGGGGCGCGGCCGCCGGTGCAGGGTTTCGGCAATGTCTTTGGCGAACAGCAACTCCGACCGGCGGTGCGGGTGTTGCTCCATAAACGAGAGCCAGAACTGCCGGGCCTCGGGCTCATCGTGTTTGACCCAGGTCAGAAACAGGTCGTCCGTCAGAAAATCATGGACAGAATAGGTTTCGTAGGGCTTCATGACTGGCGTGAAAAGAGGGCGTTTATACACAGTCCAAGCAGAGGCAGCAACGAAGGCCACTCCTCGCGCAGGCGGGTAAGCCCCCGGTGCAGCAGATTAGCTACCGACTGTTTGTTGACGTTGAGTACATCGGCGATCTGATCGTTGGTGAGTTCGCCGTAAAATTTAAGGTGAATAGCTTCGCGTTGGCGGGCCGACAACCGACTCAGCAGGGCGTTCAGCCGGGAGGTCTGGTACGAGGCCAGTTCGGTCTGAATCAGTTGCTGCTCGGCCGTGGGATGATCGTCGTCGAGCTCCAGAAATGGCAGCTCGTCGTCAGTCAAGGGGGCTCCGCCCCGATTCAGTTCCCGGAATATTTTCCGCCGAAGCGACTTGTACAGGTAGGGCCGGATGTATTCGGTATCGACCACCTTGCGCCGGTACACCCACAGGTCGACAAACAGATCCTGGAGGCAGTCTTTGAGCAGGTCGGTATCCTGCGTAAACCGGTACCCGTAGAAGTAGAGATCCCGGTAAAAATAGCCGGTGAGCTGTTCGAAAGCCTCACGGCTCCCGGCCCGAAACTGCTGCCAGAGCCAGACTTCGGTTGCATGCAAAGCATACTGATTCTGGGAATTTCGGGCTTCCGGCGGAATCATACACAGCGTAGTTAAACAGGAGAAAACAAGAGGCTGGGCACACCGCCCCGACCATCTGACTGCCAATAGGGCGAATAGTGCAAACTATACTCAGGTCAGTACAATTTTTATCCAGAAATCTTTTTACTGTGCCCAGCCCGTCGTTTTTCGGGCAAGTCGCCTTGTTTTGGGCCCCAAAACCTATCTTTGACCACGCTTCCTATTCTCCCATGCGTTGCCTTTTTATTTTGCTATTGAGCCTGCTGGCGGGTGCCTGCGCCCGGTCGGTATCGCCCACGGCAGGCACCAACCGGCTTCGGGTGCTCTGCTACAATATTCACCACGCCAACCCACCCAGCCGGGCCGGGGTCATCGATGTGGCTGCCATTGCCGCCGTTATCAACGCCCAAAAACCCGACGTGGTAATGGTGCAGGAGGTTGATGTACGGACCGGCCGGTCGGGCAAAACGCTCGATCAGGCGGCAGACCTGGGCCGCCAAACGGGCCTGAACGCGTACTTTTTCAAAGGAATAGACTACGACGGGGGTGAGTACGGCATAGCCATTCTGTCGAAATATCACCTGACCAACCCGCGCCGGATTCCGCTCCCGCTCGACTCGGCTACCCGGGGAGAGCCACGCGTGCTGGGGCTCGCTACCGTGACCTTACCCGGCAAACGCACCGTGACACTGGCCAACACCCACCTCGACGCCCAACGGGGGCCTACCAACCGGCGCTTGCAGGCTACCCGCATTGTGGAGGTACTGCGGCAGGAAAAACATCCGGTTATTCTGGCGGGTGATTTCAACGATTCGCCCGATAGCCAGACCCTGCAATTACTCAGGCAAGTAGTGGAACCAAGCTGCCAGTCGTGCCCGCCCACTATTCCAGTTGAGAACCCAAATCGAACCATCGATTTCGTGACGTTTACGCCCAAAGACTTGTTTCGGGTGATCGAGCACCGGGTCATCCCCGAACGCATAGCCTCCGACCATCTGCCGGTGCTGGTCGAGCTGGCGTATTAGCCCCGCAACACCCACCCGGCCTCTGGGTGAAGTTCGCCCGGATCTTCGTATCATTAGTGCCGAATTACCCGGCGCATTGGCGTCTTTCTTATTCCCGTATGCTCACCGCTACTCGTCCTAAACCCTCGCTACGTCCGTTGTTGGCCCTGCCGGTCATTGTGTCGGCCCTCGGCTTTTTTGTCGATGTGTACGACATGCTCATTTTCAACATTGTGCGGGTACCCAGCCTCGAATCCATGGGTCTCACCAAAGAGCAGATTAAGCTCGACGGCACGTTTATTCTGAACTGCCAGCAGGCCGGACTGTTGCTGGGCGGCATTTTGTGGGGCGTGTTGGGCGACCGGCGCGGTCGTATGTCGGTGCTGTTTGGTAGTATTCTGACCTACTCACTCGCCAACGTAGCCTGCGGGTTTGTGCAAACTGTAGATCAATACGCCCTGCTTCGGTTCATTGCGGGCGTGGGGCTTTCGGGCGAGATTGGGGCCGCTATGGTGCTCGTAAGCGAAATTCTGCCCAAAGAGATCCGGTCATACGGCTCGTCGCTGGTGGCGGGGATTGGCTACCTGGGCGCGGGCGTCGCGTATCTGACCCAGGCCCTCTTCGACTGGCGTACGGCCTTTTTTGTGGGTGGTGGTATGGGCTTACTCCTGCTGTTGCTGCGGGTAAGCGTGCTGGAGTCAGGGTTGTATGTGACCATGAAAACAGAGAACCAACACCTGAGCCGGGGCAATTTTCTCCACCTCTTCCGCAATTGGGACAGTACGCGCAAATACCTCCGTTGTGTAGCCATTGGACTGCCCACGTGGTTTATTGTGGGGATTCTGGCGACGTTTGCCAACGAATTTGGCGAAGCCTTAGGCATTGCCGAGCCCGTAAAACCGGGGCAGTGTGTGATGATGATTTACCTAGGGCTGGCCGCCGGCGACCTGCTTTCGGGGCCGTTTAGCCACTGGCTACAATCACGCCGAAAAGCAGTAATCTACCTGCTCATCAGCAGCCTGATACTGAGTGGGGTGTACCTGTTCACGGGCATTCAGTCGGCCCAAACCTTGTATGGTATTTGCCTACTGCTCGGGTTCTGTACGGGTTACATTGCCATGTACCTCACCATGGTAGCCGAACAGTACGGCACCAACCTGCGGGCTACGGCCACCACCTCGGCCCCGAGTATTGTACGGGGGCTGCTGATTCCGATGTCGATTCTGTATCAGGGTATACAGCGCGAGTTCTCAGTGAGCGCGCTGGTATCGGCCGGGCTGGTGGGAGCGCTGGTGTACGCGCTGGCGTTCTGGTCGCTGGCCTATACCGAAGAGACCTTTGCCAAAGACCTCGATTTTGTGGAGGAGTAAGATATAGCGATGTCATCTTTCCAAACAAGATGACATCGCTGCGAAACTCAAATCTGCGAATACGCAACCGGCTCCAGAAACACCCGGATAATGTTCGAAACGGTATTGGCGTACTGAGGGTCTTGCGAAACGCGCTTCCAGTCGGCGTTGGCGCTGAACTGCTTCCAGTTGGCGTCGCGTTCGGCCATATCTTTAAACACCAGCATGTACGTAAGAGCGGGCATATGCTCGCCCGCTACGATTTCGCCAAAAAACACCGGGTTCAGCTTGACGTTGTAAAAAATGGGCAACTCGTCCACGTTGAACATTTTCACCTTCCGCCGAACGGCATCTTCCGAATAACCCTCGTAAGTACGGAGTTCAAAAATGCGGTCACTTTTGCCGGGCACAATCAGCTGCGGTAAGGCATCAAACGCACTCAAGATCGAGCTGGTGTACCGCACCACCGGAAACTTGTCGGGGGCCATGGTCTGATACTCGTTGCTGGCCTGCTGATAGGCCGTATCAGCCGCGAGTTTCGCTCCCGATGCCCCAAAAGCCTCGGCCGACGTGTGCGGAATCAGAACGTACACTTTGGGCGGTTCGGTTTTTCCCATCTCCCGAAATACGCCTACCGTTTTAACACCCTGGCGGTTCAGAGCCGGTATCAGGGCTTCGCGGAGGTATTTATCGAAAACAGATACGGCCCCGCCACCGCGCAGTTGGTAGGTCCGAAATTCGTACATTTCTTTCTGGGCTGCCGGTTTGGCCGCCTTTGCCTCCGACAGGGCTGGCACTGCCAGCAGCGACGAGGCCACAAATTGTCTGCGTTTCATCAAGTCCAATTAGGTTATATGCCTAAAGGGAGGCACAATCCCCCTTTTTACTCAGTCTAATTGGGTATTTTGACGCCATCTACCGGCTTTCGTCTTTCGGTGGTTGCACCCGGTGGCAAGCTCCGGTTCCAGGCCCCTTACTGACACGCCGGTTAAGATTGAGAATCACGAACCAGTTGCCCGATTTCACCCATTATTCACAACGAGTATTGCCCAAAAAGCCGTAAGATTGACTTTCCGATTCCGACCTTATGCATTCCTCTACGCTTAATGCTCCCGCTACCTCGCTCCGGCCGCTGTTTACCCTGCCCGTTTGGGTGGCTGCGCTGGGCTATTTTGTCGATGTGTACGACCTGCTGCTCTTCAATATTGTCCGGGTACCCAGCCTGAAAGACCTCGGCCTCGATGAACGGGGGGTGTCGCTCATGGGCGGTAGCATCTACAATTACCAACAGGCGGGTTTGCTTATCGGGGGCATTTTGTGGGGCATTCTGGGCGACAAACGCGGCCGGTTGTCGGTGTTGTTTGGAAGTATTCTGACGTATTCGCTCGCCAACATTGCCTGTGGCTTTGTAGAAGACCCGAGCACATACGCCTGGTTGCGGTTTGTGGCCGGGCTGGGCCTGGCCGGTGAGCTGGGCGCGGGTATCACGCTCGTGAGCGAGATTTTGCCCAAAGAGTTGCGGGGCTACGGCTCGTCGATTGTAGCGAGCGTGGGCCTGCTGGGGGCCGTGGTGGCTTTCCTGACCGTGCAGCTGTTCGACTGGCGCACCACCTATTTCATCGGGGGTGGGCTGGGGCTGGGGTTGCTACTCTTGCGGGTGAGCGTGCTCGAATCGGGCATGTACAAGCGCATGGTGGAGGGCGCTACCCGCCGACGGGGCAGTTTCAGCGCGTTTTTTACCGACCGTAACCGGTTTACCCGCTACGTGTTATGCATGGGTATTTCGCTACCAACCTACTTTGTGATTGGGTTGCTGGCTACGTTTGGTAACGAGTTTGGTAAGGCACTGGGCATTACCGACGAGATTCAGGCCGGCCGGTGCGTCATGTACACCTACATCGGCATGGTTATCGGTGATTTGTTCAGCGGGTTTCTGAGTCAGTGGCTTCGGTCGCGCAAAAAGGCGGTGGGCCTGATGATGGGCCTCACCCTGCTTTTCTGCCTCGTTTACCTATACGGTGGCATTCAAACCGCGCAGACGTTCTATCTGGTGTGTTTGGGACTGGGCTTTGGCATTGGCTACATCGCCATGTTTCTGACCATTACGGCCGAGAGTTTCGGCACCAACCTTCGGGCTACGGCCACCACCTCCGTCGCCAACAACGTACGGGCTACCACCCTGCTGAGTATCCCGGCCTTTCAGATGCTCAAACCGCAAATCGGGGTTATTGGGGCCGGAGCCGTAGTAGGAGCCATCGGTTTTGTGCTGGCGTTCTGGGCGTTGTCGGCGCTGGAAGAAACCTTCGGCAAGAATCTCGACTACACCGAATAGAGAATGGTTGAGTGAAGAATGAAAAATGGATAATGGATGACGAAAAATGAGGTTTTTATTGATTATCAACCCATTCGTTATTCATCCTACACTATACATTATTCATTTTTCATTATCCATTCTACACTATACATTATCCATTCTACATTATTCATTACCCATTTCAGTCTAACTCAGGATGCACCGGTATGAACCCCGAAACCTTCGACTCTTTTACCTTTACCAACGAAGATTTTAGCGGCCGTACACTCGGCCCGGCTGAGTACATCGACTGCCTGTTTCGGGGTTGCCAGTTTATAGAGACGGATCTGCGGCAAGTGGAGTTTGTCGATTGTACGTTTGTGGGCTGCACCTGGTCGGCGGTAAAACTGAAAGAAGCCGCGCTGAAACCGGTGCGGTTTGAGCAATGTGCACTTATGGGTGTGCATTTCAGCGAAGCGGGCGATTTTCTGTTTGAGGTGGCCTTTGTGAAATGTACTCTCGATTACTCTATTTTCTGGGGCAAAAAGCTGAAGAAAACCGTATTTACGGGCTGCTCGCTCAAAAACGTTGACTTTGAAGGAACCGACCTGACCCTCGCCGTTTTTGACGACTGCGACCTGACCAACGCCCATTTCGAGCGAACCAACCTCACCAAAGCCGACTTACGCACAGCCCGGCATTACACCATCGATCTGGAGGCCAATACGCTGACCAAAGCGCAATTTAATCTTACCGGTGTGCCGGGACTGTTGCGGAAATACGGCATCGTGATTCAGGCCTGAGAAGCTGTTTGGCTTAATCGATTTGGCCCGTTGTATAAGAATGGGGGCAGATACTATATAAATTAGCCTATTTATTCCGAACAAGTTCATATTTTGGAGCGTTTTAGTCTCCCTCTGCCCTATGTCGACGGCCAACTTCGTAGATGATGCTCTTTTGTGGCACCGCTTTCAGCGCGGAGACACCACGGCATTGGGCCAGTTGATGTCGGCGCATTACCCCGCCCTGCTGCACTACGGGAGCCGGTTTACCCGCAACACTGACAATATCCGCGATTGTATCCAGGATACCTTTGTCGAGCTTTGGAACCGGCGCGATACCCTCCGGTCGCTCGCGGGCGGGCAGGTGAAGCCCTACCTCATGACGGTGCTGCGTCGGCTCCTGCACCAGACCTATCTGCACGAAAGCCGATTCACGCTCCTGCTTTCTACCGATGAAGCCGCAACCGAGTCTTCCTTTTCGCCCGAAGACCGGCTCATCGAACAGGAAACGGGTCAATTGAGCAACGCCCGCATCCGGCAGCTACTCGACGAGCTACCCCGGCGCTCGCGTGAGGCTATCTACCTCCGGTTTTTTGATAACATGGACCGGGCCGCCATTGCCCAAATCATGGGTATTTCGGAACAATCCGTTTCGAACCTGTTTCAGGAAGCATTCCGGTTTATCCGGCGGCAGGTCACTTCCGACCAATTTTGGCTGCTGTGGCTGCTTTTGTTGAGTAATTGAGCGATTGGGGCGTTCTTGAAAAAACCAGTTCAGCCTCCCCTCCCAAAAAAATTTCAGAAAAAAGGCAGTATCTGCACAGGCGTTTCCCCTAACGGGATATGAACGCCTATCCTATGCCCGATTATTCTACCTTCTCTGTTGACGATTTTACGTTCGACCCGGCTTTCCGGTCGTGGGTGACTGCACCTACGCCCCGGCAGGATGCGTTCTGGCAGGAATGGCTCGCGGCTCATCCTGAGCGACGGGCCGATGTGCTGCTGGCCCGGCAAATCGTTCTCAGTCTTTCGGAACTGCAACCGGACGTCAGCCAGTCTCAGATCGAACACGACGTAGCACAGATGCTGGGGCGGATTGGTGGGCAATCGGAGCCGCAACCGACACGGGTGTACCGGTTTCGGCCGGTTATGGCTTGGGCCAGTGCAGCCGCGGTGGTGCTCCTGCTGGGTTTGGGCTGGTGGTTTGGCCTACGCAGTCCGCAGCCGACGGCCCACCGGTCGTTGCAAACCGGGCAAACCGCCGAGGGCGACTCGTTTTTCACCAATAAAACCAACCGCGCCCTGCAAATCATTCTGCCCGACGGCAGCGAGGTGATGTTGTCGCCCCGGTCGACGCTACGGTATACACCCGCCTTCGACGATACCACCCGCGACGTGACGCTGGAAGGCGAAGCATTCTTTACGGTGGTCAAAAACCCCAAACGCCCGTTTCGGGTCTACTCCGACGCCATTGTGACGCGCGTACTCGGCACGAGTTTCCGGGTGTCGGCCTACCCCGGCAAGCGCGACCTGACCGTGACCGTTCGCACCGGCAAAGTATCGGTGTACACCCGACACGACCTGACCTCGGGCAACAACAAGCGCATCGACCGACGGGTGATTTCGCTGACGCCCAACCAGCAGGCTCAGTTCTCGCGGGAAACGACCTCGTTCCAGAAAAAACTCGCCGATCAGCCCGTAGTGATTGATCGGGAAATGACCGCCGACAATTTCGAGTTCGACGAAACACCGGTCGAGCAGGTGCTTCAGCGCGTCGAGAAAGCGTATGGTATCGACATCATTTACGATTCGGATGTGCTGCAAAACTGCGCCCTCACGGCCTCGCTGGCCGACGAGAGCCTGAACAACAAGCTGACTATCATTTGCAAAGGCATTGAAGCGCGCTACGAAGTGATCGACGGTAAGATCATCATTCAGTCGCGCGGGTGCCGATAAAAGACCCTCCATCAACCTCCCTTTAATTCCGTACAACCAACCTAAAACGTTCCTTATTTCCACTCTTTTCCGCGTATGAAACAGGTTTACACCTCTACCCGAATGACAGCCCTACGGGTTTTCATGGCCTTGCTGCTGATGGCCGGGAGTCATTTGGCCAGTAGCGCCGTGCAGGAGCTGCTCGAACAGCGCATCAGCATCAGTCTGGAACAGACACCCATGAAGCGGGCGTTTGTCGAGATCAGCCAGGCAGCCGGCGTCAAGTTTGTGTTTAACTCGAAGGTGATTCGGGCCGACGAAAAGATCACGCTCGTAGCCCGCAACGAACGCCTGGAAGACGTCCTGAACCGGCTGCTCAAACCGCGCAACATCCAGTTTGAAGTGTCGGGGCGGCAAATTATTTTCTCCCGGCCGGAGCCCAAACTCCTGCCGAGCCTGCCCCCCACCGGCCTCGAACAACCACTTGCCGCAGCCGATATTACGGTGACCGGTAAGGTGTTCGACGAAAAAGGCGTGGGCCTGCCCGGCGTGAGCGTCGTGGTGAAAGGCACCACCCGCGGTACCAACACCGACGCTACCGGTAGCTACAAAATCGACGTGCCGAACGCCAGTACCATTCTGGTTTTCAGCTTTCTGGGATACCAAAAACAGGAGGTTACGATTGGTTCGCAATCCAACCTGACCGTGACCCTACAACCCGACAACCAGACCCTGAACGAAGTGGTGGTAGTAGGTTTCGGTACGCAGCGCAAGGCCACCCTCACGGGTTCGCTGGCGACCATCTCGACCCGCGACCTGGAGCAAAGCCCCACGGCCAACCTCACTAACGCCCTCGCCGGACGCTTGCCAGGTTTGTTTGCCAACCAGTTCAACGGGGGTGAGCCGGGTGTCGACCGAAGCAACGTATATATTCGGGGGTTGGGTACCTACGGCAATCAGGCCCCTATCGTGATTATCGACGGACTGGAGCGCAGCATGGACTACCTGGCCCCGTCGGAAATTGAAACGTTTACGATTCTGAAAGATGCCTCGTCGACGGCTCCGTTTGGGGTGCGGGGGGCCAACGGGGTAATCCTGATTACGACTAAGCGCGGCAAAGTGCAGGACCGGGCTCTGGTCAATTTCAAAACCTCGATGGGTGTAAACCAGCCCGTTAAGTTCCCAAACTACCTCGGCTCGGCTGATTATGCCACGCTCTACAACGAGGCCATCGTGAACAACAATCCGGGTGTTAACCCGGCCACGCTCAACCTGTTTTCGGATCAGGCTATCCAGAAATTTCGGAATGCCGTGGGCGACAACTCCGACGGTAACGGCTATAACTGGGACTATTTCGATTACGCCTTCAAGCCCGGTAAGCAGCAGGACCACAGCCTCAACATCAGTGGAGGGTCGGGTAAGGCTCGCTACTTTGTGCTGGCCAACTACTTCCGGCAGGATGGCAACTACCAGCATACCGACCTGAGCAACTACAACACCCAGGCCGTATTTAAGCGGTACAACTTCCGCTCGAATATCGACATCGACATTACGAAGGATTTTTACGCCCGGCTCGATCTCGCGGCCCGCATCACCGACCGCACCGCGCCGGGAACCACAGCCTCTCGCATTGTCGAGATTGCCAACACCCAGCCGCCGTATCTGCCCATTGTGTTGCCCGCCAACGATAACCCCGCCAATGGCCGGTCGGTGGTCAACAACCCGCTTGGAATGCTCTTCGGCGACCAGATTTACCGCTTCAACATGCTCGGCGAATTGAGCCGCACGGGTTTCCTGAACGAGAAAAACACCTACCTCAACGGGTCGTTTGTGCTGGGCCGCCACCTCGATTTTATCACGCCGGGCCTTAAAGTTGAAGGTCTGTTTGGCTACGATGCCTCCGAAGGCATCTGGGTGTACCGGCAGGTAAACACGTACTCGGAAGGCTACCGCGTGTACCCCGGTTACGCGACACTCCAACCCGACGCCGGTATTGATGTGTACCGCAACCCGGCCATCTACACCGGCATTTACAAGCGGGGCAACAAATACGACTCCGATCAGACGCTGAGCAACACCTCAAGCCGCAACCCGAGCGACGGCCGTTCGTACACGCAGCTCAAGCTGGAATACCTGCGCAACTTTGGCAATCATAACGTAACAGGTCTGGTGCTGGCCAACCGGTCGAAGCGGGTGATCGACAATCAGGTTCCGTTTGTGTATCAGGGCCTCACGAGCCGTATCACCTACGGCTACGATGACCGGTATCTGTTTGAAATCAACGCGGCCTACAACGGCTCCGAGAACTTTGCCAAAGGCAAGCGGTACGGTTTTTTCCCGGCGGTATCGGCGGGCTGGGTCGTCTCGCGCGAGAAATTCATGAGCAACCTGCCCTGGGTGAACAACTTCAAGATCAGAGCTTCGCACGGGCTTGTGGGTAGCGACCGGATTCCGAACGACGCCCGGTTTGTGTACCTCCAATACTACAGCGGTGGCTCTGATTACAGCTTCGGGACGGATAACTTCGGCTCGGGTGCGGGGGGCGGCCTCCGCGAAGGCAACCTCGCCAATGCCAATCTGAGCTGGGAGAAAGCCCGCAAAACAAACATCGGTATCGACCTGGCCCTGTTCCGCAACCTGACCTTCACGGTCGATCTGTTCAAAGAGCACCGCTACGACATCATCACCGATCTGGCCGACAACACCAAGCTCGGCTTCCCGACGATTGTGGGCAAAAGTGCGCCGTACATCAACTCGGGGATTGTCGACAACAAAGGGATCGACCTCGAAGTGGGCTGGTCGGGCAATCTGGGTTCAGGGTTCTCGTACTTTATACGGCCTAACCTGACCTACGCCCGCAACCGGATTGTGTTTATGAACGAAGTGCCCTACGCCATGCCCGACCGGGCCAATACCGGCCGCCGGATTGGGGAACACTTCAACTACATTGTCGATCATTTTGTGCGCGATGCCGCCGAAGCCGCCGAGCTTAACGGCCGCAACAACGGAGCCGGTTTTCAGCCCTGGGGCAAACTGGTGCCGGGCGATGTGGTGTACAAAGACATCAACGGCGATGGGGTAATCAACGACCTCGGCGACCGCGTTGCCACGGGCAACCCCCGCAACCCCGAACTGATGTTTGGCTTGCCCGTAGGCGCGCGCTACAAGGGCTTCGATTTCAGCATGCTTTTCCAGGGGGCCTCCCGCACCTCGGTGCAGCTGAGCGGCCCGGCCGTGTACGACTTCCCCCTGTTCTCGCAGGATAAGTACGGCAAGGTAAAACCCATGCACCTCAACCGCTGGACACCCGCCACAGCCGCTACGGCTACCTACCCGGCCCTGCACTTTGGCGAGCACACCAACAACAAAAACCCGTTCAGCAACCTGTTTCTGTACGACGCACAGTACCTGCGCCTGAAAACGGTTGAGCTGGGGTACAACATTCCTAAACCGCTGTTGCAGCGCATTCACCTCCAAACGGCCCGCGTGTACGCGCAGGGGCTCAACCTGCTTACCTGGGATAAACTGAAAGATGCCGACATCGACCCCGAAGTACGCGAAGGCGATGGCTCCTGGTACCCCGTGCAGAAGGTGTTCAACTTTGGTCTCGACATTACTTTTTAATTGCCTCAACTCATGAAGCGTACCCTCGTATTCTCCACCCTTTTCCTGTTCTTCGCGCTGGTACTGGTTTCGTGCCAGGATGACTTTCTCGAACGTCGGCCCGACGATCAGATTGATGCCGAACAGGTGTTTACCCGCTACGTGAAAGCCAATCAGCTGGTTACCGACATATACGCGCAGGTAAAAGCCGCCAACCGCCCGCTGGTGTATTTTGTCCACTTCTCGACCGCACCCGCGACCGATGAGTGCGAAGGATCTACGGTAGAAGGCGGTATTACGAACAAATTTAACTCGGGCGACTGGGGCCCCAACGCCATGCCCGACCGTAGCGACGGCGGACAGTACTGGAACGGTCTGTACAGCAAAATCCGGCAGACCAACGTATTTCTGGAAGGCGTTCGTAAATACAAAACCCCCGACAACCCCTTGCAGGAGGGCGATCTCGATCGACGGATTGGTGAGGTGTATTTCATGCGCGCTTACCTCCATTACCTGGCCGCCCGCATGTACGGCGAAATTGTGTACGTTGACCGGGTAGTACAGGCTACCGACCCGATGAACTTCAAGAAGGAGTCGTTTCACTCGATTGTCGGCAAAATTGCCCGCGACTGCGATTCGGCCTACGCCCGGGTGCCGGGTTTGTGGAGCGGCACCGATTTCGGCCGTATCGACAAAGGGGCTTGTCTGGGTCTGAAAGCCATGGCCCGCTGGATGGCGGCCACTCCGCTCTGGAACGGCGGTACACTGGCCGGCGATACCCGGCAGTTCAAATCGGAATACAGCTACAACCAGACCCGCTGGGCGCAGGCCCGCGATGCCGCCAAGGCCGTACTCGACTTCAAAGCCGATGGAATTCCCCGCTACAGCCTGTACGTTGGCCACGATGCGAGCGACTTCAAGGACGATGCCGGGGTGAACAACAACAACTCGAAGGTGTATGCCCGCCTTTGGGACCTGTACCACAGCATGGATGCCTACCAGAAAGAAGCGGTCTTTTTCGTGACCCGCGACAAAGACAACAACTGGCAGGGCGACGTGTACCCACCCAGTTCGGGCGGCAGTGCGCGCCAGATGCCCGTGCAGGAGCAGGTTGATGAGTACGAGTACATTGCGCCAAACGGATACGGCTACCCGGTGTACGACAGCCGCGCCAAGGCCGACGGCTACGACGACGAAAACCCCTACGAGAGCGTGAAGCGCGACCCCCGTTTCTACCGCGATATTGTGTATCACGGCTCTACGTTTAAAGGCAAGGTGATCAATACCGCCGAGGGATCGGACCGCGTGGGCGCAACCAACTCAACCACAACGGGCTACTTCCTGCGGAAAATCCTGCGCGAGTCGTGGAACCGCGACAAGAGCTTTGCCATCAACGGCCCACCCGTTTGGCGACTGCCTGAGTTCATGTACATCTACTGCGAAGGCGTGAACGAAACCACCGGCCCCAACGCCGAAATCGCCGATCTGCTCAATCAGGTACGCAAGCGGTCGTTTATGGCACCCATTGCGCCCGAGGCCGTCAGCAACAAGAAACTCATGAGCGAGTACATTCAGCGCGAGCGCCGGGTCGAGCTGTTTTACGAAAACAACCGGATCTGGACGACACGCCTGTATCTGGAGCCCAGCGCGGAAACCGAACTGGCCAAAGAGCAAAACTGGCAATCGGCTGGCAGCACCAACGATGAGCGTTCGCAAAAGGCATGGCCTTACCCCAAAACCCAACGGATGGTCAACGGAATGCGGCCTGTAGAAGACCCCAACGGCAAAATTGTGATTGGCACGAAGAAGTACAAGATGCGCCGTTTCTTTATCGAAAACCGGGTATTTCTGGCCCCACGCCACTACCTGTTCCCCATTATGCAGAGTGAGCTACAGCGTACGCCCACCCTGCTTCAAAACCCCGGTTGGTAAAGCTTTGCGCCCTTCATCCGGTATTACTGAGTAGTTTCCATACCTGACTCCGACCTGGCATTTCCTTTAGAGATGCCAGGTTTTGTCATTTTAGGGAGAGCGATGACATCTTTCTAAACAAGATATCATCGCCTGGAGCCAAATTCTGAAGAATAGCCGACGGGAGTTACTATCTACTAAACGGTTGCTGACGCGTGGGCCTTCGACAGGCTCAGGCTGACTGGCGGCTCTCAAAACAACGGTCAGCCTGAGCCTGTCGAAGGCCCACGCGTCAGCAAGTTTTCTCCAGAGATGTCATCTCTGAGTTAGGTCCCCAGAGCCGCCCAGATTTTGTCGTACACTTCCACGGCCGATACCGGCTTAGTGCCGACCGAGTTACCGATCAACACCGGATGAAATTCGGGAGCCGTACCTACCCGCCCGTGCGAGCCCCGGATAATCGTAGCGTCGAGCGGAATCACATCCATCAGGTAGCGAAAGCCCAGTTTTTTGCGGAGCAGCTTGTAGCCCGCCCGGAGTTTGATGAGCGGGTTGGCCGGGTCCATAAACATCTCGACGGGGTCGTAGCCAGGCTTACGGTGAATATCCACGAGCCGCGCAAAATCGGGGGCCACACGGTCATCGAGCCAGTAGTAGTAAGTAAACCAGCTGTCGGCATCGGCCATCAGCACGAGGTCGCCGGCCCGCTCGTGGTCAATGTGGTAGGCCTTCTGTTGTTCGCGGTCGAGTACCAGCTCCACACCGGGGGTTTTCTCACACAACGCCCTCACTTTAGGCAGCAAGGCCGGATCGTTGACGTACACGTGTGCCACCTGATGATCCGACACAGCAAACGCCCTCGAAGCCCCCGCATCGAGCAGCTCCAGCCCGCGCTCCACACGCACCTGAATCAAATCGGCCTCGCGAAGGACCCGGTTGATGTGCACCGGCCGGCTCACGGGCGTGATGCCGTATTCCGACAAAACCATGACCTCGGCACCCACCTTTTCGTAGTGCGTAATCAGGTCACGGCAAACATCATCAATCTGCTTTAGCTCAGGCGCAATTTTAGCCAAATCCTGCCCACCAAACTTTTGCAGGCAATAATCCAGATGCGGCAGGTAAATAAGCGTCAGCGTGGGGTCGTGCCACTTGTCGACCAGCAGTGATGCATCGGCAATCCAGCGCGTCGATACGATATTAGCACCCGGGCCCCAAAATTGAAAAAGAGGAAACGTACCCAGCTCAGCCTGTAATCGGTCGCGGAGGTCGGCGGGTTGGCTGTAACAGTCGGGCATTTTGCGGCCGTCGGCGAGGTACTGCGGCCGGGGCGTAACCGAGTAATCGGCCGAGCTGTACATATTGTACCACCAGAACATTTTGGAGACCGTAAACGTGGGATCGACTTTTCGGGCGCGCTCCCAGATTTTCTCGGCCTTCACCAAATGGTTCGACTGCTTCCAGAACTTGATTTCGGCATCGGTATGATCGTACCAGCCGTTGCCCACAATACCGTGTTCGGTCGGCCATTTGCCCGTGATGTACGTAGACTGTACCGAGGTCGTCACGGCGGGCAGCATGGGATTTATCGTGGCCCGATTTTTCGTGGCCATCCAGTTTTTGAGGAAGGGCGTGTGCTCGCTAATGAGCGAGTACGACAAACCAACCACATCTATTACGACAGTCTTTTTCATAGCGAAAGAGTGAAAGAGTGAAAGAGCGAAAGAGTAAATGGAAACCGGCAAGTTGTTCTTGCGGCAGCCACTCACTCTTTCGCTCTTTCACTCCGCTTCGGCGGACCGATTCACTAATTGTCTTACCCAGTTCAGTTCGCGCTCGATGGAGTCGACAAGGTTTAGCTTGAGACCTTCGGGCAGTACCTCCCAGGTGTAGGTTTCTACTTCCATCTGATCGGTAAACGGGGTCACGGCCTGTAACCGGAGCACCTCCCGAATATCGTCCTGTGTGGATTGCAGCAGGCCGTAATCTTCCACGAAAATAGGCACGTGAAAGTGCGACCGCCATTCGGCATGCGTCTCACTAAACTGAGCCAGGGCGTCGGGCAAATCATTGAACCGAACCAGTTCGCCCGTTTGCGTACGGGCCACCACCTGATGCAGATACGTAGGCTCGTTGAACCCGGCAAAAGCCTGCCGGATGGCCTCTCGCCCGTCGGTTTCGGCGGGTATCGTGGCTTTGAGGGCGGCACTAATCTGAATTTTCCCGACTCGTAGATCGGCCGCTTTGAGCTTAGCCAGCACATCGGCCGGGCGCTCATAGCCCACCGCAAAATGGCACACGTCGTAACACAACTGCACATGCCGACGTAGCGCTTCGCCCGCAGCCGAAGCACTCATGCCGAACTGCCCGGCCAGATGCCGCTCGCCCATGGGCAAGAGATAGTCGGTGAACCAATGCACAAACTCGTCGGCCGTTTCGAGCAGGCCATCGGGTTCGGGTTCCAGATCAAGGTGCATAGCCAGCCCCGTTTCGCCTTCCAGCTTCACGAGGTGCGTCAACACCTCCAGCAGGTTCTGCGTGGTTTGGGTAAACGCGGCATCGCGGGCGTCGGCATCGCCCCACCGAAACCAGTGTCGGTACGACAGGGGCGAGGTCGAAATGCCGGGCTGCGTAGTGAGCGGCCCCGTTTGCAGTTGTGCCAGCAGCGTAAACAGCCGATTGGTGTAAGCCACCCGCTCGGGCGTAGTCCAGTCGGGTTTGTGCACCGCATCTTTGACCCGCACGCCATGAAAACCGCCAAACGGAAACCCATTCATGGTAAACACATAACAGCCCGTTTCGGTCAGCCATTGACGCAACTCGGCTACGCGTGTGCCGACCGCCAGCTCGGTACTCGCTACGTTCGACAGGCGCAGGCCGAGACCCAGCGGAGCGTCGGGCGTCAGTCGGTTTTTGAGGGGAGGAATGGCCCGTTGCAGGGCGGCAAAGTGCTCAACCCAGTGCTCCCCGGCGTGAATGTTGGTGCAATAGCCGAGGTGTCCGAGAGATATCTGCATGATGAAGGTTTGCCAAACCTGCAAGGTTCTGGAGACCTTACAGGTTTAAACAGAATGAAGGTTTACCAAACCTGCAAGGTCTCAAAGACCTTACAGGTTTAAACAGGTTGTTGGGATACGGGCGAGGGTGGTTTATGGTTTTAGGTTTATCGTTTGTAGTGATCGG
This sequence comes from Rudanella lutea DSM 19387, assembly GCF_000383955.1. Lineage (NCBI taxonomy): Bacteria > Pseudomonadati > Bacteroidota > Cytophagia > Cytophagales > Cytophagaceae > Rudanella > Rudanella lutea. The sequence goes on along the minus strand of NZ_KB913013.1, from coordinate 3,868,480 downwards.
CACAAGGGATTATAGCAGCCGACAAAAACCAAAAACCAAAAACTAAAAACAATAAACCAAAAACCGGAACCACATTTAGTCGAGTGCCAGGCTCGGTTGCCGGTTGGCCAGCAGATGAATAGCCTGCCGGAGCAGCGTTTCGTCCATCTCGTTGACCTCCTCACCATAGCCGATACCCCGCAGCAGCAGAATCGTCAGCCGACCGCCAAGGTGCTCGCGGAACTCACCCAGGCCACGCAGCACACCGGCGCTGTCGTCCTGATCGAGGGCCGGGTCGTACAAGGCGAAACCAAGTGTTTCGAGAACCGCCAGCACCCGGTTCAGGTCTTCGTCGGCGAGGTAACCGAGCAGGTGCGCGTATTGACAATCGAGGGCCATACCAATGGCAACAGCCTCGCCATGCCGCAACGCAAAACCGGTAAGTTGTTCGAGTTTGTGTGCGCTCCAGTGCCCAAAATCGAGCGGGCGCGACGACCCCTGCTCAAACGGGTCGCCCCCGGCAATGTGGTTCATGTGCAACTCGGCACAGCGGTACACCAGGTACTGCATGGCTGCTTCGTTGCGGTTGGCCAGGGCCAGGGCATTAGCCTCGATCCAGTCGAAGAAAGGCGCATCTTTAATCAACGCCACTTTCACGGCTTCGGCCATGCCCGAACGCCAGTCGCGCTCATCGAGGGTCCGCAAAAACCGGTAGTCATTGAACACGGCTACGGGCGGAGCAAACGTGCCGAGGAAGTTTTTCTTACCCCGATAGTTCACGCCGTTTTTCACACCAATACCCGAATCGTTTTGCGAGAGTACCGTGGTCGGAATCCGAATATGCCGAATGCCCCGGTGCGCAATGGCCGCTGCGTAGCCCACCAGATCGAGCACCGACCCGCCACCGATACCCACCACGTACGAGTGCCGGTCGATTCCGTAACGATCCACCGCGTCGATGATGCGTTCGACCAGAGCGGAGTCGTTTTTAGCGGGTTCTCCGCCCGGCACCGTCACCAGATCGTCGACCAGCTCCACGTTGGGTTGCCCGGCGAAATAATCCCGGATTTGTTCGCCCAGATCGGGGAAGTGCGCCAGTACGCCCTCATCAATCACGAAGAGCAGCTTTTTGCGTGAGGCTTCGCTGCTTTGCGCGGCCAGAAAATCGGCCAGCGAGGTATTGTGCGAATCAAACAGGCCGTCGGTGAAGCTGATGCTGTACGTAAAGCGGACGCTGAATGACTGATTAAGTTGATTCATGTTAGTTGACGCCAAGGCGCGCTGTGTTCACATCGAACAAACGCGGCCTACTTTTTTTAACGGTTGTTGTACGCCTAAGCAAGCAGCCTGTGCCTATGATATGGGCCTTGAAGGGCCGACACAACCCACTTCTGAATAACTACCAAAAACAGGAGTAATTCGTTTCTACTCTGAACAAAACCGACCACCGGGTGACCTGTTTATCGTTCAAAGATACATGGCTACGTAACCGCAAACAACCGCGCCAGCAACCGCGACAACGGCAGCAAACACATGACCAGCAGGGCAAACGGGAAAGAAGCAAACGCAGCTACCCAGGCCGCATTCATCACAATCAACGACAAAACGCCTGCCTTTACGGCCATGCCGATATTACGGCCAATCGGCTCGCGCACGGCCTGCCAGAGCGGCACAAAAATGTAATACCCGAAAATAATCAGAAAGGGCAAGGCGGTACCCAACTGCCCCCGCGACTGGGCAATGGCGGCAATTATGGCGATGACAGCCCCGTAGAGCAGGCCCGCCAGGCGCAGCGTGCGCGTGTTGCCCCCGTGTACTTCGCCCTGACTAATGGCCGTGATAGCTCCGATGTACAGCACCGGCACCACCCCCAGCCAGGCCCACGGCTGCACCTGATCGGGCAGTACGCTTACGCCCAGCAACAGATTAAGCCCCCGGCACAAACCCATATTGATGGGGCCAATCAGGGCGTGATGCTTGCTGAACCGGTTGTACACCAAAGCGGCCACACCCGTAGCCACGGCCAGCCAACCCGACAGAGGGTTTACCATAAACGCGGCCACGACGCCAACCGCCAGCAGTATGGCGCCGAGGGTGGTAGCCGCCATCAGGCTTACGCGCCCACTCGGAATGGGCCGTTCGGGCCGCTCCACGGCATCGAGCTCGGCATCGAACACATCGTTGAACACCACCCCGCCCCCGTACAAACCCACCGTAGCCAGGCTAAGCCAACCCACGGGTGCCGGGGCCGCATCGGGGAGCGTCAGATAACCGGCAATTGCCATACCCGCCAGCACATCGGCCACGGCGGTAATCAAGTTCGCCGGGCGAGTCAGGCGGAGAAGGGGAAGAAGCATAAAGAGTGATAAGCGATGAGTGATGAACGATAAGTGATAAAAGTCGTGCGTCAGCCAGTTCATCACTCATCGTTCATCACTCATCGCTATTTGATAATGGTTGAATCTTTGTCAATACGGGGTGCCTGCCCACCACGCAGTACCGACGAGCCGTTGAAACGCTGGCTCTGGTCGATGGTGAGGGGCTGGTCGAAATCGCTCAGGCTTATCTGGCCGCTGGGGGCAAAGGCTGTCACGGCGTTTTCGAGGGTCACGAGCCGGATGGCCTCGTCCGAAATACCGTTCTGCTTCATCAGGGCGGCTGTTTTTGGCACCGCCAGCGGGTCGCTGATGCCCCAGTCGGCAGCCGAGTTGATCATGATCCGGTCGGGGCCGTATTGCCGGACGATCTCAACCATGCGCTCGTTGCCCATTTTGGTGAATGGGTAAATGGTAAAGCCCGCCCAGAAGCCCCGGTCGAGCACCTCACGTACGGTTTCCTCGTTGTTGTGGTCGATGATAACCATGCCGGGGTCAATGCCGTGTTCAATGGCAATGTCCATGCTGCGGGTCGTTCCCCGTTTTTTGTCGCGGTGGGGGGTGTGTACCTGCACAGGCAGGTTGGCCTCTTTTGCCAACTCAAGCTGGGCGCGGTAGTATTTTTCTTCGGCAGGGGTCTGGTCGTCAAACCCAATTTCGCCGATACCCACCACGCCCTCTTTGTAAATAAACAGGGGCAGAATCTCCATCACCTGTTCGGCCAAAGCCTCCTGATTGGCTTCTTTGGAGTTGAGCCCCATGGTACAATAGTGCCGGATACCAAACTGCGACGCCCGGAACCGTTCCCAGCCAACCAGACTGGCGTAGTAATCCCGAAACGAATCGACGCCGGTACGGGGCTGCCCCAACCAGAACGCCGGCTCCAAAACGGCCACAATACCCGCATCAGCCATCGCCTGATAATCGTCGGTAGTGCGGGAAATCATATGCACGTGCATGTCGAAGAACTTCATGCCCCGTATTGACTCTAAGAAAGAAGACATAAGCAGTCAAGCAGAATTAGATGTATAATGTACAGTATAAAATGTATAACGAAAAAGCTGACTGTCAACAGTTAACTCAATTATTCATTATGCATTGCACATTCACTTAGCTGTATGAATTGTAAAAGAGTGAAAGAACGAAAGTGTGAAAGAGCGTGGGCCGCAAAGCGTAGAAAGGGGGGAATCTACCTCCTGAACAAGCCATTCACTCTTTCACTCTATCACTCTTTCGCTCATTAGTTTGGGTAAATGTTCGGGAACCTCGCGTCCGGCGGCCCGGCGCTCGGCGGCAAAGTCGTGCAGAATCGCTTGCAACCTGGGGTTGTTACGCGCCCACAAGCCCTGAATCTGCGTCACATCTTTACCAATAAAAAAGGCTTTCATCACCAGCTGATTCCAGGCGGCTTCGTCGAGTTGCTCGGCCGGGTATGGGTTATGCAGCATGATAGCCGCCTGCACATCGGCAATATTGTTCCGAACGCCTTCCGTAGCCTGAAAACGCCAGTCTTCGGGGTATTCGAGTACGGGCAGGGCGGAGTACAGGGCCACCAGTTCGTTCATTTCGGCCGCCCGAAACAGTTCGGTGATACTGCGCCGGTACTCCTGCCGGTCGGCCGATGGATACTGAAGCAGCCACCACACGCGGGCCAGCCGATCCATGGTCCAGTCGACAAGCTGGAAACCGGGGCGAGCCTCGGCCAACGCCGTAGCCATCTCGTCAGAAACCACCACGGGCGCCTTACCCATAAACCGGGGCATGGCCGTAAAAACCCGGTAAAAGACGGCGTTGGTCGGTTGGTTACGGTACAGATCGAGTTGCTGCCGAAGCCAGGTGAGGGCGCGTTCGGCGTCGGGCTGCTGTTCGAGCAGGGCAAACAAAAGTGAGCTTACAGGTCGCATATCCATTAGACAAAAGTACGATTGACAGGCTCAATACTCTTTTAAAAATAGCCTGATTTCTGTAGCCCCCCGAACTGATTTCGGTCACGTAGGGCGGGGGTGCAGAGGATAGGAAACCTTTCTTACCCATTTTTCGACCACTCATCCCAAACTCCCGCGCCCCCCTACGCCTATCGGCATCATTGAGGTGAAACAACAAATAAACTACTCCCATGAAACCGTTCGTAGCCTTCTCTGCCGCTCTGCTTTTGGGTGCATCTGCCCTGTGTACCTCTGCCCTCTCAACGCCAGCCATGGCTCAGTCGAAGCCCTCGACCGAAGCCTATTACGAAGAAAAGCCCCGCCTTGAAGCCGTTGTTTATCCGGCGGCTACCCCGCTCAAACTCTGGATGAATGTGGAAAAGGAAGACCCGCGCGCCCGTATCAAAGTGGAACTGTTCGACGCACAAAACCACTTGCTCCACAGCCAGACCTACAACGCCCGGGTAAACCGGTTCAACCAGAAATTTGACCTCAGCAACATGCCCGATGGGCGGTACACGTTCCGTATCACCGACGGGAATTCGGTTCGCGAACGGACGTTCAAACTCTCGTCGCCGGGCTTGCAGGAACAGCTGCCCAACCGATTGGTGACACTGAACTAAACGAGGGGAGGGAAAAGGGTTAAAAACCCGTTAAATGCCATCCTGATTTTCGACAGTTCAACGGTTTTTTTAGACCATTCAGCCGTCGCTTTTACCGCTTGACGCATTATCGTTTTCAACAATAGCACTGACTGTCACAACTTTGCAGTGTTCAAAGCGAACAACAACACAACAAAAACTTTTGAACCACTCCCCGGAGTACAAGTATGAAAACTGTCATTAAATCCATCCTTTTAGGCCTGTCCCTTTTCGTTGCTTTTTGTGCCCTTTTGTTTGTCTCGGCTAGTGCCGTTGAAGCCCGGCCCATCAAACGCGACAACAATGCCATCACCACCGTGCGCCATGCCGCCTTTGCCGTCAACGCAGGCCGGGCCCTGAGCGTAAACGTTGAAAAGCCAGCCGGCGAAATGTTGCGTGTCCAGTTTACGAATGGCGAAGGCCGCGTGATGGCCGAGCAATTTGTGAGCAAGCAGGCGGGTGCCTACAGCATGAAATTCAACATTGAGCAACTGCCCGATGGTGTGTATCAGGTTCGGATTATGGGTAAAGAAAAAGTAGGTGAGTACTCGTTTACGCTGAAGTCGCCCGAGCAGCAAGCAACTCGTCAACTGAGTATTCAATAACGAATGTGGGCGCAACCGGTAAAACACGGTTGCGCCCAACCCAAAACAGTGAGGTAAAACAATTAGGTGCCCTATTCCTATCTTCCTTTCCTTTTAAACACCCCGGCCCGCCAACGCGAACCGGGGTGTTGTTTTTTAGGACGGTACCTTCTCGAACCAGGGTTGCGCCTTTTCGAGCTGCCCGGCCAGCCGGAATAGCGTAGCCTCATCGCCGAGCATGGCCGTAAACATAGTCCCAACCGGCAAGCCATCTGCCGACCAGTGCAGGGGCACCGACATCGACGGTTGCCCGGTCATGTTGGCAATACCGGTAAAGCTGATGTAGCCAAGCGATTTTTCGGCAAGCTCGTCCATAATCTTGCTGCCTTTGAGCCGTTTCAGGCCACCCAACGTATCCACGAGCCGAATCATCCGGTTTTCGGCGGCCGTGTTCTGAAACAAACCAATTTCAATAGGGGGCCGGGGCAGTGTAGGGGTCAGCACCACATCGAACCGGTCGTGTAGCAGGCCCATACTGCGGGTCAGCTCGTTCCAGCGTCGTTTCTGAAACGCGTAATCGACCGCCGAAAACCCTTCGGCCATACGTGCAATGGCCCAGGTGTTCAGCTCCACATCGTCGCGACGGACGGGCCGCCCGAGGTAGTTGGCCAGTTCGCGCAGGGTAGCGCCCGTTTCGCTCACCACCATCGTAAAAAAGGCCTCCGTCAGAATACTCTTGCTGTACGGCAACTTGATCTCCTCGACCTGATGCCCCAGGCTTTCGAGCAGTTTGGCGGCATCCTGCACCGCCCTGACGCATTCGGGATGTGTGGGCTGCGACGGAATCAGGGCCTCGGTCGAGAAGCCAATACGCAGTTGACCGGGCTCGCGGGTGGCCTCTTCGGCAAAGGGCCGTTCGGGATTGGGCAAAAAATAGGGGTCGCCCGTCATGGGTCCGCTCAGGGCATCGAGCAGGGCCGCACTGTCGCGCACGGAGCGGGTCACGGCATGGTTCACCACAGCTCCCGACCACATTTCGCCATTGGCCGGGCCAAGGGGCACCCGCCCACGGGAGGGCTTCATGCCAAACAGGCCGCAGCTACTCGCCGGAATCCGGATGGAGCCGCCCCCGTCGCTCGCCGACGCCATCGGTACAATACCCGCCGAGACTGCCACGGCCGAGCCCCCGCTGCTACCGCCCGGCGAGTGGGCCGGGCTCCACGGATTACGGGCCGGGCCGTACAGTTTAGACTCGGTGTAGGGCGTAAGGCCAAACTCAGGGGTGTTGGTTTTACCAAACAGCACCAGACCGGCCTGCTTCATGCGGGTCACGGCTTCGCTATCGGTTTGGGGCACGTAGTTCTGATACCCCGCACAGCCCGACTTGAGCGGTACGCCCGCCCATTCGAGTTCGAGGTCTTTGAGCAAAAACGGCACCCCCCGAAACGGCCCGACACCCGGCAGTTGGGTAGCCATTTCACGGCCCTTGTCGTACAGCGGTGTTACAATGGCGTTCAGTTGGGGGTTTACCGCTTCGGCACGGGCAATGGCCGTTTCGAGGAGTTCGGCCGGGGTTACTTCGTTGCGCCGAACCAGCTCGGCCAGGGCCGTAGCATCGTATTGGCGGTATTCGTCGAAGGCCATAGCAGGCCGGGCAGGAACAGTCATGGTACAGTGTAGGTGGTTTTGGGTATGCACTAAGGCCGCTCGGCCGTTACCGACCGGAGCCTGATTTTGTCGTTGGGTCCCTCCTGCCCCGGTGTGGCTTCGAGCTGAATCTGGTAGATGAGGCCATCCCAACCGCTGCGGTTAGTCAGGTCAATTTCGTAGGTACGCATCTGCCCATCGCCGATGATCGGAAAGTCAACCACCCGGTCGGGGGTACCCACAAAATCGCCATCGCCCGGCTTGAGCCAGTTGAAGCGGGCCGTACGAGCTGCGGTTGTGAAGGCGGCCTGAACGTAGATTTTATTGAGGTCGGCGGCTCGCCAAAACACGCGCGGGCTCTTCAGGCTGAACGCGCTTTTGCTCAGGTCGGCCCGGCTCCAGCGCACCACCAGCTCGTTCTGAATAGGCCAGCCGGCATCGGTCGTATTGTAATAGTGCCAGCCCTGCCGACTGTTGGTGAACCGGAAATTCGGTTTGGTTTCGGGCCGGGGCTGCGCGTACACAAACGCCCGAATATCGGTCACCGTGCCGATAATCAGGTTGTACTCATACTCGTACACGGTGTTATGGTCCATGACCACCAGCGGGGTGGCCGCCTGGTAGCTCGTGGGGTCGTCGAATTCGGTGCCGGTACTCGAAGAGCCCAGAAAGCCCGTCACAAACCGGAACTGATTGGGCACGTGCAAGCCCAGGCCACGCCCGTTTTTGTCGAGCAGGGCCGTCCAGTTTTCGGTAGCCTGCCGCACCGCCATATCCTTTTCGGCCGAGAGATTCACAACCGGTGCGTTGGTAAAAGGCTGTGCGCCCGTGTAGGTCACAATCTGATTGAGAGGGGCGTTGAGGTAGGCACAAGGCACCTCCTGCGCGCGGGCTTCGTACTGCGTGGTGTCGCGACGGTTTACCTGCGTGCGGCTCCGAACATGCACCACATTGTCGCGCAGGGTGAGCCAATGCTCCATAACGCACTCGGCGGGCTCGTTGAACAAGGGCCACACCAGCGGGATCGTCTTCACATAAATCCGGTTACTATCGAGCTGCTGATAGCCGATTACCTGCGCCGGGTTGTTGTGCATATCACCGGTTTGTACGGGGTTCCAGCCGAGGTTTCGCCAGACAAAAGCGGGCTGTTTGCCATTCTGCACGTACGGAATCGGGCCCGAGTAGAGACTCGTCTGGAGTTGCCGCCCCAGATCGAAGTTATTGATCATGTTGGTGCCGCGCGGGCCATCGGTCAGAAACGTAATGGCGCCACCGGCCACCAGATCGACACCCACCCGCACTTTGGCATTGCTCAGGATCACCAGACGTGGCACCCCCGGCGCTGCGGGCGGGGCGGGCAGATTGGGATTAAACACCGAGGTCCATCCCGAGCCCGAGTTGCCACCTCCCCCGCCGGGTACATTAATGGGCGGTTGCCCTGTTTGCGGAGGGGTTGTTCCTGTTGAGGTTGAGCCGCCACCGGGCTGTGTGACCGAGCCGCCACCGGTGGTGCTGCCGGGCGGGGTGGTACCGATGGGGTAAAACGTTTCGACACTGGGCTTGCAGGAAGCCAGCCCGGCCAGTAGCAACAACAGGTATGGATAGAAAAGGCGCATAGACAAAGATACAAAAAGGGTAGATTACTGGCTTACACTCCGCAACCGCAGCCGACTGCCGCGCTCGCTGGCAGAGGCATCCGCGCCCGGTGTCGCTTCTAGTTGAATCTGGTAAATGATACCATCCCAGCCGGGCGCGCGGCTCAGATCAATGGTATAGGTACGAAACTGCCCATCGCCAATGATCGGAAAATCGACCCCACCGCTTCGGAGCACTTCAAACTCCTGATCGCCGGGTTTGCGCCAGTTGAGCCGGGCGGTTTTGGACGAGGTGGTAAACGCAGCTTCGAGCACAATCCGGCGCACGTCGGCCGCCCGCCAGAATCCCTTGGGCGACTTGATGGCAAAGCTGGGCAGGGTCGGATCGGTGCGGCCCCACTGTACCGACAACTCGTTGCGAATGGGCCAGCCGGTATCGCGGGTATTGTAGTAATGCCAGCCCTGCCGGTTGGTGGTGAAGCGGAAATTGGGGCCGGTATCGGGTCGGGGCTGGCTATACACATACTGCCGAATGCGCTCCACCGAACCCACAATCAGGTCGTACTCAAACTCAAACACGCCGTTGTGATCCATCACCTGAAACGGAATAGCCGTGAGATAGCCGGTATCCCCGTCGCGTTCGCCACCAACGCCGGTAGCCCCGAAAAAGCCCGAAATGAACCGAAATTCGTTGCGCCGGTAAATACCCACACCCCAGCTGTTTTTGTCGACCAGAGCGGCCCAGTTTTCGGTAGCATACCGTTCGGTAATGGCGTGCGGAGCGTTGAACTCAAACAGGGCATCGTTGGTAAACGGTTTATCGCCGGTGTACGTGATAACCCGGTAATACGGCGCATTGAGGTGCATACAGGGGGCCTCCTGCGTACGGGCCTGATACTGCGTGGTGTCGGGTCGGGAGAGCTGGGTGCGGCTACGCACACGAATCACATTTCCCCGGAGTTCGAGCCAATGCTCCATCTGGCACTCGGCAGGGCGGTTGCGAAGGGGCCAAATGAGCGGGCTGGTTTTTACATAGAGCCGGTTGGTGCTGTCTTTACGGTACGAGACCACCTGCGAGGGGTTGTTGTACATATCGCCCGTTTGCACGGGGTTCCAGCCGAGGCCAATCCATTGGGGTATAGGCCGGTTGCCGGCTTCTTCAAAGGGCACCGGCCCGGAATAAAGACTGGTCTGAAGCTGCCGGCCCAGATCGTAGTTATTGACCATGTTGACGCCCGTGAGCGCATCGGCTAGGTAGGTGATGGCACCGCCCGCGTTGAGGTCGATACCCACTTTTATCTGACTATTTTCCAGAAAAATGCGCTGTGGAGCCGGTATCACGGGCGGAGGGTTGAACCCACCGCCGGGCAGAATCGGGGCCGGAAACACCGTTTCAACATCGTCGCCACAACCGCCCAGCCCGATCAACAGACTCAGCACCAAACTAACCAGATATCCTTTTCGCGGGTGGATGTGCTGCATGAACAAACTTCGTTTATCGACAAAAGTATCCGTTTGTCGAACGTGATGGTTTCTACAAGGTAGGTATTTGCGGTTTTTTGACTCAGTGCGCCCTTTCCTTCTCTCAGTATGGGTAAAACATACAGCCTCCTGACGGTGTCTTTTTGGCACGCGGATGACACGGATTAGGCAGATGAACGCAGACCCCGGTACTGGCTATTTCCAGAAACACTGACCACATTGGGAATATCAATCCGCGACGATTCGCCTAATCTGCGCCATCCGCGTGCCAATTCACATCCATCCGTGTCATTCGCGTGCTAGTTGGATTTCTTTTTACCCGAAGCCGGATAACACCCTAATAATTAAATACTTACCCCGAATCTCCTCTCAAAAAACCATAAACCACAAACTATAAACTACGCAACTGTATTAAGGTATGCGGTTTAACCCCTAATTTTGCGGGATTTTTGGCCTTACGCTTCCCAGCGTAGACGGCCAAAAAGATACTTTGCCCAGTTTGCTTTGCACATTCCGGAGCGCCGGATCGCCGGACCGCCGGACCGTTTTATTACCCCGCTCAGAAATGCCCAAAAACGCCAACATCCGCTCGGTACTTATCATCGGCTCTGGCCCCATCATCATCGGTCAGGCCTGTGAGTTTGACTACTCTGGCTCCCAAGCCGCCCGTTCTATCCGCGAGGAAGGCATCGAAGTGGCCCTGATCAACTCCAACCCGGCGACGATCATGACCGACCCGATCAACGCTGACTATGTGTACCTGAAGCCGCTGGAGAAAAAATCGATTGTCGAGATTCTGGAAAAGCACCGGCAGATGGGCAAGCCCATTGACGCCGTACTGCCTACCATGGGTGGCCAAACGGCTCTCAACCTCGCCATCGACTGCGATAAGGCGGGTGTCTGGGAAAAGTACAACGTACAAATTATCGGGGTCGATATCAAAGCGATTGAGACGACCGAAGACCGCGAGAAATTCCGCCTGCTGATGCTTCAGCTCGACGCGGGCGTTTGCAAAGGCCGTACGGCCCGCTCGTTTCTGGAGGGTAAAGAGATTGCCCAGGAGATTGGCTTCCCGCTCGTGATCCGGCCCTCATTTACGCTCGGTGGTACCGGCGGGGGTTTCGTTAACACGCCCGAAGAATTCGACAAAGCCCTGACCAACGGTCTGCACGCGTCGCCCGTACACGAGGTACTGGTAGAGCAAAGCGTAATGGGCTGGAAAGAATATGAGCTGGAGCTGCTGCGCGACGGTAACGGCAACTTTATCATCGTCTGCTCGATCGAGAACTTCGACCCGATGGGCATTCACACCGGCGACTCTATCACGGTGGCCCCGGCCATGACCCTGCCCGATACGCTGTACCAGAAAATGCGCGACCTCGCCATCAAGGTGATGAACGGCATTGGGCAGTTTGCCGGTGGCTGTAACATTCAGTTCTCGGTAAATCCCGAAACCGACGATATCATCGTGATCGAGGTGAACCCACGGGTGAGCCGGTCGTCGGCACTAGCCTCCAAAGCAACGGGTTACCCCATTGCCAAGATTGCCGCCAAAATGGCAATCGGCTACAACCTCGACGAACTGATCAACCCGATTACGGGCACGACGTCGGCGTTTTTTGAGCCTGCTATCGACTACGTGATCGTGAAAGTACCCCGCTGGAACTTCGATAAGTTTCCGGGTGCCGACCGTTCGCTCGGTCTGCAAATGAAGTCGGTAGGCGAGACCATGGGTATTGGCCGCAACTTCCAGGAAGCGTTGCAGAAGGCGTGTCAGTCGCTCGAAATCCGGCGCAACGGTCTGGGTGCCGACGGCCGCGAACTGACCGACATCAACGCCCTCAAGCAAAGCCTGGCGCACCCCAGCTGGAACCGGTTGTTCCATATCTACGATGCGTTTAAGGCCGGGATGTCGTTCCGCACGATTCGGCAACTGACCAAAATTGACCCCTGGTTCCTGCACCAGATTGAAGAACTGATTGAGCTGGAGCGCGAGATTGAGCAGTACGACCTGGACGATGTGCCGGCCGAACTCATCCGCACGGCCAAGCAGAAAGGCTATGCCGACCGGCAGCTGGCGCACCTCCTGCAGGTAAAAGAAAGCAAGATTTACCAGTACCGTCAGGATCACAACATCCGGCGGGTGTACAAGTGCGTGGATACCTGCGCGGCTGAGTTTGAGGCCAAAACGCCGTACTATTACTCGACGTTTAACAACCAGTTGCCCATCACGCAGGACCGCCCCGAGCCGGTATCGGACCTGCCCGGCAACGAGTCGATCCGTTCAAACCGCAAGAAAGTGGTTATTCTGGGCTCCGGCCCCAACCGCATCGGGCAGGGTATCGAGTTCGACTACTCGTGCGTACACGGGGTGCTGGCCGCTAAAGAAGCGGGTTACGAAACGATCATGATCAACTGTAACCCCGAAACCGTTTCGACCGACCCCGACGTGGCCGATAAGCTGTACTTCGAGCCGGTGTTCTGGGAGCACGTACACGCCATCATCATGCACGAGCAGCCCGAAGGCGTGATTGTGCAGCTGGGTGGCCAGACGGCCCTCAAGATGGCCGAAAAACTGACCCGCTACGGCATCAAGATTATCGGTACGAGCTGGGAAGCCCTCGACCTGGCCGAAGACCGGGGCCTGTTCTCCGACATGCTCCGCAAACTCGACATTCCGTATCCGAAATTCGGTACGGTGCGCGAGTCAGAAGCCGCAATCGAACTCTCACGCGACCTCGGCTTCCCGTTGCTGGTACGCCCCAGCTACGTACTCGGCGGGCAGTCGATGAAGATCGTGATCAACGAAACGGAGCTGGAGCAGCACGTGATGAAGATTCTGTCGGACATTCCAGACAACAACATCCTGCTCGACCACTTCCTCGAAAACGCGATTGAGGCCGAAGCCGACGCCATCTGCGATGGTGAAAACGTGTACATCATCGGGATTATGGAGCACATCGAACCGGCGGGTATTCACTCCGGCGACTCGTATGCCCTGCTGCCGCCATTCGACCTGAGCGAAGCCGTCATAGGCCAGATTGAAGAGTACACCCGGAAAATCGCCGTGGCACTGAAAACGGTTGGTCTGATCAACATTCAGTTTGCCATCAAAGACGAGAAGGTGTATGTAATCGAAGCCAACCCGCGCGCCAGCCGGACGGTGCCGTTCATTTGCAAGGCTTATCAGGAGCCATACGTTAACTACGCGACGAAGGTGATGCTGGGTGCCAACAAGGTGACCGATTTCGACTTCAAGCCGGTGAAGAAAGGCTACGCCATCAAGATTCCGGTATTCTCGTTCAACAAGTTTCCGAACGTAAACAAGGAGCTTGGGCCCGAAATGAAATCGACCGGTGAAGGCATCTATTTCATCGACGACCTGCACGACGATTTCTTCCTGAAAGTGTACTCGGAGCGGAATCTGTACCTGAGCCGGTAAACGTTACCCGGTAAGCGTTACCCGGTAAGCAATTGTTACTTGTTGTGCCACAGCCTAAACAGGCTGTGGCACAACTGTTTTATGGCAATTTACGTTAAGTTTGTAGACTCACGGAGCTAAACGGAGAATTGTTTTATGACTGTATTAACCATACCACTGGATGATGCACTGGCGACCAAACTCCAGCAGGAAACCGCATTGACCAATGGCGATGAAGCGGCCATTGTTCGGAAAGCACTCAATGACTATCTGCGCCGTCAGCATATGGAACGGCTTCGTCAGGAGTTGCGTCCCTATGCCGAAGCCGCCCTGATTCGGTCAGAGGAAGACATCTTTCGTGAAGTTTCGTAATGCTGCCACCCGACACTCGCCTTGTATTTGACACCAATGTGCTGTTGTCCGCTTTCGTCTTTAAGAAATTCGCGGGCGAGGTTTACGAATACTGCGCTGAGCACTGTGTACCTTTTACCTCAGACTGGATTCTGGATGAGCTGAACGAGAAACTGGAGCAGAAGTTCAAACTGCCCCCTTCGCTATGTCAGGAGATAACAGATCGAATCCGGTCTGACGCCCAGGTTAGCTTACCCACTAATCCGCTCCCAACCGACTCCCCGGACCCCGATGATAACCATGTATTGCGGCTGGCACTCTTTGTCGAAGCTCAGTTTTTGATCACCGGCGACAAGGAACATTTACTGCCTTTGAAACAGGTTGGCCTAACGGAAATTATCAGTCCCCGCGAATTTTACGAGCGCTACATAGCCTGAGCGGGGCCACCATCGGCAACAAAGACCTTCAACGCGTCGTTGTCACTACACACGTCTCCACCCAACTCAACCAGAAACAATTCACCCAAAACGTCAGACGACCTATGAACCGTGTTTTGGCCGTTGCTTCGTTCGCCCTGATTGGCCTTGCCGGCTGCAATGAGCCGACCAATAACGCCACTACAACCACCGCGCCCGGCTCCACCACAACCACACCCGCCACCTCGGCCAACGCGCCAAATCTGCAAATGCAGACGATCCTGACGGGTTACCAGATCATCTGGGGCATGGATTTTCTGCCCAATGGCGACCTGCTTTTCACCGAAAAACAAGGGCGGCTCTACCGGTTCGCCAACAATACCGCCACCGAACTAACGGGCTTCCCCGCCGATGTGAACGCCCGCGGGCAGGGGGGCCTCCTCGACCTGCGCGTGCATCCCAACTACGCCAGCAACGGCTGGGTCTACGCCGTTTACTCAAGCGCCCCGGCAAGCAACGGCCCAACCCAACTGAACCTCGTCCGGTTCAAGGTGAACGGGAATCAGATCACCGACCTGAGCACCCTTTTCAAAACGTCGGCTACTAACACCTGGCAGGGGCATTACGGCGGCCGTATTGAGTTTGACCGCGATGGGCTTTTATACCTAAGCGTGGGCGAGGGTGGCTCCGGCACCTATGGCGGTCCCAATTCATCGAACCAGAACGGCCAGAATCTGAACTCCGACTGGGGCAAAATTCACCGCCTGACCGACTCAGGCGGCATTCCGGCCAGCAATCCGATACTACCGGGTCGTACCGCACCCACCACCATTTTCTCGTACGGTCACCGCAACCCGCAAGGTCTGGCTCTGAACCCCACTACGGGCGACATTTGGGCCACCGAACACGGCCCGCGCGGGGGCGACGAGGTGAACATCATTCAGGCGGGCCGCAACTACGGCTGGCCCGTGGTTTCAAACGGTCTCAATTACGACGGCTCGGTGATTTCGGGCAGCCCCACCCGGCAGGGCATACAAGCCCCCGTTTTCACCTGGACCCCGTCGATGGGGCCGTCGGGGCTGGCCTTTCTCACAAGCGAGACGTTTAAAAGCTGGAAAGGTGATCTGATGGTCGGTGGCCTGGCCCTGACCTATCTGAGCCGCTGCGATGTGCGCGACAACACCATTGCGGGCGAAGAAAAGCTGCTCGACCGGCAGGGCCGCGTGCGTTGTGTGCGGCAGGGGCCCGACGGTAACCTCTACGTTTCGCTCGAAAACCCCGGCCGAATTATCCGGATTGTGCCGCAGTAAAACGATGTGGCCAGGGCAAGTCGGGTGCCAGCTTGCCCTGTTTCCTGACGAAGATAAGTTATTTCACGCGCTCGAAGCGACTCTCATACCCATCCATAAAGTTGTCAGTGAGAGTCAGATTCTTCCGGTCTAGTATAAGAATATCGTTAGTAAAGCCCATGAAGTAAGGCCCAATACCCCGGCCGGATACCGACGGCTTAACGGTCCGGTTCAGCACCCGAATACTGGAAGTCTCTTTACCGTTGTACGTGTTCGCGGACTTTTCGATGGTGTAACTGCCCGACATTTCCAACGTATCATTCCGAAACGATTCGAACGTACCCTGCCGCCCAATTCGGAGCACAAACCGATCTTTAGGGTTCGGCTTGACACTATGACCGGCAAAGCCTCCTCTTGATTCTTTCCATAACCAATCGCCCACAATAAGTGGATCGGGGTCTTTTGATTGGCACCCCCACGCGCCAAACAGGAGCATTATCAGGATTAGCTTTTTCATGTGTAGTTTGGATAGATGATATAAGCTAAGATACATCGACAACGTAAACCGTTGGAATCCGATGTAACTTTCCATAAAATAAACCTTTACGCAGGTGGGGCCGTTTGGAAGATAAACCCTCCCTTTTTACCATGACGATTCAGACGACAACGGCCCTCAACAACGGCGTCCAAATGCCGATGCTGGGCCTCGGTGTGTATGCCCCCTCGCAACAAAACGAAGTGCAACAGGCCGTTGAATGGGCCCTGGAGGCCGGTTGTCGGCTCATAGATACAGCCAGCATATACGGTAACGAGCGCGAAGTAGCCGCAGCCATTGCCGCTAGTGGGATTCCCCGCCGGGAGGTGTTTATCACCACCAAAGTCTGGAACACCGACATGGGCTACGAGGCTACGTTTCGGGCCTTCGACCGGAGCCTGGCCAAGCTCGGCACCGACTACGCCGACCTGTACCTCATTCACTGGCCCATCCGCGAAAAACGGCTCGACACCTGGCGGGCTCTCGAAAAGCTGTACGCCGACGAGCGGGTACGGGCCGTTGGCGTTTCCAATTATTATGTACCTCATCTGGAAGAGCTGTTCACGGTTGCCAATATCACCCCGGCCGTCAATCAGTTTGAGTTGAGCCCGTATTGCCACCCCGCCGAAACCATGGCCTACTGCCGCCAGAAAGGAATTCAGATTGAAGGCTACGCTCCGCTGGTGCGGGGGCTCAAGGCCGACGACCCGCGCTTGCAGGCCGTGGCCCGGCAACACGGCAAAAGTACGTTTCAGGTGCTGGTGCGCTGGTCGTTGCAACACGGTGCCGTCACGATTCCGAAGTCGGTGAAACGCGACCGTATTCGGGACAACTTCGATGTGTTCGATTTTGAACTCACCCCCGACAACATGGCCGAAATGGATACCTGGCACGACAACACCCGCATTGCCGATGATCCGATGACCTTGCTGTAGTACCCAGGCAAGCTCTTTAACAACGCCAACCGGCCTGTTCACCACCCCCAGAAAAGACCAACGATCGGGTGATCCGGCACCGAATTGTCTACGGGGAGGTTCATCGCTTTCTGATACATCTTATCTTCGTGGGTTCCAGACACTCTTGGTAACTCCATGAACAAACTTTTACTATCAGCTACGGTCCTGTTGCTCACCACAGGCGTCTACGCACAGAAGAAAGTCCGCCGGACAGCACCCACCCCGGCGAGTCAGGCCATTGCGGCCACCCCAGCCGCCGACCGGCTGCGCCCCCGCGCCAGCACCTCACTCGTGCAGAACCTGCCATTCAAATCGGTAGGACCAACGGTCATGAGCGGGCGCGTGGTCGATTTGGCCGTGAACCCGGCCAACTCCAACGAGTTTTATGTGGCATACGCCAGCGGGGGGCTTTGGCACACCAGCAACAATGGTATCTCGTTTGAGCCACTGTTTCAGCACGAGGCCGTAATGACCATCGGAGCGTTGGCTGTTGACTGGAAGCCCGCCGTACCCACCATTTGGCTCGGCACGGGCGAAGCCAACTCAAGCCGGTCGTCGTACTCGGGCGTGGGCTGCTACAAAAGCCTCGACGGAGGCAAAACCTGGCAACTGCTGCCGGGCCTCGAAGAGTCGCACCATATCGGCAAAATTGAACTGCACCCCACCGACCCCAACGTAGCCTGGGTGGCCGTAGCGGGGCACCTGTACACCCCCAACAAAGAGCGGGGCCTTTACAAAACCTCCGACGGGGGTAAAACCTGGCGGCAAACGCTCTACATCGACGATAAGACCGGCGCTATTGATGTAGACACCGACCCCACCAACCCACAGGTGCTGTACGCGGCTATGTGGCACAAAGAGCGCCGGGCCTGGAATTTCGTAGAGGGTGGCAAAACCTCAGGCCTGTACAAAAGCACCGACGGGGGCGAAACCTGGAAACTCATCACCGGAGCCGCTTCGGGTTTCCCGCAGGATGAGAACACGGGGCGCATCGGCCTGAGCATTTTCCCCAAAAACACGCAAACTCTGTACGCCATTCTGGACAACCAGAACCCCCGCCCGGCCAAAGAGAAAAAAGCCGAGAGCCAAACCAAAAAGCTCACCAAAGACGCCCTCCGGGTTATCTCGAAAGAAGATTTCCTGAAATCCGAAGACGCCTTTATCGCCGAATACCTGGAGGAGCAAAACTTCCCGGCCCGGTACACACCCAGCCTGCTCAAAGACATGGTGCGGACCGACAAGATCAAGCCCATCGCGATTCTGGAATACACCGACGACGCCAACTCGCGGCTGATCAATGCCGAGGTGATTGGGGCCGAGGTGTACCGCTCCGACGATGGCGGTGCCCGCTGGCGCAAGGTCAATGCCGACTATCTCGACGGCCTCTACAACACCTACGGCTACTACTTCGGCAACGTCTGGATTGCACCCGACAATGCCGACAAAATCGTGATTGCCGGGGTGCCCGTGATCCGGTCGGAGGATGGCGGGAAAACCTACCGGGGTATGGATCAGGCCAATGTACACGCCGACCACCACGCCCTCTGGATCAACCCCCGCAACAACAACCACATGATTTTGGGCAACGACGGGGGTATCAACATCACTTACGACAACGGCAAGACCTGGTTTAAGGCCAACACGCCCGCAGTAGGGCAGTTTTACGCTGTTGCTGTGGACATGGCCAAGCCGTACAACATTTACGGCGGATTGCAGGACAACGGTGTCTGGACCGGCCCCAGCACCTACAAAGCCGACTACAACTGGTACGACGGCGGACAGTACCCCTACAAATCGTTGCTTGGGGGGGATGGGATGCAGGTACAGGTTGACTGGCGCGACAACAGCACCGTGTACACGGGTTTCCAGTTTGGCAATTACTTCCGAATCAATCGCAATACTGGCGAGATGAAGCGGCTCGTGGTCCCGACCGAGGTGGGCGAGGCCCGGCTGCGCTGGAACTGGGAAGCCCCTATTCTAATCTCACGCCATAATCAGGACGTGATCTACTTCGGCTCCAACCGATTCCACCGGAGCCTGAACCGGGGCGACGAGTTCAAAACCCTTTCGGGCGACCTCACCGCAACGGCGGACCGCCACGGCCCCAAACCCGGCGATGTGACCTTCGGGACGCTGACGACTATCGACGAGTCGCCCCTGAAATTCGGATTGCTCTACACCGGTAGTGACGACGGCCGGGTGCATGTTTCGCGCGATGGCGGGTACACCTGGACCGACGTTTCGGCGGGTCTGCCGCAGGGGCTGTGGGTAAGTCAGGTATCGGCCTCAGCGCATCAGGAAGGCACCGTGTACGTATCGCTCAATGGCTACCGCGACGACCATTTCCGGCCGTATGTGTTTGTTTCAAAAGACTACGGTCAGACCTGGCAATCCCTGGCCGGTAGCCTGCCTCAGGAGCCGGTCAATGTGGTGCGCGAAGACCCCAAAAACCCGAAACTACTCTACGTAGGCACCGACCACGGACTTTACATCAGCCTCGATGGCGGTCAGAATTTCGTTCGGGCCAGCTCGGCTACCCTGCCTGCCGTAGCGGTTCATGACCTGGTGATTCACCCGCGCGACGGGGAGCTGGTAGTGGGCACCCACGGCCGGTCGATTTACACCGCCAACATCGAACCCCTGCAACAAATGGTCGATTCGCTGATGACGAAGCCCCTGCACCTGTTCGCCCTGAAGCCGATCACGGCCAACCCCAGCTGGGGCCGGATTTTCAACAAGTACGACGAAGCTCCGACCTACGCGTACCCCATGACGTACTACGCGAAGCAGGCTGGTCAGACAGTGGTAAAAATCACGACAGACAAAGGGCTGGTGCTGAAAACCCTTACCGACACCACCGAAGCGGGCCTTAACTACCTGACGTACAATTACACCGTTGATGCGACTGCGCGTGAGGCCTACGAGAAATACCTCAACGACACCCGCAAGAAAGACGACAAACCCGTGGAGCTTACCCCAGCCGACGACAAAAACCTGTACATCCGACCCGGCAAGTACAAGCTGAGCCTGACGCAGAACGGCACCACCATAACGCACGATCTGGAGATAAAAGCGCCCGAACGCCGGTCGCGTCGACCACTTACCTTCGCTTCGCCCGACGAGTTTGAAGCCTGGCGCGAAGAACAGGAAGAAGGCGGCAAGTAAACACCAGTACATTACCCATTAAAATGCCCCATCATGGCGTTACTCAGCGAGCCAACCAGCCTCCCTGCAACGCCATGATGGGGTTTACGATTACCTCCTTTATGTCGACACTCCTTCAGGCCACCCCGGCCCACCTCGATCAACTCATGCCTCTGATCGAAGGCTTCTACACCCATTTTGGCTATCCGTATGAGGCAACCACCCACCGCGCTCTGGTGGATCACTTTCTGAACACTCCACATCTGGGGTCGCTCTGGCTTATTCAGCACGAGGGCCACAACGCGGGTTATCTGGCCCTTACCTATGGATTTACGTTTGAGTTTCTCGGTCGCGATGCCTTCGTTGATGAACTGTACATCACAGAACCATACCGCAGCCTAGGCCTCGGTCGCTCGGCCCTGAAACAGATTCAGCACCTGGCACCCGAACTCGGCCTGGTGGCTATTCACCTGCAAACCGAGTCGTACAACGGCCGCGCCAAACGCCTGTACGAGCAATCGGGTTTTCGCGATCTGGGCCGCTCCACCCTCACCTGGCGACCGGGTCTCGCCTGACCGGGTCTCGCTGACCGGATTGCCGCTTGTCCGCGTACGGCACCACTCGCCGTTGGCCGGGTTGAACACCCCAAAAGCTCGGCGTATCTTCATCCAAACAACTCGTTATGCGCCGTCGCCTTCTTCTTTTTCTCTTCATGCTGCCGGGTCTTTGCACTGCCCAAAACCGGTTTGCCCTCGATTCACTCGCCCAAAAAGCCCGGCTTTACCTCAACGCCCGGCAACCCGATTCACTGTACGCGCTCATGGGCGACGATTTCAGACGGGAGATCTCGCGCGAACAGTTTCGGACCATTTCGATGGGCCTGAGCGCACAACTGGGCGAATGGAAACGGAATACCTTCCGGCAGTTTAAAGGTGATGCCATTCGGTACGCGGCCGTGTTTGCCAATGCGCCGATGGATTTCTACCTCAGCCAGGACAAAACGGGCCGCATCCAGACCTTTCTGTTTCGGGCCTACGAACCCGACCCACCTGCCGAGTTGCCGACAGTTGCCAACAACAATCCGCTACGCACCCGGCTCGACGTACGCGTCGATTCGCTGTGTCGGCTCTTTTTTGCCCAGAACAAAGGCGTAGGCCTGAGTATCGGCCTGCTCCGCAACGACAGCCTGTTTGTGTACGGTTACGGCGAAACCAGCCGGGGCAACCAAACAGTGCCTACTGCCAGCCATCTGTTCGAGATTGGGTCGGTCAGCAAAACGTTTACGGCTACACTTCTGGCCGATCTGGTACAACGCGGCAAACTGAAACTCACTGACCCAGTCAACCGATACCTCCCCGACTCGATTCCGGCCTTGCAGAAAGACGGGAAACCCGTAACCCTCCTGAGCCTGAGCAACCATACCTCAGGCCTGCCCCGGCTACCGGCCAACCTGCTGCTGGCCAACCCCGTTAATCCCTACAAAGCTTATGACCGCCGGGCTTTGTTTGCGGCTCTGAAGCAAATGAGCCTGCTCACGCCCCCCGGCCAAACGCTCGCGTACTCCAATCTGGGTGTTGGGCTGCTGGGCACTCTGCTCGAAGTCCAAACGGGCCAATCGTACGAGACGCTGGTTCGCGAGCGCATTGCCCGGCCGCTGGGCATGACCAGCACCGTACAAACCCTCACCGAAGCTGAAAAGCCCCGGTTTGTGCAGGGACATGACCTCCGGCAAAACGCGGTATCATCATGGGAGTTCGATGCCCTGGCGGGAGCCGGAGCACTCCGGTCCAACGTCACCGATCTGCTCCGGTACCTGAAAGCGCAACTCGGCGACGCGCCCAAAGCACTCAGAAAAGCTATTTCGCTTACCCACGCACCCACCTACACCGAACCGAAGCGGCAAATTGGCCTCGGCTGGTTCAGCGACCCGGAGGGCTGGTTTTTTCACAATGGCGGCACGGGTGGCTTCAGCAGTTTTGTGGGCTTCGACCCGGCCGCCCGCACGGGGGTTGTGGTGCTATCAAACAGCGCCATTCAGGTCGACCGGCTCAGCGCTCAATTGGTCGAACTTATCGGAAAGAAATGAGTTGAACGGCTATACACCGGCTGGCACAGGCCGGCCGGGTACATCTGACAAACACCACCATGCACCTTCACGTAGGCTGTACGCTTCAGTTTGAAGCACAGGATAACACGCCCGTTATTTTTATGCTCCGCCCCCGCTCCGGTAGTGGGCAGTGGATTATTTCGGAAGAGTACGAAATTACACCCAATGTGCCCGTTACCGAGTTTACCGACCGGTACGGTAACCTGTGTCAGCGGCTGGTAGCCCCCGCCGGGCCGTTCAGCGTTCGGACGGCCGCCACCGTCCAAACCGACGACACCATCGACGTAGCACCGGGGGCTCCGTTTGTGCCGATTGAAGACTTACCCGACGATGTGCTGCATTTTCTGCTGCCGAGCCGCTATTGCCAGTCCGATCAGTTGGGCGAGTTAGCCGCCGACATCACGGCCGCTGTCGAAACGCCGGGCTACGATCAGGCCGAGGCCATCCGACGCTGGATCAACCAGAACATCCGCTACGAGTATGGCACCAGCGACGCCAGTACCTCGGCCGTCGACACGGCCGCGCACCGGGTGGGCGTTTGCCGCGACTTCACCCATTTGGGTATGGCCCTGTGCCGCAGTCTCAACATTCCGGCCCGCATGGTGGTCGGGTATCTGCACGAGTTGAAACCAATGGACCTGCACGCCTGGTTCGAAGCCTATGTTGATGGACGTTGGTACACCTTCGATGCCACCCAAACTGAACCAAAATGCAACCGCGTGACGGTTGCCTATGGCCGTGATGCCGCCGACGTGGCCTTCACCACCCAGTTTGGGCCGATGCTGCTAAATACGATGGAAGTTTGGGTGAAAGCAGGGGAGTAGCAAAAAAGGCAACCGGCTACCCGGTTGCCTTTTTTACCTGTTGAGAAAACAAAAGAGGCCACTAAATTTAGTGGCCTCTTGCTTAGTAGCGGGAGCTGGACTCGAACCAGCGACCTTTGGGTTATGAGCCCAACGAGCTACCAACTGCTCCATCCCGCGCTGTTGGGAGTACAAAAGTAGTAGGTCTTTCGGGAAAATCAAACTACCTTTGTAAAAAAATAACGAAGCCCCTCCGCATATTGTTCTGCCGGAGGGGACTTTTTTTCTGTAGCCATTGGTTATCAACACTATATGGGATCACCTAAAAACAAAAAAAATTTGGCGGGTGCCGACGTGCCCGACCCCGCACAAGCCGACAGTACGCCATCGGGCACGTCGGCACCCGCTTCTCCGTCGCTCGATTCTGCTGCCGACGATACATTTTCCGATGATGCGCTTGCACCCATCTCCACTACCCCCGCTACCGAGTACCCCGGCCGCGCAGGGTTTGTGAGTATTGTGGGCAAACCCAACGTGGGCAAGTCGACACTCATGAATCAGCTGGTTGGCGAACGGCTCTCGATTATCACCTCGAAGGCCCAAACCACCCGCCACCGGATCATGGGAATTCTGAACGGTACTCACAACGACGAACCGTTTCAGCTGGTCTACTCCGACACGCCCGGTATCATTAAGCCGCTGTACAAACTGCACGAATCCATGATGAGCTTTGTGCGGGGTTCACTCGAAGATGCCGACGTGATTCTGTTCGTTACCGATATTTTCGAGAAGCACGACGAAGACGACGTACTGCGCCGACTGCAACATGCCGAGGCTCCGGTCATTCTGCTGGTCAACAAAATTGACCTGGCAACGCCTGAGCAGGTTGAAGAAAAACTTGCCTACTGGCAGGGGCATTTTGGGGCGGCCGAGGTGCTGCCTATCTCGGCCCTCAACGCCGTTAACATTGATAAACTCTTCGACGGGATCATCAGCCGGTTGCCGCACCACCCGCCCTATTTCCCCGGCGACGAACTAACCGATAAGCCCGAGCGTTTTTTTGCTTCGGAGATCATCCGGGAAAAGATTTTCCTCAATTACAAAAAAGAAGTGCCGTACAGCTCCGAAGTTGTCATTACCGGCTTCAAAGAGCGCGACGACATGATTGTGATTTCTGCCGAAATTCTGGTTGAGCGCCCCACCCAACGGGCCATTCTGCTGGGCGAAGGCGGTAAGATGATCAAGAAAACGGGCATTATGGCTCGCGAAGAACTCGAACAGTTTTTCAACAAAAAGGTATTTCTCGAAACATTCATCAAGGTAGAACCCGACTGGCGCAACAAAGAGCGTATGCTCAAGCGGTTTGGGTATGATGAATAACAGTTAACAACGAACAACTGACAACGAACAGCAATCAATAAGCCGTTTACGGAGCTGGTTACTGTTCGTTGTTCGTTGTTCACTGATCCCTGAAAATGGCAAACATT
This sequence comes from Rudanella lutea DSM 19387, assembly GCF_000383955.1. NCBI lineage: Bacteria > Pseudomonadati > Bacteroidota > Cytophagia > Cytophagales > Cytophagaceae > Rudanella > Rudanella lutea. Next base: position 3,843,743 of record NZ_KB913013.1, on the reverse strand, counting down.
GTTGCAATAGTTGGTCGCCCAAACGTGGGTAAATCAACGTTTTTTAACCGCCTGACCGAGCAGCGGCAGGCCATTATGGACAATCAGCCGGGCGTAACCCGCGACCGGCACTACGGATACGCCGAGTGGACCGACAAACGGTTTACCGTGATCGATACGGGCGGTTATGTAGTAGGCTCCGAAGACGTATTTGAAGGCGCGATCCGTGAGCAGGTCGAAATTGCAATCGAAGAAGCTACGGTCGTTTTGTTCATGGTCGATTCGATGACGGGCCTGACCGGGCTCGATCAGGACTTTGCCAACATTCTCCGGCGCTCTAAGAAGCCCGTATTTGTGGTGGCCAACAAAGCCGAAACCGCCGACCGCATGCAGGCTTCGGCCGAGTTTTACGCCCTGGGCCTTGGCGACCCCTACCCCATTTCGTCGCAAACCGGTACCGGTACCGGCGACCTGCTCGACGAGGTGATTAAACATTTCCAGACCGAAGACCCCGAAGACCCCAACGCGGGGGTTCCCCGGATCGCCATCATTGGTCGGCCCAACGTGGGTAAGTCGTCGTTTCTGAACGTACTGCTGGGCAAGGAGCGTAGTATCGTGACTGATATCGCCGGCACCACCCGCGACGCCATCGACACCCGCTACAAAGCCTTCGGTAAAGACTTTATTCTGACCGATACGGCCGGTCTGCGCCGGAAAGCCCGCGTCAACGACAACATCGAGTTTTATTCGATTCTGAGGACGCTTAAAGCGATGGAGGCCTCCGACATCTGCATTGCCATGCTTGATGCCACACGCGGCCTCGAAGCGCAGGACCTGAACATTATTGGGCAGGCCGTGAAAGCCAAAAAAGGCGTGGTGCTGATGGTCAACAAATGGGATGCTGTCGAGAAAGACCACAAAACGGCCGACATCTGGCGTAAGGAGATGATTCGGCGGCTGGCCCCGATCGATTACCTGCCGATTCTGTTTGCGTCGGTACACGAGAAGCAGCGCATTTTTCAGGTGATGGAAAAGGCGATGGAGGTGTACGAAAACAAACACAAGAAAATTACCACCTCGAAACTGAATGAGGTGATGCAGCCCGAGATTGAGAAGTACCCTCCACCGGCTACCAAGGGTAAGCACATTAAGATCAAGTATATGATTCAGCTGCCTACCCCCTCGCCTACGTTTGTCTTTTTCTGCAACCTGCCTCAGTACATCAAAGAACCGTACGAGCGCTATCTGGAAAACAAACTCCGCGAGCATTTCGGGTTCGATGGGGTCCCGATTACGATTTTCTTCCGGCAGAAGTAAGCTTCAGGTATTCTTTGGCCTCTCCCCGAACAACATGCGGGGAGAGGCTTTTGTATTTTAGACCCAGCCGTACTTGGGTAGGTCAACTGTTTTGTAAGGTGTGCTATAATCGGAAAGCCAGTTGGTAGCGCCAAAGGTCGCTTGGGGACGCAGGGAGCGCAATCCCCCGAAGAGGGTATTTTTCGGACCAAGCCGGACTATTTTCTTTGCGGAATATCCTTTTTGCACCGGCGCGTTTTTCACGAATGAGAGCAAGACTAACCGTCAATTTTTACAATTAGCCGGAGGGATTCACATTTTAGCTACCTATTAACAGATAGCATAGGACCAATTGTTAATATTTTCAGTGCCGTTATGTTACTTCGTGAACATATTTCCGTCCAACAAACAACCGGAACAGTTATGGTATCATTACGTGTTCTAAAGCAAAGAGTCCTGGTAAACGGTTTATTTACAAAATTTATAGATGTTACCATTGAGTAACATGCTTAGAATTTTAACTTACCGCAAAATTACTTAGACCAGACAATAAAAATCCTTTATGATCAATTGCTTATAAGTTGTTTAGTAACTGATCTTTGCTTAATTTTAGTGGCATTAGTGCAGTACTTTTTTAATAACCCCATATGATAACCACGAATAACATGGAAGATGAAAAGCGTGTAGAGCGAGCAGCCTACGTGCTAAAGGCGGTCGCGCACCCCTTGCGAATTAAGATCATTCAGATGCTGGATGAGCACCGTGAGTTGAATGTTTCAACTATCTACAAGAACCTGAACGCTGAGCAGTCTTTGATCTCACACCACCTGATTAACATGCGCGACAAGGGAATCCTTGATATCCGGCGCAGCGGCAAAAACATCTACTACTTTCTGGTAGACAACGCTATGTCAGAAGTGATTACCTGCATCTACAAAAGCAAAGTATTGAGCTAATACGTTAGCTACGCAAAAAGCCCTTCCAGAGTCATCTGGAAGGGCTTTTTTGTTTTAATATGGGCTTGGCGGCTTATCCAAACAACTCACCCGTCTTGTACGTCGGCACTACACCGAGGTGGATGTAGGCTTTCTCGGTGGCTTCGCGCCCGCGGGAAGTCCGCTTCAAATACCCTTCCTGAATCAGAAACGGCTCGTAAACCTCTTCAATCGTTTCGGATTCTTCGCCACAGGCGGTGGCAATGGTGGTGATTCCGACGGGGCCGCCCTTAAACTTATCAATAATGGTCGACAGAATACGGTTATCCATATCATCGAGACCATTCTGATCCACATCGAGCGCACTCAGGGCCATCTCGGCGATATCAACGGTGATGGTACCATTGCCTTTCACCTGCGCAAAGTCGCGGGTACGGCGCAGCAGGTTGTTGGCAATCCGTGGGGTTCCCCGACTCCGGCGGGCAATCTCAAATGCTCCCTGCTCGTTGATGGGCGTCCCCAGAATAGCCGATGAGCGCTGTACAATGGATGTCAGTAGCTTGGCGTCGTAATACTCCAACCGGCAGCTAATCCCAAAGCGAGCCCGCAGGGGCGACGTGAGCATACCCGCCCGAGTGGTGGCTCCGATGAGTGTAAACGGATTCAGCTTGATCTGCACAGTACGGGCATTAGGACCCGAATCGAGCATGATGTCAATTTTGTAATCTTCCATCGCCGAATACAGGTACTCTTCCACAATAGGGTTGAGCCGGTGAATCTCATCGATGAAGAGTACGTCGTTGGGCTGCAAATTGGTGAGCAGACCCGCCAGATCGCTCGGCTTGTCGAGTACGGGCCCCGACGTCATTTTGATATTGGCCTCCAACTCGTTGGCCACAATGTGCGACAGGGTGGTTTTACCCAAACCCGGAGGCCCGTGGAGCAGCACATGGTCGAGGGCATCGCCCCGCTGCTTAGCCGCCTGCACAAACACCGAGAGGTTGGCCAGCACCTTGGCCTGCCCTGTAAAATCACCAAACGACAACGGCCGAAGTGCCCGTTCGATCTCTTTGTCGGTGGCGGTCATTCCGTCGGTTGTTCCGCTTAAAAAGTCTTTCCGCATAGCAAAAAAAGAAGAGGCAACCGTTGAGGCTACCTCTTCAAATTTACGAAATTTTCGGGAGAAATGGGCGTGTAAACCGGATGAATACGGCCCGTTACACCGGTTTTTTACCGAATCAGCAGCACCGATCCACGCCGAACTACACGCGGCAATTGCGGGTCGTACTGACTGCCGTACGTAATCACGTAAGCGTACATCATGGGTGGGTACACCTCACCCCGATACGTACCATCCCACTTGACCTCAGGACTGTCGCTGGCAAAGATCACCTCACCCCACCGGTTGAATATCTTGATTTCAAACCCCGACGTATAGGCACTGTACACGTCGAATTGGTCATTCAGGCCGTCGCCATTGGGCGTAAATGCTTCGGGCGTGAAAACCCTCGGCTCGCAATAATCGACGACCTGCGTCGACGCTACGGCCGTACAACCCGATGGATCGGTGGCCTGCACCGTGTACCTGCCTACTGTACTCACGCGCAATGTGCGGCCCGGACCACCCGCGCCACCCCACACAAACGAAGCACTCGCGGGGCCACCAGCCACCAACGTAGTAGAACCCCCATCGCCCACACAGAACCGGTACTGCGGAGCCAGCTGAATGGCAGGTGCGGGCCGGTCGGTGATCTGCACACTTGCCGTACCTGTACATCCGTTGGGGTTGCTCACCCGTACCGAGTACGTGCCGGGCGCCGTAACGCTGATGGTCGGTGAAGTGAGGCCATTACTCCACTGATACTGGTTGTTGGCAACGGTTGAACTGACGGGTTGTAGCAAAGCCGGGTCACCGGCGCATTTGTCCTGCGGAGGTCCCAAATCAGCAAAGCCCGTGGGGTCGAGGCCGACCCGCGTGGAGGCCGTGGCACTGCACCCGTTTACGTCGCTCACCTGCACCGTGTACGTACCGCTGTTGATACCCGTCAGTATGGAGGCATTACCCACGATGGCGTTGGCTCCGTCGCGCCAGACGTACAAGGCGGGAGTACCGCCCGTTGCATTCAGACTAATGGTGCCACTGCCCGGCCTTGAACAAAGCTGATCGCGCGGAACGGGGGTTATTGCCAGCGTATTAACCGGCGAACGCAGGGTGTAGTTGGACGTCGAGGAGCATGATAACTGGTCGGTGACCCGAACGGTGTACGTGCCTTCGCCCAGAGCCGACAATGAGTTGCCGGTGGTCGGTAAGGGCTGGTTGTTTCCTGCCCAGGCATACGTAAACGTACCCGAGCTTTGGGGCGATACCAGAATACTACCGTTCAGGATGGTGCAGCTACTGGGATTAACGGTCGAGGCTGTCAGCCGTGGATTTTGGCGCTCAGTCACCGTAACCGACGCCGTATTGGTACACAAATCAGCTGCATTCGGTAGCGAGTTTGGATTCCTGTAGGTAGCCGTTACCGAATACACACCGGCCGCATTAACGGTTGCGGTTCTGGTCGTTTGCCCATTACTCCAGTTAAACGAGTTATACGAAGGAGCAATAGCAGAAAAGCCTACCGTTGTACTGCTACCCTGGCAGAGTATAGGCTCAGGTGCCAGCGTAAACGGTTCGTTAGGCCGGGTAAAGAGCACATTGGCGTCATCGCGGACAAAGCATTCGGGGCTTTCGTTAAACGCGAAGGCTATGTACGTACCGTTTCGGGTGGCCTCAAACGTTTTTCCCCTACCAACAACCCGGTTGGCATACACCCAGGCGTAATTCTGGGCCTGTACATCAATCGACAAGGTGGCCGACATTGGCATCCGACACACAAACTGGTCATTCAGGGTGATGCTCTGCGGAACTGACGCAATGGTGACTGCGTCGGTAGCTGTAACGACCGTACAACTGGGGCCAAAGGTGTTATTGGGCCCTTTCTGAAACGTTTCCACAGTTAACGTGGCCGTGTAACTGCCGGGTCGGGCGTACTTGTGCGACGCCTGGGTAGCCGTACCGGAATAGGGTGTTGTACCGTCGCCAAAATCAATGGTATAACGCTCTTTCAGATCGGGGCAGAACGGCCCAATGGTAAACTGGGTTGTATCGCCGATACATTCGCCCTCATGACTCAGTCCCGCCCCGTTCGATGGTGGCTGACTGAAATTGGCAATCTGGTTGGGCAGTCCAAGCTGCCCCGTTTTACTACCCAACGACTGCCCCCGCGGGTTGAACCGGAGCGTGTCGAGCAGGCTGGCGTTGGGGTTTTCGATTACCCCCAGCTCCGACTGGCCGGGTATCGACATGTAAATCCGTCCATCGGGGCCAATCTGCAAGGCTCCAAACTGCTGGGTAGTGCTGGTAGCCACTTCGGATCGGGCGGCCGTGAGCTGATCGGGATCGGTAATGGTCAGATCGTAGCGGAGCAGATACGACGACACCGCCGTGCCGCTGGCGGGGTCGCCTTTGAGGGTCACGTACAGGCTTTTCCCATCGGGCGAAAACTCGACCCCGTACGCACTGGGCGGGGCTGGCCCGAGGTCGATAGTTCGGTCGTATTCGAGCGTACCCGTTTTATCATTGAATTTATACAGTTCCACAATGTTGTTGGCAATCGCCGTGTTGGAGCCGGGTACGCCCGGTACAATCATGGCCACCGGGCGCACTACCCCATCGGCCGTATTACTGCCGGGGTTGGTGGCCGTGCCCGACGTCCCCGTGGCCGAGGTCGCCGTAGTGCTCTGCGGGGCCGGGCCTATTTTGATGTACCCTTCGCCCTGAGCGGCCAGTGTCTGCGACCGGCTTTGTGTGATCACCACCGTTTTCTGCTCAGGCACCGCATTCCGGGTGATGTGCGTAATCCGAAACGTACTACCGCCAAAATCACGGGTGATCACCCAATAGGTTGAATCCTGCTCGTTTTGCACCCCTGCCGAACGTTCGGTGCTCAGTGCCGTGGTCGATGAGCCCGCTACGGGCAGGTTAGTTTCGACAATGGCTCCCTTGCCATCGTTTTTGCGCATGTCGACAATGCTGTACGTAAGCTGCCGGGTCCCGTTGATTTCGGCGGTGGTGTACACATAGTACTGGTACTCGCAGCCCCGGCAAGTGCCTTTCGGCACAATCAGGGCCGATTGGGTTGAAATCTGGCTGCCACCCAGCGATGCAACCGCCGTAGTGATAACCGGCTTCGAAGTTGTTGGGTCGATCACCAGTTTTCCGTTGGCGTCAAACTGTACCGCGCCCATCACGTTGCCGTCGGCATCATACACTTTTACCCCATCGGTATAAAACAAAACGTTGCCTTTGGCATCAGAAATAGACGAAGCCCCCTCAATGGTACTGAGCTTACCATCGTCGATGGGTGAAGGCGAACCGCCACCGGCAAAATCGAGACCGGCATTATTACCAAAATACCACTTGGCGCCGGGCGAGCCTGCCTGTTCGGGGCAAACTTGTACCTGAATCCGGTTTTCGGTTGTACAACCAAAGGCATTCGTCACCTCGACCGAGTAGCAGCCTGAGCCGGTCACGCTAATGGTTTGGGTGATTTCGCCTTTGGGAGCCCACTCATACGTCACGCCCGAAGGGGCTCCATTGGGGTAGGGATCTAAAGTTAGCACCTGCCCTTTACAGATGGTCGTATCAGTACGCCAGTTCTGAAACTCACGCGGTGCGGTGCCGATATTGATCTGAAACGTTTCGGTTTGGGCGGGCAGGGCACTATTTGAAAAGGTACGGGTGACAGTAACCGTTTTTAAGCCTTGCGATGAATAGCCGTATTGTACCACACTGTACGACGTGGTCGAGGTCGACGCACCGGGGGTAGCGGTGCCGCTGATGGGAGCACTGTCAAACTCCCATTTCCACGAAGCAACGCCCGGCGTAGCATCCCGAAACGTGGTGGGTTCGCCCTTGCACTGGCTATCCCCCGACCCGATTTCGGTTTGCACGCACGGACGCCGAATGCTGATACCCGACGGTAATCCGTTGCCGGTTCCCGTCGACGACGTGGGTGGGGTTCCCTGCCCCAACACGGGCCACAAACTGCTCAGTCCCAGCAGACAGAGCAAGACACCAAAAAACCGAAAATATGTAGACGCGTAGCGCATAAATAACCTGTCATCCTCTAAACCTATACTACCACCTCTCCCATAACTAATGCAGCGGCCGTTCGTTAATTTTAACGAAAACCAGGCCGCAAAATTTTATCTCATCGTTGCCGCCACGGTGCGCCCAAAAAAGGCGTAATTTTATAAACATTCCCAAATTGGTGCGGGCAATTTGCGCTAATTAGTTAGCGTTTAATTGAAACGGCAAGCTTTTTGCGCTGACCATGACCATTATGACCAAACGTTTCCTTTTGTTGGGGTTTATCCTGCTCCTGAGCCAGCTTGGTTCGGCGCAAGATCCCCAATTCACGCAGTTCTACGCGGCCCCGCTGTACCTTAACCCCGCTTTTGCCGGATCAGCGCTGGCACCCCGTGTAACGGCTAATTACCGCAATCAGTGGCCATCCGTTGCAAACTACGTAACGTCGATGGTTGGCGTTGATCATTACATCGATCGGTTTAATAGTGGTGTGGGGCTCATGCTGATCAGCGACAATCAGGGACAGGGCCAGATTCGTTCGACTGAGATTGCCGGGCAATACGCGTATCAGGTTCAGATCAACGAGGTGTCGGCCGTGCGGTTGGGCTTACAGGCGTCGTACGTTAACCGCAATGTAGGGTATTTTGGTCTTACCTTCGGCGACCAGTTCAGCAATCGTGGGTTCATTGATGGCAGCACCAGCGCCGACGCCGGCCTGCTCGGTTCGGCCCGGCCCAACAAGTACGTCGATTTCTCGACCGGTGCCCTGTACTACTCCGATTGGGTTTGGCTCGGCGTATCAGCCCACCACATCAACCGCCCGAGCCAGGGCTTCTTTGCGGGCGACAACAGCCGCTTGCCCATCAAAGGAAGTATTCATACCGGTTTGCGTATTCCGCTGATGGGCTTCACGGGGCTGGGCGACGAGGCTGAGCGAGAAATCAGTTTCTCCCCGGTGGTTCACTATAAATTTCAGGGTAAGTACGATCAGCTGGACATAGGCGCTTACTTCACGTACTCTCCGCTCACGGTAGGGGCTTATTACCGGGGGCTACCCTTCAAGAAATACGATCAACGGATCAATAACCACGATGCCATGGCGTTTCTGGTGGGTTTCCGACAGGATAAATTCTCGGTTGGCTACAGCTACGATGCTACCATCTCGACCCTCGGTTTTGCGAGTGGCGGCTCCCACGAAATTTCGATCTCCTATCTTTTCGATCCGATTGAGAACAACCGGAAAGCCCGCAACCGGCGCCGGAACCCTCAGTTGGCCTGCCCGAAGTTTTAACACAAAAAAATCCCCCTGCCGCGCGGCAGGGGGATTTTTATTTGACTACTAATTGCACGGTATAGCGGCTTTTTTGTTCGAGCAACAGTTTTTTGTCGACCAGCACCCGGTCGATGGTGGCCTGATCGTAGTAGCGGATGGTGATGAGCTCCAGGCCTTCATTGTAGCTAACCCGGAAGTTCTGCCGGAGCAAATCGAGCAGAGCCGGTAGCCGGTCGGGGTTTGTATCGACTACTACCGAGAAGCTGATTGCGGTGTTTTGCATCAAATTAATTTTGATCCCGGCGGCCGCAAACTGCCCGAAAATCTGACTCAGGTTATCTTCGGCTATAAACGAAAAATCCTTCGGGTGCAGCGAAATGAGCGTCTGATTGACCTTGAAGATAAATGAGGGGGTAGTCAGTTGCCCTTCCGACGCGTTGATCACCGTGCCGGGTGCTTCGGGCTGCAAAAACGACCGTACGTACAACGGAATTCCTTTGTTCTGAAGCGGCTTGATGGTTTTTGGGTGAATCACCGTAGCCCCGTAATAGGCCAGCTCAATGGCATCCTGGTACGTCAGTTGGGTGAGTAATACGGTTTGGTCGAAATACTTCGGATCGGCATTGAGTACCCCCGGTACATCTTTCCAGATCGTGACGCTCTCGGCATCGGTACAGTACGCGAAGATAGCCGCCGTGTAATCGGAGCCTTCGCGGCCCAGCGTGGTTGTGAGCCCCGTACCAGCAGCCTGCCCCACAAACCCCTGGGTGACAATCAGGCTACCGTCGCCACAGCCATTGACAAACCCCCGTATGGCACGCTGAGTCTGTTCCCAATCCACTTTGCCTTCGCGAAAAGTATCATCGGTACAGACCAGTTGGCGGGCATCGGCCCAGATAGCCCCGCAGTAAGCAGCCACAATCTGGGTCGAGATAATTTCGCCGACCGAAACAATCTGATCATAAATCTGATCGAACGGACCAGACGGTTTCTGCCGCAGTACGGTATCGACCCACAAAAAGGTACCATAAGCACCCCGGAACGTCTGGGCCCAGTCGGCACCGGCGAGGTCGCGCATGATGGCTTCGTGGTAGCTTTGCACCGTTGCCCAACGGGTGAGGGCTTCGTCGGTTTTATGATCGGCATAGGCGCGGGTCACCTCTTCGAGTGCGTTGGTGGTTTTACCCATCGCCGAAACCACCACAATAGCGCCCTGCTGGGCCTGTGTACGCAGAATATGGGCCAGGTTCCGAACACCGGCCGCGTCTTTAACGGATGCCCCGCCAAACTTAAAAACCTTCATTCGGGTCATAAATGGACAGGATTACAGGATTAAACAGGATTTTCGTGTGAATGGAAATCCTGTTTAATCCTGTAATCCTGTCAAAAGAACTTTTTTAAATGACAATCTTGCTCCCCGCATACAGAAGCTCTTTCACGGCCGAAGCAATGCCTTCAGGATCAAAGCCACACTCGCGGTGCAACTCGATTTGCTCGCCATGTTCGATGATGGCGTCGGGGATACCGAGCCGTTTTACATGAGCCGAATAGCCGTGCTCGGCCATAAACTCCAGCACCGCCGAGCCGAAGCCGCCCATCAAACAGCCATCTTCAACAGTCAGCACCCGGTCGAAACGAGTAAAGATCTGGTGGAGCAAAGCCTCGTCGAGTGGTTTCACATAACGCATGTCGAAATGCGCCGGGTGAATACCTTCTTTCGCCAGGGTAGCAGAGGCCTCTACAGCATAATTGCCGATGTGGCCCAGCGTCAGGATAGCAACGCCTTCGCCGTCCTGAATTAGCCGACCTTTGCCAATTTCCTGCTTTTCGAGCGGAGTACGCCAGGCGGGCATCACGCCCTCGCCCCGTGGATACCGGATGGTAAACGCCCGTTTGCCCTGCTGAACCTCGTCGGAAGCGGCCGTAAACATCATGTTCCGCAGCTCCTGCTCATTCATGGGGGCCGCCACAATCATGTTGGGCACGCAACGCATGTAAGCAATGTCGTAAGCACCGTGGTGCGTAGGGCCGTCGGCACCGGCAAAACCCGCCCGGTCGAGGCAGAAAATAACCGGCAACTCCTGAATACACACATCATGCACCACCTGATCGTAGGCACGCTGCATAAACGTGGAGTAAATATTACAGAACACCACCTGCCCCCGGGTGGCCATACCGGCCGAGAACGTAACGGCATGCTGTTCGGCAATGCCCACATCGAAGGCCCGGTCGGGCATGGCCTTCATCATGATATTCATCGACGAACCTGAAGGCATAGCCGGGGTAACGCCCACCACTTTGGCGTTTTGCTCGGCCAGCTCAACGAGCGTATGCCCAAACACATCCTGATACTTAGGCGGCTGCGGGCTGTCGTACACTTTTTTCTTGATTTCGCCCGTGACCTTGTCGAACAAACCGGGCGCGTGCCACTTGGTCTGATCTTTTTCGGCGGGGCCATATCCCTTACCTTTCACCGTCAGCACGTGCAACAGCTTGGGGCCGGGAATTTGCTTAAGGTCTTCGAGCACACTCGTCAGGTGGTCGATGTCGTGTCCATCAATTGGACCGAAATACCGCAGGTTGAGCGACTCAAACAGGTTACTTTGCTCAAGCAGAGAACCTTTGATGCCCGTTTGAATCTGCGACACCAACTCCTGAGCGGTTTTGCCCAGCTTGTCCATTTTGCCGAGCAGGTTCCAGATCTCGCCCTTTACCTTATTGTAGGTTTGCGAAGTGGTGATGTCGGTCAGGTATTCGCGCAGGGCCCCCACATTGGGGTCGATGCTCATGTTGTTGTCGTTCAACACAATGAGCAGGTTGGCATCGGTAGCCCCCGCGTGATTCATCCCTTCAAACGCTTCGCCAGCCGTCATCGAGCCATCGCCAATAACGGCAATGTGCTGCCGCAGGGGGTTACCCTCCAGCTTCGACGCAACGGCCATACCCAAAGCGGCTGAAATAGACGTCGACGAGTGGCCTACGCCAAAGGTGTCGTACTCGCTCTCTTTGCGCTTGGGAAAACCCGAAATGCCTTTGTAGAACCGGTTGGTATGAAAAACGTCGCGCCGACCAGTTAGGATCTTGTGGCCGTAGGCCTGATGACCCACATCCCAAACCAGCTGATCGTCAGGCGTATTGAAGACATAATGAAGTGCTACTGTCAGTTCAACCACGCCGAGGCTGGCCCCGAAGTGCCCTCCATAAACCGATACGTTATCGATGATAAACTGACGAAGCTGGTCGCAAACCTTAGGGAGTTCTGTCTTATCGAACCGACGGAGATCGGCGGGCGTGTTGATGGTAGCGAGTAAGTTGCCGGGGGTAATCAGCATGGTTGATCGTCAAAATCGTTGTGTTACAACAACAAACGGGCCTGAATAATGTTCACGCCTGTTTGTCCGTAGCGATTAAAACACAATGCGAAGGTAGGACGAAAATAGGACAAAACGAATAGTAGCACTGTCGGGCAGTCAGACACGGGCAACCGGGCCTGTGTACCTGAGCCACCCAATCTGCTGCCAACCGATCTAACTCCGCTGACTGGCGCGGAACAGTTTCTGTTTTTCTTCGCGCGACAGGCTCTCGTAGCCCGAACGCGAAATCTTGTCCAGAATAGCGTCAATTTCGTCCTGATCAGGCATCGACACCGACGCGTTTCCGGGACTTGCGCCGGCCGCAGCGTAGGTACTGGCGTTGGCGTTGGCATTGCTCCGCTGCCGGTACGACACCTTCACGGCGGGCTTGGGGCGGGTCAGCGACTGCCAGCCATCCATGAGCCAGTAAATTGGACGACCAAGATCGGTGCCGTTCTGAAGCAGTTTGATAAAGAAAAAGCCCATCACGGCTCCGCCCAGGTGCGCCAGTTCACCACCCGAGTTGGGTCCGAGTGAGTTTGCCAACGACAGTACAATCAGAAAAAACACAATGTACTTAATCCGAACCGGGCCGAAGAACAGCAGGTGAAACGAGTAGTTGGGCAAGAGCGTAGCCGCACCAACAGCCACCGAGAAAAACGCGCCCGATGAGCCCAGCATATACACACCACCTGAGCGCTGCACAAAGTACGGCACCAGATTAAACATGGCCAGATACAGCAAACCACCGGCAATACCGCCCAGCACATACAACCCCAGCAACCGACGCGCCCCCAGGTATTCATCCACCAAACGCCCGAACCAGTACAGGCCCAACATATTGAATAGAATATGAAACGGCTTCTCGTGGGTAAAGAAGTAGGTAATCAGCGTCCAGGGACGGCGTATGAACTCAGCGGCACTAGCCGGAATCGTCAGCTGCTCGACTACTTTGCTGTAGTACGCAGGCGATTCGGATACCGTAAATACAAGATACAGAATCAGCAACGTCAGAAAAACCACGACGTTGACTAATATCAGTTGCGCCAACGTGTTGTTGGGCTTCGAAAATTCAGACCGGAAATCGTCAAGTAACCCGCTCATCACTCAAAAAAACATTTTTCGTTGAGAACCCCAGTATTTCACCAATATGAACGCAAACAACATGCCGCCGATATGCGCAAAGTGGGCCACGTTGTCGGACTGGGCCTGATACAAACCCGAGTACACCTCATAGGCTCCGTAGAACAGAACGAGATACTTTGCCTTGACCGGTATAGGTGGAAACAACAAAAGCAACTCAGTGTTTGGAAACAACAGGCCAAACGCCATAATGACCCCAAAAATAGCCCCCGAAGCCCCCACCATGGGCGAATCAATCAAACGCTCCCAGCGCCCATTGACAAAGCTAAGACTCTGTCGTTGAAAGGATTGATTGTCCGGATTTTTCGTGTACGCATCAATAAATCCTTCCAACTGATCGTAAGCCGCGCTGGCCTGACTCTCCACAAATCCCCAGAATGCGTCGGGTGTTGGGTTGGCCCGGTACTCTTCGACCAAAGCGTACACCCGACTCATTTCGTAATAGTTAACACCGAGATACAGCAGGGCTGCTCCCAGACCGCAGAACATATAAAAAAACAAAAACCGCCGGGAGCCCCAGACGCGCTCCAGCATGGGCCCAAACACAAACAACCCGATCATGTTGCTGAATATGTGCCCGAAGCCCGCGTGCAGAAACATGTGCGTCAGGAATTGCAGCGGCTGAAACTTATCCGACAGAAACGAGTGTAGCCCGAATTGTTCAATCACTGGCTGTGAGGTAAACACAAACGCCAATACGTTCAGCAGAATAAGGGTACGGACTACCGGTGTCAGCATATCAAAGTATTCAATTTACGGTGTTTAACCCGATTATAGTTTAAAAAGTCCCTGAATTTTATCCAACGTCAGTACGGTCGTGATCGGTTCGCCGGTGGGTGTGTAACCGGGCGTACTCGATGCGAATAATTGATCGATCAGGGCTTTGCTTTCCAGATCACTCAGCCGGTTCTGATGCCGCAACGCCGACCGCCGGGCCAACGACCGCGCCAGAGCCTCTGACCGTTCGAGTTTAAGACGACCGGTATCGGCCCGGAGTTGCGCCAGCAGGTTCGAAAAAAGTTCTTCTTCGTTTTCGCCGGGGGTCAGGGCAGGTATGCCCCGCAGCACAAAGGTGTTGGCCCCCAGCTCATCGAACTGGAACCCTACGCCCGTCAGCTCGTCGCGCAGGTCGATGGCCAGTTGGTAGTCGACCGCCGAAACGCTTACCGTTTTGGGAAACAGCAATTGCTGCGACGCGCCGTTGCGCTTGGTCAGAGCCGCGTGAAACTGATCGTACAGAATCCGCTCGTAGGCCCGGCGCTGATCGACCACCAGCACGCCCGATTTCACCGGTGCCAGCAAGTACCGGCCCTGCACCTGCATGATCTGGCCGCCCGCGTTGGGGCTTTCGAGCGTCGGCACGGGCTCAAACGGAATCTGATTGGCTTTGCTGCCCAGAGTGAGGGCGTCGATAGCCTCGTGCGTGTCGCCAGCCGCGCTTGCGGGAGCGGCTACCGCCGGTGGTAACCACTCGGCCGGCTCACTTTGCCCCCCCGAAGCACTACCAGCTTCGTCACGATTCAGCGCCCGGGCCCGCTCAATAATCAGGTTGGCATTGGCCGAAAGCGGTTTGGCCACATCGGCCTTAGCCCCACCCGTGATTGACCCGCCCGTTCGTGGGCCGCCCGCTTCAAATTGACTTGCACCCGGCGGAAACTGATCGAACCGGGGAGCTGACAGGGGTTTGTCGGGGGCATTGGTCTCGCGTGCGGTCGTGTGCCCCAGCCCTCCGCTCGCCCAGGCGGGCATCACGGGGCGCGGCAGGTCAGAACCTGGTTTGTCGGCAGCGTCGGCCCCCCGACGGTCGCGGGCGCTGTTCTGACTGCTCAGAAAATTGACGTTGGAGTCGAAATCGAGCGAGGGTGAGAGATTGTACACCCCCATGGCCTTCCGGACGGCCGCCATCATGATCGCGTACACCGACCGCTCGTCGTCGAACTTAATTTCGGTTTTGGTGGGGTGGATATTGATGTCGATATGCGAAGGGTCGATATCGATGAAAAGAACATAGAACGGGTGGTAATTATCGGGCAGGGTGCCTTCGTAAGCGCCCAGCACGGCATGATGCAGGTAATTGTGCTTGATGAACCGGTTGTTTACGAAAAAATACTGCTCGTTGCGGGTTTTCTTGGCCGATTCGGGCTTGCCAATGTAGCCGCGCACGGTCACGTAGGGCGTTTGCTCTTCGCAGTACGCCATTTGATCGCGGTAGCCTTTGCCAAACATATCGACAATTCGGCGGCTAAGCTTACCCGACGGCAGGTTAAACACTTCGCGGTCGTCCTGAAACAACGAAAAAGCCACCTCCGGGTGGGCCAGCGCCACGCGCTGAAACTCATCCAGAATATGCCGCATCTCCACCGAGTTCGACTTCAGAAAGTTGCGCCGGGCGGGTACGTTGAAAAACAAATTTTTCACCAGCAGATTGGTACCCGGCAAACACGAAATCTGCTCCTGCGCCTTGATCTCCGAGCCTTCAATCCGAACCAGTGTACCCAGTTCTTCGGCGGCCCGGCGGGTGCGCATTTCAACCTGGGCTACAGCCGCAATCGACGCCAGCGCTTCGCCCCGAAACCCCATCGTTTTGATCCGAAACAGGTCGTCAGACGAGCGAATCTTGGACGTTGCGTGCCGCTCGAAACTCATGCGGGCGTCGGTCTCAGTCATACCCGCCCCGTCGTCGATCACCTGCACCAGCGTACGGCCGGCATCCCGCACAACCAACTGCACTGATTTGGCACCGGCATCTACCGAGTTTTCAAGCAACTCTTTCACCACCGACGCGGGCCGCTGTACCACCTCACCAGCGGCAATCTGGTTGGCAATCGAGTCGGGTAGAAGCTGTATGACGTTATGCATGGGCGTAATGTATAATGAGTAATGTACAATGAATAATGAGTAATGATGGCAATAGCGCCGAAAACGCTCCACTATTCATTATACATTACACATTATCCATTAGAAGCGAAGTGGCACCACCACTTTCAGGCTGGCGTTTCGACCCATATTGAATACCCCAAGCCGACCGGTCGCCGGGTTTTCCCCGAAATATTTCAACCGATTCTGATGGCTTTGGTACGCACGGTCGAGCAGGTTATTGATCGACAGATACACCGAAAATCGGGTTTGACCGTCTTTCCCTACCACGTCGGCACCAGCTCCTACATTCCATAACGTAAAAGCAGGCGTTGGCGTTTCGGTTCCGAACGCTAATAATGCCCTATTCTGTGCCTGATTATACTCGATTTCGGTTTGCGCATACGCATTTCGTAAGGAGCGCCCCAGTTCGGCCCGGGTTAGCTTGGCCTGTACAATGGTACGCGGGGGCGGCAAGAACGGCAGATACCGGGCCGAATCGCCCTGAGCCGATAAATTTCGCGAACGAACCAGCGAGTACGTTCCCGACAAATGGAGCCATTTGGCCCCTGCCGGATTGTACACCAGCTGGGCCTCGGCCCCGTACAGAACGGCGTTGCCCTGCACGTAACGATAGGTCAGGATCGGCCGGGCGGGGTCCACAATAGAGTCTTGCCCCATCCGGTTCAATACCTTTTCGGAATAGGTGTAGTTTTGAATCCCATTGCGGAACAGACTCGCCGTAATGGAAAGCTCCGGGGTTTCGTAAACTACGCCCAAATCGCTCTGGAATGATGTTTCGGACTTCAGGTTGGGGTTACCAATTTCATACCGGAATGTACCGGCATGTTCGCCATTGGCCGACAGTTCGGGGGTTGTGGGCGCCCGGAACCCCCGCGCCAAATTGGCTTTTATGGTCAGTTTGGGCGTAAGAGCATACGAAGCCCCCAGGCTCGCCGTTGGGTTGGCGTAGGTTTTGTCTAAACCCGCAAACCGCACCGCCCGGTTGGTGCCATTGGTTTCGGTAAACGCGCCCGACTCATCCACGTAGAGCGGGTTGATCTGCATCCGGCGCACATCCACCCGCACCCCACCATTGACCGTGAGTCGGTCGGTTTTTTTCTGAAAAAAGGCCACCACCCCGTTGTCGAGCGATTGATAACCGGGGTACAGCACTTCGAGGCCCCGGTTCTGGTTTTTCTGCCACAGCCCGCTTGTACCCACGGTAAATTCCCAGCCGTTGCGGGCGTCCATGAAATACTTCAGGTCGTAATACACATTTTGCAGGAAGAAATACAGCGCTGGCTGGCCGGGCGTGAGTGTACTGGCAAACTCCTGCCGCCGGTTTTGGCTGTAGCTCACCACCGCCGACAGGTTGCCCCGACCTAGCCGGGCAAAGGTATTCCACGACAGCTTGGCGTGATTCAGATTCTGGTAATTGGCCGGATTAATGGCGCGGCTCCGCAACTCGGCATCCGTCACGGGCGCTACATCTTCGGTGGTGTCGTTGACCCGCACCAGTTTCACAAACCGGCCGGTACGGTCGCGCTCGCCCGTTACGATGTTAATGTCCTGGTGCCAGTTGGAGAAGTTGAGTTGTGAATAGCCCCATTTCCGGCTGATGCCAACGGCCCCGTTTACGTCCATCTCGCGGTACGCTGAGCCGTACACCCGCCCGTCGAAACGGTTGCGGTAGTTGCCTGCGCTTTTGCCGCTCACCCGCAACCGGGCGTACAACCCTTTCTGACCCGTGGTTTCCATCATGGCTGAGAGTCCAAGCATCCCGTTGTTGCTCTGGTAGTTGGTCATGATTTGCCCCTGTGTTACGCCCGGCTGCGGGGGGCGTGCCGAGATCAGGCTCATAACCCCGCCCAGCCCGTCGGAACCGTACAGCAAACTCCCAGCTCCTTTGATAATCTCGTAGCGATCAATCGAGTACTCATCAATTTGCAGAGCGTGTTCTTCGCCCCACTGATTGTCTTCCTGCCGCACGCCGTCGTGCACGGTGATAACCCGGTTGAAACCCAAGCCCCGAATTACGGGTTTCGACAGACCTACACCCGTCGAAATTTGCGACATACCGGGCAGTTTCACCACTGCATCGACCAGGTTGGTCGAGGCTGTTTGAAGCCACTGCATTTTCGAGTACGTCATGATTGGGATAGGGCTCTCTTTCACGGTAGAGCCCGTTGTGAGGCCGGTGACCACCACTTCATTCAGTTGAGTAGCCTCGGTAGCCAGCATGAAATCGAACCGGGTGCTATCGGCCGAGAGCTGCACCCGGCGGGTGAGTGTTTTATAGCCCACCAACCGCACCTCCACCGACAACGGCCCTATAGGCAAGCCCGGCAACCGAAACCGGCCGAGCGTATCGGTTGCCGCTCCTTTTTGCAGGGATGGGATGTAGATGGTAGCCCCGATGAGCGGTTCACGGGTTTTCTGATCGGTCACCAGACCATTCAGCACCGCGTTACCGGCTGGCGTAGTCGATTGAGCAATAGTGTATTGGGGCAAGTTAAGGCCAAGCCAGAGAAGGCCCGCCGTCAGACAAAGCCGAAGAAGTAAATTCATGAAGAGAATGTTGCATGGTAAACAGTAAGAAACAGTTTATGGCGTAAGTTCTCTGGCGTGCGTCATGAGGGTACGCAGCAACAAGCCGTGCACCCGTACGCGCCGTACGACCCACTATGATTCCATAAACAGAAGTGTGTACCTATACAACGGGCGGCCCCCGGAGCAGGAAAACAGCCAGCGTGGCCGGCTTGAATACAGAAGCCCGGAAAAGCGGGGGTACACTCAACAGGCTCAGAACAACCGGCAACAGCAACACAAAAAGCGAAGGCTGCCAATCGGTATGGAGCAGATGGCTCAGCGAGTCGAGCCAGATGATTTCCTGTTGGGTGTGATTGTTTGGCTGGTACGGATCGTCGCCAACCGGAATGTAGGGGTGCGCGTGACTAACAACGGTACCGTCGGCCAGCCGGTGCGAGTGCTGAAAGACCACGCCGTTGACGAGCATCAACAGGTGTAGCCCCAGCAACAGGCGGGCAATCGTCAGACGATATGGGAAGGCGGATAGCACGTTTTGCTCGTCACAAAAGCTTATTATGCAAATGTAGCTAATAAACCGCGTTGTGGCCTTGTCGGTTTTAGCTCACCAGCCTCACAAATTGAGTGAGCAAAAAAAGATGCCACACTCGGTTGAGTGTGGCATCGGAATCCTTATCGCGTTTCCTTACCGGCGGCCCCGGCCTCCGCGCCGGTTTTCGCCTTTGGGAGCGGCCTTGTCGCGGCCCCGTTGCCGACTGGCTTCGCGCAGGCCGGGCGCTTTGGGCTTCTCCGACTTTGCACCACCCCGACGACCCGAATCCCGGCGGGAACTGCCGCCCCGGCGCGAGTCGCTCGTGAAGTCGAGGTCAGCGTCGGTGGCCCGTTTGCCGGTATCACCTACCAACGTAAAGTCCATGCTCCGCCGGGCCAGGTTGGTTTCTTTCACCCGTACCTGAACAGCATCGCCGAAGGTGAACATCTTCTTCGAACGCCGACCGATGATCCGGTAGTTGTCTTTATCGAACTCGAAGAAGTCGCTTGTGAGATCGCTCATTCTGACCAGGCCCTCGCAGCTGTTTTCGGGAATCTCAACGAAAATACCGAACTCGGTAACCCCCGAAATAACCCCGTCGAACACCCGGTTGGGGTCCATGCGGCTCATAAACTCCACCTGCTTGTACTTGATGCTCGCGCGCTCGGCTTCGGCAGCCGCCCGTTCGCGCTCCGACGCGTGCCGGCACCCATCCTCAACTGGTTCGGAATCTACTGAAGCCCCTTTGTCGAGGTAATGCTGCAACAACCGGTGGGCCATCATGTCGGGGTACCGACGAATAGGCGACGTAAAGTGCGAATACCGCGTGAAACCCAGCCCAAAGTGACCCAAATCCTGAGTACTGTAGCGGGCTTTCGACATAGTCCGAACGGCGAGTTGCTGAAGCATATTCTGCTCCGGCCGCCCTTCAATGGCGTCCATAAACTGATTCATTGACCGCGACAACTGATCGGGATCATCGACCGTCAGCTTAAAACCAAGCCGTTTGGCAAAGTCCGATAGCACGCGCAGCTTCTCTTCGTCGGGGCCTTCGTGCACCCGGTACACCATCGTATTGGGCTTGCCTTTGGTCGACAGGCGGTGCACAAATTCGGCTACCCGCTTGTTGGCCAACAGCATAAACTCCTCAATTAGCTTGTGGGCGTCTTTTCGAATTTTGGGCCGCACGGCAATCGGCACCCCGTTTTCGTCAAGTTCAAACTTTACTTCGGGTGTTTCGAAGTTGATAGCGCCATTGCGGAATCGCTCGGCCCGCAGCTTGTGCGCGAGGGCGTTGAGCAACCGCAGTTCTTCTACATAATCGCCCGCCCCGGTATCCATAATGTCCTGGGCTTCTTCGTAGGCAAACCGCCGGTCCGAGTGAATCACCGTCCGCCCGAACCACTCTTTCACAATTTTGGCCTCGGGTGATAGCTCAAACACGGCCGAAAAGGTCAGCTTGTCTTCGTTGGGCCGCAGCGAACACAGGCCGTTCGACAGTTTTTCGGGCAGCATAGGTACCACCCGATCGACCAGATACACCGACGTAGCCCGCTCAAACGCTTCGGCTTCGAGGGCCGTACCGGGTACCACATAATGCGTTACGTCGGCAATGTGAACCCCAATTTCGTAATTACCATTTTCGAGGTAATTGACCGAAAGCGCGTCGTCAAAATCCTTAGCGTCGACGGGGTCGATGGTAAAGGTTGTGATCGGGCGAAAATCGCGCCGTTTGGCAATTTCGGCAGCCGTAATCTCGGTCGGGATTTTCTCGGCGTCGGCCTCTACCCCATCCGGAAAATCGAGTGGCAACCCAAACTCGGCCAGAATGGCGTGCATTTCGGTGTTGTGTTGCCCAGCCGCGCCCAGTACCGTAATCACCTCACCTTCGAGCCGATGGCGTCCGGTGGCATCTTCGGGGTACTTGGTCAGCCGAACAATTACCTTCTCACCCTGCTTGGCCCCGCCAATGTTATCGCCCGAAACGTACACTTCGTCGTACAGCCGTCGGTTGTCGGGCTGCACGTAAGCGTACTTGCCCCACACGTCGATGGTGCCCACCAGTTCGGTCCGGCCCCGCTCTACGATCTGCACAATACGGCCTTCCTGCCGCCGACCCGACCGCCGGGCTCCGCGCCGACTGCCGTCGCTGAAGGCCACCACCCGCACTTTGTCGCCATCAATGGCACCGCCCATATCATCGGCTGATACCCAGATGTCAGCGTCACGGTCGCGGGCCGCCGTACCATCGCCAGTTAGCACCACAAACGCAAACTGTTCGTTTACGTGTTCTACCGTACCCAGCAAGGTTTTTTGTTCGTCGCTTGCCCGGTACGCGCCTGTTTCGTCGAGGAGCAGCCGCCCCTCATCAATTAGCTCGCCAATAAGGCCATGCACCATCAGCTTCATCTTGCGGTCGCCGATTCCGAAATGATCCAGAACCTGCTGCTGCGAGAATGAAGATTCGTTATTTATTTCAAAGAAAGCCGCGATGTCCGCTTTCAATTCATCCAGAAACGAGTCGGGATTGCTCAACCGGGTTGGTTTCCCCCGTCGGTCGGCACCCTGTTCGCGAGCCCTACCGCCCGATGCGCGGGCAATACTCGGCCGAACCGAGCCATCTGCCTGCCCCGACTGCGGCCGGGCGTATTCATTTTGTTTAGGTTTTTTACTTCTCATTATTTTAAAAAATGTAGCATGAGTACAGCTACGCGCACCTCAGGCGGCACCCCTACTAAGCGGGTATGCCGACGTGCATGGATGCTTACTCATCGTTTACTCGTGCAGGATTCCCTCAAGCCCACCAAGGGCCGGAACCGGCACCAGATTGTCCTCCACAATACTATCAGGAACAAAGATGAATTTTTTATCAAAAATTTGATTATCAATAAAATAACTCACCCAATATTCATTATTCAGATGAAACACATTGGGCATAATGGTTTCAATTAATTGATGATCGCCCGGCTCAATTTGCGGGAAAAAGTGCCGAAGCGTGGAGGTCTTCAGCTTTTCATCATTTTGTTCGCCGTATCCCTGCGAGGTCACAAATACCGTATGGATAGGCACCTGGTTTTGGTTGATGAGGAAAACCTGCCAATCGTACTCGTTCACCTCATTCAATTTCCGCGCCACAACAACCTGTATCTTCTCAACTGGCAAAAAAGGAATGTCTTTCTTCATGCTAACTCACCCCTGCCTCTCGCCTTTTTCGGGAGAAAAAACGGGGAAATTCTATTTCATTAAACGATTTCCATCTCAAAGAGGGCTGCCAAGTGCCGCTGCATAATCCCCGCCACTTCGGTCATCTCTACCGGGCGCCCCAACTCGGCCGACAGTGAAGTCACGGCTTTGTCGGTAATACCACAGGGGACAATATGCCCAAAATAGCTCAAATCTGTATTCACGTTGAGGGCAAAACCGTGCATCGTTACCCAACGGCTCGCTTTTACGCCCATTGCGCAAATCTTGCGGGCCGGGCCTGTGGTGGTCAACCCACCGGCTTGCACGCCCTCACCGAGCCACACACCCGTCAATCGTTCACTCCCCAGCCCTTCGATGCGCCCGGCTACCAGACCATAATCGGCCAGGGTACGAATAACTGCTTCTTCGAGCAAACGCATGTACCGGTGAATGTCGGTGAAAAAGTTATCCAAATCCAGAATCGGGTAGCCCACCAGCTGACCGGGGCCATGGTAGGTAATATCCCCCCCCCGATTGATCCGATGGTAGGTAGCCCCGATGGTTTTCAGAAAGTCGTCATTCGCCAGCAAGTTGGTTTCATGCCCACTTTTTCCGAGGGTGTACACGTGCGGATGCTCGCAAAAAATCAGGTAGTTCGAGGTTGGTAACTGCTCCTCGGCGGGGCGGCTCCGGTTGGCTACTTTCTGAGCGATCGTGTCGGCAAACATCCCTTCCTGCCTGTCCCAAGCCTCCTGATAATCAATCAGTCCCCAATGCTGCACCTGTACTTTTTTGTTCACGCGGGTAGTGTTTTAATCAGACTTTTACGCGCCAAATGCAACGATCAGAATAGCCTGGCCGGCCTCCTCCCGATACAATTTTCACGATTCAACGTCTTAATACACAACACCAAAACCCCGGCAGACGTTCGGTACCTCTGTTGGGGCCAACAGCTCACTAACTATTTATCGGCATGGCCGCACATAATGATTTTGGCAAACAGGGCGAGGAAGAGGCCATTCGGTATCTGCAGGCCGAAGGGTATCAGGTACTGGAGAGTAACTACCGCTACCAGCATGCTGAGATTGATCTGATTGCTCAGAAAGGGAAGTTACTCGTTTTTGTAGAGGTGAAAGCCCGCAGCAGTACGGCCTACGGCAACCCCGAAGAGTTTGTGTCGTACACCAAAGTGAGGCTACTCAAACGGGTGGCCGAGCACTACATCTTTGCCCGCAACTGGCATCACGATGTCCGGTTCGACATTATCGCCATCGTCCGCACGAATGGCGAGATGAAGGTGAAGCACATCGAAGATGCGTTTTATTAAACTTGCTGACGCGTGGGCCTTCGACAGGCTCAGGCTGACCTTAATTTGTGAGTTTCCAGTCAGCCTGAGCCTGTCGAAGGCCCACGCGTCAGCAAAATAGTCAGGCAACCAACGCTACCTCGGTAATTTCCTGAGGCAGTTTGATCTTATCCAGCAACTGCTCTTCGAGCAAATCGGCCCAGGTGGTCATGTACAAAACTACGTCGTTGCGGACATTATGACGCAGGTGCCGTTTCTCAAGCGGGAGCCGGTGAAGTACAGCCCGGTCGTCCAGTTTTTCGAGGTGCTTCAGGTCTTCGAGCGTCAGGCCGGCATTTAACATTTCGTTGATAACCAGATCAATTGGCATGGCGCTCGTGGGGCAGTAGTCGTCGACCTGTTCGTTCCAGTCGCCGTACCGTTCCATGGCGTACCGATGAATCTGATCTTTGCTCAACTTAGTTAGCTCCTGAGCCAGGTTGCCGCAGTTGCAGCCCCCCATGTGGCCCCACTGGTAATGCGCTCCCTGCTGTAAGTTACGGGCCGTTCGGCGAAGGGCCTCAATAAGTTCGAGGTTCGGTCGTGCCATTGTTTTAATGGATAATGTACGTGAATGTATAATGAATACTGTACAGTGAACAATGATTTATGCTGCTGCATATCAACCTTTTCACTATTCATTCTACACTAAGCATTATACAATTAATTTTGACAGGGTACTATAATGGGCGATAATATACAATGGGTAGCGATTAATATAAAATAGCTCTTGCGTGAAAGCCATTTCACATTATTCACTACCCATTATACATTTTGTGCAAGGTAAATGTTTTACCGCACCAACTCCATCAAATCTTTGTCGTTCACCTCTTTACGAATGTCGGCCATGTCGAGGAATCGCTTGTAAATACCGTCGAGCGTCGGTTTATCGTACCGGAAGCCCAGCAGTTCGAGCCGGTGCTTGAGCGCGTGCCGTCCCGAGCGGGCCGTCAGTACGATCAGCGATTTATCCACACCTACATCGAGGGGGTTCATGATCTCGTAGTTTTCAGAATGCTTCAGGAAGCCATCCTGATGGATACCCGACGAGTGCGCAAACGCATTGCGGCCTACAATCGCTTTGTTGGCCTGTACCGGCATCCGCATCATTTCGGATACGAGCCGACTCACCGGAAACAGGCGCGTGGTGTCAATACCGGTTTCAAAACCTAACTCTTTGTGCACTTTGAGCGCCATCACCACCTCTTCGAGTGAGGTGTTGCCCGCCCGTTCGCCAATACCGTTCATGGTCACCTCTACCTGCCGGGCGCCGTTGGCAATACCCGCCAGGGTGTTGGCCGTTGCCAGACCCAGGTCGTTATGGCAGTGAATCGAAATCGTAGCCTTATCGACGTTCGGCACGTTGTTGTAGATGTACCGGATTTTGTCGCCGTACTCATTGGGCAGGCAGTAACCCGTTGTGTCGGGAATATTGACCACCGTAGCCCCGGCCGCAATGACAGCTTCGGTCAGGCGGCACAGAAAATCCAGATCGGCCCGGCCAGCGTCTTCGGCGTAGAATTCCACATCGTCGACGTACGAGCGAGCGTGTTTCACGGCCGACACGGCCTGTTCCAGGATGGCCTCGCGGGTGCTCCCGAACTTGTTGCGAATGTGAATATCCGACGCACCGATACCCGTATGAATACGCCCTTGCCGCGCGTGCTTCAGCGCTTGTCCGGCCGCGTCGATATCGCCTTTAACGGCCCGCGACAGGGCACAAACGGTTGGACGGGTTACGGCTTTGGCAATCTCCTCGACCGACCGAAAATCGCCGGGACTCGAAATCGGGAAACCGGCCTCGATGATGTCAACGCCTAATCGTTCCAGTTCCTTGGCTACCACTACTTTTTCTTCAGTTGTTAGCTGACAACCGGGTACCTGCTCGCCGTCGCGAAGAGTTGTGTCGAAGATGAAAATGCGCTGACTCATTACGTTTAGGTCTTGTTATCGGATTGATAGCGTAAAAAAGGCCCTTTTCCAGTCGGAGAAGGGCCTTGGCAATATGAACACTGTGTTCCTTCTCAGGCCCTTATCGAGTTGATAGCATTAGCTGAAGGCGAAGAAGAATACAGGACAAAGTCATTGCGAAATTTCGCTGGTTGCGTAATTACACCACAAAAATAAGGAGTCCCATCAAAGTTCCAAACGTGTCCCTCAATTTTTATCAGGCTAATTGCGCCAGAACCTGCTCACCCATTTGGTTCGTTCCCAACACCTTATCGGCTGGGGTATCGGCATCGGCAATATCGCGGGTCCGATAACCGCTTTTCAGTACAGCGTCAACGGAATTAATAACCGCTTCTGCCTCTGTTTTCAGGCCAAACGAGATTTCCAGGAGCAAGGCTACCGACAATACCGACGCCAGCGGATTGGCTACGCCTTTGCCGGTAATATCGTGCGCTGATCCGTGAATCGGTTCGTACACGCCGGTGCTGTCGCCAACCGAGGCCGAAGCCAGCATGCCCATCGAACCGGCAATCTGCGAGGCTTCGTCGGTCAGAATATCCCCAAAAAGGTTACCCGTTACCACCACATCGAACCGCTTAGGGTCTTTGATCAGCAGCATGGCAGCCGCATCGATAAACTGATGCTCTACCGTTACGTCGGGGTATTCGGGCGCAATAGCCTGCACCACTTCGCGCCAGAGCCGGCTGCTTTCGAGTACGTTGGCCTTATCGACCGAGCAAAGGCGCTTGCTCCGGGTCCGGGCCGCTTCGAACGCTTTACGCACAATCCGCTCTACCTCGTACTTGCTGTAGATCATGGTATCGTACGCGGTGTTGCCGTCGTCGAGCCGCTCCCGCTTACCAAAATACACGTCGCCTGTCAGCTCCCGGAAAAACAGAATGTCGGCCCCACGCAGAATTTCGGGCTTAATGCTCGATGCTTCCAGCAGTTCGTCGAACAGCTTGATAGGCCGCAGGTTGGCGTACAGGCCCAGTTCTTTGCGCATTTTCAGAAGTCCCTGCTCAGGGCGCACCTTCGCCGAGGGGTCGTTGTCGTACTTGGGGTGCCCTACGGCTCCGAACAGGACGGCATCGGCCGATTTCATTTTGGTGAGGGTTTCTTCGGGCAGGGGCGAACCAGTTGCCTCAATGGCAACGTGCCCAATCAGGGCTTCGTCGTAGGTAAACTCATGCCCAAACTTCTGAGCAATTACTTCCAGAATCTGCTTGCCAACGGCGGTCACTTCGGCACCGATACCATCACCGGGCACTACAAGGATGTGTTTTTTCATGGGGAAAAAGGAAAAAGGGAAAAAGGAGAAGGGAAAACGCCGGATTCAACTTCCTGTTCCGTTCTCCGTTTTCCCTTTTCCGTCTATTCAAGTGTATTTAACATTTTCTGGGTAGCCTTAATGGCCGACACGGTTTGGTCGGAGTCGAGCCCCCGGGTTTTGAATTCGCGGTTTTTAACCTTCCAGGTAATGATTGTCTCGCACAAGGCATCGGTGCGCCCCCCGGTCGGAATCCGAACGGCGTAGTCGGTGAGCATGGGCAAGGTCATCTTTTTACGGCTGTACACCTTCTTGAGCGCGTTCATGAAGGCATCATACTGCCCATCGCCCTGCGCGTTTTCTTCGAACAGCTCCTCGTCGATCCGAACCCGCAGCGTAGCCGAGGGCTTGAGGTCTTTGGAGTGAGTGAGCACGTAATTGAGCACCTCCACCCGCGACGCAATGGCGTTGGTATTCAGAACGTCGGCAATCACGTAGGGCAGGTCTTCGCGGGTGACAACCTCTTTCAGGTCGCCCAGTTCGATAACGCGCTGGGTTACTTTCTTCAGGTCTTCGTCCGACAATTGAATACCCAGCTCGCGGAGGTTGTTGTCGATATTGGCCTTACCCGACATCTTGCCCAGCGCGTAACTCCGTTTGCGGCCGAAGCGCTCAGGAAGCAACGCATTGAAATACAGGTTGTTCTTCTTGTCACCATCGGCATGGATACCCGCTGTTTGGGTAAAAACGTTATCGCCCACAACGGGTTTGTTATCGGGAATCCGAAGGCCCGAAAACGTCTCGACAATCTTGCTAACCTGATACAGCGACTTTTCGACCACGCCCAGCTTGAGCTGGGGCATAAAGTCGCGCAAGACGGCGATGGTGCTGGCCAAGGGGGCATTTCCGGCCCGCTCGCCCAACCCATTTACGGTCAGGTGAATGCCATGGGCACCCGCTCGCAGGGCCTCCATCACGTTGGCCACGCCGAGATCGTAGTCGTTGTGCGCATGAAAATCGAAGTGCATACCGGCGTACCGCGTCACCAACTGATCGACAAACGTGTAGCTTTCGGCGGGTGTCAGCACGCCGAGTGTATCGGGCAGTAATACCCGGCGGACAGGCTGCGTCTGGAGGAAATCCAGGAACTGCAGCACGTAGTCCGGTGAGTTACGCATCCCGTTGCTCCAGTCTTCCAGGTACACATTGACCTGAATACCGAGCTTCTGCGCGTCGGTTATGGTCTGTGCAATGTCGGCAAAATGTACCTCCGGTGTTTTCTTGAGCTGGTGCGTGAGGTGGTTGAGCGAGCCTTTGGTGAGCAGATTCATGACCCGCGCGCCCGAAGCCTGCATCCACTCGAGCGAAGCCCCGCCATCGACAAACGTGAGCACCTCGACCCGATCGAGCAAACCCGCCCCGGCTGCCCAGCGCGTGATCTGCTGTACCGCTTCCAATTCACCCGCCGACACCCGCGCCGATGCAACCTCGACCCGGTCGACTTTTACCTCGGTCAGCAGCAGTTGCGCCAGGGCCAGTTTTTCGGAAGCCGAAAACGACACCCCGCTGGTTTGTTCACCATCGCGGAGGGTCGTGTCCATAATTTCAATGTAACGGTGGTTCATTGGAGAAATGAGTGATTGAGTGATTGAGTGATTGAGTGAATTCGTAAAACCAGAGTTGATTCCCTTTTTTATTCGCTCATTCACTCAATCACTCATTCACCAATTAAAATGGTCTCGTTTCGGCAAACTGCTCAATCTCCCCTTTCATAGACAACAGATAATCGATATCGTCGAAACCGTTGGTGAGGTTGTGCTTCTTGTAGCCGTTGATGCCGAAGCTCTCGCTCTCGCCCGTTGCCAGAATCGTGATGGTTTGTTCGGGCAGGTTCACCTCCAGCTCGGTGTTGGGGTCGGCCTCGATGGCTGCGAAGATTTTCTCCAGAAACTCAGGGCTCACCTGCACCGGCAGAATGCCGATGTTCAGGGCGTTGCCCCGGAAAATGTCGGCAAAAAAGCTTGATACCACACACCGGAAGCCGTAGTCGTAGATAGCCCAGGCAGCGTGCTCGCGACTTGAGCCACTCCCGAAATTTTTGCCTCCTACCAGGATTTTACCTTTGTAGGTCGGGTTGTTCAGCACAAAATCGGCCTTGGGGGTATCGTCATTGTTGTACCGCCAATCGCGGAACAGATTGTCGCCAAATCCTTTGCGCTCTGTGGCTTTGAGGAAGCGGGCGGGTATGATTTGGTCCGTATCAACGTTCTCGATGGGCATCGGAACGGCCGTAGACCGGAGAACCGTAAATTTATCGTAAGCCATGGTAAAGTTTTCAGTTTAGTGTTTACGGTTTTTAGTTTGTGGATTCCGGCTAACTGACGGCATAGATCCGTCACTCGAAAACCACAAACTAAAAACCGTAAACTATATAAATTCCCGTGGGTCAGTAACCTTGCCGGTTACGGCGGCTGCGGCTGCTACAAGCGGGCTGGCCAACAGGGTGCGGGCACCGGGGCCCTGACGCCCTTCGAAGTTGCGGTTTGAGGTCGATACGGCGTACTTGCCGGCCGGGATTTTGTCTTCGTTCATGGCCAAACAAGCCGAGCAGCCGGGCTGACGAAGCTGAAAACCGGCTTCCGACAGAATGTCGAGAATACCTTCTTCCTTAATCTGAGCCTCAACAATATGCGAACCCGGCACGAGCCAGGCCGTTACGTTGTCGGCTTTTTTGCGGCCCTTTACGATAGACGCAAACGCCCGGAAGTCTTCGATACGGCCGTTGGTGCAGCTGCCGAGGAACACAAAATCGACGGGTTTGCCCAGCATCGAATCGTTTTCGGCAAAGCCCATGTATTGCAGTGATTTTTTGTAGCTGGCTGCGCCATCTTTTACGGCTTCGGCCAGCGGAATCTGGCGAGTTACGCCCGTACCAAGGCCGGGGTTGGTGCCATACGTGATCTGAGGCTCAATGTCGGCCGCATCGAACGTGAGGTCCACGTCGAATTCGGCACCGTCGTCGGTTTTGAGCGATTCGAAATACGGTACAAGCTTGTCCCAGGCCTCGCCCTGCGGAGCCAGCTCGCGGCCTTTCAGGTAGTCCAGCGTGGTTTGGTCGGGGGCTACCATACCGCCCCGTGCACCCATCTCGATGCTCATGTTACATACCGTCATGCGGCCTTCCATGGTCATGTTCCGGAACACATCGCCTGCATACTCGACAAAGTAACCCGTGGCTCCACTGGCCGAAATCTGCGAAATAATGTACAGAATAACGTCTTTGGGCAGAACGCCTTTGCCTACGGTGCCATTGACCGAAATCCGCATTTTTTTCGGCTTCGGCTGCATGATACACTGGGTTGCCAGCACCATTTCGACCTCCGAGGTGCCGATACCAAACGCAATAGCTCCGAAAGCTCCGTGCGTGCTGGTGTGCGAGTCGCCACAAACGATGGTCATACCGGGCAGGGTGATCCCGTTTTCTGGGCCTACCACATGCACGATCCCGTTTTTCTGGTGGCCCAGCCCCCAGTGCGAGATGTTGTATTTTTTAGCGTTACGCTCCAGAGCCGCCAACTGATTGGCCGACAGCGGATCGGCTACGGGCAGGTGCTGGTTGATGGTGGGCGTATTGTGGTCGGCCGTAGCAAAGGTGCGGCCCGAAAACAGGACACCCGCGCCCCGTCCTTCGAGGCCCAGGAAAGCAACCGGGCTGGTTACTTCGTGAATAAAATGACGGTCGATGAACAACACATCGGGCCCATCTTCGACGTGCCGGATGACGTGGGCATCCCAGACTTTATCGAACAAGGTTTTGGGGGTACTCATAACAGAGAGGACATTAAGTGTTCGTTACGCAATGCGGGCGTACGTCGGCTTTAGCTATCCTGTGCGTTACCTGAGCACTCAGGAGCCGGCGCCCGCAAACTCTGCAACAAATGTGCGTGTTTCGGTACGATCTGGCATCCCGTTGTTCGTCCAGTAAATAGCGATTTTAGTCCAAACGATAGTTTTGTACGTAAAACAATATAAAGGTTATTTTTTGAATTGCTGTTCGAGCTCACGTTTCGACTCGTCCATAAACTCTTTCACTATTTTCATCACCTCGGGCTGATACTTTGTCATGGTTCTCGTCATGATGTCTTTGGTAATTTCCGGGAGCTTACTGACAAATTTCTGACCAGCAGGCGTCCGATAGAATACACAAAAGGCGTCAATCTCCTCCATCGTGAAGTGCTGATCGTAGATTTCAACCATATCTTCATTTAGCATCTTCAGGCTATTTGCTTTCGTGATCGTTATCATTTTCTGCATGAACGTATCCCGTCTCCGAATCATTGACGAGTCCACTTTCACGCGCGTGCTATCCAGGAATGAATTTGATAAACTTTTGTAGGCGGCTATTGAGGCATCCATTTGCTTCAAAATCAACGAATCTTGCTTCATGAGCGTGAACAAATACTTTATCCGGGCTCTCTTCTCCGAATTTTGAGCATTTGCAGGCAGAGAAAAACAGAACAGACTAACGGCGATATACAGTATTACTTTCATTTCAAGTATGTGGTTTCTTTCAAATGTAATCACTAAAACCTAAGTTGTATTATCTATTTTGATGACTTTCCTGTACGGCATTTCGATTCGTCAGCCATCGTTTTGCCCGTTGCAGCAGTGTTGCCGTTCTCGCATCGCTCAATAGATGGTGAGATGAAACGAGAGCTGTTCTTATTTCAACCCTTTTATTACCCGCTCCCATTCGAAGGCCGGGCCAATATCCAGCTTGTCAGGGCGGAAATTGGCATGGGTCAGAATACCACTGAACCCGTTGATTCGGCTCTCGGTAAGCAAACTATACCGTTCGGGTTCGGGCAGGAAAGCGCGTTTGATATTGTACTTGCGCGTCAGGTAGCGCAGTAGCACAATTAAACTATCGTACTGCTTCGAGGTAAACGTAGCAAAGTAACTTTTGCCCCGGAAAGGCGTTTTGAGGGCCTTGAAATGGGCCGTGTCGGTCAGGCTACAGTAGATGTCGTCGGAGTTATTGTCGGAGCAAAGGTTGTTGCCGATCTTATTCAGGAAACCAATGTTTGAGATTTCGATAGCAATTGTCCGCTTGCTCATGGCGGTATTGCCACCGACTGCGCCCGGCCCGAGGTGGTACGACCAGTATTTCGACGACCACAGGTTCAGGATACGCCCGTCGCGGGCAATGACAAACGGCACCGATATTTCCTGCGATGGTGCCGTGAGCGAGGCTATGTCTCCTTTCAGATAGCCCGCTGTGTAATGTAGTACAATGTTGGTCTTGGTTATTTCCTCGTCGAAAAAGAACGACGTATCCCCGTTTTCGCGCCCGCACCGGATATACGTCAGCTTTCCCGACTCACCCGGAATAGGCACGGTAGTGGGCGTCAGGATATGCTTACGGCCCATACTATCGAGGCCCGTGTCGAAAAAGGATTGTTCGTAGGTAGTGAGGCTTGCGGGTTTCATGCGTGCAAGTTAGGCCAATTCGCCCGCAGGCTCTACAGGCTCACGACGTAATCCAGCAATTGATCAATTTCGTGTTGAGGGCGGTTTTTCAAGAGGTTTTCGTACATGAGCGACTTGGTTTCGTCGGTTGTTTGCGCAATCTCGCTCCGGGAAATTTTGACCACCTGATTGCCCACCAGCATGAGCGAAATCTGCTTCGCGTCGGCGTAAACCACTCGGCCCAGAAGCACCTGACCATCTTTTTTGGTAATTCGGGAGCCCGCCATACCCGGCTTAATCACCCGCGAAGGGTGCAGAATTTCGCCCAGAATATCCTCGCGCGATAGTTGCTTACCAATGCCTTTCAGATTCGGCCCGAGCAATTCGGTGGTGCCGTCGACCTGATGACAGGCCAGGCAAGCGTATTCGGCAAACAGCTGCCGGCCGGCCTCGCGCGAGCTAACCGACGCCAACGGGCGGTTGCCGTTGCGGACTTTGGCCGGTTGGCCCGCCAAGGCCGGGTCGTATTCGAGCTTGTAAAAACTCCCAGACTTAGGCTGGGTCGAATTGTACCAGTAGTCGGCTACGCCATGATTGGCCAGATACAAGGCCCCGTTGCGGCCAAAAGCCAGGGCTGAGAGTTTGGGGACATCGGCAACGATCTGCTCGCGGAAGCTATACCGCCCATCGGCTGCGCGAATGATCGACACCCGGCTCACAGCCCCCCGGGTCCAGCGTTCGCCGGGGCCGTAGAATGCCACAAACAGATCGCCGGCCGTACCACCAAACGGATTATCAGGCCGGTTGAAAATGATGCCCGAGGGCGCCACTTCGGTTTCGAGCGAGTAGGCCGGCCCCTGCACTGTTTCGGCCGTTTTGTACTTGGCTTTGTTGTGGCCGTAAAAACCCTCTTTCACCAGCAGATTGAGCTCTTCGGTTGGGTTGCCACCGCCCGCGTTGTCAGTAAAAAACAAGTCGCCGTGTTCATTGAACGCCATACCGTACACCGATCGGATGCCGGTTGCCACTTTGGAAACCTGCTTGCCATCGGGCGAAATCCGCAGAATAGCGCCCCGGTACTGGTTAGGATCGGGCGAGGCTCCGGCATTCCACGAATCGGTGGTGAGGGCGCAGTACAACCAGCCATCGGGGCTCACAGTAAGGCCCGCCGTCCATTCGTACGGGTGCCGACTGTAGGGAATATCCTTGAAAACGGTCCAGTTTTTATCGGCTTTACCGTCGTTATTTGTATCCAGAAATGCCCGAATCTCCTGGCTCGTCCCGATAAAAACGGTATCGCCTTTATGGGCAAACCCTGCCGGTGATTGCAGCCCCAGGGCCGTAACGTTGCAGTACAGGACAGCCTCATCTTCGAGTCCGTCGCCGTCGGAGTCACGCAGGCGGTACACCTCACCACTTTTGTTGGCGGCAAACAATTGGCCGCGCGGACCCAGAGCCAGCTGGACGGGGTTCAGAATCCGGACGCCCTTCGTGATGGGCAGTTTGGTCAGGCGGTACGGGCCATAGACCGCCACCGTTGTATCGGCATTCGTACGAGAGTCGGGTTTGAAACCCGCCCAGCGGTAGGCCGACAGACCGAAAGCGGTCAGGCACACGCCCAGAACAAGCCATAACGGAGTAATTTTCGTCTTCATAAAAGGTGGTAAAGCGGTCGATTTTTTTCAATAGTCCAGCCCAATCAGGTTTCCCACAAAACCCAGAACGCGGACAGCGGCATCGGGCGGGTTGCGGGCGATGATGTCATTTCGGTACCGGTTCATCAGCACCCCCATATACAGCATTGTTTTGGGGTTCATCGAAAATTCGGTTTGCCGGTTATTCGTCACCTTGTCCAGCACTTTGCTCACATCTTCGAAGTATTCCTCCATCCGCAGGGCGGGCTGATGCGCATTCAGCACTTTCACCGTTTGGTCCGTCGGGTTCCGAAACGTGTGGGAAACACCGGCGGGCACCATCAGCTTGTCGCCTTCGCGGGCAACGATCCATTTGTCTTTGACATAGAACTCCATCTCACCTTCGAGCACCTCGTACGTTTCGATGGCGTTCGGGTGAATATGCAACAGCGGGTCTTTCATGTTGCAACCGGGCAAGAGTTCCCAGTGAAGGTCGAGCGACTTTCCGTTGGTATCGGCCCGCGTTTGCAGCACCGTGAATACCATACCCAGCGGGGTGAGGTCCAGAATTTGGTTGGCCGTTGCCATGGCTTTTACCTATTACGTGTTGGTGATTAGGTTTACAGGAGTCGGCCCGGTCTATACGCATCATGCCGGGCATTTCCATGGCAAACAAATTGCAAAAACACACGCAACTATAAAAGAACTATTTATTAATCAGGCGCTTACCGAACAATAAATATACACTTAGGCTACTTATAGTTAATCAGGCAGAAGGATTTTGTTAGTGCTACCATTCCTATTCCGTACAAAATAAAGTACTTATCTTTGTTTATGTCCTTTCGATTAGACCGTACTGCTTTCCATGCAGGAACACACGAGCAAACGGAGCAATACCATGCCGTCTGCCAACCGGCTACTTATGCAGAACGGTTGCGCGCAGCCGCTTATCTGAACAGTATTGCGTTTCTCTACTCTATAGAGCACCCACCCCGCCTGGATAGACAGGCGTTTTCGGCTCGATCACATTCGCACCAGCATGGCCAATCTGTTCAATGACGATTTTCAGGACTTTTTACGAGCTCTTCACCAATGTGATGTGCGCTATGTGCTCGTAGGAGGTTACTCGGTAATTCTACACGGGTATAGCCGAACTACGGGTGATATGGATATTTGGGTGGATAAGACACCCGAAAACTACGAACGCCTATGTCATGCGTTTTCTGTTTTCGGAATGCCCACCTTTGATATGACAGCAGAGAATTTTCTACACAACCCTGCTTTTGACGTTTTCACTTTCGGACGTCAACCTGTTGCCATTGATGTTATTACAAGTATCAAAGGCTTAACCTTTACCGAGACCTACGAGGAAGCAACAAATGTAGAGATAGAAGGAATTCCGATCAGGCTCATTCAATACCATCATCTAGTGCGTGCGAAACAGGCAGCTGGTCGCCCGCGCGATCAAAATGATCTAGATAATCTCCGGCGTGTTAACGAGTAGCCGAAAGACCAAACAGCAGCAGGGTATCGTCGCCTTCGCGGGTCAGCTCAGATTCGAGCGTGAAGCCCAGTCGTTTCAGCAACCCAACCGAAGGCACATTGGTCGGTAGCGTGATGGCCTGAAGTTTGGGTAGCCCAAGCTCACCGAACCCAACAACCAGGGCTTGCCGGGCCACCTCATAGGCATACCCCTGCCCGACGAAAGCCGGCAGTAAGGCATAGCCAATATCGGGGTGTTCGAGATAATCGCGTTGCAGAAAGCCACACAGGCCAATGGGCTCCCCGGTTTCTTTGAGCGTAACCCGCCCCAGCCCAAAACCGAAGCGTTCGTAGTTTTTCAACGGCCCCTGCCGCAGGTACTCTTCGGCCTGTTGCTCCGTGCGCACGTTACGGTCGCCGATGTATTGGAGCCAACCGGGTGTGTTGAGTAGTTCGACGATAAACGGGCTATCGGCGAGGGTCAGCGATTCGAGTCGCAAGCGCTCCGTTTCGAATACCAGACGGTTCATGGAATCAGGAGGCTATTGCTTTACCCGCACGTATTCTTCCGTGTTCAACCGGTCGATGCCCGCGCTTTCGATCTTTTCGACGCCCCGCTGCACCAGCGTATCGTTTTTAATCCGAATGGTGAAGGCAAAATCGTGTCCTTCCCAATTGCGGTCGTTGCAGTACTCCAGGTGCTCAGTATAGAGACTATCGCGCAGCTCGTAGCGCCCTCCCCCAGCGGCAAACGCAACCGAGGTGTCTTTGTCTCGGCCGTGTTGCAAAAAGGCAAAATGTGAGCCGTTGATCACCTTGATAAACGATGTTTTGCCGGTGTAGTCGGTCACGGTAGTGTCGCCTTTTTCGATCAGCGTAGCCCGGAAAAGCTGCCACGTGCCTTCGAGCGCCGGGCTGGAGGTCTGTGCTCCATCGGGCTCACGGCCACAGGAGAGTAGCAGAATAGACAAAGAAGCCAGTTGAAACAGTGCTTTCATAATTGGTAGCCGATAGTGGTTTTGGCGGTACATTGTTGAGACGCCACCCGCCCCATAAACCGCCCGATTTGGTGTACTTACTCATTAGGGCCCATGAAACGTTGGGGGTTGCGTTTCTTACCCAACATCAATGCACGGGCCCGGCGGCTGACCCAACTTTGCAACCAGTTTTCGTTGTTACCCCCAACCATTATGCTCCGTATCACGCCCCGTTCCTTAGCTTTATTGGCCGGATGGTCTATTGTGTTGATGGCCCTTCTGGCCGGATTTGCCCACGGCTACGTATTCAGTAGCCTGTTTGTACCAGGCAACGCGCCCGTTACCGTTCATCAGCTACGCCTGTCCGAAACACTTTTCCGGGCCGGCATTCTCGCTTTCTGGGTCGTTTTGCTTTGCGATGTTGTGGTGTCGGGCGCGCTGTACCTCTTTCTTAAACCCGTCCACCAGCGGCTTGCGTTATGGAGTAGCGGCTTGCGGCTGGTGTACACGGCCATGCTCGGAGCCGCGCTCATGCACCTGACCGCCATTGTACCCCTTCTCCATGCCCAAACGCCGACGGCCGAGGTACCGGGCGAGCCGATACTGCGTCTATTCGGGCAGTTTAGCCTAGGTTGGTCGGCCGGGCTGATTGTGTTCGGGGCGCACCTGTTGGCATTGGGGGTGCTGGTTTACCGGGCTCGGTTTGTGCCCCCGGTTTGGGGTTGGTTGCTGGGGCTGGCGGGAATCTGCTACCTCAGCACGAACGTGGCGAATCTGCTTTGGGATGATTACCCTACCCACAAGGCAACCGTCGAAGGTATTCTGAGCCTGCCCATGATTGTGGGCGAACTGGGCTTTGGGATCTGGCTGCTGGTACGAGGAGGCAAACCGAAGCCAACGCAGGCATAGCCAACCGTTTCGGGCGCCGGAACCGCTACGCTTTAGTCAATAACCGTTTGCGGATTCGGCTCAGCGACTCGGGCGTAACCCCCAGATAACTCGCGATTTGATGCTGAGGTACGCGTTGTAACAGACCCGGCCGATGCTCTTGCAGATGCCTGTACCGTTCTTCGGGCGAGAGGGTCGTAAAGGTGGCAAACTCGTCCTGCATCTGCCCGAGGTTTTGTTCCATCATATCCCGCGTGATGGCTACCAACTTCGGAAACTGGTTGTACATGGCCTGCTCCTGATTCGGGCTCCCCTCAATCAGCAGGCAGTCTTCGGTACAAACCATGTAGAACCTCGACGGTACCTGGTTGGCGTAGCTGTTGAAATCGACAACGGCCTGCTCTTCGGTGAAGAACGCGGTGGTTTTTTCCATACCGTCCAGCAACCGGTACTGCCGTACACAGCCTTTCAGCACAAAGTAACACGCCTGGGCCACCTCGCCTTCGCGCAGCAGATAGCTCCCTTTTCTGACCACGCGCACGGGTATTTGCCGGGCGATTTCGGCCGCTTCGGCCGGGGTGAGTAGGCCAAACTTTGACACAAAGTCCAGCAGTTCTGTTTGCATACGTTTGGCGGTTTGCCCCAACGGTTACCCTACCCGCTTGGGCGTGGCTCCGTACTGTTGCTTGTAGGCTTTGATAAAGTGCGACACGCTTTCGTACCCGATCTCCATACTGACCTCCGACACGTTTTTGGTTGTGTTGCGCAGGAGAAAATGCGCGTGTTCGAGCCGTTTCTGGCGCATCCATTGCCCCGGCGATGTGTGAAAATGGCTTTCGAAATCACGCTTGAACGTCGACAGGCTCCGCCCCGACAACCGGGCCAGTTCACTCATCGACAACGGCTTGAGCAGGTACGCATTCATTAGGTAATCGAGGTCGGTTTTCTGGCCCTGGTAAATATCGAGCAAGATACCACGCAGTTGGCCGGTAGTGTCGAGTTCGAGCAGATGAATCAGCAATTCCTGGTATTTGAGCCGCAGCAACTCGTTCAGGTACGGCGTATCGGCCCCAAAATACGGCAACAGCGACTGAATAAACGTGGTAAACGCCGGTGAAGAAGCCAATGATAAAATAGCCTCGCCCGGCAAGGGGCGCTCCGACGAGGAGGCAAACGACGACTGAAATACCGGGAGGTGCTGACTCACAAACTCCTTGAGTAGCTTCTCGTTGACGAAAAACACCAGGCTTTTGTAGTTGGTGTCGATGGATTCGTTCATGGAGTAGCAGCCGCGCTGAAAAAACAGAATCTGCCCTTTGTGCACGTGTAGCTCCTGCGTGGGCGAGCTGAATTTTTTTTCGCCCTCCAGCACCACAATCACGGCATGCTCTTCAAAAAAGACTTCGTTCCGTTCGGGGTACACGTCGCTCCGGTACGCCACAAACGTCATCTCGGTGGCATCGGGCCGCCGGATACGTAAGGTCTCAAACTGACTCGGCTGAATGGATGACGGAACGCGAAGCATATTTTTCGACAGGATTTACTTTTTTGACAGGATTTACAGGATGGGCAGGATTTTGTCTTGTGAGAAGGTTTCGACAGGATTACAGGATGGACAGGATTTTTTTGTACACCAGGAGTTACTTTTGGACTCTTATCGCTTTATTTCATTCTATATGATTCATAAAGAACTTACTGAATTGGTTATAGGGGCTGCTTTCACTGTTCATAATACATTGGGTCCGGGCTTTTTGGAAAAAGTGTATGAAAACGCGTTGGTGGTCGAATTGCAACAACTCGGACTGTTCGTAGAAGCCCAAGTGCCTATTCCGGTTACATATAAGGGCGTTCCTGTGGGCGATTTTGTGGCTGACCTGTTTGTTGAATCCTGCCTTCTGATTGAGTTGAAAGCCGTGGAGCAGATTCACCCAAAACACGAAGCCCAGCTTGTGAACTACCTCACCGCAACGGGT
Source organism: Rudanella lutea DSM 19387 (assembly GCF_000383955.1). NCBI lineage: Bacteria > Pseudomonadati > Bacteroidota > Cytophagia > Cytophagales > Cytophagaceae > Rudanella > Rudanella lutea. The sequence goes on along the minus strand of NZ_KB913013.1, from coordinate 3,804,521 downwards.
ATTGACATCGGACTACTAATTAATTTCGGGTCAAGTGTAAGCGTAAAACGCAAATACCGCGTCCGTTCATCCACATAGCATACTAGATCCTGTCCATCCTGTAATCCTGTCAAAACCTTCTCAATCAACATACAAAACAAAATCTTGCCCATCCTGTAACCCTGTCAAAACCTTCACGCAAGACAAAATCCTGCCCATCCTGTAATCCTGTCGAAAAATTTAAATCAAAAACTGGAACAAATCCGGTTGGTCATTGAGGTATTCAAACACGATGTTCTGCGCCTGCATCCGCTGGAGCAATGGCTCAAAATCGTCGCGGTGTTTCAGTTCGATACCCACTACGGCCGGCCCCATTTCGCGATTGGTCTTTTTGGCATACTCGAACCGGGTAATATCGTCGGAGGGGCCAAGCACATTCAGAAAATCGCGGAAGGCCCCAGCCCGCTGCGGAAACCGGATAATGAAGTAGTGTTTGAGCCCTTCGTATAGGAGTGACCGTTCCTTAATTTCTTCGGTGCGGGTGATGTCGTTGTTGCCGCCCCCCACCAGACACACCACGTTTTTGCCCCGGATTTCGTCTTTCACCAAATCGAGCGCGGCAATAGACAGCGCCCCGGCTGGCTCGGCCACAATAGCCTCTTCGTTGTAAAGTTGCAGAATGGTCGTGCACACTTTGCCCTCGGGCACCAGCACCACCCGGTCGAGATTCTGGCGGCAGATTTGGAACGTAATATCGCCCACGCGTTTCACGGCCGCCCCGTCGACAAACTTGTCGATATGGTCGAGGGCGACGACATGGCCCTGTTCCAGTGAGACTTTCATAGAAGGCGACCCCAGCGGCTCCACACCGATGAGCCTGGTTTTGGGGCTCAACTGCCGAAACACCGTCGACACGCCGGCCGCCAACCCGCCCCCGCCGATAGCCATGAGGACGTAATCGATTTTGAAGTTGGCGTCTTTGAAGATTTCGAGCCCTACGGTGCCTTGTCCCTCCATCACGAGCACATCGTCGAACGGGTGCACAAACGTACTGTCGTGGGTTTGCACGTACTGGTTAGCGGCCGCGTAGGCATCGTCGTAGGTATCGCCAATCAGCTCCACATCTACAAATGCCTTCCCGAACAGCTTCACCTGCTTTACCTTCTGGTTGGGCGTAGTGGTAGGCATGAAAATAATGCCTTTGACACCCATTTTGCGGCACGCATACGCTACGCCCTGCGCGTGGTTGCCCGCACTGGCGCACACCACCCCCTTGGCCAGCGACTCGTTGGGGAGGGCCGCCATCTTGTTGTACGCACCCCGGATTTTGTACGACCGAACCACCTGAAGGTCTTCGCGCTTGAGAAAGATATTGGCCCCGTACCGGTCCGACAGGTTCAGGTTTTCCTGCAACGGCGTATGGGTAGCCACGCCCCGGAGCCGGTCGGCCGCGAGGTAAATATTGTCCAGATCAGGGAGCGGTTGATTATTGGAATCGATCACAGCGAGAAGTCAGCGCAGAGCCTTCGTTGAATGAAGTGCTAATTTCTCAATTTCTGGTCAGAATGTGCTTACCTAAGCAACGGAAAACGGCCAGACGTTCAGGTTGCATTGCGGATCTCGCTTACCACTATTGCCCCCTATCAGCGATTAGCGGTTGGGCACGTTTATGGTTTGGTGGTCAGACTGGTTTTGCTGAAAGTCTTCGGGACTCGTGCCATATTCGATTGCCAAAACAAACAGCATAAAACAAAGAAATGAAACCTTCTGCATCACAGCCAGCAACCCCCAATCGCCTGTCCCATATAGGTACAAAGTGAAGTAAAAGATAAGCAGGCTCCCAATGCAAAAAACCTTTAACCAATAAAGTCTTGTCCTTAAAACAGAGACCGTGATATAAAACAGTCCAAGCATGTTCAGTGTACTCGAAACCGTCACCATGATATCATGCCAGGCTGTTGCAATGAGAAAAGTAAAAAGCATGTTTATAATGCCAATATGTTTTAAAACCATCGCCGAATGCTTTTGAGGTATTTTTCGTGAAGTATGAATAAAGAAAAGTAAATAACCGATGGAGTTGAAGACCATACCGGCTAATGCCCAAATTCTGGCTGGGTTTATGTCTCCATTGAGTGCTCTGGCTAAAAACAAATTGCTGAAAAAGTTCTTCGACCAGTCAAACCCAACCGACGTTTTGTCAAGGATTGAGCCGCCTGGATAAAGCAGGGTGGCAATCACCAGCAAAAGCACAGAGATAATTACACACAGCAAAACTGAATACCTACGCATCGTTATGTAAATTTATTTATTATGCGTCCTTTGCATGAACGGTTGCAGTGGCCGCAGACGTTAACCGGCCTGCCGCTGTACGGGCATTTATAATAAGGAGAGGTATTCATGTAACAGACTCTTGTTACCCTTACAGTACCTCTATATTTTCTGTCGTTTCCAAAGTTAGTTAAGTACTGCCTTGTTTATCTGCTGTATGCCTAACAAAAAGGGTAGTAACCGGCTCTTAACCAGCTACTACCCAATCAACGATACCTTATAAAACGGCTTAGTTCCGCTCGGGGCGCAGGTTGCGCACGGCGGCACCAGCCTGCCACATTTCAGAGTCGCGCAGTTCGGCCAGTTCAACTTCCAGCTTCTCGCGGTAGTCGGGCTGCGAGTTGCGGGTGATGCTGATTTCGGCCTGCTCCTGCGATTTTACCGAGTTGTAGAGTTGCTCAAATACAGGCTTGGTGGCGTCGCGGAATGGCTTCCACCAGTCGAGGGCACCGCGCTGGGCCGTGGTCGAGCAGTTGGCGTACATCCAGTCCATGCCGTTTTCGGCCACGAGCGGCATCAGCGACTGCGTCAGCTCTTCCACCGTTTCGTTGAAGGCTTCCGAGGGGCTGTGGCCGTTGGCCCGCAACACTTCGTACTGAGCGGCAAAAATACCCTGAATAGCGCCCATCAGGGTGCCCCGCTCGCCGGTCAGGTCCGACGTTACTTCGCGATAGAAATCCGTTTCGAACAGGTAGCCTGAGCCAACGCCGATACCCATAGCGATGCACTTTTCGCGGGCTTTGCCGCTCGCATCCTGGTAAATGGCGAAGCTTGAGTTGAGGCCTTTACCTTCTACAAACAACCGGCGCAGCGACGTACCCGATCCTTTGGGAGCCACCAGAAACACGTCGACATCGGCCGGCGGCACAATGCCCGTTTTCTCTTTGTACGTCACCCCGAATCCGTGCGAGAAGTACAGCGACTTGCCGGGTTTGAGGGCCGCTTTTACCGTAGGCCACAATTCAATCTGAGCGGCATCTGACAGCAGGAAGCAAATGATGGTGCCCCGCTCCAGCGCTTCGTCAATTTCAAACAGCGTTTCGCCCGGTACCCAGCCATCAGCCACGGCTTTGTCGTACGTTTTGCCCTTCCGCTGACCAACGATCACGTTGAAGCCATTGTCGCGCATGTTGAGCGACTGACCGGGACCCTGTACCCCATAACCGATTACGGCGATGGTTTCGTCTTTCAGGGTTTCGAGGGCTTTCTCGAGCGGAAATTCTTCACGGGTAACAACGTTCTCAACGACTCCGCCAAAATTAATCTGTGCCATTCTGGTAATTGTATGTAAGTAAAAGGTAAAAAACAGGGGTTATTCGGGGCTTCAGGCCATGTAGTACGCCCACTCAGCCTCGGGCAGGTATTCCACGAGGCCTTTCTCGGTTTTGCCAACGGCCACTCGGCCCGAGCGAACAAATTCCAACATTTCGTGCTGCTGCCGCAGGTATTCGAAGAAGGCAAAAATCTCCTGCTCGCTACCAGTTTTCTCAATCACCACGTAATCGAGGCCCCAGTACACCACCCACGCTTTGTGCTGCTTATTGACCGTCTCTACATCAAGGGGCTTGGCACCGAGGGGCGTTGCCACCTTAAAGAGAGCAATTTCGTTGTACACGATCTCATCGTTGAGGTACCCGAACACGGCCAGTACCTCCACAATTTTGCGAATCTGGCGAACCAGCTTCTCGACTTCCTCCCGCGATTCGTGTTTGATCACAATCGTGAACCGCGATACGCCCATCCGCTCGGTTTCCGATACGGTCAGGCTTTCGATATTGATGCGCCGACGGGTGAAGATGATCGTGATGCGGTTTAGCAACCCAATCGTGTTCGACGTGAAGACGCATATGGTGTATGTGGTCATGCTCAGTTTTGGGTTTATTCTAACCGGATCTGCGAAACACTGGCACCGGCCGGAACCATCGGAAACACGTTTTCTTCTTTCTCAACGATTACCTCAAGCAGATACGGCCCCTCGTGCGCCAGCATCTGATCGAGCGAGTCCGACAGTGTGGCCCGGTCTGAGCAGGTGTGCCCATCCATACCAAACCCGCGGGCGATGGTGATGAAATCGGGGTTCTGCAACTCCACAAACGAGTACCGGCGCTGGTGAAACAGCTGTTGCCACTGCCGTACCATCCCGAGGAAGTTATTGTTCAGAATGATGGCCTTAACCGGCTGTTTGTTCTGCACAATGGTACCCAGCTCCTGAAGGGTCATCTGGAAGCAGCCGTCGCCGATGATGGCTACCACCTGCCGGTCGGGAGCGCCTACCTGCGCACCAAAGGCTGCGGGCAGGGCAAAGCCCATTGTACCCATGCCACCCGACGTAACCAGGCTGTTGGGCCGCCGGAACTGGTAGTACCGCGAGGCCATCATCTGATGCTGCCCCACATCGGTCACGAGTACGGCCTCACCATTAGTTTTCTTCGAGAGCAGATCAATCACCTCGCCCATCTGAATTTTTTCGCTGACTCCCGATAGGCTGGGTACGGTGATTTTCTCGTTCTCAATCGCTTCGTATTTCCGAAACTCATTCCGCCATACGGTATGGTCGTTCGGGTTCACGAGCGGCATCAGGGCGTTCAGAGCCTCTTTGGCATCGCCCACAACCGGGGCGTGGGCCTTGATGATTTTATCGATCTCGGCCGGGTCAATTTCGATGTGCACCACCTTCGCCTGCTTGATAAACTTGCTGGCGTCGCCCGTCACCCGGTCATCGAACCGCATCCCGATAGCGATAATCACATCGGCCTGATCGGTCAGAACGTTGGAGCCGTAGTTACCGTGCATACCGAGCCAGCCCACGTACAGCGGGTGGTCGGTCGAGATGGTCGACTGCCCCAGCAGGGTTGTCGCTACCGGAATTCCGGTTTTCTCGGCAAAGGCTTTCAGTTCTTCCTCGGCCTTGGCGAGTTGCACGCCATGCCCCGCCAGAATATACGGGCGTTTGGCCTCGTTGATCAGTTTGGCAGCCGCTTCGACCTGATCGGGCTTGGGCACCAGCCGCGGCCGGTAGCTGATCATGCTCTGGCAACGCTCGTAGGTAAACGGCCGGGTCATGAGTTCCAGCTGGGCACTCTTGGTAATATCAATCAGTACCGGACCGGGCCGCCCCGACTGTGCAATGTAAAATGCTTTGGCCATCACCTCGGGCACCTCGTCGGCGCTCGTGATCTGGTAGTTCCACTTGGTAATGGGCATGGTCACGCCCATCACATCGGCTTCCTGAAACGCATCGGTACCGAGCAGCTTCTTGCCAACCTGCCCCACAATGCACACCAGCGGGGTAGAGTCGATGAGGGCGTCGGCGATGGCCGTGACGAGATTGGTAGCTCCCGGCCCCGACGTCACCAGACAAACGCCCGCCCGGCCCTGCATGCGGGCATAGCCCTGTGCCGCGTGGCCGGCGCCCTGCTCATGCCGAACCAGAATATGATTGATCTGATCCTGAAAGTCGTACAGGGCATCGTACACCGGCATAATGGCCCCGCCCGGATACCCGAAAATCGTATCAACGTTTTCGGCCAGCAGAGCACGCATGAGAGCTTCTGAGCCAGACATTAGCTTCATGGCTGCCGGCTCGGTTTCTATTTCAGGTAAGACGCTGACCGTTTCCATAGGGAGGTGCGTTTTAGTTTGTCAGGCTTTATCTTGTTCGCGTTCGAGCGCATCAAGAATGTGTTCAATCAAAATCAGTAATGGCGTGGCTTCCTCCGTGACTGTCAACCAGACAATCATTAAGTCAATATCAATGTATTGATGAATCAGCCTATCTCGCATACCAGCCATGTCTTTCCACGGAACTTCGGAGAATCGTTCACGTAGAGACGTTGACAGACGTTTGGTCGCTTCTCCAGCTATTTCCAACTGTCTAACTCAGGCATCCTGTGTTTTCGAGTCAGCCAGAAACTCGTCCAGAGTCATTCCTTCAGCGTACTCAAGCAGTTTCCTGAAGCTATTGGCAATATGCTCAAGATATATCCGGTCGTCTTTCATTACGAGAGAATTTTCAGGTCCTGAAAGACATATTGGCGCATCCGTTCATTCTTCAAAGCCCCTTCCGATACCAGATCAACCGGTATGTTGAGCAGTTCCGACATTTCTCGTTGCATCCGCACAAACGTCAGCAATGATACTGGCCGGGTCAGTTTCACTAAAATATCGAGGTCACTATCCGGCCGGTTTTCACCTCGTGCCCACGAGCCAAACACACCAACCCACTCCGGCTGGTAAGGCTGGAGATAACTTAGGATTTTGGTATTTTGGTCAGGCGTTATCATTGCGTTTGTTATGTTCAATTCAGTTTTGTTGTACTCGGGGCCGTTCCTTTTCGGGTCGCCACCAACAGCCCGGTCGACCAGGCCAGTTTCACCGTATGCAGGTCAGGGCGGCTTTCCAGGTCAGCCACCAGCTTGTCTACGTTCTGATCGTGTCCTTCGGGCCAGTTGGACTGCGGCAACATATCGTCGATCACATACATGCCTCCCTCAGCTAATAGCCCCAGTGCAGCATCCAGATGACTGTATTTGCCGGGCCAGGCATCCGCAAAAATCAAGTCGAACACCTGGTTTTTATTCGTTTCAAGCCAATTTCCGGCATCGGCACAAACCAGCGTCAGCCGCGTATCGTCGCCCAGAAACTCCTGCGCGATGGCCTGGTATTCCGGCTCATTATCAATCGAAACCAGGGTCGACTGGGCATCCATACCGGCCAACAGCCAGGCAGTTGCCAGCCCAGTTCCCGTACCAATTTCGAGCACTGCCGCGCCCGGTTTAGCCCCCACCATGGCTTTCAGAAAAGCACCCGTTTGGAGATCGGACGGCATCGAAAACCCAATTGCCTGTCCCGCCTGAGCAATTGGGTCAAATCCAGGAGGGATGTTGGCTACGGAATCGGAGAACATGAGAGGCCGTTTAGTTATGCTTCGTCGGTTACGCAGCCTTCGCTGGCGCTTTTCACGTTGCGGATATACTTACCCAATGTCCCTTTGGTAAAGCGAGGCTGGGGTTGTACCCAATGGCTCCGGCGCTCGGCCAGTTCCTCATCCGATACGTGCAGCGTCAGTTCCCGGCCTACGGCGTCGAGCGTAATCCGGTCGCCGTCTTTAACCAGAGCAATAGGGCCACCCTCAAACGCTTCGGGGGTTACGTGACCGACCACAAACCCGTGCGTACCGCCCGAGAAACGGCCGTCGGTAATCAAGGCAACCTTGTCGCCAAGGCCCGCACCCATAATCGCCGAGGTGGGCTTCAGCATCTCACTCATGCCGGGGCCACCTTTGGGGCCTGCATTGCGGATCACGATAACCTGACCCGGCAGAATCTCTCCTTTCGACAGGGCCACGATAATGTCGCCTTCCTGCTCAAATACTTTGGCGGTTCCTTCAAAACGCTCGCCTTCTTTGCCCGTAATCTTGGCTACTGAGCCGGTTGGAGCAAGGTTGCCGCGCAGAATCTGAATATGGCCCGTTTTCTTGATCGGCTGGGTCAGCGGGAATACAATCTTCTGGGCTTCAAAATCGAGGTCTGGAGCCTCAGCAAGGTTTTCAGCGACGGTTTTGCCCGTCACAGTCATACACTCGCCATGAATCATGCCCTGCTGGTAGAGATACTTCATCACGGCCGGCACACCGCCGATAGCGAGCATGTCTTCCATGTAATATTTACCGCTGGGCTTCAGGTCGGCCAAAAGTGGGGTCCGGTCGCTGATCGCCTGAATCTCGTCGAGCGAAAGGGTCAGGCCAGCCGCCCGGGCAATAGCCAGATAATGCAGTACAGCGTTGGTCGATCCCCCGAGAGCCATCACAATAGTCAGAGCGTTTTCGAGCGACTGCTTCGTAATAATATCGGCCGGGGTAATGTTCAGCTCCAGCAACCGGCGCATGGCCGCGCCAATTTTCTTACACTCTTCCTGCTTGCCCTCGTGCGTGGCGGGGTAGCTGCTGCTAAAAGGCAAACTTAGGCCCATCGCTTCGATGCTGCTGGCCATGGTGTTGGCCGTGTACATACCTCCGCAGGCACCAGCTCCCGGAATCGAGTTTTTAATAACGCCCTCGTAATCTTCGTCGGAGATATTCCCGGCGTATTTTTTGCCGAGTGCCTCAAACGCCGACACGATGTCGAGTTTTTGTCCTTTATAATGCCCCGACCGGATGGTACCGCCATACACCATGATGCCGGGGCGGTCGAGCCGGGCCATCGCCATTACGGCACCGGGCATGTTTTTATCACAACCCACCACGGTCACCACACCGTCGTACCATTGAGCCGCTACCACCGATTCGATAGAGTCGGCGATCAGGTCACGGCTGGGTAGCGAGTAACGCATCCCATCGTTGCCGTTGGTCATCCCGTCTGATACACCAATGGTATTAAAAATTAAACCCACCAGACCATTCGCCTGAATCCCCTGCTTCACGTAAACCGACAGGCCATTGAGGTGCATATTACACGTATTACCCTCGTAGCCGGTACTGGCAATGCCAATCTGGGGCTTCTGCATATCTTCCGACGTCAGGCCAACCCCATACAGCATGGCTTTAGCAGCTGGGTTGTCCATTTGTTGCGTCAGAATGCGACTGAATCGGTTAAGTTCGGTTTGTGGCGAGTCAGATGTCATGATATTTAGCGAAATTTCGCTCTTTGCGTAATCACGCTGTAAATTAACACTCTATTTTTTTTCGGCGCAACAACCGGTCCTTTTTATGGTGAAATTTCTGTTCTCTCCAAATGGTCGTAAATTTGATACTTGCTACCAGGCATTTGGGTAACCCGTTGACGCATTCACACCCGGCTATTCATGGATCAACTTCCAGACAAGCATCTTGATAACCAATCGATTCAGCACCGATTACGGCAGGTATTTGACCAGTTGGGGCTGACGATCTACCAGATTGCCAAAGACACATCGGAGAATCCATCTAAGTTTTACAACATTCTGAACGGTCGGGCCAAGCCCTCGTACGACACGATTCTGAACCTGCTGGTGCAGTACCCGCAAATTCGGGCCGATTATATTTTCAGGGGTGTAGAGCCTGTGCTGGATATAAATGGGCCTCCGCCCGTTGTGCGGGTGCCGGTGCCGCCCGCCGAACCCGATCAAATCGAGATTCCGTTTGTGCCCACCCGGTTCTACGCCAGCTTTGTCGAATCCATCAGCGACGGAATCCGGGAAGCCGATCTGGAAAGCTATCCTGTCAGCGCAGCTATAGCCCGGAAGTACCCACAAGCCATTGTACTGGAAATCGAAGGCAACAGCATGAGCCCGCAGTTGGTGAGCGGAGCCCGCGTAATGGCTACACCGGTAGCCGAAGGCGACTGGGTGTATCAGTCGGGCGGAGTGTATGCCGTGATGTACCGTGATTATCTGGTGGTGAAACGAATTCGGGAAAACAACCTGCTTACCCATCAGCAACTGACGCTGTACTCCGATCACCCTAATGGCGGCAGCGTCACCATCAGTGCCGACGACCTGCGGGGCCTCTGGAAAGTTGTACGGATTGTAGAAGCCCCGGTTGAATGAATAGTTTACGGTCTGTAGTTTTCAGTTATGACTTACGCACATAAGCCCCATTGTGAGCACTATGCCTGTCAACCGTAACGCATAAACTCTATACGAACTGAGTGAACGAACCATGTAAAATGCATAGTGAATAATTGTATTACCTACTGACAAACAACTATTTAATTATGCATTCTACATTGTTCATTATACATTTAATTCAGTCTGACTACTTATGTCATTAAGCCCCCGAATTATTGCCTTTCTGCTGGCAGTTCTGATTTCGGGCTTGACCGTTGCGTTTCTGAGCGTGGTAGACGGCGTCACCATCAACATGCTTTTTGTGGTGTCTGTATCGTCGTTTGTGGTTTCGTTTTTTCTGATTCTATACGCCGTTGAGCTGTTGGTGTACCGGGAAGTGAACAAAATGTACAAAACGATTCGGCGGCTCAAGCTTCGCGATTTCAACCTTTCCAACAAGACGATCATCAAAAACAACAACCCGTTTAAGAAACTCAACGATGAGATCTTTGTGTACGTGGCCAAAAAGCAGAAAGAGATTGATGAACTGAAGCGGCTCGAACAGTTTCGGCGGGAGTTTCTGGCCGATGTATCGCACGAACTGAAAACCCCCATTTTTGCTGCTCAGGGGTTTATTCATACCCTAATCGACGGGGCTGTCGACGATGAGTTTGTCCGCGACAAGTTTCTGGCCAAGGCCGCCCGCAGTCTCGACGGCCTCGATGCGCTGGTGAAAGATCTCGTGGCCTTATCGCAGCTCGAAACGGGTGAAATTCGGATGCACCTCGAACGCGTCGATATTTACCAGATCACCTTAGAGATTTTTGAGCAGCTCGAAAATATAGCCGAGGCCAAAGGCATTACCCTCCGTATTAAATCGAGTTTACAACGCTCTGACCTGATACGAGCAGACACACGAACGGACACAGCCCGACCGAACGCGGCCCGACCAAGCGTGGCCCGACCCGACGTACAGGGGCCTGTGTGGGTCATGGCCGACCCCCAGCGCATTACCCAGGTGATGACCAACCTGATTGAAAACGGTATTAAATACGGGAATGATGCCGGTAAGGTGGTCGTGAGTTTTGCCGACGACAAGAAGCATATTTCCATTTCAGTGCGCGACGACGGGCCGGGTATTGCCCCCGAGCACCTGAGCCGAATCTTCGAACGTTTCTACCGGGTCGAAAAAAGCCGGTCGAAAGAACGCGGAGGCACTGGTTTGGGTTTAGCCATTGTGAAGCATATTCTGAATGCCCACAAATCCAAGATTACGGTCATGAGCAAACCCGACAAGGGGACCATGTTCCGGTTTAAATTAGAGAAAGCGGTTGAAACTGAACTTTGAATCCCTCATCGTTTTTGAAAACGATGACTACATTCTGATCAATAAACCTCCTCATGTGGCCTCGCTCGACGAACGGACGCAGGACCGGGGCGGGGTTAGTATTTTGCGTCTGGCCAAAGAGTACCATGCCGATGCACAACTGGGCCACCGGCTCGACAAGGAAACGTCGGGGATTCTGGCCATTGCCAAAAACCCCGAAGCCTACCGGCATCTGGCCATGCAATTTGAGCACCGCGAAGTGGCCAAGCGGTACCATGCCGTAGTCAACGGTATCCATGACTTCGATGGGGTATCAGTGTACCTGCCCATTGCCCCCATTAAAGATGGCACCGCCGTACGGATTGACCGGGAAAAAGGCAAAATTGCCGAAACCATCTTCAATACGTTGCGGGCTTACGGGCATCATACCCTGGTGGAGTGTATGCCAATTACCGGACGTATGCACCAGATTCGGGTACACCTTATGTGTCTAAAGGCGCCCATCGTCAACGATCCAACCTACGGTGGCGCCCCGATTTACCTGTCTAAAATCAAGCGGAAGTTTAATCTCAAAAAAGACACCGAAGAGCAACCTCTGATTCAGCGGGTAGCCCTGCACGCGCACTCGCTCACCTTTGATCTGCTCAATGGTGAAACCGCAACCTTTGTGGCCCCATATCCTAAAGACTTCGATACGGTGGTGAAGCAATTGGAGAAAAATGCGTAATTCGGCGGCCGATTGGCTGCCGGTTGTTCATTAACAAGCACCGGCGCCTGCTTTCTGAATACATTGTTGGTTAAAGAATATCTTACTTTTATGTTCGTACACTCTGTTTACTTCTGGCTTCAGAACCCCCAAAATGAGGCTGACCGCGATGCCCTCAACGCCGGGCTGCAAACCCTCAAAACGATTGATGCCGTTTCGACCGTTTATGTAGGTCGCCCGGCCGAAACGCGCCGTCCGGTGATCGACCATAGCTACGATTTCGCCCTGACGCTCGTGTTTACCGACAAAGCCGCCCATGACGTGTATCAGGAGCACCCGACGCACCTGCAGTTTGTAGCCGACTGTAGCCACTTATGGAACCGGGTCCAGATTTATGATTCGGTTGAATAACCCAAACGCCCTATGATTACTACCCGTTTCATAGGGCGTTTTTCTTTTATAAACCTTTACCATAGTAGCCAACGTCAGAATCAAGGTAGATTTACTTTCCCTGTCCCGTCACGTATATTCCCCATAGATCCTGCTCAATCTGCTGCTCTGTGGTAAGCGAGCCTACATTTTAATACTTTATCGAGCAACTAACTATACAACGTTACTACTTATTAGCAATCAGTTTATTAACCAGGGCTTATCCGAGAGATTCTTTAGTGTATTATAAGTTATTGATTATCATTTTATTCTGAAACGTCTACTTATAAATTGACGCTAAACTCCCCAATTTGATACTGAGTAAACGACCGCTCCATTAATTGCGGCTTAAAGAGTAATACTCATGGAGTAGATAGAAAGTACGGCCCTCTTTATGGGAAAATGGCAAAAATTTATATTCTTAATACCATCTCCTATGAAGTTAATGTTTACGCCAGTTAAGACCCACTGGCTTACCTCCGCCTGCCTTGTGGCACTGCTGGCAGGTGAGCCTGCCTGGGCTGTTACGGGTACTCCACCCAGAGCCCTTACCGAACAAGCCAGCCGCCAGGAGCGGACCGTGTCGGGACGTATCACCTCAGGAGACGACAATCAGGGATTACCTGGTGTGAACGTAGCCGTAAAAGGAACCACACGCGGTACCACTACGGATGCCGAGGGACGTTATCGCCTGTCGATTCCCAACAATCAGGCCGTGCTGGTTTTCTCTTCCGTGGGCTTCATTGGCCAGGAAGTAGCTGCGGGCAACCGGAGCACCATTGACATTAAAATGGAGGCCGACGACCGCACGCTCAACGAAGTTGTTGTGGTTGGTTACGGTACGCAGAAAAAGAGCCAGTTGACCGGTGCCATTACGTCGGTAGGCGCAAAAGAAATTCAGGAAATGCCCATTACGAACCTCGGTCAGGCCTTGCAAGGCCGCGTAGCCGGGGTCGACGTAACGCAGGCAGGTTCGCGGCCGGGAGCGGTACCCACTATTCGGATTCGGGGTCGCCGGTCGTTCAGTGCCAGCAATGACCCACTGTACGTAGTCGACGGGATTCCCCTCTCGGCAGGTTATGAGGACATGAACCCGAACGACGTGGCTTCGATGGAAGTCTTGAAAGACGCCACCGCAACGGCCATTTACGGGGCGCGGGGTGCCAACGGGGTCGTTCTGATCACAACGAAGCGAGGAGGCCAAAAAGGGAAAACAACGGTGTCGTACGACGGCTACGCGGGGGTATCAAAACCATTAGACAAACTTGAACTCTTCAGCGGTTCCGAATTCGCCGAGTTTGTCCGGGAAGCCTACCGGGCTACAGGCGGCTACAAAGACGCAAACGGTAATCCCGTTCCGACTGGCGTTGCCGACCCAGTTGCCGATGCCAAAGTAGCCGTGTTGGGTGGTGACCCCGCCGTTGCAAAAGGCATTGCCAATGGCACTAACACCGATTGGCAGGACCTGATTTTACGAAATGGCTCCATGCAAAACCACTCTATCGGTATTCAGGGAGGTAGCGACCGTACTCAGTTCTACGTGTCAGCGGGCTATTTTCAGGATAAAGGCGTTTCGGCGGGTCTTGACTTTACCCGGTATTCGCTGCGAGCCAACATCGACCATCAGATCAATAAGGTGCTGAAAGTAGGACTTTCGTCGTACTTCATGTACAGCCAACGGAATGGCGAAGGGCTTAACCCGTATCAGTTCACGATTCAGCAGAACCCGCTGGCCGTTCCGTACGACGACAATGGTAACCTGATTTTCTCGCCAACGAACGACGCCCTGCTGACCAACCCGCTGGCCGAAATCATACCGGGCAACCAGGTTGATGAAACCAAAAAATACCGGGTGTTCAACAGCATTTTTGCGGAAGCCAACATCATTGAAGGCCTGAAGTACCGGGTTAACTTTGGCCCTGACTTCACGCTGGCTCGCCGGGGTGTTTTCATTGGTTCGCAAACCAACGCCCGTAAACTGGGTGACCCACAAGCCTGGAATGAGAACCGCTTTGGATTCAACTACACGCTGGAGAACATCGTAAACTACACGAAATCGTTTGGCGGTAAGCATAACCTGAACGTAACGCTGCTCCACTCTATTCAGCGTGACAACTTCGAGCGGTACCGTACTGATGTGCAGGGTGTGCCGGCCGAAACGCAGCAGTTCTACAACCTGGGAGCCGCCAGCTCGGTACAGGCTACGGCCAGTGAACTGGTTCAGTGGACGATTAACTCGTACATGGCCCGCGTGAACTACGATTTCAACGATAAGTACCTCCTCACAGCTACGATTCGTCGGGACGGTTCGAGCCGGTTCGGTGAGAACACAAAGTATGGTAACTTCCCCGGTATTGCTCTCGGCTGGAATATCAATAATGAGCCCTTCCTGAAGTCTGTAGCCTGGATTGACCTGTTGAAACTACGGGCGGGATACGGATCGGTAGGTAATCAGGCCGTAACCCCTTACCAAACGCAGGGACTTCTGGGCCGGACGGCTTACGCCTGGGGATCAACCGCTGCATTCGGATATCGGCCCAGCACCATTGGCAACCCAGACCTCCGCTGGGAGTCGTCGGCGACGGTCAACTTCGGTCTCGACTTCAGCTTATGGCGTGGCCGTCTGCAGGGCTCACTCGAACTCTACCAGACCAACACGACCGCTCTCCTGCTGGCCGATCAGCTTCCTGGCTCTACCGGCTTCAATTCGGTAACGCGTAACGTAGGCGAAACCCGCAACCGGGGTATTGAACTCGGCTTCACGACGTACAACATCAACTCGCCATCTGGCTTTAAGTGGTCGACTGATTTTCAGTTCATGAAGAATACCGAGGCTATTGTATCGCTGTACAATGGTAAAATCGACGACGTGGGTAACGGCTGGTTTATTGGCCGTCCGCTGAGCACCGTGTTTGATTACAAGAAACTGGGCATCTGGCAGACGAGCGAAGCCGATGTGGCCAAATCATTCGCCAGCGAAGCCGGACAGATCAAAATTCAGGACACGAACGGTGACGGCCGCATCAATGCCGACGACCGGGTAATTATCGGTTCAGACGTACCCAAGTTCAGCGCGGGTGTCACCAACCGGTTCGCTTACAAAGGCTTCGACCTCTCGTTCTTCTTCTTTGGTCGGTTTGGTAACCTGCTTCGGAGCGATTTCCACCGTGATCGGAACGCCCTGGCTGGCCGGTACCAGCAAATCAAAGTGGATTACTGGACCCCCAACAACCCGACCAACGAGTTCCCCCGTCCGAAGAGCAATCAGGAGTTCCCAGTTTACAACTCAACTATTTCGTACTTCGACGGAACGTTTGTGAAACTCCGGAACGTCAATTTCGGCTACACATTCAACCCCACAATTGCCCGTAAGTTCAAAATGGAGTCGCTGCGCTTTTTTGCCAGCATTCAGCAGCCGTTCATCTGGTCAGAATACCGGAGCAAGTACAATGGCATTGACCCCGAAGTACCGGGCCTCAACGTAAGCGCAGGCGGTATTGTACCCGCAACTTCGGTTACGACTTTTGGTCTGAACGCCAAGTTCTAAAAACGTCCGGTTTTAATCAGAAAACGAAGTTGACAAGACACGTTTTTAAGCGACTAAACAATGAAAATCAAGAATATAAAAAATTCAATTCGCATTACTGGCCTGGCAACACTGCTGTTGTTTAGCCAGTCGTGTAAAGATGTGCTGGAAGAAACGGTCATTTCGGGCATTGGCAACGATTACGTAAATACGGCCAAAGGCTTCCAGGATGCGGTGAAAGCGGCTTACTCGACGCTCCGCTACTACTACGGTACGCAACAGGGCCTGACAATGACCGAATACGGCACCGATATTTACGCGACTGGAGCCGACGGCGGTTACAAAGGTTTTCACTTTTACGATGGCCAGCTAAACCCCACTGTCGACTATCTCGCCAACACCTGGGATGAGCTGTATCGGGGCATTAACACCTGTAACGCCATCATTGAGCGTGCTGCCAACGTAGCCGGTGTACCCGATGCGGTTAAGAAGGCGCGGGTGGCCGAAGCCAAGTTTTTGCGGGCCCACTACTACTACATTCTGCTGATGCAATGGGGTAGCGTTGACCTGCGGCTTACCGAAACGCTGGCTCCCACCAAGGAGACCAAGCGGGCTCCAGAATCGGAGATTTACGCGGCTATCATTAAAGATCTGAATGAGGCTATCGTTGATCTGGAAGCAAAGGCGCAATCGGCCGAATATGGCCGGGCAACCCGCCCCGCAGCCGAAACCTTACTGGCAAAGGTATACCTGGCAAAAGGCTATTCGACATCGAAAGCCGCTGATGATTTCAGCAAAGCAGCCGCGCTCTGCAAAACCGTAACAACAGCTTACGGCTTTAAACTGCTCGACGATTTTGCCAGCGTGTTCGATGAGAACAATCAGGTGAATAGCGAGATCGTTTTTGCTGTTCAGTACACCACTGACCCGCTTTCAAACCTGACCAACGGCGTTGGTGCTGCCAACGGTGGTAACAACCTGCACCTGTTCTTCGGCATGCAGTACGACGTACAGCCGGGTATGAAGCGTGATGTATTCTACGGTCGTCCATTTAAGCGGCTCCGCCCAACCTCGTACCTGTTGAACACGGTTTTTGCCGATCGCACCAACGATTCACGGTACAAGAAAACGTTCCGCGATACGTGGCTCAGCAATAACCCTGGTAACAACCTGAACGCGGCCTCATTCGACGACTCGAAAACTAAAGTTTCGTTTGCCGCCGGTGACACCGCCATCTTTATTCCGGGTGTTGAATGGACCAAGGCACAGCGGGCCGCTAAGAAGTATCAGGTGTTGGTGCCCAGTGCGTATAACGAAGCGCTGTTCCCCACGCTCCAGAAATTCTTCGATACCAAACGCCCTGACTTGACCTACGAGCCCGGTAGCCGCGACTATTTCGTGTTCCGTTTGGCCGATGTCTATCTGATGTTGGCCGAGGCTTCGCTGCAATCGAACAACATTGCTGATGCCGTAACAGCTATCAATATGGTCCGTACGCGGGCTGCCTGGCCGGGTAAGAAAGACGCTATGACCATTGCCGCCAAAGACATGACCTTCGAGCTGATCATCGAAGAGCGTGCCCGCGAGCTGGCTGGCGAACAAACCCGCTGGATTGACCTTAAGCGTTGGGGCCTTCTGGTCGACCGGGTGAAGAAGTATAACCCACAGGCGGCTGTCAACATCAAAGACTTCCACGTGGTACGCCCGATTCCGCAAACACAGATTGACCGGAGTGCCAAAGGAACTGATGGAAAATCGGTATTTGCCCAAAACACAGGGTACTAATTCGGTTTATCAGATTTAAGCAACGAGCCGCCGGGAGTTTCCCGGCGGCTCGTTGTCTTTCAGGCCTTACCGTATTTGCTGGCGATACCGAAGGCTCTCGGCCATAGGCGCTCCACGAAGTATAAACCAGGCTAAACGGCCAAACTCTCGATCACGGAATACTTTCCGCGCATTTTTGAGCGCATAGAATACCCGCAATGCCGCCCGTTCAATAGGGCTGTGATACTTTCGGAAATAATGAAACAGCGAAATGTAAAACTCCCGGCGCACCGTCCAGCTTTGTGAACCACTTCCGCCCGCGAAATGAACAAACTGGGCAGCTGGTACAAGGGCCGATTGCCAACCCGCCCGCTTTACCCGCAAGCAGAAATCTTCCTCCTCACAATACAAAAAATGGGTAGTATCTAAACCACCCAACTGCCGTAAAACGGACCCTCTGATAAACATGGCGCTTCCCGTAACTACAGGCACTGTGATCGGCTCTGTGTACTCTTTTTTCTTATCTGGGTAGGCGTTAGGTTCTACAAGCCGCATGAATGCAGTCCCTAACACATTAATGCCCAAAGAGGGAAAATACGCGAATGAGTGATCCATCGAACCATCACCTTTATAAGTCTGTGGTGTGCATACCCCTACCTGTGTATTTATTTCCAGAAAAGCACTGAGGAGTCCACATACATCGTTCCGAAACAAGGTATCGTTATTGAGGAGAAAATAGTACTCCGAATCTGGCCGGGCCTGCTGCACACCCAGCATATTCCCTCCGGCAAAGCCCAGATTAATACAACTCGATACAAGCTTTACTTTATCCGTTTCTGAAATGGACAGCAGCCTGTCCCGGTCGGCAGGCTCCGAATTATTATCCACTACAATAATTTCGTATGAGTCGTCCTTTGTCTCTTTCCTAATCGATTCGATACAGTCTATTGTATAACTGGCTGAATTATAGCTCACCAGTATTATCGACACGAAGGGGGTGCTCTTCTTTATCATTCAGGTTATTTCTAACAAAAACGCCAGCAACCTACAATCTGGTTACTGGCGTCACAAAAAAACTAAAAAGAGTGGGCGCTCGTGCGCTGTACGGAATTAAAAATGGCGGTCACCGGCTTCGCGCTTACCCAGCATTACGGCCCCTACCATTGCAACCAGGAACAGAACCGATGCGAGTTCAAACGGAAGTAAGTAATCCCCGTAAAGAACCATACCAAGATTTTCGACAAGGCCGGTCTTCGCATCGAACGCTATTGCGTTGTACGATCCGACTTGGGCAGCCTTAAAAATGCCGAGCATCAGGACCATCAGAGTACCACCAACGATCACGGCAGCAATTTTAGCTAGGCTCGTCTTCGATTCTTCGTCTTCTTTACGTAGGTTCAAAAACATGATCGTGAAGAGGAAGAGAACCATGATTGCCCCGGCATATACGATAATGTTAACAGCCGCCAGAAACTGAGCATTCAACAGGACGTAATGTCCTGATAAACAAAAAAACGTGGCGATCAGGGCCAGTACGCTATGGATCGGATTTCGCGCTGTAACCACCACAATGGCACTTAGTACCGTAACAAACGCCAGTATCCAGAACAGGTACCCTGTGGGAGTCAGTTGCTTAAAATGCGCTAAAAGTTCGTTCATTTCTAAAAGTTTCAGGTTTGAGGTGTAAGCGTTGGCCTGGGGCAGACCCCGGCTCACGGCACTTGCACCCCGAAACGATTTTTATCCCACTGACCGCGACAGACTTGGCTCAGTTGGTGTAGCCTGAACGTTCGGGTTGTTGCGCACGTACCGATCATCCATCTTTTCCACCAGCTGGTCTTTCCCGTAAACTACATTATCGCGCTCGGTAAATACCGGTACGAAACGATCATGCCGGAGATAGATCGCTTGCTTGGGGCAAGCCTCTTCGCACAAGCCACAAAAAATACACCGCAGCATATTGATCTCGTACACAGCCGCGTATTTCTCTTCACGGTACAGCCCCTCGTCGCCTTTCCGGCGCTCGGCCGCTACCATCGAGATAGCCTCTGCCGGGCAGGCCACGGCACACAGGCCGCAGGCCGTACACCGCTCGCGCCCCTGTTCATCGCGCTTGAGCACGTGATGCCCCCGAAAAATTGGTCCCAGGTAACGCTTTACCTCCGGGTACTGAATGGTTGGCTTTTTCTGGAAAAAGTGCCGTATCGTGATGCCCAGCCCCTGGAGGATAGCCGGAAGATACATCTTCTCGGCCAAGGTCATCTCCTTGTTGCTGACTTGTTTGGATCGGTTTGTTAACTGCATAGTACACCCGTTTATGATCTGAAATTGCCTGCTCGTGGGGTAGCAAACGCTTTTATATCGCCCACAAACACAGCCATCCAGACTTTTTTACGCTTTCTGCATCGCTACGGCGCCTTTGGGCGCTTTGGCCGCCGACATGACCGCCAATACAACCATTACAGCAACAATGGCCCAGGTAGCGTAATTAAAGTTGAAAAGTAAGCCCGCACCCGTCACAATTACGTTCAGGATTGAGAGCGGAATCAGCGACTTCCACCCCAGGTTCATCAGCTGATCGTACCGGAACCGAGGCAAGGTCCAGCGTACCCACATGAAGAAGAAAATGAAGAAGAAGATTTTACCGAAAAACAGAACCGTACCAATGGCCGTAGCCACGTTATGGCCTGTGTTTGCACCAAGTGCGTTGGTCAGGGCTTCGTGCGCCTGAGCCGCAAACGGGTAGTGATAACCACCAAAATACAGCGACGCGATTACCGCCGATGACACAAACATGTTGATGTACTCGGCAAACAGATAGAAGCCAAGCTTCATGGAGCTGTATTCGGTATGGTAACCACCTACAAGTTCCGTTTCGCACTCAGGAAGGTCAAACGGCGTACGGTTACACTCCGCAAACGCACACACTAGGAAGATAACAAAGCCTAAAGGCTGTGTAAACACCCCCCAGCCAAAGAAACCAACCTCGGCCTGCTGCTCAACAATAGCCCGAACCGACAGAGAACCCGTCATCATCAAAATCGCGATGATCGACATACCCAGCGCAATTTCGTAGCTGATGTTCTGCGAAGCTGCCCGGATAGCGCCCAGCAGAGAGAACTTGTTGTTGGAAGCCCAGCCTCCCACCATGATTCCGTACACCCCGAGCGAAACCACACCGAAGATGTACAGCATCCCGATATTGATTTCGATACCCTGCACCGGAATTTCGTACTGCCCGAACCGGATGCTATCGCCAAACGGAATAACAGCGCTCGACATCAGGGCAGTCAGCATAGCCAGGCAAGGGCCCAGAATAAAAAGCCATTTGCTTGCCTGCGCCGGAATAAAGTCTTCTTTGAAGAACATCTTACCCGCATCGGCAATAGGTTGCAACAACCCCCACGGACCCGCCCGGTTTGGACCCAGACGATCCTGCAGAAAGCCCGCAACTTTACGCTCGGCGTAGGTTGAGTAGGTAGCAATCAGCAACGTAATCCCGAAGATTACGAGGATGATAATTGCTTTGGTTATAAGAACGGTTAAATCCATTATTGTGCGTTTCCAGTTTTCAGTTTTCAGCTTCGGGTTGTTTGATACAGCCTAAAGTCGAAAATTGAAAACACTAAACTGTAAACTAATTATTCCGTAGCAGATGGCAACGACTTGTTGAACCGCTCAGGGGGTAGCTGCTGAATACCCAGCTGACTGGTATCGCGGGTATCGTCGACCGTTTTGTACTGAGCAGCGGCCAAACGTTGTCCGAAAGCGGGCTTCTGCAAATCAGCCCGGTACTTATTGGCCGAAATAACCGAGCCACGAGCAATTTTGGTTGGTCCTTCGATCACCCAATCGCTCGTATTTTTGGTCTCAAAGCGGCAGGTGTTGCAGATAAACTCCGTCACCTCATTCCACTCATTCCGCCGAGCCGTTACCCGAATCACCTCTTCGCCCCGGTACCACAGCGTTACCTTACCCGAACAGGTTGGGCAATCGCGGTGTGCATCAACCGGCTTGGTAAACCAAACCCGGTTTTTAAAGCGGTAGGTTTTATCGGTCAGGGCACCAACCGGGCAAACGTCGATCACGTTGCCGGAGAAATCGTTGTCGATAGCCTTTTCGATGTACGTGCCGATCTCGGCAGCATCGCCCCGGTTCAGTACCCCGTGCACGCGCTTGTTGGTGATTTGGTCGGCCGTGAACACGCAACGGTAGCACAGAATACAGCGGGTCATGTGCAGTTGCACATACGGGCCCAGATCATGCTTGTCGAACGTCCGGCGTTCTTCTTCGTAGCGTGTGTTGGCCGCACCGTGGTCAAACGCGAAGTTTTGCAGGTCACACTCACCCGCCTGATCACAAACCGGGCAGTCGAGTGGGTGGTTGATCAGCAGAAACTCCACGACTCCTTTACGAGCATCGAGCACCTGCGGGTTGGTCGTATTTTCGACCACCATACCGTCTTGTACGGGCGTGATGCAGGAAGCTACCAGCTTGGGCATCGGACGAGGGTCTTTTGCCGAACCAGCTGCTACGCGCACCAGACAGGCCCGACATTTACCACCACTTCCTTTAAGGGGCTGGTAGTAACACATGGCCGGAGGGGCCACCTCAGGGCCAATTTTACGAGCCGCCTGCAGAATGGTCGTTCCAGGCTCTACTTCGACCTCGATACCATCTACAGTGACTTTGAATAATTGCGGTTTTACGTCTTCCATCGCTATTTGTACAACGAATTGGTAATTCGTTGGGCCGTCAGGCCAAAAAATTCGATAGTTATATTGGCCTAAAGGCCCAACGAATTACCAATTCGTTGTACTAAGAATTATACCAGCGCCATATCGCCTTTATACACGGCTCCCGGCTGGGTAGCTTCGTGCGGGTTGGTAATATGCCACTCAAACTCATCCCGGAAATGACGGATTGCACTGGCTACGGGCCAGGCAGCCGCATCGCCCAATGGGCAAATAGTGTTTCCTTCGATCCGACGGGCCACATCAACCAGCAGATCAATATCGTGCTGGTTACCATGTCCGTATTCAATCCGGTGAAGTACTTTCTCCATCCAGCCGGTTCCTTCACGGCAAGGGCTACACTGCCCACACGACTCATGGTGGTAGAACCGCGAGAAGTTCCACGTATTCCGAACGATACAGGCCGTTTCGTCGAACACGATAAAACCACCCGAACCCAGCATGGTACCCGTCTGGAAACCACCTTCCGACAATGACTCGTACGACATCAGTCGCTTGTCGCCATTGCCGAGTTTCAGAATCAGATTAGCGGGCAAAATGGGAACTGAAGAGCCTCCCGCTACCACAGCCTTTAGCTTATGACCGGGCCGGATGCCACCGCACCATTCATCGGCATAAATGAAATCTTCGACCGGTAAACCCAGCTCAATTTCATAAACACCCGGCTTATTGATATGCCCCGACGCCGAAATCAACTTGGTGCCGGTTGAGCGACCAATGCCAATAGCGGCATAGGCATCGCCACCATGATTCACAATCCACGACGTAGTAGCAATCGACTCTACGTTGTTCACCACCGTCGGGCACTGATACAGGCCTTTCACGGCGGGGAATGGCGGCTTATTACGTGGGTTACCCCGCTTGCCCTCGAGCGATTCGAGCAGGGCAGTCTCTTCGCCACAGATATAGGCACCACCACCAGGCTGCACGACCAACTCAAGATCGTAGCCACTACCCAGGATGTTTTTCCCGAGGAAACCGGCCGCTTTCGCTTCGGCAATGGCTTTTTCGAGAATATGAATCACGTACATCAGCTCACCCCGTACGTAGATAAACGACTTGTTCGCACCCAGCGCAAAGCTGGATACGATCATCCCCTCGATAAGCAGGTGGGGCATCGTTTTCATCAGGTAGTGATCCTTAAACGTTCCTGGCTCCGACTCATCGGCGTTGCAAACCAGGTACCGGGGGACACCCTCTGGTTTGGCCAGAAAACTCCATTTCATACCCATTGGGAAGCCAGCGCCCCCCCGGCCACGCACACCCGACTTCTTCACCTCTTCCACCACCTCATCGGGAGTCATGGTTTTCAGGGCTTTCTCAACGGCGGTATAGCCACCTTGCTTCCGATACACATCGAATGTCTCGATGCCCGGAACGTTGATATGCTCAGTAAGTACTTTAATAGCCATCGTGTGGGTTATTTCGACAGTTCGTCAATGATCTCGTCAACTCGTTCGTTGGTCAGGTGGGTATAATACTTCTCCCGAATCTGAAACACGGGGCCCATTCCACAGGCAGCCAGACATTCTACTTCTTTGATGGTAAACTGTCCATCAACTGTTGTCTGCCCCGCTTCAATACCGAGCCGCTGCCGCAGATGTGCGTACACTTCCTCGCCCCCCATCAGGCAGCAAGGGCCCGTCCGGCAGTACTCAATTACGTGCTTGCCAACCGGGTTAATGTGAAACATGGTGTAGAACGTAGCTACCTCATACACTTCGATTGGTTCAATCTGAAGCAGTCCGGCTACGTAGTCCATACCTTCTGTGGGAGTCCAGCCCTCCTGCTCCTGCAACAAGTGTAACAGGGGCAACAAAGCCGACTTTTGCCGTCCTTCGGGGTAGCGGGCAATAATTTCTTTTGCCTTTTCCAGCCGCTCCGGCGTAAACTGTATAGTGGGTTTCGTTTCTGTCGTCATTGTTTAAGCATCCAATTCTCCAGCAATCACGTTCAGGCTACTCATAATCACGATGGCATCGGAGAGCGTGGTACCCTTACACATTTCCGGGAAGGCCTGATAATAGATAAAGCACGGACGCCGGAAGTGTAGGCGATACGGAGCACGGCCCCCATCGCTAATCAGATAGAAGCCCAGTTCGCCATTACCCCCCTCAACGGCATGGTACACTTCGCCAGCCGGCGCGTCAATCTCGCCCATCACAATCTTAAAGTGATAGATCAGGGCTTCCATGTTTTTGTACACCTCCTGCTTAGGCGGCAGGTAGTACTCAGGCGCATCGGCGAAATAAGGGCCTTCGGGCAGGTTTTCGAGGGCTTGCTCTACAATGCGTAAGCTTTGCCAGATTTCCTCATTACGAACCATAAACCGGTCGTAGGTATCTCCGCTCTTTCCAACCGGAATGTCGAACTCGAAGTCTTCGTACGATGAATACGGATTCATCACCCGCACGTCGTAGTCGACACCGGCCGCCCGGAGGTTAGGGCCCGTAAAGCCGTAGCTCAGGGCACGCTCTGCCGAAATAGGCCCTACATCAATCACCCGATCCATGAAGATCCGGTTACGGTTGAAGAGGTTTTCGAACTCGCGCATTACAGGCGGGAAGTCCTTAATAAATTTCCGAATCTTACGGATGGCCTCGGGCGAAAGGTCGCGTTCCATGCCCCCAATCCGACCCATGTTGGTCGTCAGGCG
The DNA here is from genome assembly GCF_000383955.1 of Rudanella lutea DSM 19387. NCBI lineage: Bacteria > Pseudomonadati > Bacteroidota > Cytophagia > Cytophagales > Cytophagaceae > Rudanella > Rudanella lutea. The sequence goes on along the minus strand of NZ_KB913013.1, from coordinate 3,779,528 downwards.
GGCACCGCACACTTCTTCGTAGATTTCGTAGATCTCTTCCCGCTGCTCAAACAGATAGAGGAAGCCGGTAAACGCGCCCGTGTCTACACCGAGGATACCGTTACAGATGAGGTGGTCGGCAATACGAGCCAGCTCCATCATGATAACCCGAATGTATTGCGCGCGCTTGGGCACCTGTACGCCAAGGAGTTTCTCGACGGTCATGTGCCAGCCAAAGTTGTTGATCGGCGACGAACAGTAGTTCATCCGATCGGTCAACGTGGTGATCTGGTAGAAAGGCCGCCGTTCGGCTATTTTCTCGAACGCCCGGTGAATGTAACCCACCGTTTGTTCGCCCGACACGATTTTCTCACCATCCATTTGCAGGATATTCTGGAAAATTCCGTGGGTAGCCGGGTGTGTCGGGCCGAGGTTCAGCGTTGTCAGTTCATTGACGTACTGAATTGGTCCTTCTGGAGTGGCCGGGGTGTTGCGTGCCCCAACGGCATCTATGCTAAGGTCTTCTGTAACCATTTTTCAAAGAGTGAATGAGTGAAATAGCGAAAGAGTGCAGGTAGCGGCAATCGCTCTCTCACTCTTTCAGTCTTTCGCTCTTTATCTTCCAAAAAGCGCGTCAATTTTATCCCGACGGGTGCCGTCTTCGAGCGGATACTCTTTGCGCATGGGGTGATAATCCATTTCTTCCATGTTCAGAATCCGCTCCAGTTTAGGGTGCCCATCGAACAGAATACCGAAGTAATCGAACGTTTCGCGCTCCATCCAGTTGGCCGACTCATACAGCACGGTGGCCGTCGGTACGTGCAGATCCTCGTTAGACAGATACACCTTGAGCCGGATCCGGTAGTTGTTGATCAGGCTGTGCGCATGGTACACCACACAAAACTCCCGACCGGGGCTATCCGGGTAATGAACAGCGGTGATATCGGTCAGGAAGCTTATCTGAAACGTTTTATGGTCTTTCAGATACTGGAGAAGCGGAATGAGTTGCTCGCGCGTGACTGTCAGCGTAAGCAGATCAAACGGGTCGTCGAAATCTGACACCGCATCGCCAAATTGCTGAATGATGTCCTGAGCAACCGTTTCGTTAGTAAGCATAATGGTGGATTATTGGATGCCGTATGAATTCAGCAACAATTGGTATTCTTCGGTGTTCCGGCGACGCAACGACTCGTTACGGGCCAATTCCTGAATTTGCATAACGCCTTCGATCACCTGCTCGGGGCGAGGAGGGCAACCGGGAATGTACACATCAACCGGAATGATCCGGTCGATTCCTTGCAATACGCTGTACGTATCGAAAATACCACCGCTCGATGCGCAGGCACCCATGGCGATTACCCAACGAGGCTCGGCCATTTGCAGGTAAACCTGCTTTACAATGGGGGCCATCTTTTTGGCGATGGTTCCCATCACCATGAGCATGTCGGCCTGCCGGGGCGAGAAGCTCGGACGCTCCGACCCGAACCGGGCGATGTCGTAGTGCGAGCCCATGGTAGCCATAAACTCAATACCACAGCAGGAAGTAGCAAACGGCAAGGGCCACAACGAGTTGGCGCGGGCCATGCCAATGACTTTATCGAATGAGGTCGCGAAGAACCCGGAGCCTGTATGCCCATCGGGAGCTTCGACCATTTTGACGCTTGTTGACATCAGTTTACTGGGTATGTCTTTGTTTAAATATAACGATTTTGTGTATCGTTATCGTTTCTTACGATAGGCTTATTCCCACTTCAAAACGCCCTTCCGTATCACGTAATAGAACCCCGACAGCAACAGCCCCATGAACAGAATCATCTCAAGGAAACCCGTTACACCCAGCTGTTTAAAGTTAACTGCCCAAGGGTACATAAAAATTACTTCTACGTCGAACAAAACGAAGAGGATAGCGATCAGAAAGTACTTGATAGAGATTGGCGTGCGGGCATCACCAACTACCGGAATACCGCACTCAAACGGATCATCTTTCTTCTGACTGTTTCGCTTTGGGCCCACCATATGCGTAACAATCATGGTTGTTACGATAAAGCCCAGGGCCAAAATTAATTGAATGAACACCGGCAAATAATCCGATGGTACGTAAGCAGCATTCATACAGAGAGCTCGACAAAATGTGTTGCAAGTTAAGCATAAAATAAACACGGCCGTTTGCGAGGCTGGAACATTGTACCATAACAAACTACTCAGGAAACGCGCTGTTGACCTGAATAGTTATGCACAAAAAAGCCCTTGTCGCAACAAGGGCTTTCGAACCGAAAATCGGCGGAATATTAATCGACCACAAACCGTTTGGAAACGTTGAAGCCTGCCGAGCGCACCCGAACCACATACTGCCCTTTGGCCAGTGACGACATGGGTAACAACTGCCGCTGATTGAACGAGGCTACCGTGGTGGTGAATACCAGCTGACCGGTAAGCGAGTACACCGACACTTCGGCATTAGGCAGATCTTCGAGTGTTTCAACATACACCACTCCGTCTTTCGATGGGTTGGGGTACACACTCATTCCCTGGTCCGCTTCGCTCAGGACATATTCAAACGGATTGGAAAAACTGGAATAACAGGTGATGCTGCTACCGTTATTCAGGGTATAAACCGTTTTAGCCCGCGCTGTGTAGGTACCACTGCTACCCACCTTGGCTACCGACGTGTTCTGATTTTGCAGGGTATTAGGTCCCCTGCGCCAGTCGAAGAAGTCACCGAACCCCGACGCTGCCGGAACCGTGGCTTTGAGTGAATACGTACCCGCCTGCGAGATGACCGGCACAACTAACCGGGGCCGGACCACCAGATTAACAGGCGTCGACTGGGCGGAGCGGCAACCATACAGGTTAGTGGCTTGTACGGTGTAGGCACCGGCAGCACCTACCGTGAGTGTCCGGCTTACAGCGCCGGTATTCCAGGTGATACGTGTGTTGGCGGGCGAATTAACCGACAGCGTCAAGACCGAGTCAGAACAAACCTGTAATTCGGTGGCAGCGGGGGAGCCCGGTTGTCGGGCTAAGGTAATTGTAGGGGTTGCTGGCTGAATCGGATCGGCTACTTCAACAGCCGGGGCCAGGAAGGTATTCCCTTTCGCATCTTTCAGCGTAGCGCGGTAGGTACCCGCTGCTGTTACACTCAACGTTTGGGTCGTTTGACCCGACTGCCAGCTGTAGCTTGCCGCGTTGGGCAACCGGATCGACACACCATTGGGCGCGCAGCTTACCGTGATGGCCGGTTGAGGTAAAGGCAATAACGGGAGCGAACTGGTAAAGAAGATAGCGTCCATACTGTTATACCAGGCTTGCGCCAGTTGCCGTAGACCATCGCCCCCGAAGTGAACATCGTCGCCGGGGCGGGGGCGCTGAATCGCGTCTGTAAACGGGCCGGGCAGTACGTTGTTGTTGTACACGTTGATCACGTCTGACTGAGCCTGAACAATATTCTCACTCACTTTGCCCTGATTGTAGGAAGAACGGGCCAAGATCCAGGCCGGATACCGATCGGTATCTGCCCGAGTCTTATTAACAAGGTACTGCATCAGTGTAGCGTACTCCTGCCGACCCAGATTGAGGGGAACGTTATCGGTTTCACCCTGCTGCCAGAGTACGGCTCGGAGCCCAAACAGTGAGCTGTAGTAACGCAGGGCAATAATCAGGTTGCCGTAAGGCATACCCACCGGGAAGTTTTCGTCGGGGGTACCCATGCGGAAAATGTTCTTGGTAATTTTTCCATCGGCACTTTCGGTCCAGTTGCGGATGGTAGTACCCGCCCAGGCTGTGTTGATGAACAAAACCGGGCAGTTGTATTGCTTGGCAATAAGATCACCGAGGATTCCCCAGCACCACGCACTTTGCCCACGAGGCCCAATCAGGGCTGAGGCACTCAGTTGCTGGAACTTGGGGGCTGGTGGGTCGGCGAGGGAGTTTCTGGCGAAGTTATCATAATCAACGCAGTTGACCCGATCATCGGTGGCGCCGGCGGCTCCGAGATCCTGAAAACCCTGCGCATTGGATTGCCCGGTTACAATGAACACCTCACCGATGCCCACTTTCCGCACTACATCTTCACCGATCACTGTACGACCTGAGAAAGCCCGCACTTCGAGCCGGTACCAGCCGGTTGTTCCCCGCACGGGCCCCTGAAATATACCACCCTGCGGATTACGCTGAATGGTTTGCCAGGCGGTAGTTAGCCCCTGCCCTACATTCTCGAATACCAGTCGTGCCTGCACACTATCGACCGGCTGGTAGTAGCTACCCGACACAAAGATTGTTGATGTCTGATCATTATTGCGCTGGAATACGGCCCGGCTCTCGGGGTATGTGATTCGTACAACCTGCGCTTCGACCCGCCCCGCACATAGCCCAGCTAAAAGCAAAAATGCGTTTAAAATGCCCCGTATGCTCTGTTTCATAAAGATGTATGACAAGCCTGATTTTACCTACATTCAAAAATCAGCCCAAACTGAATGTGTCACTAAAAGTAAGTCCAAGTGTGCGCCAGCGTCACCCCTTCCAACTTATTATAACTTACCAGTAGCAAATTTAGTATATCCCGGTAAAATACAAATCAATATGGCGGCTCGCCAGGTAGTTTATCGGTCTTAAACGACGAATCGCCGGGCAGTTTGACCACCCGACGATTCGTTGTCTGCTTCGATGAGTATCTGGTTAAAAACCCACCAAAATACGTTTTGACTGATTAAATCCGGGAGCCCGAACCTGCAGAATATACTGACCGGGGCTAACATTGGTTAAACTTAGCGTTTTGCGGTCATCGAATAGCGGAACCGGTACGGTCATGATTTCCTGGCCACTGAGCGAGTAAACGGCAATAACCGCATTCTGAATATTTTCCAATGTCTCGACCGTCACTTGGCGGGTTGGGGTTGGGTTAGGATACACGCTCAAACCATTGAAACTGGCATCGAGCGTGTAGGCAAACGGCTGCGAAAATGGCGAGGCACACGTTAAGTCCGGGCTGTACACAATAAACGAACGCACCTGATACGAGCCCGACTGAGCGGCTTTGAGTGTGCTTGTCCGAACGGCTAACGAATCGGTATTCCGACGCCAGCTGTACGAGGCCTCGGTAGTTGGCCCAAAAGCCTGCAAGGTAAACGTACCCACCTGATTGATGGTCGGCGTAGCTGGCAGCGGCCGGGCATTTACCGAAATAGCGTTGCTTTGCGGAGAAATACAGCCATTGTTATCGCGGGTGCGGGCCGTGTAGGTTCCTGACCGGCGTACGGTCAGAGCTTGGGTTGAGTCGCCCGACGACCAGAATGTACTTACCGAATTAGTAGCAGTCAACGTCACCTGATCGCCCTCACAAAACGTAGTTCGACCCGAAGCGGCAATAGTAGGCGCATTGGGCAGCGGATTGACCCGCACATCCAGACGCGACGACTCGGCCGATACGCAGTTGAACTGATTCCGTACCCGTACCGTGTAGCTTCCGGCCTGATTGGTGGTGATACTCCGGGTGGTTTGCCCGTTGCTCCACTGATAGGAGGCATTTTCGGGAGCCGTAAGGGTTATAGATCGGTCAGCACAAAACGTAGTAGGGCCGTTGGTAGCAATGACAGGCGTTGCCGGATTCGGGTTTACAACTACATTGATAGCATTGGACCGTGGAGATGAGCACCCGTTTTGGTCGGTAATCGTTACTTGATACGTGCCACCCCGCCGTACGTCGATCACCTGGCTGGTTTCGCCCGTGCTCCAGTTATAGCGCACATTGTCGGCATTAACGCGTAAAATCGTGTTGTCGCCCTCACAGAACGTAGTCGGTCTTTCATTGGCAATTACAGGGGCCACCGGATTGGGGTTGACCTGCACATTGACTGCCTGCGAGTTGAACTCACAGCCACTTACATCCCGATAACGCACAAAAAAGCTACCTGACGTATTCGTTGTCAGCACCCGGTTGTTGGTCACAACCTGATTGGTTTGGCCGTTAATGAAGGAGATGTTGTTCTCGTAATTTGCCGTCAGGTTTACCGAACCGCCCTCGCAAAACGTTGTGGGGCCGCTTGGAGCTACAAACGGAGCATCTGCCACACGCACAGCGGCCGTGTAGCTTACATTACCGAAACCATCTTTAACCTTAGCCCGGTACCGGTTTCCGCCACCACCACGAATAATGGTTGGCCCGCCGTCGGCGCCAACAACCTGCCCCTGATCATTCAATGTTTCCCAAACAATGCTCGAAAACTGCCCGTTGACCGTGTACGACACCTGATTATTGCCGGGGCAGCCTGCTGAAATAGTTGCCAACGAAGCCGGAGCTACAGGTTGGGCACTATTGAAAAAGGTGTCATCGAGCGAGCTATTCCACAGAGCTGCTACCTTCTCCAATCCGGCATTGTTGAAGTGGGCATTATCGGCCCGATCCAGAATCACGTCGGTGTTGGGCCCTCCGAATATGCCCCCCGATGGATTGATCGCTACGTTTTGCCCGTTGATTACTTTCGTATCTATACCGCCCATGTCACTGTCGTATGAGGCCCGGGCAATCACCCACGGGATCCGTTTGCCGGTATCCTGCTGTACCCGGTTTATAAGCCACAGCAAATCGTTGGTGTACTGAGTGGCGGGGGTATCGCGGAAGTTGTCAGCCTCTCCCTGATGCCAGAGTACAGCCCGTAACCCGTACTGATTCGCGTAAAACTGAGCAGCCTGTTTCAGGTTACCATAAGGCATTCCGGCAGGTAGCGGCACCTGTGAATACACATTGAAGGTTTGGCCAACTTCAACACTCTCACGCCAGTTGCGCACGGTTGTAGCGCCCCAGCCTGCGTTGAAAAACATAACGGGCACCCCAAGGCGTTGCACCAGAAAGTCGCCAAGCCGCCCCCAATAGTAGGGCCCGAATCCGCGTGGTGCCAACACCATATTGTTGTCAACCTTGGTAAATGCAGGGTAACTCGGGTCGGCCAACGATTCGTTTTGCTGCCCCACAATGGCCGTATTGACCCGATCGTCGCCAGCGGGTAGCCCGTCGGGACGTACGCCCTGGGCATTTGATTGGCCGGCCACAATAAAGACTTCGCCAACCCCAAACGGCTCAAGCGATGCATAGCCGACCGTCTGGTCATTATTCATCCCCCGCACTTCGAGCCGGTACCAACCTCCCGATACATTCGTTAGTTCACCCGAAAAACTGCCCCCTGTGGGGCTGTTCTGGATAGTACGCCAATCAAAGCTGGCCCCGCCATTGAGGGCTGTTAACTTCGCTTCGATTCGGGTTACCGAACTGGTGTAGAATCCCGCTACACGCACTGTAGCCTGATTATTTAATCCGCGTTGAAAAACTGCTCGGGTTGTGGGAAACGTAATCTGTACCTGGGCTATACTAATGGAAGACAACAGCAGTAAGCCGAAGCAAGCTACGTAAAATGTAAAATTTTTCATGACGGGGCTCCCTACAGAAACGACCTCCTCTACCGGTGAGCGTTTCGGGTTTTATGATTCGGTGTCGGATAAGGGTTGGGCGGCTGATAATGTTTGCCAGATGGCGTCTTTCAACTCGGTCAGTCCCTCTTGTTTTACCGCTGATATGAAGACGCATTTAACCCGGTCGGGTAACGTTTTCTTCAATCTGGCCAAGTCTTCTTCGGTTGCCAAATCCGTTTTTGTGATCGCCAGCAACCGCTCCTTCTCTACTAACTCGGGGTTATACTGATGTAGCTCGTTGACCAGCGTGTTGTATTCGGCCCGAATGTTCTCGGCAGTAACCGGTACGGTAAACAGCAACACAGAGTTGCGTTCGATATGGCGCAGGAACCGCAGACCAAGCCCTTTCCCCTGCGACGCCCCTTCGATGATGCCCGGTATATCAGCCATGACAAACGACTTGTAGTCGCGGTAGGCTACCACGCCCAGATTAGGTACCAGCGTCGTAAATGGGTAATCAGCAATTTCGGGCTTAGCAGCCGACATCACCGACAATAAGGTTGATTTACCGGCATTTGGGAAACCTACCAGCCCCACATCGGCCAGCAGTTTTAGCTCCAGAATAATCCACGCTTCCTGGCCTGCTTCGCCCGGCTGGGCATAGTACGGCGTTTGTTGGGTGGCCGATTTGAAATGGTCGTTTCCCAGACCACCACGGCCCCCGGGCAACAGAATTACCTCTTCGCCATCGGTGGTAATCTCGGCCATCTGCTCGCCCGTTTCGGCATGGCGGGCAATGGTCCCCAGAGGTACGTCAAGGATAATATCTTCGCCCTGATGCCCCGTCCGCCGACCGCCTTCACCACCCTGCCCCGGCGAAGCTTTGATGTGCTTCCGATACTTCAGGTGCAACAGGGTCCAGTGCTGGGAGTTGCCGCGCAAAATAATATGCCCGCCCCGGCCCCCGTCGCCCCCATCGGGGCCACCCTTAGCCACATGTTTTTCACGCCGGAAGTGCACAGACCCTGCTCCACCGGCTCCTGAACGACAATTTATTTTTACGTAGTCAATAAAATTTGATGATGCCATGCTCAATTGGTTACCACCGGCCCGTTCTTACCTCGTCCCTTCACGCAGTGGTTCGTACGCATTAGTTGAGTTGGGCCTCAGTGATTTTATGACAGATAGCATCGAAAATGCTATCGATATCGCCTACTCCGTCAATTGCCGCGTACTTACCCTGATTGTTGTAGTACCCGGCCACAGGCGTTGTTTTATCGTTATACTCCTTAACCCGCCGACGAATCAGCTCTTCGTTCTGATCATCGGGCCGTCCCGATGTCTGCCCTCGTTGTAAAAGTCGACGAGTCAGTTCTTCTTCCTCCACGATCAAAGCAACCATGGTCGTAATCCGCTCATTGTACTGAGCCAACAACGCATCGAGTGCTTCGGCTTGTGGCACCGTACGCGGGAAACCGTCGAAAATAAAGCCGGCCGCCGATTGGTTTTCGCGCAGTTTGCTATCAATCATTCCAATCACTACCTCGTCGGGAACCAGCAAGCCCTGATCCATCAACGACTTCGCTTTCAACCCCAGCTCCGTGCCTGCTGCAATCTGTGACCGGAGCAAATCACCCGTTGAAAGGTGCACCAACTGGTACTTGGCAATCAATTTTTCGCTTTGCGTGCCTTTGCCCGCACCCGGAGGGCCAAACAGTACAAGATTAAGCATGGGGTTTATGTAGTGGGCTTTTAAACATTTGTTAATTGCGGGCGCAAAGTTACGACTGACACGATAAAATAATAGGCACTCATCTTCAAACAGGTTTGTTTTTATCCATTGGAAAACAAAAGCGACTTCCCTGGTTGAGGAAGTCGCCTGAAAACTGACCTAAATCAGCGTACTTATTTCGCAGAGCCTTTCTTGGCTGGCGTCTTGGGAGCGGGCTTAGCGGCCGGTGCTGCAGGAGCTGCCTGAGCCGGTTTTGGGCCTTCCATAAACTCCTTCGCTTGCTTATCGTTCGGGTCAATAGCCAGAATCTTCGATGCTAACTCTTTCGCCTTGGCGTCATCTTTGCGCGCTACAGCATCACCGGCAAGCAGACGGTACGACTGCACTAATAAGCGGTTGAACTGCTGTGCTTTTGATGCGTCAGCTGCGATATCCTGGGGAGCCAGCTCCGTGAACTTCTCGAGATAGGGAACAAAAGCCCGATTCGACAAAGCCTCTGCTGATGGGTAAGCATAGTAGTTCGACGTACCCCGGTAGTAATAAGCCGGCGAGTAGTTTGGCGTAATCTCGGCCAGCTTAGCGTACGACGAGTCGGCACGCAGGAACCACTGCTTACGCAACTGACGAGCCGCTGCCGTATCTTCTTTAGCCACATCACGACCAATCCGGAAACCCATGTTGTAAGCGGCAAGACCCATCAACAGATAGTCGTTGTTCAACGGCTTACCCTGACCGATCGTTTTCACGTAGTAGTCATACGCCCGGTCGTACCGCTTGCTGTCGTTGTATTTCTTGGCAATTTCACGGTACAGGTTCTCCGTCGTATCTTCAGGAGCTGCCTTCTCAAGGTTGATAATCGAGAGTGAATCTCCTTCAGGTGTACCCAGCTGACCATAAGCACGGCCCAGGTATTTGTAATCGTCATAGATTACTTTCTGAGGAGCCGTAGCAATAAACTTCTTCAGTGATTCAACCGCTTGCTCGTTCTTACCCAGCGCGGTGTAAGCCCAGCCATACATACGGTCCAGAACGGGATCGTTTACCTTACCTTTCAGCTGATCCAGATAGCTGGTTGCTTTCAGATAGTCGTTGGCCAGGAAGTAGTACTTGGCAACCGTTGTCAGGTAATCAGGATCGGTTGTACCGCTTTTCTGTACGTACTTCTCCATGTTGGCTGCCGCACCTTTGTACGCCCGTGAGCCAGCCAGTGCATCGGCCAGTGAGCGGTACGTCAACGCAAACTCAGGGTCCGTCTCAATTGCTTTGTTAAAGAACTCCTGCGCTTTCACGTAGTTCTTACCACGCAGATACAGGCGGCCAATTTTGTAGTTTGCCTCGGCCAGATTCGGTGAAACCGAAAGGGCATCTTCGTAACGCGAGACCGCCATACCACCATCATTTTTGATGAAGTAGGCATCGCCCAACGCCATCTTGATGTCAGCGTTCGTATTTTTCTTATCCAGCTTGGCCGCTGCATCTAACAGGGCAATTGCCGCTGCCGGATCATTATTTTTCTCGTTCAGCGTATATGCTTCACCAGCCCGGAACAAAACGTCCATGTTTTTGCTCTTGGTGGCACTTACAGCCTGATCAATCTTTGTTTTGGCGGTAGCCCGATCCCCCTGAGCCAGTGCCACGGCGCCCAAACCAACGCTGTTCAATTGATTTTTTGGGTCAGCAGCTGCTCCTTTTTCAAAAGCAGCTTTGGCCTTATCAAGTTGGTTGGTGCGGAGGTAATAATACCCCAGATAGAACTGATTGTCGGCCGATGGCGAGCTGCTTGCCAACTGCGTGAACGTTTGTTCAGCTTTTGCAAACCGCTCCGACTCCAGGTCCTTCAACCCCGTTTGAATATCCTGCGCAAACACCGGAGCCGTCAACATGGCACCCAGTGCCAGTGTTGTCATCAGCGATTTTTTCTGAATCTTCATCATGTACTTCAGGTTGGTAAGAAGTTAGTTTCTACTGTCCCAATAAAACAAGCGGCAAAACTAAAAAATTGCACTTAAACAGAAAAATTTACTCACTTCTGAATATAAACTTCTCGATTGTATGGCCTAGTTGGCCAAAGACCCAATTTCTCAACAATGAGGCTTCCGGCATCCCGGGCCAAGTAATTAATGAGTCCACCACCCAATCCAGAGTGAGCTTCCCGACTAATAATATACAGTGGCCGACGTAGCGGATAGTCCTGTAAACCAAGGCTTCGCTGGAATGGCTGAAAATATTCGTCACGGCTAGCAGGGTTCGCTTTGTCTGACACTCCGAGCACCCGCAAGTCGCGAGATAACTCAGCTGTCAACGGCTCATCGCCATCGCTGATCCAGTTTACGCCTATAAAACCCAGCGCCCGCGGATTCTGCCGCACGTACTCAATCACCTCCCGGTTCGACTTGGCGGTAAACAAACGCAACTTCGAGACATCGGTCACTTTGAACGTTCGCAAGACAAAGTCAATGTTGCTTCCGTTGCCGTTGTCGAAAACAAGCGTAACCGGCCCACTTTGCGTACTGCCTTTTAACTGCCCCCAATCGGTAATTTGTCCACTAAACAGCCCCCGCAGTTCATCCATTGTAATGAGGCTATCCCGATTCGCTTTTCCGGTGATCAGGGCTACTCCATCCGTCGCAATCCGTTCGGTTTTACCTACGATTTTACGTCCATCCAGTACAGCCTGCTCGTTCTTGGTTAGTGGCCGCGTACAGAAAACCATCCGGGCACTATCCCGAAGCATCATGGCAATGGCTTCCTTTTCGGGGCGGAACACCACGTTGAATTTGGCATCGGGGTAAATACCCGAATAGGTGCCTGTCAGTTGTTCAACCAAAGGCCGAAACGACTCATCGGACACAACTGTAATCGTGCCTCGGGAGGGCGTATCAAGTTCCTGCTGTTTCTGAGACGAGTTGCATCCCAGTACAGTCGCTACCAACGCTAAGGTTAAAAGCAATGATTTCATCGTGTCTAATGGATGCAACGAGTCGAATTATTCCACATCGCTGACAGTGTGATTATTGGATTTAAAAAAAATAGTATGGTTTAATGAACGGGGCTTATTTAGCTCCTGCTCATTAAACCATACTCACAGGCTCGGCTTAATCCCGATCTCTGTCTTTATACATGTAATACGCCCGAAAGGCGCGTGAGCCGCCATACCAGATAAGCAAAGCTGCCATACCGTAGCGCAATGGTCCGGGTGGAGGGAAGATGACAAAAGACTGAGAGGAGGCTATCAGTGCGATGCCTCCTCCCAGATATGCCACCGAAGCAACTGCTGCTAAAACAAGCGTCAGCTGTTCCGATAATCGATTACGCTGCGGCATTACTCCAACTGGAAGTTAATGGGCAGGTTATACTTTACACGTACCGGACGGCCCGACTGCTTACCTGGCTTCCACTTAGGCATAGCTTTAACTACGCGGGTGGCTTCCTCGTCCGTTCCGAAACCAAGGCCCTTCAGAACCTGTACGTCCTGAATACTACCATCGGTGTTTACTACGAAACTAACAAATACACGACCCGATACGTTGGCCCGCTGAGCAGCAGCTGGGTAACGCAGGTTTTTGCTCAGGTAAGACGAAAGAGCAGCCATACCACCCGTAAATTCGGGTTGCTGTTCTACCACAGTGAAGACTTCATCTTCTTTCGGGGCAGGTGCCTCAACGGCTACTTCGACTTTAGTTGGACCAGCCGTTTCTTCAGGGGCTACAATCACCTCTTCGGCGTTGGGGTCACCTTCCTGCGTCTTTTCAGCAGCCACAGCCTCTTTCAGTTCTTCAACGGCCGGAGGGGGCGTTTCTTCGGGAACCTCTTCGTCCGGCTTAACTTCGGGCGGGAGGAACTTCACCGTGTTCACCTTCGGTACTTCTACCGGTGGTGGTGGTGGTGGTGGTGGTTCGTTCGGATCAATTGGCGGTGGTGGCAATTTCATCAAGTCCACTTCCACCATTGCCTGCTCATCAGCACTTTCCGAAGACAGGGCGTTGATGATTGTCGGCGAAAGGGTGGCCAAGGTGAAAATCACAGCGCCAATCAGAAGAGCCCGGGCTACCGTACGCGGATAGTCCTTCCGCAGCGTATAAGCACCATAGGCTTTGTTCCGGTTCGCAAACACTATATCATCCAGTGTTGCTTTTGCTGTCGTTTCTGCCATTGTGTATTATACGTCTAACTTAAGTTTATCTTTCAGGAGAGCCTTCTCGTCGGCCGTCAGTTCGTCAACCAGCGCGTATCGTTTGGTTTTCGTAATGGCCATCTCGTCCAGAATATCCACCATGTTCCGGTAGGTTGATTCTTTGGTCGGCTTGATTACAATTACAAACTTGTCAGCAGGAACCTTACGACCTTCTTCCTGAATAGCCTTGCGGAGGTCATAACCAAAGCCTACTGTTTTGACTTCCGGGTCTTCGTTGGCCGCTTTACCAAAAATGTAGTGCGCCTTGTTATCCTTACCCAGGAAGATAGTCATTACGTTTGAAGCCTTGATCGGCTCCGTCTCTTCCGTTTTGGTTTTATCCGGAACGTTAAGCGTCATCGAAGACGGCTTACTAAGGGTAGTAGCCAGGATGAAGAAGGTAATCAGGAGAAATCCCAGGTCAACCATCGGCGTCATGTCAATTCGGGTTGACGCCTTTTTGGACCGTACCTTACCATCGCCTTTACCACCACCCCCACCGGAGGTGTCTATTTCTGACATGGTATTACAGAATGTTTATGGCTTGTGGTTCGTAGTTTATGGCTAAACACTAACGATATACGTATGCTCAACCATAAACTACGTACTACGAACCGTTTTAGTCAGCTGTCCAGCCGGCGGGTGGCGCTTCCGTACCCGTGATCAGGTTGAACTTGTTAATATTTTGCGCTTGCAACGTAGCCAACACGTTTTTGAAGTTCGGAAACTTCGCCAGATTGTCTCCTTTGAGCGCGATCCGAAGATCGTTGTTTGCCTTGCGGGCATTGAACACCCAATCCTTCAGTTCGTTGGCCGCGCCTGCACCCGTTGAATCGGTTGGGATACCGGGTTGCTTATAGGCATTGCGTTTTTCAGGATCCAGATTCAAAAACGCCTTCAACTGGGTTTTAGGCATTCCGAAACTCGACAGAAGGCTAAACGCTTTTTTCTCTTTGTCAGTAAACGACAAGCCATTGGCAGCAGCAAAATTGTCGAGCATATCCAGACGCTTCTGCTGATTGTCGATACCGAAATACACGTTCCCTTCCTTACTCAGGCTGATAGTCATGATGTCCTTATCGGGCACCTTGATGCCGGAGATCGACGAGGGGGTCTCGATGGCTGCCGCGTCCTGCGCCCGGAACTGGGCGGTCAGGATGAAGAAGGTTAGTAGCAGAAAGGCTACGTCCACCATCGCGGTCATGTCCATGCTGGCCCCATGTCGTTTGGGTTTTACTCGTGGCATGTGTCGTTCGAATTAAAGTGAAAAGCTGAGAACCGTACTAACTCTGCGCTTCTTAGTAGTGAGCGGCAAAGTTTTGCTGGATGCTCAGACCGATTTCGTCGATGTTGTACGTCAGCGCATCAATCCGGCTGGTGAAGTAAGCGTACATCATCGTTGCAATAGCTGCCGTACCGATACCAACGGCCGTGTTTACAAGGGCCTCAGAGATACCCGTTGACAGAGCGGCCGTGTCAGGCTGACCGGTAGCACCCATCGCCGAGAAGGCACGAATCATACCCAATACCGTTCCGAGGAGGGCGATCAGGGTAGATACAGACGCCAGCGTTGCGATGATAACGAGGTTCTTCTCCAGCATCGGCAGTTCGAGCGTTGTCGCTTCTTCAACTTCTTTTGAGAGGGCGGCCAGTTTCTGCTCTTTCGTCAGTTCGTTGTCTGTAGCCAGTTGCTGATACTTCAGCAGGGCGGTCTTCACAACGTTACCGATTGAGCCTTTCTGCTTGTCGCACTCGCGGATGGCTGCTTCTACTTCGTTTTTGTCGAGCAGGCTCTTCACCTTCACAACGAAATCATCTACTGAACCTGAGCCATTAGCACGGCCGATTGTGATAAAACGCTCGATCGAGAACACCAATACGCACAAGAAGCAGGTGAAAAGGATCGGTACGATAAAACCACCTTTGTAGATAATGCCAAAGAAGTCACCAGCTAAAGGCTGCTTCGTGTTGTCACCATCCTGGAAGTGGCTGCCATCACCGAAGATGAAGTAATAAACCAAGTGACCGATCACCAACAGAATCGGGATAACTAACACCGGATTCAAACCACCAGACTTTTTCTTGGGGGCGGCAACTTTAGCTGGAGCTGGAGCAGGATTCTGTGTTTTCATTGAACTTGTACTGTAGGGTTAAATTGAAAGTTTGATTTTCGCTCGTCAAAAAAAGTCAAAAATTTTACAATGGTTGCTTTTACTGCAATAAAATTTTGATGAACACCTCTCAAGGCTTAGACAAAAGTAGGGCTTTGCGGGCAATTCGATGCAAGTCACACAACCAAAAAATTTAACCCAAGTAGTAGTCCAGCTATAGGAGTTATGACTTTTTCAAGAAACCCAATCTATGGACTCTATCTATTTGCCGAACATAATCGCTTGTTAAACAACACATCAGCCTGTGCTCGTCCAAACACGCAAATTGTAATTTAGGAGGGGCCTTGTTCATTGGTCTTTCAATAGGTTTTAGTGTTACTTACTCACAGGCAGTAGACCGTGATTTGTCTGATAGATGCTTTTGGCGGGCTTATTCCACAAAGCCTATCACAAAAATTTATTCATTCGGGACGACTCAAGTCACGATTCCATGCTTTTGCAACGCCCTTTTTTATTTAGTTTCTGGCAAAACCACCCAATAAATCCACCCTATTTCAAATATATACCCTAAAAAAGCTCCCTGATCTAGTACATCTGCCTTATACTACGATGCACAGGATGAAGCCTGATTACGCTGAGCAATAGACGTTATGAGTAAGCTATTCATGTCGGTCGGGTGCAATCAAACCTAAACCGGTTTTCGCTCAAGGCCGTAAGCCTCTTTCCTTTTGTCTATCAGGCGTTTTTTGCTCAAAAGTCCCTTCCGTCTGTGCCTGATTTATAAGCTAATCCTTTTTTTAAGACGTTACCCTCACGCGAAAACTCACAAAAGCAGATAATTTTACAGTTTGGACCTATCCCGGCGCTTCTGTGCCGATCTTTTCTTCTTTACAGATGGCCAGATTTTTGCTAATAGGTTCTCTTACACCAGCATTAAGACCTTTTCTTTATTTTAAACAAAGCCTATCAGGTTTGAACCAGCACTTCTTGTACGTTCATTATGAAAATTAGATTGCTCTACCAGTATAGTTGGTTGACCGTGTTTGTGTTGTTGATGAGTGGAGTACGTATCATGGCGCAATCCATTACTGCTATCGGTCCACCCAGCCCTAATCCTTGCGTTGCTCCGGGCGGCAGCGTTAGTGTTCCGTTCTCTACAACAGGTGTTTTTAAAGTATCCAACACCTTTACGGTCCAGCTTTCCGATAACACGGGCAACTTCCCGGCCAGCCCTGTTGTACTGGCCACCCAAACAAATGGCCCCAGCACGCCGACTACAATTACCATGGCTGGCGTGATACCCGCCAACACGGTAGCCGGTAGTTATCGCATCCGGGTAGTGTCGAGCGACCCGGCCAGAGTCAGCTCCTTGATCACCATCAACGTGTCGCCACTGTCCCCCGCAGCCGGTGTAGCCAGCCCAGCGGGCCAGATTTGCGCGGGTACGCCCGTCTCATTGACGGCTAGCGGCTCAAATCTCAAGTGGTTCAATTCGAGTGGGCAGCTGGTTGCTACTGGTAGCCCATACACATTTAATGCAACGGGGTCTGGTAACCAAACCTTTACTGTTACACAGTTGGTGGGTCTTTGCGAGAGTCCTGGTCGTGCGGTTACAATTACGGTAGTGGCAAAGTCGCCTAACCCCACTATACCCGCCCAGCCCAATTATTGTCAGGGGGTTCCGGGTGCACCTCTAAACGCAACGGGTACAAACCTCCTCTGGTACGGTACCAATATCAACAATCCGTCGCCCAGCAGTTCGCCCACGGTACCACCCACCGGCGCGGCTGGTTCGGTTGGGCCTTTCTACGTTAGCCAGAACACTACCGGCTGTGAGAGCGACCGTGTCCCCATTACCGTCACGGTTAATGCAACCCCATCGGCACCAGCTGTACCCTCTCCGCAGGCATTTTGTCAGAGCACCGCTCAGCAAACCCTAAGCCCAAGCGGAGCTGGTTTCCGCTGGTACACGAGCACGGGTGCCCTGCTACCAAACAATGGAGCTGCACCCACGGTATCGCTTAACACGCCGGGCACAACCACCTACCAGGTGAGTGCAATAAACAATGGCTGCGAAAGTGTAGCCCGGAGCACCGTTCAATTTGTGGTCAACGCGTCGCCGGCCGCTATTGCGCCGGTATCGCTGGCATACTGTGAAGCGGCTCGTCCGGCTTCGCTAACCGTAAGCGGCTCTAATGTTCGTTGGTATTCCGATGCCGCTGGCAATAATCAGATTGGCACACCCGCTCCTCCTCAATTTCCGAATACTTACACGTATTACGTACGGCAATTCGACGCAAACAACTGCGCCAGTGCCCCGTCGGCTTATTCAGTTCGGGTATTTAGCACCCCTAATGCGCCTACGGTTACCACCGATTTGAGCCGTTGTGTCGGCGATGCCCCCCGCCCGTTATCGGCAACAGGCACCAATTTAACCTGGTTTGACAATACAGGAGCCCAATTGGGAGGAGCGCCGTCGCCAGCGACTACAGCGCCTGCTTCGTTGAGCTACTCAGTGTCGCAAACCAGCAATGATGGGTGCCTTAGCCCCCGCGCTACGGCCGTTGTTATTGTTAATGCCATACCCGCCCCGCCAACAGCTACCCCACCCGCTCCGCTTTGTGAAGGCTTCACGCCCCCCACACTTAGCGCCAGTGGTCAATCGCTGCGGTGGTACGGCCAAAGCGCAACCGGCGGTACCGCATCGGGTAGCCCGTCGCCAATCGACGTGAACCGAATCGGCCAGACCAACTACTACGTTAGTCAGGTTGTCAACGGTTGCGAAAGCCCCCGTGCGGCTATTCCGGTTACGGTTAAAGATACCCCCGATGCCCCTGGCGTAAGCAACTCAGCGTTCTGCCAGAATGATCAACCACCCGTTTTGTCGGCTTCAACGGTTCCTAACGCAACGGCGTTCTGGTACCCAACGGCACTGGGTGGCACTGGGTCATCGACCGCGCCGGGTGTTCCCAACAACACCGCGCAAACCCTGTTCTATTATGTCAGCCAGCGTCTCGACGGCTGCGAAGGTCCCCGGGCAACTCTCTCAGTACGGGTGAAGCCCCGGCCAGGTGCTCCGGTTGTGGCCCCTCTCGAATTTTGCAACAATGCGCCATCGCAACCAATTCAGGCACAAGGCATTAATCTGCGTTACTACGATCCGTCGGGTAATGTGACAGGCACCGCGCCCATCCCACCAACCGGAACGGTAACTACCCTGACGTACCAGATAACCCAGACCCTTGAAGAGTGCGAAGGACCCCGAGCCACATTGAATGTTCGGATCAAGCCATTACCCTCGGCACCGGGTGTTTCTGACATTGCGTACTGCCAGGTACAGCAAGACCAACCGGCACAATCGGTACCGCCGGTAACGGCGCAGGGCCAGAATCTGCGGTGGTACAATACGGACGGCAATCAATTCCCCAACGCTCCTACTCCCCAGATCGATCAGGTGCGGACTTATTCGTTTGGCGTTTCGCAAACGGTCGAAAACTGTGAGGGTCCCCGCGCTACACTTAACGTTCGGATTCAGACAACCCCAGCTCCCGTGGTCAGTGCGACCTCTGTTACGTATTGCCGTAACGACGTGGCCACTCCGCTCCGGGCAACGGCTGAACAGGGTGCTCAGCTCCGCTGGATTGATCCCAACGGTAACCTGACCAACGAAGCCCCAACGCCTTTTACACTGAACCCAACACCGCCGGGTGGCCGTTCTTTCTTTGTGTACCAGATTGGTGCTAACGGCTGTTACAGCCCCCGGTCGAGCATCCGGCTGTTTGTTAACACCAACCCGACGCTGGCTATTTTAGGGACAACTTCGGTCAACCTCGGCCGAACGGCTCCGCTTCAACTCCGCTTTACGGGTGTCCCGCCGTTTAACTACACCTTGTCTGACGGGACTACCGGAACAGCCACCGATACCCTGGCAACGGTCAACGTGATGCCTTCGCAAACAACCGTGTATCAGGTAGCGAGCGTATCCAACGTCTGCGGAACCGGTTTGCCGGGCAACCCCGCCACGGCAACCGTGACGGTTCGTATCCCGACCATCACGACCGAACAGCTGAGCACATCGGTTCTTTGTGCCGGCACCAACCTGACAGTTCCATTTACCACTACGGGTGAGTTCAACACGGGCAACGTATTCCGGGTTGAGGTTTCGACCGATAGCACGGGCCGCGCTTCGACTACGGTGGGCGTGGGCAATGCAACCGTTGGGCCTATCACGGCCACCATTCCGAGCAGTTTGAGCGGGGGGCTTTATTACGTCAGGGTCGTGGCCTCAAACCCCGGCATTGCGGTGTTGGGTCGGCCAAGCCCTGTTCTTCTGAATGTCCGTCCGCTTCCCTCGGCAACCCTGACCGGTACGCAGGATATTTTCGAAGGCACCACGGCTAAACTGAGCGTTAGCTTCACGGGCGATGGCCCTTGGACATTTGCCTACGCCGATAGCCTCCGAAATCAGGAAGTAGTGACCAACGCCAACCCGCATACGCTTGAGGTTCGGCCACTTAGCAACAATACCTACCGGCTCGTGTCGGTACGAAACAACTGCGGTCCCGGAGCCGTTTCGGGCACGGCTGCGGTCCGGGTACTGCCGGTACTGGGGCTGGAAGACGACCCGCTCGGATCGGCCGTGAAAGCGTACCCTGTGCCGACAACTACCACGCTAACGATCGAAATCGACGTACCGTTACCGCGGCAGGGCGCAACCGTAATCCTTACCGATGGCAATGGTCGGCAGATACTTCAGCAGCTTACCCGCGACCGGCAGTCGACGCTGGACCTGAGTGATAAGCCCGCTGGCGTTTACCTCCTGAATGTTCGGGTAGGCGATAAGCAGACAACCCGCCGGGTGCTGAAACAGTAACCGGATACCTCCAGAAATAGCCAGTCTTTGACAATTCAGATAGAGTCTGCTCTACGTTGTTAAAGACTGGCTATTTTCATAACCGGTTTTCGCCCTAAAACCACGACAAGCCTGTATGGGAAACGTATTTACCGACGAGTACTTTATGGCAATAGCCCTCGACCTGGCCGAGCAGGCTGCCGAAGCCGGTGAGATTCCGGTGGGGGCCGTTGTGGTGAGCAACAACCGCGTAATTGGCAAAGGGTATAACCAGACAGAGCGACTCCACGACGTGACGGCCCACGCCGAGATCCTGGCCATTTCGGCGGCCTCCAATTACCTCAATGCCAAATACCTGACTAATTGTACCCTGTACGTGACGCTCGAACCGTGCGTGATGTGTGCGGGGGCTTTGTTTTGGAGTCAGATGAGCCGGATCGTGATCGGGGCCGACGATGAAAAGCGGGGCTATAGTCAGATTCAGGGAAATTTACTACACCCCAAAACCCGCCTGACTACGGGCGTACTGGCCGATGAGAGCCGCCAGTTGCTCAAACAGTTTTTTGGCCGAATGCGGTAGCGCATCCTGTTCTGAGCGGAAACGGGCTCTTTCGATCATTCCCTCTTCCACTCTTTGGCCGCCGTGAACATAAACCAAAAGCTTCGTGTTAAACCGACGAAGTCTATTTATCATCATAATCCTTTTTGAGCAATGGCATTTGTATTAGATCCTCTGCCTTATCCGAGCGATTCGCTCGAGCCTAACATCGACAAACAGACGATGGAGATTCACCACGGCAAACACCACAACGCCTACGTGACGAACCTTAACAATGCCGTTTCGGGTACCGAAATGGAAAACAAGTCGATCGAGGATCTGCTGGCCAATGTGAGCCAATATCCCGTAGCTGTCCGCAACAATGGCGGTGGCCACTACAACCATACGCTGTTCTGGAACACCCTGTCGGGCAATGGCGGTGGTCAGCCCGTGGGCGAACTGGCCGCGGCTATCGACCAGAAATTTGGTTCATTCGACGCCTTCAAAGAAGAATTTGCGAAAGCCGCTACTACCCGTTTCGGCTCAGGCTGGGCCTGGTTGATTGTTACAGGCGACGGACAACTCGCGGTAACCTCTACGCCTAACCAGGACAACCCACTGATGGACGTTGCTGAAACGAAAGGTTTCCCGATTATTGGCCTCGACGTATGGGAGCACGCCTACTACCTGAAATACCAGAACCGTCGGCCCGACTACATCGGTGCGTACTGGAATGTGGTAGACTGGAACGCGGCCGAGAAACGCTACCAGCTGGGTAAGAAATAACGCGTAAGGTGTAATGCGTAATGGGATTGGTTGAGATTGAGCCATTCATCATTACGCATTACACCTTTTTATTGTTACGCTTCGAAAACATGGAAATTGTTAATCGAGTAGCCAATAGCGGGCTTATCACCCTCGACCTTGAAGAACTCTACCATCCCGGCGAACGGGTTGTGTACGACTTGAAAGACAACCTCTACATGGGGTTGATTTTGAAAGAGAAGGATTTCCGGGAGTTTTTGAAAACGCACGACTGGAGCCAGTACAGCGGCAAAAATGTAGCCGTTACGTGCTCAGAAGACGCGATTGTGCCTACCTGGGCTTACATGCTGCTGACCCTGCACCTACAGCCCCATGCCAATATGGTGGTGTTTGGTAGCCTGCAGGATCTGGAAGAAAAGCTGTACTTCGACGCTATCGCTCAAATCAACGCCGACGACTACCGCGACGCCCGGGTCGTGGTAAAAGGGTGCAGCAAAGTACCCGTACCAACTGCGGCTTATGTGGAGGTAACCCGGTTGCTCAAACCGGTGGTGCAGTCGCTCATGTTCGGTGAGCCGTGCAGTACGGTACCCCTGTTCAAGCGCCCCAAAGTAGCCCTGTCAAACTAACCGAAACGACATTCGGTGCCACCGGCAAGGGCCATGCTCCCGAATAGCCGCCCGATGAATAGGTGTTGGGTAACCGGCATTCGCTGCCCAACCATAGTGCGGGTACTCTTGCCCTAACTGTTCCATCAGATCGTCGCGGTAACATTTGGCCAACACCGAGGCAGCCGCTATCGACAAAAATTTAGCGTCGCCTTTCACGATACAGGTGTGCGGAATCATGGGATAAGGCACAAACCGGTTTCCATCGACCAACAGGTGCTCGGGGCGCACCGTCAGCGCATCTACGGCGCGGTGCATTGCCAGAAAACTGGCTTTCAGAATATTAATCCGGTCAATGTCTTCGTTCGACACCTCGGCTACGGCCCAGGCCACGGCATCGCGCATAATGTCGAGCCGTACCTGCTCCCGTTGCCCGCGCGTGAGCTGCTTCGAATCGTTCAGAATCGGGTGCTGGTAATCCGACGGCAGAATTACGGCAGCCGCCACTACAGGGCCGGCCAGGCAACCCCGGCCAACTTCGTCGAGCCCGGCTTCGATCAGGTTAACGTTGTAATGAGATAAAAGCATGTTTCAACGAACAGTGAACAACTGACAACGAACAACCAACAACTGACAACGAACAACCAACAACTGACAACGAACAACCAACAACTGACAACTGACAGTGAACAGAGGACAACGAACATTCGGCAATCGCCCACTGTTGGCTGTGCACTTCTTGTTGTTCGTTGATCACTGTTCGTTGACCTCTGTTCACTGTCTTTAGTCTTCCAGTACATTTCCAAAAATGGTGCTCTTGAGCAGCAATGCTCCCAGCAGAAACAAAATACCCCAGTTCAGATAAACCCGGTAGTACTCCTGCACATCCTGATAAATCCGAACACGCACCGGGGCTTTTTCGAGCCGGTCGATACGGGAAAACACCTGTTTCAGCTGTCGGGCATCGGTAGCCCGATAATAGCTTCCATCGGCCGTCCGGGCAATGGCTTTCAACACCCCCTCGTCAACAGCCGACACCTGCGCCAGACTATCGACCGCCGAGGTTACTGTTCCCGGCCGCCCCACGGCAATGGTGTAAATCCGAATATCATACGCTTTAGAGAGCTTAGCCGCCAGCATGGGGTCGATGTTACCCGCTGTATTTTCGCCGTCACTGAGCAAAATCACGACCTTACTCCCCGTCGATGCCGAATCGGTTGTGGGGGCATCGCGCATTCGGTTAATGCACCGCCCCAAGGCATCGCCAATGGCCGTTCCCGAAGCCGGAATCAGACGCTGATTGAGGTCGGTCAGGTAACGACGCAGCAACGTGTAATCGGTAGTGAGTGGGCACAACGAAAAGGCCTCGCCGGCAAAGGCGACCAAGCCGATGCGGTCGTTTTTACGGCCCCGTACAAAGTCTTCGGCAACGCGCCGGGCTGCGGCCAGGCGATTAGGTTTGAGGTCGGTTTCGGCCATCGACGACGAAACATCAATGGCCAGCATAATATCGATACCCGGCGATTGTTCTTCCCGGCGTTCCTGAATGATCTGCGGTCGGGCCAAAGCGATCAGGATACAGCACACGCCTAAAAAAAATGCCCCCGGCAGCAGATAGCGTCCCGCCTGCCAGAGCGGCCGATTGCCCACCTTCGTCCCCGACGAAAGCGCCAACTGCTGACGCGCCCGGCCATTGAGTGCGCTCCGCACCAAAAACAGCAGGGCAAACCCCAGAATGGCGTAGAGCACCAGCCGATTCTCGAAATGAAACTGCTGCCACTGCTGCGGGCTAAACCACGAAATGGAATACCAGGGCTGATTCATACCGATTCGGATAATGGCGTGTTGGGCTCCGACTGCTGCGATTGCGTGCGCACTGCCCGCCGACGCTGGTAGGTTCGGATGGCTACCTCGCGTAACAGCTGTAATGCCTGCCCCGACTCGTCGGTAAACGTACCGCCGTAAATGAGCCGGTCGGTGGTTTTGAGTGCGTTTTCAACCGCCCCCGGCGAGGCAGGTACGGAAGTTTCCTGCGCCTGAATCTGGCTTACGATTTCGGGCGTTGTCATGGTCAGATAAGGCTGTTGCTCCAGTTTTTCCAGGTACCGCTTCCAGCGCACCACAGCCTGATTGGCCAGGTCAGAAGCGGTTTCGGGTTTAATCGCACCCACCAGCTTATCGTACCGGCGTAAAAACCGCAGATGGTTTCGGTGCAACTGCCACAACGTCCATTGTCGATTGAGTGCCTGCCCAAATAAGGCGTAGATCAGAGCAACAGCCACCCCAATTACCGTGAGCGTAACCAGTAATACCGGGTAGTTGAGCTCTTGCCGGAGGGGCACTACCTTCAAGCTGGGCCGGAGCTGCAACGTATCGGGGCGGGCCGACAATAGTTTCGACCGAAAAAAAACCGTATCGACCGATGAATAGACCGTTGTGCAGTCGGCCGAACCCACTATGTACAACGGCACCCGCAGGATGAGTTGCGGCTCTGTACTGAACGAAACGAGCGTGTACACGGCACTGTCGACACTGATTCCATCGGCAGTACGGGTGGGCAGAACAACGGTTTCACGGAGTAAAAACGGGCTAAAATGAGTGGAATCAGGGAAAAGAACATCCTCGGTGACCGCATGCCGGAAACTCAGTGCGAACCGGAACGGTCGGCCAATCTCGAACGAATCGGTCAGGAAATGGCCCTGCGGTATGGTCACGGGGGGTACGTTCTGGGCCTGTAGTCGTGCGTACAGACACAGCCAGAAAATCACTCCCCAGAAACAGGCATACCGGTTAATCACCTTTCGATCTTAGCCATTCGGGCTGTCGCCACCCGATATGTTTTTTGAACGGCAAAGATGGCAGATGTTCCGCAAAAAAAGACCCGCCAGTGGGTACCGGCGGGTCATAAATAGCGTTGATGCACTTACCGAATAGGCGAAAACTGAACATTGGCTACTTTCCAGCCATTACCCTGTTTTACACATACCGCCGTAAAAAGTACGTCCGACTGAAGAGCCTGCCCCTGAAGTGAACCCTTGAATTTGGTGGTACCGGTCACCACGGCGGCATCGTTGTTGTACGACCGGGCCCGCATACCCGAAGGTGTTGCTGTCTCGACGGTCAGATGCCCACCGCTCAGGGCCTGCACCAACAGATCGCGATCGGCCGTGTTGCCGTCAAAGTTGACAATACTGAAATCGTCTGTCGTGATGGACTGCATCTTGTTGCTGTCCTCGTCCTGCATGGCTTTGAAAAAGGCACCCGTCAGGGCAGAGGGGTCTTGAGCCGGATCGGCAGGCGCCGACTGCGCGTAGGTTGTCAATGAAAACAGGCCCAAAACGGCCAACACCAGTAAGCGTTTCATGGTAGATTCAGGAAAATTTATTTTCCCGAAAAGTGCCACAATTTCCCCGTAAAACAAAACGGCTACCCCGTTTCGAAGCCAGCTATTCGCTTTTTACCGTGATGCGGATATCGGTATGCCGTCCGCGATCATCGGCACACGAAAGCTTGTACACGCCCGGCCTTGGGTTGATAAAGACAGCTTCGGTTGGGTCGGCCTTACGCAACAGTTTATCGTTCAGATACCAGTACACCGTCCGTACATCATTGGCCGCCTGACAAGCCAGTTGAATAGCCGTTGGCTGCTTGGGGTCGATAAAATACTCGCTGCCGTGATTAGGTGACGTAATGAGCGGGGCCTTACCTCCCTCGTTGTCAAATAGGCGCTCACAGGCCGGGTTATGCGGAGGGGGGGCCTCGTACGGAATCCGTTTGACCACGTAGTAAGCAATCAGTTCGGGGGCCAGATTCGGGTACGTGCGCCGGATGGTCCCTCGGTCGGGCAGGCAATGCGCACAATACGACACCCGACCGGCAGAATCGGTAAAAACTACTTTTTGATGCGTACACCGCGCGCTACCCGAAACCCCCATGATGTAGTAATCGACGGCACGTGCCGTGCACGAGTCGTTGGGCACCGCCCCCGACTCGGGGCAAATTTGCCGCAGGGCCAGCCGGGCGTCGGAGCGGGTCGTAGGCGGCCGAAACCACCCTTTGGGCGAGTTGTAATCCAAGGCGTTAAAAAGTCCAAACAGCAGCGGTGTGGCCGTATTGGCTCCGCTTAGCTCAGGGACACCTACGCCCGAAAAATTACCAACCCAAACCCCAATCGTGTACCGCCGGTTGTAGCCAATACTCCAGGCATCACGCCGACCATAGGAGGTACCCGTTTTCCACGCAATGCGGGGTAGGTGGTAGCTATTGTCGAAGTTGTTGGGCAAGTCGGGACGGGTAATCTGGGTAAGTGTGTTGGTAACTAAATAGGCAGCCTCGGGCGAGAGTACTGCTTGCCCGGTACGCGGTTTCACTTCTGGCGTGTCGACCAGCCGCAGCGGCCCTACCTGCCCCCCGTTGGCAAACCCAGCAAAGAGCGTCACCAGTTCTTCGAGCGTGACCCCACAACCGCCCAGAATCATGGAAAGGCCCAGGTCACGCGCTTGCTTGCTCACGGTCGAAAAGCCGGCCTTCTGCATCGCTTTCACAAACGTTGGCGTACTGATGTCGCGGAGTAGTTTCACGGCTGGCACGTTGAGCGAATTGGCCAGGGCAAACTCAGCCGTTACCGGACCATTGAACCGACGGTCATAATTTTCGGGTTCATACCCGCCAAAGTTGGTCGGCACGTCGTTTAGTTTCGATTTGGGCGTAATCAGGCCCGCATCGAACGCCAGCCCATACAACAGTGGTTTCAGGGTGCTGCCCGGCGAACGCACCGCCCGAACACCATCTACCTGCCCACCATCGAACACATTATAAAAATCGGCCGAACCGACGTAAGCAACCACCTTCCGGGTCTGGTTATCCACAACCAGCACAGCCGCATTGTGGATATTATAGGCCCGCATCCGATTGATGTAGTTTTGTACAAGCCGCTCGGCCCCGGCCTGCATGGCGGGTCGGATAGCGGTGTGTATGATGCCCGTTGGCCCCATCCGTTTCTCAGCCAGCAATCGGCGGGCAAAGTGGGGCATCTGTTGCGGAGCGGCCCGTCGGCGGGCCGTGAGGGGTTCGTCTAAAGCATCGGCAATAGCGGTGGCAGAAAACAGGCCCTGCGCGCCAAAACGCCGGAGCCAGCGATTCCGCTCCTGCCGGACCTGTTCGTTACGCACACCCAAACGCAGGCTCGATGGTCGGTTAGGAATGATAGTGAGCGCAGTCACTTCGGCCAAACTGAGCAGTTGGGGCGGTTTTCCGAAGTACAGCATCGAGGCCGATTTGATTCCCTCAATATTGCTCCCGTAAGGCAGCAGGTTGAGGTACAATTGCAGAATTTCGCCTTTAGAATAGTGCAGTTCCAGCTGCAACGCCCGCACCAGTTCAATCAGCTTGCTCAGGTAGGTACGCTCACGGGGCTCCAGCAACCGAACCACCTGCATCGTGATGGTCGATGCCCCCGACGTCCGGCGCCCCCGGAGTACGTTCCGCCCCAACGCCCGCATGAGCGCCAGTGGATTTATACCGGGGTGGTAATAAAAATATTTGTCTTCTTTAAACAGGATAGCCTCGCGCAGTACGGGCGTAATATCATCGGTTTGGGCATACAGCCGCCACTTATCGTCGCGGCTCAGAAAGGCATGCAGTATGGTCCCGTCGGCCGCCGTCACTACGGGCGAATACGGCACGGCGGTCCGAATCGGGAAGGCCCAGTCCAGTAACAAAGCAACCAGCAATCCGGTTACTACAATCTGTGCCGACCGTCGGCGCCAAAGGGGCATCCCTGATCGGGCAGAAAGTCGTTTTTGAACACTCAACATAGCCGACACCCTTTCATTTTGACCTAATTTGATAATTTGCAAAGCTATCAGGCGCTACTGAACATTCTAAACCAGATAGAGGGTATGGCAGATGGTTTTTCGCCACCCGTCTAGGATTGTTTGCTATTGTGTCGGATTTCCTGTAGCCTACCCAACTTTCGGGCGTCTAACGTCCTACATCCAAGATCCAGCTTTTCATGAAAATTCAATTTATGGGTGCAGCCCGCACCGTAACCGGCAGTAAACACCTCATCACTACCCAGCAGGGCACTAAAATTCTTCTCGACTGCGGCTTGTTTCAGGGTATCGACACCGACGACCTGAATCAGAACTTCCATTTCAACCCGGCCGATGTCGACTACTTATTGCTCTCACACGCACACATCGACCACACGGGTCTCGTCCCCCGGTTAGTGCGGCAGGGATTTACGGGACCGATCTACTGCACCCACGCAACGGCCGATTTGTGCAATATTATGCTGCTCGACAGCGCCCATATTCAGGAAACGGACCTGAAACGAGTCAACGAACGGCGGCAGCGGCAGGGTCGGCCGCTACTCGACATGCTGTACGATGTGGGCGATGTGGAGCAGGCACTGAGTCAGATTCGTACCGTGCGGTACAACGAGTCTTTCTGGCTCGATGAAAACATTCAGGTCCTTTACACCGACGCGGCTCACCTGCTCGGTAGCGCGGCTATCAGCCTCACCATTCGGGAAGAAGGCTACACCAAGCGGCTTTTCTTCAGTGGCGATATTGGTCGTCCCAACGACAAGATTCTGCGTAAACCGGAGCCATTTCCGCAGGCTGATTATATCATCTGCGAATCAACGTACGGGGCCAGCCTGCACGAGCCCGAACCCGACATGAAAGCGCATCTGCTACGCATTGTGGAGGACACCTGCGTCAAAAACCGGGGCAAACTGATTATACCTGCTTTCGCCGTCGACCGTACGCAGGAGGTCGTGTACGCTCTCGACCAGCTCGCCAGCGAGGGTCTTCTGCCGGTATTACCCGTGTATGTCGACAGTCCCCTGGCGGTCAAAGCAACGCGGGTGATGCAGGACAACGAGGACTGTTTTAACCCCGAAATTTTGCGGTACATCCACAAAGACGGCGATGCGTTTGACTTCCCCAACCTGCATTACGTATCGGAAGTAGCTGATTCTAAAGCTATCAACGACCGCCCGGGGCCGTGCGTCATTATTTCGGCGTCGGGGATGGCCGAAGCCGGGCGCATTAAGCACCACATTAAAAACAACATTGAAGATCCCCGTAATACCATTTTGCTGGTCGGCTACGCATCGCCAAGTAGCTTGGGCGGAGCTCTCAAACGGGGCGATAAGCAAGTACGTATTTTTGGGGAAACATTTGACGTGCGGGCGCGGGTAGCCGTAATGGATGCCTTGAGCGCCCACGCCGATTATGCCGAAATGCTCGACTACCTAAGCTGCCAGAACCCGGCCGAGGTCAAGAAGGTGTTCCTGGTTCATGGCGATTACGACGAACAGCAGATCTGGAAAGAGAAATTACAAGATGCTGGTTTTCAGCACATCGAAATACCGGATATGTACGAGGCCGTAAATTTGTAAAAAAATTACGGCTGAGGGCTTGCAAAAGCTATAATCGAGCCTCTATATTTGCAGTCCCAACACGGGGGAATGTGCTGCCGAAGTGGTGAAATTGGTAGACACGCACGTTTCAGGGGCGTGTGCCTTCACGGGCATGCGAGTTCGAGTCTCGCCTTCGGCACATAGAGGACCGCAGCTAACTTAGCTGCGGTCTTTGTCTTTTCAGGCTGGGGAGAAAACAGGGGATGAATTCAGAGAAAACAATTACATAAAGTCTCTTGACTGATTCACCTGAATCATCCCGAATTTTATTAACGCCCCCAGGCAGTTGTAATAAAGCGACCTCCTTTCTAAACTGAACATTGTACTGATGCCCAAAGTGGGAAAGAAGGCCCTTTATTCGCCAGCCCTTTAAAAGCTGGGATAATACATGGTTGGCATTATATGTCGAAATTGGCTGGTTACGTCATTGGGCCTTCAGCACCCGTACTACTTGTGATTGGTTGGGAGTAGATACCTGAAGCAAATAGACTCCTGCTGTATGCCCCGACTTTATGCTAAGTCGCTGTGTAGATAAGGCCTGATCAACACGCTCCTCACTCACCCGCCGTCCCTGTTGGTCTACCAAGGTAACCCGTAGGGGGTGACCATCAGCCCCGTTTACCTTGATGTGTATTAGTTCGCTCACAACAGGATTACCCAATACGGTTACTCTCAATTGTTGATCTGGCTTAGCCTCACCAAGTCGCGCACGGCCACAAGCCGCTTTCAAATCCCAGAGGTAAGTCACAGTGACTCCACTCTGAGTTGCCTGCAGTAGCAGGGGTTGTACATCGTTAGCCGTTCGTAGCTCGGCATCTACAAATGCATTGGGGTTTGTAGTCGGACCGGTGATACCAATAGCAGAAAAAGTAATAGGACTGCCATCGCCCCCGCTGGTATTGAATCGAAAGGCACCAGTAGCACAGTCGTAGGTGGGCGATAGTAGTGTCAATCCCCCCCCTGATGGAATGATCGGGCATTGCGCTCGGATATTCCAAACATAAGTCACAGTGATTCCACTCTGAGTTGCCCGAAGTAGTAGAGGTTGTGCATCAATCGCCGTACGCAACTCAGTATCTACAAACGCATTAGGATTAGTAGTTGGTCCCGTGATACCAATAGCGGAAAAGGTAATCGGGCTACCATCGCCCCCGCACGTATTGAACCGAAAGGCACCGGTGGCACAGTCATAAGTAGGGGCCAGCAGGGTTAGTGCCGTTTGCGGAAGCTCCACCGTCACGCTACCCGAACAGGTCCCCCCCTTAGCAATCATCACCTTGTATGTCCCTGCATCCAGAGGCAAAAAAGTAAGCGTTCCCGCAATGAGGGTACCGTTCTCCTGTAGGACAAACGTACCACCAACACTCTTAGTGAGCGTATACTGATAGGGGGCGGTAATGCCACCGACTTCTACCTGGAAACTGCCATCACTGGCCCCGCAGGTAGGTCGATTTATGTTAGTCGACGTCAGGGTTAGGGTCGTTTGAGGAAGCTCTACGGTCACCTCGCCCGAACAAGTCCCTCCCTTAGCAATCATCACCTTGTATGTCCCGCCAGTCAGGGACACAAAGGTGAGCGTACCCGCAATGAGCGTACCGTTTTCCTGTAAGACTGGACTGCCACTAACGTCCTTCACCAGCGTATATTGATAGGGGGCGGTGATGCCACCGACTTCTACCCTAAAACTACCGTCTTTGCCCCCACAGGTAGCTTGGGTTATGTTTGTCGGCGTCAGCGTTAGGACCGTTTGCGAAAGCTCTACGGTCACCTCGCCCGAACAGGTGCCCCCTTTAGCAATCATCACCTTGTATGTCCCGCCAGTTAGGGACACAAAGGTGAGCGTACCTGCAATGAGCGTACCGTTCTCCTGTAAAACAAAAGTACCGCCAACACTCTTAGTGAGCGTATACTGATAGGGAGCGGTAATACCACCAACTTCTACCCTAAAACTACCGTCATTGGCTCCGCAGGTAGGTTGGTCTATGTTAGTCGGCGTTAGGATTAAATCACACTGAGCTATAGCATTAGCCAAAGATAAAAAGCAAAGCACAACTGTAAAGAGTAGTGCCACGAGCTGCCTCTGTTGTAAGCTAATAAGCTTGGAAAGGCTTTCTATACACGTAGAATTAACCATGGGATTATGAGTTGAGAGGGGGATGATTATAGGATTTCATAGCTCCTTTACATCGGAAGTAGGAGTAAAAGAAATCCGATAGGTATAAACCCAGCGCGCGTAAGAAAGGCAGAAGATAGGTACCTTAAAGTAAGCAATCCACGGGCACAAAAAGAGTAGAAGCCTTTGGCATATCTATGAATAAATCGGTAGGCTAAGGTACTTTTTTAAGAAAACATAGTATAACAAACAATACATTTTTTAGTTATCGGTTAATAGATAAGTTGCTCAAATTGATCCGATTATCAACTTGTTATTAGTCATACATGCTACTATACGGTTGGAAACACATAAGTAAAGAACCTCCTTTCCAAGTTTGGGCATTATTATAATGCTCAGATCAGAAAGTAGGTCGCTTTATTTAATGGCCAAGACTTAAGTGAATGAACAATGTAAAATGCATAATGAATAATTCAATTACCTGTTGACGGTCAGCTCTTTCATTGTACATTCTACACTATTCATTCCCTTATGTGAAGTCTCTACAAAGCCAAATTTAGCCCGTTTGCGTTTCGCCTTCGGTACATAAAAAACCGTAGCTAACCTAGCTACAGTCTTTATCTTTTGGGCAGTAAGCAAAACAGGAATTACAACACCGGGCTGGCTACTCGAATGAAATTTGTTGCCAGCCTGTTTGCCGGTACACCCGAAACAGGTACCAGAAAATACCCGCCGAAACCGGTGTGGCTACCCCTACCGCGTAGGGTAACTGACTGAGGCCATAGTGAGCCCCGCCAACGAGCGCCATCACCAGCAAAGCCACCATACTCCGGGCCGTATTACTCCGTCTAATAGCATCTTGCGTAATGGAGAAAGGCAACCGACGCTCGTTCGCTAAAGCAGCCGACATGGTTATGATAAGCGAATTACTGAAGGCCAGCAAAATATCGTCGATCGTATGGAGGCCATATCGCCAGAGAATATAAGCGGCTACTAGTCCGTAAAAAGGCACCATCAGCTTTGTAATCAGGGCTTTCATGGCGCCTGACAATATCTCGCCGGGCTGACTGATGGGCGTACTTCCGTACACCCAGGCGGCTTTGTAGTCGTCCGAAGCCGCCAGTTGGTACTGGGCCGTCATCAAAAACAAACCCGTGTAATACAGCGCAAACAGATAGAAAAAATCAGAGCGGCCTGAGTAGCTGATGCTCCCCGTTGACATGACGATGATATACGCCAGGCCAAAGCCCAGCTGCGGGTAGGTTTTCAGCTTGAATTTTCGGTCGCGGGCGGTTATGGACCAGATTAACCCAAAAGCAGCCCGTTCGAGCGGGGAGTTGGTCAGCACGCGGCTCAACCGTTGCGTAAGCGCACTTGGCTGCCGGACAGCCCCCGCTGCAACTGTTGGTTGCTGATCCTGCTCCATACCGGCCAGTTTTACATTAAACACCGGCCCAAGCACCCGGCTCATAAACCACAAGCCGCCAAATGGCATAACAATGGCAAGTAAAGCCAAAAGGGCATGGTTGGTGTCGAAAGCAGGCTGAATGAGCATATCAACGGCCCCGGCCATCCAGATGGGTGGTACGGCATAAAACCAGGTTTGCCACTCGGTAGCCCGTCCAAACGTTTCGGGATCAACCAGCCGGGGCAATACCTGATAGCTACCATAAAACAGAATAGCCATCCCGATCTGGAAATAATTGATGACCTCCCGCAGCCGCTCCTCGCTCGTGAACTGCATCAGAAGCAGGTAAAATACGTTGGTCAGGAACACCATCAGCATCGACGCCAGTAACGCCATCGCCAAATACACCAACCCAGCCACCGGTCCAAACCGGTACGTAACGACACCGATGCTCACCAACGACAAGGCCAATGTAATGGCAAACAAATAGCTCGCTACGTGCACAATGCGTGCCATCAGGAGCGTACGCCCGCTCACGGGCCGGGGCAAAATAATCTGGTTATCGGCCGAGTCGAGAATCAGGGATGAAAAATCGGAGAGCAGTGTCATGGCGCAAAACATCATGACATACCCAAACGAAACGGCCAACGGGATAAACATGGCCGTTCGGGGCGGTACCAGCAGCACTACCCCACCCACAAACAAGCCGAAAAAAGCATAAACACCCAGGATCAGCAAAAACTGATGGTTTTTGTCGCCTGTTTGGCCTTGCCCATACCGACCCAGAGCCGTATAGCTCCGGCGGTTATCCATAGTCAGTTTAACCGCTACAATGGCCTGCAATGCCACCGGATCGGCCCCCAGAATGCGCCAAAGTGGAGCCAACGCTTTCACTAACTCAAACACAATTATTTTCATGGGCGGCTATTTGGTTAGGGTGTTGATGAACTCAGTAGCCACGCCTTGTTGACCCTCGCTACCCGTCAGTTGTCCAAACAGCTGCTCCAGCGAACCGCTGTGCTGCTGCTGTAGCTGAGCAAACGTACCATCGGCAATCACCTGCCCCTGATTGATGATAATGATCCGGTCTGAGATTTTCTCGACCACATCCATAATGTGCGAGCTGTAAAAGATAGTCTTGCCCGCATCGGCCAACTGACGGATAATCGCCTTCACCAATACCACAGCGTTGGCATCAAGGCCCGACAGTGGTTCGTCCAGAAAAATAACTTCGGGGTTATGAAGCATGCCCGCAATGAGCAGTACTTTCTGCCGCATCCCTTTCGAAAAGGTTGTCATTCGGGCATCAGCATAGCCACCCAGCTCAAACAGGGTGAGCAAATCATGGGCCTTGTAGCGAATGGTATCTTCATCCATACCGTACAACTGCCCGATGAAGGCCAGATACTCCAGCGGGGTGAGGGTATCGTACAGAGCCGCGTTTTCGGGCACGTAGCCAATCCGGCTTTTCACAGCTATGGGATCTTCTTTGACATCGTACCCCAATACCGACACTTGCCCCGAGAAATTAGCCAGCAAGCCAATCAGAATTTTGATCGTGGTTGATTTTCCGGCGCCATTCGGGCCAATATACCCAACCACCTGCCCTGCCTCCACCGTCAGGTCTATACCTTTCAGAACATGCGTGGAGCCGTAGTAATTATGCAACCCCTGAATCTGAATAACCGGATTGTTCATTTTGTGTGAATTATTCGCGCCCGAATGTTTATAAAGCCCCCGGAACAGCCGGTAGAACCCAGCCTCTTACGTCACTATTGCGCACAAAATAGCGAATAAACCGGTGCCCCAACATCCGCAGGGCTTATCGGTGCTCATTATGGGGCAGGCGGTCGGCAAAGGGGTTGGCTGGATGTAAAAAGCTGACCAAACAAAAAGCCCCGCTTCGGGAAGCGGGGCTTTTTGTTCATGCTATAACGACCGGTAACTAAACAGCCGCGGTCTCGGCCGATACCAGATCGTGTTTTACCAGATACTCGGCAATTTGTACGGCGTTGGTAGCGGCACCCTTGCGGAGATTGTCGGCTACGCACCAGAAATTGAGAGTTTTGGGCTGCGTTTCGTCGCGCCGAATCCGGCCTACAAATACCTCGTCGCGGCCGTGCGCCGTAAGAGGCATCGGGTACACCTTATTGGCAGGATCGTCCTGTACTACTACCCCTTCGGCATTGCGCAGGAGTTCAGTAACCTCGGCCAGATCAAATTCTTCTTCAAACTCCACGTTGACTGCTTCCGAGTGACCACCAATGGTCGGAATCCGAACCGTAGTGGCCGTTACCCGAATGTTGTCGTCGCCCATGATTTTTTTGGTCTCGTTGACCATTTTCATCTCTTCTTTGGTATAACCATTGTCGAGGAACACGTCGATATGGGGCAGTACGTTCAGATCGATGGGGTGCGGGTACACCTTGTCCACGCTGCTATCACCTTTTCGTTCTGCAAACAACTGATCTACAGCCGCTTTACCCGTCCCTGTAACCGACTGGTAGGTCGATACAACCACCCGCTTTACTTTGTACCGCTCGTGCAAGGGCTTCAGGGCCACCACCATCTGAATAGTCGAGCAGTTGGGGTTGGCAATGATTTTATCGTTGGCGGTCAGCACATTGGCATTTACTTCGGGCACCACCAGTGGTTTGGTAGGGTCCATGCGCCAGGCCGACGAGTTGTCGATGACAGTGATACCCGCTTCGGCGAATTTGGGAGCCAATGCCGTAGAGGTGCTGCCACCCGCTGAGAAAATCGCAATGGCCGGGCGGGCCGCAATCGCATCTTCAAAGCTCACGACCGTGTAGGGTTTACCCTTAAACTCGACCTGTTTACCCACCGAACGCTCAGAAGCTACAGGAATGAGTTCGGTGACGGGGAAGTTACGCTCTTCCAACACCTTCAGGATTTCGCTACCGACCAGGCCGGTAGCCCCAACGACTGCGATTTTCATAAAAATATACTTGATTTTTTGTGAATTTGACCGCTTAGACGGCCAAACGCAAAAATACGCCCGGATTATTGAAGGATTGTTATTGAGGCATTAAAATCGGCGTATTAGGGGCTAAACCCAGGACTTAGCGAAACCTGTAAACCCATTGGGGCGTCACACAAAACTGTAAAGGCACATCGGTTGGTTCAATATCGATGATTTCGGGCGACGGCTCAAACAGTGATAAGCCGACCGTCAGGCAATCGGGGCGGCATTCGGCCAGAAACCGGTCGTAGTAGCCCCCGCCGTAGCCAACCCGATGGCCGCGACCGTCGAAAGCCAGCAACGGCACAAAAACCAGGTCGAACTGATTACTGGGTACGGCTTGTGCGCTACCCACCGGCTCAGGAATTCCCCAACGGTTTTCAATAAGGGTTGTATGGGGTGTGAGCGGGTAGTGCGTAAGGGTATGACGTACCGGATCGGTGACCGACACACATACGTGCACCGCCGGGTGCTGGGCCCAGACCCGACGAACAATCGACCAGGTATCCACCTCGTTTTGGCGGGTAATCGGCAGAAAAATATGAATGTTTCCTCCGGCTAGCGGTAGCAGAGACGCCTGCACAATTTGCGCACAGATCGCTTCGCTCCGACGCGTCACTTCCTCAGCCGACAACGCCCGGCGCAGAGCCAGAAACTGCCCGCGAAGGTCCTGCTTCGTGGCCATTCCGCTTATTGTTCCAAACAGACCTGCATCCGGTAATCAAACGGATCGAAGCTATCCAGAAGCTTTTCGATAAAGCGTTTATCGTTGAGGTAAAACGTCAGGAAATTCTCGACCCGCTCCTGCAAACCGCCCCCCGGAAACAACTCTTGCTTTACAGCCAGCAACTGCCGCACGCCTACCTCCTGATTCCGCTCCTCGGCCCGGCGCATTTTTTTCTGCAACCGCTCCACGGCATTGGCAAACCGCTTGGTTTCGGCCAGTACGGCCCGTTCCAGCGTCGGGTCGACCATCATGGCCTTGTGCAACATGGCATCGAGTGTTTGATGCATGGCTTTATTCTCCTTGTCGAAGCGCAGAGCATGCCGGGTGTGGTGTTCTACGTACCGATGTTTAAGTTTGGTTTCGTCGAGAAACCACTCTTCCATCGTCATGCCCAGTTTAAACAATCGCTTGGCACTCACACGGGGTACGTAGAGCGCAAAATTGCGGGGCATCAGCAACGGGAAAGGTGTCTGATACTGATCAAAAACCCCTTTCAACTGCATCCAGTAAGGCACTTCCGACGGACCACCGATGTAGGCAAGATTGGGCAGAATAGTCTCCTGATACAAAGGCCGCAATACCACATTCGGACTGAACCGCTCGGGATGCTCGGCTACCTGTTGTAACAGATCAGCTTCCGAAAACGCCCAGTTTGTGTTTACAACCGTGTATTTGCCCGCATCAGCCGAATCGCCCGGAGCACGCTCGATCCGCTCGCGCACGCCGTCGGTCAGGTAAAACAGATTAATATCGCGGGGGGTAATCACCGCTTCGTACCCTTCCTTCACGAGGGCCTCGGTGGTCTGCTGCACCCGTTGGGCCGACGTTTGACGGGTCAGTTCATCGGTAATGATGGGGGCAAACAACCGTTTTAGCTCAGGATCGTCGGCGTCGAGACAAACGAGCCCTTCACTACCGAACAGCTCGTTCATGTAGTACCGAACGGCATCGGCCAGCGTATCATGGTTCAGGTATGCCTGCTCAAACAGGTGTAGCTTTTCGGGTATCTGCGCAAACAGGGTTTGCAGCTCGCGGGGATTCATGCGCCCCACAGCCCCCCGCTGCTCCGTTTGCCAGGTATAGGTACGGCCACAGATTCGGGCGTGGCTGATCTCGTCGAAGTCGTGATCTTCCGAAGCCATCCAGTACACCGGCACAAAGTTGTAATCGGGGTATGCCTGCGCCAGTCGTTTGGCGAGGTTGATGGTCGTAACCAGCTTGTAAATCACGTACAGTGGCCCCGTAAATATATTGAGCTGATGCCCCGTAGTAACCGTAAACGTATTAGGGTCTGCCAGCACCGATACATCAGGCTTGTGCGTCAGGGCAGCATACTGTTTGTTCAGTACCCGCACGAGCGTTTGCCGATGTTCGGCCGAGAAGTTCTGCTTCTGTTTGATCTGGGCCCCAAACGCTTCGGGAACCGGGAACTGCCCGTAAAAGGGCTGAAGGGGCTCTTTACGAGCTATATAATCAAGGAAGAAAGAAGAAAACTGGCCGGTGGCCGAAAGCGGCAGGTACTGACAGTCCATGCAGGAAGCGGGTTTACCGAGGGCAACAATCGAAAAACCCGCAAGGTTCAGCCAGCGGGTTAGGAGAAGACAAACAACCGAATTGAGGAGAAAAGGGACAGTCCAACCTATCCGCTACAGGCACTATAAACGGACAGTGTTAGCCGTAAACCAGGCCCGGCATTCGTCGAGGGTAACTTGACCGGAAGCCAGATTAATGATAAAATTGAAAAGCTCATTGTGCGGTAAGCTACGGTTTAACCGCATACTATTTAGCTATAAGAAAAGCAAGAGCAGCCTCAAGGCCTGTTCTCTTATTTTCGTCTGAAAAAATATGGTTGCAGATGATACTGTAACAGTAAACTGCAGATTTGTCAGCAATAGTTGGATAGAGCGGCTCGCCAAACATTTCGGCTTGCACAGCTTCGAGTACGTAATCCAGGCTTTCTTCGTGCAAAAAGTTACATGGCGGCATAAAATTACCGCCATGCTCACTAACCGTTCGTTTATTGATAAAAACGATATCTTCTTTATCGAGAAAAATCATGCTAAGGCTTTGAATACGTCACCGTATTCGTCGAAATCCTCCTGAATGATTTTTGCCAGACGCTGCTTCTTTGTCTCTTTCAATAAATCATTAACTTCACTCAACAAAGCACCTACAAAGTCGGGATCAGTGCTCACTAATTGGGTGAGTGATTTGCGAAGCATTTCTTTGTCTATTGTAGCTTCCATATCCGTTTTGTAAAAAGTGAACTCGAATCAACGCATACTCTGAAGCACCCTTGCTCTAACACAATTTACACCACCACGCCGTACAAATCAAATTCTTCGGCCCGCTCTATCCGGACGTTCGCAAAGTCGCCTAATCTGACATACGTATCGGCTGAAACAATCACTTCATTGTCGACCTCAGGCGAGTCGAACTGCGTACGCCCGATAAAATGGCCACCTTCTTTTCGGTCGAACAGCACCTTGTAGGTTTGCCCGATTCGCTCCTGATTCAGTTCGTACGAAATGCCCTGCTGAACCTCCATGATGGCGTCGGCACGCTCCTGCTTCACGTCGGCCGGCACATCATCAGGCATGGTAAACGAGTGCGTTTGGTCTTCGTGCGAGTATGTAAACACCCCCAGCCGCTCAAAACGCATCCGCTCCACAAAATCGTAGGTTTCTTCAAACATGGCGTCGGTTTCGCCGGGGTGCCCCACAATCAGGGTTGTACGCAGGGCAATGCCCGGCACGCGCTCCCGAATGGTATGCACCAGCTCTTCGGTTTTCTCGCGGGTAATACCCCGGCGCATCGCCTTTAGCATGGCCGTCGAGCCGGTTTGCAGGGGCATGTCGAGATACTTACACACGTGCGGATGCTCGCGCATCACGTCGAGCACGTCGAGCGGAAAACCCGACGGGTAGGCATACTGTAGCCGCACCCACTCGATTCCCTCCACATCGGCCAATTGGCCAATCAGCTCCGACAGGTTGCGTTTCTTATAAATATCCAGGCCGTAATACGTCAGGTCCTGCGCAATCAGAATCAGCTCTTTCGTACCCCGACGTGCCAACGACCGGGCTTCGGTGAGCAGCTCGTCCATCGGGCGCGACACGTGCCCACCCCGCATGAGCGGAATGGCGCAAAACGAGCAGGGCCGGTCGCAACCTTCGGCAATTTTGAGGTACGCAAAGTGAGCGGGGGTAGTGAGCAACCGCTCGCCCACGAGTTCCTTCTTATAGTCGGCCCGGAGCGTTTTGAGCAGGCGCGGCATCTCGTTGGTGCCAAACCACGCATCGACGGTCGGAATCTCGACTTCCAGCTCGTCTTTGTACCGGTGCGACAAACAGCCCGTTACGTACACCTTATCCACCATCCCGGCTTCTTTGGCGTCGGTATAGCGCAAAATGGTATTGATCGACTCCTCCTTGGCATTATCGATAAAGCCGCAGGTATTGATCACCACAATGTTGGCGTCGTCTTTCTTCGACTCGTGTGTCACCTCCATGCCGTTGCCCTTGAGCTGCGTAAACAGCACCTCCGAATCGACCAGATTCTTGGAACAACCCAGTGTGACAATGTTGATTTTATTGGTACGAACTCCTTTAGTTTTCAAGACAATCAGTTGAATTACCGTATGCTAAGCAACGGTTAGGTTTGGGGCAAAGTTCGTTAGGCTTCGGTAGATTCAGAAATAGCTACCCTATCAATCCAGGGAATTCGTTTACCGTCATACCGAAACGGCACCTGCCCGAAATACACTTCCCGAATATGGGTCAGAAACGAACTGTTGTGGTTCAGGCAAACCACCAACCCGTCGGTCAGGTGAAATCGCCAGTACGTGAAACCGCTAAAAAGCTTAGAGCCTATGAAACCAATACCGACCAGTTCAACCAGAGTTAGATCGGCAGCCGTAAATGAGACAATATAGTCAGGGTATTGGAGGGAGACACACTTGTCGGTGGGGTCGAGCGTTACCGAGACATCACGAGTTAGTTGCCAGTATTGGTTGTTGAGCCGAAACCAGATCCAGATGTAATACAAAGCCCAACCGCACACGCCCACCAGGCCAATAGCAATCGTATAATGCCAGACCTTTTCGGCTTCGGGCAACATGTAGGCAAAAGTGAAATACAACAAGGACAGAAGTAACAAGCCCAAAAATACGGTCGAGAGCAGATCGAACCGGGTGAAATACTGCCATTCGGTGGTCTGGTAGGTCACCTGTTTTTCCAGGGGCGAATGGTCACCGGTCGATTCACGGGAGAAGCGAATCAGCCGATACATAAACCATCCAAAAATGAGCAACAGAATGACTCCTGCAAGCATACCCCTCGTTCGCAATTAATGTCCGAATCAGAATGCCGCGCCGTGGGTGATTTCGAGCGTTGTGCGGGTCACTTTTCGGGGATTCACGGTTTCGGGATTGATGTGGTTCTGCCCATCGAACTGATTGCCGAACAAACCCTTCGGCTCACGAATCAGTACCGAGTACCGCCCGGCAGGCAGCTTGTAAGCACAAAACTTACCCTGCTTATCGGATTTTACCGTCCGCACCGGGGCAATGCCCGGTACCTCCGTAATAAATCCCTCCTCGTCACGGCGCACCTGCTCCAACGTCAGAGCCGGATAGATCACCACCTCCCGAACCACCGGTTTACCTTTGGGCACGGGTTTATCGGGGCCCGGCATAAAGTTACCCTGTTTCTCGACTACCGTTCCGCAAATACCCTGCGCCGGTGCGGGCTTTGGCTTGCGGGGCCTGGCCTGTTGTGCATAAACAAGCAAGGAGGAACAGGTTAATGTTACCAGTAGCCAGAACCGGGTGTAACTGAATTTGTTCACAGACCTAATTCTCGTTTTACTTCATCAAGCGAGTGCCACGAAGTAGTTTCGTTTTTACTCTTGATCGCATACATATAGTCCACAAAGTCTTCAATCGTATCGAACGACTCTAAGCCTTCCTGAAGCGCCTTGTATTCGTTGTAGTCCATCACAGCGAACTTAGGCTCACCCTCTGATTGAATAATTTGAACCTGTAAATTCATTTGTAAATCTCTTTTCGGTGTCCAATATCAATCACTGCAATGATCCGAATCGCATCTTCCTGATCATACAACACACGATAATTGCCAACGCGCAACCTGTAAATGGCTTCAGGGTGATTTGACAAACGTTTTACATTCGCTTTGGGTGTTGGGTCTTTTGCCAATTCTTCCAACGCATTAACGATTCGCTCTGCATCGGGCCGCTGTATTTTTTGAAGGCTTTTCAAAGCCCGATTCGAAAAGGATAACCGGTACATTACCCAATCGCTCACTTCTTAAAAAACGAATCCACAAACTCCATCTTGTTGAACGTCTGCAAATCTTCGATGCGCTCGCCCACACCGATGTATTTGACCGGAATTTTGAACTGATCCGAAATCCCGATGACCACTCCACCCTTAGCCGTACCGTCAAGCTTGGTAATCGCCAGGGCCGTCACTTCGGTGGCTTTGGTAAACTCGGTAGCCTGAATAAACGCGTTTTGCCCCGTTGATCCATCCAGTACCAGCAAGACCTCATGCGGGGCTTCGGGCAGAAACTTCTGCATCACCCGCTTAATCTTACTCAACTCGTTCATCAGGTTCACCTTGGTGTGCAAACGGCCGGCCGTATCAATAATGACCACGTCGGCCTGCATGTCTACGGCTTTTTTCACCGCGTCGAAGGCCACTGCCGAGGGGTCGGTATTCATACCATGCTCAATCACGGGCACACCCACCCGGCTACCCCACAGCTTAAGCTGATCCACGGCAGCCGCCCGGAAGGTATCGCCCGCACCAAGCACTACTTTATACCCTCGCTTGTGAAACTGAGCCGCCAA
This sequence comes from Rudanella lutea DSM 19387, assembly GCF_000383955.1. Taxonomy (NCBI): domain Bacteria; kingdom Pseudomonadati; phylum Bacteroidota; class Cytophagia; order Cytophagales; family Cytophagaceae; genus Rudanella; species Rudanella lutea. The sequence goes on along the minus strand of NZ_KB913013.1, from coordinate 3,736,837 downwards.
CTTACCAATGGTGGTTGTTTTACCCACCCCGTTGACCCCTACTACCATAATCACGTAAGGTCGTTTGTCGGCAGGCAATTCAAAGTCTTCAGCCGGGGTGCTGCCCCCTGCCTGGGTCTCCGAAAGCAGACCCGCAATTTCTTCGCGCAAAATCCGGTCGAGCTCGTCGGTACCCAAGTATTTATCGCGAGCCACGCGCTCTTCAATGCGTCGGATAATCTTGACGGTGGTATCAACCCCCACATCCGATGTTATCAATACTTCCTCCAGGTCGTCGAGCACCTCATCGTCGACCTTCGATTTGCCAACGACTGCCCGGCCCAGTTTGGAGAAGAAACTGTCTTTTGTTTTTTCGAGCCCCTTATCGAGCGTTTCTTTTTTTTCCTTCGAGAATAAACCGAATAAGGCCATAGTTTTAGTGCTTAGCGGCCGCCGGCCGGTGCAGGGTGTCGGATAGTCGGCGTTCTCGGCCGAACACGCCGTTCAACCGATTGAACGCGGGACTGCTACTTTTTCAACAAAGCTAAAACAAAAAAAGTCCCTCTGGGGGACTTTCGTGAGTGTGTGGATGCCGATGGCTAAAAAGCGACTAAGCTTTCAGCGCATTCTGCACCTCGTCCACCGGGACCATTTCTTCCTTAAAGGTGTAGGCGCCAGTTTTTGGCGACTTAACGGCTTTGATAATCTTGGCGAATGCCTTACCGTTGTCCTTCGTTTTCAGGGTTGCAACTACCTTCTTTGCCATCGTTGGAAAAGTTTATAGTTTATGGTTTATAGTTCAGAAGTTTCTCCGGGGAGAACTACAAACTATAAACCTTAAACACTTATTTAATTTCTTTGTGGAGCGTTACACGCTTCAGAAATGGGTTGTATTTCTTACGCTCGATACGGCTCGGCGTATTCTTGCGGTTTTTCGTAGTAATGTACCGCGACATGCCTGGAACACCAGAGTCTTTTTGCTCGGTGCACTCCAAAATAACCTGAATTCTATTGCCTTTCTTAGCCATCGCTATGATCTATTTTCTCAACAGGAGCGCAAAGGTAAGAAACTTTTAAGATTCGGACAAAACGCAACCCGAAAATGTGATGACTTTTAATAAGTTATCCACAGCTTCTGAACATTTTACGCCGAAAAAGTCATTTCGCGCCCTATTGACACTGTTTTAGGGCAACTCCTGTTACCCCATTACAATCGACGACCACTACCTTTGTGCTGCCCATGACGACGACACAAACGCTTGATTATACCCCCGGTGCAGGCCTGATTAAGACCCAATCGACCTCAGCGGATACCTATCTGCTCGATTCGGAAACCAACTTCTACCGGCCCGAAGACCTGGCCGAGGGGCAGATGATTCTGAACATGGGGCCGCAACACCCCTCAACCCACGGCGTATTGCGGCTTGAAGTAGTTACCGATGGCGAAATTATTGTCGACACGGTACCACATATGGGCTATCTGCATCGATGCTTTGAAAAGCATGCCCAGTCGCTCCCGTTTAATCAAACGATTCCGTTTGTCGATCGGCTCGATTACCTGGCTGCGATGAACTCCGAGCATGTGTTTGTGATGGGCGTGGAAAAAATGCTTGGCATTCAGGGCGATATACCTAAACGGATTGAGTACATCCGGGTACTGGTAGCTGAGCTGAACCGGATTGCTTCGCACTTTGTGGCTATTGGCACGTACGCCATCGACATTGGTGCCTACACGCCCTTTCTGTACTACATGCGCGACCGCGAGCATATTCAGCGCATGCTCGAGTGGGTGAGTGGGGCGCGAATGCTCTACAATTACATCTGGATTGGCGGTCTGTTTTACGACTTGCCCGTGGGATTTGAAGAACGTTGCCGCGAGCTGGTTACCTATTTGGTACCAAAGCTCACCGAACTGGAGCAGCTTGTGAGCGACAACGAGATTTTTGTGAAGCGCACAGCGGGAGTGGGCGTGTTGCCCCTGGCGGTGGCCATCAACTACGGTTGCACCGGCCCAGTACTGCGGGGGTCGGGCCTACGGTACGATCTTCGCCGGGTGGATGGGTACTCGGTATATCCCGAACTCGACTTTGAGATTCCGATTGGTACCGGGCAGGTGGGCACCGTGGGCGACTGCTGGGACCGCAACTACATCCGGATTCGGGAGTGCCGCGAGTCGCTCCGTATCATAAGCCAATGCCTCGATCAACTCACGGGCCCCCACAAACGCACCCGCGACTTCGACCCACACGCCATATTGCCAAAAAAAATCCGGCCCAAAGCCATGGATGTGTACGTGCGGGGCGAAAGTGCCAAAGGTGAGTTGGGCTTCTTTTTCCGAACCGACGGCCGCTCCGACATTCCGGTACGGTGCAAGTGCCGGGCCTGCTCGTTTCACAACCTGTCGGTCCTTCCCGAAATCAGTAAAGGGGCCATGATCGCCGACCTCGTTGCCATTCTGGGCTCGATTGATATTGTGATGGGAGAACTGGACAGATAACAGCCAACAGTGAGCAACGAACAGTTGTAAAAACCGAGCATCTTTGCACTAAGAACACTGCCAGTTGTTCGTGTTCGTTGGTATCTGTTCACTGTAAGTTGTTCACTGCTCACTGAAAATATGTCTGACTTCTTCATCTACCTCGGGTTAGGTTTCGATCATATTACTGACCCAAGCGGCTATGACCACATTCTCTTTGTTATTGCACTCTGTGCCATCTACACCCTACGCGAATGGCGACAGGTCCTGATTCTGGTCACGGCCTTCACCGTTGGGCACTCCATTACGCTGGCGCTGGCTACGTTACGACTGGTTGAGTATCGTACCGATGTTATCGAACTACTCATCCCGATTACCATTCTGATTACGGCGATTGTCAACTTTTTTCAGGAAGATAAAACCAACCGGTTCCGCACCCGGAACCGCGCTAACCGCCCCTGGCCCCGGTACATACTGGCGGCTGTTTTTGGCTTAATTCACGGGCTGGGTTTCTCCAATTATCTCCGTAGTCTGCTCGGCCGCGAGTCGTCTATTTGGCAACCGTTACTCGCCTTCAACATTGGCCTTGAACTGGGGCAACTTCTGATTGTACTGCTCATTCTGACCGTTGCCTGGCTCGCTATTGAGCAATTGGGCGCACGCCGACACTCCTGGACACTCATTATATCAGGAATTGTGGCCGGAATGGCCCTTTCATTAATTTTGAATAACCCGCTGGTAGCCGGTGAATAGTCACTTTTTCGTAGTTTTACGGAATATTCTTTGTTTAATCTTACCTTTCATGAGAAACTACTTCTGGCTATGGCTTTTGGCCGCCAGTATCTCCTTCGTCAACGCTCAAACGCCCCCCTCTACGTACAGCGCCAACACGCGATTTGAGCAACTGGGGCCCATGCTCCCAACCCCCAACACGTTCCGAAGCTCATCGGGAGCACCGGGTAAAGATTACTTCCAGAACCGCGCCGACTACGACATCAAGGCAGAACTCGACGACGCTAACCAGCGCATCACGGGTTCGGAAACCATCACGTATTTCAACAACTCGACCGACGCTCTCACCTACCTGTGGGTTCAGCTCGACCAGAATCTGTTTCGGCCCGAAGCGATCGGCAACACGGCCCGTACCAACAGCATCAATGCCGAGCGTGGGGCATCGGCTTCGCAGCTTGACCCCAGCGCATCCCTGCGCACCAAAAATTACGGCTACAATATCACGTCGGTACGCGATGCGGCCGGCAAGCCGTTGAAGTACACCATCAATCAGACCATGATGCGCATCGACCTGCCCGCCCCGGTGGCACCCGGCAAATCGGTGCAGTTTGGTATCGACTGGAACTTCAACATTGTAGACGCAAAATCGACCGGAGCCCGGTCAGGCTACGAGTACTTCCCAAAAGACGGCAACTACGTCTACGAAATCGCTCAGTGGTTCCCGCGTATGTGCGCTTACGACGACGCGAACGGCTGGCAGAACAAGCAGTTTCTGGGACAGGGCGAGTTTACCCTCATTTTCGGTAACTACAAAGTTGCCCTCACCGTACCCAACGACCACGTTGTGGGCGCTACGGGTGAGCTGCAAAACCCGTCGCAGGTGCTGACACCTACGCAGCTGGCCCGTTGGAACAACGCGAAAGGTAAAGGCGACAAGCCGGGCGAAAATCCGGTTCTGATCGTGACGCAAGCCGAGGCCGAAGCGGCTGAAAAAGGCAAGCCCACAGGCAAAAAAACCTGGATCTACAAAGCAAACAACGTACGTGATTTTGCCTTTGCCTCATCGCGCAAGTTTGTCTGGGATGCTCTGAATCCCAACGTCGAAGGCAAACGGGTATGGGCTATGTCGCTTTACCCAAAAGAAGCTAACCCACTCTGGGGCCAATACTCAACTCGGCTGGTGGCCCACACGCTACGCTCGTACTCAAAACGTACGTTTGGCTATCCTTATCCAGTAGCCTACTCGGTACACGGCCCGGTGGGCGGTATGGAATACCCCATGATTTGCTTCAACGGTGCCCGCCCCGAGCCCGATGGTACGTATTCACAGGGCACCAAAAACTTCCTGATTCTGGTGGTCATCCACGAGGTTGGCCACAACTTCTTCCCGATGATCGTGAACTCCGACGAGCGTCAATGGTCATGGATGGACGAAGGCCTGAACAGCTTTCTGGAAGGCTTAGCCTGTCTGGAGTGGGACCCCGATTTCCCAGCCCACGGTATCGAGCCCCAATACATTACCGATTACATGCGCCTGAACCCATCGCAGCAGGTGCCCATTATGGCCAGCTCCGACAATATTCCGCCGAATACGTTTGGCCCCAATGCATACAGCAAACCCGCCACGGGCCTGAACATTCTGCGCGAAACGATCATGGGTCGTGAGCTCTTCGACTATGCGTTTAAAGAGTACTCACGCCGGTGGATGTTCAAGTCACCCACGCCAGCCGATTTCTTCCGGACGATGGAAGATGCCTCGGGCGTTGACCTCGACTGGTTCTGGAAAGGTTGGTTTTACAGCGTACAGCCCGTGGATCAGGCTCTGACGAAAGTCGACTGGTTTCAGCCAGCCAGCCAGAACCCGGAGATTACGAAAGGTGAAGCCCGTGAAGCAGCCCAACGGCGTAACAACACCATCAGCAAGCAACGCGATGCAGCCGATAAAGGAAATACCGTAGTGGCGCAGGACAGCACCATGAAGGATTTCTATAACACCTACGACCCCTACGCCGTAACCGAACAGGACAAGAAACGCTACCAGGATTATCTGGCAAGTCTTACCCCCGAAGAGCGTAAGCTGGCCGAGGGCAACACCAACTACTACACGCTTTCGCTGCAAAACAAAGGCGGACTGCCGATGCCCGTGATTGTTCGGATGGAGTTCGAGGACGGCACCGACTCGATTGCCCGCTTCCCGGCCGAAATCTGGCGCTTCAACGATGTGCAGATCAAAAAGATCATCACCACGAACAAGAAAGTGAAGCAATGGACACTGGACCCCTTCAGCGAAATTGCCGATATCAACACGGAAGACAACAGTTTCCCACCGGCACCGCAGCAGCCAACTCGGTTCCAACTGTTTAAGCAACAGCGCGGAGCGGGCGCTTCGGCCCCAAACCCGATGCAGCAACAGCGTCAGCAATTGAACGGGGCACCCGCCCCCGCCCGACAGGGAACCGGTCGCAACTAACACCTGAATTTAACTAACCAACAAACCATGAAGAAAAAGCTTTTGAGTATCTGTCTGATGCTTTGGTCGGGTTCGCTGCTGGCCCAGCAGGCCCCATCGAGCTTCAGCGCCAACGATCGCTTTGAACAGCTGGGACCCGCCCTACCTACGCCCAACACGTTCCGGACGTCGTCGGGGGCACCGGGTAAGGATTACTTCGAGAACCGCGCTGATTACGATATTAAGGTCACCCTCGACGATGCCAACCAGAAAATTACCGGCTCGGAGATGGTAACGTATTATAACAACTCGCCGGACGTGCTGACGTACATTTGGCTTCAACTCGATCAGAACCTGTTTGCCAAGGGCTCTACGGCCAGCCTGACCCGTACGGGCGGTATCAGCGAGCAGGGTATGAGCATCAGCCAGTTGAGCAACCTCAACTCTGTGCGTGAGCGTAGCCAGAATCAGCCTTCTGATAAGTATGGCTATAATATCACGGCGGTGTACGATAAAGCGCGCAAGCCCCTGAAATACACCATCAACCAAACCATGATGCGGATTGAGCTGCCGACGCCTTTGGCGCCCGGCAAGTCGGTGCAGTTTGGCGTAGATTGGAATTACTACGTGACGGAATACTACGGTCGCTCAGGCTACGAGTTTTTCCCGAAAGATGGCAACTACAACTACAACATCGCGCACTGGTTTCCGCGCCTGTGTAAGTACGACGACATAAACGGCTGGCAGAATAAGCAGTTTCTGGGCGGGTCGGAGTTTACGTTGATCTTCGGCAATTACAAGGTAGCCATTACCGTGCCGGCCGACCATGTTGTGGCTGCCTCGGGCGAATGCCAAAACTACAATCAGGTACTTACGCCAACGCAGATGCAGCGGCTGAACCAAGCCAAAAATGCCAAGACCCCTGTGGTGATTGTGACCCAGGCCGAGGCCGAAGCCGCTGAGAAAAATAAGGCAACGGCAACGAAGACCTGGATCTACAAAGCCGACAACGTTCGCGACTTTGCCTTTGCCTCATCGCGCAAATACATCTGGGACGCCATGCAGACCGATGTGTACGGGAACGGTCGTAAGATCTGGAGTATGTCGTACTACCCAAAAGAAGGCAATCCTCTTTGGGAAAAATACTCGACACGCGCGGTTGAGCACACCCTGCGGTCGTACGGCAAGCGCACGTTTGAGTACCCTTACCCTGTGGCTATTTCGGTACACTCAGTAGCGGGTGGCGGTATGGAATACCCCATGATTTCGTTCAATGGTGGTCGGCCAGAAGCGGATGGCACATACTCAGAGCAGACGAAATACGGCATGATTGGCGTAATCATCCACGAAGTTGGGCACAACTTCTTCCCGATGATCGTGAACTCCGATGAGCGGCAGTGGACCTGGATGGACGAAGGGCTGAATACATTCTGCCAGTATCTGGCCGAGAAAGAATGGGACTACAACTGGCCAAGCCGCCGGGGCGAACCACGCGACATTGTCGATTACATGAAGATGGACAAGAACATGCTGGTGCCCATTATGACGTCGGGCGAGAACGTGATTTTGCTCGGTCCTAATGCATACGCCAAACCCGCCACGGCGCTCAACATCCTGCGCGAAACGGTAATGGGCCGCGAGTTGTTCGACTATGCTTTCAAAGAGTATGCAAACCGCTGGAAGTTCAAGTCGCCAACCCCGGCCGATTTCTTCCGGACGATGGAAGATGCTTCGGGCGTTGACCTCGACTGGTTCTGGAAAGGCTGGTTCTATGGCGTACAGCCCGTGGATCAGGATTTGGTTGAAGTTGATTGGTTCCAGGCCGACAATCAGAACCCCGAAGTCAATAAGGCACTCGCCCGCGAAGCCGCGCAACGGCGCAACAACACCATTAGCAAGCAACGCGATGCGGCCGATAAAGGAAACACCGTCGTGGCGCAGGACAGCACCATGAAGGATTTCTACAATAGCTATGACCCATACGCTGTAACGGAGCAGGACAAGAAACGCTACCAGGATTATCTGGCAAGTCTTACCCCCGAAGAGCGCAAAACGGTTGAGAATAGCAGCACGATGAACTACTACACGCTTTCGCTCAAAAACAAAGGAGGATTGCCAATGCCGGTGATTATCCGGATGCAGTTCGAGGACGGCACCGACTCGGTGGCCCGCTTCCCGGCCGAAATCTGGCGCTTCAACGATGTGCAGATCAAGAAAGTGATTGCCACCAACAAAAAGGTGACGCAGTGGACGCTCGACCCATTCCAGGAGATTGCGGATATCGACGCCGAAAATAACTCGTTCCCACGGGTATCAACGCCTACCCGGTTCCAGTTATTCCGGCAGCGCCAGGGTGGCTTTACCCCGCAGCCTAACCCGATGCAGCAACAGCGGCAACAGGCGGGTCAGGGCGCAGCTCCCGCAAGGCAGGGTACCGGGCGCAACTAATATGCACAGCTAATGACTGCTGACGCCTGAGCACGGACGGTACTTCCTTCCGATACGCTCAGGCGTTCGCTCTTTATAGTTCCTGATACCATTCATCCCTACATTCATGAACAAACGTTTAGCTTACTTGGGCATCCTGATGGGTGCCTTGCTGGTTTCGGTGTCTGCTCAGGCCCAGCAACCCACCTCGCCGACCACCACCACAACGGCGTCTACTTCGGCAGCGGGTGCCGGCAAAAAAGAGGCCAGCGGCCCTAAACCGTACAAAGAGGTCATCACGGCCGCGGCCCAAACCAGCCGGGGGTTATTTACCAGCCATCGGGTCGAAGACAAGTTTTTCTTCGAGATTCCCGACTCGCTCATTGGCCGGGAGTTCATGGCCATCACACGGATTTCGAAGGCCCCGACGGGTGCAGGTTATGGTGGCGAAATTGCCAACCGGCAGGTACTCCGGTGGGAGCGCGGCCCCGAAAAGAAGTTGTTTCTGCGGGTAGTCAGCTACCTCAACGTCGGAGCCGATACCCTCCAGCCGATTTATCAGGCCGTTCGCAACTCCAACATGGAGCCAATCACAGCCTCGTTCGACATCCGGGCGATTCGCAAAGACACGTCGGTGGTGATTGAAGTAACGGATTTCTTTAAGTCCGACAATCAGGTGGTTTCGCTGGACCCGGCCACCAAAACGCGCTATCGGCTTACCACCCCCGCCACCGACCGTTCGTTTATTCAGCGCATCCGCTCCTATCCGATCAATACGGAGGTCCGGACCGTAAAAACGTACAACGTAAGCCCAGCCCCTGCTACACCAGGACCCGTGACCTCCACCCAGCTACCGGCGGCATCGGCCGCCGGAGCCGTAACAATGGAGATTAACACCTCAATGATTCTGCTACCCCAAAACCGGATGCGGAAGCGCTTCTTCGACAGTCGCGTGGGCTTTTTTGCCAACGGATACACCGTTTACGACGACGGCTCGCAGCGCACCGAGAAAGAGACGTTTGCAGTGCGCTGGCGACTGGAGCCCAAGTCGGCCGCCGATGCCGACCGGCAGAAACGGGGGCAGCTGATCGAGCCCAAAAAACCGATTGTGTACTACATCGACCCTGCTACGCCCATCAAATGGCGGAAGTATCTGAAACAGGGGGTCGACGACTGGCAGGTAGCGTTCGAGAAAGCAGGCTGGAAAAACGCGATTATGGCCAAAGACTGGAATGAAAAAGACTCAACGATGAGCCTTGAAGACGCCCGCTATTCGGTAATCCGGTACTTTGCTTCGGATATCGAGAATGCTTACGGCCCCAACGTGCATGATCCCCGGACGGGCGAAATCATCGAAAGCCACATCGGCTGGTATCATAACGTGATGAACCTGCTCCGCAAATGGTATATGGTTCAGGGCGCGGCTGTCGATGCCCGTGCCCGTAAGCCTAAGTTCGACGATGAGCTGATGGGTCAATTAGTCCGGTTCGTATCGTCACATGAGGTAGGGCATACGCTGGGACTGCGGCACAACTTCGGATCGAGCCACGCGACGCCGGTTGAGAAGCTGCGCGACAAAAACTACATCAAACAGTTTGGACACACGCCTTCCATTATGGACTATGCCCGGTTCAACTATGTAGCCCAGCCCGAAGATGGCGTCACGGATCTTTTTCCGCGAATTGGCCTGTACGACATTTGGGCTATCGAGTGGGGTTATAAGCCTATTTACGATACTAAATCGGCGGAAGAAGACAAACTAGTGCTGAACCAGTGGGTAAAGCAGCACGAGTCGGACCCAAAATACTGGTTTGGCACCGAGACTAACCCGATGGACCCCCGCTCGCAAAGCGAAGACCTCGGCGACAATGCCATGCTGGCCAGCGATTACGGTATCCGCAACCTGAAGCGGATTATGCCTAACCTGCCGCAGTGGACCCGCGAAGAGGCCGAAGATTTCGACAAGCTCCAGGAGATGTATGGCGAAATTGCCGGGCAGTTCCGGCGGTACATGGGGCACGTAACCAAGTATGTTGGCGGCATCTACGAAACGCCAAAGACCTACGATCAGCAGGGTATGGTGTACGAACCGACCCCGAAAAACCTGCAGAAAGACGCGGTGGCCTTCCTGAACAAGCAACTGTTTGAAACGCCTACCTGGCTGCTCGACGCGAAAATTATGCCGCTCGTTCGGCCCGACCAGGGTGTCGATTACATCCGAACGTTACAGGAAAACACGCTCAACAGCCTGTTTGATGTGGGTCGCCTGAGCCGTCTGATCGAAAACAGCAGCCGAAGCGAGTCGTATAGCCTCGACGAATTCTACGATGATGTGCAAACAGGCATCTGGAGTGAACTGAGCACCAAGAAGCCTATCGATACTTATCGTCGGAACCTGCAAAAGGTGTATGTCGAAAAACTGATCGGTATGCTGACGAACCCACCCGCATCTACACGGCCAGCCGGTTTCCAGGGGCAGGGATACTCGTTCAACCCCGGCCCGTACACCGACGTGCAGAAGTCCGATATCATGTCGGTAACGAGGGCCTATCTGGTACAGTTACAGAGCGATATTCGTTCGGCACTACCAGGCCAGCCGGATAAAATGAGCCGCTACCACCTCGACGATGTGCTGGTACGAATCAACCGCGCTCTGGACCCAAGCCGGCCGATCACTGAGCTTGCGGAGAAAAAATAACAAACGCTACTGAGGATAAAGATTACGGTACGCCAAAGATAACTATCACGCTTTTTCGTCCTTCCCCATTGTACCGTAATCTTTATCCTCTTATCTTTGCAAAACAATTCGGGATGTAGCGCAGTCCGGTAGCGTGCTTGCATGGGGTGCAAGAGGTCGTGGGTTCGAATCCCGCCTTCCCGACAGTCAAAAACCGCCTTTTCTCTCAGATCAGGCGGTTTTTTTGTGAATTCGTAGTCTGGTAGCGTGCTTGCATGGAGGAAAGAGGTCGTGGACGGTCGGCCGCTGCCGTTCGAATCCCGTAGGTCTCATTCAGGCTCTTTTTACGAAAACCTGCCAAACAATCAGCCCCGATAACAATCTAAGCTGCTACCGGGGCTAAAATGGCCTTCCTTCGATATTGCGTTTACTCGATCGCGCTATAAATCACTTCGTGGATTTTCCGACGCAATTTGGTCGTATTGATGGACGTATTAGCCGCCGTGGGGTGAATTCGGTTTGATAGAAACACAAAAACCAGCTCCTCATTTGGATCAACCCACACCACGTTACCGGTGAATCCCGTGTGCCCAAACGAGCGCTCAGAAGCCTGCTCGGCTACATACACACTGCTGGTTTCGGGATTGGGACGATCCCAGCCAAGCGACCGATGGCTACGGGGGCTTACTGTTTGCGAGAAGTAAGGCACCGTATTGGGTTGCAGTACCCGATAGCCTCCGTACTCGCCCCGCTGCAAATTCATCTGCAACAAGGCAGCCACATCACGAGCGTTGCCAAACAGCCCCGCATGCCCAGACACGCCACCCTGTACGGCGGCCATCTGGTCATGTACCGTACCAATCAGCAAGGTATTTCGGTAATAGGTATCATTTTCGGTGGGTGCACAACGCGGGTTGGCAAACCGCTGTAGGGGCGTAAATCCGATTGAGACAAGGCCCAATGGTTTGTAAATTTCCTGCTCTACAAACTGATCGAGGGGCTGTTTAGTAATACGCTCCACAATTTTCTGCAACATCAGGAAATTCAAATCACTGTACACATAAGCCGGGCGTCCATCGTCAATCTTTTTGGACATAGGCGACTGTACCACCCACTTCCACACTGAATCTTTCAACGACGTACGGGCCCAAAGATTCGGGGCGACCTGCAACGTGTACGCACTATCGGGAGTAGCACTGTACAGAGTTGGTTTTAGTCCCCCACCCGGCAGGCGGGTGCGGTCCCAGGTCGTAGGGTAATACGACACCATACCCGACTGATGCCAGAGCAGATCCTGAATAACAATATTTTGCTTATTGGTACCTCGTAACTCCGGCAGGTACACCGATGCCTTTTGGGTAATATCCAGCTGCTTCCGGTCGTGCAGGAGCATGGCTGCCTGTAGCGTGCTCAGTACCTTCGTCAACGAGGCCAGATCGTACAGGGTTTCGCCGGTCACCTTCTCAGTACCCGCGTACGTCAGCTTCCCAAAATACTTCTCGTACACAATCTTGCCTTTGCGGGCCACAATAATCTGACTTCCGGGCACCACCTTACCCGCCAGTGCTGTTTGCATCAGCTGGTCAATCTGTTTCAGCTTGGTGGCATTCATGCCCACACTCTCGGGGGTACCGTACGCCAGCCGGCCAGCCGGAACAACCGTTTTGCCGTAGCCTATCTTCCAGTTTCCTGTCGATACGGGCATTACACCCTCCGCGCCGAGACCACCAAAAATTACCTGAGCCGTAGCCCGCTGCATCTCATCAAAATCCTGATAACCGCAGATCAGGGCGTCGGCCGCCGTGAACTGATTTAAGCTATAAGCCGATCCAAACGCCGTCACGACTACTTTGGTGCCACACTGCTTCAGGCGGTTAATCAAGTCGAGCGAGGCCTTGGTTACCCCAAACTTACGGTATGCCGATTCGCTCATGCGGTGAAAGCTCATGATCACCACATTGGCGTCCCCTACCGAAGCCAGAATCTCGTTAACCTCCGCGTCGGTCGCTACTTTGTCGGGATACGTAATTTTCTTGATTGGCGCGTACTGAGCCAGCGTTTTCTGGAAGGTGTTGTTCCATTCGGCACCAATCGCAATCGAAGCAATGCGGGCTGTATCAAGGCGGGCAATCGGCAACAGATCGTTATTGTTTTCAACCACCGTCACCGTTGCGTTGCAAAGCTCCTGTTTCAGAGCCTGAGCCTCGGGCGAGTTGAGGTCCTGCTCCAGATTGACCATCGAAATGGGCTTGTAATTATTCAAACCAGCCCAATACTTGGCCCGCAGAATCTTACGCACTTTTTCATCGATCAACTCCTGCGAAATCTGCCCGGTTTGAACCGCATTCAGAATAGCCGCCGTTGCTTCCTTGATATTTTCGGGGTAAAGCAGGATGTCGTTGCCCGCAATCAAGGCTTTCAGATTCACATCAACCGGACGACCGGCCCGGCTGATACCGCCCATGTTCATGGCGTCGGTGAAAACCAGCCCCCGAAAACCCAGTTCTTTTTTGAGTAGTTCGGTCACTACCTTATCCGACAACGTGGCCGCGATAGCCGGGCGATTGTCGACAACCGGAACATGCAAATGCCCCGTCACGACGCCCATCAAACTATCAGCAATAAGCCGACGGAACGGGTACAGATCTATGTTGTGTAACTGCTCGGCCGAACGGCTGATAACCGGCAGAGTGTGGTGCGAATCGAGATTTGTGTCGCCATGACCGGGAAAATGCTTAGCCGTGGCAATAATTCGGTTGCTTTGGAGACCCCTCATATAGGCCGATGCCTTACGGGCTACGTTCTCTTTCGATTCGCCGAACGAACGATTGCCAATAACGGGATTTGCCGGGTTGCTGTTGACGTCGGAAACGGGGGCAAAGTTGATATGAATACCCAATCGGCGGCATTGGCGGCCAATTTCATCGCCCATCCGGTACACCAGCCGATCATCGCGCAGAGCGCCCAAAGCCATCTGCTTGGGAAAATCCATGGCACTGTCGAGCCGCATACCCAGCCCCCATTCACCGTCGATCCCAACGAGCATCGGGATTTTGGAGAGAGACTGATACCGATTGGTCAGTAGAGCCTGCCGGTGCGGGCCGCCCTGAAAGAAGATCAGTCCACCGATGTGGTAGTTCTGAATCAGGTGTTCAATGTACTGATAATGATTGGCGTGCCGGTTTGAGAACGTGGCCACCATGAAAAACTGCCCTACTTTTTGCTCAGGCGTCATGGTTGTAAACACGCTGTCGATCCATTTTTCGGCACTGCTGTCTACAGGAGCCAGCACTTCGACCGGCCGAGTCGCCGGAAACGTATGATCCTTGCCCTTAGGTTTAGAGACAACGGGTTTCTTAACGACCGCCGAACGCCGTAGGGTTGATACGAGTCGTTTGGCTGGCGTTGTCAAAGCCGCAGCGCTCAGTAAACCAACAAGTAGCAGACAAACTACAGATAATCCAATTCGCACGTTCTTCCCCATCGTTCACTATCAGGTAGTAGGTTCAATCCATCAAAAATGTATTTCTCGTCATACGAATCCATAAAATTAGTCAATGTACCCGTCAGACACTACTGATTACCTGCTCAGGGTATGTTTTTAACGTAAATTTTACGGGATACTGATAAGCCATTCTTACTTTTGTACAAATTACCCCCTCCTGAACGTCTATAACATAAGCATAATCAGGCGGTTCCGATAATCCGGCACATCGGCCTTACGTTATACCAACCGTGTAATTAACTCCTTATGAAACTGGGTTTCCTTACGTTTTTATCCTGTTGTCTGTTCTCTTCGGCTATGGCCCAACCTGCCAGCCAGGCGTACCGGGCTTTGCTTCATACGCTGTATGGCAATAGCACCGTACCGACGGTTACCGTGACGGAGTTGAAAGCCATGAAAGACGTGGTTTTGCTCGATACCCGCGAAAAAAAGGAGTACGATGTGAGTCATCTGCCCAACGCCCGTTGGGTTGGCTACGATGATTTCAGCTTCGAGCGGCTCAAAGGCATCCCCAAAACGGCCAACATCGTGACGTACTGTTCGGTGGGATATCGGAGCGATAAAATCGGCGACAAACTAAAAGCCGCTGGTTATGAGCGGGTTCATAACCTATACGGTAGCCTGTTCGAATGGGTGAATCAGGGCAACCCGGTTGTCGACCATACGGGTAAGCCCACCAAGCTCGTCCATGCGTACTCGCGGCCGTGGGGCGTGTGGCTTAAGCGGGGCGAGAAGGTTTACTAAAACCTAAGCACAGCCAGTATCGGCTATCAGCCCCCAAACCCTTGTGTGCCTGGACGTCTGATAGCCGATACTAAATTACTTAAAACTGCTCCGTACGCGAGAAAAAGAAGTTCCCTTCGATCTGCGCGTTTTCGTCGGAGTCAGAGCCATGGATGGCGTTTGCTTCGATCGACTTGGCATACAGCTTCCGAATGGTGCCTTCTTCGGCATTGGCCGGGTTTGTAGCACCGATCAGTTTCCGGAAGTCGGCTACGGCATTTTCTTTCTCCAGAATCATCGGTACAATAGCCCCCGACGACATGTACTCGCACAGCGATGCGTAGAAAGGCCGCTCACTGTGAACTTCGTAGAATTGGCCCGCCCGCTCGCTGCTCATCTTCGTCTTTTTCATGGCGACGATGCGGAAACCGGCTTCTTCAATCATTTTGATGATGGCCCCTGTATGCCCAGCCTCAACGGCGTCGGGCTTAATCATGGTGAATGTACGATTCGTAATCATTGGGAAGTGTACCAAATAAAATTTTGCGCAAAGGTAGCGACGAATTTCCATTTCGGGTGCCAGTTACTCGATATTGCCCCTGAAACAGCGTGCTTTACCTACTCCGGGTAGGGAGTAGGTAAGGTTTCTTCTTCTGACCGCCCGGCCACCCGGAGGATTACAGGATAAACAGGATTTTCTGGGCCTGAATAAATCCTGTTTATCCTGTAATCCTGTCAAGAGACTTTTTTTGAAAAACCCGCCCTAATGAACTTGTCCTACACCAGACCCGCCAATATCCGAAACCTGATGTTCAAATAATTTGTACCTTTGTGGCTTGATTTTTCGGCAAATGCTGCCGACCACTCATGCAAGATCTCGATGCCATTGGCGAGTTGCTTCAGCACCCGCAAACAATTCTGATTACGACACACCAAAACCCCGACGCGGACGCCATGGGCTCCTCGCTCGGATTAGCGGCCTACCTCAAAAAACGGGGGCACCGCGTTACCGTCGTTACCCCTACCGATTATCCCCAAAGTTTGCATTGGTTAGCCGGCAACAGCGATGTGGTTGTTTTTGAGGAGCGTGTACGCACGGCCGTCACCCAGTTGGTCGACGAAGCCGACCTGCTTTTCTGCCTCGATTTTTCCAGCCTCGACCGTATCCGCGAACTGGGCGCCCTGATCCGGCAGGCCCGCGGTCGTAAAATCCTGATCGATCACCACCTCGAGCCCGAATCATTTGCCGATCTCGGCCTTTGGGACCCTACAGCAGCCGCCACGGCTCAGTTGATTTTCCGCCTGATTGTTGGGCTGGGGCATAAAGACATGATTGATGTGCCGATGGCCGAGTGCCTGTACGCCGGTTTGATGACCGATACCGGCTCCTTTCGGCACGGTAGCACCACCGGCGATGTACACCGTATGGCCGCCGATCTGCTCGACCTCCGCATCGATGTGAGCAGCATTCACCGGCGTATTTACGACAACACATCGCTCGATAAGCTCCGCATGCTTGGGTATGTGCTCAACGAAAAGCTGGTGGTTGTGCCCGAATACAAGTTTGCCTACATCACCCTGAGTGCCGAGGAACTGAAGCGGTTCCGTTCCAAAACCGGCGACACTGAGGGGCTGGTCAACTACGCCCTTTCGGTGGAAGGGGTCGTTATGGCGGCTATTCTGATTGACCGGGGCGAAGAGATTCGGATCTCATTCCGCTCGGTCGGTGAGTTTTCGGTACGCGAACTGGCGAGCACCCATTTCAACGGGGGTGGGCATCGGAATGCGGCCGGTGGCCGGTCGCGGTTGTCACTGGCCGAAACTGAAGACTGGCTGCTGAGCGTGGTACCGCGCTACCAACAGCAACTGGCCGAAACCGTTTAGTACCTCTGTTCTTCATAATCAGTATTCATTTTACATTAATTAACTCCAAAACATGCTTTTTAACCGTCTGGCAACAGCAGCGCTCCTCGTAGCCGCGATGGCCGCTTGCGGACGCAACCGCGTCGAGGTCAGCGAGACTGGCCTGAAATACCAGCTTCACGAAGACAACGAAGAAAGCCGCAAGGCGAAGGTGGGCGATATCATGACCATCCAGCTTCAGCTAAAAAACAGCAAAGACTCCGTTCTGCGCGATACGCACAAAGAACCCGCTCCGCTGAAACTGATGCTGCAGGTACCGCCGTTCAAAGGTTCGTTTGAAGAAGGACTGGCCATGCTCTCAAAAGGCGATAGCGCTACGTTCTACGTAAGTGCCGATTCGCTGTTTGGCCGGGCTATGCAGGCCATGCCTCCGGGTGTTACCAAGGGCTCCGATATCACCTTCAACGTGAAGGTACTCGAAGTACAGAGCGAGGAAGAATACCGCAAAGCTGAAACGACCGCAGCGAGCAAGCAAAAAGGTGTTGACGATAAAATTATTGCCGATTACCTCGCTAAGAACGGTTTGGCTGGTAAAGCCCAGAAAACCGAGCAGGGCGTGTACTACGTGATTACGCAGCCCGGCAGCGGTCCGGTACCCAACCGGGGCGACCTGATCAAGGTTGATTACACGGGTAAACTGCTCGACGGTAAAACCTTCGACTCGTCGGTAGGTAAGCAGCCCATCGAACTGCCCATCGGTGTAGGGCAGGTGATTCCGGGCTGGGACGACGCCATGCTGAAACTGCACAAAGGCGAAAAAGCAACCCTCATCATTCCGTCGACGATGGCCTATGGCGCACAGGGTTCACCCCCGGTGATTCCGGCCAATGCCGTGCTGGTTTTCGACGTGAACCTGATCGATATCCGCAAAAACCCACAGCAGCCTTAAGCCTTTCGTTGGTACAAACAGCACGCCCACCAATTGCCTGGCGTGCTGTTTGTTTCTACAGCCAAGCTATCCGTTAAGCTTTTTTAACAGGCATTGGGACGGCTCAAACCGACACCAAAACCCGTTAAAACGCGTTATTCAAAGTGTTCCTGCGCGAACATTTATCCCTTGAAGTAGCATGAATCGAGTATCCTGGAAAAACTGGCTTATTGTCGGCTGCCTTGGCGTCGTAGGTCTGAGTAGCTGCACCGAACCCGGCGAGGCTCTGCGTGATCGGAAACGACGCGAAAACGAAGCAGAAATTGCGCAGTACGTAGCCCAAAACAATTTGACCGGACAGGCTCGCACCACCGACGCCGGTACCACCTACATCATCACAACGACCAACCCAACCGGGCAAACAGCGGGCGTTGGAGACGAAATTCAGTACCACTATACCGCCCGCCGATTCGATGGCCTTATTGTCGACAGCAGCGATGTAGCCGCCAACATTCCACGCGTTCTGACCCGTGGTTATTTCAATCAGGCACTTATTTCGGCTGGTTTGTACGATGGCATTGTAAACAGTGGCCCTGTTGTATCGGGTACCAACCGGTTAGGGCTACGCAAGGGCGAGTCGGCCATGCTGCTCGTTCCATTTAACCTGGACAACGGCCGACCCAACACGCTGCTGCTGCCGCAATATCTGCCCATTCGGTACGACGTGCGCATTGTGAATGTACGAACGGAAGAACAGCAGATTCAGGAATATCTGACCGCCAATAAACTGACGCCTACGTTCTCAGAAACGAACGGGTTACGGGTAGTTGTGACCCAGGCCCGCCCCGATTCTGTGCAGGTTACCACGGGTAAAACCGTGGGCGTATCGTACCGGGGTTCTCTGCTGAATGGTGTTGTGTTTGACCCTGCCAACAATCCAACCGGTACAAACACTATTTCGGTACAGATTGGCGCCAATCAGGTAGTACCGGGCTTCGATCAGGGCCTCGCCAAACTTCGTAAAGGCGAGAAAGCGCGCTTGATCTTCCCATCAGCTCTGGGCTACGGAATCACGGGTTCCGGAGCTACTATACGCCCCTACGCATCGCTGGTATTCGATGTGGAGATTACCAGCGTTCAATAGACTTTCCCAAAAATCGTAACGCGTAGCCGTTCGCTTTTCAGCCGAACGGCTTTTTTTGTACCATGAAATCACTTTGCTTCGCTACCAACAACGCCCATAAAATTGAGGAGGTGGCCCACGCCCTGGGTGGGGCGTTTCAGATTCTGACGCTGGCCGAAATAGGCTGTACCGACGAACTCCCCGAAACGACCGGCACGATACCGGGTAACTCTCGACAGAAAGCCCGCTACGTGGCCGACCATTTCCAGATTGACTGTTTCGCCGACGATTCGGGGCTTGAGGTCGATGCGCTCAACGGTGAGCCCGGCGTCGATACGGCGTATTACTCCGGTAGCCGCGACCACGCCAAAAACAACGCCTTTCTGTTGCAAAAAATGGAGGGTGTAGCAAACCGCCGGGCCCGCTTCCGGGCAGTGATTACCCTTGTAAAAGGTGACGAGGAGCACCAGTTTGAAGGTATCGTAGAGGGTCAAATCGCAACCGAGCCCCATGGTTCGGGGGGCTTTGGATATGACCCCATCTTTATTCCCGAAGGGTACGAGCAAACATTTGGTGAGCTGGGCATGGACGTAAAAAATACCCTAAGCCACCGGGCCAAGGCAGTGCGGCAGTTGGTAGAGTTTCTTCGGGATTAGAGCTGAACACTCTATCCCTCCTTTAGAGATGACATCTCTCCAAACGAGATGTCATCTCTAAAGGAGCCCCAAACAAAAACGCCCCAACGTCATTGCTGACGAGGGGCGCTTTCGCTTCTTGGTAGTGCGTACTCTTAAAAGAACTTAGCCCGGCGGTCTTCTACTTTAGAAGCCTCTTTAATGGCCTCATTGATGTAGAAGCTCGTGCGTGAAGCTGAGTTTTGCTGAATCAGGTTTTTGTACTGTGCATAGTCGGCAACAGTACCGGCCGGCGTCAGCTTCGTGGTTTCCATGATCAGCACACCGGCTTCGCCAGCAAACGGCTTAGAGCGCTTACCCGGCTTCAGACCGAAGGCTTTGCCCAGAGCAACCGGATCAACACCGGCACTGCGGAGGAAACCAGTAGCCAGGTTAATGTCGGTGGCGGTTTCAACCAGCGCACCGGCACCGTATTTCTGAGCAATCGACTCCAGTGAACCACTGGCGCTGCCCAGTTTTGCAATGATCTGCTCGGCTTTCAATTCATTCCGAACCTTGGCCGTCAGTTCCTGCTTGTAATCGTCGGCTTTCACGTTGTCTTTCTCGGTTTTGCCTGTCAGCACAGCCACCACATACTGGTCGCCCACTTCAAACGGCTCCGACACATCACCGACATCATTCTTATCGTCGAATGCCCAACGCACCAGCTGACGTGCTTCGGTCAGGGCGTTTACGTTGTTAGCACCTTCCGGAATCCGCTCGGCAGTAGCTACCACCAGCGATTTGTCTTCTTTCACCTTAGCCTCAAACTCAGCACGCGTGTTCGCTTCTGATGCAAACTGATCGGCTTTGCGCAGGGCTTCGTCGCGGGTGATCTGACTGGCTGTAATCGTTTTGCCAATACCGGCAATGCGGTACAGCAGGTTGGTTTTGGGTTCGGTGATTTTGATGATGTGATAGCCAAAATCGGTTTTCACAACGCGGGGAATCAAGCCTTCGCCGTTGAAATCGAAGATGGCCTTCTCAAACGGCTTCACCATTTGGCCGTTGTTTTTGAAGTAGCCCAGGTCACCACCATTCTGTGCCGAACCATCGGCGCTATTGGCTTGCGCCAGTGCTTCGAAGCTGGCACCACCCTGAATTTGCTTCAACAGGTCATTTGCTTTCTGCTCAGCCTGCAACGAATCGGCACCAGTCCGAATCAGAATATGGCTGGCGCGAACCGTGTAGCTCGTGTCGCGCTTGGTACCGCCAAACTTGTAAATGAAGTAGGTGTTGCCTTCGCGGAAGGGACCGTAGATTCCACCCGGCGAGAACGTGCTCACCGCTTGTTGCAGCTGCTCAGGCATTTCGCCGAGTGTCATGTAAAGCGGCACCCGTACATCGCTGTTGATCTGTGCAAACGACGAATCGCTTTTGGCAGCGCCCAAACCACGAGCGAGGCTCTTGATTTCGTTATACAGCGTAGCGCTGTCTTCTTTCGACGGAGCCACCGAGAACGTTACGTACTGCAGCGAACGCGTATCAGCACCGGGATACTCGTCTTTGTGCTTGCTCAGGTAGTCGCTCAGTTGCGAATCCGACACCTTCACGGTTGTATCGTTGATAGCATAGTAAGGCACGAACAGGAACTTCACGTCGGCCTTGCTGTTTTGCGCCTGATATTCTTTCTGAGCCTCGGCTGTCGTAGCAAAGGCCGACAAACGCATCAGGTTTTCGTACTTCTCCCGGAGCCGATCCTGGCTCAGGTTTTTCTCGAAGTTAGCCCAGGCAGCCTGCTGTTGGGGTGGCAGGTTACGCAGACCTTTCAGATAGTTGATGATCTGATTTTTGTCGAAAACACCTGTCTGCGGGTTGGTAAATGCCTGACGAACCTGTGGGCTGATGTTGGTACCCTGCACCATGTCGACGAGTTCTTCGGGCGACACTTTCAGGCCCAGCTTGTCGAATTCTTTCTGGTAGGCGATGTCAAAAATCAGCTGATTCCAGGCCTGCTCCCGAATCTGTGCCATATCGGCTTCGCCGGGTGCGCGGCCAGCCTGCTGCTCAAATTGAGCGCGGAGTTCGTCGACCTTTAAATTAAAATCTTGATAGTCAATATCTTCGCCGGCTATCTCGCCAACTTTCTGATTATTTCCGCCGAAGAGCGTGTTCTGTCCGCCCAGCAAATCTCCCCCCACAATGAACAGCAGCAAGCTGATGGCAATCACACCAACGGCAATTCCAGATCGTTCTCTGATTTTGTTAATTAACGACATGTCCGGTTTACACGAAATTTAGACCCGCAAAATAACAATTTTCCCCACTGGGAAACAAGAGCTTCGCTAAGGTCACTCCCAGACTTGAACTAATTTTTCTTTGATTAAGTCACACCCGAGGCACGTGTAGAGGCCCTGAATGGAACAGACAGCGTTATCAGCCGTATCCTCCAAACGCCTTCTGGCCTACTCAGACCCGGCGTCCGAGGCCATTGCCACCGGTGGGTTGTCCCACCGAAGTACCGAAAATCGGGCAAACAGTTCTTCGCTGTACCAACGCCGGTCGCGGGTGCGCCGAACCACTTCCTTGTGGCCGCTTTGCCGGTACGCAAACTGCTCAACAGCCGCCCGGTTGCGCCATACACTAATGGTACATTGCTGTACAACGGGGGCCTCGCCCACCCCAATGGCAAAAAGCAGATTGTCTTTGTGGTCGAGTAGCCGCTGACGGGCCGCGGGTACGTGTCGCCAGAAATCAGGTAAAGCACCCAGGCGAATGGTAGCCCGGGTCAATACGGCCACTGGGGCATCGGGGTTAGGTGGGCACGTGGCACCCTGAGGCCGACCGTCGCCAAAGGGATTAACACCATCCCACAAGCCATGGGCGTGATACGGAGTCAGGTAAAGCGTACTGACCGAATCGGTACCTTCCAGGAACGGCGCAAAGGAGGGAGAATTCAGAAACTGCCCAGCCTGCTGCTCTGTATCCCAAACCCCCATATACACGTAGGTGGACAGGTTCGGAATAAGGCCAAAATTTCGGCCGCTGCCCATGAGTTTGCCAAACCGCAACCCATCGGCGGTAAACGGACGCATAAGGACGCGACCCATATTGGCAAACGCCCGAAATCGGGCAGCCGGGCGATAGTGAAGAACGGATACCGTTACGATGGACATAATGCTGTAAACACTGACAATACCCAAACCCCCAAAGGCTACCCAATTGTTCGAATCAGACCGGTACAATCCGTTACGAATATGAGCTCATACGGCTTTTGTAGACTCACGAGAATGGGCAAAAAAATTTAAGTAAAAATTATTCGACGTCTTCAATTTTTTGTAGACGTCGGCTCGAAACAACTATTCAGTTAGGCAATACCTCTACACGGATGGGGCATTGTTTCCACACCTGTTTGTCACCCACTCTTACAACAATTACTTCAAAGTGATGCCTGTAGAGTACTCATCGTCTCTTGTGCTTATCTTACTTCGTACCATTATTGGCAACCAACCCCTGCCAGCAACCTAATCGATCACCTACGCTCACCACCCGTTCAGAAAGAATCATACCCCAACTCCTTTCGTGGCAGAGAATCAACCAAACAAAAAACACCGGTCCGCATGGCAGACCGGCGTTTTAAAACCACCACTATTAAGGTAATACTAATCGTCTTTACCGTCGGGATCGACTTTATCTTCAGCTTTGTCGAACGCATTACCAATGCTCCGACCTGCCTGCTTAAAGCCAGCCTTAATATCTTTCCAGGCCGCTGCGGTGGCGTTTTGCGCCTTGTCGAGGTCAGCAGCCAGATTCTTACGTTTCTGTTCCAGTTCGGCCAATTCTTCACGAGTTTCGGCTTTTACCTTATTACCCTGAGCTTTAATGTCGGCCTGCACTTTATCAATACGGGCATCCAGTTTAGCCTGTTCTTCTTTTATGTCGGCAACGGCTTCCCGGCGTTCGCGTTCAAAATCGGCGGCTGCTTCGTCGGCGGTGGCTTCGACCTTATCGCCAGCCTCGTTTATGTCCTGACGAGCCTCAGCAGTGGCATCTTTTGCATCGGCTTCAATGGCATCACCGGTACGTTCCATGGCGTCTTCGGTGCGTGATTCGTTTTTGTTGTCAGAACCACAGGCCTGGAGCAGGGCAAGTGATGAGACCACCATCATGACACCGGCTACGGTTTTGATTTGCTTGATGACAAGAGCAATACGTTTCATGTTGTGTTAGTTGTGTAGTTTGTTACTGACCAACCTAATGGCAAACGATGTGCCATTAGTTTTTCCACTTCACCGCACAACCAATGGGTCGGGTAGCCGGGGTCGGGACGGGGCGGCCCGCTACAAGGCTCACAAGAGCCTCTTCCAGATATCGCTTTTGCACACCGGCCGCATCCTGCGGATTATCATCGATGGCACCGATGTACTGCACCACAAACGCATTGCCCACCCGCTTGAGCAAAAACACCTGTGGGGTCCGGGTTGCGCCAAAGCTGCGGGCTACCGACTGGGTTTCATCCAGCGTGTACACAAACGAAAACGACCGCTCACGCGCACGGGTCTGTACCACTTCAAAGGCATCTTCGGGGTAGATGGCCGGGTCGGAAGTCTGGATCGCCAGCACCGGGTACCCCTGAGCCGCAAAGCGCCCGTGGATAGCCATGAGCCTGTCTTCGTAGGCTTTCGCAAAGGGACAGTGGTTCGCCATAAACACAACCACCACACCTGCCTGCGACCGGTAGTCGGTCAGGCTGATAAGCTTGTTGTCCATATTCCGCACCTGAAAATCGGTCACGGCATCGCCCACAGCGTACCCTTTTCCAACTGGAGTCTGAGCCTGCGCAAACCCGAAGGTCAATACGATACTCGCCAACAAGACCAGACCAGCGATTTTTTTCATGAGTGAAAGCATGTATTTATCACTTGGACAACAACAAATCGGGAAAGATTAATTCGTTTGGTCCGGGCAGACCAAAAAGACGCCGTATCGGGCCTGAGGTGGCAGTTGGCTTTGGGCACGGGTTGTTACAGGGCATCCACCGTGACCAGTGCGTACCCTTTTTGTTTCCACTCGGTCAACAGGGCGTCGAGGTGTGCATACAGCTTGTCGGTGCGAGCGGGGGCAGTACCTACATGCATGAGTAGGATAAACCCATTCAGGCCCGACCGATGCCGGGTTTCGTAGTCACGAATCGACTGGAGAATGACCTCGCTACTGCGGTAATTGCGCGCGTCGGGGGTGGTGTAGTCGGCATGGCTGAGGGTACCGGGGGTGTAATTGATTAGTTGCCAGCCCTCGGCCCGGCTCCAGGCGGCAATGGTGTCGTTGTACCACTCGAAGGGCGGCATAAACAGGCGCGGCCCCTGGGGTTGCGGACCTACAGCGGCCAAAGCGGCTTCATTGGACCGCAGATCGGCCACAAATTGCGACCGCGTTACGAGCAGGCTGTCCCGGTTTTTCCAGTCACAATACAACAGGTGCTCGTCGGAGTGCGGGCCGAGATAATGCCCTTCACGCCCAAGCCGACGGGCAAGCGCCCCCAAAGCCGGGTTGCGCAAAAACCGGCCGGTCAGAAAAAAAGAAGCCCGGACGTTGTGCTTCCGCAGGGTCCGGGCAATGTGTTCTCCTCCGTCGGCGTATTCGTCGCCGGTAAACACCAGCGCGATACGCCGAAGACTGGTGTCGCCCCTGATTTTGGCGCCTTTGAAATACGTCGACTTATCGTCCAATGGCTTTTTAACCGGGCTCAGGGCTGGTTTCGCGGCTTTTCGGATCGAAGCTGGTTTCGATTTAGCTGGGGGCAACGCCCGGTTTTCGGCCTGTTTGGCAGCCAACAGATACACGAGCGAGGCCGTGCCGTCCATGGTCGGCTCGTTGGTGCTGTAATCGCCATAATCGTCGTGATACACGGCTACCCGGCTTTGGAACGGGGCATACTCGTCGGGCTGATAGAGAGTTATCCCAATGAGCCGCCCGTAAATACTGCCCCGCACCGGCCCATCTACCAGGCCACCATCAATGGGGTATTGTTTCAGATGCGTGAAAGCCGAGTGCGGGTCGGCGGGGGTATCGGCGTTGGCGGGCAGACCGTACACAAAGCTGGTTCCCCACGGATTACAGCCAAACAACCAGTCGAAATTGGCCTGTTCGAGAGCTGCGTACTGCGTATCGCCGGTAAGTTGCCGGTACCAGAAACACTGCGTAGCAAAGGAAGTCGTGTAGTTGTTGCTGCACCACACAAACGGCACACCCCGGTAAAACGCATTTTGCCGGGCGCGCTGCCAGATAATGTCGATACCTTGTTTGTAGAATCCGGTCACGGTTTTGCGCTCCCGGCCAGGCAGGCGCTTGGCCAATTCGGCATGACCGATGTTTACAAACGGATACCATTGGTAATGCCGGGCGGTATCGTTCAGAATCCAGGGGGTAACCGGCTCCTGCCGGGCAAAGTCGAGCGCCTGTTTTTGCCACTCGACCGCTTTGGCGCCGGTAGCCTTGCTGGCGTTCAGCTGCTCCACAGCCGCCAGTTCCATATCGTCGACGTAATTATCCTCCTCGTAAAAATAAGGGGCTGTGCCGGGGGCCGTCTGACAATTGCCCGGCTTTTGCAGGCCCAGCCGGTACGCCGACTGCGACCGTTGCCAGAGCCGCCCGGCATAATCGGGCTGCCGATCGCGCCAGAGCTGATAGCCTAAGGCAAGGGCGCTACTTACCTTACCTGCCGTTGAAGCTACCCCGGTCGCCCGGTTTTTATGCCGGAACATCCCCTGCGGCTTACCCGATGCGAAATACAACGGCCGTTCGAAGCCTTTTCCGTACAACTTATCTTCTTTCGGAATCCGCATACCGGCATGGTCGCGGTCGTCGCCCAGCTGATTAAACAGCCAATCGTCGGTAGGGTGCATTTTCAGCAGCCAGTCGAGCCCCCACCGGGCTTCGTCGAGCACATCGGGGTATCCGTTGGCCCCTTCGAGCCCATTGGCCGCGTGCGCATCGCCAAAAGCCCCCGGAAAATCGCGCGCGGCAGCCAGCAGATGATAGGTCGCATTGGCCGAGGTGGTTACGTACTGCAAATAGTCGGATGCATCGTGCCAGCCCCCGGTCGCGTCAATGTGGGTACTGTCGGGCATAGGACCATAAAGCGTGTAGCCGTCGTGCGTGTGGCATGAGTCTTTCAGAAACGGATTGAACCCACTACGCTGCTGGCGCATGTACCGAAGGCAAAAGTCGGCCGTCCCGTCATACACATCTTCGCCAATCCGAAACTCGGGCGACCGGCCGCCGTCGTCGGTGCGGAGGTAGTACCGGCCCGGCCTACGCACCGACGAAAAATCGAGCCGGTGTGTTTGTGCGAAGGGGCCGTATGCCCCGAAAGCCCGCCCGGCTTGCTGCCCCCACACTACGCGGTCGGTTTGCGCATCAATCAGCTCAAAACGGCCGATTGGTTTGTCGGTCAGACTTGCCCATACAGCCACTTTGACACTCGCAGGCCGGTACCCCAACAAATTGATACGGATTACGCCCGGCTCGTCGGTTTGCTTCACAAAGGCAAGCAAGCCAACGGCCAATATGAACAAAAGAATACGAGTCGTCATGAAGTAAGGGTAACAAAAAGGCCGAAGGGGTAACTATTTCACCGGAAACGATCGGCCCGCAAATTATGGCTTCACGTGCCACAAACTAAGCCGGGGCTCATTTTTTTACGAACTTAGACGCCGGTTGGCTCCACCTATACTTGATTAAAGCCGTTCGACCATTTTTTTAATCAAAAAAAGTAAACGACTATTGTTTACTGAACAGTGTTTATTACGTTTGTAACACCAAGTTGACCTGATGGGAATTCTAGAGCGAAAAGAGCGTGAACGGGAGGAAATGCGCCGGTTGATTGTGGATGGTGCCCGGCATCTGTTTGTACAGAATGGCTACGAGAAAGTAAGCATTCGCAACATTGCCGAAGCCATTGAATACAGTCCGGCAACGATTTATCTGTATTTCAAGGATAAAAACGAGATTCTGTACGCCGTTCATCAGCAGGCTTTTTCGAAGATGATGGAAGAGTTTCGGCCTATTTTCGCCCTCGAAGACCCCTTCGAGCGGTTAGTAGAAATGGGCCGACGATACATCAACTTTGCCGTCGAAAACCCTGAGCTGTTTGATATTATGTTTATCGTAACGGCACCGATGGAAGCTTTAGAGTGCCGCGAGGACATCTGGAGCGAAGGACGAATTGCCTTCAATATGCTGGTGCAGGTGGTGCAGGATTGCATAAAGGCCGGAGTTTTGCACGCCGACGATGCCGAGGTAGCGGCCATGATGATCTGGAGCAATATTCACGGCTACACAGCCCTGTTTCTCAGGAAGCGCATGATGATGTTTTCCGAAGAACGCCGACAGGTGCTTATGCGTGAAGCATTCGACTTATTTGTCCATACATTGAAAAAGGGGCTGCAATAAGCCACTTTTTTTTAGTCATACACTAAACACCGTTCAGTAACTAACAACCGATTATGAAAAGACCACTACGGTATCTGTTGGGGCTGGCCTGCTTGTGGCCGGGGTTCCTGATGGCCCAGGCTCAGCCCAGTTCGGTACTCGACGAGTACATTCAGCTGGGTTTGCAGAACAACCTCGCCCTGCGGCAGGAAACGCTTGATGTAAGCCGCGTAACCGAGTCGCTCAATCAGGCGCGGGCCCTGTTTTATCCGCGTCTGACGTTCAACCCAACCTACTCGATGGCTGCGGGTGGGCGTCGGCTTCAGTTCCCGATTGGCGATCTGCTCAATCCGATTTACGGCACTCTCAACCGCCTAACCGGCTCAGACGCCTTTCCGACCAACCTCCAGAACGTAAACGAGTTGCTGGCACCCAACAACTTTCACGACACCAAAGTGAGTGTGCAGTTTGCGCTCTACAATACTGATATTCACTACAATTACCTGATTCAGAAAAACCTTCTCAGCGCGCAGGAAGCCCGGCGGCAGGTAATCGAAAACGAACTCCGGTACAACATCACTACGGCTTACTACCAGTACCTGCAAACGCTGGATGCCATCCGAATTTTTGAAAACGCACGCACAACCCTGCGCGAACTGGTGCGGCTCAACCAGAAACTGGTAGCCAACAACGTAGCCACGCGCGACGTGGTATCGTCGGCCGAATACGAAGTAAGTAAGCTGGACGGTCAATTGGCTGGAGCCCAGAAAAATCGCGAAACGGCCCGGGCATACCTAAATTTTCTGCTTAACCGAGACTTGCTCACGGCCGTCAGAGTGGACAGTTCGCTGCTTACCGCCCCGCTACCTGCCCCCACCGAATCGGTGGTGAGCCTGGAAGAGACCGCTCTGGCCAGCCGTAAAGAACTCACCCAGTTACAGGGGTCGCTGCGGGCCGCACAAACCGCCATCCGACTGGCCGAGGCCAACGCCAAACTCCCATCGGTGTACGTAGGTGGCAACGCGGGGTTTCAGGGATTTGGCTACACGTTTCGTAATCAGGCCTATACAGTAGGGCAACTGGGTCTAAGCTGGGATCTGTTCAAAGGCTACGAAAAACGCTCAAAAATTCAGCAGTCCCGGATTCAGGCCGAGCAGCTACAGACCAAACTAACCGAGGTGCAGCAGCAAATCAGATTGCAGGTGGTGCAGGCTTATTATGAGCTCGAAGCCGCCGAAGAAAACGGCCGGACTACCCGACAGGGTGTAACCGCAGCTGGCCAAACGCTGGGTGTGATTGACAGCAAATACCGAAACGGACAGGCCCTATTAATCGAGTTTCTGAAGGCCCAGAACGACTACCTCACGGCTCAGATCGGCGAATCGCTCGCGCGGATGGATATACGGGTAAAGCGGGCGGCTCTCGACCGGGTTACGGCCGTGCGGTAGCCAATAGACGATACCCGAACGCTTTTCTGACAATGTAATGACTCAGAACCGGTCCGCGACCCTCAAACACTCTTCTACTCGTTGCGGCCCGCACTCTTTACCGTACGCGGCCCGCACTCTTTCACTCTTTCACTCTTTCGCTCTTTCACTCTTTATGAACTATCTCCTTACACTATCCCTCGCTCTGCTTATCTGGGCTTGCGGCAGCAAAGCCGAAGCCCCCAACCAAACGGCCACTACCGACAACCTCGATGAAACCGTGGTGCCCGTCCGGTTAGCCCCCGTGCAGGTTGTGCAACGTGCCGAACCCATTATGATTTCGGGGCTG
The DNA here is from genome assembly GCF_000383955.1 of Rudanella lutea DSM 19387. Taxonomy (NCBI): domain Bacteria; kingdom Pseudomonadati; phylum Bacteroidota; class Cytophagia; order Cytophagales; family Cytophagaceae; genus Rudanella; species Rudanella lutea. The sequence continues at coordinate 3,707,132 of NZ_KB913013.1, read as the reverse complement.
CTGTCGTCGGCCGAAGAGGCCCGGCTATCGTTCAAGATTGGCGGAATCATCAACCGCACCTATGTCGAAGAAGGTCAAACCGTTCGTAAAGGGCAGTTGCTGGCGACCCTCGACCTCACCGAAATCAACGCACAGGTGAATCAGGCCGAACTGGCCGTCGAGAAATCGGAGCGCGACCTGAACCGGGTAAAAGCCCTCTACGCCGATACAGCCGCCACCCTCGAACAGATGCAGAACGCCACCACCGGCAGCCGACTGGCCCGGCAAAACCTGACCGTAGCCCAGTTTAACCGCTCATACGCACAGATTCGCTCGTCGGTTGACGGCACCGTGACCCGTAAGCTGATGACCGACGGCGAGCTTGCCGCGCCGGGTGCGCCGGTTTTTCTGGTGTCGGGCAACCGGCCCAATGACTGGGTCGTTCGGGTGGGTGTATCGGACAAAGACTGGGCCCGGCTCCGGCTCGGCAACCGGGCTTCTGTAACCCTCGATGCCTACCCCGGTCAGTCATTTCGGGGGGTAGTGACCGAGCTGGCCGGAGCCGCCGACCCCATAAACAAGCTGTACGAAGTAGAAATCCGGATCGATCCGGGTAAGGTGCGGTTTGCACCGGGCTTGTTTGCCAAAGTCCAACTCACCCCCGACCAGTCTCGCTCCTACGCGCTGGTGCCCGTTGAAGCCATTGTGGAGGGCAACGGGCAGGAAGGCTTCGTGTACGTACTCACGCCCGACCGCCGGGGTGTACGCAAGCAGCCGGTGCAAATCGGGTATCTGGACGGCAGTAACGTACTGCTCACCAACGGACTAACCAACACGCTGGAGGTAGTCACGGCGGGCTCCGCTTTTCTGACCGAAGAATCGAAGGTGAAAGTGATGGGCGATTAAGAAATGAGCTTGATTAACTGACTCACAGCGTAGTCCCGAAAGGCAATATGTGTGGCTGCGACTTTCCGAACAATGAGTGACTCATTCAACAAAAAGATTTTGTGAATCCGTACAAAACTTGTCAGCGGAAGAGGTGCCCCACTGTAATTGGCAGCAAGCAGGGGAATCGACAGACCATCGTGTTTAACCTGACTGGTAACCTGCATGAGCAGATAATCGCCCGTTTGGTTTATGACCTCATTTGAAATTACCAGAGCAGGTCGCCGTTTGGTGGAGGTAATATCGGTAAATGGAAAGTGAACAACGACCAAATCACCGGGCTGATATAGCGCAAGGCTCATAGTAATGTGTCCCAACGTTGATCTTCAGCACTCTCCCACGATTCGGCCAATGTGGCTTCAGCCAACTGCGTAACCTCATCAACGGGCGGTAGCGCCACAATCTCTTCGATCCCTTCCAGATCACGAAGAGCTTGCTGTACCCGCTCACGGCCGGCTTCGTCACGAACCCGAATAAGTAATGTTTCCATAGCTTCTGAATGAGTAATGAAGCTACCAAATATTCCCGTTAGATCCAATCTTTTTCAGGATTATGAACCTCTCCGAATTTTCTGTTAAAAACTGGCAGTTTATGCTGGTGTTGTTCGTCGCGGTGGTGGCACTGGGCGTCAACTCCCTGCTGAATATGCCCCGGGGCGAAGACCCTGAGTTTACGGCCCCCAGCTTCGCCGTCATTGTGGTGTACCCCGGCACCGATGCCCTCGACATGGAAAAACTCGTGGCGAACCCGGCCGAAGAACGATTCAACGCGCTGGACAATATCAATACCATTCGGACCAGTATCGACGATGGGTTGGCCGTGATGCGCATTGAATACGACTACACCAGCGATCCCGACGAAAAATACCAGGAACTCGTTCGGGAAGTGAATGCCCTCCGTACCGAACTGCCCGCTGATATTTTTCGAATTCAGATCAACAAGTTCTCCCCCACCGACGTCAACATTGTACAGGTGGCGCTGCTGTCGGAAGTAGCCTCGACCCGCGAGCTAGGCGAGCACGCCGACCGCCTGAAAGAGCAACTCACCAAAGTAAAAAGCCTCAAAAACGCCGAAGACTGGGGCTACCCCGCTACCACCGTGCGTATTTCGCTCAATACCGACCGCATGGCGCAGGAAAACATTCCGGTCAACCGGGTAATTGGCGCACTTCAGGCCGAAAACCTCAATATTCCGGGTGGCAGCATTCAGGCAGGCACGCGCAAGTTCAACGTTAAAACATCGGGTGATTACAGCTCCCTTGATGATATTCGGAACACGATTGTCTCAACCAACCCGCCTGGCGTGGCCGCGCAGAAAATTATTTACCTCCGCGACATTGCCGATGTGTCGCTCAATTACGAAGACGAGACCCATATTACCCGGCTCAACGGGCACCGGGCGGTGCTGGTCACGGCCGGGCAAAAAGTGGGTATGAACATCGACAAAGTAGGGCAACAGGTAAACCCCGTCATCGAGCAGTTTGCCAAAACCCTGCCCCCACACATCAAGCTGGTCAAAAACTTCGATCAGGCTGCCAGTGTCAGCAAGCGGCTCGGTCGGTTTGCCAAAGACTTTCTGATTGCCATTCTGCTGGTATCGCTCACTCTACTGCCGCTTGGTTTCCGGGCCGCCGTGGTGGTCATGATCTCAATTCCGTTATCACTCGCTATCGGGTTAGCCGGGCTCAATTTCCTCGGCTTCAGCATTAACCAGTTGAGCATTGTGGGGCTTATTGTGGCCCTTGGTATCCTGGTCGATGATTCGATTGTGGTGGTCGAAAACATCGAACGGTACATTCGGGAAGGGCACAGCAAACGCGAAGCCGCCATCCGGGCCACCAAACAGATTACACTGGCCGTAATTGGCTGCACCACCACACTTATTCTGGCGTTTCTGCCCCTGCTGTTTTTACCCGAAGCCTCCGGCGATTTCATCCGGTCGCTGCCGATGGCTGTCATCACCACCGTGCTGGCTTCGTTGCTGGTATCGCTCACGATTGTCCCCTTCCTGTCTAGCCGGCTGCTCAAGGAGTCGCACAACCCGGAGGGCAACCTGTTTATGCGCGCTCTGAAACGGGTTATCAGCGGCTCATACAGCCGACTGCTGCACTGGGGCCTCCGGCACCCGGCCCTGACCCTGCTGGCCGCCCTCGCGCTGTTTGTAGGTGCTCTGGCCCTCGTTCCCAAAGTCGGCTTTGCCCTGTTTCCGGCCTCCGAGAAACCGCAGTTTCTGATCAACATCGAAACACCCGAAGGCAGCAGCCTTTCCGAAACCAACTCGGTGGCCCGGTACGTCGAATCGGTGCTCAAGAAAGAGCCGGAGGTTCAGTACTTCACGACGAATGTGGGCAAAGGCAATCCCCGGATTTATTACAACGTCATTCAGCGCAGCGAGGCTACCAATTTCTCCCAACTGTTCGTACAGTTACACGATATGCCGCCGACTCAAAAGCGGGCGCTCATCGACAAACTCCGCGATCGGCTGCTGCACTATCCCAATGCGCGGATCGAAGTGAAAGATTTTGAACAAGGCCCCGACCAGGAGGCTCCCATTGCGATTCGGGTATTTGGCGAGAACCTCGACACCCTGCGCACCGTGGCGGCCCGCGTTGAAACGGCACTCAAACAAACACCCGGCCTGATCTACATCAACAACCCGCTGGCCACCCGTAAAACCGATATTCGGGTGCGGATCAACAAAGAAAAAGCGGGTTTGCTGGGCATCTCGGTGGCCGATATCAACCGCACCATCCGGCTTGCCATTGCGGGGCTCAACGTGGGTACGTTTAAAGCAGCCAACGGCCCCAACGGCTCCGACGATTATACCATCAACGTAACCGTGCCCGCTGGCAACGCGCCCAAAGGAGCCGTAGCCGATCAGCGCGTGTTCGACAACCTGTACGTGAATACGCTCACAGGAGGGGCCGTACCGCTGCGGCAAGTGGCCGACCTGACGTTTGAGACCAGTACCAATCAAATTCGGCATTACGATAAAGACCGTTTCACAACGATCACGGGCTTTGTCAAAACCGGCTATCTGGTCGATAATGTGTACAAAGACCTGTTGCAAAAGATCGACGCGATGAAGTTTCCGGCCGGGTTCTCGTACAAGGCCGCCGGGGAGCTCGAAAGCCGTGAGAAATCGTTTGGCGGGCTCGGTACCATTATCCTGATCACGATTTTTGGGTTCATTGCCGTACTCGTGCTGGAGTTTGGTACCCTGAAAAGTACGCTCATCGTGCTGTCGGTGATTCCGTTGGGTATTATCGGAGCCATCGGGGCTATGTTGCTCACGGGTGACCCATTCTCGTTCGTGGCGGTGATCGGCCTGATTGCCCTGATCGGTATTGAAGTCAAAAACTCGATTCTGCTTGTCGATTTTACGAATCAGCTCCGGGCCGAAGGGGTTCCACTATTGGAGGCCATTCAGGAAGCGGGCGAAATTCGGTTCGTACCCATCGTGCTCACGTCGCTTACGGCTATTGGCGGGCTCATTCCGCTGGCTATCGAAAACAACCCACTCTACTCACCTCTGGCGTATGTGCTCATTGGAGGTCTGATTTCGAGCACGTTGTTGTCGCGCATTGTGACGCCCGTTTTGTACAAGTTGCTTCCTCCGCGCGTCGAACTCCAGAAACAGCCGGAAGAACTGGAACTGGCCTGAGCAGGTGTTTCTTTTCATTCAGTAGAGCGTGCCAGCTACCCGGTTGGCGCGCTCTTTTTTAAATAGCACCTTACCGCACCCACACCCGTTGCACCAGACGCCAATCGGCCCCGTCGGCCCGGATCAGATACAAACCACCCCCAAACGAGCCAATGAGTTCGACACGGCCATCGGAACCGGTACGAGCCGTAACTGGCACCGGCAATCCCGCAGCCGACCACAACGACCACGCGGCCCCGCCCAGATTCCGGCCTTTGAGGGCTACAACCCCCGGTCCATTCGTATCGATAACCAATAACGAGGGCGTACGGTCGTCGAGCACCACGGCTACTACCTCGGAGAGGTGCGCCGTACCATCGCGGTCCACTTGCCGAAGTCGGTAGTAGGTCGTGCCCGCGTCGGGCCAGTCGTCGGTAAATGTATAGAGTTGGCGGGTATCGGTAGTGCCTCGTGCGGGCAGTTGCCCCACCGTTCCGAACTCGGCCAATGTGCGGCTCCGCTGAATTTCGAACCGGTCGGCGTCCTGCTCGGTAGCGGTAGCCCAGCTGAGCTGCACGCGGTTGTCGGGCAGAGCCTGCGCCCGAAAGTACAGGAGCGATACCGGCAACGGAGCCGTGGTCACGGTGCCCGAAATAGTTAGTTCGTCGAGCCGCAGGGTACCACCGCTGTTTGGTGGGCATCCATAGATTCGAAACGAGATAGCCCCGGCCTGATTGGCATACGCCCCACCCGACAACGGAATCCCGGCGGCCCCAAATGGGGGTGTTTCAGGCACACTCCCTGTAAATATATCGTTCGCAAATCCATCGACACTCGACCGTACGCTAATCTGCTGCGGCCCCGCCCCCGACCGGCCGAAGAAAAACGAAAGTTGTGAAAGAGTCATTTTCTGACCCGCGTTGGGCTGTACCGTAATCATCGCAAACTCATTGCGGTTGCATTGCGACTGCGACCAGTCGCCGACATTTACAGCTTGCCCCGCAGCCCCATTCACATAGGGACCTACATTCGATGGCCTCACGCCCACAAATCCAGCGTCGCCCACGGATATATACGGCGACGAGCTGCTGCCTGCCGTATTCCCGTCGAACGACCACCGGGCCGTAAAAGGTGTTTGTGCCAGCAGCCGGACCGCCGTTAACAAACAGATTATGAGTAGATACAGTCGCATAAGGCGACAAATTACAAAAAAGGTAGACATCCTGGATGGAGCCACAAAAAAAGGCAGTAGGGTCTTCTTGTGCCCTACTGCCTTACGTACTCTATGTAGTTTTTTACGGATCAGTACACAAACTCACCGGCCTCGCTACGGATGGTTACCTGCTTACCTGTGTGCGCTTCCACACGCCCAATCACCTGCGCTTCGATACCAAATGACTGTGCTACGCGTATCACTTGGTGGGCAAACTCATCGGGCAAGTACACCTCCAGCCGGTGGCCCATGTTGAATACTTTGTACATCTCCTGCCAGCTTGTGCCACTTTCCTGCTGAATGAGCCGGAACAAAGGTGGCACCGGGAAGAGGTTATCTTTGATCACATGCAGATTGTCGATAAAGTGCAGCACCTTGGTTTGTGCCCCGCCAGAGCAATGCACCATCCCGTGAATATGGGGCCGCAACTCGTCGAGCAATTGCTTCACCACCGGCGCATAGGTCCGCGTAGGTGATAAAATTAGCTTACCCACCGGCACCGACCCGTTCTCTACGGGCTCCGCCGACTGCAACTCGCGGCTCCCGCTATACACTAAGCTCCGATCTACGGCCGGGTCGAAACTTTCGGGGTATCGCTCAGCCAGATAATGCGCCAGTACATCGTGCCGGGCCGAGGTCAGGCCGTTGCTGCCCATACCACCGTTGTACTCAGTTTCGTAGGTGGCCTGCCCAAACGAAGCCAGGCCCACCACCACATCGCCGGGCTGAATACGGTCATTGCTGATGACCTGATCCCGGCGCATCCGGGCAATCACGGTACTGTCGACGATTACCGTTCGGACCAGATCGCCTACGTCGGCGGTTTCGCCACCGGTGCTGTAAATTTCGATGCCATGCTCCCGCATCATGGCCAGCACCTCTTCGGTTCCGTTGATGATTTCGGCAATCACCTCCCCCGGAATCAGGTTCTTGTTCCGCCCGATGGTCGATGAGAGTAGCATGGGGCCGGTAGCGCCCACACAAATCAGGTCGTCGGTATTCATCACGACGGCGTCCTGTGCAATGCCACGCCAAACGCTCAGATCACCCGTTTCGCGCCAGTACAGGTACGCCAGCGACGATTTGGTACCCGCCCCATCGGCGTGCATGATGGTGCAGTAGTCCGGGTCACCGGCCAACGTATCGGGTACGATTTTACAAAAAGCCTTGGGAAACAGCCCCTTGTCGAGCTGAGCAATGGCGCGGTGAACGTCTTCCTTATCGGCAGAAACCCCACGCTGAGCATAACGATCAGTCATGGGGCAAAGATAGGGAGGAAAGGAGAAGGGAGGAAAGGAGAAGGGGGAAGAAAGGGAGAAGGGAGTAGGGACACAAGCGTAGTCTCACCTTTTTCCCTTTCCTCCTTCCTCCCTTCTCCTTAATAATGTATTCCCGCTTCGGTGCGGACGGCGTCGAGCAGGCCGATGAGGTCGAGGCTGTTGTCGAGCGACCAGAGCGGGCTCTCGGTACGTCCTTCGGCAAGACACTGCATCACGTGCCGGGCTTCGTACTCGTACCCAAAGGTGGTTCTCGGAACGCTGAACACCTCCGGCTCTTCGCCTTCCCGTTCAAGGGATACCGTAGTACTTTCATGAAAACGCCCGGCAATCCGAATGGTGCCCTGTTCGCCGTGAATGACGCCGACGGTATCTGTTTTCACCAGAATGGTGCTATCGAGGAGGGCCAGTTCACCATCCGCATAGGTGAGTGCCATTCCACACTGCTCATCGACACCCGTAGCGCCAAACGAGGCAGCCGCCCGGATATGCGCCGGTTTACCCAGAATCAGATACGACAGAAACAGGGGATAAATACCAATATCGAGCAGAGAGCCTCCGCCCAGTGCCTTATTAAACAGCCGACCTTCGGGGTCTTTATTGGCCGCAAAACCAAAGTCGGCCCGCACCATCCGAACCGGGCCAACAGCCCCCGAATCGACCCACTCTTTAGCTTTCAGAATCGTTGGCATAAAGCGGCTCCACAGGGCTTCCATCAGAAAAACGCCCCGCTCGCGGGCCATTTGTACCATCTCGGCAACCTGCCCGGCATCCATACCAAACGGCTTTTCGCAGAGCACCGGAATACCGGCATTTAGCAACATCAGCGTGTTGGCATGATGGTACACATGGCGCGTGGCAATGTACACCACGTCGAGGTCGGGGCAGGTGAGCAGTTCCTCGTACGACCCGTAGCAGTGTGTTGCGCCGTACTGAGCGCCGAAAGCCTCGGCCCGGGCCTGGTCAGAAGCGGCTACCGCATGTAGCTGAGCCCCTTCAACGGTCAGTAAGTCCTGCACAAATTTGTGGGCAATACGGCCTAATCCTAAAATACCCCAGCGGGTTACGGGTTTAGTAGTGTTCATGGTTGCGTACTGGTTGGAAACATCGAAATGCGAATGTAAACAATTCGGGGCGGGCTATACGTTGACATAGTAGTTTAACCATTCGGCTCACCACCCGGTTTACTCTATGCGCTTTTGCTTTTACGTCGTTCTTCTGTGCTTTGTTTTAGGTACCCGGCTGGGGTTTGCCCAGCTTACCGAGCAACCCGACCCTCTCCGACCCGCCCGGCCCGATACGGCCCAATCGGCCCCGCGCGACTCCGTTGGGGTTGTGGCTGATAGCCTGCCCGATGAGCAACCGGCGATCCCGACACCCATCAGCCAGTTGCGGTATCGGCTCACGGCCGACGGAACCGCCACGCGGGGCAACGTCAACCGGTTTTTATTACAACTCACGGCCGCCCTCGACCTGTCGGTGAGCAAACAGTTTAAATTTTCGAGTAGCCCTTCGTTTGTGTACGGACGCCAGAACGCCCTGCTCAACGAGCGCGAGTGGTTTGCCGATTTCCGAACCACCTACCGGCACGAAAAACGGCTGTATTATCTGGCGTTTGGCTCGTTGGAGAAAAGTAACCTGCGGAAGATTCAGAACCGGCAGATTGCGGCCGGGGGCGTCGGGCTGAAACTGCTCAACCGGCAGAAAGCCTACCTCTCGCTCACCAACGTACTGCTTTTGGAACGTACCGATTTTATTGAAGGGCAGGATTTCAGTGTACTACGAAACTCAGCCCGCTTGTTTGGCGAGTATCAGCTGGGCGAAGCCGTGCGGGTTAGCCACACAACCTTCTGGCAACCCGCCCTGAACCAGACAGGGAATATACGTTGGAACGGCACGGCCACGGTACAGGTCAAAATGACCGACGCCCTGAGCCTCCGCACCACACTCGCCAACTCGTACGAGAGCGTGGTGGTGCCGGGGCGGCTCCGCAACGACCTGCGCTGGACGATCGGCCTCGCCTACGAACGCAAATAGCTTACTGCTTTTCGGGATACGGAATCACGAGCCGTTCGCCCCGGGTAGCCATATCTTTCGACTTACCATTGGCGCGCATGAGGGCTTCCTTGCTAACCCCGTACTTTTGGGCCACCACCCGCAGTACATCGCCGGGGCCCACGGTGTGCACAGCCATCACCTTTACTTTCAGCTTTGTCACCCCCGACTTTACCTGCTCTTCCGAAACATCCGGGTTCAGCTCTTTGAGGGTGCTAATTTTCATATTGTACCGATTGGCAATCCCGTAAAATGTTTCGCCTGACTGCACCGTGTGCGTCGATGCCGAACCGCCCGGTTTTACGGCTATTTTTTCAACAGGCTTAGCCGCTTCGGGCTCGGCCTTAGGCGTCTCCGTTGCGGATTCGGCCTTTTTCAGCTCTTCGGCCGATGGCTTCCCTTCGGTTTTTTCGCGGTTGTCGGCGGCTACATCTTCCACAGCGGCCGCATTGGCAGGCTCCTCCACGGGTGCCGGTGCCTGCGACAGGTCGACGGGCGTAGGCGTGGCCGTTGTATCGGTGAGGGTGTCGAGGGGCGTGATGAACTCAGGGTCACCCTGCCCCGCCAGCGATTGGGTGGTGGTGTCGAGAGCCACATTGGTCAGCTCTTCGGCCCCACCCGTATTGTCAGCTACATACTCGTAACCCACGTACAGCAAAGCCGCAATCATAGCCACCAGCACCGTCAGTGTGATGGTCGGCAGCGTGGAGCTTCCCTGACCGTTTCGTGTATTGTTAGCTTGCATCTTCTTAAAAACGTTTGTGGTATATAGTCAACCAACTGAAAAGTGAGTGGGCCGATTAAGACAGACCGTTGGTCAGCTCGCGGCTCATTTCGTCTACCTTGCTTTTCAGCTCCTCTTTGAATTGATCGAGTCGGGTAGCTACGGCCGGGTCGGTGAGGCTCACGATCTGAGCCGCCAGAATCCCGGCGTTGCGCGCCCCATTGAGAGCCACCGTCGCAACGGGCACACCCGAGGGCATTTGGAGAATTGACAGAACCGAGTCCCACCCATCAATCGAATTGCTTGATTTGACCGGCACCCCGATCACCGGCAACGTCGTCAGCGAGGCAACCATTCCCGGCAGGTGGGCCGCTCCGCCCGCACCCGCAATAATGACCTGAATTCCCCGGCTACGGGCCGACTTACCATAATCGACCATTTTTTCGGGCGTCCGATGCGCCGATACAATGTCCATTTCCCACTGAACCCCGAGCGAATCGAGCGCGTCGGCGGCCTCCTGCATCACCTTACGGTCGGAGATGCTTCCCATTATTATTCCTACCATTCAATCAAGAAAGCCCTTGCGTACAGGTACTCTATGCGAAATAACGGAGAATCAGCCAAAACAGGGTAATTATGAACGGTAATTTATCGCCGTACACGACAATTCGAGGGTAGAGAACCGGGACAGACACCGGGCGATGGGCCCATCGAACTAAACGGTAGTCGTATGCCGGTAAAAGCTACGTATTTTCCGAACCATATACTGCACATTGTCGATACCCAAGGTCGGGTACAAAGGCAGGCAGAGCCCCCGCTCGAAACCGTAGTCGGCATGAGCGTAGGCCGTAAATGCCCCCGGCCGGGCGGGTAACGTGCGGGAGTTTTCGGGCGTAAAACAGGGTTGCCTATGTAGCGGGTAGAAAAACGAACGGGTCTGCACGCCGTATTCGGCTAGAAAGGATTGTAGCTCATTGGCCCGCTCGGCGATGAGCACACACCGAAACGGCACGTGTGTACTGTGCGGGGCTGCCCCCACCACCCGTATCTGGGTTATATCGCTCAACCCCTCTTCGTAAACACTCCAGAGCAACTGTTTCCAGCTAATGATGTCGTCTAACTTCCGTAACTGACTCACACCAATAGCGGCCTGCATGTCGGTCATCCGAAAGTTGAAGCCAACGGCCGGATGCACAAATGAGCCCCGTTCCATGCGGCCCTGATTGCGCAATAGGCACAGGCGCTGGTAGATAGCTTCGTCGCGGCAGGCCACAAACCCACCCTCGCCCGTAGTGATGGTTTTGTCGGCAAAAAACGAAAAACAACTCACGTCGCCGAAGCTGCCTACGTGTTTGCCCCGGTGCCGAACGCCAATGCCCTGAGCCGCATCTTCAATCACAAACAGACCGTGCTGCTGGGCAAATACGTCAACGGCCTCCATATCGCAGGCTGTCCCGTACAGGTGAACGGGCATAATGGCGCGGGTACGAGCCGAAAGCCCCTCGGCCGCCCGGTTCATGTCAATCTGAAATGTATCGGGCTCGACCTCCACGAAAACCGGCATAGCGCCCACCATCAGCACCGCCGAGGCAGAGCCTGCAAAGGTGATGTCGGGCACAAGCACCTCATCGCCGGGGCCAATCCCGAGGGCCATCAAACCCAGGCTCAGGGCCATTGTTCCGTTGGGGGCCAGTACACCGTACGGAACCCCAATCAGCTGCCGCAGTGCATCGACAAACAAAGCCGACTGCGGGCCTTCGGTAATCCAGTTATTCTGAATCGTTTGCAACACAGCGGCCGCATCCTGTTCGTCCAGATACGGAACAATCTGGGGTATGGTACGGTGTATAAGTTCGTCGGGCATGGTGGGTGCTTCGTAAAACGTATAGCGTTTTCAGGGTGGAGAGAACCACACCAAATAAAGCACCCTTTTTTTGTACAAACAACCAAAATGCGCTATTCGGCTACACAATCGGCAGCCTGTCGAACCGGCGCCCCAGAATAGCCTCGTCGTCGGTTTTGAGCCAGTCGCGGAGCAGGGTGGCGTAGATGCTTCGGAAATCGACGGTGTATTTCAGATCGCCCTCGTCGAGGTCGGTCAGGTTGGGAGCCGCGTTGATCACCCGCGACCCGGCCGCCGGCCCGGCCCCATTGCCGCCAAACAGCAACACGTTACTTGCCGTGCCGTGATCGGTACCGTTGCTGGCGTTTTGCTTGACCCGACGCCCAAACTCCGAAAACGTCATCAGCAACACATCCTGCGTACGCCCGGCCCGCTTCATATCGTCCATAAATGCCCGCACCGCTTCAGCGTATTGGCGTAACAACCGCTCCTGCTGCCCCGGCTGGTTGATGTGTGTATCGAAACTCCCGATTGAGACATAGTACACACTCGTTTCAAGGCCCGACTGAATCAGTTCCGACACGGTTTTCAGGCGGCTACCCAGCTCACTGGCAGGGTATAGTTTAGGCGTCGATACGGTTTTGGCTTTATCGTACACGTGCTCAGCCGACGATACCGTTTCGGCCAGCGTTTTGTACAGATACGCTACCTGATCGTGTTCGGGCACGGGGGCTGGCGTGGTGGTACTCAGTCCTTTTACAAGGCCACTCCGGGTTTGGTTGTACAGTTTTTTCGGGTCGAGTACGGCGAGGCCATTCACGGTCTCACCCTTCATCGAGAGGCTCAGGGTATCGTCGACCTCAAGGGCCCGGTACGGCACACCAGCCCGGGCCGACGGGGCGCCTTTGCATTGCGCGTCCAGATACCGACCCACCCAACCTGTGTTTACATACTGATTGGAGTCACTCGCAGTATGCCAGATGTCCATTGACCGAAAATGGGAACGGTCGGGGTTAGGATAGCCCACGTTGTTGATAAGGGTCATCTGCCCGTCGTCGTACAAAGGCCGCAGCGCTTCCAGCGCCGGGTTCAGGCCCAGCTCGTCGGTCAGGGTCAACACCTTTTCGGGCCGAATCGCGATGGTAGGGCGCTCCCGGTAGTAAATGTCGTTTCGGTACGGCACCACGGTGTTCAGGCCGTCGTTACCACCCGATAACTGAACCACCACTACAATTTTTTGACCCGTTGGGGGTAGCCCCATTCGGTCCAGTTCGTAGGCCTTCAGAAAATTGGGAATCAGCAACGACCCGGCCGTGGTCAGTGCTGATTTTTGCAGAAAGTCGCGACGCGTTGGCATGGGAGAAACGTAAAGAGCGAAAGAGTGAAAGAGTGAAAGAGTGCGGGCCGCGTACGGCAATGAGTGCGGACTGCGAACGGCAATGAGTGACTGTGTAAAGCTCACAAACTCTCAATCCGGCATTGTACATTACTCGTTATTCATTATTCATTCCACATTATCCACTAACTAAGCTGATATTCCGGCAAGGCCATGATAGCAGCCGTCAGCGTTTTAATCGTCTCGGAGGTATCCTGCCCCGGCTTGAGTTGCTTCAGCAACAGATTGCGTTGTTCGGGGCGGAGCGGCAGAGGCAACAGGTACGTCGCCAGGGCGTCGGGCAGGTCGGCTTCGGCAACGCGGGCAAAGGGCTTTTCAAAACCCGCCCAGTCGACTTTGGTCGCAAACTGATTGGCTCCTTTGCGGGCCAGCAGCGTGGCGTTGACATCGGCTTCGTCTTTCGAACGAACATTCACCTCGGCGGCCCGCAACACGTAGTCGGGCAACTTCATGCGGAAAAGCAGGCTCGATGAATCAATCCAGTTTCGGCCGCCGGGCCAGCCTGCTACGTTGGGCGGGTAAAACAGAATCTGACCGAGGGTACGCTGTACAAACACCTGCGGTTGTGGCGAATCGAAGCTGACGCCCAGGGTATGCCGCATACCGGCCAGCAACTCCACCGGCGACTTGATCTGCGCGCCCAGATTGGCTTTGTCGTAGAACCAGCTGGCCGAAAAAATCGTCTCCATCAGATCGGCAATCTGGTAACCACTGCGGTAAAACTGCTCGGCCAGGTCATTCACACGCGCCGGGTCGGGGGTTTCGTTGACGAAGAACCGGTACAATTTATCGACTACAAACCGGGCTGTTTCGCGCCGTTCGAGCAGCATCCCGATCACATCTTCGCCTTTGAACAAGCCTGTTTTTCCGAAAATCGTTTTCGGTCCGTCGTCGTGTACGCGCTCCCGAAACACAAACTGCCCTTCAAGCGTAAACTGCCAGCCCGTAAACGCCCGGGCGGCTTCTTTAATATCGTGCTCGGTATAGTTAGCACCCGCCGACGACCCGCGCCCGAGCGTAAACAGCTCCATCAGCTCGCGGGCAAAATTTTCGTTGGGGGCGTTTTTGCGGTTCTGCTGGTTATTCAAAAACTGGAGCATGGCGGGTGTTTTTGAAACGGCCATAAGCAGATCACCAAACGAACCAAGGGCATGTTGCCGGATCACGTTGCCGTAATCCTGCATCACGAGCGCATTGCGGCCTTGGGCCCGCACCGCAAAATGACCATGCCAGAACAAGGCCATCTTTTCGCGCAGGGCCCCTTTGGCCGCCACCATGCGGTCGAGCCACTGCACATTGAGGTCGCGAACGAGCTCGGCATTTTCACGGATACGCGTCCGCAGGGCGTCGCGGTCGAGCATGCCATTGCGCAGGAGTCCTTTTAGTTGCTTTTTGGAGTCGTATTCTTCACGGGCTACCACCTGTAGGGGCTCAACCTTCTGACTATCGTCGATGAGCTTTTTGACTACCCGCCGGAGCGGCATACGAGCAGCCGCATTCAGTTCGGCGGGGGTACCCCCAAAAGCAGCCCGGTTAAACAGGTGCCGCATCTGTGCCACGGCCTGGCGTTGAGGTGCGTGAATCTGTTCCATCAAAAAAGGGGGTTTACAGTTCTCTGTTTACAGTTTTCAGTTCGCTATGTAGCTGCATAATCTCCCCAGAATCGTTGAGAGCGACTTCTGCCTGATGCCCCAAAAAATGTAAACGATAACCGTGTGTTTGGCTTTGATTCGGAAATAAAGCCCAGGTTTAATGGGAGCTACAGAATTTTCTTTCTGAAGTACTGCCCCCTAAGTGAATGAACAATGTAAAATGCATAATGAGTAATTGTATTACCTGCTGATAGTCAACCATTTCATTATACATTTTACACTATTCATTTTACATTTAATTCTGTCTGACCACTAAAAACCAGAAACCGCAGCGCCAGCCACCATAAACCAGAAACAATAAACCAGTCTACCGAACGCCCAGATCCTGCAAGGCACTCTTGAGCATCTCGACGCGCTGCCGTTTGTGAAACAGAATCGGAGGGGCCGATCGCTCCTGGCAATCCAGCGCCCGGCACCGCTCACACGATTCGTTGACCATCCGCCGGTTGATGGCCGGGTCGTTGAGGAAGTTCACCCGTTTCAGGCTGGTTTCGTTGAGCAGAATCCCGAGCGAAACGCTGTGGTTGAGCCCCCGGATGGGTGTGAGCGGGCGCGCCAGCCCAAACACAAAATAGCTATTGTGCGAATCGATGTAGGTGGAAATCTGTGCCCGCAGCAACGGCTTGTCTACAGGCCCCTGCTGTTGGGCATCGGCCAGTTCGGTGAGCATCTTGAGCGAAATCCACCGGCGGCAGTAGTGCTCACCCGTAATCCCGTGCGGGTTATGCAGCCGCGAGAGGTGCATTTCTTTGGTCAGGTTGAAAGTCTCTTCACCCGGCGAAACGTCGCCCGGCGAAACGTCGCCCGGCGAAACGTCGCGCGGCTCGTGCTCAAAACGGAGAAAAAATAACTGATCGATACCGAAGTAGTGGGGCAAAAAATTGCTGATCCGGTGCAACAGGGTTTCGGGCGTAGCCTGGAGCTGATCGAGCATCTGCTCCAGCGCCACGGCGGCTTCGGCCCAGGTGGGCAGGCTAAGCCAGTTTTCGAGCAGGGGCAGCACCCGGTCCCGACGCATCAGAATGGCCCCCGCAAAGTACGAAGCCCGGAAGTTGGTCAGCACCTGATCGAACGACTGTACCTCGACCCACGACGACGTGAGCGGGCGCTCCTTGCTTTCGAGCCGCAGAAAACCCACCTCCCGACCAAGCGTAAACGCGCGCTGATCGGACGTGAGAACCTGATTGAGCAACAGTTTCTTTTCGGCCGGCAACAGCACCGACCGCAAACTGCTCAGGTGCGGGTGGCTCCCCTCGTTGAACAGCTCAACGGTATAGCCGTGGCACTCGTGCAGGTACTGACTCAAAAACGACTCGTTGAGCACGAAAGCCGGGTCGGGGCTTACCTGCGCCAGAAATGCATCGGCCGCCTGCTCGATGTCGGCAAAGTAGTTTTCGTGCATCTCGATGTACGTCCGGACCACGGCGAAGTAAAACTCTTCGACACTCAGGTTGTACTGCCGCCCGATTTCCATGATTGTGCTGATAAACGCGCTCAGTTTGGTGGGCGCGTTGGCCAGCAACTCGAGCAAGTCGGCGGGTTCGATGCCAAACATACTCAGCGGGAGGTCACGCAGGATGTTGGAACGCAGCAGGTTATAAATCGGCTCCATCCGTTTGCTCAACTGCACCGACACGAGCGCGTCGTACGTGACGCCCATAGCCCCCGCCAGGGCAATAATCTTATCGGTTTTGGGGTACTTCTTCCCTTTTTCGATCTCGTTGATGTACGACACCGACACCCCCGACAAATCGGCCAGGTCGTACTGAGTCAAGCCTTTGTCGAGCCGGAGTTGCCGGAGCTTTAAACCAAAGAGAATACGAATGCTATCCGAACTAAAATCCATACTGCTTAGAGAAGACCCAACGCCAAACTTACTATAATCCACGCGGTTTGCCCATTTTCAGTACGGAATCGGGAGAATTTTTGGCCGTTTGCGAATATTCGCTTTTCTATTCAAAATTCGCTTTGTAAACTTGCTGGCACAATGAAATCGCACGAATTTCAACTCATTACGGCAATGACACCAACCTCTTTTTCAACAGAACGGATTATGACGACCTACACGGATGTCGTGACCGAAAGCAGTTTGCGCGCCTTCATCGGGGCGGGGCTTCGGCAAGTGGCGAAAGCTATTGAACAAGGCCAGGAGAGTTTGTTAGCGCACGGAGAAATTCCGGCGGGGTCGGCCTGTGAGCGCGTGGGCAACTGGCTTAAAAACCAGACCCCTACGTACGATGGTCGGGTGATCGAATTGTCGTGGTTCCGGCACCTGTTGGTCGAGGAGATGGACAATCTCCGATACACCTTGGGTGAACAGGCCTACTGGTCGGGCAACTACCCGGAAGCGGGTCGGCTATTCAACGAGTTGGCCGCGGCCTGTGTCGACTAACGAAAGGGTGGCCACGCGGCCTTTTCAACCAGACTTACTTTATCAGCAAATTTGCGCGAGCGGCCCCAACGGTCGCTCGTTTTATTTTCGGACAAGCTGGTAGTTTTTCTGAAAACACCGGAGACCCTTGTACACCGTCACATTGAGGGTGTAAGAGTTGGTGAGTTGGATCGCCACGTCGTAGTGGGTCCCACTCGATGGATGAATCAGTTTGCCGCCACTCCATTCTTTTCCATTGAAGGTGAGGTTCGTAAATAGCAGCCGGTTGCCGGAGAGCTTATGCTGGTACGCGGCCCCAACCTCCACAATGCGGCCGAAATACTGGCCATTTTCCCGGTACACTTCAATGGTCGACTGGCGGGCCGGGAACAGCCAACTTCCCAGAATCAGATCAGCATTACGACCCGACGACCAGCTTCCCAGCAAGAGCAATATGGCAATGCCGTGTACGATTCGGCGGGCGAAAAAGGGCGCTTGTATCTTCATGGCACGTCATCGGTTGAGTAAGTAAAACGAAAATAACCAACGTATCGGACTATACTAAACCGAACGACCTAAATACTTCTAAATTATTTCTTTATGCCTTTACGGGAAATATTCGGTCGCTGCAACCCTACCTGTTATTTAATCGTACAGGCGTATTATATTGGCTAGCTTTTTTTAAACGCATCCTACCCTATGAAGGGATGACTTACTTAAACCGATGACGTACCGCTACTTTTGGATTGCCACAACTGCGTTGTTAGCTGTGGTCATTTGGCCTTCCTGGGCCCAACCGCTTCCTCAATATACGGCTTCACAACTCCGCCAGCAGACGGCAACCCAGCAGGCGGTCCGGGAGTTTCGGCAAACAAACTTCGATCAGGCTGTCGAAAAAGCCCGGCTGCTGGATCGCCCGGTCCGGGTAACCCAACCCGACGGTACGGTGCAGCAACTATGGGGCCTCGATGAGCGGGGCAACCTCCTCTACGAACACACCTACAACAACATCCGGGCGGCCAGCACCACGCGCACCTCCGACCTGTACACGGGCGGAGGGTTAGGCCTGTCGCTTTCGGGCAGCAGTCCCAACGTGCGTGATCGGCTCGCCATCTGGGACGGCGGCCGGGTGCGGGGGTCGCACCTGGAGTTTGGGAGTCGTGTTACCCAAATGGATAATCCGGCCGGCACCGACAACCATGCCACCCACGTGGCCGGTACGCTGGTGGCTCAGGGCCGCAACCCGCTGGTGCGGGGTATGGCCTTCGGGGCAAACCTGAAAGCATACGACTTCGCCAGTGGCGACACCGAAATTGCCGAGGCCGCCGGTACGTACCTCGTCTCGAACCACTCCTACGGGTTTACGGGGGGCTGGTTTTTCAACAGCAGTCGCTCGGGCTCGATCAAATGGGAGTGGTACGGCGACACCACCATCAGCGAGCGCGAAGACTACAAGTTTGGTTTTTATGACTCAAATACCCGCAACTGGGACCGGATCGCCTTTAATGCGCCGTACTATCTGCTCGTAAAATCGGCCGGAAACAGCCACGGTAGCAATGGCCCCGGCGACGGTCAACCATACGTCCTGATCAACCACCGCAACGCCACCAGCACGAAGCCCCGCAGCGACCAGAACGGCTACGACCAGATTTCGACCAACAGCACGGCCAAAAATATTCTGACCGTAGCGGCCGTCTCGAATATTCTGGGTGATTACAACCTTCCGTCCGACGTGCAGATTGCGAGTTTCAGCAGTTGGGGACCCACCGACGATGGTCGTATCAAACCCGATATTGCGGCCGTAGGGGTCGATATTCTGTCGAACAGCTCCCGTAACGACAGTGCCTATGCCGTGCTGAGCGGCACCTCCATGTCGGCCCCCAATGCCACGGGGTCGCTGCTACTGTTGCAGGAATTGTACGCCAGCCGCAACAAAGGAGATTTCATGCGGGCCTCGACGCTCAAAGGGCTGGTGCTGCATACGGCCAGCGAAGCGGGCGATGCCCCCGGTCCCGACTACCGCTTTGGGTGGGGACTGCTCAACACGGCGCGGGCCGCGCAGGTATTGCTCAATACCGACCAGAACCATTTGTTGAGCGAGCAAAGCCTGTTGCCCAACCAAACCTACAGCCTGCCGGTGGTAGCCTCCGGGCGCGGGCCCCTCACGGTGACCATCGTCTGGCACGACCCCGAAGCGACGGCCACCACCCTCACGGCCGCTAACGTCAACAGCCGGACACCCAAGCTCGTGAATGACCTCGACCTGCGCATCACCACCGCCGACGGACGGCAAACCTCGTTGCCGTGGGTGCTTAACCCAGACAGTCCGGCGCAAGCCGCCACTACGGGCGACAATATCCGCGACAATGTGGAGCAGGTGGTGGTGCAAAACACTGTACCGGGGCAGTCGTACACCATTACGGTTACGCACAAAAGCTCACTCATCAATGGTAAGCAAGATTACGCCCTGCTGGCGTCGGGCGTGGGCGGAACCGCCTACTGTGCATCGGGTTCAACTAACGACGGACTTCAAATTAAGGGCATTCAGTTGGGCTCACTCAGCCGAACCGCATCGGGAAGCTGCGTGTCGTATTCGGATTTTACCCAAACAAGCCTCCCCGTTCAAGTAGGGCAAACGCTGCCGTTTTCAGTAACAGCTGGGACCTGCAATGGCGCCGTAGCTCGCGGGGCAAGCGTACGGGTTTTTGCCGACTGGAATAACAACGGCCTGTTTACCGACCCCGGCGATACACTGACTACATCAGACATATTCAGCAACACGGGTACGTTTGCCACTACGCTACAGATACCTCCTTCGGTCAGTCTCGATCAGCTGGTACGGGTGCGCGTTGTTGTTAGCGAAACCGGTTTCCCCAACTTTATTGCCCCCTGCGGCAGCTACAGCCGTGGCGAAACGCAGGACTACCTGCTTCGGATTATTCGCTCGCTCAATGATGTTGGCGTGGCAGGCATTATAACACCCGACGCCAGCTACTGCCCTTCTAACAGTACCCCATCAGTTACGGTACGGGTGCGCAACTTCGGGTCGCAAACCCAGCGAAACGTTCCTGTCGATGTTACCGTGACCGACCCGGCTACCGGCAGTAGCATTAGGGCACAGGCCACCTTACCCGTACTGTCCGGTTTCCGCGAGAGTCTGCTCAGTGTACCGTTCCGGTCTTTTCCTGGCACAGGCAACTCGGCGAGCTACCGGATCACTGCCACTACCTCGCTCACGGTCGATCAGAATCCGATGAACAACCTCGTGACCGAAACCCGCACCGTAACCACCGGTGCCCCCTTGTCTGTATCGGCGTTTACGGCTTCGGTTTGCGGCACCGATACCACCGTTGCCCTGCGTAACAACAGCGTAGGTACGGCATTCTGGTACAGTGCCCCGACGGGCGGTAACCTGTTAGCAGTAAACAACATTGCCCAGACCCGCCAGCGCCAAAATGTGTACTATGTGGATGTCAACAGCCTGAACGCACTGCTTGGCCCGGTTGCCAAAACGGCTTTCAACGGGGGTAGCTATAGCGGCAACTTTGGTCCGGCACCCCTTATCAGTACGCGCGTACCTGTGCTGCTCGAAAGCGCCCGGATTTACACGGCGGCCCCCGGTCGGCTGACGTTTACCGTTCGGCGGCTTTCCGACGATGTAGCCGTATCGACCGTGTCGCTCGATGTGACCGCCACCCGCAACTCGAGCCTGACCGCCCTCAACGCCAGCGGTCAGTTGGTCGATGACCCGAACGACCCCGGTGCCGAGTACCCGCTCAATCTGCGGATTCCGCAGGCAGGCGACTACCGAATCACGATCGGGTACGAAGGTGGGGTGTCCATATTTCGGAGTAATGTAGGCGTCGCGGGCTTCCCGTACCAGATCCGCACGGCCTCAGGCGAGCCCATCGTAAGCATTCGGGGGTCGTTGTTCGACAATGCCTCCACGGGCCAAACCGATACGCTCACCAATGCCTGGTATTATCTGTACAACCTCCGGGTTCGCTCGCTCGACTGCCCAGCTCCAGCGCGGGTAGCCGTGAGCACGTCAACAGGACAGCTTCCGGTCGTGAACCTCACCGCCGACGGCTCAACTACCATTTGCCGGGGGGCCGGTGTTACCTTGCAGGCCACTGCCACCGATATGCTGACGTACCAGTGGCTGTTCAACGGACAGCCTATTAACGGGGCCACGAGCGCCACATTCCGGGCCACGGGAGAGGGAGCTTACTCGGTGCGGGTAGCCAATAACTGCGTACCCACCAGTTCGAGTAGTATCCAGGTAAGCCTCCGCGAATCGCAGGCACCGACCGTTCAGCTCGATGGGCTTGTGCTCCGCTCCGACGCTACCATCAGCAACCAATGGCTCCTCAACGGCATTCCCATCACGGGAGCCACGAGCCAATCACTGACGGCCACCCAAACGGGCCGGTACGCGGTTCGGGGAAACGTAAACGGGTGTGGCGAGGTGGTTTCTAACGAGGTACTCGTCACGATTCTGGCCACCGATGACCCACTCGCTACAGGTATCGAAGCCTTTCCTAACCCCACTACGCAGCGGGTCACGGTTCGGCTTCCCCTACAGCCCCGGCAGCAGCTACCCACGGCCCGGCTCGTAACGGCTACCGGTCAGACCGTAACCGAAAAAGTAATGCAACGAGAGGCCAATTTTTTTGCGGCCGATCTGGATTTAAGCAATCAGGCGGGCGGTACATTTTTTGTGGTGATATTGGGTAGCGACGGCGGCAAAACAGCCGTTGTCCGTATCACTAAACTGTGAGCCCCAACCCATCTGACACAAAACTACGTCGCTCAACATACCGGCTTCCAGTGGCTAACCAGCACACATACCAACTGATTGTGTGCTGGTTAGCTACTGGTTGGTTGGTATTACTGAGCCTATGGGGGCAGGCTCAAGCACCTAACCTACCCACTGGGGAGGTGCTCGTCAAAGAGCTATCGGAGCGGTACGCCCAACGTACCAAACGAGCCCATCAGCTGGCCCAGCAGTTGGGGTGGCCTATCCACAAAAATTATTCCAACGGACAGCGGTTTAGCCTACAGGACGTTGACTCTCTGGGGCATCCGATCTACTACCGAACCCACAATACCCACGCCAGCCTGCTCACCCAAACGGCAGCCCTTTACAGTAAAGGAACTGCCGGGCTCGCCTTATCGGGAAGTAGCCCGCTGTTGGCCGGGCGGCTCGGCATGTGGGATGGCGGTCGGGCCCTCGCCCAGCACCGCGAATTTGGCGGAAACAACGCCCGGGTTCAGTACATGAATCAACAGGGCGAACTAAGCGACCATACCACCCATCTGGCAGGCACCCTTATTGCCCAGGGCATTAACCCGGCCGCAAAAGGCATGGCCTTTGGTGCTACGCTCAAGATCTGGGATTACGACGACGATATCACCGAAATGGCCTCGGCTGCCAAAGACCTGTTGCTCTCCAACCACGCGTACGGTCCCGTAGTCGGCTGGGTGTATAACCCCGACCGCCCCGGCAACGACGCTAACGGGAAGTGGGAATGGTGGGGCAATACGGCCATGAGCGCGACCGAGGAGTATCTGTTTGGCTTTTACAATGCCAAAGCGGCCGACATTGACCGGATTGCCTACAGCAATCCTTACTATCTGGTGGTACGGTCGGCCGATAACAAACGGGCCGAAACCGGTCCCCCGGCCAATACAGCCTATTTTCTGCGTAATACTGACGAAAAAAGTACACTGCCTCGCCTACGCAACGATGGCTACGATGTAATTGCGGCCGAAGCCACCGCGAAAAACGTTCTGACGGTAGGTGCCGCCGATGTAAGCACCGACCTGAGCCGCATCACGGTCTCATCGTACAGCGGCTGGGGCCCTACCGACGATGGCCGCATCAAGCCCGATTTGCTTGGTGTTGGTACACCCATCCTGTCTACGCTGTCGTCGGGCACCGCCAGTTACGGGAGCCTGCTGGGGACTTCTATGGCATCGGCCACTGTAACAGGGGCTCTGTTGCTATTGCAGGAACTGTACGCCCAACTGAAGCCGGGTCAATTTATGCGGTCGGCTACGCTGCGCGCCCTCGCCCTACACACAGCTACCCGCCCAAGGCCCGCCGGACAAACAGCCCTGCCCCCACCCGACTACCGACAGGGCTGGGGATTACTCAACGCCTACGAAGCCGCTCAGGTCATTCTGAACCATACTGGCGCGCATCAACTGCAGGAGGCCTCGCTCCGGCAAGGAACCACTTATCTGCAGTCGGTAGTGGCTCAGGGCAACGAACCGCTGGTGGTAACCATTGCCTGGACCGACCCCGAAAGCACCCCTACCGCGTTGAATCCGCGCTACGTAAACAGCCGGGTACCCAAGCTGATTAACGACCTGGATGTACGGGTTACCGACGACAAAGGCCTCACCGCCAACCCCTGGACCCTCAACCCGAACCGCCCCGAGCAGGTGGCCATACCGGGCGATAACATTCGGGATAATGTGGAACAGGTGGTGATTCAGGACCCTGTGCCGGGCCGTACGTACACCATTCGGGTAAGTCACAAAGGCGATCTGCGGTACGGGGCGCAACCGTTTTCGGTGGTCGTGAGCGGCCTCCGCCGAATCGAATGCCCGCTTCAGGTGTCGCTGTCACCCAACGCCGATACGACCCTTTGCCCCGGCCGACCGTTGCTACTTTCGGCAGGGCAGGCTCAGTTTGTCAACTCGAAAACACTCGCTACGGCCGTCCGCTACGAATGGCTCCGCAACGGCATTCCGGTTGCCGACGCCAACAGTGCATCGTATGTGGTAGCCAACCCCGGCTCATATGCCGTTCGGGTTACCGACCGCAACGGGTGCAGCGGTACCAGCCGACCTATTCTGGTACAGGCATTGGCCGACCGCACCTTACTGACACCGACTGTCAGCCAACTCCTTTGCTCAGCCCGACCGAGTGTTCAGCTGATGGCCACGGGTGAGCCGGGCGCCACCTACGAGTGGTTCCGCGATGGCCAGGTGATTAGCCGGGGCACAGCAATGCGCTACCAGGCAAGTGTGCCGGGGAGTTATGCTGTAAAAATGAGCCAGAACGGCTGCTCGGTACAAAGCCCGACCACGGTTGTTGAATCAGCCACGAAGCCACTGACCGAGATTCTGCCCACCGATAGCGACATTGTTCTGCCCAGGGGATCGTCGGTACGGCTACAGGTACCGGCCAATTCAGACTATACATACCAATGGTTTCGCGACGATGCGCCCATTGCACAGGCCATCGGCGCGTCGTGGCTGGTTAATCAACCGGGGCTGTACCGCCTGCGCATCAGCCAGCAAAGTTGTACGGCCCTGCTCAATCCGCGCACGGTGCGGTCGTCATTGGCACAAGCCGACTCCCTGTTTAGTACGGTCCCCGCCGACAGTATGTTGCTGGTGATGCCCAACCCCGCGTCGGAGCAGGTCACGGTGCAGTACAACCGTAAAACGTCGGAGCACCCCATCGCGTTGGTGTACAGTCTAAATGGCCTTTTGTTGATGACCGAAACACCGCTCACTTTCCGCGATGGGCTTTACGAAGCCACGATTCCGGTGCGGAGCTTTCCGCCGGGACATTACATGATTCAGGTCATCGACGGCCCCCGAGTGCGCGCTACCCGGTTTGTGAAGCGTTGAGAAATAAAAAACAGTCAAGCCGGGGCCTGACCGTACGAAACTGTATAGAAATGAATGGATAATGAATAATGGTGTCGCTCATTGTTCATTATCCATTCTTCATTATCCATTACCATCAGGTTAGATTCGGACGAAGAGCTTACGCCGGTAGAGCCACACCATCAGATACCAGGCCGCCCAGAAAGCCAGGCCGCCAATAATGGCATGTTGTACACCCGCCGAAAGGCCCCCAATGACCGGTCCGACGTGCGTCCGGACATTATCGACCATCCAGCCGTGAATTGTCCAGTGTGTCAGGTAAGCCGCCATAGAATTGGCCCCTACCACCACAAACCAGAAGTTGCCCTTTTTCCACTGCCGACTTTCGATCAGCCACACAAAAAAGGCCAGCATGAGTAACACCAGCCCCCCACTAAACAAGGTCCAGGTGGGTGTCCAGATGCGCTTAACAATCGGGCAAACCGATGCGTAGTGCAACACCAGCCCCAGCACCACGGCACCAATGCCCCAGATCAGCAACGTCCGAATTTTGGTACCTAAGTCGCGGTTACTCTGAAGCAGTTGCCCAGCCCGCAGGCCCATCAGCATGGTACCCAACGACGGAATAAAGCTCAGGGTTTGGTAGCCACCCCGGTTGATAATAAATGGTTTGGCGCGTGGAAAGAGGTTCAGAAACCACTGATCGAAATAGTTGGCCGGGTTCACGTGGATATTCCAGTGCGCCATAAAACCCGTCAGCGGCTCGTACTTGCTGCCCTCTACCACGCCGTATTCCGTCAGTAACTCGGCGTTGGCCAACGGATAGAAAGCAAACAAGGCCCAATAACCGACCAGAATCACGGCCAGCGCGGCCCACTGCACCCGCTCCGACTGAAACGCGAGCCAGAACAGCAGCGGGTATCCGAGTCCAATCTGGGTAATGACATCCTCGAAGGTGAAGTACGTCAGATCACGGCCCATCGACCGCAGAAAAATCCCGAGCAGAATCAGGATGGCGGTACGTCGCCAGGTATGCGCCCACAGCTCACGCATTGGGGCACCTTTAGCCAGCCGGGAGGCAATCGAAAACGGAACCGCTACCCCCACCATAAACATAAACGAAGGCTGAATGAGGTCCCAGGCCCGGCAGCCGATCCAGAGTTCGTGCGAGGTCTGGTAGCCAATAAATTGCCAGAACGCACTATCGGGGTAAAATTCGGCCAGCTTAGGCAGTTCGAGGGTAGCCTCGGTCATCAGAAACACCATCACCACACCCCGAAATACATCCAGCGAGAGGAAGCGTTCGGTTTGCCTGACAGCGGGAGCAGCTTGTGCAATCATAGAGTACGACAGATCAAGGGTTTGTAGGAAGTTTGAATCTGGAAAATTTTCGGCTGTGAATCAAGATAAAGGCTTGCATACCAGACCGGCAAAGAATCCAGATTCAGCGCTATAGTCGATAAAGAAGCATTTCGGATAGAGTTAATGCTTATTTTGTGCACAAACCCCCTAAATAGGTCGACCGCATGAAAAACAACCTTTGGCTCGCCGGATTGGCCGTGGCCACGTCTTTGTCAGGACACGCACAAACCGAAAAAATTGATCAGGCCGCGATGCAGAAAATCCGGGAAGAAGGATTGCAGCGTTCGCAGGTGATGGAAACGGCCTTTTACCTGACCGACGTCAACGGCCCCCGCTTACAAGGTCCCGGCTTCATGAAAGCCGCCAACTGGACCAAAGACAAGCTGACCGGCTGGGGCCTCAAAAATGCCCGACTCGAACCCTGGGGCGACTGGGGCAAAGGTTGGGGAGTAGAACGCTGCTACCTGGCCATGACCGCTCCCTACTACAAGTCGATTATTGCCGTACCTCGCGCCTGGAGCGGTAGCACAACCAAGCTACAGAATGCCGAAATTCTGTTTATCAGCGATTCAGACACGACTGCCCTGGAGAGTTACCGCAACAAGCTCCGCAATAAGGTTATTCTGATTGACCAATCGTACAAAGTAACGCCGTCGTTCCGGCCCGACGCCGACCGATTCACCGATGAAGCACTGGCCAAAATGGCCGCCGAAAGCAGCCCGGCCCGCCAGCGTTCGGGGCAGGACTCGTCGTACCGCAGCCTCATTCAGAGCATGCGTACCCGCAACGCGTTTAACCAGAAAATGCGCAAACTGGCCAAGCAGGAAGGAGCCGTTGGCATTCTGAACACGACCCAAACCAGCAAAGACGGAACCCTGTTTGTGAGTGGCGACTACGCCAACGCGGCCCTCGGCTCTACCCCCGACGACCTCGCTGACCTCTCTATTTCGGTGGAAGATTACCTGATGCTGTGCCGACTTATGAAAGCCAACGTACCGGTTAAACTTGAACTCGACGTAAAAACAAAGTTTTACACCGACGATATCAAGGGCTATAACGTACTGGCCGAAATCCCCGGCACCGACCCCAAACTGAAAGAAGAAGTTGTCATGTTGGGCGCGCACCTCGACTCCTGGCATGCTGCTACCGGCGCTACCGACAATGCGGCTGGCAGTGCCGTGATGATGGAAGCCGTTCGGATTCTGAATAGCGCCGGGCTGGAACCCCGCCGGACTATTCGGATTGCCCTCTGGAGTGGCGAAGAACAGGGGTTACACGGCTCCAAAAATTACGTTACCAACAAACTGGTCAGCGCTGGAACAAACAAACTCACCCGCGAGGGCGAAAACCTGGTGGCATACTACAATGTGGACAACGGAACGGGCAAAATTCGCGGCATCTATTTACAGGGAAACGAAGCGGCCGGACCTATTTTCGCCGAGTGGCTCAAACCCTTTCATGACCTCGGTGCAACCACCGTTGCCCCCCGCAGCAGTGGCGGAACCGATCACGTCTCGTTCGACCGGGCGGGCCTGAACGGATTCGGCTTTATTCAGGATCGGATTGAGTACGACACGCGCACGCACCACACCAACATGGATACATACGACCACCTCCAGCCCGACGACCTGAAACAGGCCGCCACGGTGGTAGCCGCTTTTGTGTACAATACCGCCATGCGCGACGCCCGTCTGCCCGTCAAGACCCCGGCTATGCAGTCGGCGCGGTAGACGGTCGATTGTAGAAAGAAGAAAAAGGGGTTGCCGGTATTTCGGCAGCCCCTTTTTGGGTATCTGGCACCTCATTCGGCCCAGGTTGACAAGGTTTGCCAGAGGTCTCTGGTTAGAACAGATTGACCTCTGGGTTGATCGAGATACCGAATTTTTCGCCCACAGAGCGCTGTACTTCATGCGCCAGAGCCAGAATTTCGTGGCCGGTGGCTTTTCCGTAGTTGACCAGCACCAGCGCCTGTCGTGCGTGTACGCCCGCATCGCCGGTTCGGTAGCCCTTCCAGCCACAGCGTTCAATTAGCCAGCCAGCCGGCACCTTTACCCGGTCGGTATCGGCCAGAGGGTAGCCCGGCATATCCGGCCACTCCTGGCGCAGTGCCTCAAACTGTTCTTTCGGAATTTCAGGATTTTTGAAGAAGCTGCCAGCATTGCCGATCTCGGCCGGGTCAGGTAGCTTACTTCGCCGAATACGAATCACGGCATCGGAAACAGCCTTGATCGACAGCGTCTCGTCGGTAACGCCCATCTCGGCCAGGGTTTCGGCAATGGCCCCGTACGTGGTATGAAACGTGGGCGTTTTATCGAGTTGAAACGTCACGCTCGTGATAATGTATTGATCTCTCAGCTCGTGCTTGAACACGCTCTCGCGGTATCCGAACTGACACTCGGCGTGGGTAAACGTGCGAATCTCACCCGTTTGCCGGTTCAGCGCTTCCAACGACTCAAATACCTGCTCAATCTCGACACCATAGGCCCCAATATTTTGCATGGGGGCGGCCCCCACCGTGCCCGGAATCAACGACAGATTTTCGAGCCCCGCATACCCGCGCTTCACGCAGTACATCACAAACTCGTGCCAGTTGACCCCCGCCCCGGCTTTCACCCAGTAATGGCGTTCATCCTGACGCACCAGTTCAATTCCCTGAATATTCATCCGGATGACCATACCCTCAACGTCGCCCGTCAGCAGCAGGTTACTCCCTCCGCCCAGAATCAGCTTCGGCACGGCAACGTACTCGTTCAGGTGCAGCAGCGTTTGCAAATCAGCCGGGTCCTGAATTTCGGCCCAGTAGCGGGCATTGGCATGAATACCAAATGTATTGTAGGGTTTCAGAGAAACGTTACTTTGAACGTTCAGCATACGCAATCAGTCGATACGATAGGTCGCAAAAGTAACGAAAAAGGCGATGGCCCGACCGTTTGGGCGGTTTCGGAAGCTGACAATCCTGACCATCAAAATATTCTGTAAGTTTGCAATCAGCTTAAAACACACACATGAAATCGTTTTCAGCCCTTTGGGTCAGCCTAATGGTGTTTTTGTTCACAGCCTGTGCTCCCAAAACGCTGCCCTCTTCGAACCGTACCGGCGATTATAACGCCTACAACGAAGATTTATCGGAGGCCCGACCCGTGTACAGCAACATGGGCACCCGGCCGGGGGCGACCACCAAAACCGGTTCGGCTACCAGTACCAGTTCGGCATCAACCGAATCCCGGAAAATTACTACTGTCGGATCGGCGGAAGCTTTACACATTAATCGTAAAGTAGACGAACAACTAACATCGATTGCGGATAAAAACCGGTCGTTGCGTTACGCATCGGGCTACCGAATTCAGGTGTACGTAGGCAACGAACGCCAACAGGCCGAAGCCACCAAACTCCAGGTTTACCAGAACTTTCCGGAGCTCACTGCTTACTTAAGTTACAATCAGCCAACGTATAAACTCAAAGTTGGTGACTTTATCCGGCGGATGGACGCCGAACGGTATTTTGGGCAAATCAAACAGATGATGCCCTCGGCTATGCTTCAACCCGACAAAATTGATGTCCGACGAAGCCTATCGATAAAATAAATGTCAGAAATTTCATTTTTTAGCCTTACTTTCGTCCCGGCAATCT
This sequence comes from Rudanella lutea DSM 19387, assembly GCF_000383955.1. NCBI lineage: Bacteria > Pseudomonadati > Bacteroidota > Cytophagia > Cytophagales > Cytophagaceae > Rudanella > Rudanella lutea. Next base: position 3,677,414 of record NZ_KB913013.1, on the reverse strand, counting down.
TGAATTAGTACCAAAAAGGATTTCAGCGTCCTATACACGTATGAAGAAAGCGTTAATTACAGGTATCACAGGGCAAGACGGCGCCTATCTGGCCGAACTGCTGCTGGAAAAAGGTTACGAAGTGCACGGCATCAAGCGCCGGAGCTCTATGTTCAATACGCAACGTATTGATCACATTTACGAAGATCCCCACGAGACCAATGTTCGGTTTCACCTGCACTACGGTGACCTGGCCGACTCTACGAATATTATCCGGATTATTCAAGAAGTACAACCCGATGAGATCTACAACCTCGGCGCCATGTCGCACGTGCGCGTGAGCTTCGACGAGCCCGAATACACGGCTCAGGTCGACGGTATCGGTACGCTGCGGATTCTGGAAGCCGTTCGGTTGCTGGGTATGACGGACAAAACGCGCATTTATCAGGCTTCGACGTCGGAGCTGTATGGTGGGGTGCAGGGCCACGCTCAGTCGGAGCTGACGCCGTTTTACCCACGCTCGCCGTATGCCGTTGCCAAGCTGTATGGCTACTGGATCACGGTCAACTACCGCGAAGCGTACAATATGTATGCCTGCAACGGGATTCTGTTTAACCACGAGTCGCCACTGCGGGGTGAGACATTCGTAACCCGGAAAATTACGCGCGCAGTAGCCCGTATCGGTCTGGGCCTGCAAGACAAGGTATTCCTCGGCAACCTCGACGCACAGCGCGACTGGGGTCATGCCAAAGATTATGTAGAGGCTATGTGGCTTATTCTGCAACAGGAGAAACCCGAAGATTTTGTGATTGCCACCGGCCAAACTACCCACATCCGCGATTTCGTGAAGATGGCGTTTGCCGAAATCGGCGTTGAGGTTGTGTTTGAAGGTGAAGGTGTCAATGAAAAAGGTGTAGTGGTTAACTCCAGCAACCCCGACTTCCCGGTAGCGGTGGGTCAGGAGGTCGTAGCTATCGACGAGCGTTATTTCCGCCCGACGGAAGTAGACTTGCTCCTGGGTGACCCCACCAAGGCAATGACGAAGCTGAACTGGAAGCCCAAGTACGATCTGAAGGCACTGGTTCAGGACATGGTTCACGCTGACGTTGCCCTGTTCCGCAAAGATCAGCTGCTGGAGAAGAGCGGTCACCGCGTACTGAACTACTTCGAATAACAAACGGGCGGGCAACAAGCTCACCCAGGTCTTTCATAAAAAACGGTTGCTGCATTGGGTTTCACCCGACGCGGCAACCGTTTTTAGTTTTTGGTTTATTGTTTTTAGTTGACCGTGGCAGGAAACTACGCACCTGGCTGTATTGAGTGATTGGCTTGTTGCTTTTTCTAAATCATTAAACAAGAGCGTCAAACCCTGGCAGGGGTTGAAGGTAACAAAACAGAAGACCTTAGCCGTGGTTGAAGGCAGTACGTAAGACCAGGACTCAATTGAACAACACTCAATACACCTAACCAACAGCAGCCTACAACTAAGTAGTCAGACAGAATTAAATGTAAAATGAATAGTGTAAAATGTACAATGAGACGGCTGATTATCAGAAGCTAATACAATTGTTCATTATACATTTTACATTGTTCATTCACTTAAAAACCAAAAACGCTAAACCATAAACCCTTTTCGCGCAAGCCGATCGGCTTCGGCAGCTACGATGAGCGAGTCGAGACCGTTTTCGTTCGTGATTTTGCGGTGTGTTTCAGGGAAATACACCGCACTCACCTGATCGCGGAACATAAGCCGGAGTAATTCGCTGTACAGGTGCAGTTTATCGTCGCCGAACCCGTACCGGAGTTCAATCTGCTGATACGCTTCAAAATCTTTGTGCCGCCCGCGCAATACCCGGTCTTTCCCACCGAAGTTGGCCGTTACGTTCAACTGCGCCCCCGGAAACAGCGTCATCAGCTCGCGGGTGGTTTCTTCATCGACCACCGCCCGCAGCACGAGTCGGGTAGGCACCCACTCGTACAATGTAATGTCGCCCCGCTCAAACAGAATACGCATTTCCTGCCGGTCCATGCGGCCCGTTTGTGTGAAACCGTGGTAAAAATTGACCGTTTTCAAACCGGTCTGCTCGTCGCCGTACGCAACCGTACAGCTCACCTGATCTTCGATATCCGCGCTATCCGGCCGTTTGGTCACCTGCGCCGACAGCACCTTTCCCTGACCCAGCCACCCGCTGAACATATCGAAGAAATGGACCCCATGCTCTACGAAAATACCCCCGCTTTTGGTGCGATCCCAAAACCAGTGTTCGGGCGAGAGCCCTTCATCGCCCGCGTAATTTTCAAAGTACCCATGCAGCACCTCGCCCAGCAGGTTCAGATCAATCAACCGTTTCACCCGTTCGAACATAGGGTTGTAGCGTTGCATCAGGTTCGTTACCATCAGCAGACCTTTCTGAGCCGCCTTCTCAAGCATAAGCCGCCCTTCCTCAGGATTCATGGCGAGGGGTTTCTCGCAAATGACGTGCTTACCTGCATCGAGTGCGCGCATAGCCTGCTCAAAATGCAGAAACGGGGGCGTGGCAATATAAATTAAATTGATGTCGGGGTGGCTCAGTAGCTCATCCAGCGAGTCGAGGTGTTCGGCCCCAAAACGCCGGGCTGCGGTTTTGGCTTCCTCTCGTCTGGAGCCCGCAATGGCCACCAGTTTGACGTTGGGTGTTTGCATAAACTGCTGGACCGCAAACAGCCCGAAGCCCCCCATGCCAATAACACCCAGCCCAATATCGGGTAAAAGTTCTCCGGCGGGCGATAGCCCGGCTGTCGGATTTGTTTCCATAACGTGACGGTTGATTCAGGCATACAACACATCAGGTCGGGTAACTGTTGGTAAGGGCTTTTTCCCGGATCAGAGTATGACCGTCGGGCGCGGAATCAGGCTGTGTCGGTCGTTGGCCATGAGTCGCTCAAAGAGCTGCACCGTAGCGGCCGCATCACCGTGGGCACGGTGCCGGTTGTCGAGCGGAATTTCGAGCGAATTGCACAACTTGCCCAGGCTGTATGAAGGCAGGCCGGGGAATATTTTTCGGCTGGTACGAACGGTGCAGAGTGTTCGGCGGAAAAATGGGTAGTCTAACCACTCCAGCTCTTTCTTGACAAAGTTGAAATCGAACGCAACGTTGTGCGCCACAAAAATAGCCCCCTGCGACATCCGAATGACCTCGTCGGCCACCTGCTCAAAGCGCGGAGCGTCGGCAACCATCTGGTGGTTTATCCCCGTGAGGTGTTGAATAAACGGCGGAATAGGGCATTCGGGATTCAGTAAGGTGTGAAAGACATCAACGACCTCGTGGCCGTTGTGGCGAAACATGGCGATTTCAGTAATCCGACTGGGCCCCTTCACGCCCCCGGTCGTTTCAACGTCTACGATACAATACACAGGATAAAAGTACGCAATCAGCGCGAAGCTTGCAACGGCCGCACCACCATGGGCTTACGGGCCACAAAACCACGACGGATCAATTCAAGCGTTTTGGTAAGTGTATAGTCTCGGTTGTGCAAGAGGTCGTCGTAGGTGCGGCCAACGGTATAATCGGGCTCCACCGTAAAGCCATTGGCCCGCTCCGGGTCAACGGCATGGGTGAGTTTCTTGAGCGGAATACGCACCTGAATCCGGGAGTTGGGTAGAGTCACAGTTTTGAAATGACCGGCAAAATCGCCCCAGTACGCGCCCCCGCAGGCTTCGCCCACAAACGTACCTACACCCGCGTCCAACGACTTCGCCAGCACCGATGTAGCCGCCGAAAACGAGGCCCCATTCATCAGAAAATACAGATTGCCTTTGTAGGCCAGCGTACGCCGGGGCCGGAACTGCCGCTTGTGCGAGCGGCTCGAAAAACCACCCCGACCGTCGGACTTGTACTGCATGGAAAACTGAAGGGCCGAAAACGGATTCCAGCGGGTCACCAATTCGGCCCGAGCCGCTTTTTTGAGTTGCTCACGCTGCATGATCGTAAACTTCTCGGGCATCCAGTATTGCAGCAACCGCGCCGAGTTGAGCACCATACCCCCGCCATTATGCTGCAAGTCGACCACGAGGTTTTCTATTTTCTGGTCCTGAATCTGGCGGAAGGCCTTCTTCAACCGACGCTTATAAGCCAACTGAAAGGGGTCGTGTCGTTTCGCACCCATAAACGTAGAAACGCGCAGAACGGCCGTCCGCGACAGGGTATCTACTACCCGTACCGACAGATTGCTGTGGTACTCGGTTTCGTGGCTGTAGCGCTTTTGCATGGTAGCCCGAAATTGCTGAAGCGTAACACACGGAATCCGGGTTTTACGAATAAGTCGCAGAGAATCATTGGCCAGTCGGTACGTAATGGTGAGCGAATCGACGGCCGAAAACCAGGCCGCGTAGTAGTCGGCAAACTGGTGCAAACTCCACTGCCGCCGGCCCGTCAGGTTGTCGCCATCGGAGCCCGACCGGTCGTTTTCCATCAATTCCTGATGAATACTCGCCACCGTCCGCCCGTCGATCGTGAGCAGTTCGGTGCCGCGCCGGAGGGTTGTATCGGCCGAGACATTGTGGGTCACGAAATACCCAGTACCAGCGTCACGGATAAAAAACGGAAAATAGCGGGTGTGCTTGTCGATATACGACCGCCGATGGTTCAGGTTGGTATGGCCGTCTTTGAGGGCGCTCACGAGCGGACTCACATGCCGAAAAAAATGCAGATACTCGACCGACGTGTTCAGCTGATTATAAAGCGAGTCGTACAGGCGTTCGTAGCGGGCGCGGGGCGTGTAATGCCCAATAGCCGGGTGGAGCTGATCGAGCCGACGTTTCAGAAACTCAATATCCTCCCGTGCTTCGGAGGGGGTCAGGGTTTGTCCCGACACCGCCCCGGCTAACTGAACGAATATAGTAATCAGGCAAACGACAATAACCTGCTTCATGGAGTACGTTACGGTTACTAACCTACGTCGGTCGGGCTAGCATAAATTATTCTGTGAATATAAAAGCAGGCCAATTAATTATCAATCTACTTGCTTGATGGTATAAATAAAATTTGGTTAAAAAAATTTGAAACAAATAACTAAATTATTAGTTTTGAAACTAAAAACTACGTTATAACGTCGTAACTCATTGATAATCGGTATGGAAGTACGTGAACTCACCAAAGCGGAGGAGGAAATTATGCGGGTGCTTTGGCAGCTGGACCGCGCATTTGTAAAGGATGTACTGGCGCAGCTCCCCGAGCCTAAGCCAGCCTACAATACGGTTTCGACGATTATCCGGATTCTGGAAAAGAAAGGGCTGGTGGGCTACACTGCGTACGGCAAAACGCACGAATACTACGCCCTGATTACGGAAGAGCAGTATCGGCGTTTCCAGACCGAGCAGCTCATGAGCAACTACTTCGACAACTCGCTCAAAAAGCTGGTGTCGTTTTTTGTGAAAGAGAAAAACCTAAGCCTGAACGAAGCCGATGAAATAATCCGGCTACTAAACCAAAACAAAACCGAGCCATGACCGCCTTGGACTATTTTATCCGCACCAATTTATACCTGCTGCTCTTTTTTGGGTGTTACTACCTGCTGCTCCGGCGGCACACGTTTTTCGGCCTCAACCGGGCCTATCTGCTGGCTTCGGCCGTGCTCTCACTCGTCTTACCGTTGGTTGAACTGCCCACCGAGACGGTGGCGGCTTTGCCCGCTACGCCGGTTCAACTGCCTACCCTTACGCCCGTTCGGGCCGAGGCAACCCCCACCGGCCCCGACTGGGTGGCCCTGGGTTGGTGGGCTTACGGGCTGGTAGCGCTGGCGTTGCTGGTTCGGCTCACCTGGCGAACAACGCGGCTATTCGACTACATTCATCAACACCCCCAACAAACGCTGGAGGACTATACGCTGGTACAGCCATCAGACCCGCAAACGCCTACGTTCTCGTTTTTCCGATACATGGTACTGAGCCCCGCCGACCGGCAGGTGGAGGCTGTTCGGGCCCACGAGCTAGTGCACATCCGGCAATGGCACAGTGCCGACGTGCTCTTTTTTGAGGTCATGCAGACCCTGTTCTGGTACAACCCGGTGCTGTTGGCATACCGGGCGTCCATTCGGCAAGTACACGAGTTTCTGGCCGATGCGGGCGCTTCAGCTACGCACCGGGCCGACTATGCCCGGTATCTGGTGACCTACGCCCTCGGCGACGGACCCGAAGCGCTTACCAACTCGTTCTTCAAGCCTTCTCTGCTGGTGCCCAGGCTTCGTATGCTGCAACGCCGGACCACCAACCGCTGGGCACTGGGCAAGTATGCGCTCGTGCTACCGGTTACGTTGGTTACGCTGGCGCTGACGGCCGCCCGGCCCGAAATGGAACACTTGATCGTGGAGCCATTTCAGACGCAAAAGCCAAGCCCCATAAAAGGGCGCGTGGTGGGATCTGACCACAAAGCGCTCCCCGGCGCCCACGTGATCGTGAGTAATGCCACACAGGGCACCATTACCGACCGGAATGGTCAATTTGAAATTTACACAAAGCCGGGTACCCGATTGGTGGTCAGTTTTGCCGGGTTCGTATCACAGGAAGTAGTGGCACAAGCCGGGAAAGAAATTATGATACGGTTAGCCCCACAGAGTGGGCGGCCGGCCTCGCAAAAGTCTGCGTCGCCTTCGGGCAAAAAACAACCGGTGTCTCGTCAAACTACAGACCCGATTTCAACACAAGGGCGGGCAGAAGATATTATTACTGTTCAGGAGCACAGGATTGTGGGGCAACGTAGAATGGCGGTCGGTGATACCAATAGTAGCCCTGTCCAGATTCGGATTCGTGGCAATTCGGCTGGGCTCGGCACTCCACCTCCCCTGTTTATTGTGGATGGTATAGTCCAGCAATCAGAGGTAGGACTGAGCGAACTTAACCCCAAGGAAATCGAGTCAATTAATGTGTTGAAAGGCTCTTCGGCTTACGCTATTTATGGCGAGAAGGGCACGCATGGCGTCGTTATTGTCACCACAAAAACAGGCAAGAAAGATGAAACCAAACCAGCAGAACCGGCCAAACACTAACGTACCCGGTTACGAACTCACCAACTCATTTCTCCGTCTCTCCGAACTCAAACAACGCGTACAGATGCTTACCAAACCAAACTCCTCACCCCGCGCGCTCTGGCGCTATCCGTTTGTACTGGCATTTGCGGGGCTGTTGCTCATGTGTACGCAGGTAGAGAAGGAAATTGATCAGGCGGTCAACAATCGGGAGAAGGTAGACCAATCCCTGAAACTGACGCAGATAAAGGGCGAAATTTTCACGGTTGTGGAAAAACAACCTGAGTTTCCCGGCGGAATGGATGGCCTCAGTAAGTATCTTCAGGAGAACCTGCGCTACCCGGCTGCGGCCCAACGAGCCAATGTTCAGGGCCGGGTATTTATGAGCTTTGTGGTTACGCAAGACGGTGGCATTGCCGACGCGAAGGTTCTCAAGGGAATCGGCTTTGGGTGCGATGAAGAAGCGATCCGTGTCACGAGCCGGATGCCCAAATGGAAACCGGGCAGCCAGGACGGGAAACCGCTCAATGTGCGTTATGTTCTCCCGATTGCGTTTGAGCTGGAACCAGAGGCTTTAAAGCAACAGGCGAAGTAACCCCGTTTTTTGGAGTGATGGGTAGGCTATGCGGCCCGCCTGCGCACTCACACTGTTAGCCTAAAACACCGGGGGCGGCACCAATGTGGTGCCGCCCCCGGTGTTTTACTCCTTAACCAGCTTTCGGCTCACCATGCCTTTGGCCGTTTCGAGGGTCACGAGGTAAACACCTTTTGGCAGATGCGCCACCGAAAGCGTAGCCCGATGACTCCGCACAGGTTGCTCCATCAGTTGCGTGCCGGTCAGGCTACTGAGCGTAATCCGGTCGATGATTACAGTCGGGGGAACCTCTACCATTACCTGCGCCGGGGCGGGGTTGGGGTATAGTTTTAAGGCAGTAGCCCAGTCGGGTTCAAGGCCCAGCACCGCCAGTACGGTAAACGTCCGGTCGACGGGGGTAGCGGCATAAAATTGGTTGTTGCCGTCCTGATACGCCCGAATCACCACGGTGCCGGGTCCCGTAACGCGCACCTTGTTGCCATTGAGCTCGGCCGGCCCCGACCGCACCGAGTATTGCACCGCCAACCCAGCCGATGAGGTAGCCGCCAGCGTAAACTCGGGTTCATTGGCATACCGGTCGGGCAGGCTGTTGAACGAGATTGTCTGAGCCGTTTTGGTTGGGATCGTACGGGTCGCCTGGGTGTACCAAACCGGCCATTTAGCCCGGTTGACCAGGGTCTGCACCGAGCCCGAAGGGGTGATTTTATCGGCGGCCAGATTAATAGCGGCTATATTTTCAACCCCCGCGTCGGTTTCGACCGTGAACACCAGCCGGTTGTCGAGCCGCGAATAACTCGGGAAGCCAAGGGTATTGTTTTCGTAAACCGCTTCAAGCTCACCTTTGTCCACATCGGCGGCTACGATGTAGTATTCGTCATCGTCTTCATAAAAATAATCGAAGGCAATGATGTTGGGCGAGTTTTTGGCATACGACGGATTCCCGACACTCTCCCCATCTTCCAGGCTCGAAAACAGCTTTTCGATTTCGCCCGACGCAAAGTTTTTCGTCTTGTTGTCCCAGACGTTGATAAAGCCCACATCCCAGTAACTGATATCGTCGCCGTCGGCGTTGGTCAGCTCGTTGTAGGCATCATAAATGAGGTTTTCGCCCGTCAGATCCCACTCAAACGAGTCGGCATACTGCACGTCGCCGTTCGTAATGCCCTCGCTGTAGGTAGGGTTGTACAGGGTAAAGGTTTTCCAGACTTTCCGGTCGAAGCTGTACACGTAGACTTTGGGTTCGGCCTCGGCCGAAAGAGCCGCCAGTTTGGTACCATCTTTCGAAATAGCGACGTTGTCCCAGCGGGTCTCGTTCGAAATAACCGTTTCGGTAGGCGTACCGGTCAGGCTCACGGCCCGGATGCGTTTGTCGGGCGACACGTAATAGGCAAACTTACCGTCGTCGGTCACGCTGGGGCGGTGTGTCATACCCTGACTACTTTTCAGATCAAACTTATTGGAGCCCACAACCGTCGAATACAGTTTTTTGTCGGTGCCGTAGAGCAGCATCAGATCCTGCCCCTGCGCCACGGGAATGTCGGTTTTGGGGTCGGGAGTGGTTTGGGTGCTTTCCACAATCCCTACCCTATCGAACGCCGATTTGGCCGCGGCCACCTCGGCGCTGTTGGCCCCGTGCAGGTCGGAGGCCGCTTTGATAACCGCCAAACGCAGGTCAAGAAACTTCGACGTTCGGGTGAGGTAGTTCGTCAGGGCACGGTAATACACTTTTTCGGCCTTTTCTTTGCTTACACTGGTGGCAAACAGGTAAAACGCGTAGTTGGGAATCCCGCTGTTGACGTGCACGCCCCCGTTATCGTCGTCGGCAGCCATATTCTGGTATTCGGCCATCGTTTTAGGCTGCCAGCCGTAGTCATTCTTACCACCCTGATTTGGGTTGGCCAAGCTCCGCAAAGCACCCTGCGTGTACCGGGTCGATTTGATGATTTCCTCGCCTAAGGTCCAGTCATCCCGGTCGATCATGACACCAAACACATCGGCCATCGACTCATTGATGGCTCCCGACTGACTTTTATAGACCAGATTGGCCGAGTTTTCGATCACGCCATGCGTCATTTCGTGCCCCGCCACATCGAGGCTACCACCCAGCGGTTTAAAGAGCGTTTTACCGTTACCGTACGCGATAAACTCGCCGTTCCAGTAGGCATTATCCATCGCGGTTCCGTCGTCTTCGTCGGCTACGTTGACCACCGAAATCATCGTTCCGCCCTTGCCATTGAGCGAGTTACGGGCGTGGGTGTTGCGGAAATAATCGTAGGCCAGCCCCGCGTTGTAATGAGCCGACACCGCCGTGGGTGTCCAGTCGGTGTTGTTCGATGAGCTGATGTGCCAGAATTTCTGGTTGTCGCCGTAGGTATTGCGCGAGTCTACCGTGACCAGACCACCCACCGTTTTGTCAGGAATAGTCGATGCAGCGTTGTTGAACATCGAGCGCGACGCATCGATCAGGAAATGCTGACTGGTCGTTTTCTGGTACGTCGAGAACGTCCGCGACACGCCATTGAGGTCGCGGGCCGTGGCTTTGATAGGCCCGGCAAAGCTACAGGTGGTGTTGGCCTTGTCGAGTACCTCGCCCGTTTCGGCGTCCACCCAGTACGCCCACCGCTGCACCATACTCGGCCGGATGGTCAGCTCGTAGGCCAGCCGGTGCGTTGCCCCGACGGGATACAGGCAAAGGTCGCCTTTAGCCTGCTCCAGATTCAGCAGATTGCTACCAAACGTACGCACTACACCCGTTTTACCCACATCGGTCAGCGCCCGCGACACGGCCTGCTTCATCGAGAGTTTTGGGGTCGTATTGATGCCGTCGGCCACGGTTTGGTACTGCCCGTTGAGCAGCCCCACCACGCCCTCGGTCAGGTGAGCCACCAGTTCGGCCCCGAATACTGGCACCCCTTTGTACGTCTGCGTCAGGCGAACGTGGGTTTGGCCCATGGCGTCGGTTTCGGCTTGCCGGACTTCAAACGACGACGCGGGCTTGTCGATGTTGAGTAGCCCCCGCACCTGATCCAGGAACTGAAACGTAACGGCTACGGCGCTCGTGCGGGCCTGCGCACCCGACAAGGGTGCCCCCACGCCAGGTTTGCGGGGAGCCAGCTTAGCTACGGCGCGGTTTTCGATGTAGATAGGCAAGCCCGTTGTCCCATCGCGAACCACGCGTAGCCGGAGAGGTTGCAGACCTTTCTGGGTCGCCACGTTGCTCATCAGCGCTTGCTTTCGGCTCCGCGACACGGGGATGGGCGCTTCGTCGGCCCCGATTCGCCGGGACAGGTTATCGACCGGGCGCTCGGTTTTGTGTTTCATTCGGAACCCGGCGGCTGGCGGTTGGACCGAGGGGGGTTGTGCCAGCACCGCTGTGCCGGCCAGGCATAAAAAAGAGAGGTAAACGGGTTTCATAAAAGTTGGTGGTAGTGACGGGGTGGGTACTCAGGGGAATGCTTACCCGGAACCTAGGCCGGAACCGGGGTACTCGTTTACTTTTTCAGGCGCATATTGGCCGGAATCGTCGCCATAAATGCACTGTAGAATTTCTCGTAACTGTCGGGCACACTGTCTTTGGGGCTGCCCCAGGTTACGGTGTACGTTTCGGTGCCTTTGCGCCAGCTTACGGCTTTGTACGTGTTGCCGGGGTTATCAAACTGGGTTGTTTTGATTTTACACCGGTCTTCCAGCGACCAAAACACCCGCCGGGTATTCGGGGCCGATTGTTTGCCGAGTAGCGCGTATGCGGCATCGGTACTGCGCTTGCCGTAGAGCCGACCGTCGTCCTGCAAACTATACGACGTAGACCGGCCGGTAAAACCTCCTCCGGTGGTTACGGTTATCACCCGTCCTTTGTAGGTGAGCGGAGAGGTGGCCGTTTTGGGTGTACGTTTGACCGTGGCCTTTTGCCCAAAGCCAGCCAAACTGCTACCCATGAGGCAGAGCAGCAAAAAACCTATTCGAAGCATAATCAGGGGATTGTGATTTGGTTACGGGTTTATTTTCTGCTCGTAAAGATGCGCACGTTGCCCAAAAGGTGTACGACGCATCCGGATGAACAGGAGATTTTGATAGTCGGCGTGCTCTATTTTTTGGATAGACGGGGTAGTGCCCAGCCCGCGGGCAATTTCCAGAATGGTGTTGCTATGGCCCACTACGAGCGCATTTTTGCCCCGCAGCTGACGTAACCGACCGGTAATGGCCGTTACGGGCGATGCCGGATAGCGGGTGAGGGGTAGGCCCAGTTGAGTGGCCAACGGAGCGGCCGTTTGCTCGGTACGGCGGTACGGCGTGATGTAGATACTGTCAATTTGCGCGTTGGCCAGCAAACCGGCCAATGCCCGCGCCCGCAGCAGACCCGCGGCCGACAGGCTCGTGGTGTCGGAGTCGTTGAGCCGTTCGGCGTGGCGCACCACGTAAATAGAACTGGTTGAGCAGCCAGCACTGAGCAGCATAATGCCCAAAGCGATAACAAGCGACAGCCTGTGGGGTATCTTCATGATACAGGAGTTTTTGATGATGAAAAGCGAAAGTATTACTTACTACTCAGCTTTCATGCCCCTCCCCACTCTTTCGCTCGTTATCGCTTTCGCTATTTCTGATTATTTGTTGCCCAGCTCCTCAACCGCCAGCCACGCCATGAGGCCGGGGCCAACCGTAAGCGCCGACTCGTCGATGTCGAACGTAGGCGTGTGTACACCCGACACAATTCCGCGCGACTCGTTGCGGGTGCCCAGCCGATAAAAGCACGAATCGACCACCTGCGAGTAAAACGCAAAGTCTTCGCCCGCCATCCAGAGGTCAAGGTCGACCACGTTTTCGGCACCCATGTACGCTACGGCCGACGCCCGCGTCCGGCGGGTTAGTTCGGGATGGTTCTGGAGAAATGGGTAGCCTTTCACGCGGGTAAACTCGCAGGAGCCACCCATGGCCTCGGCCATGCCCTCGGCCAGCTTCTGCATCCGGCGCAGGCCTTCTTCCCGCCATTCTTCATTCATGCAGCGGAAAGTCCCTTCAATTTTTACCTCGTTGGGAATCACGTTGGTAACGCCATCGGCAATAAACCGCCCAAACGACAGCACCGATGGGCTCGCCGGGGGCCGGTTGCGGCTGATGATCTGTTGCAAAGCCACAATAATGTGCGATGCAATCAGAACCGGGTCAATCAGTTGGTCGGGCATGGCACCGTGCCCGCCTTTACCGCGCACGGTCAGGTACAATTCATCGGTACTGGCCATGTACATGCCCTCGCGGAATCCGATTTTGCCCACCGGAATGTTGGGGGCTACGTGTTGACCGAGCATGCCAACCGGAGCCGGGTTCTGGAGTACACCATCGGCAATCATGAGCGACGCCCCACCGGGGGCTTTCTCCTCGGCAGGCTGAAACACCAGCTTCACCGTCCCCGAAAATTCATCGCGCAGGGTGTTCAGAATCCGGGCCGTGGTGAGCAGACTAGCCGTATGCACATCGTGACCACAGGCGTGCATGACTCCCTCCACGGTCGATTTGTACGGTACATTGTTCGCTTCGTGAATCGGTAAGGCATCCATATCGGCCCGGAGACCCACCACCCGGTGGCTGGTCGGGCCCGGCTTGCGCCCTTCGATCAGAGCCACCACGCCCGTATTGGCAACGCCCTCCTGCGGAGTCAGGCCGATGGCCTTGAGCTGATCGGCCACGTAGCGGGCTGTTTGGTACTCATGAAACGACAATTCGGGATGCGCGTGCAGGTGTCGGCGGGTAGCCACGGCATCGTCGGCGAACTGCTGGGCGAGGGATTTTATGCTGTCTATCATAGCTGAATGTACAATGAATAAGGAGTAATGTATAATGACCAGCTATCGTTACGCATGGTACATTCTACATTATTGAACTCCTCGCGTGGTCATAAACTGATGGTCGGCCACGACGGTCTGCAAAAATAACTCGGCAGGCATTGGCGACGAAACCCCGGTCACGGATTTAACGCGGGTAGCGGCCCGGTCCAGCAGCACCGGGTGGCCTGTCCGGAGGGTGTCACGGATACTATTGAGATCCCGATCGGTGAGGACAATGACGTCGGGGAATTGGACGCGGTAGTCGTCGGGCAGCAGCGTATGGAGCACATCGTCGAGCGTGATAGCCGGTTTAATTTTGACCACCGTTGTGCCGGCGGCCACATCGCCCAGCCGCTGCCCCCGGTCGTTGGCGGCCACGGCCACCATCGCCACCACGCCATTGAGCACGCGTGTATCCACCAGTCGAAACAGCCAGCGAAGCAGGTAATCGCCCAGGCCCGGCCGCGACCCATCGAGCTTAACCACCCGGATATTCATGGCCAGTTTACCCAGGCTCTGCCCGTTGAGCAGCCATTCGGTGAGTAGGTCGTAGAACAGAATAGGAGCCAGCACCACAAAAAACCAGTAGTAGTTCCCCAGCATCCGACCGCCCTGCGAGGCTATGTAGGCCGTCAGAATCACCCAGCCCAGAAAAATGAGGTAATCGATCAGGGTAGCCACAAACCGCTCGCCAAGGCTGGCGGGCTCGTACTCAAGCACAACGTTCTGGGAGGTTCGGATCGTGACGGGCATACGGGTGTTGTTTACCTCACGCAGAGTGAAGTACAAACATAAAAAAAAGCCGCGAGCCAGGGGCGTTTCGCGGCTTTTTCGTTCTCACTGAAAAATGGAGACCGATATGACTAACGACGAACGGGCTATTGAGCCGGTGCCTCGTCAGCCTCATTTGTTTCGGCGGCCGACTCGTCGGCTTTTGCCTCAAACACTTCGGGGGCATGCTGGCGCAAAATACCGTACCAGCTGACCAGTTTCTTGATGTCGGATGTCCGAACGCGCTCCCGGTCGTACTCGGGGAGCACCTCGCCCATAAAGTTGGCGAGTTCGGCATCGCTGCTTTTGGGGGTTACGGGCACGCTGTCGCCAAACTTGTCGGCTACGGCCCGCAGCACCTCGCCGAGTGCCACCGACTGATCGGGGGTATCGACGTACATTGAAATATCGTTCAGAACCGAGACACGGGCGGTTGGCCCCATCATGGTTTTCTCTTTCTTCTCATCGAGCGATTCGACAATGACGCCCGAACGGCTGGGTTTAAGAATGCGATAGAGTCCGCTGAATCCGCTGATATTGGCAATCTGACGTAATGCTTCCATATTCAACTAAACCGATAACGTCGGTGGAGCTAGGTGTATTGTCTCTGAATTGTTAAAATAAGTCGCGAAGATACGAAGCCGTACGCAGTTTTAGGCGAAACCGAATCGGTTACCGCCCGGAATCGTTTGCGCTCTACGGCAACCCCATAGTAGCTTACAGGCCCAACTCTTTCTCGTCGAGTCCGGCTTCGCGGGCCGAGAACTTCATGATCTGAAGCACCTCGTGGTAGCTAAACAGCCGCCCGCTGAGGTAATCCTGTTCCTGTGGGTCGGCGTACACTTTCTTGCCCTGTAAGTCGCGGATGTTTTCGTGCATCGAAATGAGCACATCGTGAAAAAACTCGGTGAGTTGGTCAGCAGTCATTGGCGGTCGGTTACCAGGGCTTTTTCTCGGCCGGAATCACAAAGTCGCGGTTGAGGGGCTCAATAAAATCGAGCAGCTCTTTCTGGCCCGCCCGGTTCACGGCCGATGTCAGAAACATTTGGGGTATTTCTTCCCAGCCAATCTCCTGCAAGGCCGCTTTATAGCGCTCCTGCACGTTTTGCAGCCCTCCCGACTTCAGCTTTTCGGTTTTGGTGAACACGATCACAAACGGAATGCCCTGCTCACCCAGCCGGGTCATGAAATCGAGATCAATTTTTTGCGGGGCAATGCGCGAATCAACCAGCACAAAGGTGCAGATCAGGTTGGGGCGGGTAGTCAGGTACGTATCAATCATACGCACGAAACCCGCCCGGGTGCCTTTGCCCACCTGCGCGAAACCGTAACCCGGCAAATCGACCAGATACCACTCTTTGTTGATGATAAAGTGGTTGATAAGCTGCGTTTTCCCCGGCGTTTGCGACGTTTTGGCCAGCCCGTGCCGGCTGACGAGCATGTTGATCAACGACGACTTCCCCACGTTGGACCGCCCAATAAACGCATACTCGGGTTTATCGGGGTTAGGGCACTTGGCCGGGTCGGTATTGCTGATGAGGAATTCCGCGGATTTGACTTGCATGGCACTTTCAGAGTTGAATTGGCCACAAAGTTAGTCTAATCCCTTTTCCGAAAGGTAGTTCCGGGTAGGTTCCAGGTGATGCAGCAGATGATAAGCCGTAAAATACAGCATCTCCCGAAGGGTCAACAACCCCATAGCCGGGTGCGGAAGCTGATAGTTTTCCAGATCGTCGTCAGTCCAGTTTGTCAACGCATCGACCACACGCTGATGAACGGCCGCGAAATTATTTTCTACCGTCATTCGCTCGGCGAGGTCCTCTGCCCGGGCGCTCATGCTTGCGGGGGCTTTGATGCCATTATCGGCAAGGGCCTTCCGATAATCAGCTACCAGTTGCGCATACGAGCGTGAGGGCCTACCGGGTTGGCCAAACTGATGAAGCACCTCCCGAGGGCCAGCCAACAACCGAGCCACGGGCCGGGCACTGAGGTACAAATGCTGCACGGTTTCGGCAACCGACCATTTATCATCGCCCAGTGGCGCGTAAAACTGGGCATCGGTCAGCGGGTTGGTCAGCCACAAAAAGGCCCGGTAGCGGTCGGTCAGGGTTTGTTGGATTTCAGAAACGATCATGGGGTTGTGCTTCGACGGCTGCAACGTAAGCGGTCAAAAGTAGTAACTTTGCCAAAATCAATGGCGAAAGAGTGAAAGAGCAAATGAGCGACTTTTATCACTCTTTCGCTCTTTCACTCTTTCGTTTTTCATTCATGTCACTGAAACAACAGATCGACGCCGATATCAAGCAGGCCATGCTGGCCAAAGAAGCCGATAAACTGCGGGCTCTCCGCGCTATTAAATCCCTTATTCTGCTCGAAGAAACCAAAGAGGGCGCGGGCGACGGCCTGAAACCCGAAGACGAGCTGAAGCTGCTGACCAAAGCCGTGAAGCAGCGCAAAGACTCGGCGGATATTTTCCGGCAACAAGGCCGCGCGGATTTGCTCGCCACCGAAGAAGCCGAAATCGCGGTGATCGAAAAGTACCTGCCCAAGCAACTGACCGAAGACGAACTCCGGGCCAGGCTTCAGGACATTATCGGCCGCGTGGGTGCCTCGGCCCCCTCAGACATGGGTAAAGTAATGGGGGTAGCCACCAAAGAACTGGCCGGTATAGCCGAAGGAAAGGCGATTTCGGCTATGGTGAAGTCACTACTGCAATAAACAACGAACAGCTAACAACGAACAATAAACAACGAACAGCCCTTATGCACTGTTCGTTGTTTATTGTTCATTGCTATGAAGACCCTCGACATTCTGATTCTGATTCCACTGATTTGGGGTGCCTGGAACGGGTACCGCAAGGGGCTGCTGGTCGAGGTGGTGGCCGTAATTGCCTTTGTGGTGGCAATGGTGGTCGGGCTTAAGTTTCTGAGCTTCGGCATCGACCTGCTTGCCCCGTATATCAGCCGCGAGCTGGCCCGCAAATTTTTGCCGTGGCTCGGCTTCTCCATTATCTTCTTCCCGGTTGTCTTTATGGTCAACCGGATGGGCTACTCGCTGCGCCAATCGCTCCGGCAAACGTTGCTCGGCAGTTTCGATCGGTTTGCCGGAGCCGCTGTTGGCATCTTTACGTGGGTGTTTGGAATTAGTGTGATGCTCTGGTTGTTCAGCTATATGGGCGTGCAAATGCCCCCCCAACAAACCAAAGACACGTATTTATATCCCCTTATTCGGCCGGTAGCCCCCAAAGTGATGGACGTAGCCGCCGTGTGGGTTCCTAAAGGCCTCGAAGCGGGAAAAAAAATTAGTGAAAGAGTGAAAGAGTAAACGTTTGACTCAAGAACAGTCCCTTATTCGCTCTTTCACTCTCTCACTCTTTCTTCATGAAACAAGACATCCGCAAACTCACCCCTACGCAAATCAAAGACTGGTTTGTGCAAAACGGCGAGCAGGGCTTTCGGGCCAAACAGGTACACGAATGGCTCTGGAAAAAGTCGGCGCACTCGTTTGGGCAGATGAGCAACCTGTCGGTGCCTTTGCGCGAGAAGCTCGAAATGGCATTTGAAATCCGGCCTTTGTCAGTTGCTACCGAACAACGCAGTAACGACGGCACCATCAAATCATCGTTTCGGTTGTTCGACGGCAACCTGGTGGAAGGAGTGCTGATTCCGGCTTTGCGCAACGACGACACCCTTCAGGACCGTGAGCGCACCGACGCAACGGGCGGCCCGCGCATGACCGCCTGTGTGTCGAGTCAGGTCGGGTGCTCGCTCACGTGCAAGTTTTGCGCAACGGGTTACATGGACCGTAAACGAAACCTCGACGCAGCCGAGATTTACGATCAGGTGGTGGCCATTGACCGGCAGGCTAAGGCCAACTACGAGGCTCCGCTTACCAACATTGTGTACATGGGCATGGGCGAGCCTTTGCTGAACTACAAAAACGTGCTCGAATCCGTCGATCGGATAACCTCGCCCGATGGGCTGGGTATGTCGGCGAAGCGGATTACGGTATCGACGGCTGGTATTGCGAAGATGATCAAACAACTGGGCGACGATCAGGTGAAGTTTAACCTGGCCCTGTCGTTACACGCGGCCAACGACGTAAAGCGGAACCAGATTATGCCCATCAACGAGAGCAACTCGCTCAAGAACCTGGCCGAATCGCTCAATTACTTCTACCGCAAAACGGGTACGCGCGTCACGTTTGAATACATCGTTTTTTACAACTTCAACGATACCCTGCAAGACGCTAAAGAGTTGTGGGAGTTTACGAAGCGGGTGCCGGCCAAGATTAACATCATTGAGTACAACCCAATTGCGGAGGCCAATTTCACCAATACCGATCCACAAACGCTCGACAAGTTTGCCGGTTTTCTCGACGCAAAGGGCGTAACGGTCAATATTCGCCGGAGCCGGGGTAAAGATATTGATGCCGCCTGCGGGCAGCTGGCGGGGAAAGAGAAGTAAGCCGACTACTCCTTACTTCCCACCCAATCCGGCACGTCCTGTTCGATGGCCGCTCGTACTTTGGCCACAATATCATCGACTGAGTCGTTGGGGTCGATCTGAAGCGGGGGCTTAATCCGCACTGTCAACAGGGTGTTGCGCTTCTTAAACCGGAGCCCCTTTTTATCGAACGCCCGCCGAAACCCGTTGATCACGATAGGCACTACAATGGGCTGATTCTGCATAATCATGTGGGCCGTGCCCTTGCGTACAGGGGCATACGGGCTGGTGGTCCCCTGCGGGAAACTCACCACCCAGCCGTGGGCAAGTGCCTTACCGACCTTCTCACCCGCGGAGGTATCTACCTCCCGTTTAACATCGCGCCCATCGGCCCGCCACGACCGCTCTACCGTGATCGCTCCGCCCATGCTGAACAGACGGGCCAGAACCCCCTTTTTCATCGTTTCCGAAGCAGCCACGTAATAGTTACGGGCTCGTGGGCCAAACAGGTACATGGGCGGCAGCAGGGTATTTTTGAAGCCCCATTTCACCGAACAGAAGATGTGGAAGAAGGCAATAACGTCGGCAAAGTAGGTCTGGTGATTGGACAGGAATAGCACGTTATTAATCGGTAGGTTCTCGATATTTTCCGTCCCCTCAATCTCAATTCGGTTTACTACCGTGTACCGCGCGTAGGTAAACCAACCAATGGTTCCGATCAGGATTCGTTTCACCAACAGTGAATTACCAAACGGATCGCACTCAAACAGGCCCAGCACATCGAGCAGGGCAAGCGGCTTGGGTAAATAACTGAATTTGGTTGGCTTAA
Source organism: Rudanella lutea DSM 19387 (assembly GCF_000383955.1). Taxonomy (NCBI): domain Bacteria; kingdom Pseudomonadati; phylum Bacteroidota; class Cytophagia; order Cytophagales; family Cytophagaceae; genus Rudanella; species Rudanella lutea. The sequence goes on along the minus strand of NZ_KB913013.1, from coordinate 3,657,974 downwards.
CGTATTTCATCATCAATGGGCTGTCGCGTAAAGTGTAAATATACAAGCCCTGTACATTGTTTGTGAACGGGCTTGTATCGCACAAAGACAGAAAAAAAATTTCCTACCCGGTTAATCCTTTTCGCACGGCGCTCGTCAAAGAACCAGAAACAGCCAGAAACACCCGGCCAAACGAATTTTGCCTGACGGGGCTGGCACTAAAGAATCTGCTTCCCATGAAACGAATCGTACTCGCCTTTGCTGCGGCAATCGGCCTCTTCACCACCACTTCAACCTTTGCACAAGTACAGTTTGGCGTCCGTGGGGGCGCCCATTGGGGAACCGTCTCAAAACCCGCTATTCTGGACAATTATTCGCCCAGCTTCCAGCTGTCGCCCGGCCCACAGGGAGCCTTGTTTCTCGACATTCCGGTGAGCGAGCGCGTATCGTTCCGGCCCGAACTGGGTTACTCACAGAAAGGGTTGGTCCTGCGCGAAAGCTTCTCGTTTGATGTGCTGGGCGTACCCGTGCCGTTGGGTGCCCGTATTGCCCTCCAAACCCGCAATATTGATCTGCCCCTGCTGGCCAAGATCAACCTGGCCAGTACCGAAAGTTCAGTACAGCCATACCTGATTGCCGGACCAGCCGTAAGTTATGCCGCCGACAGCCGGGTGCGCGCCCGGGCCGAAGGTCTGTTTCGCACGCAGCCGTTTGATCTGAATGTGCCGCTGGGCGGGGTTATGAACCGCTGGGATGTAAGTGGCGTAGGTGGCCTGGGCCTGGCTTTCAATGCCGGTGCCGGACAATTTGTCCTCGAAGGCCGCTACGTGCATGGCCTCACCCGCCAGATCGAGGTACCTGTAGTGCAGCTGCCCGTTCGCAACCGCGGGGTTAGTGTATCGCTCGGCTACTCGTTCCCGATTGGACAGTAACCGTGACCCGAAATACAGCGTCAGAAGTACGCAAGATATATTGAGCGAATGAGTGCTTGAGTGAATCAATGCTGCTCATCCCCTTATGAAAGATTGTTTTTGTTGAACCTACGAACTGAATCAAAGAAGCCGGGCCACTTGGACCCGGCTTTCTTTTTTACCGAAATAGCTGTCTGATAAATTACCCCTTTTCCGCAAACTTCGCCTTGCCCGCGTCGAGGAACTTCGCGAAGTTATTCGCATTCAGATCATAATTCTTCGGCCGCACAAGCAGGTTCCCTTCGTGGTCTACAAGGCAGTAGTGCGGCTGGGCGTTGTTGTTGTATTTCACAATCTGAAGGTCGGCGTTCTGGGCACCAATCGTCTTTTTCTCTTTCTGATCGTAGGTCGAGGTGTACCACTCCGACTGCGGCAACTCCGTTTTATCATCAACGTACAGCGCCACCACCACATAGTCGTTCTGAAGCCGCGACAACACCGGTGCCTCCGACCACACACGGGCTTCCATTTCGCGGCAGTTGACGCAGCCGTGACCCGTGAAGTCGATAAATACCGGCTTGTTTACCGTTTTAGCGTAGGCCAAAGCCTCTTTGTAATCGAAGAAACCGTTCAGACCGTGGGGCAGGCTAAATAATTGCCCATGCCGACGGGCGCCCCCGCTGTTCGTTGCCGACTGTTCGTTGTTCGTTGTTGACTGTCTACTGATGTTAAAGTCCTGTGAGGTTTCGGGGGGCAGATAACCCGCCAACGCCTTGAGCGGAGCGCCCCACAAGCCCGGCACCATGTACACCACAAAGGCAAAGGTCAAAATAGCCAGCAACAACCGGGGCACACTCACCATTTTGGTTTCGCTGTCGTGCGGCAACCGGATTTTGCCGAGCAGATAAAAGCCAATCAGGGCAAAAATAACGACCCAGAACGCCAGAAATACTTCCCGGTCGAGCAGACCCCAGTGGTACACCTGATCGGCAATACTCAGGAATTTAAGAGCCAGCGCCAGTTCCAGAAAACCCAGTACCACTTTGACTGAGTTGAGCCAGCCGCCCGATTTGGGCAGGCTCTTGAGCCACTGCGGAAACAAAGCAAACAGGGTAAACGGAATAGCAAACGCCGACGAGAAAGCTGCCATACCCACAATAGGTTTGATCACCTCGCCCCCCGCCGAAGCCACCAGCAGGCTTCCCACAATAGGCCCCGTGCACGAAAACGAAACCAGCACCAGCGTGAAGGCCATAAACAGAATCCCCACTACTCCACCGCGCTCGGCCTGGGCATCGGCCTTATTGACCAGCGAGCTGGGCAGCACAATCTCGAACAACCCCAGAAACGACAGGCCGAACACAAAAAAGACGGCAAAAAATAAGACGTTGGGCAACCAGTGCGTACTCACAAAGTTGGCGAAGGCTGGGCCGTTGATCCGCGACACGATGGTGCCAATGAGCACGTAAATGCCAATAATGGATAAACCATACAGCAGGGCTTTCCAGGCTCCACCTTTCTGGTTGGTGAAGAAACTGACCGTCATCGGGATAATCGGAAACACGCAGGGCGTGAGCAAAGCCACTAACCCCGACAGAAAAGCTGTGAGCACAAACGCCCAGAGTGAGCCATCGGCCGCGTCGGTTTCGGTGCCTTCTACCGCCGTAAGCGACTCGGTCGGGTCGGCCACAACAGGGGCCGCCGACGAAGTTTCGGCATTGTCTACTGTAGCCGCCGTATCGGTTTCGGCTGAGGTAGCCGCTACGGCCGTTGCCGTCGTGATAGAAGCACTCAGCGGCTTGGTCGCTGTAGCACTCGCCGGGCCCGTAGCCGCTCCGGCCTGAACCGTCAGTTCAAACGGGGCATCGGCAGGGGGCAGGCAGGTACCGTCTTTGGTTGAGCAGGTCGAGAAATTGATGTTCCCGGCAATCACGGTCCCTGCCTTTTTGATCTTTACTTTTTGCAGAAACAGAGCCTCCCTGGTAAAATATCGCACATTGCCGGGCCATATTTCTTCGTATTTTTCCTTGGCCCCTACCGGTGTAGCCTTGCCTACGGCTTCGTAGTTGGCACTTGGGTTAATGGTAACAACGGCAATGTTGGGACCCAGGTTTGGATCAAAATCATTGGAGTACACGTACCAGCCATCGTCAATAACAGCTTTTATACGTACCGTCACAATGTCGCCCGCATTGGCAGTCGGCTTGTCGAGGCTAAACGACCAGGTAGCCGGATTTTTCTGAATTTGACCCAGCGATAAAAGAGGCAATATCAAAAGCGCCCAGAGGGCTGGCAATGTCTTCATGGTTGGTGATTTGTAGTAGGTACAAGCCATACGCATTTCATAACACGTTCAATGCAAAATTATTTCCATTGAACGTGTAGCAAAAGTAAGACCATCAGGCACAGGTTCGGTTTTAACATAAAAAACACCGCCCGGAAAGCATTCCGGGCGGTGTATGCATTACCAACCTATGAAGTAACTGTTAATAGCTAAATAATACGGGGTTCAGATAACTACTCGGTTTGCTACCTACCGGCGCATTGTCGAGCCAGGCCGCCAAATCGGCCACCTGATAGCTGTTGCGAGGCTGCATAACCACCTGATCCTGATCCATGTAAATCATGGTCATTACTTTCCGGGGCCGGTCGGAGGTGTTAGGCCCGGCCCGGTGGAACGTCCAGCCGGCATGATAGCTCACCTCCCCCAGGTCAAAGGGCGTGTCGTTCATCGGAAAATTTTGCCGTTGCAATTCGTCCGATAAAATCCGCTCACTATCGTCACTAATTTCAATGTCGCGCCCAATTTCAACGTGCTGACTCCCTTCGGCAAAAGCCAGGGGGCCCATCTGCATGGGCGTTTCCTGCAACGGAATCCAGACAGTAATGGTCTTGGGCGAAGCCAGTGGCCAGTAAAACTGATCGGCATGCCAGGGCGTAATCCCCCCCGACGGCTCTTTGTACAAAGCCTGATCGTGGTAAAGCCGCACACCGTTCACTTCCATCAGATCCGTAGCGATTTGGGCCAACCGACGCGAAAACACAAACTCCTTTACCTCGTCGTCTTCGCGCCAGAGGTTCATGATCTGCAAAAAAGCTCGCTCATACGTGGTACGCTCCTCCATGGGCTTGGTGAGTGTGTTGAGCCGAACAACCTGCTCACTAATAATAGACCCATAATACTCCAGCACAGCCGGACTCAGTACCTGCTTGAGCTTCACATACCCTTTGGTGCGATACGTGTCGATGGCTTCGGCCGGTACCTGATAGGGGGTGTTCAACTCCTCCAAAAGTGCCTTTTTATCCGTTTGAACAATCATACGTGTCTATTAGCCCGTCAAATTATACATTCTTCATTGATAGGGCAAATTTATTTGAACAATTCTAAGAAAATATTCGACCTCTTTGCGCATTTATGTACGATCTTGACAAGCCCAAAAAAATACCGCTCTTTTGTACGTTAAAATGCTACAATATGTACCAATTGGCTTCCGTGTAGCCATTCTGGTTATTCCGACCCTGCCATGAAAGCACTTTTTGAGAAGGTTACGATTGGCGAGCAGAGCTCTCTGCTGGTAAAGCAGGTGCGCATGCCTCAGTTCGATGCCCCCTGGCACTACCACCCGGAGTACGAGCTAACCTGTATTGTCCGAAGCAGCGGCAAACGGTTTGTGGGCGATCATATCGGCGCTTTCGACGCCGACGATCTGGTGCTGGTGGGCCCAAACCTACCGCATTTCTGGCGTAACGATGACATGCTACCGGCCGAGGCCCCCGCCGAAGCCGTTGTTGTTCAGTTTCCGGCTACGTTTGAAGATACCATCCTGAAACACCTGCCCGAGGCCGAAGCGATTTGCCAAATGCTCAAACGGGCGCAGTACGGGCTACGCTTTTCGGCGGCAACATCGGGGCGAGTGCGCCCGCACATGGAGCAGTTGCTTCACCGGCAGGGGATGGACCGGCTGCTCGCTTTTCTGACGTTGCTCAACGAACTCAGCCGCGACACCGATTTTGTGTTGCTCGCGAGCGATGGGTATCAGCTCTCAGTGAGCGAGGCCGAAACCGAACGCATGAAACGGGTTCTCGACTATATGCTGAGCCATTTTAAGGGTGAGATCAGCATTGACCAGATTGCCTCAGTAGCGGGCATGGCTCCGGCGGCCTTCTGCCGGTATTTCCGTCGGCGTACCAGCAAATCTTTTGTCGAATACCTCAACGAACTCCGAATCAGCCACGCCCGCAAACTTCTGGCGCAGGCCGACCTGAGCGTGGGGCAGGTAGCCCTTGAATGCGGCTTCAACAACATTTCGCACTTCCACCGGCAGTTTCGGCTCCATACCAATACCACCCCGCTCAAGTACCAGATTGCCGCCCGAAACCGGCTTCCCCGCCGTCAGCAGGCCGACAAATGGCCCGCATGATGACGTTGAAATCGGATGCTTGACCCGGCCCAACCCAATTAACCATTAAATCTCCGGCCGATCTCGGATGCATCGTTCGCATACCTGCCCGAAAACCTTTATTTTTGTGGGCGATAGCCAGTTAATCGAGCAGACGTTTGGCTGCTCCTGCATCTTTTTCGCGTCCAACTATGATCACTGCAACGACCGCTAGCACCCGCGATGCGCAGGTATTTGACCTCATTGCCAAAGAACAGCACCGGCAAGAATCGGGTATTGAGCTGATTGCTTCCGAAAACTTCGTTTCGCCCGCCGTCATGGAAGCCGCCGGGAGCGTGCTTACCAACAAATACGCCGAGGGCTTGCCGGGCAAACGCTACTACGGTGGCTGTGAAGTAGTTGACCAGATCGAACAACTGGCCATCGACCGGGTAAAAGAACTCTTCGGCGCTACCTGGGCCAACGTTCAACCCCACTCAGGTGCCAACGCCAACACGGCCGTTTTTCTGGCCTGCCTGCAACCCGGTGACACCATCTTGGGCTTCGACCTCTCGCACGGTGGCCACCTGACACACGGATCACCCGTGAACATTTCGGGTAAGTACTTCCGGCCGACGTTCTACGGCGTAGAGCGCGAAACCGGTGTTATCAACTACGACAAAGTAGAAGAAACGGCCATGCGCGAGCGCCCCAAACTGATGATCTGCGGGGCCTCTGCTTACAGCCGCGATTGGGACTACGCCCGGCTCCGGGCCATTGCCGATCAGATTGGCGCCCTTTTGCTGGCTGATATTTCGCACCCATCGGGTTTGATTGCCAAGAAACTCCTCAACGATCCCTTCGATCATTGCCACATTGTTACCACTACTACCCACAAGACCCTCCGGGGCCCACGCGGGGGTCTGATCATGATGCGCAATGACTTCGAAAATCCGTTTGGCATCAAGACCCCCAAAGGTGAGCTGCGCCTGATGTCGTCGCTTCTCGATTCGGGGGTGTTCCCCGGTACGCAGGGCGGCCCGCTCGAGCACATTATTGCGGCCAAAGCCGTTGCGTTTGGCGAAGCTTTGAGCGATGAGTACGCCGAATACACCCAGCAGGTAAAGGCCAACGCGCAGGCCATGGCCCGAGCGTTTGTAGACCGGGGTTACTCGATTATTTCGGGCGGCACCGACAACCACCTGATGCTCATCGACCTCCGTACCAAAGGGGGCAACGCCACTAACCTGACCGGTAAGCTGGCCGAAAATTCCCTCATCAAGGCCGATATCACGATCAACAAGAACATGGTTCCGTTCGACGATAAGTCGCCGATGGTAACCTCAGGTATGCGGGTCGGAACGGCCGCCATGACTACCCGGGGCATGAAAGAATCGGATATGGAGCAGATCGTCGTATATATCGACGAAGTGCTGATGAACCACGACAACGACAGCCGCCTTTCATCCATTAAAGAGGAAATCAACGAATGGATGAAGGCGTTTCCGTTGTATGCTTAAACTTAAAGAGTGAAAGAGTGAAAGAGTGAAAGAGCGGTGAACGCTCACCCCAATCACTCTTTCACTCTTTCACCTTTCACTCTTTACAAAATGCCACTCGACCAAGATTTCAACGAGTACCCATACGACGAGCCAACCCAGGAACATCAGGACGAACCCCATGAAGATGGGACCGAGATGTCGTTTCTGGAACATCTGGAAGAGCTCCGCTGGCACATTATCCGGGCCCTCGCGGCCATTCTGGTATTTGGTCTGGTTGCGTTTATTTTCATCAAAGACATTTACCGGGTCGTTATTTTAGGACCCAGCCGCCCGGACTTCTGGACCTACCAGCAAATGTGTAAGCTGGCCGATTTTACGGGCTATGCCGACCTGTGTGTAAAGAAGCTGGATTTTAAATTACAGGCCCTGGGCATGGCCGATCAGTTTACCATGAGTATTACATCAGCGGTAATCATCGGGTTGTGCTTCGCGTTTCCGTACGCGTTCTGGGAGTTGTGGCGATTTATTAAACCGGGTCTGCGCACCAGCGAACGGCGAGCCGCCCGCGGAGCTACGTTCTATGTGTCGATGCTATTTTTGATGGGTCTTTTCTTCGGGTATTACATTGTATCGCCCTTAGCCATCAACTTCCTAGCCAATTACCAGCTCGACGAATCCATTCAGAACCAGTACGATATCACGTCGTACATTGGTACCCTGATTACGCTTTGCGTGGGTTGCGCCATTATGTTCCAGATGCCGGTAGTGGCCTTCGTGCTCTCGAAAGTAGGAGTACTTACTCCTTCGTTTATGCGGGCGTACCGGAAACACGCGTTCATCGTAATCCTGATTATTTCGGGTCTGATTACCCCTTCGCCGGATATTTACAGTCAGGTGCTGGTGTCATTGCCCCTGGCTATTTTGTACGAGGTAAGTATCTGGGTATCGGGCTCTATTGAACGCGCACGGTTAAAAGAGCTTGCCGAGAATGCGAAGAACGACGTGCAGAATTCTGACTTTTCGTAGTATGTCAACATTCAATTTTCGCCAATACCATTACCGTTCCATCAACGCAGCTACCGACGAAGAACGGGCCGCTATTAATCAGGAACTGAAAGATTTGTACGCGTCGCTACCCGACGATCAGAAGGATGTTTTCAACGCCGAACTGCAAACGTTTCTGGCTAAGGAAATGGGCCGCCTGAAATCAAGTTACGAATCCATCAAAGGGAGCGACACGAACAACTAACCGGTCGCGATTGGCTTTATATTTCAGAAAAAACTCGAACGAGGCCTCGTTCGAGTTTTTTTGTTTTTAATGCTCTGTCAGTTACCCCCTTGCGTATTCTGGATGAGCGTTACGTAAAACCTGACCATGTCGGCGTAGTCTTTCACCGAAACCCGTTCGTTGGTCCCGTGGGGTAGTTTCAGTGTTTCATCGGTCATCCGAATAGGCATAAACCGATACACATTCGGACAGATACTCCGGTAAAAACGGGCGTCAGTAGCGCCCAGCATCAGGTAGGGAGCCACCACAGCCTCGGGAAACACCGCCCGGATGCTCCGATGTAACTGCCCAAATGCGGGCGCATCGGGATCCGACAGAGACGAAGGGTTGTTCAGTTTGCCCAGCACGGTAACTGATACCCGCTCATCGTCAATGACTTGTTTGACCCGTTCGGTGACCGTTTGCGCGGTTTCGCCGGGTAGAATCCGAAAGTTAACGGTCACGGTGGCGTCGATGGGCAACACATTGTCTTTTTGGCCCGCTCGCATAATGGTAGCCGCCGTTGTGGTCCGTTGGGTAGCATCACCCGCGGTGGAGCCACTCAAAATTTGTTTCACCACGGGCGCAAACAGCCACACATTGGCAAATACCAGCCGGTTGCCGAAGCCCATTTCGGGGCCTACGTAGCCAAACAGTTGCTCAATACCGGCATCGAGCCGGGCCGGAAACGGGTTTTGTTCCAGTTTAGCCACCGCAGCCGCCACAATACCGATACTGGTTTGGCGAGGAGGCATAGACGAGTGGCCGCCTTCGCCCGTGGCGGTCAGCTCCAGACTAACGTAGCCTTTCTCGCCAATACCCACCAGAGCCACCGGCTTTTCAAAACCCGGAATCCCGTCCATTTTCACCGTACCACCTTCGTCAATCACCATGGCGGGCCGCACGCCCTGTTTTTCTAACAAAGCCGCTATCGACTGGGCACCGCGTTGCCCCAGGGTTTCTTCGTCCTGCCCAAAGGCAAGCATCACGGTTCGGTCGGGTTGATAGTTGGTACCTAGCAGGTACTCCACCGCTTCGAGCAGACCCATCACCGTTGTTTTATCGTCGACCGTGCCGCGCCCGTACACGTAGCCACCTTCAATCAGGCCCGCAAAAGGCGGTCGTTTCCAGAGTCGCTCGGTACCCTGAATCACCGGCACCACATCGTAATGCCCTAGCAGCAACACCGGAGGCAAGGCCGGATTTTTGCCCGTCCAGGTGTACAGCAGGCCGTATTGATTCACGGTTTGTAGCGTGAGTCGGCTGTGGAGCCGGGGAAATTGCCGCCGAATGAGGGCAATAAACTTGTCGAACTGCGTGGTATCGGTGAGCGAATAATCGGTGTACGACACCGTACGGCACCGGATAGCCTCGGCCAGCCGCGCAGCCGCCGAATCGGGCGAGAAGTTGTTTAGCGCGGGAGCCGGGGGTACGTCGGTCAGTTGTTTCGAGCTAAACCGGAACGTATTGACCAGCAACAGGGCGATGAGCCCCAAAAGCCCCCCAGCCAGAATCGTAACTATTTTTTTCATGCGCTCAGGGATTTCAGCATGACGTAATCCTGCATCAGAAAGCCGTTACCGATATCGATATCTTCGGTTTTAGCGATGCTAAAGCCCAGACGCTCGTAAAACTGCACGGCCCGGTTCTGGCGATTCACGTTCAGGGCAAGGGCGGTGTTACCTGCTGCCTGCGCCCGGCGCCCAACCTCCTCAATCAGCAACCGCCCGAGACCCTGCCCCTGGGTTTGGGGCAGCAAATAGAGCTTGTGAATTTTGGTGATTACTGGCGGGGCTGGTACAGATGGTAGTTCGTTTGGAGAAACGCCACCGGAGGGATCGCTCTGCCCGTAATTCAGCTCATACGACACATACCCCACCGGCTCACCCGTGTCGGTTTGGGCAATCAGAAAAACATGGCCTTTCTGGTCAACCTGCTCGGTCAGCGACGCCTGACTGTACATCCAGCCAAGCATGTATTCAATTTGATCAGCCGATAGAATCTCGCCAAACGTGACGGGCCAGGTTTGGCGGGCAATGTGTTCAATAGTCGGAAAATCGGAAGGGGTTGCAAAACGGATACGTGGCATTCTTCAAAAAGTTAGGAAACAAATTTCAGTACTGGACATTCAGACGTTAGACGTACTACCATTCTGTAAAAAAGTCTATCGTCTGGTGTCCAACATCTAAAATTCAGCACTGAAGAGTCAAATCATGCCCCGGGCTTTTAGTTCGAGGTACTTGTTTACGGTGTTGGCGGTCAGGTTTTGGGGGGCCGTCAGGATGGTCTGAATGCCGTACTGCTGCAACTGCCGCACAATCTGCCGCTTTTCGAAGCTAAACTTCTCGCCAATGGTTTTCATGTACACCTCCTCGGTGGTCAGAGCGGGTTTGTCGAGCAGGCTACGCAGTTCGGTATTCTCGAAAAAGACAACCAGCAGCAAGTGATCTTTGGCCATCCGGCGCAGATACGGCAACTGCCGGTGGAGGGCATTGGCCGTGTCGAAATTAGTAAACAACAGCAACAGGCTCCGTTGCCGGATGGTATGGCGCACCGTGAGGGTCAGCGACTCGTAGTCGGTTTCGAGAAAGCCGGTTCGCTGCCGGTACAGCAGTTCCAGAATTTTCTGAAGCTGCCCCGGCTTGCGTTCGGCGGGCAACACCTGATTCACCTCGTTGGCGAAGGTCAGAATACCCGCCCGATCTTGCTTGAGCAGGGCAATGTTGCTCAACACCAACGACGCATTGATGGCGTAATCGAGCAGGGTGAGCCCCTCAAACGGTGCACGCATCACACGGCCCTTGTCGATGAGGCAATACACCGGCTGCGAGCGTTCGTCCTGATAGGCATTCACCATGAGTTCGATACCGGCCGGGTTGGTTCGGCGGGCCGTAGCCCGGTGATTGATCGTCCGAATATCGTCGCCGGGTGTGTAGGGGCGCACCTGTTCAAACTCCATGCTATGCCCAATTCGGCGGATCCGTTTGATGCCTACTTCGTTCAGTCGGTTGGTAGCGGCCAGCAACTCGTACTGGCGCATCTGTAAAAACGATGGGTACACGGGCACCATCTGGTCGGCATCGAACCGAAACCGGCGTTTGAGCAATTGCAGGGGCGTCATCACAAACACGTTGAGCGCACCAAACCGGTACTCACCCCGGCGGGTAGGCCGCAACTGATACCGAATCAACTGCGACTCGCGGGGGCTCAGCGTGGCCCGAAACAAGACGTCGCGCCGTTGAAACTGCACCGGAATTTCGTCAATTACGTCGACCGGTGTTCTGAACGGGTAGCGGCTTTCCAGAAAAATCGTCACCGGGTTCGCGTCGCCATTGCTGAACCGGTCGGGGGCTTCGCGTCGGGCAAACAAAGCATTTGGCCCCGTTGGCCGAAACAACAAAAGGGCCTCGATCAGCACCAGCAACCCAAACACAGCCAGAGCCACCTGCACCAAAGGCAACAAAACGGGAAAGGCATACGCCAACACAAACGCTACGGCAAACCCCAGCCAGGTAAGCCAGAACCGGATTGAGACGTACAGGGCACGAATAAAGGTCATAGGGAGGGCGGTAGCGGGGTCAGGAGGTAATCAGTTACTTAATTCAGCTTCGATGTCTTCTTCCGTAACCGGGTTGTTCGAATCTTCGGGTTGGGTGATGCCTTTTACGCGGTTGGCCTGCCAGAAAAACTGCGCATCCTGCAACGCCCGGCGGGCATCGGTCGGGCGACCCATCTGCCGGTACGCCCGGGCCTGGTAAAACAAGACCAGCGGGCTTTCGGAAGTGGCGTTTTTGGCCGCCTGTTCCAGATCAGCCAAGGCTTTGTCGGGTTGTTGTAGGGCCAGATACGCGATGGCCCGGCTCACGTACTGTTTGTAGTTGACCCACTCGGCTCCGTGTTTTTTGGCGAGCGAATCAATACCGATACTAAACTCCCGAATAGCTTCGGCATGGTGCCCCAAATTACGCTGGGCAAGGCCTTTATGGTAGCTAACCGGATAAATACCGTCGGTATCGTCGAAGCCGGGCGTGAGCGCGTCAAACGCATTGAGGTAATGGAGGGCCCGGTCATAATCGCGGAGGGTGTAGAGGTAAACGCTTCCGGCGTTGCGATACTGTTTCGGGTCGATTTGGGTGCTTTTTTCGAGCAGTGCAACCCCTTTTTCGTAGTCGCCCTGCGTCAGATACGCCATGGCTTTCCGGCTCAGGGTTTCGCCCGTAACGGCAGCCGTGGTATCAAGCCGGGCGAGCATTTTTTTAGGGCCAACGCCCCAATAAACGGTCTGCGTATTCCGGTTAAGAGTCAAAAGCCAGGCCAGTTCCACCGTCGAGTCACCCGGCCGAATCAGACCGACACGCCCCCGCTGCGGGTATGCCAGCAGCGGGCAAATGGCCAGAAACAGGAGCAATGAGGCTTTCATCAGAAGACGTCCGTAATCTGACCATTCGAGAGCCGAATCGTCAATGAAACATCGATATCGTATTGCCGGTCGGGATCGCTAAACAAGCTACCCGGCAACTGACTATTGATCAGCATCCGCAGCTGATCGGTTATTCGTTTATCAAACAGACGCCGTTTGTAGTCGGCGCTATATTCCTGAAATTGCAACGGTCCGCGCTCGCCCTGACAGTTTTGCACAAACGACACCCGAATTAAACCCGTCGCATCGGGCACATCGACAGGTTTGTATTGTTGGCGCAACAGGGCGGTTGTTTTCCGCAGACTTGCCGGGTTTACCGAAAACATACCAAAGTTGGCCCGCATACAGTTGGCGCAGGTCTGAAACCCCGTCGGGCCGAGGGGTTCGCCCGACCCTAAGGCCCGCACCCAACGGAGGGTTTCGTGGCAACTGTCGGGCCCTGAGCTGCCAACCAACCGGATGGTACCCACCTCATTGCTCACCACCTGCCAGCACTCGCGCACATCGCCAGATTGCTGACCGGCACTGCCCCGAATGAGCAAAAACACCGATCCATCCAGTTCGGTCAGTTGGGCATAATGGGCGGTTTGGGTCCGGGTTTGCCGATTCCGAAGGCCCACCCGCCCATCGGCCGCAAACAGATACTCTACCCGGTCCGATTGCCATACCTGCCCCGCCAGCCGTTGCCACACCACCTGCTTGTCCATAGTCACAGCCCGAAACCGCCGGAACGTCAGGGGCACCACCTGCCCAATGCGTAGCTGATTCCCCTGGAGTGTAACCAGGCCCGGCGCGTAGTGCGTGGTATCGAGCCGCAACACCGGCCCGGTCAGCGCCCACGTACCCGTTCGGGGCTCGTCGGTGTTATCGAGCCGCCCCAACTGCCAGGTACTGTCGGGGCGCAGGTCCATGTAGGCGACAAGTGGGCAAACCCGATCCAGGTCGTACTCGATAGCCACCCCAATCCAGCGTCCGGTGAGGGCCTCACGCGTGAGTGGCTGGGCGGGGGCTAAATAGGCCAGCAATAGGCCCCAAATACCCAGAAAAACCCGCACCGGTCTTCGCTGACTTATTCGTAACCCATCCGTTTGTACCGTTTTCATTCGTTATTACTGGGTATGCGTTCACTTACCGGGGCACCTCAATCCGTTCCACTATCTGCCCAATTACCTCGTCGGCGGTGCCGCCCTCCATCTCGCGTTCGGGCGTAAGCAACACCCGATGCCGGAGTACCGGGTAAGCCAGCTCCTGCACATCTTCGGGCGTTACAAAATCACGACCCCGCAACGTTGCCAGGGCTTTGGCACTGTTGAGCAAGGCCACCGACGCCCGGGGCGAGGCCCCCAGATATAACGATTTATTGGACCGAGTGTCGCGTACAATCTGCGCGATGTAGCCAAACAGATTGTCTTCCACATGCACGCGCTGCACACTGTCGCGCAACTGAGTCAATTGGTCGGCGGTGAGCACGGCCTGCACGGCCGCAATGGCATCGGTCAGGTGTCGGCGCTGATGGTGCCCGCGCAGAATAGCCACCTCATCGTCGGCTTCGGGGTAATCGACCACAATTTTGAACAGAAATCGGTCGAGTTGGGCCTCGGGAAGCCGGTAGGTTCCCTCCTGCTCCACCGGGTTTTGGGTGGCCAGCACCATAAAGGGCGGGTCGAGGTGGTAGGTGGTGCCGTCGTTGGTAACCTGCCGTTCTTCCATAACCTCAAACAGGGCCGCCTGCGTTTTGGCCGGGGCGCGGTTTATTTCGTCGATGAGTACGATGTTGGCAAACACCGGCCCCGGCCGAAACAGAAACTCCCCCGTTTTGGGTTGAAACACCGACGTACCGAGCACATCGGAAGGCATCAGGTCGGGGGTAAACTGAATCCGGCTGAATTGCACCGAAATGGTTTTTGCCAGCAGCTTGGCCGTGAGGGTTTTTGCTACACCCGGCACGCCTTCCAGAAGCACATGCCCGTCGGCGAGCAGGGCCGTCAGCAGCAGGTCGAGCGTATGCGATTGCCCAACGAGCACGTTGCCCACCTCGGCGCGGATGGTGGCGACGGTATCGGTTAGACTTTGTAAATCAATACGGGATTCGAACATATACGTGGTTAGTCGGAAGTCCAGACAAAAGGAGAGCAGAAAGGGCCGTCAATTGGCCACTGCCTGCCGAAAGTTCTCAATTTTTCCGTTCAGAATCAGCACATCTTCTTCTGAAAGGGTTACGGTGCGCCGGGCCGCCTGCAAGGCCTGTACCAGATCCTGCGCGTCGGATAGTTCAACGCCCGTTCGGCGGCTGAGGGCTTCGGCAAATTCAGAATCGAGCGTGGTGGTGACCAGCCCGTAGCGTTCGCGCAGGTGAGCCAGAAAAAACTGAATCATCTTCTGCCCCAAGTGGTTATGGTCGCCTTGCTGGTAATACACCCGGCCCACGGTCTGCACAAATTCAAGCGAGGTATTACGAGGGGGCTCCACCACCGGAATCACGCGTTGGGTGCGCTTGCCCGCCAGCAACGCGTACAGAAGCAGTCCCACTACCAGCAGGTAATACGCCCACGTCAGGGCGGGCTGACTCAGCACGTACCGAAAAATAGACTGCTCATCGTCGTCGAAGCGACCCTGTTTCTGGTACTCGTCCCAATAGGTTGGGCGGGCGGGCAGGTACGACAGCGTTTTGAACGCGTAGTCGCTCGTTTTACGGTCGAGCACAAAGAAATTGGTCAGGGCCAGCGGCAGGTTATGAATGTAAAAAAAGCCCTTACCGTAGCGAATCTGGATGTACGTCGGCTCGTTACGGCTGTTGCGGGCCAGCACTACCGTGTTGCGGGCGTCTTTGGTAACGAGATAGTTGCGCCCGTCGTCGTGAAAAAAATTATAGCCTCCGCGCTTTTGCAGAGCAGGGTTGGTAAACTGGTTAGTCAGCAGGGTGTCTTTGAGCCGGGGCGGTTTCACCAACGCCCGGAAGCCCAACACCCGGCCGAGGGTATCGGGGAAATAATAGGCCGATAAAAAGGCCGCGTTGCCCCGCCCTACGTACCGGAGCAACTGCCGCACATCGGTATCATCGAACCGGAGCGAGCGAGCCACAAACACGTAATTACTGGGGGTTACGGGTTTCAACTCGGTCAGAAAATTGTACACTGGTAACCGCACGCTTTTTACCGAAGCCTGCCCCATCACCGAGGGCAGCAACTCATACAAAGCCCGCGTACCGAACGGAATCTTGTCGGTGTTGCGGTAGGATGCCGACCAGTCAATGGGTTTGGGACGGTAAAACTCAAACAGCCCATAGGCCAGCACAAACGCCAGCAGGATGAAAAAGTAGCGGTTGAATTTCATGAGCGGGCCGGGTTTAGGGTGGGCAACTGACGACCAAACAAACCGAACTGCTCCTGAATCTGGGCAAACTGCTCTTTGCCGACCGGAAAGTTACCGTACCAGACGTACTCAAAATCGCGGGTGAGGGTGTTGAACATAGGGCCAAACGGTTGCCCGGCCAGCTCGTAGGCGTACTGCTGATTCGTTTTGTCGGGCTTCCAGTCAATGAGTCGGCGGTCGGCCAGTTGCTTCAGCGCTTGCAGGTACAGTAGCCGCACGGCCAACCGGAAATTCCCTTTTTCGGTGGCAGCTTCCAGCTCCTTCGCAAAGTCGATCCGGTGAATATCTTCGGTCAGGGTTTCGTAGTCGAGCGTCGTCCGGCCACCCCGGCCAGTCGACAGGAACCCCAGAAATTCGGCCTTCACGCCGAGGTACACCACCAGAGCCGCCACGGCCAGCAGAATGACGTACCGCCAGAAATTCTGGTACGACGGACTGGCGAAAAACTCACGCAGATTCCGAAAAAACCAGTTCAGCAATTTACCGATGAAGCTTTCGGGCGGGGGTACATCGTCGCCGTATTGGTACGCACGGTCTTGCCGGTATTCGTTTAGTTGCTCAGCGGTGGGGTAACGCACGGCCGGGGTTGAGCGGTCGTCGGGGGCGTTTACCGCTACCGTATCCGACGGGTTTTCGGGCACACCATCCACAAAATATTCGTCCAGTTCGTCGGTTTCGAGGGTATCCGTTTCGCGTCGGCTGCTATCGGCCACCACCGTCGAGTCGGTCGAAGCGCGTTGGGCCGCCACCGGACTACCCAGCCCCAGCACGAGGAGCACACCGTAAAACACGAGCTTACGCATACCATTCATCGTCTGTGTGTGATGGAGTTGTTTCGGGTGCGGCCGTACCGATGGAGTCGATGCGGGTAATCAGGCCGATATGCTCCCGTTTTTCAACCAGATTCAGGTACTGAAAGCCCACAGCCAGCACCACCACCACCGAAAACAACAGCAGGGCCAGCACCAGCAAAGCGCCCAGAAACGCGAGGGCCAGCGGAGGCAGGGCAGGCAGCTGAAACACGTTGCGTACAATTTCCCAAAGAAAGGTAGGCACCACAATCAGGCTCAACAGAGATACGTACACGAGCCCCATCACCACCAGCAGCCCCAGCGTTGACCACCAGTTGTTCTGAATCAGGGTCATACTCCGGCCCAGCGCATCGAACGGCCCACTGTTTTCCAGAAACACAATCGGCAGCATGAGCGAGAGCGTGACGCCGAAGTAAAGACCCGGCACGAAAAAGAACACCGACCCCAATCCATAGGCCAGCCCGTACAGACCAATAGCTACAACGGCCCGCCCGAACCCCCGGCGAACTTCACGCCAGACCGCCCCGACCAGCACCGGCACCTCGCCCCGCCCGTACACACTCATGTGCCCGTAGGTGACCATCGGCACCAGCCAGAACGCCAGCAGGTACGCCCCAAAACTCAGCAGCGACGCCCGGCTGAACAGCCCAAACTGGTTACCCCGCACCGACGATTCGCTCAGCCCACTCGCTATACCCGCCACCAGCACCACCGGCCCCGCAATGTACAACAGGGACAGCCCCAGGCTGCGGAAATGCTGCACGAGGTAGCGAAAGGTAGCGTTGATTTTCGCGCCAAAATCGCGCTGCTGATAAAGCTGCATCATAACAATGAACAGTGAACAACGAGCAAGGAACAACGAACAGGCGAGCTTTGCATTAGTGAGTACTGTTCGTTGTTCCTTGCTCGTTGTTTAACTGAATTGGATACCAGATAAAATACCAGCCAATGAACCCGGCCGACACCGCAATAATAGCCGCACTAATTACAGGCGGCAGCGTGAGCCGGGTCACGTAACTTTCGAGAAAACCGGCCACCACGAAAATTGGAATCAGGCCAATAGCGATTTTCAGACCTTGTTTGGCCCCCCGTTTAAACGATTCGAGCCGGGAGTACGTCCCCGGAAACAGGATACTGTTGCCCACGGTCAGGCCCGCGCAACCGGCAATGACGATGGCCGAAATTTCGAGAGTACCGTGAATCCAGATTTTCAGTACCGACTCCAGTAACAGGCCCCGCTCGTAAAAGAAATACTGAAAGGCTCCCAGCATCACACCGTTGTAAAACAGGATCACGATGGTGCCGAACGATGCCAGCACCCCCGCCACAAACGTGCGCAGCGACACCCCGATGTTGTTCACGGTAATGGCCAAAAACATACTGGCCCCGTCTTCGCGGCTATAAACACCCAGGGGGTCACCTTTTTTGATGTTTTCGAGGGTCATGTTTACGTAGCCGTCGCCCAGAATAAGGCGCACAAACGTACTGTCATTGGCCGCCGACAGCCACCCCACCGCGCAGGCCAGCCCAAAAAACACCGCCGACACCAGCAACAGCCGGTGCGACTGCCGAAACAACATGGGCAACTCGTGCGTCCAGAATTGGACAAACCGGTTCTGATCATCGCGTTTGTTCTGCATCAGACCCCGGTGCATGCGGCCGGCCACGCTGTTGAGGTATTTGGTAATGTTGGAATCGGGGTAGAAGGTCCGCGCGTACGAAAGGTCGTCGGTCAGTTCAATGTACCGGTCGGTGAGCTCGTCGGGGTCGGTGGTTGGGTTTTCTTCGTACGAGCGCCACTTTTCGGTGTTGCGCCGGATAAAAGCTGCTTCGCGCATGAGGCCACGGTTAAGCAGTCAAGATACAAAAAAACCTGCAAGCTCTTACGAACTGGCAGGTTTTGTATTCAGCTGAAAACCGTTAGTCAACTACGCTCAGCTTCACCGTATTGGTTTTGCTACGCTTAGCCAGTGGCATACTCAGGGTATTGATAAAGATGTCGCCGGCTTCGAGGGCACCCTGCTCCAGCAACACATCCTTGATCTTATCAACGGTCTGATCAATCGTGCTGTCGGCGTCGGGCGCGTAGGGCAGCACCTGCACCCCCCAATACAACCCAAGCTGATTCCGCAGGCGCGCATCGGCCGAGAAAATGTACAAATCGGCTTTGGGGCGGTGGTGCGACAACCGGAAGGCCGTGTAACCCGAGGTTGTAATGCCGATCACGGCTTTGGCTTTGGTATCGCGGGCCAGTCGGCAGGCGCTCATTACCACGTTGTCGTTCAGGACGTTCTCGGTCGGCTCCTCGTTGACGTGGGCGTGGTACCGGAAATAAATTTTGTCGGTCGAAGCCTCTACCTGACGAATGGTGTTGGCCATACTCTCGACGGCCAGAATCGGGTACTTACCCGACGCCGTTTCGGCGCTGAGCATGACGGCATCGGCTCCGTCGAGTACCGAGTTGGCAATGTCGTTAATTTCGGCGCGGGTGGGGCGGGGCGCGTCAATCATGCTTTCGAGCATCTGCGTCGCCACAATCACGGGCTTGGCGGCCCGGTTGCACTTTTCCACCAGCATTTTCTGGATCATCGGTACCTCTTCGGCCGGTAGTTCCACACCGAGGTCACCGCGGGCTACCATCAGGCCATCGGTAGCGGCTACAATCTCATCGATATTGGCAATGGCTTCGGGCTTCTCGATTTTAGCAATCACGCGCGACTTTTTGCCTTTCGACCGGATGTATTCTTTAATTTCGAGGATTTCTGACGCTTCGCGGACAAACGAGAGGGCAATCCACTCTACATCGTTTTCGAGGCCAAAGTCGAGGTCGGCCCAGTCTTTTTCGGTCACGGCCGGCATCGACACCTTCGTATTGGGCAGGTTTACCCCTTTCTTCGACTTCATGGGGCCGCCGTAAACGACTTCCGTAATTACGTCGGTACCCTGCGTTTCGATCACGCGCACTTCCAGCTTGCCGTCGTCCATCAGGATTCGCTCGCCGGGGTGAACGTCTTTGTACATATCCTTGTAGGGTGTACTCACGCGTTCGGAATTCCCGATAATATCATCGTTGGTAAACGTCAGCCGACTTCCCGGCAGCAGCATCACGCCATCTTTGTTCTCGACGTTACCAATCCGGATTTTGGGCCCCTGCAAATCCTGCAAAATGCACAGGTTCAGGTTGTACTCCTCATTCAGTTCGCGAATACGTTTAACGCGCTCTAAGTGATCTTCGTGGGTTCCGTGGGAAAAATTCAGACGAAAAACATTTACTCCGGCTTTTGCCAGCGCCAGCAACTGATCTTTCGCTTCGGAAGCCGGGCCAACAGTGGCAACAATCTTGGTTTTCTTGGACATGAGGACGCTATGCTTGGGTCGATTTCACCAACAACGGGGACAAAAATAACCGTATAGCCGTAAATGAACGCGAAAATTTTGCAAAGAGCCGATTATAACGAAGCCCGAACGAGTTTGGCACCGGCTACCATGTTGGTTAATTTCTGCTTTGCGGCCCAGCGCGCTGTCTGACTAAGGCCGCAATCGGGCGCTACAGCCAACTTATCGGCGGGTACGTACCGAAGGCATTGCCGGATGCGCCCGGCCACATCGTCGGGGGTTTCGATGTAATAACTTTTTACGTCAATTACCCCCACGGCTACGTCGAACCGCTCGGCAAAACGCTCCAGCAAGTGTATTTCCGAGAAATTCAGGATGGTCATCTCCGAGTGCAACTCATCGACGGTCATGTCCAGAAAATCGGGCAACATGGGTGCGATGGTCTTTTTCCCCACCGACCGGCCTTTGTAATTCCCAAAGCAGAGGTGCATAGACAGGCGGGTTTTGCCCACGCCCGGAGCCACCGTCCGGTTGAAAATATCGACAAACCGCTTGGTGTCTTCGCGGTAGGCATAACACGACATCGACGGCTCATCGACGCAAATTTCGGGCACACCCAATGCTACGAGGTCTTCGATCTCCTTCCGCACCAGCGGCAACAGAGCCTCGGTCACATCCCATCGATCTTTGTAATGATGCCCCGGCAGCAACCGGCCGCTGAGCGTGTAAGGCCCCGGAATAGACACCTTAACGCCCTGCCCGGCGGGGGCGAGTCGTTTCAGACGCTCGTACTCCTCGACTACCCCCAACCCGCGCGGGGCCGTGAGCGGCTCCACAATGTTGTGCTTACCACGCTGATCGTGGGCGGGCGGGCCAAACCGGCGCAACTCGGTATCGTTGTTCTGAATACCCCGGATATAGCCGTAAAACGACAGGTTGAAATCGAACCGGGTTTGTTCGCCGTCGGTGATGACGTCGAGACCGGCCGATACCTGATCGTGAATCGACGCAATCACGGCATCTTCAATCATCTCCTGAATGTCGGCCGGGCCGAAGGCGTTCAGGTTTTGGCTCGCAAATTCGAGCCAGCCGGGAAAGGGCATGGAGCCCACTACGGTTGTTTTGATGGGTACAGGTTGCAAGGTGTTTGGGGTTTAGGGATTGAAAACCATTTCAACTCGTCAAGCTCGTCAATGGCTTTGGTTAACGGATTACCCTGTTGCTTGTACACAGGAGCCCATTTTAAGTGAATGAACAATGTAAAACGTATAATGTACAATTGCGTTACCTACTGATAATCAGCTATATCATTGTACATTTTACACTTTTCACTTTACATTTAATTCTGTCTGACTTATATCCAGATACGTAAACAACTCCGTCAACGCATCGAGGGCGCTAAAGTGATCGTCAAGATACCATTACTCCCGTTCATTGAATACTAACTCCTGAGTTACCGGATATTCCCACCAAAGTAAGTCGTCCGTTTTTTCCATGAACCGGAAACCGACCTTTTGCAACACCCGCTGTGAGGCCAGGTTGTCGGCATCGGTATCGGCCATCACGCGCAACACCCCCGGTTGCGCAAATGCCCAGCCCAGGAGCCCGCGTACCATCTCGGTCATGTAGCCCTGTCCCTGAAAAGCCGGGTACGTGCCATACCCAATTTCAATGGTGCCGGTTTCGTCGGGCTCGCCTTTGAATTTGGCATCGGCCACAATCTGCTGCCGGTCGCGGTCAACCGCAATCCAGATGGTGTGGTAGAGCGGATCAAGGGCGGGGTCTTTCAGGCGCGGCACTGTAAAATGCGTAATTACCGACAGGAGTGGCTCGGTCACTTCGCGGTGGCCGGGTTGCAAACCAAGCGACGCTTCGAGCCCGGTACTATCGGCTACGTGCAGTTGAAGCTGCTCGAGGGTCAGCGGCCGAATGGTCAGTCGTGGGGTTTGGATCATACTCAATACACGAACCACACGCGCCGGATCAGTCCGTTTTTTACTTCGTAAATAGCCGTAGCCCGCACCTCGCGGTCGCCCCGGCCGGTTACTTTTTCCTGATCAATTACGGTGTTTCCCTGCACAATCCGGCCCAGCAGTGCCGCGTAATTGTTCGGGTTGTTTTTGAACAGTTCACCGTACGACTTTTCGAGGGCCGCCTTACCCTGCATTTGTAGCTTGTTGGGGAATCGGTAAATCTCGATGCTGTCGGCATAGGTAGCTACAAAAGCCGCCAGATTCTGTGCGTTATACGCTTCGAGCTGCCGTTGCACCACTTTTTCGGGAGCCTCCTGCTGGGCGCGGAGGGCGGGCGTCAGCCCCAGTAGGCAGGCGATAAAGAATACGTATTTCATGGAGTAAAGTTAAGAACCACTCACATAACTCGGTACGCCCACCTGCGCGTAGAGTTTGGCCAGCCGGTGCGCATGTTCGTCGTAAGCGGCCTCGAAGAGTTCAACGGCCCGCTCGGCGCCTACTACGGCCCCGGCACTGAGCACACGGGGCGGATGCCCGGCTTCGGTGAGCAGACGGGCCACCTCGACCTTAATGGTGTTCACAATTACGGCCCCACCCACCGTACTGCCGGGCGCCACGGGCGTATCGAGCCCCGGCACCTGCACCATGGCATCGCCCACGGGCGCCCCCGTGTCGAGAATCAGGTCGGCAAAGTCGCTTAGCTTTTTGCCATCGGCCCGCTTGCTGGTACTTTGGGCGGCATGGTCTTTGGTGATCAGGGCCACCACCTTCACCCCCCGCTGCTGGAATAGTTCGGCCATCTCAATGGGCACTACGTTGCAACCCGACGATGAAATAACCAGCGCCGTGTCCTGCTCCGAGAGGTCGAAGTTACGCAGGATACGGTCGGCGAGGCCGGGCACATTTTCGAGAAACATGGCCTGCCGTTGCCCGTTGGCGCCTACCACGAGGTTATGAAACGTAAGCGACAACTCCACAATGGGGTTGAAACCCGGAAACGAGCCGTACCGGGGCCACATTTCTTCGACCATGATCCGGCTGTGCCCCGACCCGAATACGTGGACCATGCGGCCGGCGAGTATGGTGTTGGCAAAGAGCCGGGCGGCCTGTTCGATCTGGGATTGCTGGGCTTCGACGGTGTCGAGAATGGCTCTGCACTTTTGTAAATAGTCGGTGATCATTGCGTTTGAAGGGAACACGGATTAAACGGATTTAAGCTGATGTTCATGCTCTGGTAAAATCGTTTCAGCAGCTTTCAGCTCGACAACAACACAGTCTTCCACTACGAGATCAGCGAAATAAGAACCTACTCGTTCTGTTTCATAGAATACGTTGATCGCCTGCTGAGTCTCACACTGAATGCCCTGTAGCCTTAGCTCATGCGCTAACGCATTTTCGTAAACCTTTTCCAGAAAGCCGTACCCAAGTTTATTATAGACTTTGTAGTAAGCTGCAATCACTACTTCCGTCGTCTCCTTATGCAACAGATCGCTATTTTCGTTCATAAGCCTTTCAGTAAAAAATCAGTACTAAAAATCCGTTCACATCCCTTCAATCGGTTCAATCCGTGTTCTTATTCAACCCCTGCTCTCCTTTCCCCTGCGCTGCTATCAGAAATCCATAGCCTGAATCGCAAAGCTGGCGGCACCGATAGCCCCGGCCATATCGCCAAACTGCGCCAGCCGGATGGGCGTCGTGTGGCCACCGGGGCGCCACTCGTACTGCTCCATAAACGTAGCCAACGGGAGCAACAGGTTATCTTCGGCCTGCGTGATACCCCCACCCAACACCACCATGTCGGGCGAGAAACAGTTGATGAGCGAACTAAGCCCGATGGCCAGTTTACGCACCGAGCTGAGCCAAACCCACTGCGCCAGATAATCACCCTGCTTGTAGGCTTCGAGCAGCTGATACGTACTGCTGAACCGCCCCAGTGACCGCAGCTCAACCGTGGCGTTGCCGATGGCATCTTCGAGGCTACCAGGCATTCCCGTAATGTCGCGCTCGCCATCAGCGTCGACCGTGATATGCCCCAAATGCCCCGCTTTCTGGAAATTACCCTGGTACAGCTTCCCGCCGATCAGAATGCCCCCGCCTACCCCCGTACCAAGCGTGAGCATCAGCACATTGGGCAAGCCCTTAGCCGCGCCAAAGCAACTTTCGGCCAGCAAAGCCGCGTGCGCATCGTTGACCACCCGCACCGGCGTGTTCAGAAAATGCCCCCAGTGAAAGTTTTCGAGCCCCTGCAACCGACCCGGCATGAAGGCAATGGCATCGTTGGCCGCATTGGGCAACCCCGGTGCCGACAACCCCACGGCCCGCACCTGCGCGTCGGAGTGTAAGGCCGTGGCCTCCTGCCGTAGCGCCCCTACCGAGTCGCGGACGGCTTCTTTCCAGTCTTTTTCGCCCGTGGTTGGCTGGTAAAGTTGTTTCAGCATTTCGCCCGTCTCAAGGTTCATTAGCACCCCTTTGATCCAGGTGCCGCCCAGGTCGATACCAATCGCTGTTTGCATGAATAAGGTTTGTGGTTTTTCGTTTGGGGGTTCAATGGTTGTTAAGCACTTTCGTTTGGGTACATACCTATCGTTTGGTGTACGCAAGGTGAGTACCGGGCAGTTGCCCCATTTGGAATGTGCCCCTCTTCGGAAATTTTTAGCGTCGGTTTGGGGTTGTTAGATGACGGCAGAAACCGAACAGGGACCGAATGTTTCCCGAATCCGGCACGGTCGGCTTGATCCTACAGAATGGAAGATTACGAACTACACACGCTGCCCAACGGCATCCGTATTGTCCATAAACAAATACTCCACACCCAGATTGCCCACTGCGGTATCATGCTCGACATTGGTAGCCGCGACGAAACGCCCGAACAACAGGGGCTGGCGCATTTCTGGGAACATATGGCGTTTAAAGGCACCGAAAAACGACGGTCGCACCACATCATTAACCGGCTCGAAAACGTAGGCGGGGAGCTGAATGCCTACACCACCAAAGAGAAAGTCTGTTTTCACGCGTCGGTGCTGGGGCTGCACTTCGAAAAAGCCACCGAACTGCTGGCCGATATTGCCTTTCACTCGGTATTTCCCGAAAAGCAGATTGAGCGCGAACGGGGTGTCATTCTGGAAGAGATGGCCATGTACTACGACTCGCCCGAAGACGCCCTGCAAGACGACTTCGACGGGCTTGTGTTTCAGAACCACGCCCTCGGCAGCAATATTCTAGGCACGCCCGAAACCGTAAACTCGTTCACGCGCGACGCCCTGCAGGGGTTTATCGCCGACAATTTCGATACCGAACGGATTGTGTTTGCCTCGGTCAGCAACGACCCTTTTGCGAAGGTGGTGCGGATGGCCAGCAAGTATCTGGCCGATATACCCCACCGCAAAACCACCCGGCAGCGGCAACCGCCCGGTAGCTACACCCCCCAACGGCAAACCGTAGAGCGACCCATTACGCAGGCTCAATGCGCCCTCGGCCGACCGGCGTTCTCGCTCTCCGACCCCAAGCGACTTCCGTTTTTCATGCTTGTCAACCTGCTGGGTGGGCCGGGTATGAACTCACGGCTGAATATGAACCTGCGCGAAAAGTTTGGACTTGTGTATAGCATCGACGCCAGCTTTACGCCCTACATCGACACCGGTTTTCTGGGTATCTATTTCGGCACCGACCCCAAAAAGGTGGATCGGGCCCACACGCTCATCCTCAAAGAAATGCAGCAACTGCGCGACAAACCGCTCACGACGCTCCAGCTGCACCAGACCAAAGAGCAGCTGATGGGCCAGCTGGCTATGGCCGAAGAGAGCAACCAGAGCTTTATGCTCATGATGGCCAAGAGTATTCTGGACATCGGCCGGGTGGAGTCGCTACCCGATATTTTTGCCGAAATCAAAGCCGTCACGGCCGACGAGCTACAGGCCATCGCGCAGGAAACCCTCCTCCCTGAGCAGATGAGCTATCTTACCTTCATGCCCGAAAAATAGGGTATCTGACCGCTATCGACCGGGTCGGTACCCGGCCTCTGTACTGCGTTTGTGCACCCAAACCGGTACCGAAGCCGGGCACCTGACCCGGTTTGTGTTTTTATCCTTTTCGGCTTTTATGCGTAATATGGGAGGCAATTTTGCTTTTGACTAAAATTTGGCCCAACCTACGTTCTACATGAGTCAACTGATTACGCTCGATTACGTCATTTTCCTGCTTTACTTCGTCGGGGTATCTGCCTACGGATACTGGATCTACCGGCAGAAAGAACAAAAGAAAACCGACACCAAAGACTTCTTTCTGGCCGAGGGGGCCCTCACCTGGTGGGCCATCGGTGCCTCGCTGATCGCGTCCAACATTTCGGCCGAACAGTTTATCGGTATGTCGGGCGATGGCTTCCGGTTTGGAGTCGCCATTGCCGTGTACGAATGGCTGGCTGCCATCAGCCTTATTATTGTGGCCGTGTGGTTTATTCCGATCTATCTGAAGAATAAAATCTACACCATGCCGCAGTTCCTGAGCACGCGCTACAATGAGACCGTGAGTCTGATTATGGCGGTTTTCTGGCTGTTTCTGTACGTTTTTGTGAACCTCACGTCTATTCTGTTTCTGGGGGCTCTGGCCATCAGCAACCTCGTCGGGGGCGACAGCTTTCACGTGATCGTGATCGGGCTGAGCCTGTTTGCCATCTTCATCACCCTGGGGGGCATGAAAGTAATCGGTTATACCGACGTGGTACAGGTACTGGTTTTGATTATCGGTGGTCTGGTTACTACCTACCTGGCGCTTACCAAAGTGAGCGAGACCTTCGGGTTGGGCAGCAGCGCTATTGCGGGGCTGGGGGCCATGATTAAGGATGCCGACGACCATTTCCACATGATTTTTGAGAAACCCGGCCCCGGTGCGTCGCAGGCCGAGGTAAACCGCTACCTTACCCTGCCGGGCATTGCCATGTATCTGGGTGGGCAGTGGGTAGTAAACCTCAACTACTGGGGCTGTAACCAGTACATCACGCAGCGGGCTCTCGGGGCCGATTTGCAGACCGCCCGCACCGGGATTCTGTTTGCGGCCATTCTGAAAATCTTCATGCCGATTATTGTGATGTTGCCGGGTATTGCGGCTTACGTGATTTACAAAAACGGCGGTTTGCAGACCGAAATGATGCGCGACGGTGTGGTGGTTGGCGACAATGCCTACTCGGCCGTGCTGACCTTCCTGCCCAGTGGTCTCAAAGGTATGTCGGTGGCAGCCCTGACGGCGGCTATCGTGGCCTCGCTGGCGGGTAAAGCCAACTCCATCTCGACCATTTTCACGCTCGACATTTACCACAAGTACATCAATAAGGAAGCAAGCGAAGCCCGGCTGCTCTGGATTGGCCGCGCTACCATTCTGGTGGCCATGCTGGTGTCGATCGCCTTTGCCTGGAGCGATGCACTCGGTATTGGGGGCGAAGGTGGCTTCACCTACATTCAGAAATACACCGGCTATATCAGCCCCGGTATTTTTGCGGTATTTATTCTGGGCTTCTTCTGGAAACGAACCACCGGTGCCGCTGCCATTGCGGGTGTGTTGGGTGGCTTTGCCCTCGTGGTGTTTTTCAACCACTTTGCTACCGATATTTTCGGCCCCGAAACCTTGCTCTACTCGGCCTTCCCCGACGGTCAGGGCGGGTATGTTATTCCGTTCCTGGTGGCTATGGGCCTATCGTTTTTCATGACCGTAGCCCTGATGGTGCTCATCAGCCTCGCCGGCCCGAAAGTCAACCCAAAGGGTCTGGAAATCGACGCGCAGATGTTCAAACTCTCGCCCACGAGCCTGACGATGATCGTGATTATTCTGATGCTGTTCTCGATGTTGTACGTCCGGTTCTGGTAATTCAAACCCGGCTACGCAAGCGCCCAAAACGAGGGGGGCTGGTTCACATGAACCAGCCCCCCTCGTTGTTTATAAATAATCAGACGGAATTAAATGTAAAATGAATAGTGTAAAATGTACAATGAGATGACTGATTATCAGTAGGTAATACATTTTACATTGTTCATTCACTTATAATGAACAATGTAAAATGTACAACAAAAAGGATGACTGTCAGCAGGCAACCCAAGTACTCATTATGCATTTTACATTACTCATTCACGTATGCATGTTGCTCACGCGTGCTCGCGCTCCCGAACCACCGTCGATTGCCGCTGTCCAAGGCGCTGGAAAATAGTCAGCAGAACGAGCAGCAACCCAATTGGCACCAACGAGAAGTAAAACGCCGTTTGTCCGCCGTACGCATCAAACACCCGACCCGTGATAATTGAACCCGTGGTGCCGCCCAAAGCCGAGAACACCACAATCAGCCCCGCCATAGGCCCATGTTGCCGCAGAGGCAGGCTACTCAGAATAGCCGAATTGATGGCCGGATAAATGGGGGCAATAAACAAGCCGATCAGCGGAAATATAAAAGCCGCCAACGGGGCATCGGCCCAGCCCGTTACGACTTGGCTACCCGCCGAGCTCGCTAGGGGCAACGCCAGCAGCACCAGCCCCGCCGACACCACCAGGCAAATCATCAGCAACCAGTACCACGACACCTTGCGCAGAATGAACCCCGCCAGAAACCGCCCAATGGCCGTTGAAGCCGCCAGAATACTCGCCATCTGAATACTAAGCGAGGTGGGCAGGTTCAGAATTTTGCTGTTGAACGTAGGCAGCCAGCTCATAATGCCCTGCTCCATGAGCACGTACACAAAGGCACACGCCACAAACACAAGCACTACAGGCCGGGCCACCAGGCGGAGCATGTCGCCCAGGTCGTCGGTGAGCGGGCGGGCCGCGCCCGAAGCCACTTTCGACTCATCGAGCGGGGTAGCCAGCAACAGCACAAACGCCAGCGCCGATACCCCCGCCAGCACATAATAGACCGAGAGCCAGGCCGT
This sequence comes from Rudanella lutea DSM 19387, assembly GCF_000383955.1. Lineage (NCBI taxonomy): Bacteria > Pseudomonadati > Bacteroidota > Cytophagia > Cytophagales > Cytophagaceae > Rudanella > Rudanella lutea. The sequence continues at coordinate 3,629,118 of NZ_KB913013.1, read as the reverse complement.
CGATTGCAGGTTCTGATCATCGACAAAGGCACTGAACAGAAAATAGCCCGACAACACCCCAATCATGAAAAACGACTCCAGAAAGTTCATAAAACTGGCGTGTTCATCGGTTGAGGGGCTGACGAGGCCAATGGTAGCAAACACCGATACTTTGATCAGGGCAAAACTGGCCCCAACGGCCGCAAACAGCAGTTTGGTCGTCCAGAATGCCGGCAATAACGGCATCAGCAAACAAGCCACCGTCACGATGCCCAGCGCCGTGAGCATAGCCCGCCGGTAACCGATCCGAACACTGTACGAGGCCACCCCAAACGACACCACCGCAATGCTCAGGTCTTTGAAGGCTTCGAGCACACTGGCCGACGTGGCCGAAACACCATAGTTGTTCTGAACCTGAAGAATCACCGTGCCAACACTATTGAGCAGGATGGCAAACACGAAGTAATTGAGAATGAGCGAAAGTTTAACGCGCCAGGTAGCCATGAAGTAAGTGGGTAAAGTAACGTTACGTGGGTACTTTTACGGGCCTGTTGAGCCCTTCTTTACCCTGCGAATTAGCGAATAAATCTAAAATATTGCGTTGTTTGTACCCGCAGATCCCGTTAAACTTGGGTTAACCCATCCGAACGATACAGGCACAGCGTTTTGTAGCTGTGACCCACTCATATTGTACCCATGATGCAAGTGCTTGCCCTCTCGCCCGATCAGTTGCTTGGCCGTCTTTTTGTCGATGTGCAACTGGGTCGGGTCTTCTCCGATTCCAAAACGTTTGTCGATTGTACGCCCAAACTCGACCCGGCTGAGATTGTAGCCCGGTACGAAGCCCAGAAAGACACGCCCGGCTTCGACCTGCACGCTTTCGTGTTCGAGCATTTCAATACGCCCAAACCAATAGCCGCCGATTTTGTCAGCGACACCTCGCTGCCAACTACCGAGCACATCAACCGGCTTTGGGACCGCCTGACACGCCCCGCCGACACGCCCGTGCCCCACAGTTCGCGAGTGCCCCTGCCCCACCCATATGTGGTGCCCGGCGGGCGGTTTCGGGAGATTTTTTACTGGGATAGCTACTTTACCATGCTCGGGCTACGCGAGGCCGGCCGTACCGACCTCATTCGCAGTATGGTCGACAACTTTGCTTACCTTATCGATCAGTTTGGCTTTATTCCAAACGGCAACCGGACGTACTTCCTGAGCCGGTCGCAGCCGCCCTATTTCGCCTTGATGGTGGGGCTCCTGGCCGATATTGAAGGAACTGAGGCTCTGCTCCGCTACCTGCCCCATCTACAGAAAGAATACGATTTCTGGACCAAAGGTGAAGATGACCTGTCGGACGCCCACCCGCGCGCCCGGCGGACGGTGCAGCTCCCCGATGGCCTGCCCCTCAACCGGTACTGGGACAATACGCCCACCCCCCGGCCTGAGGCTTACCGGCAGGAGATTGAACTCAACGAACAGGCCGAACAGGCGGGCGTTGCGTCGACGGTGCTGTACAACCACATTCGGGCAGCCTGCGAGTCGGGTTGGGATTTCAGCAGTCGCTGGTGTGCCGATGCGCATACGCTTGCCACCATCCACACCGCCGACCTGATTCCCGTAGACCTCAACTGCCTGCTTTACTCACTCGAGGCTACCCTTTCCGAAGCTTACGCCCACAACGGCGACCATGCCCACGCGGCCCTGTTTGAGCAGCTGGCTGCCGACCGCCATGCCTTAATTGAGCGTACGTTCTGGAACGCCGAAACCGGTTTCTTCCACGATTACGATGCTGTGCAGGCCACCCAAACCCCCGCCCTCACACTGGCGGGTGTGTTTCCGCTTTTCTTTAACCTGGCCACGCCCGAACAGGCGGCCCGCGTACATGACCGCCTGAAAGACGAATTTTTGCAGACCGGCGGCTGGGTAACCACCCTCAACCACTCAGGTCAACAGTGGGACTGGCCTAACGGCTGGGCACCGTTGCAGTGGATTGTGTACAGGGCCTTGATGAACTACGGCTTCACCGAAACCGCGCAACTTGGCCGCAACCGCTGGCTGGCGCTCAACGATAAAGTGTTTAAGGCCACCGGCAAGATGATGGAAAAGTACAACGTGGTTGATGCCGCCCTGACCACGGGCGGGGGCGAATACCCCAATCAGGACGGCTTCGGGTGGACCAACGGCGTGTATCTGGCCATGGATGCCGAGCGCTGGGCCGAAATGAGCGAGTCTTAGGCCCTCAGCTCAACCCAGACTTCATTGCCCAGCCGGGGCTTTACCGATACTAAACAGGGCTCCAGACGTACCGCACCAAAATTCGGCTCGAACAAGGTGCGGTACTCCGCTACCGACCCGCCAAAGGGTGGCCCTTCAAACGGAAACGTGGTAGCAAACAGAACGCCCGCTACCCGCCCGCCGGGCTTCAGCAGGGCACGCATGTGCTGCGCATAGGCCACCCGCAAGGCCGGGTCGAGCGCGCAGAAAAACGTTTGTTCCAGAATAAGGTCGTACTGCCCCTGATGGTCAAAAAAGTTGCCGACAAGGGTCGTCAGGCCGGCCGGTGTACCCACCCGCTCGCGCAGGCGGTCGATAGCGAGCGGAGCCAGGTCAATTACGGTCACATCGGTAAAGCCCTGTTGGAGTAAATAATCGACCTCGTAGCCCGAGCCCGCACCCGGAATCAGGATAGCCGCCTGTTTGTCGGTCACGGCATCGATAATAGCTTTGAGCGGGGGCGAAAGCTGCCCCAGATCCCAACCTGTCCGGCCGTCTTCGTACCGGGTATTCCAATAAGTAGCATCCATTCTTTTACCCAGAAAAAGCTGCACCGAGCCGCGCAGAGGAGGTTCTCTGTACGGCTCGGTGCGTTATTCGTTTCAACTTGTGTATGCTTACACGTCGAGCAGTAGGCGGGTCGGATCTTCGAGCAGTTGCTTGATCCGTACCAGGAAGCTCACCGACTCTTTCCCGTCGATAATACGGTGATCGTAGCTGAGAGCTACGTACATGATCGGCCGCACCACGATTTCGCCGTTCTGCACAACCGGACGTTCCACAATGTTGTGCATACCCAGAATAGCCGACTGGGGTGCATTGATAATCGGTGTCGACAGCATCGACCCAAAGATACCCCCGTTTGTGATCGTGAACGTGCCACCCTGCATCTGCTCGATGGTCAGTTTATTGTCGCGGGCCAAACCGGCTAACCGCACAATTTCTTTCTCGATCTCGTGGAACGTCATTTGCTCAGCGTTCCGAATCACCGGAACCACCAACCCCCGCTCCGACGATACCGCGATTGAAATATCGCAGAAGTCGTTGAATACAATCTGATCACCGTCGATCATGGCATTCACGGCCGGGAACTCTTTCAGGGCTACGCAGACCGCTTTTGTGAAGAACGACATGAACCCAAGGCCCACCCCGTGTTTCTCCTTAAACTTGTCTTTGTACTTGCCGCGCATGTCCATGATCGGCTTCATGTCAACCTCGTTGAAGGTTGTCAGCATAGCCGTTTCGTTTTTCACGGCCACCAACCGGCGGGCAATGGTCCGGCGCAGCGATGTCATTTTTTCGCGACGCTGGTTGCGGCTACCCGGCGCAGCTACCGGAGCCGGAGCTGGTGCCGGTGCGGCTGGCTTGGGCGCGGGGGCTGTAGCGGCCGGTTGAGCGGCAGGCTGTGCCTTCTGGGCATTCATGGCGTCTTCTTTGGTGATGCGCCCGCCCACACCGGTACCGGTCACGGCGGTGGCTTCTACCCCTTTTTCGGCCAGAATTTTGGCCGCAGCCGGTGAGGCATGATGCGCGGCATACCCCGTTTGACCATTAACGTCGGCGGTGGTAGCAGCCGCAGGTTGAGCAGCGGGAGCACTCGGAGCCGGAGCCGCCGGGGCAGCTGCCGCGCCAGTTTCGATCCGGGCAATGAGGCCACCAATCGGAAGTGTTTCGCCAGCCTGCGCCACAATCCGGAGGGTTCCGGCCGCTTCGGCGGGCAGCTCAAACGTAGCTTTGTCAGACTCCAGTTCGCAGAGAACCTCGTCGAGCGCTACCACGTCACCGTCTTTCTTCGACCACGATGCGATGGTTACCTCCGTAATCGACTCGCCTACGGCTGGTACTTTCATTTCGATCACCTGGCTACCGCTTGCCGCCGGCGCTGGCGTAGCGGGCTCGGGGGCCGGGGCCGCAACAGGCTGAGGAGCAGGAGCCTCGGCCTTGGGCGCTTCGGGAGCCGGTGCAGGGGCCGGAGCCGATGCGCCTACGGGCTCAATGGTACAGATAACAGCACCAATCGGCAGGGTGTCGCCAGCCTGGGCCAGAATATGGAGTACGCCTTCGGTTTCGGCCGGCAGTTCAAACGACGCTTTGTCTGAATCGAGCGTACAGAGCACGTCGTCGACCTTTACCGTATCACCTTCTTTTTTCAACCATTCGCCCACCGTTACTTCGGTGATCGACTCGCCTACTGCGGGTACTTTTATTTCAACAGCCATTTTTTTTCAGTTATCAGTGAACAACTGACAACGAACAACTGACAATGAGCGGTGAAGCAATTTTTAGGGAGCTTTATCCGGTCGTTGTCAGTTGTTCGTTGTTCACTGTTCGTTGTTCGTTGGTTGCTTATTCAAATGCTTTTGCTACGATCGCAGCTTGCTCCTGCGTGTGGTTTTTGGCGAAGCCGGTAGCAGGCGATGCAGCCGCCGGACGCGATACGGGGCGTAACCGCACCTCAGGCATTTCGCGCAGCAGGTAGGTGTAGTAACCCATGTTGAGGGGTTCTTCCTGTACCCACACCAGCTCGGCCTTCTTGTACTGAGCCAATACCGCGTCAATCTGCTTTTGCGGCAGCGGGTGCAGTTGCTCCAGCCGCACAATGGCGACGTCGGTACGACCTTCGGCCTGCTGTTTCTCCAGCAATTCGTAGTAAATCTTGCCGGTGCAGAGCAGCACGCGCTTCACCTTTTTCGGGTCGGCGTACGGGTCGCCCAGTACCTCCTGGAACCGCCCTTTGGTGAGGTCTTCCAGGGGTGAGATTACCTGCGGATGGCGCAGCAATGACTTTGGCGACATCACCACCAGCGGCTTACGGAACGGCCACGCCAGCTGACGGCGCAACATATGGAACAGGTTGGCGGGTGTAGTTACGTTACAAACCACCATGTTGTACTGAGCCGAGAGTTGGAGGTAACGCTCGGGCCGGGCGTTTGAGTGCTCGGGACCCTGCCCTTCGTAGCCGTGGGGCAACAGCATCACCACGCCGTTCTGAATACCCCATTTTGACTCACCAGCCGCAATAAACTGATCAATCATGGTTTGGGCACCGTTGGCAAAGTCACCAAACTGAGCCTCCCAGATCACCAGCGCGTGCGGAGTCGCCATAGCGTACCCGTACTCGAAGCCCAGTACCCCATACTCCGACAAGAGTGAGTTGTAAATCTGCATTTTGGCCGTGCCCTCACCCCCGATATGGTCGAGTGAGTAGTAGAGGCCGTTGTTTTCTGAGTCGTGCAGCACAGCATGACGGTGCGAGAACGTGCCCCGCTGTACGTCCTGCCCACTCAAACGAACCACTTTACCTTCGCTCAAAATTGAGCCGTAAGCGAGCAATTCGGCCGTACCCCAGTTTACCTGCTTCGACTCGGTCAGCATCTGCTTGCGGTCGCGCAGGAGTTTGTCAATCTGCTTCAGCGGCTTGAAGTTGTCGGGTACCGTGTACAGGGCCTGCCCTACGCGTTCGAGCGTTTCGAGCGAGACACCCGTTTCCGGCGACTGATCGAAGTCCTCGGGCTGTGACGTCCGCAGTTCGGCCCATTGCTGATCGAGCCGGAGTGGCTTGTACGGAATCTCGGCTTTCTGCTTCACGCGGTCGAGCCGCTCCTGCAACAATTTCTTGAACTCGGCGTCCATGTTGGCCGCCAGTTGCGCGTCTACCTCGCTCCGCTCTACCAACTGCTTGTTGTAGATGTCGCGGGGGTTGGCGTGCTTGTCGATCACGGCGTACATGGTCGGCTGCGTAAACTTCGGCTCGTCCGACTCATTGTGGCCGTACCGCCGGTAGCACACCATGTCGATAAACACGTCGCGCTTGAACATCTCGCGGAACTCAACAGCCAGTTTAGCGCAGAAGAACACCGCTTCGGGATCGTCGCCGTTGACGTGAAAAATCGGGGCGTCGATGATTTTGGCTACGTCGGAGCAATAAATCGACGAGCGGGCGTCATCAAAGTCGGTGGTAAAGCCCACCTGGTTATTGATCACAAAATGCACCGTACCGCCGGTTTGGTAGCCGGGTAGTTTGGCCATTTGCGTCACTTCATACACAATCCCCTGACCCGCTACGGCAGCATCGCCGTGAATCAGGATCGGCATGATCTTGGTGAAATCGCCTTTGTATTCTTCGTCGGCCTGCGCCCGCGTGAAGCCTTCTACTACCGGGTTTACGGCTTCGAGGTGCGACGGGTTGGGGGCCAGTTTCACGTTAATGCGCTTACCTGCGGGCGTTTCGGTCAGGCTGGCGTAGCCGAGGTGATACTTCACGTCGCCATCGCCATGAATACCGCTGGGCACGTTTCCTTCGAATCCGTCGAAAATACTTTCGTACGATTTACCCAGGATGTTAGCCAGCACATTGAGTCGGCCACGGTGCGCCATCCCGATCATTACCTCCTCAACGCCCATGTCGGCCGCCTTGTTGATAATGGCATCGAGGGCCGGAATAGTGGTTTCACCTCCTTCGAGCGAAAACCGTTTCTGACCCAGAAATTTGGTGTGCAGGAAGTTTTCGAAAACAGTGGCTTCGTTGAGCTTTTCCAGAATCCGGGTTTTCTCCTGAATAGTCGGATCAAACACCAGCGCTTCTTTCTCAATTTTGTTGCGCAGCCAGTTTTTTACGTCGATCTCGCGGATGTACATGTACTCGAAGCCGATCCGGCCCGCGTAGATTTTCTCCAGCGAGGCCATAATATCACGCAGGGTAGCGGGGCCAATGCCCAGCAGGTTGCCTGCTTCGAATACGGTATCGAGGTCTGCGTCTGAGAGGGCGTAGTCCGAGAGTTCGAGCCGGGGGTTGCGATCTTTGCGCGACCGAATGGGGTTTGTCTGGGCCAGCAGGTGCCCCCGGGAGCGGTAGGCTTTGATCAGGCTGGCAACCGATACTTCTTTTTCACTGTGCCGGGCATCAACGGGGGTCTTGGTCTGACCGTTGGTAGCTACCGGCGTAGTTTCCTTGTTTCGATTGGCGGCTTTTCCGCCATTTTCGCCATAGGTGAGCGAAAAATCAAAGCCTTCAAAGAACTTCTGCCAGCTTGCGTCAACCGAATTAGGATCTTGTTTGTACGCCTGGTACAACTGGTCAACGTAGGCTGCGTCTGAGTTGGCTATATACGAATAGTTATCCATGAATGCGACGCTTCTGTATTTAAGGGGCAAAGGTACAGCTTACGCCCGAAAGTAGGCCGCAAAATTTGGATTTTATAGATTTCTTCGCTAAGCAAACTAACGGGTCTATCTATCCAACAAAAACTGTTCACAATTGGTTACGGTATCTACTCTTCCTTAAATGCGTGACAATTAAGCCTTTTTTAATTAAATTCATGATCACTGTATGCACCATGCGGTGGTTGTAATCGTTTTTTATGCAGGCACATCAACCGTGAATCTCACGAGCTTTATCAACGTACTTCTCTCGTATGACATGTAAACCAATGCGCTGGCGTCCGGCTCTGTTGTCGGTAGCCCTCGGGGCGGCTCTTCTGAGCGCCTGTAAAGAACCACAGGTCGAGCTTAAGTCGCCTACTACCACCACGACCACTCCAACCAGTACCACGGGCGCTTTGACCGACCGGGAGGTAAATAACTGGGTGCTCGATTCGATGCGGATCTATTATTATTGGAACAACCGGATTCCGGCCACTCCGAATTTAAATCAGGACCCGGCGAGATTTTTTGAGTCGATTGTGTATCGCTGGGATCGTACGCTCCGACCCGATGGCGACCGATTCTCCTGGATTCAGCAAAGTGTTGATGAGTTGAAGAACTCATTACAGGGTATTGTAAGAGCAACCGGTATGGAGTTTCAGCTCTACCGGTGGCCGTCAGGCACCAACAATGTGATTGGACAGGTGCTCTATGTACAACCAAACTCGCCCGCCGTCCGGGCGGGTGTAAAGCGGGGCGATATTTTTACGGGCGTTAATGGGCAGACACTGACGATAAGCAACTATCAGGCGTTGCTGTTTAACGATGCTACGAGTCAGGCATTTACGTTTGCGACTATTGCCAGCAACAATACCACCACCAATCCGCAAACCCGCACGATTGACCAGGTGCAGCTTGTAACCGACCCCGTATACAAAGACAGCGTGTACACCATTGGCAGCCGCAAGATCGGCTACTTCGTGTACAACCAGTTCATTACCGGCCCCAACGGCCCCTCCGATGCCTCGTACGACACCAAAGTCGACAATGTATTTGCCAAATTCAAAGCGCAGGGCGTCAACGAGCTGGTGCTCGACTTGCGCTACAATCCGGGCGGTTATACCTCTTCGGCCCGCAACCTGGCGTCGTTGATTGGCAAAGGCATCAATACCAACGAGGTGTTTTACCGGCAGGAGTACAATGCCGAGCTGACGCGCGCTTTCGGGAGCACGCAGGTACGCTTCCTGAACAAACCGCAGAACATCGGGGCTAACCTAAACCGCGTGTTTGTGCTCACTACGAGCCGCACGGCATCGGCCAGCGAACTGATTATCAACGGCCTCAAACCGTTTATGACGGTTCAGGTGATTGGCGATACCACATCAGGCAAAAACGTAGCGTCGATCACGATTGAAGACAAGCGTAAGCCACGCCGAATCAACTGGGGTATGCAGCCGATCATTGCAAAGTCGTACAACAAACTGGGGCAGTCGGACTATACGGCTGGCTTTGCACCCGATCAGGTGGTGTTCGAGCCTCTGGTTCTGGCTCAGTTGGGCGACATTAACAATGAGCCCCTACTACGGGCGGCTGTGGCCCGAATTACCGGCAGTAGCCCGGGTGGTCGTATAGCCTCACCCGCAAAAACGCTATTCAGCATTGGCTCGTCGATTGACCGGAAAGCTGGTGGCAGCAATATGTTTATCGACAAGCTACCCAGCCAGTAGTGCAGGTTTCTGGTTTATCGTTTTTGGTTTCTGGCAACAATAAACCAAAAACAATGAACCAGAAACTCAACACAGAAAAGGCAACTCCGAGAACGGAGTTGCCTTTTCTGTGTTGAGGGAGCCGTTGCTACAAGTTTCGCCAGTCGCCCGAGGGGATCGGCACCAGTTTTGCCGTGGATTCGTTGTATATATACATCCAGCAGGTTAACCGTTGCTCGCCCACCCAAACGGACCGTTGCCGCCGAATGTACAGACCGATTCCGTCGGGGGCCACGTCTTCGTACTCGTCCAGAAACGAAAGGGTGTCTGTCGGGTTATGTAGTTGGTACACCTCACCCCAGATTTGGGTTTGGGCTGCCGGATCGGGAACTGCGCCCGGAAACCACGACACCCGAAACAGCCGACCTGGCAGGTGGCCTTGGCCCACCCATTGGCTCTGTTCGTGCAACCGCCGGGCGTACGGGTTATCGAAACCCTGCATCAGGGTCCCGTACACGAATACGTACTCGGGAGTGGGCGGCTGATACGGGTTTTGCATAAGGGTTTTAGTTTTGTAGTAAATTTAAGCATCAACAACCTGACGGTATGTACGAGAAAAATATAGGAACCAAACAAAAGGCGTTACGAATCAACCTCGACCGTAAGATTTACGGCTCTTTCGCGGAGATCGGTGCAGGCCAGGAAACAGCGGCCATATTTTTCAAAGCGGGGGGGGCGTCGGGTACGATTGCCAAAACCATCTCGGCGTACGATATGACATTTAGCGACGCTATTTACGGCCCCGAAGCCAGCGGACGCTATGTGTGCGAGTCACGGTTGCTGAAGATGCTTAACCGCGAATACAACCTGCTCAACGTGCGTTTAGCCGATAAACGCGGCTCCGACACGACCTTCTTTGCGTTTGCCAATACCGTAGTTGCCCTCAACTACCAGAAGACCAATGAGAGTCACGGCTGGCTCGGCTGCCGGTTTCAGGTGAATCCACAGGCGGCTTACAACGACGTGATTGTGCACGTGCGGATGCTCGACAACGAAAACGTGTTGCAGCAGCAGGCCCTCGGTATTATTGGCACCAACCTGATTTACGGCTGTTTTTACTACCAGAAATCGCCCGAAACCCTGTTGCAGTCGCTCATGGACGATTTGACGCCCGAGCGTATTCAGATTGATATGGTACGATTCGACGGGCCCGACTTTGCCGACGTCGACAACCGACTCATGAGCTTGCGACTGGTTCGGAACGGATTTACCGACGCGGCCCTCTTCGGCCCCGACGGGCGGGTGCTGCAACCCTCCGAAGCGTTGTACAAGAAGAATATTCTGGTGATGCGCGGCCGACTGCGCCCGGTCACCAACGTACACGTCGACATGATCGAAAACGGCCTGAAGCAATTTAAGGAGGAACAGGACGTAGACCCCGGCAAAGTAGTGATGCTCTCGGAGCTGACCCTACAGAACCTGAAAGCGAGCGACGCGGGTATCGACGAGAAAGACTTTCTAGACCGGGTCGATATTTTGTGTTCGTTGGGGCAAACGGTAATGATTTCGAATTACCACGAGTACTACCGATTGGTGGCTTATCTGGCCCGGCTTACCCGGCTCAAGATTGGCCTGATCATGGGTATTCCGAACCTCGAATACATTTTCGACGAAGCGCACTACGAGTTCTTACCGGGTGGCATTCTGGAGTCGTTTGCCAACCTGTTCAGCCGGAAAGTGAAGCTCTTTATTTACCCCACTCTCCGGCCCGACGGCAGCATATACGGTTGCGAAGATTTCCACGTATCGGAACACCTGGCCCCGCTCTTTATGTATCTGACCCAAAACGATAAGATCGAGAGCATCACAGACTACAACGAAGAGAACCTGCATATCTCCACCGACCGGGTGCTTGAGCTTATTCAGAACGGCGAAGAAGGCTGGGAGGGATTTGTGCCTGAGAGCGTGGCCAAACGCATTAAGGAAAAACATCTGTTTGGTTACCCAAGCGAGGTACAGTACGTACCCATCGGCGAGCAGGTGCGCCAGCAGGCTGTGCAGGCGTAGGGGCCACAACTCAAACCCTAAACCAAAAACAATAAACTAAAAACCAAAATTCAATACCGTTCGGCCTGCGCTTTGAGCTGCCACGACAGGGCTACGATGAGTGCGCCCAGAATAATCGGGAAGATGCCGACCATGCCCAGCGAGTCTTCGAATCCACGCGGCCGCATCAGAATCGTAAAGGCAAGCCCACCCGACACCAGTACGTTGGCAAAGTGGATGTATTTGGCCGGATAGTTGGTTACGGTAGCGCCCCGTGCCGACATGAATACGTACATGGCCTGTACTGATTGCAGGAAGGCATAAATCATGGCCCAAAAGCCCAGCACATCCACAAACCCTTTGATGGTGCCGTTGGAGTACACAAACATGGCAATACCGAAGGCAATATCGGCCACTCCGTGCATGATTCCCCAGATGTTATTGCGGTCGGCGCGTTCGTTGGTGAAGGCAAAAATGAAACCCAGAATACCTGCTACAGCGGCCAAAACCCCAATAATCGAGGCCGATTGCGCCGAGTAGCTGGCCGAAAACACAAACATGAATACACCAATCAGCACATAAATAACGCCCCGCGCTGATAAGAGCCACCAACGTTGAGCTGAGCGTGTCGTTTCCATAGTCGTTGAGTTTTATCTAAAAAGTCTACCTAACCTCTACTGAAAATAACCTTATTTTGTTTGCGTAGCCAACGGTTAAGTTAGGTAGGCAACGAACCCGGCGACGCTTCGTTTTTGGGTGGGTGTACGTAAGCCATCAGGATGAGAGCGCACCTAACCAGAAACAAAAAACCTAAAACAATACCCCGACAAAAGGCCCTTATTAATCAACGAACTACTGTCAAACTATATGAAATTCGGAACCAAAGCCATACACGCAGGCGTGCACCCCGACCCCACGACGGGCGCCATCATGACGCCCATTTACCAGACATCAACCTACGTGCAGGAGTCGCCCGGCAAGCACAAAGGGTATGAGTACGCCCGTACCCAAAACCCCACCCGCGACGCTCTTCAGGCCAACCTGGCTGCCCTCGAAAATGGGCAACACGGCCTCTGCTTTGCCTCGGGTCTTGGCGCTACCGACGCCATTCTGAAGCTTTTCAAACCCGGCGACGAGATCATTGCCAGTAGCGACCTCTATGGCGGTACGTACCGGATCATGGTTCGGGTATTCAGCGAGTTTGGGTTGACATTCCGGTTTGTATCGCTCGACGATCCGGCGAACCTCGAAGCAGCTCTGACCGACAAAACCCGCATGGTCTGGATCGAGACACCCACCAACCCCCTGCTCCGCATTGTCGATATTGCGGCTATTGCCCAGATCACCAAAACCCGAAACATCCGGCTGGTAGTCGACAATACGTTTGCGTCACCCTACCTGCAAAATCCACTCGACCTCGGGGCCGATATTGTGGTGCATTCCGTCACCAAATACATTGGGGGGCACTCCGACACCGTGATGGGAGCCATTATCACCAACGACGACGAAACGGCCAACCAACTCCGGTTTATTCAGAACGCCTGCGGGGCGGTTCCGGGGCCTCAGGATTGTTTTCTGGCGTTGCGGGGCATCAAAACGCTCCATGTGCGCATGGAGCGGCACTGCCAGAATGCCCAGCGTGTAGCCGAATATTTACAGCAACATCCCAAAGTAAGTCAGGTGTATTACCCTGGCCTACCCGACCACCCTGGTCATGAACTAGCCAAACGGCAAATGCGGGGCTTTGGCGGGATGGTCTCGTTTGAACTCGTGGGCGACTCGCTGCCCGAGGCTGTTCGGGTGATGGAGAGTTTCGAGGTGTTTTCGCTGGGTGAATCGTTGGGGGGTGTTGAGTCGTTGTGTACGCACCCGGCCAGCATGACCCACGCGAGCATTCCGAAGGCCGAGCGGGAGGCCAATGGCCTGAAAGATACCCTGATTCGGCTTAGTGTAGGCATTGAAGATGCCGATGATCTTATTGCCGATCTTGAACGGGCTATCGGTTAAGCAAAAAGCGATTCTAACGAAAGTGGGCTGGAGCTATGCTGAACTGTTAATACTCGAATACGATCTTGGCTAACAAGCTGATAAACTATTCGGTATTGCTTGAATAGCAGCTCCCTCACTTTCGTAATGCCAATTTCGGGCACCATTCGACCCATTTCCGGGAAGTTTCTGAGCAACTCGACCTTCTCAAAAACCTTTTCTACAAAAGCATTAACTAGGGGCTTTGAGTGTTGAGCCAGATATTCAGCAATATTATCGATATTCTCAAAAACCTGATTCGACCACTCTATTGCAACCATTTTGCAAGCTTCCCTTTCAGCTCCTCTGTTGTATATGTTTCGCCACGCTCCCCCTGCATAATCCCATTTTCAATTTTTTGGACAAACAGCAAACGTTCAACGAGCTCATCGATAGAGAACTCGGTCGGAAAGTCCTTGATGCTATCTAACAATTTGTCTTTCGTCAACATAATCCGAATCATTTTAAGTAAAGATAACCGATTAGGCCTTAAGTGGCATCACCGCCCAACGTCAAAAAACCGGACATCGGCCCGGACAGATTCGAGCAGCTGCCGGGTTCGTTCGGGCCGGGCATCGGTGATAAACAACTGCCCAAACGTATCGTGCTCCATCAGGTCAATTAGCTTGCCAATGCGCCGGTCGTCGAGCTTGTCAAAAATATCATCGAGCAGTAAAATCGGCTTTACGCCTTTCTCAGCCAGTAACTGATCGAACTGCGCCATTTTCAGCGCAATCACAAAGGTCTTCTGCTGTCCCTGCGACCCAAACTTTTTGAGGGGTACGGCCATCCGAGGTACGGCTGACCGGGGTACGGCTCCCGATTCGGCCTCGGCCTCTCCGCTCCCAATCGTGAACAGGTAATCGTCTTTGTGGATGCCCATCGTCGTGCGTTGCAAGACCATGTCGCGCCGACGGCTGGACCGGAACTCATCCACAAAATCGGGTTTGCCCACCTCCGACTCATACACGATGCCGACGGTTTCGCGGTCGTCGCTCAGAAAAGCGTAATGCTGGCAAAACGACGGCAGAAATTCGTCCACAAACCGTCGGCGCCGGTCGTGAATACGGCCCGCTAACTGGAGCAGGGGCTCGTCGTAGGTATCCAGCAGATCATTATCTACCTGATTGCGCTCGGCCAGAATTTTCAGCAGGCTGTTTCGCTGCTTAAGCACCTGTTGGTAGGCCAGATAGTCGCGCAGATAATCGGCATCGAGCTGCGACAGTACCCCGTCGAAAAAGTGGCGCCGGTCTTCCGAGTGCTCCCGCACCAGATCGGTATCATTGGGGGCCATGAGCACCACCGGAAACCGGCCAATGTGCTCGCTGACGCGTTCGTACACTTTTTTGTCGGCCATGACCACTTTGCGTTGGCCTTTTTGCAGGCTGATCGTAATCTGCGTGTGCCGGGCCGATTGGAGCTCAGGATGAGAAACTGTGGACTCACCCAAAACGAACATCCCGTCGATGATAAAAAAATCAGCCTCGTGATTGATGTTGAGAATGTCCTGACTGTGGAACGCACTCTTGGTGAGCGACAGGAAGTAGACCGCGTCGAGCAGGTTGGTTTTACCACTGCCATTTGGCCCCACAATCACATTAACCTGCTGCCCAAACTGGAACCGAACATCTTCGTAGCTTTTAAATTGGGTCAGACTGAGTTTTTCTAAATACATCAAATGGGCTGATACGAACGTAAGTAAAGCGGAAAGGCGCCAACAACAGGACAATTTTAGAACAAATAGAGGCCTTGTGCCAATGACAATTCTGAATGACGAACGACTAAATCGTTTTATGCGTAATTTCGCGCCACTGTCCGGCTACCGTTCCCTGCTCTAAGGAAACAAAGTTACCGGAAGCACTGTTCCGAATTGACTGTGTCACATACTGTGTTTCTGGTATCAATTCTTTAAAGCAGTACGGCTCAAATCTGGCCCGACTGACCTACGAAATAACCACTATGGCAAGCGTCAAAGAAAAGAAGCAGGCTCCCGCCAAAACGCAGCATCCGAAGGAGCGCTACATGTATTGGTACGAGTCGATGCAGTTGCAGCGGAAATTTGAGGAGAAGGCCGGCCAACTCTACGGCCAGCAAAAAATCCGGGGCTTTTGCCACCTATATATCGGACAGGAAGCGTGTTCGTCGGGGGCTTACTCCGCCCTTACTAAAGACGACAAGTGGATCACGGCTTACCGTGACCACGGTATTCCACTCGCTCTTGGCTCCGATCCCAAGGCCGTCATGGCCGAGCTGTTTGCCAAGCAAACCGGCTCCTCGAAGGGGAAGGGCGGCTCTATGCACATCTTCGACAAGTCGGTCAACTTTATGGGTGGCCACGGCATTGTAGGCGCGCAGATTCCGCTCGGAGCGGGTATCGCCTTTGCCGAGAAGTACAACAAGACGCAGAACCTCTGCATCTGCTTCTTCGGCGACGGAGCTACCCGGCAGGGGGCCCTTCACGAGGCCTTCAACATGGCCATGACCTGGAAACTACCCGTAATTTTTGTGGTCGAAAACAACGGCTACGCCATGGGAACCTCAGTAGCCCGGACCTCAAACGTTACCGAACTGTACACCCTCGGCGAGGCCTACGACATGCCGTCGGAGCCCGTTGATGCGATGGACGTGGAGGCCGTTCATGAAGCTGTAAGCCGGGCCGCAGACCGCGCCCGCGCTGGCGAAGGCCCTACGTTCCTGGAGTTCCGTACGTACCGGTACCGCGGCCACTCGATGTCGGACCCGCAAAAGTACCGGACCAAAGAAGAAGTAGAGCAGTACAAGCAACGCGACCCGATTGAGCAGGTGAAAGCCCGGATTCTGGAGCTGGGCCTGGCTACCGAAGCCGACCTTGAGGCTATCGACAAGAAGATAAAAGCGCAGGTGGATGAGTCGGTGAAGTTTGCCGAAGAGTCGCCCTATCCACCGGCCGAAGAAGCGTTCAAAGACGTGTACATGCAGAAAGATTACCCCTATCTGATGGAGTAATCAGCCCCTGTAGCGTACCTGTGCAAGGGGTAGTGCCACCTAAAGAAACAGGCTCTGACAGGCCTCATCTTTCGATGGCATTACCCTTTGTTTGTTTCGATGCGTTACATTTTCTGCTAAAGATTTGACGCTATGCTTTTTCACATTGTCAAATCTTCCTAATTTTGCGATTCAAATTGCAAAAATATGAGCAAGAAGAACACGGCATTGGAGTTTCTGGAAGACCCGGACGCACTGGCGGGTCAGTTGGAGAGAGCCGAAGATTTCTTTGAAAAGAACCGTAACATCCTTTTTGGTGTCGTGGGCGGCATCGTACTGCTGATCGCTGGCTACTTCGGGTATCAATACTACCAGAGTACGCAGGACGAAACGGCACAGAACGAGCTGTTCCCCGCCGTTTACAAGCTGGAGGCCGACTCACTCAAGCAGGCTCTCAATGGCACAGGTGCTAATCCCGGTTTGCTTTCGGTTGCCGACAACTACGGTTCGACCAATGCCGGTAACCTGGCCGAGTTTTACGCGGGTCTGGCTCTGTTGAAGCAGGGCAAGAACGACGAAGCCATCGAGCACCTGAAGAGCTTTAGCTCGTCGGACCTGCTGGTGCAGGCGCGTGCCTATGCGCTCATCGGCGACGCGTACATGGAGAAGAAGAGCTTCGACGAAGCGGCCGACTACTACCAGAAAGCAGCCGACTACAAGCCTAACAAATTTTTCTCACCGGCTTATTTGACCAAGCTGGCCGTTGCTTACGAGCAGGCTAAGCAAAACGATAAGGCGATTGAGACGTATGACTCGATCATCGAGAAGTACCCAGAATCGGTTGATGCCATCAACGCGAAGAAATATAAATCCATGCTCGAAGCGATGGCCGGTGAGTCGTAAGCGTAGGTGAAGCATGTAAAACACACTACAAAAGGACGAAGCCGGTAAGCGGGTTCGTCCTTTTCTTGTTTTTGTCATTCCGACGTCAGGAGGCATCTAACTCTCCTAACGGGCAACTACAAGATTTCTCCTGACGTCGGACTACCTGAACAATGTCTTCTGCCAATAAAAACCTGAGTGTTTTCTCAATCGATAACCTTCCCGACATCAGCACGCGCCGGTTTGCCCTCGTGGTAGCCGAGTGGAACGAGGAAGTTACCGAAGCCCTGTTTGAGGGAGCGTACCAAACCCTGCTCAACCACGGCGCCCAGCCCGACCATATCATCCGGGCCAACGTGCCGGGCAGCTACGAGCTGACCACAGCCGCTAATTGGCTCGCTCAACGCGCCGACATCGATGCTGTAATTGCCATCGGCTGCGTAATTCAGGGCGAAACCAAGCACAATGATTACATCAACCATGCCGTAGCGCAGGGGCTCACCAACGTATCTCTGAAAACAAACAAGCCGGTTATTTTCGGTGTACTGACCCCCAACACCCAGCAGCAAGCCCTCGACCGGGCGGGCGGCATTCACGGCAACAAAGGCGACGAAGCAGCCATTACAGCAATCAAAATGATTGGACTTTTTCAAAGAGTGAATGAGTGAACGAGCGAACGGGTGAAGGGTTGAGCCTGAAATCAATCGTTCACTCTTCCGCTTTTTCGCTCATTTACTCTTTCACTCTTTCACTCTTTATTCATGCACGTCTGGAAATTTGGCGGAACCTCGGTCGGTAAGCCCGAGCGGATGCACTCAATTCGGAATCTGGTCACTGGCGACCCCAACCGTAAAATCATTGTGCTGTCGGCCTTGTCGGGTACGACCAACGCCCTGCTGTCTATCGCTGAGTCGCTCAAGAGCAATCAGGAAGAAGAAGCCATCGAAAAGGCCGAACACCTGAAAGCCCATTACGATTCGTTTGTACGGGAATTGTACAAAACGAGCGAGGGCCTGGCCAAAGGGCAGCAGATTATTGAGAACGAATTTTCCATGATTCGGTCGCTCATCCGGATCCGGCCGTTTACGCTCAAGCAGGAGAAGGAGCTTGTTGCCGAGGGCGAATTGCTCAGCACCCAGATGTTTGCGGCTTACCTCGACGAGCAGGGTGAAAGCGCCGTACTCCTGCCCGCCCTGGAGTTTATGCGCATCGACGCCGACGGCGAACCCGAACTGGACGTTATCGAGCAGAAGCTGCGCGATATTCTAAAGTCGCATCAGGACAAGCAATTGATTGTTACGCAGGGCTTTATCTGCCGTAACCCACGCGGAGAGGTCGACAACCTGAAGCGGGGTGGCTCAGACTACACCGCATCGCTCATTGGCGGTGCCGTACGTGCCGACGAGATTCAGATCTGGACCGATATCGACGGTATGCACAACAACGATCCCCGGATCGTGAAAAATACGTTCCCGATTCGGGAGCTGACCTTCGACGAAGCCGCTGAGCTGGCTTACTTCGGGGCCAAGATTCTGCACCCGTCGACCATTACACCTGCCAAAATGCGGGGCGTACCTGTTCGGCTGAAAAACACGATGGACCCCGAGGCACCCGGCACCCTTATTGCCGACAAAACCTCCGGCGATTCGGGCGCGGTATTCAAGGCAATTGCCGCCAAAGACAATATCACGGCGCTGTACATCCACTCGACCCGTATGCTCAACGCATATGGTTTCCTGCGTCGGATTTTCGACATTTTCGAGAAGTACAAGACCCCGGTCGATATGATCACGACCTCGGAAGTATCGGTGTCGGTAACGATCGATAACACGGAGAATCTTGCTGCGATTCAGGCTGAATTGAGCCAATTCTGCGAGCTCGAAGAGCCCGACTACGATCAAACTATCATCTGTATCGTGGGCAATTTCTCGGCCGACAACTCAGGTATCGCACTCCAGGTGCTGAAAGCTATGGAAGGCATCCCGATTCGCATGATTTCGTATGGCGGTACCGAGCACAATATCTCACTCTTGCTGCACGGCAAGCACAAAGCCGAAGCGCTCAATGCGCTGAACGCCGGATTGTTCAGCGTGTAGTTTTTCACTTATCGGAAGTCAGGAGAATGTTACAAATACCATTTATCCGCGAAAACAAAGAGGTTACCCTGGCTGCATTGCGCAAAAAGCACGTTGCCAATGCCGAGGCAACAGTAGAGCAGTTGCTGAGCCTTGATAGCCAACGCCGGGATACCCAAAAAGAACTCGACGACACGCTGGCCCGCTCCAACGCCATGGCGAAGGAGATTGGCGGACTCATGAAGGCAGGCAAGAAAGAAGAAGCCGAAGCCGCCAAAGCCGAAACGGCCAACCTGAAAGTACGGGCTAAGGAGCTGGGCGATACGCTCACCTCACTCGAAGAGCAGGTGTACACGCTGCTGGTCACCCTGCCCAACCTGCCCCACAGCAGCGTGCCGGAGGGTCGTACTGCCGATGACAACGAGGTGGTGCTCGAACACGGCGACAAGCCCCAGTTGCCCGAAGGTGCCAAGCCACACTGGGAACTGATTGGGCAGTTTGGCCCCAACGGTTCGGCCATAATTGACTTCGAACTGGGCAACAAAATCACGGGGGCCGGTTTTCCGGTGTACCGGGGCAAAGGCGCCCGGATTCAGCGCGCGCTGATCAATTTCTTTCTCCAGCAGGCCTCAGAAGCCGGTTATCTGGAGATTCAGCCCCCAATCGTGATCAACGAAGCATCGGGTTTTGGGACGGGACAGCTTCCCGACAAAGAAGGACAGATGTACTTCGCCACCGAAGATAAGCTGTACCTGATTCCGACGGCTGAGGTGCCCATCACGAACCTGTACCGCGACGTGATTGTGGCCGAAACCGACCTACCGATCAAAAATGCAGGCTACACCCCCTGTTTCCGGCGCGAAGCGGGGTCGTGGGGGGCACACGTGCGCGGCCTCAACCGGCTCCATCAATTCGATAAGGTAGAGATTGTGCGGGTCGAGAAGCCCGAAAATTCCTACGCGGCTCTCGAAGAAATGAGTCAGTATGTACAGGGTTTGTTGCAGGCGCTCGAACTGCCGTACCGGGTGCTGCGGCTCTGCGGGGGCGATATGGGCTTTGCCTCGGCCTTGACGTACGACATGGAAGTATGGTCGGCGGGACAGGGACGCTGGCTGGAAGTGAGTTCGGTTTCCAACTTCGAAACGTTTCAGGCCAACCGCCTGAAGCTTCGTTACAAAGAAGACCGGGCCGGTAAAACCCAGTTGCTACACACGCTCAACGGCTCGGCACTGGCGCTCCCGCGTATTCTGGCGGCTATTCTGGAAAACAATCAGTTTATCACCGATGAGGGTAAGCTGGCCATTCGCATTCCGAAAGTTCTGGTGCCTTACTGCGGTTTCGAGGTTCTGGAATAACAGTTGCTTCTTCACATAAAGAGGTCGGGTAAGTAGCATTTTGAGCTAATCACCCGACCTCTTGCGTTATCACGGTTGGGGCTTTGTCCCCAGAAGGTTACCCCATCAACAGTCGCAGGAGTAACTTTCATACCCCGGAAATTTGGGCGAAATCGCCCCCGCAATCCGCACGATCCGGTCGATAGGTACCGTTTCGCCTGTACCCAACTCAACCGTATCGGGATTTACTTTTTTAACCAGCGCATCAGTTTTGATAAACTCGCTCAGGTCGGTCATGTACTCGATCCGAACGAATTTGCCGGGTACAATACCCGCCCGAAACGCTTCAAACTGGCTGTCGGTGGAGGGTTGCGTGGTGTTCATGGTTGCTTTCTGTCTTTTTTCTGGATAACAAAAAAACAGGCCATTGTATTCGTTTTGGTTCTGACCGGCCCACTTGAGCCAGTGCATCCAGAAACAACGGACCACATTGACCGTGCCATTGGCGGAATGTCTGGTTACGGCCAAAATCATGATGCGGCAGGTACCGGATAAGTGCCGAAAAATCGAGCGAGTTAGCCGCGACCCCGGCCCCGGCCCGCTGCCCGTCGAGGGCATTGCAATGCTGCTCGTAGTGGTTCGGCTGAGGCATCATCAGCACGGGTTTGTTCAGATAAAACGCTTCGCAAACCGACTCAAACCCCGCCGTTGTAACCACCGCCCGGCACTGCCGCATAGCATCGATAAACCGGGGGCCGTCGATCCGGTGGCACGTCATCGTCTCGTCGATGATCTGGTCGGGCTCGGTAGTGGCCGGGTTGAAAAACCGTAGCGGCACTTCGGGGTGTTGCCGGTGCGCTTCGTACAACCGCGTAGCCAGCCCCGGCTGGGTCAGGTAAGCCAGCCAATAATTGTTCAGGCCCGGCTCCTGCTGCGTCACCTCCCGGCGCAGCAAGGGCGGCACCACACGCAACCGCCGGGCCGGTACATGAGGCAGTGCATCGAACGAAAGCGCCAGCCGGGTCACCGCACCGATCGACGTTAGCCACGAATTGAACAGAAACGCCAGCCGGGATGGCCATTTACCCGCCGGAAACACAAACTGCGGATGAAACGCCAGATACTGATGCGCCACACACACCATGGGTACCCTGGGCCGATAGCGGGCATACGTGAGCCCGCCCAGAGGCTCGTAAAAATTAACCACCAAATCGGGCTTATAGCGGACAATAGCGTCATGGATCTGCCGGGTGCTTTGCCGTAACGACCGCAGTTGACCCACGGTGGCAAGCATCGTTTTGAGCATAAGCAGTTCATTGGTCCGGGAGCTGTACACCAACGCCGGGCTGGTTACGGCTTCGATAGAGGCTCCAAATGATTCGGTAAAAAATGGCGGAACCGGCCGCCCCTCGGCCACACCCACCAGGGCCGCTACGACCGTGTGCCCGGCCTCCTGCACAATCTGCGACAGGGCAATTGCCTGCGTCAAATGCCCACGCCCCTCGCCCTGTACCAAAAATAGCAGACGCATGCTCTTAGCTGTTTGGTTGGATTAGCGAATCGGGTGCCTGCCCGGCGGCTACCGGGACCGGAGCAGTCAGCGGCTTTTTCGTAATGATCCGCTCATCGTCATCATCAGCTTCCAGGTCGGCGGTGTAGTAGAGTAAACTCCAGTGCCCATCATAGTCTTCAACCAGCGCACTCAGCGACTCCACCCAATCGCCGGAGTTCATGTACAGGATACCGTCGTAATCGCGAATAGCCGGATGGTGAATATGCCCGCAGATAATGCCGTCGCAACCGCGGGCGCGGGCCAGCTCGGTCAGTTTGACTTCAAAATCAGAAATGTAGCTTACCGCCTGCTTGATGTGCCGCTTCACCTGCTGCGAAAGCGAGTAGTAAGGCAGTCCGCGCCAGGCCCGGTACTGGTTGTACAGTTTGTTGCACCAGAGCAGAAAGGTATAACCCAGGTCGCCGAGATACGCCAGCCACTTCATCTGCGATGTGATCGAATCAAACACATCGCCGTGGGTCACGTAGAGTTTGCGGGTACCCGACTGCAGCACGTAATCGCGCCGGATCGAGAAGTTTTTGCCTACTTTCAGAGGCATAATCTGGTCCAGAAAATCGTCGTGGTTACCCCGCAGATAAACTACCTTTGTGTCGTGCCGGATAATGAGTTTCATCACCGTCCGGAAAAAAGCGGTGTGTTTCTTTTTCCAGGCCCCGTACTGCTTAAGCTGCCAGCCGTCGATAATGTCGCCGTTGAGAATTAATTTCTGGCAGGAGTAGTTTTTCAGAAACTCGGTTGCTTCGCGGGCTTTGGAGCCAGCCGTACCCAAATGAATGTCGGACAAGACAATTGTACGGAAGTGCCGCTTCGTTTTCATGCACGAAACTATCGTTCGCCCATGACGTAATGTTTACGGAGCCATTACGAAACCGTTACGATTTAACGTCCTTATTTACAATCTGTTCATGCGCACGCCTACCTGAAAACCCGCGAACCAGAGTAGGTCGCTTTGGAGTTATTACCTCTATGGAAAATCCAGTTCTCATTTTTGGGGCCGGTAGCCTCGGCCAAACCGCCCTCGATATTTTTCAGCGCAACGGCGTCGTTGTGTACGGTCTTTTAGACGACAACAAAGACCTGCACGGGAAAGAATTCGGCGAAATATCGGTGTTGGGCGAAACCGACGATGACGGCTTCCTGAAGCTCATTGGCCAGAAATGCGAGGCTTGTGTGGCTATTGCCGACGCCCGCGTGCGGAAACGGCTCGTTAAGATGCTCAACGAACGCCGGAAGGTACAGCCCGTCAACGCCGTTCACGACACGGCCATTATTGCTCAGTCGGCGGGCATTGGGCACGGTAACCTCATCGGGGCACGGGTCGTTATTAACCCAGCCGCCGAGGTGGGGCAGCATTGCGTGATTCAGTCGGGAGCGATTATCGATGCGGGGGCTAAAGTCGGCGACTTTGTCCATATCGGTCCGGGGGCCATTGTCAACAGTAACGTCACGATTGAGCCTGAAGCGTTCATCGGAACAGGCGTCACCATAGTGGCTGGCATCACTGTAGGAAAAGGTGCCCGCATCGGGGCCGGGTCGGTGGTGGTGGAAAACGTAGCCGCTGGCGCTACGGTGTTTGGCAACCCAGCCCAGAAAATATAGTGGCAGCAGGCAGTAGCAGTAAGCAGATCTTGTGTATCAGCCACTGCTTACTGCTACTGCCTACTGCTGCTTACTTTTACTCGACGTATAATTCTTCGTTGGCCAGGAAATCCTGATACGTCACTTCCAGGCCCTGACGCAGATCGGTAGTGTGTTTCCACCCGAGGGAATGCAACCGCGATACGTCCATCAACTTACGGGGTGTACCATCGGGCTTATCGGTGTTCCAGCGGAGCTCGCCTTCATAACCTACTACCTCCTGCACCATTTCGGCCAGTTCGCGGATAGTCACATCTTCGCCCGTACCGATGTTCACAAACAGCTCTTCGTTGTAGTTGTTCATCAGAAACACACACGCATCGGCCAGATCGTCGGCGTGCAGAAACTCCCGACGGGGTGAGCCTGTTCCCCACACCTCAACAGTAGGCAGGTTGTTGATCTTGGCATCGTGAAACTTACGAATCAGGGCCGGTAACACGTGCGAGCCCTGCAGGTCGTAGTTATCATTGGGACCGTACAGGTTGGTTGGCATGGCCGAAATAAAATTGGCCCCGTACTGACTGCGATACGCTTCGCAAAGCTTAATGCCCGCAATTTTGGCAATGGCATACGGCTCGTTGGTAGGCTCCAGCAAGCCCGTCAGCAACGACTCCTCGCGGAGAGGTTGCGGGGCCATTTTAGGATAAATGCACGACGACCCCAGAAACAGCAGCTTGGTTACCTTGTTCTGGTACGCACTATGAATGATGTTCGACTCGATCATCAGGTTGTCGTACAGGAATTCGGCACGGTATGTGTTGTTGGCCAGAATACCGCCTACCTTGGCCGCAGCCAGAAACACATACGCCGGTTTTTCGGTCGCAAAAAATTCCGCTACGGCCGCCTGATTGCGCAGATCAAGCTCCGACGAGGTGCGGGTAATGATATTTTCGTAGCCTTTGGCCTGAAGATTCCGAACAATGGCCGACCCCACCATACCCCGGTGACCGGCTACGTAAATCGTTGCTTGCTGCTCCATGTTTTGGAGTGATGCGTTATAAATGATGAACGATGAGCACCTTCCGTGAGTATCAGCTACTCATCGTTCATCGCTTATCACTCATCACTGTTTTGTATCTTTGAAATAAAACGTGTTTGAATCACGTTGCAAAGTTAAGAAAGTTCTGGCCTTTACCTGCTCTACCAGGTAGCTTGTCATATGTTTACTGTTCGATTTTTAGCTATACTGATTACTGTCTGTCTAATAGGCCTCTTGCATACCGGTACGCTTGCTCAAAGCCGCACATCGACGCCCTCAGCCCTGACCACGGCAGGAGGGCCGCCCGTGAAAGCAAAAAAGCAAAGCTCGGTGCTGTCGAAGGTACCACTACCTGCAGCGGCCTCATCGGTCAGCTCGTTGGTCACTGACTCTACGGGCAGGCTCGCGGCTCCGTCCATGAACGAGCTTATGTCGGAAACCATGCCCGACCTCGGCCTGAAGGTTAAGCAACTCAAAAAGCGAAAAGACGAATTTAAGGAAGCGTTGCGCGAGGCCAAAAAGAAGCGCATGGCCCGCACCGAATACGAAGGAATTCCGATTGTACGGATCACCAATAAATTCGGCTCCGGCGACCGCACCGTAGTCGAGGAGTTTTACGTACTCAAACAGTACCAGAAACCAGCCGCCTACCTCCGCGATTTTTACTGGTTCGACCAGAAGGGCAACCGGGTTACCAATGCCGTACCGCGCGACCGTGAGCAGGCCGAAATTCAGATTCTGCACGGACCCTACAAACGTTTCGACAACGGGAACCTCACCGACGAAGGCTTTTATTATGTGGGTGCCAAAGATGGCCGCTGGGAAAAGTATGACCGCAACTTTATGCTGGTCGACAAGGTGCGCTGGCACCGGGGTTTCCCGGCCGAAGCCCGGATTACGTACTACGACTCGGCCCACACGCGGGTGAAAGAGGTAATACCCATTGAGTTTGGTAAGATAAAAGGTACGTACATGGCCTTCCACGAAAACGGCCGCTTAGCCGAAGAGGGCCGCTACGACAATGGCGTGAAAATAGGCCGCTGGACCGAATACTACCCCAATACTACCCGGCAGTTTCGGCGCAAACTGACCCAACACGCCCGCGATCAGTGGGATACCAGCTTTGAGCCCTACGTAATTAGTGAATGGGACGAAAAAGGCAAGATGACCTACGAACGCCCGAAAGAGAATACGGTAGTCGAGGAGGCAGACGATAATTAGCCGTTTACAGTCTGGGAAGCCACAAACCCATTGCCGCTCCTATAATCCCGATAACCATTAAGACCGTACAAAAAGCAATTAGGGTACCAACAGCAAGGCTCAGGGCTTTTACCTGTTTGCGCTGCGCATAGAGGTACAATTCTAGAACAATCAGTGGCAGGGGAACGGCATAGCTAAACAACGACAATATCGTAAGGAATGGACCGGTAAATGTTTTGGGGTCAAAACCTACCGGACCTCCATTGAGCACAAGCCAGCAGAGCAACCCAATCCGAAAAAACCACACTCCGTTGGCCACCATAAAAAGCCGCAATGCCCAAATCCGATGCATGGACAATTGACGCTTACGGGCACTGCGGATACAGAACAGTGCAAATAGCACAATATAAATGGCCTGGATGCTGTTGCTCAGATGCATAAAAGTGTCGCCGACAGCTCCCCGTGTCCAGATCATCCATACGCCTGCAGTACTGACTACCATTGCCGTGACGACATACGTTCGGCCGAGCCAACGGTGAAAATTGCAGAAGCGATTACGGACCTGCGGCATCAACTGTAATGGCCCTCCGAGCACCATAACAGCCGCTAACAGTACATGAGTACCGATGGCTACATTACCTTTCCAGTCACCCGGCACGTAGCCTCTCGGAAGCGCCTTGTTCCACTGTTCAAAATTGCCCATTATGGTCGATTTTCCGTAGAAAAGCACAATGTACAGGCCAAATAACCACTGGCCGGCAGTTGCCACCACAAACCAAATAGTCCCGGTCAGATTCAGAATTTTATTCGGATTAGGAGTAACGGTTTCGCTCAGCCGAGGTGTATCAGTTGTCATAGTAACAGGGTTATTATGTTTCTTCAAACCTACAACCCTCTTGTTGACAGCTTTTTGGACATTTGTCCAATACGGATGAGCGGCTTAAAAACGGGGACAAACAGTTAAGAAACTATCACCTTGCGCAACCGGCTCAGGTGCCGTTGGGTAATACCCAGGTATGAAGCCACATAGCCCAAGGGCACATGTTGCAGAATACCGGGTTTGTCTCGAATAAACTTACGGTATCGTTCGTCGGCCGATAAAGTGGCCATATCGGTCATCCGCATTTTATCTTCGTAGAGGTGTTTCTGCAAAATCTGAATCGTGTAATCTTTCTGCGTCAGGCTGTCTTTAGCTCCCGCTTCCACATCGTCCCGACTAATACGAAGCAGTTCGCAGTCAGTAATACAATGTAGGCTTTCTGGCGACACCGTCCGATTCATAAAATGAAAGTACGAGGTAAAAAATCGGGGGCCATCATTCAGGTCTGTCGTGATCTCGTTGTTGTCAGTGTCAAGATGGAAGTTCCGCATATACCCCGACACAATGAAGTTATGATACTGAGGGACCTGACCAGCCGACTCGATGATCGTGTCTTTGGGTACAAAAAACGGTTTAAATAACTGCCGAATGCTGGTTTTGTCGGCCTCAGGCAATTCAATTATTTGACCGACATAGTTGTAGAGCGTCTGGTAATAGCGTTCCATACGGGTTGGGTGAGTTGCTCATTTTAACAAACCTTTCCATTTTTCAATCGTTGAAAATAGTACAATTAGGCTATTAACGTTATGAAAAAGGAAGAGGAGAAAACCGTTAAAGTGGAAGACACCCAGATCAACGGGCGTACCCAAGGGCCGCAAGGCACCGACGGTATGGATGCGGATCAGGCGGTGCAGGACAACAAACGAACCGATTTGGTCGACGATTCGGCCAACGGTCTCGATAGCGTGCAGGTCCGGGGCGGTCAGGACGGCCGAAACATCCGGGGTTTTGGTGGCATCGACATGGACGGTAAAAACGGGGTTATCCGCAAGGGCGACACCGACAATAGCACCATGGAGGTAACCGAAGAAGGCGCCAAAAACGCAGCGGCCAGTGTAGCCCAAACCAACACATCGACCGTTGATGTGACCTCGGCCGGTCCCGACGATTACGCGTCGGCCGATACCGTGGGCGTACCCAACGCGCAGGAAGAAGCTCGCAAGGCCGGTGAGTCGACTGATGCTAACGACAGCGACACCAACGCGGCCACTTCACAGGAAAAAGAAAACGATGATATTGCCCGGACGGGCACGTCAACTGACCATCAGCCAGCGTATTGATTCTCCGTTTAGAGTTTTCTGTTTACGGTTTTTAGTTGGCTGGCGCGTTTGCTCCAGCGACAAACCATAGCCGCGGTGGTCAATCTCGGCAAACAGAAGACTCTAAAATGCAAACTGTTGATTATAAACTGTAAAACTCAACGATTATGAGCGTTTCAAGCAATTCACGGAAAGAAAGTACCGACTCGTATGCGTCGCAACAGATGCAGAACGGGGGCGATTTGCCCGGCACGGATCAGCTCCACCGCTTCAACCAGCCCGACAACCGGCAGGTGACGACGGAGCGTATTCAGAGTGATGACACCGATTTCTCGGATGACTTCGCCGAAATCGACGACTCAGTGACCGACGACGAAAGTAGCGTTCGGACACAAACCGATAACTCAGTGACGGGCTACCAGACGGGAGCAGCCTCAATGGGGGGTGATGGATACAACCAAACTCAACCGGCCGGTACGCACGTGGAAGATGCTGACTGGAATACCACAACCGAAGACGACGGTATGGCTCCAACCCGTACCGATGAACCCGACCGGGCGTACGGAAACAGTTAGGATGTTGGCATTTCGTCTATGCATGGCTCCGGTATTTTGATACCGGAGCTATTTTTTTACCCAAGCAACCTTTCAACAGCCTGTACGGGCAACAAATCGCCCGTTTTTACGGCTTGCTCGGCTTGTTGCAGCCGTTCGGACATACCGGGCTGTACGAAGAAGTGGTGCTCCAATCGCTGACGCAGGTACGTACGAAACCAGGTAATCTGCTGTTCCTGCCGCCGTTGTGCCCGAAACCCCTGCTGCTCGCCTTTCTGCTGATGCGCCTGAATCGTGGCCCACACTTCGCCAATGCCTTCGCCCGTCAGGGCCGAGCATGTCAGTACCGGCGGAAACCAGCCCGTGCCCGTGGGCGGGAACAAGTGCAGGGCGTTTTGGTACTCAGCCCGAGCGCGGTTGGCGGCCTGCTGATTGTCGCTGTCGGCTTTGGTGATGGCCAGCGCATCGGCCAGTTCCATAATGCCCCGTTTCATGCCCTGAAGCTCATCGCCCGCACCGGCAAGCATAAGCAACAAAAAGAAATCGACCATGCCGTGAACAAGCGTTTCGGACTGCCCCACCCCAACGGTCTCGATCAGAATGACATCGAACCCAGCCGCTTCGCACAGGAGCATGGTTTCGCGAGTGCGGTGTGCCACTCCACCAAGCGAGTCACCGGCGGGGGTGGGCCGGATGTACGCCTGCGGGTTCATAGAAAGTTGCTCCATCCGGGTTTTATCGCCCAGCAAGCTCCCCCCCGACCGTTGGCTCGTGGGGTCAACGGCCAATACCGCCAGGCGGTGCCCTTTTTCGATCAGATACAGCCCAAACGACTCAATAAATGTGCTCTTGCCCACGCCCGGCACGCCCGTAATGCCCACGCGCACCGAGCGCCCCGTATGCGGGGCTACCGCAGCCAGTACCTCCTGCGCCAGCACCTGATCCGTATCTAACCGGCTCTCGATGAGGGTGATGGCCCGGCTCAGCAGCAAGCGGTCTCCCGACAAAACGCCGTCGATGTACTGTTGGGATGAAAAACGTGGGCGCATGGTTTCAGACGAACTTTCGGCAAAAGTAAGCGTTACGGCTTATGCCACGAATTTTGCCTCTTTGTGGTTATCCCGAAACATGAGCCCGTTACTGACTTCTGCTTATTCGCCCGACACGTTTCGCCAGCAAGGCCACGCCCTGATTGATTTATTGGCCGATTTTTTGGCCGATGCCCAGGCAGGCAACCAACCACCCCTGCACTACCGTGAGCCCGACGACGAACTGGCGTTCTGGCAACGCGATTTTGAGCAACCTACCAACCCCGACCCGGCGGCTGTCTGGAAAAACTTGCTCACCCACTCCATTCAGTTGCATAATCCCCGATTCATGGGCCATCAGGTGTCGGCTCCGCTGCCACTGTCAGCGCTAACGAGTGCCCTTACCAGCCTGCTCAACAACGGACAGGCTGTGTACGAAATGGGTATGGCTGGCAATGCGCTCGAACGCCTGCTAACCCGGTGGCTCGCCGGGCGGCTTGGCCTCGGCCCCGAAGCAGGCGGCCTCATGACCTCAGGCGGCACCTTAGCCAACCTGACTGCCTTGCTGACGGCCCGCGCCCTGAAGGCACCCACCGACGTTTGGGCCGACGGCAGTACCGACCGGCTCGCCATCATGGTGTCAGAAGAAGCCCACTACTACGTCGACCGGGCGGCCCGAATTATGGGCCTCGGTTCGGCGGGCATTATCAAAATCCCGACTAATGACCGATTCCAGATGCAAACCGCCCTGCTGGGGCCGTATCTGAAGCAGGCACAGGCAGATGGTCTGACCGTATTTGCCGTGATTGGTTCGGCCTGCTCCACCTCGACGGGCTCATACGATGCCCTGACAGCCATTGCCGATTTTTGCGAGCAACACAACCTCTGGTTCCATGCCGACGGTGCTCATGGCGCTGTGGCGGCTCTCTCCGATACCTACCGACCGCTGGTGCGGGGTATCGACCGAGCCGACTCGGTGGTGGTCGATTTTCACAAGATGATGATGATGCCCGCTTTAGTGACGGCGGTGCTTTACCGGCGCGATGCCGATGCGTTCCGAACGTTTCAGCAGAAAGCCCAGTACCTCTGGGCCGACGCCAGTAGCCCCGACTGGTTCAATTCGGGCAAGCGAGCCTTTGAATGCACCAAACTCATGATGAGTGCTAAAGTTTACACGGCCTTGAAAACCTATGGTGAGGCCCTTTTCACCGAGTACGTAGAGGCTCAGTACGGCCTGGCGCGTCAGTTTGCAGAGCATATTGCCGGGCAAACGGATTTTGAAATAGCCGTGCAGCCCGAGAGTAACATTGTCTGTTTTCGGTACATTGGGGCAACCGTCTCTCCCGACCGCATCAACGAGCTCAATAGCGCTATTCGGCAGGCCATGCTTACCGATGGGCAATTTTACATCGTACAAACCAGCTTACGCGGGCATACCTGGCTGCGGGTCTCAATCATGAACCCACTGACCACGCTCGACCACCTTAAGCAGCTACTCGACGCGGTACGGCAGTTGGGGATAGGGCTGATCCGCCAGTACGGTATGTAATTATTTCCTAATTTTGAAAAAATTAGGAAATCTTGTGAAACCAGTTGAACCCGCACCTACTTACAAGGGCATACGCGACCTGCTTGTTCGCTTGAGTGAACAAGGCCAATCCGTATTCGCATCCGCGCTAGAAAGCCCAACTATTCAAGAGATTAACAATGAATACTATTACTGGGATAAAGTAAAATACAAAGTACCGGCTTCACTCAAAGGAGTATTGCAGCCAGCCGAGTTTTGGCAAATTGTGAAATACAGCCGTATCCTGAATCAGAAAACACTCAGCGTCGCGGGTCATGTTTTTCATTTTACACAAACCGATGGCTTATACAGCCTGCTTCATGAGTTTGACCTTAATCTCGGAGGCACTTTAGGTGGTCAGACGACATTAGACAAAACCGAACAACATAAATTTTTGATTGGGTCTCTGATGGAAGAATCTATCGCATCCAGTCAAATTGAAGGGGCTGTTACGTCACGCGTGGTAGCCAAAGACATGCTGCGCAAAGGTCGCTCACCACGTAACCTATCAGAGCGAATGATTTTGAATAATTACGAGACCATTAACTACATCGTTACCCAAAAAGATAAATTTCTCACGGCTGAGTCGCTGATGACGATTCATCGGTTGATAACAGCTGATACGCTGGAACACGAAGCCGATTCGGGTCGGCTTCGTACCCACAACGATATTCACGTTGTAGATGCTCTCAATGGCGAAATCATCCATACGCCCCCTTCACACCCTGTTTTACCCGATTTTGTCCAGGCCCTCTGCGAACTGTTTAACGATGAAAACCCACCATTTTTTCTACATCCGGTGGTCAAAGCCAGCATTATCCATTTTCTGATTGGTTACTTCCATCCATTCATCGACGGAAACGGTCGTACAGCCCGTGCCTTATTTTATTGGTACCTGCTTCGGAAAGGCTACTGGCTTACCGAATACCTGTCTATTTCACGGGTCATTATGCAATCCAGAAACCAATATTACCGGGCGTTCCAGTATGTAGAGAATGACAGCAACGATGTTACGTATTTTGTTCATTATCAGACCAACGCCTTAAAAAAAGCGTACAAGGACTTAAAACACTATATAGAGCGTAAAACGGCTGAACGAACCCAACGGGCTTCATTATTACGCCTGGGTGGACTCTCAGAGCGACAAGTTGAAATTTTACAGATTATTCGCGATGAGCCAACTCTTGCGCTGACAGTCAAAGAAATTCAAAATCGTTTTGGCACGTCTAACCAAACGGCTCGAAATGATGTAGAAAAATTAGTAGCCGCCCGCTTTTTGTCGGTTATAAAAATCAACCGAAAGGAACAGCGGTTTGTAAAGAGTGAGCAATTCGACAACCTTCTTAAACCGTAAGCGCCAGTTGAACTGGCGCTTTAGCCAGTAGTATTACGCTGCTTGCGGGGTTGTCGTTATATCTTTGTGCCATGCCCCGTATCTTCATCGACGCCGAACGCCTGCGTGACCCCTACAGTGGTCTGGGGCAATTTTGCCTGCACCTCGGCCACGAACTTACCCTTCAGAACCCTGACCCTGAGCGGTTTCAGCTCACGTTTGGGGTACCCAAAGCCGAAGTCGGCGTGTTTGGCGATACCGTCCGGTACCACCCGGTGTCGTGGCACGACCGGATCTGGCGCTCGGGCGAGTACGACCTCTGGCATAGCCTACACCAGGACGTTTCGATGCTACCGGCATCGGGCAAACGGCTGATTCTGACCATTCACGACCTCAATTTTCTGGAACGAACCGATTACTCGATTCCGAAAAAGGCGGGCAAGCTGATGGCTCTTCAACGGAAAATTGACCGGGCAACGGCCCTGACTACCATCTCGGAATACACAGCCTCGGTGGTGCGCGAGCACCTGAACGTGCCCGAGTCAAAACCGATGCGGGTGATCTACAATGGCGCGGCCGTGAACCCCGACGGCGCGGCCACCAAACCCGCCTTTCTGCCCGCTGAGGTTCCGCCTTATTTTCTGTTTCTGGGCGTGATTCACCCGAAGAAAAACGCCCACGTGCTACTGCCTCTGTTGCAGGCTTTCCCGGACTACCGGCTTATTCTGGCCGGCGACAACACGCACGACTACGCTCTGCACATTCGGCAACAAGCTGTAAAACTGGGGGTCTCGGAGCAGTTGCTCATGCCGGGGCCGGTCAGTCAGGAAGAAAAAGCGTGGCTGTATGGCCATTGCGAAGCCTTCTTGTTTCCGTCGTTGGCCGAGGGGTTTGGTTTGCCCGCTGTAGAAGCGATGGCCTACGGTAAACCCGTTTTCCTGTCGAAGCTCACGAGCCTGCCCGAAGTCGGGGGAATGGACGCGTTCTATTTTGAGTCATTTGAGCCCGACGATCTGGTAAACACCTTCCGTGAGGGCATGATGCAGTACCACGAAGACCCCCTCCGTGCCGATCGGCTACGGTGGCACGCCCGCCGGTTCAGCTGGAAAAAAGCGGCCAAAGCATACTGGGAGCTGTATCAGGAGGTGTAGCCACGCAAAGATGACATCTCTCAAAACGAGATGTCATCTTTGCGGCTATGTTCAGACAATGTCTGTCTATCGGAAATAAAATCCGCTGGGGGCAATCTCGACCCGTACCGAGTCGATCAGACGGGCAGTTGTTGGATTAAACCGCAGTACATATCCGGCCTGCTTGTATGAAGGCGTCACGCCCGCGTAGATAGTCCCGTCGCGGGGGTCAACGCCCAGACCCGAGAATAACCGGTTGATGTACGGAGTATTGGCCGGAATAGACGTATCGTTGATGGAGAAGCTGTACGTTTCGCCTTTCTGTTTGTACCCATCGGCCGGGTCGTAGAATGAGTACACAAACAGGATATTCTGCCGATTAGGGCCAAACGTAATATGGCTGGGACTTTTAGCGGTGCTATTCCCAACACGCATCCGGTTGACAACCGCCTTTGTCTGGGCATTCATCCGAATCATCTCATTGGCCGAATACACCCAAAGCTGCCCGTTGGCATCGAGCCCAATAGGCCGCGGGTTGTTACCCAGCGTAATTTTTTGTTTTACCTCATCGGTAGTCACATCTACCACGTACAGGTCTTTCTCGCCCCCGTCAGAGCCAACCAATACCTCCGAGCCGTTGACAACCAGCCGCTCGGCCCCTTTCGAAACCGTAATCTTCTTGACTACCTTCCGGCTCGCCAGGTCAACTACGGCAATGTAACCGGGATTAGGGTAAAAGTTGGAGAAATCGCCCGTAGCACCCCAGCACGAAATGTATGCCTTGTTAGGAGCCACCTGCACCACATGACGCGGGTTTTCAATGTCGGGAGCCGCCAGCGTTGCCAACGATTTAAACGTACCGACCTCCACAATTTCAACTTTGTCCTGCCCGGCCGTACTGTTATCGACCAGAATAACCCCTTTCCCGTCGACCTCGGTGTAGCCCTGCATACCGCCAATCAGAGAGCGGTTGTTGGCCTGCTGAAAAATGTTGGTACTGGCCGTAACGCTGTTGCGCGGCACAAACGACAGCGTACCGTTATTATCCGTAAAGTTGCCGGAGTTGAGCACGATAACCCCCTGCTCGTACGGCGACGGCTCAGGGTCGGTGGTTTGGCAGGCGGTTACGAAAAGTGCCGACGCCAGCGCCATTGCTATCGGGAAAGCCGCCGTACGTACAGGGCTGGTTTGGAGAGAGTTCCTGTTGAAGGAAGACTGATTCATGATTGTATTCGGATAAGTAAACTCGTTTAAAATACTATTCAGCGTGTATGTAAGACCACATTCAGGGCGTAGTTGCGACCCGGCATGGCATTCTGCTTGACGTTCAGAATTAAGGCGTCAAACAGATTATTCACCTGCCCCTGTACCTGCAACCGAAGCCCCCCTACCCGAACCGGTACCGATACCATCAGGTCGGTGAGCACAATGCCCGGCAGATACTGGGTGTTGTCGAACGTACTATACCGGCGCGATTGCAGTTGGGTCAGCAGCGTGAGCCGCCATTGGCGGTACTGCGTGTAGGCCATTGCTGAGGTGGTATGCACCGGCACGTATGGCAGTTGTTTGCCTACAATGTTCTGGGCATACACGTCGTAGGCCCGTAACTGCGACGACCGGGTGAGGCCGTAACTGAGCCGCCCGCCCACGCGCCATCGGCTTTGGGTGTACGTTGCCGTTGTGGCCAGTTCGAACCCACGGGCCAGCACCTGTTGCAGGTTTTCGACCCGATAGCCCCGGTCGGGGTTCCAGTACGTCCAGTCGTCGATTCGGTTGCGGTACGCTGTTCCATCGACGGTTACGAGCCAGGCCGCCGTCGGCTGCATCCGGGCCGACAGCCCTACTTCGGCGTTCAGCCCGTGTTCGGGCCGGAGGTCGGGGTTGCCGAGGTTTTTCCAGTACCGTTCGTTGAGTGTCGGCACCCGGTAGCTCCGCCCCACCGACGCCCGCGCACTCAGGCGGCTCCGGTCGCGCTGTATCAGCGTATAGTCGATACCCAGAGAGGGAGTCGGGGGCGGGTTAAAGCCCATTACAAACCCTTGCCGGAAGTTGGCCGAAGCCGTTAGCCGTCCGGTTTGGTATCGCGCCAACGCGTACACATCGGCCCGGTTTTCGGTAATCAACTGGCCTCCGTAACCATCCACGCGGGTTCGATAATGCACCACTTCGGCCCCAACACGCACCTGCCAAAGCGACACCCCGCCCCGGCTCACAACCAACTCGCGTTCGAGCCGGGTGAGCAGGCGGTCGGTAAGCGAGTGACTGGGCTTTGAGAAATCGGCCTTGGCGTAGTCGAGTACATCGCGCAACCAACCCGCGCGCACCGTCCAGCGGTCGGCCTCGTACGACGCCAGGAGCCGGTACCCCTGCGTGCGGGTTCGTTCGCGGCCCAGCGTGTCGGCGGGGGCAACAGTCACGGCATAGTCGGTAAGCCACGCATTAATCGACCACTGCCCGTTTCGGCGGTTACGCCAGAAGAAATCCTGCATCAGTCCGCGTTGCCAGGCGTTGGAGGGCTCCATGAAATAGTAGCCCCGCTCGCGGTACGGATACCGGTTGTTGAACTGATGATTGTATAGGGTGGTTTTGCCCGCTATTTGCCCAGCTACGGTAGGCCGACCGGCAAACTGCACCGATGCCTGCATCTGCCGGTTCTGAAAACTGGCCTCCCCGTACCCTACCGACGCCCGCACCCCCGTCTCCGCATAGCGCGGAAGCGACCTGAGCAACAAACTGCCCCCTACAGCGTCGGAGCCGACAACACTGCCCCCCGACCCGTACTGCACCGATACCTGGTCGAACCCCAAAGCGGGCAACCCCGAAAAGTCGGTTTGGCCAGTCATGGGCTGGTTTACGTTGACGCCGTTCCAGAGCACTGCCGTGTGGTTGGGCGAGGTACCCCGAAACGAAACCGTCGAGATTTGGCCCCCACCGTAGTTTTTGAAAACGAGCGGAGTCTGAAACGCCAGCAAATCGCTCAGGTTCTGAAACCGGAACTGCTGCAGGGCCGCCGAGTCGACACGTTCGAGTTTCTGACCGGCCAGAAACCGTTCGGGCGCAGAGGCCCGCACAGTCACCATCGACAGCGATACGGGTTCCTGTTGGCCGAAAACCGACACCGAACCAAATACCAGATGGGCAAGCCAAAGCCTGCCTACACATTGCTTTTGCACAAGATTGTTTTTCCAAACCCTGGCTCTAAACCAGACACAGCATCCCCTGAAGGTAGCCAATGCATTACTCAGAACAGGGTCATGTACGAACGGCTGTGCACCCGCATACGGGCTTACAACCAAACCGGCATCTTTCCTCCGAAAATGCGGCCAATAGTCAATTTGCGGCAGGTCTCCTGGCTTGTTTCCAGATGGCTCGGGCCTTCCCATGCCGCCGAAGCGGCACAGTGGCAAAGCAGGTTAGAACCATCTGCTTCATGAAACTTACAGTTGCGGGGACAGCTCCGGCTTTTCACCGGTATTCCCTATTAAGCCTTGAAAGCCACCGTGAAATGGCATCAGGCACCGTAAACCGGGGGCAAAGATAGAAAAAGGATTCTGGTTTGGTGCTTCCAGGAGACCAATTCAAGCAAGCGGTCAATAGCCGGTTTATTGCCGGGGTGCGTACCACATACCCATCGAATGGTGTACAAGTCCTATTTTTGGCCGTAAAATCGCTACAATATGAACGCACTCTCCACCTTGTGGACACTTCAGCATACGCACGCCTTAGTAACGGGCGGTACCAAGGGCATTGGCGAGGCTGTGGTCCGGCAACTCCTCGACCTCGGCGCGGCCGTTTTTATTGTCGCCCGCGACGCCGACCGGCTAGCCGAACAAGTAGCCGAATACCGGCAGCAAGGCTATACCGTCGACGGCATGGCGGCCGATGTGAGCAAGCCGGGTGTGGCGCAGACCGTGCTCGAAGCCGTAACCCAGCGCTGGGGCAAGCTCGATATACTAGTCAACAACGCCGGCACCAACATCCGGAAAGCCACCGCTGAATACACCCCGGCCGAGTACGATCAGGTGATGAACACCAATCTCCGGTCGGCCTATGAGATGTGCCAGGCTGCTTACCCCTTGCTCAAAGTATCCGGGCGCGGGGCCATTGTCAACATATCATCGGTGTCGGGGCTTACCCATACGAGCAGCGGGTCGCTGTACGGTATGAGCAAAGGGGCTATGAACCAGCTCACACGCAACCTCGCCGTAGAATGGGCACCCGACGGCATTCGGGTCAATGCCGTAGCGCCCTGGTACATTCGGACTCCACTGGCCGGACCGGTGCTCGACAACCCCGAAAAGCTGGGCCGGATTCTGCAACGCACGCCCATGAACCGGGTTGGTGAGCCGCATGAAATAGCCTCAACCGTGGCGTTCCTGTGTATGCCGGCTTCCAGCTACGTAACCGGACAAACACTGGCCGTAGACGGAGGGATTCTGGCCTGGGGATTCTAACCCTTTTGGGTAAGGGGCTGGCTCTGAGCGTGAGATTCGAGCCGTAACGGCCTTACTGAACGTATCACCCCACTGGACGTATGCGTATGGAAACACCCTCGGTTTGTATCATCGGTGCTGGCTCATCGGGCATTGTAGCCGCCAAAACCCTGCACGAGTACGGTATTCGTTTCGATTGTTTCGAGAAAGGATCGGCTATTGGCGGTAACTGGCGGTACAACAATGACAACGGCATGTCGTCGGCGTATCGGTCGTTGCATATCAATACCAACCGCGACATCATGGCCTACTCCGACTACCCGATGCCGCGCGAGTACCCCATGTTTCCGCACCATAGTCAGATTATCCGATACTTCGATAGCTACGTCGATCGGTTCGGAATCCGGCCCTTTATCCAGTTTAAGACCACGGTGGAGCGGGTATGGCCAGCCGACGGGGGCTACTGGGTCCAAACCGAATCGGGCGGGGTGCAGCAGAAACGCCTGTACCAACACGTGATTGTGGCCAACGGGCATCACTGGCATCCGCGCTACCCGACACCGCCATTTCCGGGTACATTCACGGGCGAAACCCTGCACTCGCACGATTACAAAACGCCGGATCAGATCGTGGGCCGCAAGGTGTTGATTGTAGGCATCGGTAATTCGGCCGTCGATATTGCCTGCGAAGCCGCCCGCCAATACAGCGAACCTGTTACGATCTCGACCCGCAGCGGGGCTTACATTCTGCCCAACTGGCTGATGGGCCGGCCGTTCGATTCGCTGGCCAACCCGCTTACATCGCGGTTGCCGCTGGGGCTGCAACGGCTGCTACTCCGGGCATCGCTACTGCTGGCGCGCGGGCGTCAGTCGGCCTATGGGGTACCTGTACCCAACCGCCCCCTCCTGAGCGAGCACCCTACTATTTCACAAGACTTATTGAACTTATGCGGCAGGGGCCTTGTTCGGTTCAAACCCGATATTCGGGCGTTTGCGGGGCATGAGGTGACCTTTACCGATGGCTCCCGCGACAGCTTCGACATGGTCATTTACGCTACGGGGTATCAGGTTTCGTTTCCTTTTTTTGATTCAGATTTTATATCTGCCGGAGACACCAACAACTTACAGCTTTACCACCGGGTTATTCACCCCGACCACCCCGGCTTATATTTTCTGGGCCTGATTCAACCCTTAGGCGCCATCATGCCGCTGGCCGAATTACAGGCCCAATGGATTGCCCGTTTGCTAACCGGACGCTGTACCCTACCCGACCGGGCCGAGATGCTTCGTTCTATTCAAAAACAGGCCGACCGAAACAGCCAACGGTACAAGCCATCGGCACGGCACACATTACAGGTCGACTTTTATCCGTACAAACGGCTACTTGAACGCGCCATGCAAACCCGCTGAGTGCATGGGCCTGCATTAAAATATAGTAAAAGCAGGTTACTAAAACCCGTTTAAACGGAAAACAAAAGCGTGGTAACGAAAAACTTGGCCCGAATAGTATATGAAAAGTTGCCATAAACTAAACCACACGCTAACTTGCCCGATTGAAACGGTAAGTCAAGTTCAGTAATAGTTGCCGCTCAACTATAACTCTTAATCCACAAGTACCGTAACGCAATGATTTCTAAAAAAGCTAAGTATGCCATAAAGGCCTTGAAGGTCTTGACGGAGGAATACGGGAAAGGCCCCGTACTCATTTCTTACATCTCAGCCAAAGAGAATATTCCGAAGAAATTTCTGGAGGCCATTCTGCTCGAACTCCGTAACCACGGGATTCTTCAAAGCCAGAAAGGCAAAGGCGGTGGGTATCTGCTACGGGTTGACCCCGCTCGGGTAAATCTGGCGCAGGTATTACGCGTGATCGATGGCCCCATTGCTCCCACGCCCTGTGTATCGCTGAATTTCTACGTGAAGTGCGACGACTGCGAAGATGAGGTAACGTGTGCGCTCAAACCCATTATGGAGCGCGTTCGGGACGCCAACCTCGGCGTGTACGAAAACACCACGCTGCTCTCGTTCCAGAATCCGTCGATGCTCGAAACAAAGGAGATTCCTATCGGGGGAGCTGCCAACGACCTGACCAACGAGGGTGAAGGAGCCGGCCGACTGACTGCTTAACAGGCAGACAGCCCATACTGAACATTGACAACCGCCCTTTAGAAAGGCATCATTCCAAATAAAAAAACCACGGTTCCGAGACCGTGGTTTTTTGTTTTATCTGCCAGAGTCTTACTGATGCTCTTCGCGTAGCAGATCGTTCACCGTCTTAACGGGGTTGAACGTGATGAGCGGCACTTCCACGAAAATGGTATTCCAGTCGGCCATAGCCCCATTCCAGAGACCGGGCAATTCCTGTGCTTTCAGGTCTTTACCGTCTTTCGACTTCTGCGTGATAAACCCGGTTTTCATATCGCGGTAGCGCGGCAAATCGTACTGTTTGCCATGCCGGTTTTTCAGGCCGCACACCAGATCGACGGGATTGAAGTGGGTAGCCGTGTCGAAAATGGCTTTCTGATCGGCATTGTCCATATCAAACTGCGCCGACTCGACAATCTGCAACGACGATGACCCGTCGGGGTTCATGGCCCAGAATGGTCCACCACCCGGCTCACCCACGTTTTTCACCATGCCACACACCCGGATAGGCCGGTCGAGTTTCCCTTTCAGATACGCAATTTTTTCTTCTTTGGTGTACGTATTGTACGCTTCCGGGTGATTGGTAAACAGGGTCATTTGCAAGAACTCGTCGGCCTCGGCTACGTAGCCATCGCTCACCTCGTCGGCTTCGAGCAGCTCCTGCAGCCGGAACAGCTGCTGTTGCGCATCGATCAGGATCATAGCCAACACCTTTTTGTAGGTAACGGTATCTTCCTTGATATCGTCGGGGACTACGTTATCAATATTTTTGATGAAAACGATCTCCGAGTCGATGTCGTTGAGGTTTTCGATCAACGCGCCATGCCCCGCCGGCCGGAACAGCAGCGAGCCGGGGTCGCCATCGGCATTGCGGAAAGGCTCGTTGTTCAGATCCACCGAGATGGTATCCGTCGACTTTTTCTGCTCCGAGAAGGTCACATCGTAGGCAACGCCCAACCAGGCTTCAAAATCTGGCTTTTCTTCAATAATCAGCTGCTCAAACCGGTCGCGGTGCTCAGGCGACACCGTAAAGTGCAACCGCACCAGGCCGTTTGAGTTGGCATAAGCCGCGCCCTCTACCAGGTGCTCTTCAACCGGCGTGCGGGGGCCGTCGGGGTACTGATGAAATTTGAGCAGGCCTTTGGGCAGGTTGCCATAATTGAGCCCTTCTTCGGTGAGCAGGAAACGCAGAACGGTAGTCGGCTCGGCGGTTTCGATATCATGCTCCCTGGCGGCCATAGCGGCTTTGAGATCTTCGTAAAAAGCAAAGTCTTTGATACGGGCAAAAAACTGCTCGACCGATTTGTCGGTCTTACCGTCGAGGGCCGCAAAAAGCGACTTGAACATACGGGTGGCAGCCCCCGAAGCCGGTACAAACTTCATGAGGGTATAGTTACCGGCTACTTCATCGTACCGACGGGTGTACGTTGGTAACTGCTCTTCATCGACCCGAACAATCCCATCGCCGATGGTAGCGGCCCGGATTACATTCAGGAAGGGAAACCCATCGATAAAATGCTGTATCTGCTGCTCAATTTTTTCTTCACTAATGCCCTGACTGGCAATTTGTACCTTGTCTTGTTCGGTAAACATGGTTTTATAGTATGGTTTCAGGCTTTGCGGGTCTAAACTAAGCCATTTAGACGACTACACGCAAAAAAAAGAGCACAGGGCCCTCAATTACGGCAGTGTCTGACAGTTGGGGCAGTACAGGGTAGTGCGCCCACCCACCTCCGAACGCTCGATCCGGGTCCGGCAACGCGGGCAAAACTTGTGCGCATCCGGGTCGTCGTGGGGAGGGCGGTCGTCCCACTCGCGGGCATGAATCAGAAACGAACTCGGAAAGTGCCGGTACGTAGCCTCGTGCCGAATGGCGGTTTCGAGCACCAGCCGGATAGCCTCATGCAGCGCATTAACCTCAGTATCGGTCAGGGTATGGGCAGGTTTTTCGGGATGTAGCCGGGCCTGATACAGTACCTCGTCGACAATCCAGTTGCCCAGCCCGGCCGTAGTAGCCTGATCCATCAGTACCGGCTTGAGCGGAGCCTTGCGTCGACGCACGCGCCAGCCAAGTTCTTCGGGTGTAATGTCGAGCCCGTCGGGCCCAATTTTCTTTTCGCGCAGAAAGGCATCGACATCCGTAACCAACCCCACCCGTTCGAACTTACGGGGGCACAAAAAGCCCAGATTAAAGCCATTTTCGAACCCAAACACGATCCGCGCAAAACGGGGCCGATCAAGTGAGGAGTGGTAATACGCCAGATCTCCGGTCATGCCGAAGTGCATCCGTACAATAATTTCGGGGTCGTCGGTAAACACAAACAGGTTTTTACCGACCCGGCGGGTGCCAACAAACGAGCGGCCAATGAGCCCCTCGGTCAGGATTGAATAATCGGTGGTCAGGAGTTTTTTATCCTCTACATCAACCGAAGCAACCGGTTGATGTAGCGACGATGCTTCCAGGTATTGTCGTCTAATTTCTACTTCGGGCAGTTCAGGCATATTGTTCGGAAGATTATCCCCTTCTATACAACAATAGTCCTGGGGGTTCGTTCTGAATAGGTCAAACCGACAGGCATAAATTAGCTCTCCGGGAACTAATGTTTACATATAACCCGTTAGCTAACAATACATTACTGATAGCGCGAAAAATGCGTTATCTTTCGTGGTCTTATTAATCCACTTAACCCCTTTGAATGATACAGTATTTACAAGTATCCTGTTTAACTGTTAAATTCAACTGATTATGG
The DNA here is from genome assembly GCF_000383955.1 of Rudanella lutea DSM 19387. NCBI lineage: Bacteria > Pseudomonadati > Bacteroidota > Cytophagia > Cytophagales > Cytophagaceae > Rudanella > Rudanella lutea. The sequence goes on along the minus strand of NZ_KB913013.1, from coordinate 3,586,223 downwards.
AGAATAATCCTCAGCAAAAATCGCGGACAAACGGAGCCCTTTTGGCTGCTCTGATTCTGATGACTGGCCTGGCCGGTGTTTCCAGCTACCTCTACTTCAACACGAAAGAGAAATCGGACAATCAGGAAGTAACTATTGCAGAGCGCGTCGAAGAGTTGTCGAATACTCGTGTAAAACTGGACTCTATTTCAACGGCCCTCGACGCCAAGATTGCCGAAGTTCAGAAACTGGGTGGTAACGTAGAAGAACTGCTGAAAGTGAAAGCCGACCTTGAGCGCGACAAAGAAGCGCTTCGGCGTGGTTACGCGGCCTCATCGCGGTCGTTGATTGCCAAATACGATGTTAAGATTAAAGAGTACGAAGCGTATTTGGTAGAAAAAGATACTCTGATTGCCAACCTCCAGCGCGAGAACGGCATTCTGGTAACATCGAACCAGACGCTGGCGACCGAAAATACGCAGGTCAAAACGGAGCGCCAGTTGGCTCGCGATTCGGTAGTGGCATTTGCTGCTCAAAATCAGGAACTGTCGACCAAAGTGACGCGTGCGGCTGCCCTGAAAGCACAAAATGTGAAAGTGTACGCCGTATCGTCGAAAGGCAAAGTACGTGACGATGACGCCTACAAAGCCAAGCGGTTAGACAAAATCAAACTGGTTTACACCCTGCTCGACAACCCACTGACGCGTGAGGAGCCCAAAGACGTGTATGTACGCGTACTTGATCCCGACGGCGCTATTGTGTCGGACATGGCCAATGGCTCAGGAACGTTTACGGTAGATGGTAACGAGACGGTTTACACCACCAAGCAGACGGTAAACTACGATAGCAAAGGCCAAACGGTTGAGCTGCTGTACACCCGTGGTACTGCTTATAAGCCAGGCAAATACACCGTTGAGCTGTATTCAGAAGGCTTCAAGATCGGTGCGGGCGAGTTTGCGGTTCGTTAATCACTCCTATTTGTATCAACAAAAAGCCCCGAGCCAATGGCTCGGGGCTTTTTGCTTTTGCCGTCTTTGAACACGGGCGGAACCGGAATTACTCTTCCTCCAGGTCATCGGCGCCAAACTGAGCAAACAACGTTCGCCAGTAGCGGGTTACGGTTGGATTATTGACCCGGCGCGAGGCCGTGGGCTCAAAGGGCAGCACAATACGGACGCTTGGCGAGCCTAATTCGAGATCACCCAACTGTTTGGCATCGGCTTTGGCCCACTCGTCGGCCTGTCCGTCATTGGCGGGTGGGGTTTTATGAAAGTCGCGGGCGGTGGCCGAGCCTGGGCGGACAGGCATGCTTTCGACCATATCGCTGAAATAGTACACGCTCAGCAGTTGGCCGTCGGCTGCGGCATCGGCAATTACCGACAAGCTCGCCAGAATATCGGTTCGCTGATTCGATACCGCTTCGTTGGTTTGGGCCATTTTGTTGCCCAGTTGTTTCCGAAACCGTGCCTTCTCGCGTTGCAACGCCAAATCAAAAGCGGCCTGAGCAGCCTCAACATCGGTGGGGCTGGCATTGGTCACATCGTCCATCTCGGTCCGTACCGTGAGCGATAAGGCACGCGCTTTGGCCGTGTTTTCGTGAATGTAGTAGACCGTAATCTGATCGCCGGTTGTCCGAACGTTGTTCTTCACAATATCGTCGAGCAGTTGGCCGTATTTCTGCGCAGCATATGCCTGATTCGTGTTCAGACTCAGGCTCTTGTCCATAAAAATGAGCGTGTGCATGGGCTCATCGGCCTTCGGTTTATCGTTCTCCGACGAACAGGCGCTCAGCACGCCCATCAGCACCCCGAAGAGCCAAAACCCATGCTCCAACAACCGGCGTTTGGCGTAGGTGGGGACAGAAAAAAAAGAAGCGTTCATAACGTCAGTTCCTTGCGCAGCACGCTATCGGCGGGCGCATTGTGGTTCCAGTAATCCGACAGAATCGTTTTCTGTAAAACCGCCCGAGAAGTCAGGAGTTTATCTTTTGATTTGTAGGTTTCCTCCCAGCCCACAATCCGGTGCGGGAAAGCGTCTTCAAACACAATTGTCAGTTTGCGGCCGTCGGCGGCATAGTCAACCGAGTATGCTTTGAGGGCATTACCCGAAAAGGCGCTTCCGGTATAGGCTTCGAGCTGCGCTTTGGCAGCCAATGGGTCGAGTCGTTTGTGCCGCAGCCGCCCCTGCACCGTGCCCGGAATGAGCGTCACATCGCCGGTAGGCAACTGGCCCGGATTCAGGCGGATACGGTTCCATAGTTCATCTTCGAGCAGCTGTTTCTTCACCGTGTACTCCTCGTTGGCTTCCTGCTCGAAATACGACCGGCCGTTTACCCGATACCCGTCGTTTTTCAGGTTCAGCTGCACGTAACTATGTCCGCACCACTCCTGCCCCGACGTGCTCACTTTCAGCGTATTCGGAAACTTGGGGTTTGATATTGGCGTGAATACCGACGTAAATAGCGAGTAGTCGTAAATACCCGTTGTGAACTTACGAACCAGGTTGGTTTTGAGTACCGGAATAGCCCGGTCTTTGCTGGCGTCAGTCTCCGACTTTACCTGCGTATCGGTCCGAAAATCTTCGGTAACAAAAATCAAAACCGCCGTGCCCCGGTTAAGCTCTCCGTACTGAGCCTGCTCCAGCCGGTAGCTGTTCAGTTCGGCCTTGCCTGCAAACCAGTATTCGGAGAAACGGGTATCGACAGCCGCGGCAGGTTTGGCCGGAGGGGTTTGCTGAAAAATAGTGGCTTTCATGGCTACGGCCACCAGCACGGCCAGCCCAATGGTGATGAGCAGAAAATTATTGATAATACGCTGTCGCATAGCTACCCGGTTGGATCGATCTTTTGCCAAAAGTACCAACAATACCTAAATTGCCCAATGTAGGGGCCAGAACACCCGCCCTCAAACTCCAACGTACTCACCCACGATACCTATGCGTTTTCTTTACTGCTGCGTTACCCTCATCGGGTTGCTAATCACCTGTGTACTACCTGTGCAGGGGCAGGTTGAAAAAGCCCCTGCCCGTAAAACCGGCGAGGGCGATGGCCCGTACGACCGGCTCATTATCCGGGGCGTTACGCTCATCAACAGCACCGGGGCACCGCCCATGGGGCCGGTCGATATTGTAGTCGAAAAGAACCGGATTGCCCAGATTCGGCCGGTTGGCTACCCCGGTGTACCTATCGACCCGGCAAGCCGCCCATCTGCCAAACCCGGCGACAAAGAGCTGAATTGCGACGGGATGTACCTGATGCCGGGCTTCATTGACATGCACGGGCACATTGGCGGACAGGCGCAGGGAGCCAACGCCGAGTATGTGTTTAAACTTTGGCTGGGGCACGGCATCACCACCATCCGCGACCCATCGGCCGGCAACGGTCTCGATTGGGTACTCGAACACCGCGCCAAAAGCAACCGAAACGAGATTGTCGCTCCGCGGATTCTGGCCTATACCGTATTTGGGCAGGGGGCCAAAGAGCCCATCATCACCCCCGAACAGGCCCGCGCCTGGGTGCAGCAAAACGCCAAACGGGGAGCCGATGGCATCAAATTCTTTGGCGCAGAACCGGCTGTTTTTCGGGCCGCTCTCGACGAAAACCGGAAGTTAGGCCTTCGCTCAGCCTGCCATCATGCCCAGCTCGAAGTGGCCCGGATGAACGTGCTGGCTACCGCCAAAGCGGGCCTGACCACCATGGAACACTGGTATGGCCTACCCGAAGCCCTCTTTGCCGACCGGACCGTGCAGGACTACCCGGCCGACTACAACTACAACAACGAACAACACCGGTTTGAGCAGGCCGGCCGCCTGTGGGAGCAAGCCGCCAAGCCCGGCACAGCCCGGTGGAATGCCGTGATGGACTCGCTTATCCGGCTCGACTTTACCCTCGACCCGACCTTCAACATCTACGAAGCCAACCGAGACCTGATGCTGGCACGCCGGGCCGAGTGGCACGACGAATACACGATGCCCAGTTTGTGGCGGTTTTACGGACCCAGCCGTATTTCGCACGGCTCGTACTGGCACAACTGGGGCACCGAGCAGGAAGTAGCCTGGAAACGTAATTATCAGCTCTGGATGCAGTTTATCAACGAGTACAAGAACCGGGGAGGTCGGGTCACTACCGGCTCCGACTCCGGGTTCATTTATCAGTTGTACGGGTTTGCCTACATCCGGGAACTGGAGTTGTTGCGCGAAGCAGGTTTTCATCCGCTCGAAGTAATTCGGGCGGCTACCATCAAAGGCGCCGAAGCCCTGGGCATGGCCGGGCAAATTGGCTCGGTAGAGGTAGGTAAGCTGGCCGATTTCGTGATTGTCAAAGAAAATCCGTTGGCCAACCTCAAAACCTTGTACGGCACCGGAGCCATTCACCTGAACGACAAAAACGAAGTAGAACGCGTAGGTGGTGTAACCTACACGGTAAAAGATGGCGTGGTGTACGACGCCAAAAAGCTATTGGCTGATGTGCGGGCTATGGTAGCCGACGCCAAGAAGAAAGAGAATTTCGAGATCCGGCAGCCGGGGAAATAAGTAAGGAGGAAAGGGAGAAGGGTAGGCGCGCTTGCGTTCCTTTCTCCCTTCTCCTTATTTCTATTGCTTATTGCTGTCGACTTTCAGGCGCTCTTCGCGGTTGGCTACCTCCCAGGCAGTGTAGAATACCAGACGAGCCGTTTTTTCGGCCAGGTTAAAGTCAATTTTCTCGATATCGTCGGTTGGCCGGTGGTAGTCGGCGTGCAATCCGTTGAAATAGAAAATGATGGGTATTTTGTGCTTGGCGAAGTTGTAGTGGTCTGAACGGTAATAGATACGCTCCGGGTCTTTCGGATCGTTGTACTTATAGTCCAGCTCCATTTGGGTGTACTGACTATTGGCGTTCTCGCTGATCCGGTGCAGATCCGACGACAGTTTGTCGGACCCAATCACGTAAATGTAATTGTCTTTGGGCGACTTGTTTTCGTGCAGATTATCGACCCGACCCACCATATCGATGTTTAGATCGCAGACAGTGTTAGCCAGCGGCAACACGGGGCTGAAATCTGTATAGTACTCTGAACCCAGCAGGCCTTTCTCTTCGCCCACCACCGTCAGGAAGAGCATCGACCGGCGGGGGCCGTTGCCTTCTGCTTTGGCTTTGGCAAACGCCTGCGCCAGCTCAAGCACCGACACCGTACCCGACCCGTCGTCGTTAGCACCGTTGTTGATTTGCCCATCGGGGCTAATACCGATATGGTCGTAATGGCTCGACACGATGACCACCTCGTCTTTCTTGTCAGTGCCCTCCACAAAACCCATTACGTTTTCGGTTTGTACATTCTCGTCTTTACGCTCGGCCTTTACGGCTACGGTACCTGCCAATTTACCAACGGTGCTCGTGCCTTTGCTCTTGATTTGCTCAATCGCTTTGGTGAGCTGTGCCGTTTTCTTGCCCAGCAGGGCAGCTGCCATTTCGGTCGAAATCATGAAGGTTCCTACCGTGCCGACGTTCTCCTGCCCCGCTTTCAGGCTCAACCGGTTGAAACGCTGCTGTAAGGCCGCCCTTTCTGTGAGTAGCCGCTTAAACTCATCGGCATTGGCCGCCGAGATGATAAACACCTGAGCCGCGCCTTTGTCTTTGGCCACCTGCGCGCGGTACCGCCAGCTGTCGGGCTTTCCCCAGCGCGAGGGCTCAGCCGAGTTGGTCACGGCCGAGGTTCCGTCGGCATTTTTGGGTTCGCCGTCGAGCATGACCACGGCTTTGCCTTTCACATCGAGGTTGACATAGTCGTTGAACTTATCGTCGACAATACCATAGTTGACAAACACGGTTTCGTAATTTGTTTCCTGCGGCAGGGCAATCAGGCCGTTGGTCAGAAAGTCTTTCAGGTAGACAAACTGCTTACCACCCGCTTTAACGTAGAAATCACCCCAGGTCTTTTTGTAGAGCGTAAACGGCTGCATGTAGCTCGTTTTGCCGTCGGCACCGGGCACAACAGCCCTGAGCCCAAGGGCCGAAAACTGGCCGGCAATGTATTCAGCTGCTTTTTTCTGGCCTCGGGTACCGGTTTCGCGGCCCTCCATATCGTCGGCAGCCAGAATGGTCAGGTGTTTGCGGAGGTCATCGGCTGTAACGGTCTGAGCGTATGTCTCTGGTTTGGCAGAGGGGGGTTGGGCAGCGGGCGTTTGCGCGAGGAGGGGAACAACCGAACTCGCAGTCAGGCAAATGGCTGTTTTAAAAAGCCAATGTTTCATGTATTTAGTTGATGGTTTAATTGATTTAAAAACGTTATGGAACAGTGGATATTGGACTTACTTCAGATCCCTTCTACTCAGGTGCGGTCATTTTTTCACGTTTCGCCTGAGCAATGAGAACCGGGACAATCAAAAAACTCAAGCTATTCAAAACCAAGTTGGTAGCCAACCCCATGGTATGTAAAAAAGTAGCAACAACTGTTCCCTGTACCGCACTCAACCCATATAGCACCAATATGCGGCCCACAAAAAAATGGAAAGTACCTACCCCGCCCTGCGTCGGAACGGCCAAGCCGCCAATGGACGCAACCGCCAGAACGGTAAGTGCTGCTGTTGGGGGTAAGTCGCGGGTACTCTCTACAGACAGCATGAGCAAATAAAGGTGTAGCCACGATAACACCTGGGTCATAATAGTCAGAATAACAAATAGCCTCGGGTTGGGGAGTTGCCGGATTGCAGCAAACCCATTCCAAAGGCCTTTGGCAAACCCCTCTAATTTAATAGTGAAAGGGTGCTTTCGAATAAAAGGACTGCGCCAAAGCCAAGTCAGGCCGACTAATGCAACCAGAAAAAGGCCCAGAAAAATGACCAGTCTTGATCCAGAAACAGACCAGGTCATACCTGAAAAATAACGGATCATCCGGCCTGACTCCAATACAAATGCCAGCATCATCACCACCAATAGCATCAGGAGATCCAGCACTCGTTCAGCCACCACAGACCCAAGCCCGTGCGACACTGGCACCTGATCGGTTCGCTGTAGTGTAATACACCGGGTAAGCTCTCCCGAACCAACCACAAGCATACTGGCGAAGGCCCCTGTCTGATAGGCCACCATTGCCCGAAATACAGTAGGGTGATGATTTAGGGCCAGTAATGATTGTTGCCAGCGCATAGCGCGTACCCAGTAGATCAGTACAACTACCAAACCAGACGCAACCACCCAGCCATAGTGAGCCTGCCGGAACTGCCCAACAATATCGGAAAACGAAATATCCTTCAATGCATAAACCAGCAAGGCAAGAGCAACTCCGATAAACAGCCCTCGAGTTAGCGTCTGCTTCATTTATTCTTTGAAATGACTGTAAAGTACCGAAATTTTAACGTCCTAATCACTTTCATCTACTTTGATCAACCAGTAGGGGATACTAATTTTGACTTTATGCGATTTAGGCATATTTATTGCCTATGTTGTTCTAATTCGTAATCAGCCCCGACCTATTACTTATGTCTAAATCGTCGAAAAAACGATCTCAATCTGGAAAACCGACCGAAAACGAGACATCACCAACCCGGCAGGCAGCCTCAGCAGTGCCGGTTCAACCCGTAAGCCCAGTTGTTGATCGTAGCCCAACATTACCTGCTACCTCAACTCAAGCTACTGACTCGTCGGTGTTGATTCGGTTTGACAAGCGGGTCAAAATAACCTTGGGGGCGTTTATAGGCATTTTTCTTCTGTTTGTTCTTTTCAAGTGGCACTATGTGTCGCTTCCTATCTGGAATACCCTCCTACCCGACGGGAGTGCCCCCAACCGTGGGTTGGTGGCAGGTACACCCAAGCAGATTCGGATGGACGACTATGCGGTGGGAGCTCCCTGGATTCTGTCTAATGTCAGCAATGAGTTTGGACATGAGAACGAGGGTATTGGTGGCCTGAAAGCCGCTTTGCTCGTTTCACCCACTAACCACATTGTGACCGTATTCAAGTTTATGCACTGGGGCTTTATGCTTCTCGACGCCGAACGAGGATACTCGTGGATGTATAACAGTAACCCTTTTCTGGTGCTGATCGGGTCTTTTTTGTTTTTCCTGCTTGTATGCCGTAACAATTACCTTTTGTCTTTGACAGGAGCCCTTACTCTTTTTCTGTCTTCAGGTACAGTACGCTGGTCGTTCATACCGGCTCCCATGATAGGCTACTGCGGTCTGGCTTTTGTGGCCGCTATCTATGTTCTGAAAGCCCAGAAGCCGACTCATATTGCTCTATGGGCTCTGCTGCTGATCTGGAGCGTTATTAGCTATGCTCTTTACCTGTACCCGCCGTACCAATTACCGATGGTTTACTTGTTTGCCTTTGTGCTGGTGGGATACCTAATCAATGAGCGTAAAAACCTTTTCCCAATTAACCGAGTGCCGATCCGATTGGGTGCCCTGGGCGGCATTGCCCTTGTAGCTGGCTTTGTATTATATGTGTTTTACAACGATGTGCAGGAAACCCTGAAGGCTCTCTCGAGTACGGTTTACCCGGGTCAGCGTAGCGAAACAGGCGGCACCGGATTCATTGCCAACGCTTTCTCTGAGTACTACAGCTGGTTTTTCGATGATCAAAAATTCCCCAAAAGCTGGTTGAACATCTGCGAGCTGTCACACTATCTCAACTTTGCCCCAATTATCATTCCCTTGTCGGTTCTGCTTTTCGTCAAAACACGCCGAATCGATTGGATGATTGTTGGCGGTAGTGTTTTTGTCCTGCTCATGTGGATCTGGATGGAAGTAGGCTTTCCAAAAAGTTTGGCCAAACTATCGTTGATGAGCATGGTACCAACCCGCCGGGGTCAGGTACCTATGGGCATCGGCGCAGTTGTGCTTCTGTTTCTATATCTGGGTGCCCTCAGTACGGCCAATACCGCAAAAGATGAGGTTAAGCTTCCAGTTTGGGCCAACGCTGTAGCTGTAATTGGTATTGCTGCCTTTATGATTTATACAGCCTATGTGAACATCAATGATTCAGAGGGGCTGATCAAGCCTTTTCAGACGTTTATCCCGGTTGTGTTTTTTACCATGATGGGGGTACTACTGGTATCATCAATTGCCATCCCCTACCGCCTGACTATTTTCTGTACAGGGCTGATTCTATTTCTGCTACCCAACCTTAAAGCCAATCCATTATCAAAAGGCCTCAGCCCCATAACGGAGAATGCTTTTTTCAGAACCGTCAAATCACTGGTCGAACAGAACCCTAACGCCCGGTGGATTGTCAATGGGAATCAGTTTATTACGTATATGGTCACGGCAACGGGTGCCAAGCAGATTACGGGGGTTAAATACATTCCGAATCGGAAGACAATCATGAGTGTACTTGACCCCAAAATGAAGCGCGATTCGGCGTACAATCGGTACGCTCACGTTACCAACCAATCGTACGTTGATGGTAAAGATTCCGTTGTGCTGGTCAATCAGTTTGAAGATGGCTACATTATCGCCATGGACCCCTGCTCGCCCAAAATGAAGCAACTGAACGTGAAGTATCAGGTATTCGACCATGCACCACAACCGGTTGAAGTGCGGTGCATGAAGCAGGTGGCTACACTGGGGTCACTGACAATTTACCAGACCAATTTCTAACGCTTTCCGGGCATGATAGCTGCTGTCGATTCGCACATATTGATCATTGTCCCTTGTTATAACGAGCAAGACACCATTGAGTCAGTAGTGGCGGGAATCTATCAAACCCGCGATAAGCATCGGTTAAACCTCGACGTACTGGTTGTCAATGACTGTTCGACCGACCGCTCTGTTGAAGCCATTCGCCAGACTGGTTGCTTATACCTTAATCTACCCACTAATCTTGGAATTGGCGGAGCAATGCATGCCGGCTATAAGTTTGCCTGGCGTAATGGGTACGATATTGCCGTTCAGATGGATGGCGATGGGCAACACCCCACCCATGAGCTGCCCAAGTTGCTGCAACCGTTGTTCAACAATCAGGCAGATGTGGTTATTGGCTCAAGGTTCATTACACGCGAGGGCTTTCAGTCATCAGCAACCCGTCGTATGGGTATTACCTATTTCCGATGGCTCAACCAGTTTCTGATCGGTCAGACTATCCACGACAGTACTTCTGGCTTCCGGGCATTCAACCGAAAAACACTCGCTCTGGTTGAGCGATATTACCCGGATGAATACCCGGAGCCAGAAGCTATCGTTCAATTTGGTCTTAACAAGCTCCGAATGCTCGAAGTCCCCGTTGTGATGAGCGAACGACAGGGGGGGGTGTCGTCCATCAACACTAGCCGGGCCGTTTACTATATGATCAAGGTAACTCTGGGAATTTTGTTCATCTTTTTGCGGCTCCGTAACCGCCCAGTTCTAACTCTCTGACGTATGGAATCGCTTCCGATAACCATTCAGTTCATCAGCATCGTAGGGGCGCTGATGTTCATGATTATGATTTTTCGGCTCATTATTAAAGGGCACCTCCGTGAGGAATATTCGGTTGTCTGGATTGTTTGCACCGGCTTCCTGCTGGTTTTCTCGTTTTGGCGTTCCGGGCTGGAGAAAATCTCCCTCCTGCTGGGTGTGTATTACCCACCTTCGCTTATTTTTCTGGTAGGTATTCTGGCAATCATCGTTTTTTTGGTCCACCTATCTGTGGTCATTTCGAGGCAACAGAACCAGATAAAGAACCTTACTCACGAGCTAGCCTACCTTCGCCAGGAGTTAGATCAGCGTCAGTCGGTCAACGTGAGCAAGCCCGAGCCTACGCAGCCAATGACTACCGTTAGCCCAATACCACCATCCTTATGAAGCCCCATACCGGGCCGACGCTAACGATCCTGATCGTTTCTTACAAAAGCATCGACGACCTGAAGCGCTGCCTACCGAGCATCTACCATCAGCCTAATAGCGCCAAATTTGAGGTACTGATTGTTGACAATTACCCATTTGATGGTGTAAAGAGCTGGCTAGCCCATACGTATCCTGATGCCCGGTATATTCCTAATCCGACCAATTCCGGCTACGCAGGCGGCAACAATCTGGGGCTACAACAAGCTGCAGGCGAGTGGGTACTTTTTCTAAATCCGGATACTGAATTGGGGGCAAACGCTATATCATACCTGCTCGAAACCGCTCGTTTGTACCCCAAAGCCTTTTTAAACCCCAAACTTCTTAATCCCAACGGAACCATCAATGCCTGTGGCAATCAGATGCATTACACCGGTATTACCACGTGTCGGGCTATCAATGAGCCCGGCTCTACACACAACACTCTTGAGGAGGTTCCTTTACTTTCAGGAGCTGCCTTAATGGCTCCAACCGAAGCTGTAAGAGAATTGGGCGGCTTCAACGAAGCCCATTTTATGTACTTTGAAGATGCCGACTTATCGCTTCGGGCTCGACTGGCTGGTTACGCTTTACTATGCGATGGGCGATCTGTAATCACCCACTACTACCGTTTAGGGATGACACCAACCAAGTTTTACTATCTGGAGCGAAACCGTGTTTTAACCCTTCTACGTACTCTGTCGGCTACTACCCGGCAACGTATGCTGCCCGCGTTACTCTTAACCGAGTTACTGACTTGGCTATTTGCGTTTAGGGGAATTCCTTACCTTAAAAGCCGAGCACGTGCCTACCGCTGGTTATGGTCAAATCGTGAATGGATAGGAAAGCAAAACCGGCAAATTCAGGCCACCCGCCAAATTTCGGATGCAGATTTGCTGGCGAGTGCTTCAACCCGGTTGCCGGTCGACCAATTGTCTTCGGGAGCTGTTAGCAAACTGGCTAACCAGTTGCTAACAGCCATTTATAGTTGGTTAAGACCAACTCAGTTGACCACAAAGCCCTGATCTAAAGGCTTGTAAGCATGGCTTCGACCATCGGTCAGATGCAACCATAAGGTGTACTGGCCTTTTTTCAGGGATGCCTTTGGCAATACCGAAGAGAAACCCGCTTCCGCAAATTGCATCGACTGCATTTGGTTGGCGACATCGTAGCGCATATGCTTTCCGGTATCAAAGGCGTAGGCCTGCCCCGGTGCCTGAGCAATAATCTCTGTACGGCCGGCATGCGCATCCATACCATCAGCCACTGCCCACGTATTCCAGAATACAATATGGTCTTTGGTCTCAAACGGCCGGGCCTCGGCCGTAATGGTCCCTTGCGGAACTACCTCCGCTGCATCCAGCTGACGGGGAGTACTGGCCAAATCGGCCAGCATGACCTTCGGAATTTGGTACGTTTTTCGGCGAAAGGCTTCATTAAGAATGCGCTGCCCTTCCTGCTGGGAGGTACCCCAATAAACCAGTAGGTTTTGCGGGTTATCGTTGTAAAACGCTGCACACAGTTGCAAAAGGCGGGTTCTGTCAGCTACCTTAACTTCATTGAGTTCTTGTGTGGTAAAGAAAAGATACACTGCCACCGCAGCAAAACCAAGCCCCACCGAAAGGCGGGCCCATTGATGTTTCACGGCTTCGACTAACAGCACGCCTATCCCCGCCACCAACACCACCGAAAGAATGCCGTATCGAGGGCTAGTAGCCTGTATAACGCCAAAACCAGAGCGGGTGGCCGTCAACAACAGGCAGGTGACATACACAAAGGTTACCATGCCCACCATGGGCAGGTAATCCGTTAATCGCCGGGTACGAATCAGGTAGACTAGTAAACCCAAATACAGTACCAACAGGACTTTTCCGGCTCGCGAGGGCGCTTCGGGGCTTGTGGCAAATACCGACCCTGTCAGGGTAAAGAAATAGTCGATAGCCCGTCCCGTATTTCCAATTAGTGAATCATAAACACTGGGTAGGTTCTCAGAACGCTCAAAGCCCCAGAAATACAAAACAGCCGTAAGCACAGCTATCCCACTCCATATGGCGGCATACCGGCGTTGGCCCAATAGCCAAAGCATCAGTGCCCCAACCGGAAAGGCAAACAGACCATTTCCGCTCGTAAACGTAGCCAGTATCGCGAAAGCACAAGCCCCCCAGAACGCTCGCGGACGGTTGGGCGTCCTATCAATCAGGTAAAAGCTCGCCATCACAAACACCAACACATACAGGTTCTGCAATGAAGCCATGCCCCATACTGTTAGCTCCCAAAAATGCAGTGTAAACAACACGTATGCTACAGGAACAAAGTAAAGCAGACGAGCTGGCAACGATAGAGAGCGAAGCGAAGCAAAGTAAAATAACCCTGTAAGAAACAGAAGGGAGCTATTACCAATCAGAATGAGTGTTCGGATATTAACCTGACCGCCAGTATAGTATTGGAGCAGAAAGACAAGTCGGTCAAAAACAATACGATGCTCATTGTGCTGGGCTACCAGCAGACCCAATTTCTGCCCCGCTGTTGTCTCTGCTTTTGTAAACCCATTGATAAATCGGAGCAGTGAGTCAAAATCGTCTTCAAAGGGGTAGTTGAAGGCACTTCCCCAAACAGTTTGATAGTACGACAAGGCCGGAAAAACCAATAACAGGAGGCCAACTCCAATTAAAAGATACCGTAAACTGGGCGATAGCATACGCGATCCATCGGCCGTAGCTGATTGAGCAGAAATCACCGGGTTAGGCTCCGCAACCGGTGAGGGCGATTTGGGAGACACTACTGGCTTGGAGACAGAACGAGAACGGGCAGATTTAGCCATAAACGAAGCGGGAAATTTTATCGATAAAGCTACGGTCAGGATACGAACTGACCAACAAATCGTTTGGTGACTTTTTCGGGAAGCTCATCAGCCTCTATATATCACAGTGATCGAACAGAATTACAGTATATTTCGAGCGCAATTGTACACGAATGAACCTTAAAACACTTATTCGGCAACTCAAAACTTCGCCCTGGCTCGCGCCGTTTCTGGCCGCCATCGACACTGTGCTTTGGCTCTCCGATTGGGTTGCGATCTTGAGCACTCCTCACCGACCACGCCCAGAAACGTTGCTCATACTCAGGCTCGATGTTTTTGGCGATTACCTGATGTTTCGGGGGTTTCTGGAGCAAATACGCCAATCGCCCACGTACAGCGGCCACCGAATTATTTATTGCGGTAATGCAGCTGTTCGGTCGGTTGCCGAAACGTTCGATTCGGCTTTTGTTGACGAGTTCATCTGGACCGATATCTATGCCCTCAGCACCAATCTGCAGTACCGGTTCCGGTTTGTGCAGCAGCTCCGTCGGCTAGGAGTCGAAACGGTCTTTTGCCCTACCTACAGCCGGGTATTGGTGCTCGATGACTTTCTGGCCTGGGCCAGCGGAGCGACACAACGCATTGGCTGCCGTACCGATTATGTAAATATCAAACGCTGGGAGGCTGCCCTTGGCGACCGGCTTTATACCCGCCTGATCGACTCAGGTCCCGGACTCCTGTTTGAGCACGAACGTAACCGGCGTATCGTGGAAGAGTTTCTGCAAAAACCCGTTCGTCAGTACGCCATTCAGCTCAATCCGGCTTTAGCGGCCGAAGTGCCCCTACCACAGCCTTACATTGTATTGTCCCTTGGAGCGGGCCAGGAATTTAGAGTTTGGTCAGCCGAACGATTTGCCAGCGTGGCCTATCAGCTTCAGCGCGAGTATCCAAACCATGCCGTTGTCCTGACGGGTTCACCCAGTGAGCAGGTTTACGCTGACCAGTTCAAACGAACCAACCCTCTACCCGAACCAACCATCGACCTGACCGGCCAGTTATCGATTCCGCAGCTGGCCTATGTACTCAGCCGGGCCAGTTTACTCATCAGCAATGAAACCGGTACGGTGCATTTGGCTGCCGCCACCCAAACGCCCACGGTCGTCATTTCGCAGGGAAAATCGCTTATCCGGTGGCACCCATACCCACCCGAACTAGCTACTCATATAGTGCATGTGTACCCCCCCGAGGTAGAGGCCAATCGGCATCGGTTAGAACAGATAGCCCCGGACCTGAACCCAGAGTCACCGTATCAGATCGCGACCATCAGCACCGACCGCGTTTACCAGTCAGCCGCCAACATGCTACAGGCAACAGGGGTACGCTGACTACTGCGCCAGATGTTCGGCTACCAGCCAGCCATGTTGCAGACTATGGGCAATGACCCGGAAATCGGGGCGGGTTTGTACATCAGCCAGGGACCTAAAATGTTTCAGGTGGTGAATATCGTCCAGAATAAGCCAATAAGGCCGATTACCCAGCGTATCCCGAACTGTCTGATACTCAAGCCAGCCGATGCCGCCGGCCGAGTCGAGCAAAACCAGAGGCCGATCATCCCGATGCCGCAAAACCAGCTGATGCAACAGATCCTGTGGCCGGTTGAGAAACGAATTGCCAAACCAGTCGACAGCCGAAATGATCAGATTCTTACCCAGCTTACCCTCTACTTCATTCGTGTAAAACTGAACAGGATTGTCGAGCGTATCTATAAAAACATCGGGGTACTTTTCGTGATTCTTCAGTACCTCATCTTGCCGGATAAAGGCCAGGGCCTTGTCTTTCGCAACTGTATCTCCCCAAAGTGGCTTTACAAACGACCATTTCCGCAGGTTAAACCGCGCGATGGTATGGAATGTCAGATTCCCCTCAATGGTATAATAGGCTTTGGGCGGTCGATTGGCTGGGAAAGCCGTTGCCAACGTTTGCGTAGAGCCTGTGCCAAGCCAGGTCCCAGTTTCAATAACGTAGTCGATTGGGTTATTGGCAAATAAGTCGATCAATGTCTGCCGAAACAAGGTATCTTTCGACATGGACACGGATTGATGAGGATAATCCTGATAACTTTTCATAGATATTTAACGGTCAAGGAATTAAGGCGCCTTCCTTCGTACGGGTTTCCAGCAGGGCAGCATCAGAGAGAATTCGACTTTTCATCAGTAATCCAATCAGATGGCCCAACCCAAACCGGCCAGCCAACACTAAAAATGAGAAGAAGAGGGAGGGCATCTGCTTGCGAGTAAACAGATGGTAGTTGCGGATGTTATAATAATTCAGCCCAAACTGTTGGCCCAGAATCTTCAAGGTTCGGGGCCGATACAAGGCCACATGTTGGCCGTGATGCGGGGCGTAGTACCACCATGTATCAACGGCGGGTGCCGGGTCGGGGCAAGGCTGCGTTGTAAAGAAAATCGTATCGGAGTACGCCAATATCTTTGTAATCTCCTCCGCGGGATTGACAAAATGCTCAAAGCATTCAAATGCAGTTGCCATTTCGTATCGACCCGGTGCAGCATCAAAACCACGGGCAATGATATTTTGGGCGTACAGATCTGTGCTATAAAAGTCGAATCCGACATCGCGCATGTAGCGGGTCAGTGTACCGTACCCACCCGCATAATCAACAAACCGACCCGATCGATTACATAGAAAATAGGCAATTGCCGCTGCCGACCTACCCATAATCAGGCTCCTTTGAAGTGTACCTGTATCAGTAGTAGTGAATGCGCTACTGTATGCTTCATCGAGCCAGTAAGGATTCTCGGTTTGTACAAATCCGCAGGTAGCGCACTCTTCATACTGTACATCGTACTTCCCCAGTACTTTGGCAGAAAAGAGTGGGCGGGTTTGACTTCCACATACCCGGCAGGATGAACGGATTGACGACACGATCAAGATTGGGAAAAGTTAACAGCACATAGAACCATCTACTTCTGCATAGAGCCTCTTGTGTACTATGTAAAAGTAGTAAGTTCTATACTAACCAGCCATTCCTTCTACAACTTTTATGCCGAAAGGAATCCTGTCTCCTGAAGAGTAAAATAAAATACCATGGCATGTAATTTCACAACCGCTAATAATACTTACAAAGGTCATTTTCTCACTCTCAATTGTTTGGGCTCTTAACTATTACACACAACCAAAACATACAAATATTACAGATTAAATAAACTTATTGTTGATAGTTTATTTAATTAGTTTTGCCGTGGTTACTTACTCATCCAATGCTCTTATCTACCCTCTTCTCGCACCAAGTCTTTTTCCATAGTGTGAACATATTGTTTTCGGTAGTCCTTCTAAGCCAACTTCGTACCCACCCTGCGAGGGTTCAACATAGCAACCGGGTCGATTCGGCGTTTTACACTACATATGAATCATTAACAAATCAGTGCCACCTAGACCATAAACCAGCAGCCAGCAGTAACCGGAATACCATAATACCCCGCACCACTACCGCCTTTGCCCTCACCGGCCTCTCCGCCAGCACCAGCTACGAGTGGCAGATCCGCTCTGTTTGCTCCGCTACCAGTACCTCTGCCTATTCATCCTCGGCTCTGTTTACAACCGCAACAGCCCCCGTCTGCATCACGATGAGCTCGGTCAAAACAGGCACCTGGACCGACCCCACCGTTTGGTCCTGTAACCGCCTACCCAACTCGGGCGATGCGGTCACCATTTCGGCGAGCCACACCGTCACCATCCCGGCAAACACCCTGGCCAAGGCCTACAGCCTCAAACAGGAAGGCACGTTGGTGTATGCCTCTCCGAGTGCTACGCTACAGCTGGGTTTCACGCCTTCAACGGGGCTGATTGCCTACTACCCATTTAATGGGAACGCCAACGACGAAAGCGGAAATGGACACCATGGGGTAGTCAACGGAGCCACCCTCACTACTGACCGATTTGGCAACACAGCTAAAGCATACAGCTTTAATGGCTTAAACAATACCATTAATATATTGAGTTTGAACAATTACCTTAACTCTATATCCACCGACTTCTCACTTAGCCTTTGGTTTAAACCTGGGGTAAACTTTACGAACACAACCACTCGGAATACATTTTTAAGCGTTCCAGAAGGGTTATATCAGTTGTATTATGAATCTGGGTTCATCAGGCTAGAAGTCTGGGCACAACCTCACTTTGCCCTGATCTATTCTGTACCAGCTACATTCAGCGCAAACTCCTGGAATCATATAGCCTGTAGTGTAAGAGCAGGCAACCCCATCAAGATTTACATTAACGGAAAAGAGCATATTGTCGGAACGGCACCACTTTATCTTGATACAGATGATGGAATTAAAACTATGATTGGTGCCGAACCATACGATGGATTCATAATGAACGGAGGATTAGATGATGTACGAATCTACGGGCGCGGTCTCTTTGACTCCGAAATCATGCATTTGTACAATTTAGAAGCCAACTAAGCCAATCCTTTTGGTACACATTAGCTATTCCATTAAACACACAACCCTTCGAAGTTCAAATACACTACCATCAGCAGTAGCTGACCCGAAAGTGGGCTCTAATTATCTACTAACTGTAGCTTTGCGCTCGCCCCCAGATCAACTCGGCCGCCAACCCCATACCTGACTGATAAAGCAGATCCAGTTTGAGCATCAGGAATGTTGACCACATGTTTAACCTCGACCGGATTGGCACTCGTGGGGATACAGTTGCATGACCAAGTGCCTGGGTCGAGCCAGCTACCTGTTTTAACGGACTGGATAGGTCCATTTTCGGCGATAAAAATAGACTTTATCTCCTGGTACGACAGGCTGCGGTTATAGAAACGTAGGTCATCTAAATCACCATTGAAAAAATCAGAAGAACAACTCGTTCCTCCAATAATAAGCGAGCTTTGATTGGAAGCTGAAAGATTAATGCTAAGCCCTCCTCTGGCTACTAAGTTACCATTAAGGTACAGACTTGTTTCTCCCTGCTCATAAGTCTGTGCCACGTGCATCCAAGTATCCAAACTAACTCTAGTAGAGGTACTTAGATAATTAGGTAGCACTCCTCCTCCTATATTCATTCTGGGCGGACCATCAGGAGCAGGGAGCATTCCAGCATACAAACGACCGGGTTCACAGTTTTTTGAGAAGATTGTTTGTACACCATCTGTAACAGATATAACACCTGTCGAGCTACTTCTTCCTTCAAAAGATCGTAGATTAAACCAACCACTAAATGTGTAAGCATCGTTCAGCGTAAGCGAAGAGCTGTTGGAGACGATAATCTTTGCACCGGCTGAAAACCGGTATGCTCCTGCAGGCATACCGCGTCGGTCTGGAACAAGTGTCACCCCCTGAATCGTACCGTTGTTATTATTGCCGCTGGCATCAGTTGCATTACCATCGAAGGTGTAATACGCAATCAGGCCATTTGGGGTGTTTATGGGTGGCGAAACCACATATACTAACACAGCTGGTATCCCCAGGCATTCAGTTGATGCATCAAACCGTCCGTTATTATTAGCATCTACATAGGGCGTCATTGTCTCGCTTATTACACCCGTAACAGAAGGATCTACGGTCGAATAAGGGCCATAAAACTTATTGAAATAGCGAGTATCTATATCTAATACAGAGCGGTCAACTTCCACAATGTACCCTGAACCGGCATTAACATTGCCATTTGAGGTGAGCTTATTGAAGAAGCGCAAGTTACTGGTTGATACGTTGGCCGACAGGGAGCTGATCTGCATGTAACTACCACTCTTTAAATTAATGGTCACACTGGCAGGTTGCGTCTGATTAGTTACTACAACGGTGTTATTGCCGGTCGCCGTATAGCTGAACGTGATGGTTGTGCAGTTCGGATTTGTTGGAGCTTGTGCCAGAGCGTCTGGCCCCGCGAGCGTAACAAATAAAGTGATGAATGCCAGAATAGTCAGGCTGGTGTAGTGCTGAAAAGACATTGTAGATGGTGGTATAGCTGTAAAAAGTGTTCGAGAAGGTGGCCTTATTCGGCTTATAGACACGAAACTCGGGCATCAATATACAATATCTGTGTACAGATTAAAATTCTTGAGATAGTAGGCTACTCAGATAGTGGCTCTGCCAACAGTTGTTGAAAGAAGTGATGGATAAGTCGGCACGTTTCTTCGTAATTTTGGGTTTGGTTTCTAAAGCATTGCGCTCATCTGCTAACTATGTCTCTTAATATCCGGTACCAGGAGTCATTCGAAGATCGCCATAACGGCGTACAGGATCAGGAATTTCGGCAAATGCTCGATACGGTGGGCGTTTCGTCCATCAGCGAACTGATCGATCAAACCGTGCCCGCCAGTATTCGACTGCCCCGGCCGCTCAATCTGCCCGAGCCCCAGTCGGAAGCCCAGTTTCTGGCGAATTTTCAGAAGATGGCCCGCCAGAACAAGGTGTTTACCTCGTACATCGGTCAGGGCTATTACGACACCATCACGCCGAACGTCATTCTGCGGAATATCCTCGAAAATCCGGCCTGGTACACGGCTTACACGCCTTATCAGGCCGAAATTGCACAGGGACGTCTCGAAGCACTGCTCAACTTCCAGACCATGGTCACGGAACTGACCGGGATGGAAATAGCCAACGCATCGTTGCTCGACGAAGGAACGGCCGCAGCTGAGGCTATGAGCCTGCTGTATGCCACCCGCCCGGCAAGCCGCAAAACCGCTGAAACCCTGTTTGTATCGGAGCTTTGCCACCCACAAACCATTGACGTGATTCGGACACGGGCAACGCCCGTCGGTATTCAGGTATTGGTTGGCGACCACCGTACTATAGATCTTACGCAGGGAAATATTTTCGGAATGCTGCTTCAGTACCCCGCCACCGACGGCGAGGTATTCGACTATACCGACCTGATTGCCGCAGCCCACGAACTGGGCATTACCGTGGCCGTAGCTGCCGACCTGCTGTCGCTTACCCTGCTCACCCCTCCGGGCGAAATGGGTGCCGACGTGGTGGTTGGTTCGGCCCAGCGGTTTGGTGTACCAATGGGCTACGGCGGTCCACACGCGGGGTTCTTTGCTACGCGTGATGCGTTTAAGCGGCAAATTCCCGGTCGTATTATCGGTGTATCGATTGACGCACAAGGCAAGCCTGCCCTCCGGATGGCGCTCCAGACCCGTGAGCAACACATCCGGCGCGAAAAAGCTACCTCCAACATCTGTACAGCGCAAGTACTGCTTTCGGTGATGGCGAGCAGCTACGCGGTATATCACGGCCCTAACCGGCTCCGCCAAATCGCCGAACGCACCCATGGCCTGACCAAACTGTTTGCAACCGCTCTGAAGCGGTGTGGACACACGGTGGTGACCGAAAATTACTTTGATACCGTAACCGTACAGGTGAGCGATGTCGATTCGCTGAAGAAATCGGCGCGGGCGGCTCAGATTAACCTGCGTTATCATGCCGATGAACAGCACGTGGGTGTGTCCTTTGATGAGGTAAAAACGTACGACGACGTAGTGAGCCTGCTCAATGTGTTTGGCGTTGATACTGACCTCGAAACGATTGCTCAGGAACTCGAAATTAGCTGGCCTGAGCGACTCGTTCGGACGTCGGACTACCTAACGCACCCGGTCTTCAACACGCACCATACAGAGCATGAAATGCTCCGTTACCTGCGGTCGCTCGAAGAAAAAGACCTTTCGCTGGTGCACTCGATGATTTCGCTGGGAAGCTGCACCATGAAACTGAACTCAACGGCCGAGATGATTCCCGTTACCTGGCCCGAGTTTGGCAAGATGCACCCCTTCGCTCCGAAAGATCAGGCAGCCGGCTACCACCAGCTGTTTACCGACCTCAATAACTGGCTTTGCGAGATCACGGGCTTTGCGGCTATGTCGCTGCAACCCAACTCGGGTGCACAGGGTGAGTACGCAGGTCTGATGGTGATTCGGGCATACCACCAGAGCCGGGGCGATCATCACCGCAACGTGGCTCTCATTCCGCAGTCGGCGCACGGTACCAACCCCGCCAGTGCCGTGATGGCCGGTATGAAAGTGGTCATTGTGAAGTGCGATGAACGCGGCAACATTGATGTTGAAGACCTCCGTGCTAAAGCCATCCAGCACAGCAACGAGCTGTCGTCGCTGATGGTTACTTACCCGTCGACCCACGGGGTATTTGAAGAGAGTATCAAGGAAATCTGTGCTATTGTGCACGAGCACGGTGGTCAGGTGTATATGGATGGTGCTAACATGAACGCGCAGGTGGGCCTCACCTCGCCCGCTACTATTGGCGCCGACGTTTGCCACCTCAACCTGCACAAAACGTTCTGTATTCCGCACGGCGGTGGCGGCCCCGGCATGGGACCTATCGGCGTAGCGGCTCATCTGGTGCCGTTCCTGCCGGGTCACGTTGCTGTTGCCAATGGCTCAGGGGCGGTGTCGGCAGCTCCGTATGGTTCGGCCAGCATCCTGACCATTTCGTACGCGTACATTGCTATGATGGGCGGTGAAGGGCTCACCCGCGCTACTGAACGCGCCATTCTGAACGCCAACTACATCAAAACGCGGCTCGAAGGTCACTACTCGGTACTCTACACCGGTACGAGTGGCCGGGCCGCCCACGAGATGATTATCGACTGCCGTCCGTTTAAAACAGCGGCCGGTGTAGAAGTAGAAGACATGGCCAAGCGTCTGATGGACTACGGTTTCCACGCGCCAACGGTGTCGTTCCCGGTAGCGGGCACGATGATGATCGAACCGACCGAGTCAGAGTCAAAAGGCGAACTGGACCGGTTCTGCGACGCCATGATTGCAATTCGGAACGAGATTCGGGAAATCGAAAACGGGCAGGTCGACAAAGCTGATAACGTGCTGAAACATGCTCCGCATACAGCATCGGTCGTACTGACCGACGACTGGAGCCGCCCCTACAGCCGTGAGAAAGCCGCTTTCCCGCTGCCTTACGTGCGCTCGCGCAAGTTCTGGCCGACGGTGAGCCGCATCGACAGTGCTTATGGCGACCGCAACCTCGTGTGCTCATGTGTACCTACCGATGCCTACGCCGAGGAGGTAGCCGAAGTAGTGGCTTAGGAATTGGGCAGCCGCCAAAACTAAAAATCCTATACACAGAAGCCCCGACCGGTTAGGTCGGGGCTTCTGCGTTGTTGAGCAAATCAGAAAGACTACTGCTTATCCCACCAAACGCGTGAGTACTGTGTGTCGGCTCCCTGACGGGCCACTACGTCCGCGTAGTTTTTCGCGTTGAGGGTCGTTTCGGTAACCGGGTACGCCAGCCGCCGGGGAATATCCGTACCGCCGTTGAGCGTAGTCGGAGCTGGTTTCAGCACGGGGAAGCCCGTCCGGCGCCATTCGTTCCAGGCTTCGGTACCCTGGAAGAACAGGGCAATCCAACGCTGGGTTGCAATACGCTCAATGGCGTTGGCTTCTGAGTAGGCTACGTTGGGCTGCGCAATGTACGCTGTGTAGGCTGCTTCGGTGTAGGCCGTACCCATCCACTGTTGCAAGGAGGCTTTTACCGCCGACTCGTACAGTGTTTTGGCGTTGCCGGTAGTCCAGCCCAGTTTGGCCGCTTCGGCCTGAGCAAACAATACCTGCGCGTAGGTCATCACATTAACGGGCGAGTCCTGCCGAGCCAGCGTGCTACCTGCCAGCGAGAAATTCTGAGCCGGACCTGGCGACGGGAACACACCATACGGCACCCCTACATACTCACCCCGCTGGTTGGGGGCCGCCATAAACGGCAAACGCGGATCATTGACCTGCTTGAGGTAATTCACAAACGTGTTGCTCACCGCAAAGTCTTTCCGGTTGGTCGTCTGGTAGTTGTTGTAAAGCGGGTTCTCGTTGTTGGCATCGGTCAGATACTTGTACTGAACATTGTCAGCATTTGAGGTAAACACCCCATCGGCCAAGGCCGCCATAAATTCAGCTTTCCCTTTGGCCGGATCCACTTTCGACAGGCGCAGGGCCGCGATCAAACGCAACGAGTTGGCAAACTTCTTCCAGCGGTCCGTGTTGCCCCCGAGCAGAATATCGCCCTGTACGGTTGCGCCATTATCAAACTGAGCCACAGCCTCTTTCCACTCTTTAAACAGGTCATTGTAAATATCCTGCTGCTTGTCGAACGCGGGCGAGAAATTCTCGTTGCCCTTCAGCGCCTGCGTGTAGGGTACGTCGCCCCAGCGGTCGGTGATGAACTGGAAGAAGTACGCTTTCAGGATCCGGGCAATTGCAATCTGGTTGTTGTTCGAACCATAAGCGGCTACAGCGGCTTTGGTGGTCGGGTCGGTGTTCAGGTTGATTACCTGCTGGAGGTTGACCAGCGGCCCTGAATACAGCCCATTGTAGCTAAAATTGACCGTTTTGTAGCGCGAGTCTTCGATGTACGTAACATCGCCAAACTGCTGCACGTACATGGCCGGTACAATGTTGAACGAACCCGGCCCTACCTGCGCGTTCACCGTACCAACGTTACGCACAGCGCCCGTCAGCAGGCTCCCCGTATTAGCCGTCAGCGGACTATTCGGGTTGACGTTTATCTCGTCAAATTTGTTGCAGGCCGTGGTCGTTGCCAGTAAGCCTGCCAGGAGTATGAATTTGTGCCCTTTCATGGGAGTTTCGACAGAATTAAAATTATAGACCTAACCGAACGTTAACCCCGAACGAACGAACCGGTGGCAGCTGCCCACCCTCGTACCAGATGGTTTCTGACTCCGAAATGTCGATACCACCGCCAATGGCGCTGTAAATCAACAGCGGGTTCCGGGCAATGAGCGATACGTTGGCCGACTTGATGAACCGACCCAACACGCGGGTTGGCAGGTTGTAGCCAATCGACACCTCGCGGAGCTTCACATAGGTTTTGTCGTAGATCCAACGCTCGTTGAGGGCAAACAGCCAGTTCTCGTACAGGTTTTGTGCTTCCACACGGGTCGTATTGGGACGGCCCTCTTCGGTCACACCTTCGAGCAGAATACCACCACCGTCGGCTACAGGGTCGCGCTTGGGGTTACCCAACTCGTTCAGGCCCGCCGTTTCGGCCGCCAGACCCGAGTAGGCGTTAAACATTTTCGTGGTCGAGAAGAATTTGCCACCTACCACAAAATCAGTGTTTACGCGCATGGTTACGCCTTTGTAGGCGAAGGTGTTCAACCAGCCACCTTTGAACTTGGGCAGTACCGAACCGAGATATACGTTGTCTTCTTTCACGTACAAACCTGCGTTGGTGCCCGAGCCGTAGATCAGCGGTTGCCCGTTGGCGTCTTTCTTGATGCCCTGACCGTACAGAGCGCCCCAGTCCTGACCCACGCGGGCATTCAGGGTCAGGGTACGCCACTGCGGACCATCTACCTGATAGTTGGTCAGCCCTTCGGCCAATTCTACCACCTTAGAGCGGTTGCGGTCGAAGTTCAGGTCGAAATCCCAGTTGAACCCATTTGCCGAACGAATCGGGCTGGCAAACAAGTGCAGTTCCAGACCCGACGTCTGAATCAGACCGGCGTTGATGATCGCGTTGGTGTAGCCGCTCGTGGGCGCTACCGGCAACGGGATAATCTGGTTCCGGTTGTTGTTCTGATACGCCGTAAACTCCAGCCCGAACCGGTTGTTGAGGAAACGCAAGTCGATACCCCCTTCGTACGACGACGACAGACCCGGCAACAGGCCCGCGTTGGGCAACGTGCCCGGCAGGAAGAACGTTGAGTTGTTGCCGTACGACGTACCTACCGAGTAAGCCAGCGCCGTTTGGTACGGGCCTACGTCGGTACCCACCTGAGCGTAACCGGCCCGAATTTTACCGTACGACAGCACGTTGTTACGCGGAATCAGCTCGGTAAACACCAGACCCGCCGATACCGAGGGGTACAGGTACGAGTTGTTGCCAGCAGGCAGGGTCGACGACCAGTCGTTGCGCAACGAAGCCTCCACGAATACAAAATCGCGGAAACCAATGCTCACGTTACCGAACAAGCTATTTACCTGACGTTCAAACAGGTAATTGTTGGCCACAGGGCGACTGATCGAACCCGCTATGTTGTAAAAGCCCGGTGCCGACAAGCCACCAACCGTGGCCTGAAACAAGCCATCTGTCCGGTTGTAACGGATGTTACCCCCAGCATTGGCCACAATCGAGAGGTCTTTGAAATCCTGGGCGTAGTTCACCAGCAATTCGTAGTTGTTCTCCCGTGAGCTCGACGATAGCGTTGAGAAACCACCCCGGCCACCCTCGTTGAGCGTGCCTGTGGCAATGCGGCCCTCCTGGTAATAGTTGTTCTGATCCCGGCGTACCGTAGCCGAGGCCTTCAGGCTTGGCGTAAACTGATAAGTCAGGCCAAAGTCACCGAACAAGCGGTCGCCCCGGTTCACGTTGGTGTTTTCGTAGGCCTGCGTAAAGGGGCTGTCCCAATACTTGGGCCGGGGGTCGGTTGGTCCGCCAATGTTCCAGCTCCGGAACGTACCGTCGGGGTTTTTGTAGTTGCGGAGGTCGTCCATGCGCAACTGCCGCTGAAACCACTGGTTAAACGAGCCGATGGTTTGGTTGTAGCCATTCAGAATGGCATTTGATACGCCAATCGGGCTACCACCGGGCGTGGTCCCCCCCGACGAGCCGTACCGGTCGGCGGGTTGGTTCACGGTGCGGGTCGAGGTGTAGTTCAGGTTCAGGTTGGCCGTCAGGTTCTTGCCAAACACAATCGAGTTTTTAGCACTGATGAAATCCCGCGACTGCGCTGAGTTGGGAATGATACCGTTGTTGGTGATGTGTGAGTAAGAAATCCGGCTCTGAAAGGCTTCGGTGCCGCGCGAGAATGCAATGTTGGTGTTGTTGCTGATGGGCTTCTCGAAGAAGTCGCGTACGTTGTTAGGCTGCGGAGAGAACGGCGTCAACTGCCCAAACTCAGGCCCCTGCTGCCACGAGAACGCCGAGCGGTGGGGCGACCCATCCAAGCGGGGTCCCCAGCTTTCGTCGGCCGAGTAGTCCAGAATCTTCTGCCCGTTAAACGAGGCCCAATTGGCCGGGTGAATTTTGGGGTCAAACTCAAACGTTTCCCAATCCTGCGAATAGCCACCACCGTATTCGTTCTGATATTTGGGCAACATGGCCACCATATCGAGCGTCGTGCTGTGGTTAATATCGAGCCGGGTTTCGCCCGCTTTCGCGCGCTTGGTCGTAATCACAATAACCCCGGCCGAGGCCCGGTTACCGTACAGGGCCGTGGCCGAAGGTCCTTTCAGTACCGACAGGTTTTCGACATCGTCCATGTTTACCTGGCTCACGTCGGTTGGCGTACCGTCGACTACGTAGAGCGGGTCGTTTCCGGTGAGCGAGTTCACCCCCCGAATCCGGATCGACGGTGTACCGAACTTAGCCCCCGACTGCCCGAGTACCTGCACCCCGGCAATTTTACCGGCGAGGGCATTGGCTACGTTCTGCTCGCGGGCAATGTTCAGTTTCTCCTGCTTAATTTCCTGAACCGCATAGTTGAGCGCTTTTTTGTCGCGGGCAATGCCGAGCGCCGTTACAACCACTTCCTGCAACTGCGACGCATCGGTAGCCAACGCGAGGTCAATTGTCGAACGGCTTCCTACTGCTACTTCCTGCCGGGCGAATCCGATAAAACTAAAAACAAGGGTTGCGCCTTCGGGTACGTTGAGTCGGTACTGGCCATCTACGTCCGTACTGGTTCCCCGTGAGGTTCCTTTGACCGTAACGTTTACACCAGGTAGCGTGGAGCCATCCTCTGCTGATGTCACTTTGCCCGTCACCACCCGATCCTGGGCCAGCAAGGGCAAACTGAACATGCACAGCAAAAGCTGTACAATTAAAAGTTTACGCATGTTTGTTAAGATGATTGACTTTAGTTAGGAGACAAATATCTTAAAATTTGTTAACAGTTAAAGATTCTGTCAAATACCTACTTTGCAGAATATCATTACGACTATCAATAAAATAACGATTAAAAATGATAAAAATATTACTTTTCCTACCTCTCAAGTATATTAAACAGAAACCCTACATGTTACGCAGATCTTAAGTAATTTACTTATCACTTTTTTAAGATAACAGCTGTTTACTAAGGCCAATAATAGGCTCATTTATAGGCCTATTTTAACGTTACGTTAATCTATATACGATACTACTTAAACTTGTCTGCATACTAATTAGCAAAGCAACTAAAAGAATACAGACGAAGTAATTTTACTCAAGTATGGCCATGCCGGTATTAGGAAAATAACGAGTGAGGGGTCGCCAGAAAAGATACATAGTCTTTAATCTTATTTTAATAACCTCCCGATTTAGCGGTCTCTGTTCCGTATCTAACTTTCTGCTCAGGTTACCGCATCCGCTTGGCCCGCAGAAACCGTTTCCACTCGTATTCGTTGAAATGAGGAGCCTTGGGATCAAGGCTTGCGACCCGAATCTGACCCGACGCGTGAATAAATTCGCCGTTGCCCAGCCACATACCCACGTGCACTACCCGCTCGGGCTTATCGGCGGTAGCGGGCGTCCCGAAAAACAGCAGATCGCCCGGCCGTAGCTGGGAGAAATCGTGGTCGGGTGTGGGCACCAGAGTCCCCTGATGTACCTGCTGCGAAGCATCGCGGGCGAGCATGGTGCCATTGAGCGCGTACACCGTTTTGGTGAAGCCGCTGCAATCCATCCCCTTGGTCGAGGTGCCGCCCCAGAGGTACGGAATGCCCATGAGTCGGCGGGCTGTTTGGGTCAGCGACGCTTCGGTAGCTGCGGCTTTGGCCTTCCACTCGGTATAGGGTTGGGCCTCCGCCCGGCTCACAAATCCCGCGCGGCCGTCGGGGTAACGCACTTCGTAAAACGTTTTGGTAGTAGCTACCAACGTTAGCAGGTTCCCGGCAACCAGATCCGAAACAGTCTGCGACTCCCGGTCGGGCTTACTAAAGCAAAACCCAAACGGTTGGGTATATATGAGCTTGGGCGTTTGTTCCCAGGCCTCAAACTGGGCTTTGGTCATGCGCTCAAAACCACCGAAATCGACCCAGGCAATGTATCCATCGGGCGTTTGTACCTGATACCAGCCCCGATCTTTATCCCAAACGCGCAAAGGCATGCCCAGCAGCGCCTGCGTAGCCAGTTCGGCCGCATCGCGGGGGTTTGAGCGCAGGTTAGCCACCGAAACCGTCACAACGGCATAGGTTTTATCCTCGAGCGAAGGGGCAGGTAACACCTGAATCTGCTCCCGAAAAGGCATCTTTCGGGTATTCAGCCGCGTGAGCAACGCTTGTTTGGCTTCGGGCAGGTTCGTTTTGCCGACGATTGTCCCGGCCGAGTCGAGGGTTACCTGAAATAGAGCCACCCGGCCGTCGGGCGCGTACTGCTGCCGAACCGAGTCGATAACCGAGGAAAGCGATTGAGCCAGACCTACCGAATGGAGCAGTACGGCAATACCTACCGAAAGAAGAAAGCGCATCATACTACAAAATAAACAAAAAGAGGCCAGCAACAGCCAAAACCGCTACCGGCCCCGTAAGCCGTTGGCTATGTTATTGCCGTTTGGCTTCGACCACTAACCGCTCGCCGTTTTCGGTAAAATCAAGTTTGATGGTATTGCCATCGGTCGTACCGTAGGTAGCCCCGTTGAAATTCAGGTTCAGCGTTCGGCCGCTCTCGGCCAGGTCAAAATCCTGCAAATCAAGGTTCTGATCTTGCTCCCCCGTCGTTTTTATGGTAATCACAATGGTTACGGCATCATCGCGGTTATTGAATCGCTGCGCCACCAGTGTTCCCGACTGCGACACCCCATTGACCGACCGGGGCAGGGTCACATCGTAATCGTCGACCGTACCGGGCGCGTCGTAGGCAATCCGGCTCACTACGTATGTACCCGCTACACGCGCACTCGCTACGGGCATTGGTTCATCTTCTTTTTTACAGGATGCAAAGGCCAGCAGGCCCACCAGCAATAGCAATAAGTGTTTCATGGCGTTTTTTCTGCATGATACCGTATTGCCGAACCCTCAAACCAACATACTGAGCAAACGGGCATTATCTGCTTCAATGGCCCCCAAAAGCCTGTACCACCTCACTTAGGCGCTCGATGTCGGCGGGCTCGTGAAACGCGCTGATGACGATGCGGGTATTGGCTTTGTCGCGCGGGGTTGGGTAGGCAAACGAGTAAATGAACAGGTCGTGCTGTAGCGCGTGGGCGTACAGATCATCGTGCTCGGTATAAAAAACGGGGTAATGCGGTGCCTGCCTGAACAGGCCCGTTGGGAGCAGAACCTGCTCGGCCAAGGCTACCAGCCGGGTCAGTCGGGCTTGTGCCTCGGTATACAACTCCTCGGCCCCGGCAAAAGCGGCCAACGTAGCCGGAGCCATCGGCGAGGCCCCTCCGAAAAACGAAGTGTGCCGGATAGCCTCCACCATAGGCGTGTCGGCTAGTACCAGCCCGCCCGGCAAGCCCATAGCCTTAGCTAGTGAGGCCGTCACCACCAACCGAACCGAGGGCGGCAACTGCGCGGCCAACTCGGCCCAAACACCCCGGCCACGTACCCCGATCCCATGCGAATCGTCGACAACCAGCGTCAGGGCCGGGTGATAGGGTAATTGCCCGACCCAATCGAACGGATACGCCACCGACCGCACGGCATCGAGCGAGTTCATGGCCAGCACCAGCGGGCGGTGCCTGTGCTGCTGTACCTGCGCGGGCAGGTCGGCCGCCCAACTGTCGAACGATTGTTGGGGCAAACGGACCGAGGTCTGGTGCCACAGGGCCGGGTGGGTGTGCGGGCCGTACAGAAACACCGTGTCGGGGTTGGCGGCCAGATGTTGCATCACCACCTGCCCGGCCATCATGCCCGACGATACCGTCAGAGCCGCCGGGGCCGAGGTCCAGCGGGCCAGTGCCCGTTCGGCCTCTTCGTACACCCGAAGCCGCAAATTGCCATTGCGCGAACTGCCAAACACAGTGCCGTACTGGCTCATGGCCTGAACAACCCGTGCCTGAAACGCCGGATTCTGGCTCATACCGAGGTACGAGGTGCCCGAAAAAAACAGGCATTGCCGACCGGCGTAGTTTACAAACCGACCGGGCAGTTGATCAATAGTTAGGTGGGTATCTGAGCTCAACAGGGCAGCGTTTGGGCGTTTCGGGAGAAAGAATAGATAAATTAGGGGGTTAGCATAGCGCCGGTTCCGTTTTCGGGGGCGTAAATCACCCGACCGTAATCAAGCGTGACGCCCGACGCCGGATTATTGGTAATGAGCAACGTGCCGTCCATATCGACATAATCGAGCAGGGGCAACAGCTGCGCAATGGCCGAAATCCCAACGCTGCTTTCCGTCATACAGCCCACCATGACCGACATGCCCGCTCCTTTGGCCCGGTCGATCATGCGTCGGGCGGGGGTTAGGCCTCCGCACTTGGTCAGCTTGATATTCACACCGTGAAACCGGTTTATACACTTATCCACATCGTTTTCCACAATGCAGCTTTCGTCGGCCACTATCGGCAAGGCACTTTCGGCAAACACCCGTGCCTGTCCGGCGTAGTCGTCGGCCGGGAGGGGCTGCTCGATAAATTCAACGTTGAGGGTTTTCAACTCCGGGGCGAACCGAATCGTTTGCTCGGCCGTCCAGCCGCAGTTGGCATCGACCCGAAACCGGGCCTCGGTATGTTGCCGCAGTTCGCGCACAATGGCCATATCGTCGGGCGTACCCAGCTTAATTTTGTACAGAGGCCACGGCAACTCCTGCATTTTGGCCACCATTTTCTCTACCGTATCGATGCCGATCGTATAATTGGTGATGGGGTTACGAGCCGGGTCGAGATGCCAGTATTGGTAAAGCGGCACGCCCGCCCGTTTGGCCACCAGATCGTGCATCGCTTCGTCGAGGGCACACTGCGCAAACGGATTATCGCGCAGGTAGGGGTGTACAAGTGTCCAGAGGCTCTCGGCCGAATGGGTATCGGCTTCGCGCTCAATCAGATCCCGAATCGCTTCCAGATCAGCCACCATACGGTCAATCGTGATCCCGTAATATTTGTTGGCCGTAGCTTCGCCGAAGCCGCGCCGGCCGTTGGCATCGCGGAGTTCGACCACCAGCGTCTGTTGCACATCGCGTGAGTCGTGGGCAATCGTAAACGTATGTTTCAGGCGCAGGTCGAACCGGTGAAAAAAGAGTTTCATAGCCCGTAAAACTACAGAGATATGCGGTTGAATACCCGGCCGATGGGCAACAATGTTAGGTAAACGAAGTCGACGGGCAATTTTTCCGAGCGGGTTTCTGCTTTGCGCCGGAAGCCGGATATTTGCAGTATGACAACGAATCTGATTCTATTCGATGATCCTGCCATCCGGGTGCATCTGTTGCCGTTTACGTTTACGCGCCCCGTGGCCGAACTTCGGGTAGGTATTCTGACCATTGCCGAAAAATGGGCTACCTGGCTTCAAACGAAGCCTTCGTATCTGACCCAGCCGTATTTGCAAACTAAGTTTCCGCATCAGACCAACGCACCTGAGCACCTGTACATCAACGGTAGCTTGTGCCCCACGGCCGCTTTGGTCGAGGCCGTGCAGACGCTGGCGGTGGGCGAATCGCTGGTAGCGCCCGACGGGCAACTGTTGGCCGTTCGGAGCCGCGAGCCCCTGCGCCAGCCGCCCCAAACCGACGCATGGGTGGCCCGCCCGTTTGCCGAGCCAATCACGCTTATCAGCCGAATCTGGCATATGCTGGCCGAGAACGGGGCACAAATCCGGGTCGATTTGGCCAAAATCACCGAGGGGCGCACCTCACAACCCATCACTGACCCATTTACGCACTGCTACGCGCCCGAAAATATTTTTCTGGAACCCGGCGCTCAGGTGCGGGCGTCGGTTCTGAACGCCGAAAATGGTCCCATCTATCTCGGCAAAAACGCTGTGGTAAGCGAGGGCTCCGTAGTTATTGGACCATTTGCCCTGGGCGAAGACTCCACCGTGCAGTGGGGTAGTCGTATGCGGATGAACACCACCATTGGCCCTTTCAGCAAAGTGGGGGGCGAGGTAGGCAATTCCATTCTGATTGGCTATGGTGCCAAGCAGCACGACGGGTATCTGGGCAATTCGGTGATTGGCGAATGGTGCAACCTTGGGGCCAACACCAACAATTCGAACCTCAAAAACGACTACACCAACGTCAAGCTGCATAGCTACGCCACCGATCAGCTCGAGGATTCGGGGCAGATGTTTGCCGGGCTGTTTATGGGCGATTTCACGCGGGCGGGCATCAGCACCATGTTCAACACGGGCACGGTGGTGGGCGTCAATGTAAACGTGTACGGTGGTGGGTTTCAGCCCAAATACATCCCGTCG
The DNA here is from genome assembly GCF_000383955.1 of Rudanella lutea DSM 19387. Lineage (NCBI taxonomy): Bacteria > Pseudomonadati > Bacteroidota > Cytophagia > Cytophagales > Cytophagaceae > Rudanella > Rudanella lutea. The sequence continues at coordinate 3,553,329 of NZ_KB913013.1, read as the reverse complement.
TTTTCGTGGGGCGGGGCCGATACGGGCTTTGCCACCTACCGATTCGAGAAAGCTTTGCAGGTGGCCCGCGAAGCCTTCGTTCGGCGTGGCCGGGAATTCGATGCGGTGGAAGAGGCTATTTTGCGCACTATTTTCGAGCAGGAAACCCGCCGGTACCAATCCCCCGAAGCGCAGTAACCCCGGCCCTACCGACGTTTTTTGGCCGTTCGATATTCTCCCCGTAACCCATGCTCTTCCGCGATATTATTGGTCACGACGACCTCAAGCAACACTTAGTTCGGGCGGTGCAGCAGAATCACCTCGCCCACGCCCAACTGTTCGACGGGCCTACCGGGAGTGCCAACCTCGCCCTTGCGCTGGCGTTGGCTACGTACGTCAACTGCGAAGACCCGCAAGGCACCGGTACGCCCGAGGCCGATGCCTGCGGCCGGTGCGCGTCGTGCATCAAAATGAATAAACTGGTACACCCCGACCTGCATCTGGTGTTTCCGGTGGCCAACATGGGCAGCAAGGCTAAAACCAGCGAGGCTTTTCTGACCGATTGGCGGCAGATGGTGCTTCAGTCGCCCTATCGTACCCTGCCCGAGTGGCTCGAACAAACCGGGGCCGATAACAAACAGGGCAATATTTCGGCCGAAGAAGCCCGCAGCATTATTCAGAAACTGGCGCTCAAAGCCTACGAAGGCCGGTACAAGATCATGCTGATCTGGCTACCCGAGCTGATGAACGTGGCCTCGGCCAACGCCCTGCTCAAAGTGCTTGAGGAACCCCCTGAGCGCACCTTGTTTCTGCTGGTGACCAATCAGCCCGACAAACTGCTGATCACTATTCTGTCGCGGACGCAGCGGGTGGCCGTGCGGGCCTTTACCGATGACGAGGTGGCTCTGTACCTGCGGCAGGCGCAGAATCTCGACGAAATCCGGGCCCGACAGGCGGCTTTTCTGGCCAATGGCGATATGGCCGCGGCCCTGCAACTGCTCCGCACCGAACCCGAAAGCAGCCCCGACCGGCACAGCTGGTTTGCCGACTGGATGCGGGCCTGCTACCGGCAGGATTTGACCGCGCTGGTAAAGCAGGCCGATCAGTTCGACGGGTTCAGCAAGGAGAAACAAAAGGGGCTTATGGAATACAGCCTGCGGTTGTGCCGCGACCTGTTTTTGTGGCAGCAGGGAGCCGAATCGCTGCTCCGCTTGCCCGAGGACGAACTCACGTTTGTGAAAAACTTTGCGAAGGTGTTGCAGCCCGTACACATTGAGCGGATCATCACCGACATTAACGAGGCCGCGTACCACATCGAACGAAATGCCCGCGCCAAAATGGTTTTGCTGGATCTGTCGCTGACGTTTAGCCGCCTGATCCGATGAAAGCGGCCCGGCTGTCCAAGCCCAAACAGGTAATCGGCATGACCGACGTGACCGATTTTCCGGACCTCGGTCTATTGGATGTAGAGGCCAAAATTGACACGGGCGCGTACACCTCAGCCCTGCACTGTAAAGATGTCCGACTGATTGAGTCGGCCGAGGGCACGTTGCTAAGTTTTTGTGTCATTGGGCATAACGGCCACTTGTCCGAGCGTTATTACAGTGATACATTTACACAACGAACCATCCGTAACTCCTTTGGTGTCGCCGAAAGGCGGTACGTAATCAAGACCCGAATTGTCTTATTCGGGCGCCGAATCAGGGCCGAGTTTACCCTGGCCGACCGGGAGCGTATGCGTTATCCGGTGTTGCTGGGGCGCAAACTTCTTCGCAACCGGTTCGTGGTGGATGTATCCCAGAAAAACCTTTCCCAACAAGCCAAAGTCAGTACCCGCACTCACTGACCTACTCTCATGCGTATTGCCATCCTGTCGGCCAATCCAAAGCTTTACTCAACGCAACGTTTAGTCAAAGCCGCCGGGAAACGCGGTCACGAGGCCGTCGTTATAGACCATATGAAGTGCCAGGTTGTGATCGAAAATGACCGGCCGGCGGTGCTGTATCAGAACAGCGTAATTGATTCCATCGACGCCATTATTCCCCGCATTGGGGCCTCCGTAACCGACTACGGCTGCATTATTGTCCGGCAGTTTGAGCTTATGAAGGTTTTTACCACTGCCAAATCGCAGGCAATCAGCCGGGCCCGCAACAAGCTCCGAAGCCTGCAAATCCTGTCGAAAGCCGGGGTGGGCCTTCCCAAGACCGTTATGGCCAACCACCCCAAAGATGTAAAGCAGCTCATTGAGTTGGTGGGCGGTCCACCCGTTGTGATCAAGTTGCTGGAAGGCACGCAGGGCATCGGGGTGGTACTGGCCGAAACGGCCAAAGCGGCCAAATCGACCATCGAAGCCTTTACAGGACTGAAACAGAACGTACTCGTTCAGGAGTACATCGCTGAGTCGAAAGGAACCGATGTACGGGCTTTTGTGGTGGGCAATCAGGTGGTAGGCGTCATGAAGCGACAGGGACCAGAGGGCGAGTTTCGTTCCAACCTGCACCGGGGTGGCCGGGCCGAGGCCATTCCGCTCACGCCCGAAATCGAATGGACCGCCCTGACCGCCACCAAAGCCCTGGGCCTGCGCGTAGCCGGAGTCGACATGCTGATTTCTAACCGGGGGCCGCTGGTGATGGAAGTCAACTCATCGCCCGGACTCGAAGGCATCGAGAAAGCCACCCGTCGCGACGTTGCCGACGATATCATCAATTTTGTTGAAGAAAAAATACGCGCCGACGAAAGCGATATTGTGGGAGTGTAGAAAAGAGGGAGGAGGGAGGAAGGAGGAAAGGAGAAAGGAACGCAAGCGTGGCTAACCTTTCTCCTTTCCTCCTTCCTCCCTTCTCTCCTATTCAAATTCCTTTGGTAACCCAAGTTGCCGGGCGTAGTGGGCCGGGCAGTAAGTATGTACACGGTGGAGGAGCGAATTCATGTCGTCGGCAAATTCCACAAAATAATCGGGGTCGAGTTTGAGCAGCTTTTTCAGGATTTGATCGGTCCGTTTGGCAATGTACAACGCACATTTGTCTGTGCGGCTATTGTAGGTACGTAGCTGATCGGGGCGCTCTTCGAAAAACGAATTGAGCATATACATTCCCAATTCTACCTCCCCATACTTGTCTTTGGTTACCTTGCCATGCCGGGTTATGTAGCCGCTGATGGTACGCATGTCCATCATAATCCACCCCGCCGAATCCTGCTTGAGCCGTACCGTGCGGTCGATAAACTCTCGAATCACCATCCGGCGCTCGTCGACCGTCTGCCCATGCTCAATCAACTCAAACTGAAGCCGTTCGAGCAGCAGCGCATCTTTGGTAATGAGCCGTAGCAGCAGTTTATCTTTTTCGTTTTCGGGGAGCCGGACAATGGCACGTTTGAGATCGGGATCGATAGCGGGCATAGGCACAGTGAACAGGTAACAACGAACAGTTCTTCGCTGCAAAGAAACAGATAATTGGTATTAACCGTTACTTCATAACTGACCAAACCATTTATGTGAGGTGGTATTGGTTGTTCTCTGCATTATGACTATTCTGATCACGGGCGGCACCGGAAGCATTGGCCGCCGACTCACCCAACTCTTACAACAGAAAGGCCACACGGTTGCCTGGCTAAGCCGCTCTGAGCAGTCGGTTCCCAATGTGCAGGTGTACCATTGGGATGTCCGAAAAAGCCAGATCGATGCGCGGGCCGTTGCCGACGCCGATGCCATTATTCACCTGGCTGGGGCCGGTATTGCCGACGAACGCTGGAGCGACGCCCGCAAGCGCGAAATTCTGGAAAGCCGCACGCAATCGACCGCGTTGCTGGCCCAGGCGCTGCGCAACACGCCCAACCGGGTGCGGGTTTTCGTGTCCTCATCGGCCATCGGGTACTACGGGGGCGATACCGGCGACCGGCCCATGACCGAAACCAGCCCGGCGGGCAGCGATTTTCTGGCGCAGGTGACCCGTGCCTGGGAGCGATCGGTTGAGGAAATTGACACCATCAAAACAACCGAGGGGCAGCCCATTCGCACGGTACGCATCCGCACGGGCGTGGTGCTCACCATGGCGGGCGGGGCCTTGCCCAAACTGGTACAACCCATTCGGCTGGGGGCCGGGGCCGCCATCGGGTCGGGTCAGCAGTATATTTCGTGGATTCACGTCGACGATATCTGTCAGTTGTTTATCCAGGCCGTCGAAACAGAGTCGTGGAAAGGCGCTTACAATGGCGTAGCCCCCGACCCAGTTACCAACGAGGCCCTTACCCGCGAAATCGCCAGTGTGCTCAAGCGGCCGCTCATTCTGCCCAAAGTACCGGCCTTTGCCATCAAGCTCGCTTTTGGCGAACTGGCCGTAACCGTGCTCGGCAGCAGTCTGGTCCTCAACAAGCGGATTGCCCACGAAACCACGTTTGCGTATAAATTCCCCAAGCTACGCGACGCCCTTGAGGACTTGTTGAAGTAAACGATTGCCTTGTAACTTGCTTCTATGAAAGAACTCTTGCAGTATGTATGCACTCAACTGGAAAACCACCAGATCCCGTATATGCTTTCTGGAAGTATAGCCATGAGTCTTTACACGATACCTCGTTTTACAAGAGATATTGACTTAATTATTGTACTAGAAGAAAAAGACGTAGATACTCTTTCGAGGATTTTTAGCAAAGGCTTTTACTTCCACCGACCGTCTGTTGAGGAAGAAGTTCGTAGAAAAGGCTTTTTTAACGTTATTGACGAAGCGAGTGGTTACAAAGTCGATTTTGTTATCCGTAAACAAGATTTATTTCGTCATACAGAATTTGCCCGCCGACGACGAGATATGGTTTATGGAGTCGAGGCTTGGGTAGTTACTGTAGAGGATCTAATTCTGTCGAAGTTGATTTGGATACAAGACTACCAAAGTGGACAGCAAATTATAGACATCGAACATTTGATCGCTGATAACAACATAGACATCGAGTATGTAAGACACTGGCTGCAACAACTCCATTTAAACACATTCGGACTTCTATGAACGATACCCCTTATTATATCTACGAAAAGCAGCTAGCCATTTTCAATGCCATGAAGCCAGGCCAACGCATTGAGGTATGCTTATCGATGATCGAGGATGGACGCCAGCTTGTATTGGACCAACTTCGCTATAAGCACCCTGAATGGACGCAAGGTCAATTGATCGCAGGTCTGGCCGAACGTTTATATGGTAAAGAGTTTCCAGCCGATAAAATGGAAGCAATTCGACAATCCATTATTTCCTTTCACGATACCCCTGCCTGAACGGAGACGTTTTACGGCACTTGTCTAACTTTCATCTCAAAACAAACTTTAAACTAGTCGATAATGGCAGACGCTTTCATCTACGACGCTGTGCGCACCCCTCGCGGACGGGGCAAGAGCGATGGGTCGCTCCACGATATTCAGCCTATTCAGTTATTAACCAGTGTACTGGTCAACCTGCGCGACCGCAACGGGTTGGACACCAGCCTGATCGACGATGTGATTATGGGCTGCGTAACACCCGTAGGCGAGCAGGGTGCCGATATTGCCCGCACGGCTGTACTCGAAGCAGGCTACGCCGAATCGGTAGCCGGGGTGCAACTCAACCGGTTTTGCTCATCAGGACTGGAGGCTATCAACATGGCCGCAGCCTACGTGATGTCGGGGCAGGTCGATGCCATTGTCGCCGGCGGGGTAGAGTCTATGTCGCGGGTACCGATGGGAACCGACGGGGGCGCCTTGTTCATGAATCCACAGATTGTAGCCCGGCACAATATTGTTCCGCAGGGAATCTCGGCCGATCTGATTGCTACCAAATACGGCTATACCCGGGCCGCTGCCGATGCTTTCGCGGCCGAATCGTACCGCCGGGCTGAGGCCGCACAGGCCGACAATCGGTTTGCCCGAACCCTGGTACCCCTCCGTGATGAGATTGGACAGGTAGTGCTCGACCGCGACGAGGGCGTCCGCCCCGGCACAACGGCCGAGAGCTTAGGCAAGCTCAAACCAGCGTTTGAGATGATGGGGCAAATGGGCCTCGATGCACTCGCTCTGCTCAAATACGCGGAGTACAACAAAATTAACCACGTGCACCATGCCGGCAACTCGTCGCAGATTGTCGACGGGTCGGCGGGTGTGCTGATCGGAAGCAAAGAATTCGGCGAGAAAGCGGGTTTGAAGCCCCGCGCCCGCATCAAAGCGTTTGCTATTGTCGGTTCTGAACCGACAATCATGCTCACCGGCCCTATTCCGGCCACACAGAAAGTGCTCAGAAAAGCCGGCATGGCTATCAGCGACATCGATCTGTTCGAGGTCAACGAGGCTTTTGCCGCTGTTCCGATGCTGTTTATGGACGAGTTGGGTGTAGACCACAGCCAACTCAATGTCAACGGGGGTTCTATTGCGCTGGGGCATCCGCTGGGGGCAACGGGGGCCATTATCTCCGCCACCCTCATCGACGAACTGGAGCGCTCCGACAAGCAAATCGGCCTATCGACCTTGTGCATCGGTGGAGGCATGGGCATTGCTACCATTTTCGAGCGGGTGAATTAAAAAAGAAGGAAAACGGAGAAGGGAGGAAAGGAGAAAGGTTATGCCGCATTTGCGTAGACCTTCTCCTTTCCTCCCTTCTCCTTTCTACCCCTTACTCTTATTTCCGACTACCGTTGCGCGAGCCGCTATGGCCCGAATGCCCGTGCCCACCCCGCTCATCGGCCAATTGCTCTTTCGATTTAGCCTCGTGGTGGTCGTCTTCGGGTTCCTGCTTCGATTTGTGTTCATTGCCCATCACCTGTTCCATGTTCGGGCGTCGTCCGGTCGTGTCGTAGCCATGCTGATGATTGGGCTCCGAGCCGGGTTGCTGGGTTGTTTTGTTGTTAGCCATACCGATTGAGTATTTGTTTAGGCTAATAACCTACCAGAAACGTAGATTGTTATACGAAAGGAGGAACGGAGAAAGGAACAGGAAGCAGATACGCTATGTTACTCATTTCTGCTAAAAAGCAAAACGGCGACTCAGTTGTGAGCCGCCGTTTTTGGGGTTGCAAACCGTGTTTGCAAATTACTTAGCTGAATCAGCAGGCATAGCAGCGGCTGAAGAATCCGTAGCCATCGTGCTGTCAGTTGCTACAGTAGCTGATGAATCCATCGTCATTGACGTAGAGTCAGCAGTCGTAGTCGTTTCAGTGCTTTCAGCTTTCTTCTGGCAAGAAGTAGCCAGAGCGATCATTGCCAGGAAGAAGAATGAAGATTTTACCAGAGCTTTCATGATATTGGGGTAGTTTAACGTTAACGATTAATACCAACCTTAATACCCGACCGAGAAATAGGTAACCCACGTTTTTTGAAAAATTTTAAAACTTTTTTTTGGGTTACTATTTTGGTCAAACTGTATTAACTAATGAGCGCGATTAATGAGGGAGACGATTCGTTTGCACTGGACTGACGAAGCCCTGCTGGATGGCCTGGCAAGCGGATCGGACGCGGCTCTGAATCAGTTGTATCAGCGGTATTTCCCAATGGTACTGCATTTGATTTTGAGCAACAGCGGAAGTGAAGACGACGCGAAGGACATTTTTCAGGAAGCGTTGGTTGTTTTGTACGAGCGTGCTCAGGACGAGACGTTTGCACTAAGCGCCCAACTCAAAACGTACCTGTATTCGGTGTGCCGACGCCTTTGGCTCAAGCAGCTGTCCCGACGGGGGCGTTTCGGAGGCCTCGCGGCCGACGAGCTAAACGAGTCAGACGAGCTTCTGTCGGTAGACGAAGACCTGACCGAGCACGAGCGCCGGAATGAGCAGTTTGATGTAATGGCAGCCTCACTGGCAAAACTGGGCGAGCCCTGCCGCACGTTACTTGAAGATTTTTATATCCGTCAGTTGTCTATGCAGGACATCACGGAAAAGTTTGGTTACACCAATACCGACAACGCGAAGACGCAGAAGTACAAGTGCCTGATGCGATTGAAGCGATTGTTTTTTTCTGACTACCAGGAGTAACGGTTTTTGTATTCAGTATTTCGCCTGACCGCGCTGCTGAAGGCTAAACCACCCAAGAAAATGAACGAGGAAAAGCAAATTACCGACGCCCTTGAGCAGTATGGTCGCCGGTTGGTTTTTAGGGAACGTTTGGCAAGGGCTCAGGCGAGCGTCGATATGGATGCGATGCGCCAACGAGCTCAGATGCTGGCTACCGACGCCGAGCCGCCCGTAAAGCGGATTGGCCGCGTGCGCGAGCTTTGGCAGACCTACCGCTCTACCTTTGCGGTAGCCGCGGCTGTAGCCATCGTAACTACCTTCTCGACCCTGTTTTTGGTTCGCTATTACCGCAACACCACCCAACAGCAGGAGCAGTACAGCATGCTACGTCGGGATGTGCAGGCCATTAAGCAATCGCAGAACCGGATTCTGGACGGGCTTAGCGTCCGCCGGAAATCGCTTATTACGGTCAACCCCGGTCAGATTGCCGGCACCAGCTTTCTGCTTAACTCGGACGGCTATCTGGTCACCAATAACCATATTGTGCAGGGCGCTGATTCCGTTTATGTGCAGAGTCAATCGGGCGATGTGTACAAGGCCCGGGTTGTGTACGCCGATAAAGGCTACGATCTGGCAATTCTGAGTGTTCGCGACGACAGCACGTTCCGGCCCGGTCAGGTAGTCCCCTACGGATTTGACCCACGCCCGTCGGATCTGGGCGAGCGGGTGTTTACCCTCGGTTTCCCCCGCGACGAGATTGTGTACGGCGAAGGGTATGTAAGCAGTGGCACCGGCTACCGCAACGATTCATCGGCGTATCAGGTAGCCATCAGCGTGAATCCTGGCAACTCGGGTGGTCCGCTGCTCGATGGCAGTGGCAACGTAATCGGGATTATCAGCGGTAAGCAGGTTTCGAGCGAAGGGGCTTCGTTTGCGATCAAAACCGACTTTCTGTACCGTGCCATCAGCGCCATTCCCAACGATTCACTCAAAGGGCAACCCCTCAAGCTGAGCCGCCGGAGCGCTCTGAGCCGCCTGCCGCGTACCCAGCAGATCAAGCGGGTACAGCAGAACGTGTACATGGTGAAGGTGTTTAAGCATAAGGAGTAGCGCGTATCGAATACCCGAAACAGCTCCGTTTTATTCATAAAAAAAGCCCGCTTCAAGTTGAGCGGGCTTTTTGGTATCAGGTTGTTTAACGATTGAGTGAATCAGAGAGCAATAAGGTTAAAACCGGTGCGAAACCGTCAGCATTCCGCGGGCACCGGGGGCTTTGATGTAGTCGGCATCGCGGGCGGCCCACTGCGAAATAGCCGGGTAATAATCCGCGTTGAGCAGGTTTTCGATACCCAGCGTCAGGGTCGTTTTGGTTGTCAGATTGAATGAGCCATTCAGGTTTACGAGCGTGTAGGGCGTTACCGGTCCCTGCCCGTAGGTGTACAGGCCGCGCGCGTTAGGGGCAAACCGGTTGCGCTCACCCGACCGCAGTGCATTGACCGTCAGGCTCCACCGTTGGCTCGGAGTCAGGCGTACATACGCCGTTGTTTTAGGGGCCATAATCCGGTCGCTGCCGAGGTAAGCTTCGTAGGTACCATCGTTATTCGCATCGGTTTTCCCTTCTACGTAGGCGTACCCACCCCCAATAGCCAGAAACCGCGTTGGTCGCAGCTCAGCAGCCAGCTCGTAGCCCCACACGTTCTCGGGCGAGCGCACAATCTCGAACACACCCGAGGCACTTTGCCGGAACGATGCCCCCAGTGCCGACCGGCTGCGGAACAAGGCCAGATCGTAGTGAAACAAGCGGCCTACATCGCCCGCAACGCCGGCTTCGTAGTTGTTCACGATGATCGGTTCGGTAGGTAGCTGCGACACGATGCTCCGTTGCGAGGTACGCAGAATCCGGCCCAGTTCATTAATCGAAAAGGCTTGCGAATAGCTCACAAAAGGCTGGAAGAACCGGAGTCCGGCATAGCGGAGACCCACATTACCCACAAAAGCCTCGTAGCGGAGGTTGCCCCCCTGCACGGCCACACCGCCATCGTATTTCTGCGTACTGGCATTGTAGGTTTTAAGGGTTGTAAAGTCCGACACCCGCACACGAATATTCTCGAAACGGGCACCCGCTTTCAAAATCAGGTTGTTCAGGATGTCGAGTTTAAGTTGCGCGTAGGGGGCCAGATTTTGCATAGCCATGTCGGGGGTCCAGAAGCGGCCATCCTCCAGTTTCTGGGCCGTGTTGTCACCCAGCAGGTCAAGACCATACAGGAGCTCGCCATCCAGCGCCTTACCCAGCCGGAAGGGCGTGTTCAGGTTTAACCGGACACCCTGCTTGTTCGAAACGACGTTGGACTGACCACCGTTCTCAAAAAACTGAGCCTCATAGCCATAGACCGTGCGGAAACGTTGGCCATACAGCACCACTTCGAGCCCAGTACCGCCCAGTAGTCGGTCGTAGGTGTACCGTAGCGTGAGGTTGTGGTTGTAGGGCGTTCCCTGCGGAGTACCGGGCATCTCGTTGGTGGTGGGCACGCCGATGGTAGGCGTTTTACCGTAGGTTCCGAGCTTTTCTACGTACCCCAGTTTCGACTGACTGGCGTAGTAGTTGTACATCAGCTCAACCCGCTGCCGGTCGGTAAGGGTATGCCCTACTTTAGCGAGCAGGTTGTAATTGTTCATCTGGCCCGTATTGTAAAACGGCGAGATAACAGCCCCGTTGGCATCTTTGAGTAAGCCCGACCGCTCGTAAGTACCGTTCAGCACGTAATCGGTCCGGCCGGTTTTGCCGGTAAACTGCTGACTTAGTCGGAACCCTTGCGTACCCGAGGCATGACTCAGGCCGCTTGTCAGGCCCGCCCAGGTTTGGCTCGAAAACGGCTTACCCGTTTCGGGGCGTTTTGTGATATAATTGATAATGCCCCCATCGGCACCGTTGCCGTAAATTGAGGTAGCCCCTTTGATGACTTCAATGCGTTCGAGGGCCGAGGGATCGATGATGCGCAGGTCGCGGCCACCATTGCGGAGCGGAGTCGACTGCGGCACCCCATCAACCAGCACCAGCACCTGCCGACCGCGTAGCGTTTGCCCGGTGTTGCTGGTACGACCGGTAGCTACAGCCAAGGCCGGTACCGTGTACTGCAACAGGTTGGTTACGTCGGCATTGATGGCGGTTTGTTCGGCAATTTGACGCTTACCCACAATGGTCACAGCCGAGGGCACCTCGTTGATGGTTTCGGCCCGACGGCTCGCCGTTACCACCACCTCATCAAGAGCCGACTCGCGCTCCTGCATGGTCAAGTTGAGCGTTGTGGTGTCGGTATCGTTCACGGTAAGCGACTGACGGACCGATTCGTAGCCAACCATTGTGGCCGTCAGCGTGTACTGACCCGCCGGAACCGTAAGCGTAAAACGTCCCTGCTCGTCGGTTTGGGTACCGTAACGTGTACCCGGCAAACTGACCGTAGCCGACGGAATCGGCTTGCCCTGCCCATCGAGCAGCACACCCGTCACCGTTTTTAAAGCCGACTGGGCCAAACTAAGTATGGAAAAACACAGGCTAAGCCCAATTACTAAAAGACAGTTTTTCATTCGTTAAAGCCATTCAGGCATACAATTCTGGGGCAAAGGTAGGCTCAGTTTAGAATCGTTCAAAATAAACCCTAAATTATTTGGATTAAATCTAAAGAACCAGGAACTTTGAGGTACGCAACCAGACAAACGCCAGATCGTGAAGGGAAAGGGCTTTATCAAATCTGCATTAGGTAAACTGCACTTGTGGCTGGGGATGGCTACGGGGCTTGTTGTGCTGATCGTGAGCCTGACGGGCTGTTTGTTTGTGTTTGAGCAAGAGCTGCAACGGCTTATCTATCACGACCAACTGACCGTACAAGCGCAAAAGGGCCAGTTACTTGCACCGGGCACCATTGCCGACCGGGTATCGGCCACCTTCCGGAAAACGGCTATTCAACGAATTTACCGCCGATTAGCCTCCCCCGATCCCGCCCTGACCGACACCTATCAGGTGATCCTAAAAGACAAGCGGCTGGTCTCCATCGACCCGTATCAGGGTCAGGTATTAGGCGTTCGGAACCTGAAAACAGACTTTTTTGCGGTTGTCCGGGAGATTCACACCACCCTGATGCTGGGCAAGACCGGGAGCCACATTATCGGCTGGTCGGTTATTGTCTATTTATTTCTGCTCATTTCGGGACTGGTGTTGTGGTGGCCCCGGTACAAGGCAGCCATGAGCAAAGCCGCCCTGAAACAGAAATTTACCATCCGCTGGTCGGCGCGGTGGCGTCGGGTCAATTACGACTGGCATAGCGTCGGCGGTTTTTACGCCCTCTGGATTCTGGTGGTCATTGCCTGTACGGGCCTGATCTGGTCGTTTGAATGGTGGGAAAACGGTCTGTATAAACTCACTGGCTCCCCCCCGCGCGACCGTACCAAAGCCGTTTCGACCTTGCCGGCCGCTCGGCAGACCCAGACAACCGGGCGCTCAACCCAAATTGACGCGATGGTAGCCCGTACCAATGCCCTTGAAACCGGCGCAACTGAGTTGTACGTCATTTTCCCAGCCGATTCGGTGGGCGCTTACCGGGTACAGTTTCGCTACGATGAGGGCTCGTTTTACCGGAAATACACGATTCAATACTACGATCAATATTCGGGGCAGTTGGTAACCGGCAAACGGTACAGCGACTTCTCGGCGGGCGACAAAGCGCGCGGAGCCGCCTACGACCTGCATACGGGTGGATGGCTGGGATTACCGGGCAAAATTCTGGCGTTTCTGGCCAGTTTGTTTTCGGCTTCGCTACCCGTCAGTGGATTTCTGGTGTGGTGGGGCCGCCGACGCAAAGCCTGTCAGGTGGTCGATGCCCCGGTAAAACCGGCATCGGTCCGCCGAAAGCGTCAGGCCGAGCCGGTAGCCAATGTTTAACGAGGTAACCTGCAAGGTCTCAAAGACCTTACAGGTTTGGTAAGAGCCAAGATTATTGCACCCGACGGGCAAAGTAATAGTTGATACCTACTTTGGCCCGGCCACCGCGGTTCCGACCGGCAAGCGGGTTGCTACGGTCGTAGTAGTTGGTTTCGAGCGAGGCTTCAACGCCCAAATTCCGCCGAACGTAGAACATGGTACCCACTTCGAGCGTGATGCTGTTGAAACGTGCCTTTTCATTATCGCCAATATTACTGGCCCGCTCGCGCCCAAAGTTATACCCCGCCCCTACAAAACCGCTGATGCGGGTGCGTATGGGGTAGTACCGGGCAAACACGCCCACCTCCTGCGACCGGAAGCTGGTCGACAACCGACGGTCGTAGCTCAGGCGAATGCCGCCCATAAAACCAGGCTGAAAAAAGTAGCCTAAACGCGGGTTGAGCACCATGTACGAGCCACTGCCCTTACCTAGGCCCAGCCCTACCGAGCCACCCAGCATCACACTGCCTTTTTCGAACCAGGGCAAGCCATAGCGGTCGTTCCGGTAACGCGTGTTCTCCACCTGCTCGCGTACTTCTTCTTTGATCTCCTGACCAGCCTGCTGGGCCTCCTGCTTTATTTCCTGGCGAGTATCACGTGTGTTTTGTTCCAGCTCGCGGGCTCCTTCGCGGATGTCTTCTTTTACTTCCTGCGCTTTCTCGCGCACCTCCTGTTTTGTTTCCTCCTTAATCAGTGGCCGGTTTTCCCGGGTCTGATTGGTTTCGGACTGGGCAAAGGTTGCCGCAGCCAAAGCCAGCAACAAGCCCATCGTTGTAAGAATCGTTTTCATCGTCGTTGAGTATGTAAAAATGCTACTGATTAAACTTGGCCGACGGGAAAAGGTTTTTTGGGGCTTGCACGCCATCTACGAAAGAGTCAACAAAAAAAGCCCCTGAGCGCTGCTCAGGGGCTTTTGCCTGTCTATTATGCTATTTCTGCATGACTTTAATTAACTCGCTCACCTGCTCTGCGGACACCGCCGGAAAGTTGGCAATACGGATCTGGGTTTCTTTCAGCTTACCGTACCCACTGCCAATGATCATCCCCTGCTGCCTGGCGGCTTCCATTACCCCTTTGGCCGGTCCGTCGGTGTTTAGCACCACAACCGTTTGCGAGCGATGGCGCTCCTGCTGCACAAAGGGCGTGTAGCGGTCGCTGCTTTCGGCAAACCGGTACAGTATCCGGGCTTTCTCTTCGGTCTCCTTACGCACCGTTTCAATCCCGATCCGGTTGAGGTCTTCGGCAATTTTGCCCAGCAGATAAATGCCCAGAACATTGGGGGTAGCCGGGGTTTCAAAGGTCTGGTAATTTTTCCAGAGCGTCGGCAAATTGTGATGGGCCCCAATCGTGAGCGAATCGTACCGCTGAAGCCGCTCAGCCTTTTCGAGGCAGGCCTGACTCGCAATCCAGACCCCCAAACCGGCGGGCATCCCAAAGGCTTTCTGCACCGAGAAATACGCCGAATCGATCAGACCAAAATCCAGATCCGGGTACGGTGCCGACGACACCATATCCACGCAGAACAGCTTTTGAGCGTACTTCCGCTTCAGCTTGTGCATGTCGGCGGGGCGCATCTGCACACCCGCCGATGTTTCGTTGTGCGTCAGGCAAACCAGCTCAGCGTATTCGGGTATGTCTACCTCGGCCGCATCGAATCCTTCACCCAGGGGTTTTTCCTGCAAGTGGGCAAACTTGTGCAGCGACTGCGCGTAGTCATAAAACTTCCGCGAGAACGACCCATTAACCAAATGAAAACTCTCGTGCTCTACGCAGTTGAGCAACAGCCGCTCCCACACCTCCGAGGCCGAGCCCGTGAAGAAGATCCCGTGCGTAGCCGGAATATTCATCAACGCCCGTAGCTGCTCATCGGTATGCCGGTAAATATCCCGGAACCGGGCGCTCCGGTGCGAAATGGAGCCCAACTGCTCATCCATTGCCGTTTGCAAATGGGCAGCAAACGTGGGGTAAAGTTCGGCCGGGCCGGGAGTGAAGTAGGTGTATTTCATAAAAAGCGAAAGAGTGAAAGAGCGAAAGAGTGAAGTAGCTCCCGCGCTCTTTCACTCTTTCGCTCTTTCACTCTTTAGTAAAGTAGCCTAAACTTAATCGTGTTTTCCACATTCCGCAGTTCAGCAACCACATCTTCGTCGTACTCCTTGGCAATGTCGGTGATTACATAACCAATGTGTTCGTCGGTTTTGAGGTACTGCCCTTTGATGTTAATGTGGTGCTTGGCAAAAATCTGGTTCAGTTGCGACAAAATCCCCGGTACATTGCGGTGAATGTGCAGCAGCCGGTGCGACTCTTTCAGGAGGGGCAGCTGGAGTTCGGGAAAGTTGACGCTCCCGTAGGTGCTACCATTGTTGATGTACTCCAGCAATTTGCCCGGTACAAACGTGCCGATGTTTTCCTGAGCCTCCTCGGTGCTACCGCCAATGTGCGGGGTCAGAATCACGTTGGGCAGCCCCCGCAGCTCGTTGATAAACTCCTCGCTGTTGGTCTTTGGCTCATACGGGAACACGTCGATACCGGCCCCTGCTACTTTGCCCGACTTGATGGCTTCGACCAGCGCCGGAATATCGACAATATGCCCGCGCGACAGGTTCAGGAAGATGACGCCCTCTTTCATAAGCCCAAATTCGCGGGCTCCTATCAGGTTTTTATTGTCTTTGCGGCCATCGGTATGCAGGCTCACAATGTCCGACACGGCCAGCAAATCCTCCAGCGTGCGGCACTTGCGGGCGTTGCCCAGGGCCAGTTTATCCACTACATCGTAGAAATAAACTTCCATGCCGAGGGCCTCAGCTACTACCGACAGTTGGGTGCCGATGTTGCCGTAGCCAATCAGACCGAGTTTTTTCCCCCGAACCTCAAAGCTGTTGTTGGCCGACTTGTCCCAGATACCCTCGTGCATTTTGTTGCTCTTGGTCACCACGTTGCGAATCAGCATGATGATCTCGCCAATGGCCAGCTCAACCACCGACCGGGTGTTGCTGTAGGGGGCGTTGAACACAGCAATGCCCCGCTCCGAACAGGCCGTCAGGTCGATTTGGTTGGTGCCAATACAAAATGCCCCGATTGTAATGAGCCGGTCGGCATGTTCGAGTACGCGCCGACTCACGTTGGTTTTCGAGCGGATGCCCAGAATATGAACGCCCCGAATGGCTTCGATCAGCTCGTCTTCGTCGAGGGCACCTTTCCGGATCTCCACGCTGAAGCCCTCCTGCTCAAACAGGTGCACGGCTACCGGGTGTACGTTTTCCAGCAGCAGCACCTTGATCCGGCTTTTGGGGTACGAGTGGCTGCGGCTCAATTTATTATCGAACAAAAAATCGTCGAGTGAAGGTGAAACATAATCGGCTTTCTCAACCACACTGGGCCGGAGCACGTTTTCGGTAAAGGCATAGAACCGATTGGCCAGACCCGACTCCCGGATTTCGTAATCCGTGTAGCCGTCGCCAATCACGTACACATCGCCATCGAGTTGCAGGCTACGCATGAGTTTCACCTTGCCCCCGTCGGTAGCCAGCGGGTTTTCGCAGTCGCAACCCACAATATTGCCTTTTTCGTCGTACTCAAACGTATTGGCAAATACGTGGTCTTCTTTGACACCCAGCGCCGTCACAATCGGCACGATAAACTCTTTGAAACCACTCGAAACAATGTAAATCTGATCGGCATGTTCGCTCAGGAACGAGCGATTACGCTGAAACGAGTCCGACACTTTGGTCATGAGTGTCTCGATCAGCGCGGGCAGATGATCGCGGTGGGCGTTGAGTAAGCGGAGCCTCTGCTCAAGCGACTGAGCCAGCGACAGCTCGCCCGCCATCCCCCGGTCGGTAATGGTCCGAATCTGATCCAGCACATCGTCGCGGTCGGGCCGGCCGATCAATGAAATTTCGCCCAGCACGTCGAGGGCCTCTACTTTGGTAAACGTACTATCGAAGTCGATAATGAAGTACGTTTGTTCAAGCGGTTTTGTTAGCATGAGAACAAGGTTCTGTTGTCACAGGTTGGTCGCAACGCCTGGCTGGTTGCGAAGTGTTCTTTAGCTTGTTGACGTACCACAAAGGTAGGCATTCCGTTGGGGTATCGGAAAACAACAGCGGGGCCGTTGATACTTCCTTGCTCAAAAAAGGCCGAAACGGGTCAAATTAGTTCAACCGAAGGGGCTTGCGGGCAAAAGATCGGTACTGCCGCACGACCGAAGCGACTCCCAGATGCCCCACAATGCTGGCATACATGGCCGCATCGGCCACGAACCCCTCCACGGGGCCGCGCTTCTGGGTCTTGTAGGTGTTTTTGGCTGACCAGGGCACCCAGCAAACCCGCTTCTGGTGCTGCTGCATGTATTCGTTGATGGCAACTTCGAGCTGAAAGCGCTCCACAGGCCCGCTCAGTACGGCTTCCAGATCGGCCCGTCGGATGATTCGTTCGCCCGAAAGCAGCACATCGGCCCGGCTCATACGCACGAACCAATCCGCCCGGAGCCGCCGGAGAATAAGCATATCAGCGGGGCAACCTTGCCGCACCTGCCGCACAATCCGGCTTAGTTCGGCCCGGTTCATTTGTTGAAGATCGGCATCCATCAGCAACACATAATCGGCCCGAATCTCGCTCAGCCCGTGCCGAATGGCGGCTGTTTTACCTTTGTTATCAGGCAGTTGAAGCAACCGGATGCGTGGCCAACGCTGCCGGATTGTTTGAGCCAGTTCGGGGTCGTTGGAGCCATCGTCTACACACACAATCTGCGCCAGCCCCGGCACGCGCGTTACCACGTCGAGTACCGCCAACAGACGGTCGCCCTCGTTGTAAAACGGAATCAGGCAAGCTATGGAACAGGGTGTGTGCATACCATGAGTGACTGCGGTTACTCCGCATCTCCCTAAAAACAAACCCTGTAGATATAATAGTTTTATTTATTACCTACTGGCCGTCAGTTACCTGTTCGATCCGCTCCGACGAAAACGCCAGGGGCTTATCGGCAAATAGTTTTTTGGTGGCCGCCCAGGTAGTCCGGAAAAGGTCGCTCTGTCGGTAAGCATCGAGGGCTTCGGCCGAGGCCCAGTAACTGTACGTGATCCGAACGGCCGGGTTATCGAGGTCACGCAACAGTTCGAGGTGCTGGCAGCCCGGAAAGGCACGAATCTGGTGTTTCGATCTATCAAAAATTTGCCCAAACGCTTCCAGCTGGTCTTCCTGAAAGGTCATCCGAACGATACGAATAAGCATAGTGATCTTTTTGTCAAAGTTGCCGAAAAAAGGCGGATTGGTTTCGGTTTGTGCACAGGCTTTTCCAAAAAGCGGCTCTACAGGCAGTAGGCCCGACCGGTCTACCTGATTATAGAGACGTAGAGGGCAAATGGGTTTGCCCGTGCATCTTTGTGCTTCGTTTTACCGATTATCCTTATGCAATACAGAACCTTCGGCCGCACAGGCTGGCAAGTATCCGACATTGGCTACGGCATGTGGGGCCTCGCGGGCTGGACAGGCTCCGAGCGCGAAACCGTCGACCGCGCCCTCGACCGTTCCGTTGAACTGGGCTGCAACTTTTTCGATACCGCCTGGGGCTACGGCGAAGGCCTGAGCGAAACCATTCTGGGCGACCTCATGAAGCGGTATTCCGACAAAACCCTGTTTGCCGCGACTAAGATTCCGCCCAAAAATCGCAAGTGGCCTTCAAAATCGCACTTCTCCATTGACGATGTATTCCCGGCCGACTACATTGTGGAGTACACCGAAAAGAGCCTTAAAAACCTGGGTGTGGATACCATCGACCTGCAACAGTTTCACGTTTGGGAAGACGCCTGGGCCAACCGCGACGAGTGGAAAGAGGCCATTCAGAAACTCACCCAGGCCGGTAAGGTACGGGCCTGGGGCATTTCGGTAAACCGCTGGGAGCCCGACAATGTGCTCAGCACGCTCCGCACGGGCCTGATTGATGGCGTGCAGGTGATCTACAACATTTTTGACCAGGCTCCCGAAGACAACCTCTTCCCGCTCTGCCGCGAGTTGGGCGTGGGGGTGATTGCCCGCGTACCATTCGACGAAGGCACACTGACGGGTACGTTTACGAAAGAAACCACGTTCCCAGCCGAAGACTGGCGCTCGACCTACTTCGTCCCCGAAAACCTGAACGCCAGCGTCGACCATGCCGATGCGCTCAAACCGCTCATTCCGGCTGGCATGACCATGCCCGAAATGGCCCTGCGGTTTATTCTGAGCAACCCCGACGTGGCCACTACGATTCCGGGTATGCGGCAACTCCGCAACGTGGAAGCCAATTGCGCCACCAGCGACGCCGGCCCACTTGACCCACAACTACTGGCCGAACTGAAGGGCCACCGCTGGGACCGTACGCCCACGGAGTGGAGTCAATAGGGTGAAAGAGTGAAAGAGCGAAAGAGTGGCGGACGCACAAGTAAAACCGGTGCGTCGCCAGTCGGAATGCCGTTTTTCGCTCTTTCACCCCTTTCGCTCTTTCACTCTTTCACTCTTTCACTCTTTTATAATTCGTCAAATAACCCGGCACAGTCACACTGGCATCCTGAAGCGGGTCCTGAATCGGGGCACCGTACTGTAGGCTGACGGGTACAACGCCCGCCCAGTGTGGTAAGTCCAGGTCTTCGGGGTCATCGTTGACGTTGCCAGTCCGGACCTTTGCCGAGGCCTCTTCGATTTCAATGGCCAGCACCATCGTCTTTTTCATCTCGCTTGCGCTGGGTGGGCGGGTATCGGCCCAACGGCCGGGCATCAGATGCTCAGTAATGCGCTCCAGGGCCGCCCAGGCTTCGGTCGGGTCATCAACCAGCCGGGTTTGCCCAAACAGCACCACCGACCGGTAATTGACCGAGTGACTGAACGCCGACCGGGCCAGCACCAACCCATCGACGTGCGTGACCGCCACACAAACCGGCACTCCTTGCGCCAGCTGGCGAAAAAAGTGGCTCCCCACCGACCCGTGAATGTACACCGTGTTGTCGATACGGCCGTAAGCGGTTGGAATCAGAAACGGTTGCCCGTCGAGCTGGTAACTCACATGGCACACCAGCCCCGCATCGAGAATAGGGTAAATAGTGGCCGCATCGTGATGGCCACGCTTCGGCAGCCGCGAGAGTTTGGTTCGGTTCGTTGGATTCATGCGCGTACAGTTAAGCGGTATGTTTGACCCGGAACGGGCTACGTCCTGAGTCTAACATACCCCAAAGCTATACGGATTCCGGACCATACCACTCGTCCACTTTTTCAAAATAGACTAGTCCGGTTAATTCGCTAATACTCCTGCGACAGCGGGTGAATCATAAACTCATCGACCACAACGTGGGCCGGGCGGCTGATGAGAAACAGCATTGACTCGGCCATGTCTTCGTTCTTAAGCCAGTTTTTCGAGGTTTCGTGCCCGTGCCCTTTGGCATGAAAATGCGAGTCGACCAGGCCCGAGTACACCCCCGTCACTTTGATACCAAACGACCGCACCTCTTTCCGGAGGGCCCCCATAAAGGCCTCCTGCGCGTACTTACTCGCCGTGTACAGCGAGCCGCCCGCAAAGGTGCGCTTGGCTACATCGGAGGCTACCACCACCACATGACCCGAGCCCTGTGCTTTCAGCGTGGGCAAAGCAGCTTTGGTAAGAACAAACGTGCCTTTCACGTTTGTGGCCATCAGTTCGTCCCACTCGGTTACGGTCAGCTCGTCCACATTTTTGAAGACGCCGTAGCCTGCGTTGTTAATGACTACGTCGATTTTCCCAAAGCGATCAAGGGCCGTTTGGACTACCGTTGCCATGTCGGCCTCGTTGGCTACGTCGCCGGGAACGGCCACAATGCCGGGGTGCTCTAATTCGAGCGATTTCAGGTCCTGGGCGTTGCGGGCGGTAGCCACTACCCATGCCCCTTTCTGGGCCAGCAACAGAGCCGTAGCGCGTCCGATACCACGGGAGGCCCCCGAAATAAGTACAACTTTGTTTGTTACATCCATAAAACAAAAGTACGCCTAACCCGCACAAAAAAACCCAGCTCAAGCGAGCCGGGCTTTTCTCCTGTGGATTTGATTATCTATTCTAACAAGCCTACCATCAAACACCTGTGGTTTCTTATTTAGGCATCAGCACGGTATCGATCGTGTGAATCACGCCGTTTGACTGATACACATCGGCGATGTCGACCATAGCTGAACCACCTTTCTCGTCAACAATTTCAATACCCTTGCCTTTCATTTTGGCCGTCAGGGTGCCACCAGCTACGGTCTTCAGCGTAGCCGAGCCGTTGCCGTCTTTAATTTGTTTGGCCAACGCCTTGCTGTCAACCTTGCCAGCTACCACGTGGTACGTCAGAATACCGGTCAGGGTGCCTTTGTTCTCAGGCTTCACCAACGTCTCAACGGTGCCAGCGGGCAGTTTACCAAATGCCTTGTCGGTCGGTGCGAATACGGTGAACGGACCAGCCCCTTGCAATGTCTCAACCAGACCAGCAGCTTTTACAGCGGCTACCAGTGTGGTGTGATCTTTTGAATTAACGGCGTTCTCAATGATGTTCTTCGTCGGGTACATCGGGGCGCCACCTACTGTTTTGGGAGCCTGTGCCTGAACAGAAGTTGATACGGCCAGAAGAGTCAATGCGGCAAAAACTGATTTTATGATCGCTTTCATGTGTGTTGCGAAATGAGGTTTTTTGTGAAACGTATCGTGGTTGCAACCGATTACTGTCATACCTACGCGCCTATTGGACACACGGATTGACTAAACCCTAAAATTTTGTCAAAAACCTTAAACAGCGCCTTGAATGTCAGCCCATTATTTAGCGCAACGCGCCCCTATCGAGACCCGCTAAAGCCCTATCTGTAAGCCCGTAAGCGGCAAACAGGCACCTTTTTCTTTCGCAAAGCGCCCTTACCTTTGCGGGTATGATCTACCTCGTTGCCAGCATTGTTCTTTCGGTGCTGCTGCTGCTAAACTTCCGGCTCTTTCCGCGGTTTGGGGTCAATACCACCCAGGCCATTGTATTCAACTACCCCGTTTGTTTCCTGACCGGGCTGCTGCTGATGCCCGCGGGGCAATCTTTCTCGGTCGACTTTTCGGCCACCTGGACTTGGCTGGCAC
The DNA here is from genome assembly GCF_000383955.1 of Rudanella lutea DSM 19387. Lineage (NCBI taxonomy): Bacteria > Pseudomonadati > Bacteroidota > Cytophagia > Cytophagales > Cytophagaceae > Rudanella > Rudanella lutea. Next base: position 3,531,328 of record NZ_KB913013.1, on the reverse strand, counting down.
TGGGCCTGGGCGTGGGGTTTATTGTCACGTTCCTGTTGTCGGGGGCCAGTACCCAGCGCAGCGGCATTACGGCTACTTCGCTGGCCAACAATTTGTCGCTGGTGATTCCGGTCACGTTTAGTCTGCTGGTACTCGGGGGCGGCAAAGTGTTCGATGCGCTTAATTACCTGGGGCTGGGGCTCGCCCTGGTAGCTGTTGGTTTGAGTACGTACAAAAAACCGGACTCAGGTACGAGCACCGGCAGTAACCTCTGGCTACCGGTGGCCGTGTTTCTGATGTACGGGTTTACCAACACCACCATCAATTACATGAATGTGCGGTACATCACAGCGGCCGACCAAACCGTAGCCGTAACCCTCACGATGGTGCTGGGCGCTATTGCTGCCGGGGCCGTTTTGCTCGTTGTTCGGTTGGTGCGCGGGCAGGAACGCATCGAAGCCCGTAGCTTCGTGGCCGCCGTTACGCTGGGGGTACCCAATTACCTGAGCTTTTACACCTTGATTCTGGCTCTGTCGGCCTACAGTGGCAACGGGGCTTTTGTGTACCCGGTGTACAACATCGGCGTGATTCTGCTGGCAGCCGGCACAGCGGCCCTTTTCTTCCGCGAGCAATTATCGGGTCTCAATAAGGTTGGGCTGGCTTTGGCCGTGCTGGCTATTGCGCTCATTTCGTGGCAGGAGCTTAACACCCTGCTCGCCTGACAGGTTTCTCCGTTTTATTCACTCTCCAGTCTTTTTGCCCGGCCTAATCTGCCGACTGCCACCTCACAGTTCGATTCAGAACCGCTCATCACAAAGTGGGGTCTGGGGCGATTTATTTTCTGCCCGTCACGGTTTTCTTGTCAATCTTTCTTTCGCGGGCCCGCCAAACCCACGGCAGCTTGCTACATCCTGTCTACCGCTATGTTCGACCTGTTGAAATCCCAACTGGGGCGTCTCCGTATTCTGGCCTTCCTCGAAGGTGTTTCGTTTCTGTTGCTGATCGGTGTAGGTATGCCCCTCAAATACGCCTACGCTATGCCCATGCCCAACCGCATTATCGGTATGGCACACGGGCTGCTTTTTGTTCTGTACGTATTACTCGTGATTCAGTGCGGCATTGAATATCGCTGGAGCTGGCGCAAAACCGGCCTGGCCCTATTGGCTTCGATTATTCCGCTGGGTACGTTCTGGGCAGACGCCCGGCTGTTTCGCCATCCAAACCAAACCCTCTAACGTGTATGGACGTGTTAGTTTTTAAAACCGATTTGACGCAACAACATCTGCCTTTGCTTACGCATACACTGAACCCGCTCGGCGGACTTCTGCGCTGGTCGGTGGATTGGGAAGACTGCGACCGAGTCCTGCGGGTTGAGAGCAATGACCTCCCCTCGCAGGTCGTAATTCGGGAGCTTGAACAGCTAAAAATCAGCTGTGAGGAGCTTACTTAACTATTTTGAAAAATAATACCACTATTTTTCAACTATGAAACATTCCGATACCTCCCGCCGTTTACTATACAACTGCGTCGCAAAGCTCGCCTGATACTCTCGGGTGAGCTTTTTTATTGCTGGGCAAACTCCTTTGGTGAGGTGCCCGTAAACTTCCGAAACGCCCGGTTGAACGTGGCCTTCGAATTGAATCCGCAGTCGAGCGCCAACCCCAGAAAACTCAAATGCGTGTTGGCCGGATTGAGCAGCTGCCGCTTGAACTCCTCAACGCGGTACTCATTCACAAAATCATTAAAGTTCTTGCCCACCCCCGTGTTGATCACCTGCGACAGCACGACCGGATTGGTGTGCATACGCCGGGCCAGGTCGGTTAGGGAAAGGTCAGGTTCGAGATAAGGTTTTTCAGCGTTCATGAAATCGAGTAACCTATTGCGCAGCGGAAGCAGGTCATCGGGAAGCAAGGGTACTACGCTCGGCTCGGGCTGACGCTCCGTACCAGATTCGGCAGTGAGCGTGGGAGCGTAGTCTGATGAAAGCGTCACTAGTGTAGGGGCAATGTCAGGCGTTTGGAACGTGAGCCGCCGACCCGGTTGTATTTGCGCATAGCCGTTAATGCTAACGTAGTAAATTAGCACCACTTTGGCGAGTTCATCCCACCAGTTCTGCCAGAAATTCAGATTCAAAGCCACACTTAAGCCATCCATCAAATAACCCAAAAACGTAGCCAGTGTGAGCGCAATCAGAAAGTTGCGGAACCAACGAAAACTGATGGAGTCGGTTTCGGAAAACTGGTTCTTAATCCACTCCCGATATTGGCGGTAAAGTTGTATCGCCAGGTATAAGTAGTATAGATCAATGATTATACCCAGCCAGAACTCCACTTCGCCGATATGGTACGGGTCATGAACCTGGGCTTCCCAGTATCGTACGAACGCTGCTCCCTGAGCAAACACAACGAGGTGATACGTCAGTTGAATCAGAAAGGGTACGGCATGCCAAATGTCGCGCCGGGAAAACCGAAAATCGGCGTTAAACTGCGTTTTGAGATAAAAACAGCACAGCACCGGAAACAGGTAGCCCAGCGTTCGGGGGAAAAACTCCAGCTCACGCCAGAGAATTTCGATACCCCCAAAACCCAGCATGTACTCCCAAATGTTAAACGCCATGCCTACCAGTACCCAGCCCAGCAGCACGTCGGACAAGCGCTCCTCTCGCCGACCCCGAATCCAAAGTAAAACGGCATAGATCCAGGCTTGCAAAAAACCAAACAGCAATGGGCTGGAGTAGGCAGAAAAGTAAAACGACATCCGTGATCAAAGTGAACGGTTACAATATACGACGGCACGTTATTTTACTGGAAATGACTTTCCAGAATCGGTAGCCTTGATGACTAGAAATGGCTTATCGGCATCGATCCGTTTACCACTCATAACGGTGTTCACCTGCGCATCATCGGCAAGGTAAATTTTTGTACCAACAGGAAACGTGAACGACTTACAGCCCACCAGAGGAGGCAGTATGGCAATACTCGTACTGTTGCCGGCAGCACCGGGTTCGTAGCTAATAACGGCCACTTTGCGGGGTAGTACACCTGGGTTTCGAATGCTGAATGTAATGCCGGTACTACTGGACGATGCCCCTACGTTCTTCATCCGCCTATCTTCGACGGCCCCCGTGTCCGTTACGAGGGTTTTGCCCTCATCGTTGGCGGTTACGGTCAGAATGAGGCCGGTAGACGTTTCTCCATCCTGCGTGAAGTACAGTTTGGAGCCAACCGGCCAATTGCAGGGAATGGTTTCGCGCCGGCTCATGGTAAAACCGTATTTGATCCCCGGCCCCTCGACCAGAAACATGCGATGGTAGCCCAGCGTATTCCTGAGCATGAAGGTGATACGGGCGGGGGTATTGATAGTACCCGACTGCGGTTTTGCCTCGGTACATATCAGCAGAAAAACAAGGAGGTAAATTTTCATAGCCGATGTTTATTACAAATTTCCTTTGACTTTAATCCGGCCCGCATCCTGACCCATTTCGCGCTCGCGGGCGGCTTTGATCTCGCGGCTACCGAATCGGTAACTGAAGCGGATATTGACCCGGCGGCTTTCCCACTTGCGGTCGATACTAAACTGCGGAGCGTACGTTGCCCCAGCCTGCCCCTCACCCGACTGTTGGGTGCCAGACCACCGCCAGCGCATAGTGTTCAGCACATCGTCGAGGCTGAAGGTTAGCTTACCCCGGTTACCCAGCACGTTCTTTTGCAGACTCAGGTTGAGCGCCCCCAGGCCCCCAATGCGGTAAATAGCCTGCCGGGTGGGGGCATTCCAGAACCCCGAAACCTGCGCCGACCACATTTTTGAGAGTGTGAACGACTGCTGCATGTAGCCCTCGAAGGCAAATGCCCGTTCGCGAAACGAAACATCAGGCGACAGTTGACCAACAAACCGGTTCCAGGTGGCCCCGGCATATCCGTACATACTCCACCACTTCGTGAATTGGTAAGGGCTGCTCACCGACACGTTCAGCGCGTCGACTTGGCCTACATTGGCTACCGTCTGATACGCAACAACGCCCTGTTGCTGAATAACATCCGTCGAGAAATCAGTGGTGCGGCTGTACGCAAACTTGACCGTTGTTGCCCATTTGTAGGTGTAACTTAGCTCCATATTGTGCGTGTAATTGGGTCGCAGGTAGGGGTTGCCGCGCCCACTCGTGTACGGGTCGACTGGGTAGACAAACGGGTTCAGATCCTGATAGGTAGGCCGCCCGATACGTCGGCCGTACTTCATCGAAATCTGGCTATTCTGCGTTGCCCCATACTGCACAAAAGCGGTTGGGAAGAGATTCAGATACGTGGTGTCAGGACGATCAATACGACGGTTCAGCAGATCGGTTGAGCGGCCTGTTGCGGTGGTGTGTTCGGCCCGGAGCCCCCCCTGCACCGACCATTTCCCCGCCGACCGACTAAGCGATACGTACCCCGCGCGCACAACCTCCCGGTATGTAAAACGGTTGGTGCGGGTGAGGTCGGGTTGTTCAATAGCAGCGGCTCCGGTAAATGCCAGCAGCTCGTTGTCGGTGGCTACATCGGTGTGTTTTAGGCCGGTTTCCAGTTTTACCGAAGCACCAGCCGGCCGATTTGGCTTCCATTCCTTCACCAGATCGGCCTTCAACGCTACAATCGTAATATCGGTGTTGGCATCGAAGCGATTGCGTCGGGCAAACAAAACCGGGCCATCAACGGGACCAGCTATAAAGTTGCTCATGAGTGAATTAGGCGAGGTATTGGCGAAACGGGTCAGGTCAGCATCCAGATTCAGTTCCAGGCCGGTTGTGTCGGTGTACCGGTAATTCAGGGCGGCCTGCATTCGGTTGTTTTGTGCCGGGTTATCCACTCTGTTCACCACGCTCGTATCTACCCGGTTGGTTAACCGGTTGGCTATCTCTGTGGTGGTGTACGTTCCGAACCGATTACCTATCGTGTTACCCGATACGAGCAGGCCCAGTGTCTGGCGGGAACTTAGGGAATAATCTATGCCTGTTTTGTACACCAGCCCGCGCGTACCATCCGAGTCGTATCCGCGCTGCCGAAACAGGAAGCCCCCCGCCATTCGGTCAATGCGGACATGCGTGATCTGGTAATTATCACTACCCGAAGCGTTACCGAACAGATTGATACGTTTGGCGCGGTAATTCAGGTCGAGGGCCGCGTTGGCACGGTGATGATTGCTCTGCCCATACCCGCCCGACGCGCTCCCGTTGATTCCCAGGCTTTTGTTGCGCCGGAAGCGGATATTGATAATACCGGCACCACCCTGCGCATCGTAACGGGCCGAAGGGTTCGTCATCAGCTCGACTTTGTCGATGGTAGCGGCCGACGTAGCCCGGAGCAAATTAGCCAAGTCGGCAGCCGAAAGGTTGGTTGGTCGGCCATCGAGCAACACCACGGCCCCTTGTTTACCGGCCATTCGGATATTATCATTTGGGTCAATGACCACGCCGGGAGCCTGTTGCAGCAATTCGTACGCTGTTTTACCCTGCGCTGCCGCATCAGCCGCGACATTCAGCACCGTTTTGTCAACCTGCTGGTCAACGGGTAGCTGCCGGGCGCGCACCTCTACCCCGGCCAGGGTCTGTACGGCTTCGCCCAGTTGAATCGGGCTCACCCGCACCGGTTGGTCACCAGCAACCTGCACCACCGCACTTACAGCACTTTTCAGGCCCACGAGCGAAGCCTGCACGCGATAATTTCCGGGCGGTACGTTGGTAAATGTGTAGCGCCCGTCCTGATTGGCAACGCTTCCCCGGACAAGTGTCGAATCGGCTAAGCGAAGCAGTTTGACCACCGCGTACGGAGCTGGCCGGTTGGCCACATCGCGCACGGCCCCACTCAACGTTTGGGCGTCGGCAAATTCAGTAGAGACAAGAAAAGCGAGGGTAAACAGAAAGCGAGCCATACATCAAGTGCCACTGCTGGCGTTTTTGATTGATGGCTCAAAGGTGGCCGATTAGCCCCCTTCTGTTCGACTCAATACTAATTTGAGACGGCTCAGGTTATGATTTGAGACTAAACCCGGCCGCTTTGATCTCATTCCACAGGCGTTTTAACTCAGGGCTACTATTTCCGCGGGTGCGCGCCTTTTTGGCCAATGCCCGCGTAGCCGCTACCCGCTCGGCATTGTGCGGGTGCGAGCGGAGCAATGTCGGAATCACCTCGCCCTCGGTAGGCAGGGCTTCCATGAGCCATACGGCGCCCATCGGGTCGATGCCCTGCCGCGCCAGTTGCTCTACCGCAAAAGCGTCGGCCTCTGCTTCGTGCTGACGCGAGTACGACAGCGAAACCAGATTGTCGGCATTATCGACGAGCACTGCCGTTATACCACTCACATCCCCAAACATGACCGATATAATGCTGTAAGCCGCTATACTGCGGATCAGCTGTTGCAGCGAGTGCCGCTTTTCGACGTGGGCGGCCTCGTGGGCGAGCAAGGCCGCCAGTTGCTCAGGCCGGTTAAACTTTTTCAATATTCCCGTAAACACCACTACATGACCACCGGGCACGGCAAAGGCGTTTACATCTTTACTCTCGACAACGGCGATCCGGATCGGCAAACGGGTTTTCACGCCCATTTCGCGCCAGAACCGTTCAACATGGGCCGTTTTCGCTTTATCGACTGGCAATTGACCTGAGTTTTCGAGCTGCCGGTAGAGCATATCGCCGAGGGCAACCTCCTGTTCGGCAGGTACCTGACGGGCCACCTGCAACGACAGGGCCGGAATCCCGTAGGCGTACAGAACCCACAGGAGAGCTACCGTTACTACGCCAACCAGCACCACACCCCGGAATCCCTTACTGAGCACAAACTCGTACAGACCCGGCCGTGCCGGCTTGAGCAGTTGACGGGCGGGAATAAACCGGGCCTCGTAATCGGCCGTTTCCACATCCAGATACTGATGCGGAAACGGCCCAAACTGCAGCCGCGTCTTTCCCGACGGGTTCCAGGTCGCCAGCCGGGCCTCCTGCAAGGGCCACACTACCTCCTGCTCCTGCCCATCGGTATCGGTGTAGCGGATCTCAACGGTGTAAGCCGAGAGGGTGTACTGAGCCGGATGCGGCCGGGAGACTTTTCCGTCGAAAAAAGTAGCGTTCACTATCGTTTTAAATTAAGCCAATGTCCATCATGTCGGCCAGGTCTTCGCCGGTTGCATCGCGGTATTCGAGTTCAGTCTGCACCAGCGAACTGGTATCCAGCCGCTCGTCGAGGAGGGTATTGTCGAGCAAGGTTTGCAACGTACGTGCCGTAGCCCAGGCCGCCCCGAGCCCCAATGTCAACACAATCAAGAGAATATTCCCAATGACCAACCCGGCATACGAGCCTACCGTAAGCGACGACTGAAACTGGTACATTTCGCCCTCGTTTTCAATGGCGAGGTTGTCGACGAAATAAGCAAACAAGTCGCGGCCCCACCAGAACCCGTAAATGCCGAGCGTCAGAATCGTCAGAACATATCCTTTCAGGCAGAGCCAGAAATAATCGCTCCCGTCGCCGGTGTAGTGCATCCGGGCCGAGCCAAACCGGATATGCCCAATGGTGTAGCGGTTGATGTTTTGCGTCATCCAGAAGCTATAAATACCAAACGTAACCACCGTCAGCAGCCCTTGCAGAACGTACATTTTGATCAGTTCGTTGCGGTCGCCCCGGTAGCCAAAGTGAATGCCCCGCCACAAACTGCGCGACATCCGGTAACGCAGCGCCCCATGAACCGCAATAGGCACCAGCGCCAGCGCAAAAGCGTAGATAGCCACAAAACCTATAATCTTCAGGCCCAGCGAAGAAGCAAACGTAAGGGCAATGGCGGCCGCGTAAACCCCCACAATAACAGCTACTGCTTTCAGAAAGCCCACAAAAATCTCTTTACCCGTGCCGTGAAACTGAAACGGACTGTTGTCTAAGTGCGTGTTGGCGTAGGTGTATCGGAGCACGGCTGCTTTGGCCCAGGGGTAATACAGTCCCAGCGTGACAATACTCAGCAGCATGTTGAGGAGATAAATACCGAACAAATCGGCACCGGTGCCTACAAAACGCAGGCGGTTGCGCAAGGCGTACGATTCCATGAATGATTAAAGGATTTAGGTTAAGAATACGTTAGAGCAGTAATCTAAGAAATAGATGCATATAAAATCAAGTGTACTACCCGTGACATGCAAATAAGGCCTATCAATTGATTAAACGTATCGGTTACAACCCATTTGTTGGGCCAACAGGCTTGCTGGGGCCCCCAACAAAAAACCCGGACCGTAGCAAAGTACAGTCCGGGTTTGAGCAGGTTGCCGGGCCGGGAATTATACGGCGTCGGACAAACTTGAAAACGTGAACTCCCGAATTTTCATGGGCGGAATAAGATAGTTTCCGTCCGACTCAGTACTTACGACCCGCTCGGGCCGACCGAGGGTTTCGAGGTTATTGAGCATGATAACGGGGCTCTCGTTGAACCGGAAGTTTTTCACGGCATGTTTGATTTTGCCGTTTTCGATGTAGAACGTTCCGTCGCGGGTGAGGCCCGTATACAGCAGCGTCTGCGGGTCAACTTCCCGGATGTACCACAGTTTGGTAACCAGAATACCGCGCTGTGTGCTTTTGATCATGTCTTCGAGCGAGGCCGTTCCGCCCGCCATCATCACATTGTTCGGAAAGGGCACCGGCTTTTTGCCCTGCTTCTGAGCCCAGTAGCGCGAGTAGGCCATGTTTTTCACAATACCTTTCTCAATCCAGTTGATGCGGGTCTGCGGCTGTCCGTCGCCCGCCCACGGTGAGGCTGGCAGTTCGGGGTGGGTGGGGTCAGAGTAAATCGTGACGCGGGGGTCTACAATTTTCTCGCCCAACTTGGTTTTACCACCGGGCTTGCTCAGAAAACTCCGTCCTTCGTCGGCCGAGCGGGCGTCCATTGAGAAAAACAGTTGTTCCATGAGCACAGCGCCAGCCGTTGGCTCCAGAATCACGGTGTACTTGCCCGGTTCAAGAGCCTGTGCGTTGGCCGAAGCAGCCGCTTTCTGAGCCGCAATGCGGGTAGCCGCGGCTGTATCGAGCTTGCTAACGTCGGAGTACCCCTTGGCTACATAGCCCGATCCTTTGCCATCGTCCGTCCGTACGGTGAGCGAAAAGTTGATGTTGGTGCTGGGGTAATACGCAAACAGGCCCTTCGAATTCATCATGGCCTGGTAGCCTTTGAAATCTTCCAGAAAACCAGCCGCAGTCAGGTTCTGCGTACGGGTTAGCTCCAGGCTTTTGGCTACGGCTTCGGCCCGGTCTTCGGCGGTGAGCTTAGCCGTCGATTCAAAGTAGCCGTTACTTTTGAGGTAGGTCTGCGGCCCTAAAATTCCGACCCACTCGGGGTTTTCGGGGGCCAGCCGAGCCAGTTCCTCCGCCCGACGAACTACTTTTTCGAGCGAGGCATCATCAAACTCGTCGATGGTTGCGGTACCCACTTTTTTGCCAAACGCCGACTGCACCACCAGATTCTGATTGGCCCGGGAGCCGCTGGTCGATACGGCATTGCGGGCATACCGAATGTTGCCCCGAATATCACCCGACAGGTTTGCCTCACACTCGTCAGCTTTCGAGTAGCTGAGGACTTTTTGGAGAAGCGTTTTGGCTTCTGCTTCGGTTAGAATGATTGCCATAATTGCGTCAGGCTGAAGCCTTTCTTCACAGTTGTTACGCAGAGATTCGCAGAGGAGGAAAGAGAGATTCGCAGAGATCTTTTCTCTGAAGTTCTATACGCTTTTCTCTGTGAATCTTCATTTTTCTCTGCGTAATAACTCCTTAGGGACTTCAGCTTCGTTAAATCTTCCGTGCCGTATTGATCACATTAACCCCGTTGAACCGCGTAGTGGCCGACCCATGCGACACCGCGCTGCTCTGACTCGGTTGCCCCTTACCGTCGAAGAAGCTACCGCCGAGCCGGTAATCGCGCTCGTCGCAAATGGCGGCACACGAGTTCCAGAACTCCTGCGTGTTCGACTGGTAGGCCACGTCTTTGAGCATACCGGCAATCTGTCCGTCTTTGATTTCGTAGTACAGTTGCCCGCCAAACTGGAAGTTGTAGCGTTGCTGATCGATAGAGAACGAGCCGTCGCCAATGATGTAAATACCTTTTTTCACATCCTTGATCATATCCTGCACCGAGAGCGGTGTTTTGCCCGCTTCGAGCGATACGTTGGGCATCCGCTGAAACTGCACCGTACCCCACGAATCGGCATAGCAGCAACCGTGCGATTCTTTCTCGCCGATGATGGCCGCCTGATCCCGAATGGCCTGGTAGTTGACCAGTACGCCATCGCGCACGAGGTCCCACTTTTTGGTTTTCACGCCTTCATCGTCGTACCCAACAGCCCCAAGCGAGCCAACCTGCTGCTTATCGGCCACGAAGTTGACAATCTTGCTGCCGTACTGGAAGTTTTTCGACTGCCACTTGTCGAGCGTGGCAAAACTGGTACCCGCAAAGTTGGCTTCGTAGCCGAGCACGCGGTCGAGTTCGAGAGGGTGCCCCACCGACTCGTGAATGGTGAGCCACAGGTGACTGGGGTCGAGTATGAGGTCGTACTTACCCGCTTCTACCGACTTGGCGGTCAGTTTTTGCCGGGCCTGCTGAGCGGCCGCTGTCACGTCTTCGAGCATATCGTACCCCTTGTTGTAGCGGGTCGTGATACCGGTTACTTTGTCAGACGGGTTGGTTTGCAGGTACTCATAGCCCATACCCACCGGAGCACTCAGGGCGTTACGGGTTTCAAACTTCCCCGATTTCGCGTCGATGCAGGTAACGTTGAAAATCGGCCAGATTCGGTGAATATCCTGATCGGCGTAGGTCCCGTCGGTGGTGGCAATGTACTTCTGCTCGTTCACCATAAACAGCACCGAATTCACGTAATTGGCCCCGTTTTTCATGGCTGCGGCATTGACACCCAGCAGCAGGTCTACTTTTTCTTTGACCGGAACTTCAAACGCGTTTTTCTGGATGGGAGCCTTCCACGAAACCTCGCCGTAGCCGGGCTGCGGAGCCAGTTGTACGGGTTCTTTCAGCAGCCGGGCGTTCGCTTTGGCAATGGCCACGGCCTGTTCGGCCGCGCGGGCCATATCGGCTTCGCTTTTGGCATCGGCCGCAGCCGCAAACCCCCAGCAACCGTTGGCAATTACCCGAACCCCAACCCCGTAACTCTCGGTATTGGCGATGTTCTGCACTTTGTCTTCGCGGGTAACTACAAACTGATTCAGGTAGCGCCCAATACGCACGTCGGCATAGGTAGCCCCTTTCGACTTAGCCGCGTTGAGAGCCGCATCGGCCAGCCGCTTTTTGAGGGCTACATCGAGCCCCGGCTCCAGCAAGGCTTCCGGGGCTACGGATCGCCCCAGCGAGGGTAGGCTGGGCAGTACCAGACCGGCAGTGCCCATGCCCAGGAGTTGATTAAAGTGTCGGCGGTTCATAAAATAAGCGGGCCGGAGCCCTTATTATGTTGTTATGCAGAGATTCACGTTTAGGTTGTTACGCAGAGATTCATGGAGTAATTAAGAGATTCGCAGAGGGGTGTGGGCGAAACGGCTCTGTGCATCTCTGCGTAACAGCTTTGCTTAGCACCTGATTAATTAAACAGCGTCAGACAAGCTGGAGAACGTGAAGTCGCGGATTTTGAGCGGTGGAACCAGGTTACCCCCAATCCGTACCGGCCGGCCAATGGCTTCGAGATTGTTGAGCATGATAACGGGGCTCTCGTTGAACCGGAAGTTTTTCACCGGGAACTTGATCTGCCCATTTTCGATGTAGAACGTTCCATCGCGGGTGAGGCCTGTGTACAGCAGTGTTTGCGGGTCAACCGGCCGGATGTACCACAGGCGCGTTACCAGAATACCCTTCTCGGTGCTCTTGATCATGTCGGCCAGCGATTGGGTGCCGCCTTCCATGATAAAATTACCCCCCGGCGGAATAGCCGCTACCCCTTTTTTCTCGGCCCAATACCGCGAATACGACATGTTTTTGACGACCCCTTTCTCAATCCAGGTGACCCGCTCCAGCGGACGGCCATCGCCCGCAAAGGCCGATGTAGGCACTTCGGGGTTCATGGGGTCCGAATAAATCGTGACGCGCTCATCGAAGAGTTTTTCGCCCAGGCGGGTACCACCCCCTTTTTTACTCAAAAACGAACGCCCCTCGTCGGCCGAGCGGGCATCCATCGACCGAACCAATGCGGCCATCAGCGAGGCATCGGTATTCGACACGAGGGCGGCCGGTTCCATAATCACGGTGTACTTGCCCGGCTCCAGCGCGCGCGCACTCACCGAGGCCATGGCTTTCTGCATGGCAATTTCGGTGGCCTCGCGGGTGCTCAGCTTCGATACATCGGTAACGTCGCGGGTGGCATAACCCGAGCCCAGACCATCGGCCGTGCGGACGGTGATCGAAAACTCGGCGGATGTCTGCTGATTGTAAGCCCACAGGCCTTTGCTGTTGGCGAGCGCAAAAAACCCGGTCGAATCTTCGAGGTAACCGGCCGCAGTAAGGTTTTTCTTACGGCAGGGGTCCAGGCTATCAAAAGCCGCCTGGGCCCGGTAAGCCGGGTCTATCTTGGCAGTAGTTTCGGCGTAGGGCTTCGTGTTCAGATACTTTTGTGGCCCCAGCATCGGCACGTACTCCGGGTTTTCGGGGGCCAGCCGGGCAATTTCTTCGGCCCGCCGAACGGTCCGGGCAAGCGAGTCATCGTCCAGTTCGTTGATGGTTGCCGTACCGCTGCGCTTTCCGAAAACAGAGGTGACCGCCAGCGACAGGTTATTGCTTTCGCCACTCGTCGATACCGAGTTGCGGGCGTAGCGGATGTTGCCCGTGCGCCCACCCGAGATGGTGACGCTTGTTTCGTCGGCTTTGGCAAAGCTCAACACTTTATCAACAATCCGCTTGGCTTCTTCTTTACTTAAAATAGCCATGTTTTATTACAGGTTTTTCGGTGTCAGGTTTACAGGGCTGCTGCCTTGCTTCGACAGGAAGCGCGGGTCTGTCTGCGTTCTGCAAACCCAAAACACGTTAGATTTTCCGTCTGGTATTAATCACATTGACCCCATTGAAGCGCGTAGTCGGGCTACCGTGTGATACGGCGCTGACCTGCGAGGGCTGACCTTTGCCATCGAAAAACGACCCAAACGTACGGTAGTCGTCTTTGTCGCAAAGCTGGGCGCACGAGTTCCAAAACTCCAGGGTGTTGGCCTGATACGCCACGTCGTCGAGCATACCCGCGATCTGACCATTTTTGATCTCGTAAAACAGCTGCCCGCCAAACTGGAAGTTGTAGCGCTGCTGATCAATTGAGAACGAACCCCGGCCAATGATGTATATGCCCTTGTCGACACCCTTGATCATGTCCTGTACCGAACGCTTCTCGGTGCTGGGCTTGAGCGATACGTTGGGCATCCGCTGAAACTGCACCGAATCCCAGTTGTCGGCGTAGCAGCAACCGTGCGACTCTTTCTCACCAATGATGGCCACCTGATCCCGAATGGCCTGGTAATTGACCAGAATGCCGTCTTTGATCAGATTCCACTCTTTGGCCGGTACGCCTTCGTCGTCGTACCCAACAGCCCCGAGCGAACCGACCTGGGTTTTGTCGGCCACGATATTGACAATCGGGCTACCGTATTTGAAGTTTTTCGACTGCCACTTGTCGAGGGTAGCAAAGCTGGTACCGGCGTAGTTGGCCTCGTAGCCGAGTACGCGGTCGAGTTCGAGGGGGTGCCCCACCGACTCGTGAATGGTCAGGCCGAGGTGGTTGGGGTCGAGTACAAGGTCGTACTTACCAGCCTCTACCGACTTGGCGGTCATCTTCTCCTTCGCCTGTTTGGCAGCGAGGGTAGCGTCTTCGACCATGTCGTACGAGTTCCGGTAGCCAACCAGCCCGTTGGGACCGGGGATTTTTTCGGAAGCCAACCCATCGAGGTATTCGTAGCCCATACCCATGGGTGAGCTGAGGGCATCGCGGGTTTTGAACTTACCGGCCGCCCGGTCAACCGCCGTTACGGTAAACGTAGGCCAGATCCGGTGCACATCCTGATCGATGTACGAGCCATCAGTCGAGGCAAAGTACTTCTGTTCGTTGATGAAGAACAGGTTGGAGGTCACAAAAGCCGCGCCGTTGTCGAGGGCCGCATTGTTGACCTTCATCAGCAGATCAACTTTTTGCTGCACCGGAATCTCAAACGCGTTTTTGGTCAGGGGCGTTTTCCAGGTCACCTCGCCTACGCCTTTTTGCGGGGCCAGCTGCACGGGCTCAGTCTGAATTTTTGAGTTGGCCTTGGCAATGGCTACGGCGGTTTCGGCGCACTTGGCAATACCGTCGGGGGTGACGTCGGAAGTAGCCGAGAAGCCCCAGGTGCCGTTGGCGATCACCCGGATACCCACGCCATAACTCTCTGCGTTGGTGATGGTCTGCACCTGCTTTTCGCGGGTAAACAGAAACTGCTGGAGGTAGCGCCCGATCCGCACATCGGTGTAGGTGGCGCCCCGGCTCCGGGCCGCGTTGAGGGCAATATCGGCCATACGTTTTTTGATGGCCACATCGACTCCGGGTTCGAGCAAGCGTTCGAGGGGTACGGCATTTCCGACAATCGGAACTGACGCGCCCATGAGTGCTCCTACGCCCAGCCCCGCCTGTTGAATGAAGTTTCTTCGATTCATGCAGTCAATAAAAATAGTTGCATTAATGGTTGAAGTACTGACTGGCAATATCGCGAAAAACAGAACGCAACGGGGCCAATAATGATGAACGGCAAATTTTATATGGCTGTATCGCACAAAAAAAGCCGAACCCTAAGGCTCGGCTTCTCTCGGAAACAGGCGCTTACTCAGGCCATCAGATTCCAGTTGAGGCTGTGATGCAGCAACAGAAACAAAAACAGAGCTACCCACAGGATATCCACAAAATGCCAGTACAATGAGATCAGCTTGAGCTTGAGCTGATTGGGTGGGTTTACGCTGTACACAAACGAGTCGACGTATTGTCGACGGCGCATGGCTTCGAGCAACGCAATCACCAGAAAAATAAGGCCGATCAGAATATGAAGCAGGTGCAGGCCCGACAAAATATAGACAAAGCCCCCGGCCGGATTTCCCTCCAGCCCAACGCCCGCTACCACCATTTGTCGCCAGCCCCAACCCTGCAACAGGATAAACAGCGTTCCCAACACGAGGGTCATACCCATGTTGGTTCGGTACAGAGCAAACCGCTCGGTCTGAAACGCCCGATTCGCATTGTGCAGGGTAAAACTGCTGAGCAGAATCACCACGGTACTAATCAGAAACACATTGGGTAACCGAACCTCGGCCCAGCCGGGCCCGGTGCTTCGGACAATGTAGGTGGTCAGCAAAATGGTGAAGAGCAACACGCTACCCCCAATGCCGAGCCAAACCATGAAACGGAACGGCTCCCGCCGTTTGGTAAAGACATTACTCATGCAAGCTTAGAGTTTCCCCTGCCAGGTTGTATAACGTTCAAAAACGGCCATACCGTTCGGCTCGGCCCCAAAAATCCCGTAAACCGTAGAGCCCGAGCCCGTCATGGCGGCATACACCGCCCCCAACTCGTACAACTGGGCTTTCAGCTCACCCAAAACAGGGTACCGGGGAAACAGACTATCTTCAAAATCGTTATGGACCGTGTGCCGCCACTCACTCAGCGGAGCTTCGAGCAGGGTGCGCAGGGGTACGTCGGGCTGATGGGGGCGCACACCCGCGTAAGCTTCGGCCGTCGAAATGGCCAGATTTGGGTACACCAGCACGATATGATACCCCGTCAGGTCAACGGCAAGCGACTCAAACACATCGCCTTTTTCCACGCAGTATAGAGGGCGATTCTGAATAAAAAATGCACAGTCGGCTCCGAGCGGGCGCGCGTACTCTTCCAGTTGCGCCAGGCTCAGACCCAGCTCAAACATACCATTGAGGTGCTTGAGGGTGAGGGCGGCATCGGCCGAGCCCCCGCCGAGCCCCGCCCCGATGGGGACAATTTTGTGCAGGTGCATTTTTACGGGCGGCAGGTCAAAATCGGCCCGGAGGGCTTCGTAGGCACGCACGCAAAGGTTGTTGGACGCCGAGGGATCGCCGGGAATCGGAATCCCGGTAGCGGTAAACTGCACCGGTACCGGGGCATCATTGGCCGATACGGAAATGATTTCCAGCACGTCGGACCAACCCACCGGGTAAAAACAGGATTGGAGATTATGGTAGCCGTCGGGTCGGCGTTGGGTAATCTGAAGACCGATATTGATTTTACAGTTGGGAAAACCGAGCATGATGCAAAAATAAAGCACCGGACGTTAGCAGCTGACCTGTAGGCACTACTCATTTCAGAGCGCCCGGCCCGAAACATCATCGAGTACTTTATGTAATACGGTTTAGCCCGTTTATGGTTTTTGGTTTTTAGTTATGTCAACCTTTCGCAACCCACTCATTGCGATGAAGGGCAGACACGTTCAAGTGAATGAGCAATGTAAAATGCATAATGAATAATTGGATTGCCTGCTGACGATCAGCAGTTTAATTATCCATTTTACATTGTTCATTATACATTCACTTCTACCCGATTGCTTAAACTTATTTGATTGCCAACACTTTAAACTCCGTCCGGCGGTTGCGCTGATGCTCGTCTTCGGTACAGATGACCCCATCGGTGCAGTTGTTCAACAGCATCGACTCACCGTAGCCGCGCGCCGTGATGCGTTTGCGACTGATGCCCTTGGACACCAAATAATCGGCCACCGACCGCGCCCTGCGTGTCGACAGCTCCCGGTTGTAGGCCGCGTCGCCCTTGCTGTCGGTATGCGACCGAACCTCGATCACGAGCGATGGATACCGGCGCATGGTCGACACCAGCTTGTCGAGCTCGCGGGCCGCATCGGTACGAATACTCGATTTGTCCAGATCGTAGTAAATATTGTCGAGCGTGACTACATCGCCCACGCTGAACATACGTACGTCGGCTTCAACCTGTTTTGGCTTCGATTTCTTGGGAAGCTTCTTGATTTTCTTCGTGCTGGTGCCGTAGGTTGGCTTACGGGTAACGAGGGTGTAATCGCAGCCTTCGGTCAGGTCAAAAACATATACCCCATCGGGGCCTGTCACCACCGACTGTACGCTTTTGTCACATTCATTCCGGAGAGTCACCGTCACGCCTTCGATAGGTCGCTGATCGCGCTCAGTAGCCACTATACCCCGGATACGCGAGCGGGTCAGGGTAGCTATGTCAGCGGCCGAGCCCGGTGCCGCCGTGTACACCGTGTCGATCATGAGAGTGGGTTTGCTCAGGCCGATTTCCAACCGGCTGGGCTGGTCATCGGTGAGGCCTTGTGTTGAAAAACCCACGGTACTGCTCACGTATCCATCGCGCGACGATACAAACCGAAACTCGCTATCGCCCTGCAAACAAAGCCGTACAAGCCCGTTTTTATCGGTCAGCAGTTGCTGGTCTTCGCCCCCTTCGGTACGGCCCACCACATCAACCTGCACACTATCGAGCGGCTGATCGGTGTCGGCGTCATAGAGTCGGATGGTAAGGTCGCGGCAGGCGTAGAGCGAGCTCTGCCGCACAAACCGCATAATATCGTCGCTACCATTGCGCCGGTTAGTGCTAAAGTAACCCGACTGCCGGTTGGCGTCGGTAATCAGACCAAAATCGTCCTGTGGCGAGTTGATGGGCGCATCGAGGTGTTCAACAGTTTGGGGAGCCGTGCCAGCCATCGTAGCCATGAAAATATCGAGTCCTCCCAGCCCGCGTTTGCCGTCAGATGCGAAGTAAAGATTACCGGCTTCATCCACAAACGGAAACAGCTCATTTCCTTTTGAGTTAACCGTAGCCCCCAGATTGACGGGTTTCGACCAGCGTCCGTTCCCGTACTGGGTGACGTAAATATCACTGCCTCCCTGTCCGCCGGGCATATCCGACGCAAAGTAGAGCGTGCGGCCGTCGCGGGTTAGCGTAGGGTGGCCCACCGAATACTCGTCGCTGTTAAAGGGCATCTCTTCGACGTTGACCCATGCCCCGTTTTGCTGCTCGGCCGTGTAGAGCTTCAGTTTATTTACGCCCTCGGCACTTTTGCGGGCTTTGCCGTCATTGTAGTTGTTGCGGGTAAAAATAATCCGCGAGCCATCGGCATAAAACGTAGCCGGGCCCTCGTGGTAGCGCGTATTGAGCGATTTGCTGAACTGCTGAGCCGCACTGACCGGGCGGGCATCGTAACCCAGCCCTTCCGACGCCCGAATACCGCCCGAAAAGCTCGGCACCGTTTTCGAATCATTGGAGGTTGGGCGGGTATAGGCATCTTCACCTACCCGATTCCGACGACGGTTACGCGGGTTATCGGCCTTAATTTCCGAGCCATCGGGGCCAATAATAGTCGACGCCAGAATATCGTTCCGGTTCGGAATATACAAGAGGTCGAGGTAGCCCGAACCGCCCCCACTCCCGGCCGTTTCGATAGCCGATCCGCCTTTGCTACCGGCCACGTACACCAGCCCGTTGCGGTAATACATCGGGCTGAACTCTTCGTTTTTGGTGTTCAGTTCGAGGCTTTCGAGCCGGTATTGCACCGGCTGACTACTCCGCGAGCGTTGCCCGGCCTCGGTGGTCACCTCGGCTGCCCGGCGCGCTTTCTGCGCATCGAGCAACTGGTTGTATTCCTCGTAAAACCCTTCTGCTTCTTTAAACTTGCCGTTGGCAGCCAGAGTTTGGGCCAACTGCAACACTGGCTGCGGTCGGCGTTCGGTGGCAGGTACCCTGGCGAGCCAGTCGCGGTAGTACTTTTCGGCCTTTGTATTATCGCCCACCAACCGGTAGGCATTAGCAAGGCCAACCGTAGCGGCCGTGCGCTGGGCTGCATTCAAAGGGCCCTCCGTATCGGCCAGCAACTGCGTGTAGATGTCGATCGCCCGGCCGTACGCCTTCCAGCTGACCATTCGGTCGGCCTGCCGCAACAGCGAGTCGGGCGTTACAAGAGGCACTTTGGGGGGCACTGCTTTGGGGGCAGTAGCCGTCACGGTCTGACGACGCCCGGCGTTCTTTTTTGTGCGCGGACCGTTGGCCGGGCTTTCGGCCCATACCACCGCCACCCACAAAAAGGTTGCCAGCACGCTCAGAAATGTCCTATAGCGAGTCATTGGTTCGCTTGGGTTAACGTTATTGAGCCAAAAGCTCGATTTCAATACGCAAAAGAACTACCTAAAGTATTCTATTTCGATAGGGTTATCTCCTTCTTGCCAAAAAATAACTTACCGACTGAGCGTGAGGAAGCGGGTGTACTCCCGGCCATCGCTCAACCGAACGGTGTAGAAGTACGTCCCTTCGGGCAAACCCTGCCCTTTGGGGCCCACTCCTCCCTGATTCGAGGTGCCGCTCCAGTCGTTACGGTAGTTGTCGCTGGCATACACCAGGCTCCCCCAACGGTTGTACACTTTCAGCTGAACCGTTGTATTTGTTGGGACTCGACTCACCACAAACTGGTCATTGATCCCATCGCCATTGGGCGAAAAACCTTCGGGAATAAACACGGTGCCCTCAGGCGATACCGACTGAAGCGTAATCACCGTTGGCTCATCGTTATCCGCCGGATTACCGTTGCTATCGGGGTCAGGATTATCGCCATTGGTCGATAAGTCGCGGCACAAAGCGCCGTTTTTATCAACTGCCTGCACCTGTGCCTGATTGCTGAAGGTGAGCGTGCGGGCCTCACCCACATTGAGCCGCACCCGTAGCCTTACCCCCAGTACTCCGCCTGATGGCAAGGTTTGGCCACGAGCCAGCAAGTTGGTGTTGGGCGCAATCCCTGTGTACGTTGGATCGACCCGAAACCCATTAAACTCATTGACCACAACCGCCTTGACCTTAGCACCCGATGCCGTAAAGGCTTCGGCCAGATCGTCGGTTACCTGAATGTTGCTCAGGTCGTACTGCCCCCCATTTTTTACCGTCATGTGGTACGTCAGTTCCACCTCGCCATTTTCGAGCCAAACCGGTTCAAATACTTTTTTGCTCAGGCCTACGATTTCACGCAAGGCATTGTCGGCGCGCGGTACGGCAACGGTCAGGCTTGCCACTGCGCCCACACACGGGCCGCTGCCGTCGGGGTCGGGCGTGGTCAGGGCAAACACAACCGAGCCGCGCTGCCGGTCGGCTTCGGAAAACAAATACCGACTCGGCACCCGTTTGGGGTCTGTCAGCAGGCCGCTACCGGTGGTGCTCCACGTCAGTTCCTCAACATCGCCCCCGATCCGAGCCTGCAATACAACCGATTGGCGCTCGGCATTGAGCGAATCGGTCCAGGCCACTACCCGGGGCGGATTGCTGATACAGGGCGCAATACCATCCTGACAGGGGGTTCGTTCGGCCTGAATGGGCACGGCCCCGCTGAAGCAGCCGTCGTTCGTTTTCAGGTACAGGAAGTACGATCCCGGCCCGGCTGCCATCGGCGATTTCACGTCGGGGCCGTTGGGGTCCTGGGTGTACCGAAACAGCCATTGCCCGGATGGGTTGGCCGAGGGGTCGGCCGGAATGGCCTGTGTTAAGTCAATCGTTTGAAACGGGCAACGGTTCGTAAAGGTCCGCTGCTTTACAATTGGCGTAAACTGGGCAGGCAACACCTGCACGGTTACGGCCTCGGAGCTATCGCTACGCGCACTTCCAACCTGACAAACAGCCCGGTACGTTTGGGTAGCATTCAGATTGCTGGCAATGGTTGCGCCCGACAGCCCGTTCGACCAGCGTACGACACCCAGACAGTTGCTCGCCGTAAGGGTGGTGGTTGTGCCAAAGCAAACGGCCGATTTAGCCGCCGTCACGACTGGCCGGGTGGGCGTAGCTACCAGCAACTGAACTGGTACAGAGCCCACACTGGGGCAGCTATTCACGGTACAGATAGCCCCGCTGAACGTGGTTGTTTCGTTGACCCGGAAGGTCGTGGTAAGCCCGGTTGTGCCGTCGGGCCAGCTCACGGTGCCGGCGCAGCCGCTCGCGGTAAGCGTCACCTGATCGCCCGCTGATACGGGCGAAGCCGAAGGCGTTACCACCGGCGGACGAGGTGTATTGATCCGAATCGTGACCACGTCGGCAAAGCAGCTCAGGCAGCCCTGCGCCGACCGGCAAAGAGCCGTGTAACGCGTATTTTGCGTAGGCTGAACCGTAATTTGCGGGCCTGTTTCGCCGGTACTCCAGATGATGGTGCCGGTGCAGCCCGTTGCCGAAAGCACAGCCGACTCACCCCGGCAAATATCCGTTCGGTCGCTTTTCAGCACGGGTGCTGCCGGGGCTATACAGGCATCTGCCGTTTGGGCGCAGGCACTCGTGGCCAACCGCCCAATCAGGAACGCTGTAAACAACCAGCCTGTCGTGTGTTGACGTAAAGTTGATACCATGCAACGCGGATAATTTTTTCGTCTGCTGTTTATACCTAAAAACAGCTCTATCCACTTGCATTCAGTCGAATATCATGCCAAGGCCTTTATTGGCCTGTTTGCGCCTTTTCTGGCTTATTTTTTTACAGTACGGCCCTTCTCTTTCTGCTCCACTCAAAAACGCCGGGGTTGAACATAAATCATGCCATATTTAATCAACATTATTTCATCTATACACTCCTTTGTCACTTAATCGCATTTAAATATCATGACTACCATCTTCGCCCAGTTTTGGAGCAGGCCATGCCGGTTGAGCAGGCGTTGCCGAAAACTTGATCGGTACCCCAATTGAGGGTACAGAACCTACTACGGGGTGGTGTTCAGTCAGAACCATGTTACGGGCCGTAAGATGTGGGTCGGTAGCCAGATCGGCGAGATCATGTACCGGCGTGATGAGCAGATCATGCTCGGTGCCAAACTGCACCCACTCAGCCTGGGTCCGCTCCAGAAACAGGTCTTGTAACTGATTTTTGTAAGCCACCAGCTCGTCGGGGCTTTGTGGAAGCATGAAGCCCATCCAGTCGGGCTTATTGAGCAGGTTACAGAATTTGAGCCAGAATTTGGGCTCCAGCGCCCCCAGCACCACATACCTGACCCGGCCATCGGGCTCCGGTTTTGTGGGGTACACCCCATAATTGGGCAACCCACCCGACAAAGGCATTTGGCCGCGCTGCGGGTTCATACCGCCCGCAAACAGACTGTAGGCTACCGACAGCAACGGCATGACGGCGTCGGTCATCGATACATCGACGTGCTGCCCCTCGCCCGTGCGCTCGCGGGCGTACACAGCCGCCAAAGTCCCCATCACACAGCCGTACGAGCCCCCCGCAATGTCGGCCAGTTGAACACCGGGCAGTGTCGGCGCTTCGGCAGGGTTGCCAGTGAGACCCAGCACGCCCGATATACCGAGATAATTAAGGTCGTGGCCGGCTAAGCGCGCGTAGGGGCCTGTTTGGCCATACCCGGTAACCGACACATAAATGACCCGGGGGTTGCGGGCGCGGGCGGTGGCGTAACCCAGCCCCAGCCGGTCGAGGTAGCCGGGCCGAAACTGCTCGACCACGACATCGGCCGTGGTGACCAGATCGAGAAACTGCGCCCGGCCTTCGGGAGTCTGGTAATCGAGCAACACACTCTTCTTGGAGCGGTTGTACATCAGGTAGTTGACCGATTCGCCCTCGATGTGGGGCGGAAACATCCGAACGTAGTCGGGGCTATTGGGGTTCTCGATCCGAATCACCTCGGCCCCCATATCGGCCATCAACATGGTACCGAGTGGGCCCGGTAGCAACCGGGTGAGATCAAGAACACGAAGACCCACAAGCGGGCCGGTGGCGGGTTTACGGTCGGTCATGCGATTGGGTATTGGAAACGAAGTGGCCTATCCGCAAAGTTGACGAAAGTTTGTCGGTAATGGAATGCCCCGCCAAATCGGTTGGCGTGCGGGCTCGTGTGGAATTTGGCACGCCAATGCATCTACTGACTGAATGCGTACATTTACCCCGCATCCGGTTGCTTTATAAACTTGCCTGCTGATGTTTCTGAAGCGGTTTCTCCCTTTTCGCTCGCCCTCTTCGCGCCCGCAAACGGATGCCGAGTATGTTGCGACCTACCGCGAATCGGGCGACCTGGAACTGCTAGGTGAGTTGTATGAGCGGCATATGGATCTGGTGTACGCGGTTTGTTTCAAGTACCTGCGCGATGAAGAAGAAAGCCGCGATGCCGTAATGCAGTTGTTTGAGCAACTGATACACGACCTGCGCCGGCATGAGGTAAGTAATTTTAAAAGCTGGCTGCATAGCGTAGCCCGCAACTACTGCCTCATGATACTGCGTAGCCGTAAAACGGCCGTGGTTGAACCCGCCGATGGCCTGCTCCCTACCGACGATGACGAGCGTGCGGGGCAACGGCTGCCTGTTCAACCGGACGATGATGACGATGCGTTTTATCTCGAAGAGAACCTGAACCGCATGAATGGATGCCTGCAAACGCTGCCTCCGCAGCAGCGGCAGTGTATCGAACTGTTTTATTTACAAGAAAAATCATACGTCGAAGTGGCCGAACTGACCGGCTTCGACCTGAAACAGGTGAAGAGCTTCCTGCAAAACGGCCGCCGAAACCTGAAAAACTGCATGAGCCAGTGAACAATCAATTGACTATCGACGAACTGCGCGCTTATCAGGCTGGCCAACTCGACGGCCCGGCCCGGCACCGCGTTGAGCGTTTGCTGCTCGAAGACCCCTTTTATGCCGATGCACTCGAAGGGCTCGAAGCCTTGCAGCGTACCGGTGCCTCACTGCCCCGCCAAACGGCGCAATTACGGCAGGCTCTGCACCAGCGGATCAACGAATCGGCTACCGAGAAACGGCTGTTCCCGCTTTGGGTGACAACCATGGCCGCTTCCATTTTGCTGATGATGGGGGTGGCCCTGTATTTTATTTTCAACACGAAACCGGCTAAAAAGCCCCTTCGTCAACCCGATCAGCACACCGAAGCGGTCGGGGGCCTCCCCGTTGAAATTGGACCCGGCGACTCGGCCGTACAGAAGACCGTAGAGACCGTAGCCGCCCTGGAAGCGCATGCCAACCGCCATACCGACCGGTTTGCCTATTTTTTTGCCACGAACCTGAGCCAGTCGGAAAAAGAAACGTTTGCTGCATATCTGCGGGCTCAGGCATCGGCCGGTTTTCAGGGGCCAATTTCGGTACGTGTCCGCACCCGGGCCGACGGCTCAGTACAACAGGTTGAGGTCGAAGACGGGATCCTCATTGCCGAAAGAGGGAAGAAACCCCGGCGCGACTTCCGGCCCAGCCCCGCCCAGAGAGCCGAAGCGGAGCAATTAGTGCGGCAGTATTCCAACTGGCCCCACAAACGGCAGCTTATTCTGTGGGGGCTGGGATGGCCCCAGCCCGACAAGCCCTGATCCATTACCTAAACTCTTTGCCTGTCAGCTTGTTATCTCCTAAAGCACGTTGCTTGACACCGCGTTAACCATCAGCTATTAGGCTTTCTGCACATAAGATAGCATCTGAAAGCTGTTGACCTACTCTCACCTATACTCCACTATGGCCTGGACCATTATCAGCAGCATCCTGATTTTTTACGGTATTCTGACCGTCGTGAATATTCCGGCTCCATTTATCGGGCTGGAATTTGGTAACGACACTGCGCCCCGGCTGTGGTACCAGCCACCCGGTTACGTAATCCCGATTATTTGGTTTGTCCTGTTTGCGCTCCTCGGCGTGGCTCGGTCTGCTTTACTACCCACGGCGCAGCCTCAGGCACAATGGTGGCTGTTTGCCCTCGCTTTTCTGTGTGCCACCTACGCCTACTACACACTCGGTTTTGCCAAACTGACGCACATCTCAGCTCTCTGGTTTGGGCTCATCGGCAACATTATCGTGATTCTGTTTGCCGGGCTGGTGATTTACCAGCTGTTACCCATCTCGAAACTGGCCGCGTATCTGACCGTACCGGTTATCGTCTGGACGGCTTTCGCCACCCTCATCGTGCTGGGCGAACTCAAAGCCGAACACCTGATCTAACCAAACCTGACCGCCGGTAGTCTCTACCCAGCCTCGCGTCGGATTACCCGTTGCAGGCTGGCAGGCCCCAGGGCTTCGATCTCGGGCAGGCCAGCTTTGTACGATCGGTAGTGGGTGTTGTCAATGCGGGTTGGGTAGGGCTTAAACGTGATGTATCGAAGCGGCTGTTTCCGAAGCCAGAAAGCCCCCTCAAGCAGGGCCACAAACAGGCGGGGCGGCTTCCCGTAGCCAAAGGCCTGCCGTAGTTTTTCGCTGATGAGTGCGGCAAAAGTAGGTTGCACAAGCGGCCGCAGGGGAGCCGGGAACCAATTTTCGACGATCCGGACGGTGGCATCGGCAATGCGCCGGTTCGACTCGGTGTACCGAAAATGAGTGGCCTCGTAGGCATCCGTGAAGGCCCGCAAGCCCTCAATTGTGTCGGGCAGGTTCTGAATATGCATCCGGCGACCTGCTTCCATCCAGAACCGAAACAGAGCCCGTTTCTCGCGGGCGGTGAGCGCGCGCCAGCCGTACTTCGCCAGCCAATCGATAGGGTAAAACACGAACGTAGAGAGTACGAGCAGGTAATCGTCGTTGGCAATGGGATACGCCCCATGAATCCGGTTCATGTGGTCGATGGCCCGGCGGCCCAGCTCGCTGTCGAGCCCCTCCTGCATGAACCACGAGATGAGCAGACTCGTATCGTCGTAACGCTGCTGCCCGCGTCGCTTAAACTCACCCGTACGCGCCAGCAAGCCCGAAATACTCGGGCTGGCGTAGGTATGAAACAGGGCCAGTTCGAGCGCCCGCGTAATGTCGAACGGGAATTCATAGCCTACCAGCAACTGCACCATCCGTTCGTAGTCGTGTTCGGGGTCGAGTTGTTCCAGCTCCTGCCGCACCGCCGGGTTGCGGAACAAGCCCCATTTTTTTGCGTATTCCATACATCAAATCGGTTTTTGGAGAGAGAAAGTCTTTCAGGTGGGTGTAGGACAGGTTTGTTTTTTCGACAGGATGTACAGGATTATTTTTAGGGAAGAAAATCCTGTACATCCTGTAATCCTGTCGAAAAAAAGAACTTACCCTACACCCTTTCAGGTTTTGTACACCCGTTTGTAGCCCACGGCATCAATCACAATTTTGGCGATAATCTCACGCATGATTTCCGACGAGCCACCCGCTATGGTGCCCACGCGGGCGTCGCGGTAGGCCCGACTAATGGGGTAATCGTCCATGTAGCCGTAGCCGCCAAAAAACTGAAGGCAGGTATCCACTACCCGTTTCTGCATTTCGGAGGTGTAGAGTTTTGCCATAGAGCATTCTTTTACCACCACTTCGCCCTGTGTGTAGAGCCAGCAGGTGTGGTACACAAACTGCCGGGCCATCTCGATTTCGGTAGCCACGTCGGCTATTTTGTGCCGAATGGCCTGAAATGCCCCGATAGGCTTTCCGAAAGCCTCCCGCTCCTGTATGTATTGCAACGTCCACGAAAGGGCCAGATCAGCCCCCGACACCGCCATGATGGCCGCCACGAGCCGCTCCAGTTGCAGGCTCTCCATGAGGTAGTAAAAGCCCATGTTTTCCTGCCCGATGAGGTTGGTAACGGGCACACGCACCTCATCAAAACGAATTTCGGCCGTGTCCGACGAGTGCCAGCCCATTTTGTTCAGCTTGGTGCGGGTAATGCCGGGGCTGTCCAGATCGACCACAATCAGGCTCAGTCCATTTTGGGCCGCCCCCTCGGTATTGGTGCGGGCCGTGAGCGTGACAAAATCGCCGTAGGTGCCGTTGCTGATAAACGTTTTGGCCCCACTGATAACGTATTCTTCGGCCCCCGTATCGGCATTGACTTGTCGGCGGGCGACCGTCCGGATAGCCGACACATCGGAACCAGCATCGGGCTCAGTAATGGCAAGGGCGGCTACTTTCTGACCCGCAATGGCCGGCACGAGGTATTTTTCTTTCAGTGCCGGGCTCCCGGCCTTAGCCAGATGATTCACGGCCATGTACTCGTGTACACTCACGGCCGTTGTAAACCCACCCATGCCACAACGGGCCAATTCTTCCAGAAAAACAACCGAGTACCAGAAGTCGGCGTCGGAGCCCCCGTAGGCTTCGGGGTATGGCAAGCCCAGATACCCAAGTTGACCCATTCGCTCAAAAATGGAGAGCGGAATACGCCGGGCGGTCTCCCAAGCCTCGGTATTGGGTACTACTTCGGTCTGAATAAACTGCCGAACGCTCTGCCGAAACAGGTCGTGATCGTCGGAAAAATAAAGGGAGGGGCGCTTCATAGTCTGTTAATGCAATTTCTTCGTAGTGTTGTACAACCGTCAAAAGTACGCCCCCCGGACCGTTCAAGAAAGTGAAGGGCCAAAATCAAACATTCATCTTGTGGGCTCGTTTACCCCGCAGTAACACATTCAAATTCACTATGCAAAAGATTGCTTTTTTTCAACGCACATTACTCACGTTATCGCTCATAATCATTGCCTTAGCTACTGCCAATGCTCAAACGCGTCAGCGGTGGAGCCTCGGGCCACGGCTGGGCCTGAATCTGTCGAAATTTAGTGGCGACGTGATAATTCCGAATAATCAGGTTTCAGACACCAAATTTCTACCCGGTTTTTCGGCTGGTTTAGGAGCCATGTACAGCGACATCAGCCATTTTGGTTTTGCGATCGACGCCCTCTATTCACAACGCGGTGCCCGCTACACCAACGGTAACTCGCGCCAGCGGATCAACTATATCGAGATCACGCCCACGGCCCGCTATTTCCTGAACGATGGCGGTAATTTCCGGCCTAACATTCTGCTCGGACCATCCGTTAATTTCCGGACGGGCGCCAATTTTGACCCGACGCAGGGTTCTCCGGCCGATAAGTTCGACAATATCAACTCAACCCGGCCTTATGACATTGGCATTACGGCGGGCTTGCAACTCAACTTCCGGGTGCGGAACCGCGAGCGGTTTATCATCGACACGCGCTTTACGCAGGGCCTGACCGATGTGATGACCACACCCGGCGTTACGCGCAACCAAACGATCACAATCGGACTGGGTTACAACTTCGGCGTAGGCCGTAACTACAACCCCGGCGATCAGAAATTGCCCTTGCGCCGGTAAGCGTCGATTCAATCTGCATTTCGCTTAAAAAGGGCCGCTCCTATCAGGATGCGGCCCTTTTTTGGTATCTGTATTAAACCAACGTGAATTATGGATGACGCAGGCCTCTACTACCTGATTTACAATTAGTTGCTGACGCAAAGGCCTTCGACAGGCTCAGGCTGACGGGCAGCTCACAAATTTGAGGTCAGCCTGAGCCTGTCGAAGGCCTTTGCGTCAGCCATTTTCCATAACTCACGTTAAACCAATTGTCAGAATAATCGGGGATCAGGGTAACTAAACGAGTATCCCGTCTGAGCAATCAGTTTGGCCGACGAAACCAGTTTGAAGGGCAACGGAGACTCTGGCTCAACCAGCTGCGGCAAGGCATAGCCGTGTTTTTGGCAACTAGCCGCATATACCTCGGCGCGGGTCGGGTGCTGCGGAGCTACCACATTGTACACGCCCGTAAGCCCCTGCTCGAGCACGGCTACCAGCAACCCCACGGCATCATCGCGGTGTATGTAGTTGACCCGCACAGCCCCACTATCGACCGTACGACCCGCTACGTATTTACCCGCCTGTCGCTCGTAGCCCATGAGGCCCCCACAGCGCAGGATGGTGACCTGGAAAGAATCGGTCTGGAGCGATTGCCAGATCTGCTCGGCCTGCAACAGCGCCGGAGCCGCCGATTCGTCGGGGGTTTGTACATCCGTTTCGACTACCTCCCGATTCAGCTCGGGGTACACCGAAGTTGAACTGACATAAAGCACCCACCGCACGGCTGATGCCGCGACGGCATCAGCCAGGTGCCGCATCTGTTCCGGGTGGAACGCATCACCCATTTTGCCGGCTTTGGGCGGCACATTCACCACCAGCACATCGGCTTCCAGCAAGTAGGACAAGTTACCCTTCGGCGCTGGTTCGAGCGCCATAACCACGGCATCGTACCCGCTACGCTGTAGCGAAGACTCTTTTTCGGGGGTACTGGTACTGCCTTTTACCGAATAGCCTTTTTGCAACAGAGCCTGCGCCAATGGCAAACCCAGCCACCCTAAGCCGATAATACTGATTCGCGGGGTGTTCGTCATCTTTAGCTGTTTGATTAGTGGGGGCACTTTCGGTACAGTGGAGTAATGCTCCCAGAACAAAACACAAAAGTCCTCTTCTGTGCTAAACAAACAAAGCCGTGCCGGGAGTTTTCCGGCACGGCTTTGTGCTACCCGAACGAACAAAGGCCCGTTCGGTTTAGGCTTCTCTTAGCGAGGATGCGAGAACGTCAGCGTCTCTTTCCAGGTAGTCCGAACGTTGGGGGCAGCGGCTACCACGCTTGGCTGAACCATGAAGTAGTTCAGGCTGATGGTTTTTGCCGCTGGGTCGTATTTGTTGGCACCCGATGGATCCAGACGACCCGAACGGGTGTTACCCGCGGGCTGACCGTAGAAGTTAGTGATCGCTACAACCTTGTCCGTAGCCGGGTCAAATTCAACCACCGCACCGAAGCTGCCGTAGTAGCTGATACCGGTACCTGTCCAGAACACGTGTGCCGGAGCGCCGATGCCATACTCCCGGTCAACGATGGCGCACTTGGTGGCCGAGATCGTTTCGAGCGAGTACTCCAGCGGCTGACCTACTTCGGTCAGGTGCTTAAAGGCAGCGTTCGTTACGTCGACCATCGTTCCTTTCACGGTATAAACGCCGTCGTACTTGTTCTTGGCGTTTACGCTCAGCAGAATCGTGCCGAAGTTACCGCTAACGGTACCTGTTGAGGCCGATTTGATCTGAAGCGGCAGCACGTAGTTCTTGCTGAAATCGAAGTTGTTGCTTTTGAACTTCAGCACGACATCGGCCGTACGCTCGCCTTTCCGAATCGTTGCCGATGTAGGAAGGGTGTACAACGAAGCCGGAATCAGTTCATACGCCGTGCTTTGTTCGGTGTTGTACTGCTTAATGGCCGGCTCGTCGATACCGAGTGTTACGGCGATATCTTCGGGAGCCACCTGCGCGCCCGAATAGCTTACCGTAACGGTGTAGCTATTTTCGGGGGCCAAATCAAACGCCTTGGTGTACAGGGCATACTTGCTACCGTACGGCGACACAAAACTCGACGGATTCTTGAACTCAATCACGTTGGTCGACTTGTCGGGGTCCAGCGTGATGGTGTCCTTCAAACATGACGTCAGGACCATTCCCAACGCAAAAACTAAAAGTATATTGAAATATTTTTTCATGAGTCAGATCAATTGGGGTCCCAGAAAATCAGATCGCCAAATACGTTGATTGCCTTGTAGTTAGCCGAGTTGTACGACTGTTCCGACGATGGGTACAGTACGCGGGTTGGCAGCTTATCGGGCCGTGATGAGTTCGACTTGTTCGAAGCAATGTTGGTGTATCCGTTTCCAGCCGGGTTAGTTTTTGGGTAACCCGTCCGACGGTATTCGTTCCAGCCTTCTTCTGAGTTGATCATCGCCACCGCAATGTACTTCTGGGTGATGATAGCCTCCAGCTTCTGCTCATTGGTAGTCGCCAGGCTAAAGTTTACAAGGTAGCTGGCCGCGTTGTCTGATTTGTACTTGGCTACGTCGGTTGCTACGTTCTTGTTCGATGCCACCACGTTGGTTACGTCCTTATACAGGTACGTGTACGAATCGGTGATACCTTGATTGAAGGGTACCGCCGGATCGCCCGCCAGCAGGCCTTTCAACCGGCCTTCAGCCTGCAAAAAGCTCGACTCAGCGGCCAGCATCAGAACCTGTCCCTGCGAGGGGCCTTTCAGTACGCCCAGAGCGTTGCTGATGCTCGATGCGCTGCTAAACGTACCCGTGTACCAGGTTGAGTAGTTGGTAATAACCGTCGGCGCGTTCGACTCGTTGCCCAACTGGTTGATCGGCGTAGCCGGGTTGCTCACCCCAAAGTTTTTGAAGATCACGCTACCCCGGCCCGGATCGGTCAGTTTCTGACCGTTGTAGAAGCCGTACACATACTGGGTTGAAATCCGCGACGAGTTAGCCAGCGTACCCGTAGTTGAGTAACCAAACGTGTTCCACGATGGGTTTGGCTTGTCTTTCACATAACCGGGGTTCACAATAGCATCAGCTGCCAGGAAACCCAGGTTCTTATCCAGGGCCGCTGCCTTTGAGGTCACAAACGACGACAACGCAGCAACGCCCGACATCCGAATCAGAATGCGCAGCTTAATGGTATTGGCAAACTGCTTCCAGCGGGTCATATCGCCACCAAACAGGGGGTCCGACGACGAGTTGAGACCCAGCGGGAACTTCGCATTGTTGATCGTTGCAATGGCCTGATCGAGTTGGTTGATCAGATCCTGATACACCGCCGAACCCGAGTCATACTTCGGAGCCAGGTTACCGTTGCCTTTCAGAGCCTCGCTGTACGGAACGTCGTTGAAGGCGTCGACCAGACGCTGGTAGCTCAGGGCCGTCATGATACGAGCCGCAGCGTTGTAATACGCCTGATCGTCTTTACCGTCGGTTTGCTCCAGTACATACTTGTAATCCTGGAGGTTATCGTAGGTATTCGTCCACAGGAAGTTATAATCACCCGGTACAAGGTTGTAGTTCAGCAGGTTGCCAAAACCGGAGAAACCACCGGCATTGGCGATGTAGCCACCGAAGTGAGCTCCGTAGTTGAAGTTGAACTGCGACGTAATAGCAGCTGTACCAACAATAGCCTGAGGCAACACGAGTTGTGCCGAAGCGCTGGTAGCCTGGTTGGGGTTGGTGTTAACGTCCAGATACTTTTCGCAGGAAGTAGCGAAGAAGGTGGTGAGCGTCAACAACAAATAGATATGTATTTTTTTCATTGGTCGTCAATTAGAACGTGAAGGATACCGTACCACCCATGTAACGGGCTGGCGGAGTCTGACCCAGGTTGGTTACCCCAACGGCGTTGCTGTCAGCACCATTGGCACTGTACTCTGGATCGGTGTAAAGGTTCGACTTGGGAACCCAGATAAACAGGTTACGGCCCTGAGCGCTAATCGTTGCTCCCTTCACGAAGCGTGATTTAGCCAGCAGCGTAGCCGGAACGTCGTACGAAAGCGCTACTTCGCGCAGCTTCCAGAAACCAGCCGAGTTGGTGTAGTTCTCACCAATACCCGTGTTGCGGGTTCCGTCGGTCCAGAAGTCAGCACCACCGCTGCGTACAGCAATATTGGTGTTGGCAACGTACGAACCATCGGCCTGCTTGATCGATGAGTTCGGGATTACGAAACGATCGCGGTTGAACCAGGTAGTACGGATACCAGCCCCTGAGAAATCGTAACCCGTCGATACAGCATTGTAGATGTAGTGACCGTTGCGGTATTCGAACAGGGTCGTGAAGCGGAAGCTCTTGTATTTCACCAGTGAGTTCAGACCCACAATGTGCGGAGGAGTCGTGATACCTACGTTGGTGAACGAACCGTCGCTGGCTGGGTAGCCCGTGATCGGGTCAACAATGATCCGGCCCTGTGGGTCACGGTTGTAGCGGGTTACCTGGAGCAGCGGGAACGGCTCGCCTACTTTCGCCAAAACGCGTGAAGCCGTACCAACCGTCGACAGAATCAACTGATCCGACTGGTCTGACAACGAAATTACTTTGTTACGGTTCAGGGTGTAGTTACCACCCAACGTTACTTCCAGACCGCTTGAGGTACGGATTGGCGTAATGCTCAGCGTCGACTCAAGACCCCGGTTTTCAACTTCACCCACGTTGGTGAGCAAGTTGCTGAACCCGCTTGCGGTAGAAACCAGTACCGAAATCGTCTGATCAACCGTGCTGGTCTTGTACGCCGTGATGCTACCCGTTACGCGGTATTTACGCAGTTCGAAATCGAGACCACCTTCGATACCCGTCGTGATTTCGGGGTTGATGTTCGGTGATACCAGGCGGTTGCCTACCGTGAAACCAGCACCGCTGGCGTACGGATAGCCATAAGCCTGACCAAATGTGGTGTTCAGCGAGTAAGCACCGCCGGGGTTACCACCGATGTTTACCTGACCTACCTGTGAGTAACCGCCCCGAATCTTGAGGCTTTGCAGCCAATCGTTAGACTGGAGAGCTGGGAATGCGTCGGTTACGATAAACGAGAAGTTAGCCGAGGGGTAGAAGAACGATTGGTTACCCTTCGCCAGTACCGAACGCCAGTCATTCCGGCCCGTTACGTTAATGTACAGGTAATCGCGGAAGCCCAACTGAGCCGAACCGTAGACACCGGCTTGCCGGGTCTGGTAGTTAGCCTCGCCGGCGCCGGGGTTGTTCAAGCTGTTACCTACGTTGAACAGACCGTCAATTACGAGGCCGTTGGCGCTCACCGATACATCTTTATTTGTGTTGTCGCGCAATGATGCACCACCTACCAGATCCAGTGAGAAATTCTGGTTGAGCTTCGTCTTGTAGTTCGCAATCAGGTCATTCACCAGCTGCGTCGAGAAACCGCTGTAGTCCGAAACGCCACCGGCAATGTCGGTCTTCGAGCTACCCGAAATACTCTTAGTGTAGTCCGAGTAGATGAACTTACCCGTTGAGCCCTTCGATGAGTTGTTGCGGGTGCTGATACCAACCCGGTACGTCAGAGCCAGATTCTTGATCGGCGTGAACCGCAGTTCGAGGTTACCCTGGAAATAGTCGTTACGGGTCAGGCTGCGGTTATTAGACAGCGTGAAGTACGGGTTGGGGTAGTACTCGTTGAAGTAGCCGTTCGGGTTAGCAAACGGATCGGTCCGCCAGTTTTCGTACTTCGTTACATCCACCTGTGCAGGCGACATGAGTAGGTGCTCGTAAGCCGCGCCCGTTGCGCTGCTGATGTCGTATCGGTTGGCAATGAAGTTCGTGTTGAAAATAGCCGTCAGGTTTTTGTGGATCTGACGTGTGCTGTTGGCCCGCACGCTGTACCGCTGATACTTGTCATAAGGCACGGTCGACTGCTGTGTAAAGTACTGACCTGATACAAAGTAGGTCGACTTATCGTCGCCCGACGAAATGCTGAAGTCCGTTTGATTCTGCACGCCGGTCTTCCAGAATTTCTCCCGCGAGTACTTAGGATCGTAGGTCGTTTCCTGAATAGAGCCATCCTGCAGCGGCTTACCAATCTGAACCATGCTTCCGTTGAAAGCCGGGCCATACTGCTGGTTCTCGTACGGCGTGTACGTAGGCACATCGTCCGGGGTAGTACCTGAGCCAAACTGCGTTTGCAGCTGGGGCAGGTAGCTTACGCGCTCAAACGTAGTGGTGTTCGACAGTTTCACCTGCGTTACGCCAGCCTTTCCTTTTTTCGTGGTCACGATCAAGGCGCCGTTCGACGCATCAGAACCGTAAAGAGCAGCAGCACCCGCACCGTTGAGTACCTGAATATCTTCAATATCTTCGGGATTGAGGTTGCCTAAAATGCTGTTTGGTGAGATGATGTTGTCGATGATAATAAGGGCCTGGTTGTTACCAGTCAATGAGCGGTTACCCCGCAAAACCAGACGATAGTTCGGGTTAACCCCGCTGCTTACCGCCGTAATAACCAGACCGGGCACTTTACCCGACAAACCAGCCGCGATGTTCGATGACTTACCCTGGGTGATTTCCTGCGACTTGATGGTTGTCGCCTGGTTACCCAACTCGCGGCGCTGAGCGGTCAAACCACCGGCCGTTACAACGACTTCGTTCAACTGACGCGAATCCGTTGCCAGCACGACGTTGATAACGCCGGAAGCCGGAATATCGAGCCGCTTGCTGAGGAAGCCTACGAACGAGAAGTTCAGCGTACGCGTGCCTGCCGGTACATTCAACGAGAATGCTCCCTTCGCATCGGTCAGCGTACCCACGTTGGCCAGCCCTGGAATGCTAACGGTTACCCCGGGCAATGCAGAGCCATCTTCTTCAGACGTTACCTTACCGGTAACGCGTCGGTCTTGTGCCCACGACGGCCCACTCAGCACGCCCATAAGCAACAGACAAAGCAGTAGAATTTTTTGCATGTTGATAGATTAAGAAACGAAAAAATAATTTGTGTACTACCGACAAATGTATGCATACATTCTGCCAATTCAAACAATTTGCAATTGTAACTTACCGGTAACAAACACCATAAATAGCCCAGAAAAAAGCTTTTTTATTGAATTTTCCTAAGAAAAACGTATATAAGACCGTGCAGAAAACCAATTTTTTTGGACGTTTTTTGAAAATTTAATTTTTAGGAAATACACAAAAAAAGCGGACAAAAGCCCGCTTTTTCTAAAACATTCATTAGGGTAAGTTAGTTACCAGACCTTTATCCGCTGATCGGCCGGCTTGTACATTTTGTCGCCCGGCTGCACGTTGAATGCCTTGTACCAGGCATCGATATTAGCTACCGGTCCGTTACAACGGTACTGCCCCGGAGAGTGCGGATCCGTCAGAATTAACTGCGCCTGCGTCTCGGGCAGTACATTGGCCCGCCAGATTTGCGCCCACGACAGGAAGAAACGCTGATCGGGTGTGAAACCGTCGATCAAGGCTTTGCTTTTACCCTGCTTCGTTTTCTTGAACGCATCGTAGGCAATGGCCAGGCCACCCAGATCGGCCAGGTTTTCGCCCAGCGTCAGCTGACCGTTTACCTTGAGCGAGTCGAGAACTTTGAAGCCAAAAAACTGCTCCTTCACCTGATCGGCCCGCTGCTTGAAGTTAGCCGCATCTTCTTTCGTCCACCAATCGCGTAGCATACCGTCGGCATCATACTGCCGGCCCGAATCATCGAAACCGTGGGTCATTTCATGCCCGATTACAGCCCCGATACCACCGTAATTGATGGCATCGTCGGCTTCAAAATCGAAGAAAGGGAATTGCAGAATAGCCGCCGGGAACGCGATCTCGTTGTTTACGGGATTGTAGTAGGCATTTACGGTCGGCGGTGTCATACCCCACTCCGTTTTGTCGATGGGCTTACCCAGCCGGTTGATCATGTAGTTGTACGACCACTTGCTTGCCGATTTTACGTTGCCGTAGAAGTCATCGCGCCGGATGGTTACGCCATCGTAGTTTTTCCACTTATCGGGGTATCCAATCTTGCGCTTAAACGAGGTCAGCTTGTTCAGCGCCCGCTTTTTGGTATCAGCGCTCATCCACTCCAATCCGTTGATATGCTCTTTGTACGAAGCCTCCAGGTTATCAACCAGCACGAGCATCCGCTGCTTGGCTTCGGGCTTAAAGTACTGCTGTACGTACAACTGCCCCAGCAAGTCGCCCAGCGTCCCGTCGATCAGGCTGCTCATCCGCTGCCAGCGTGGGGTTTGCTCTTTCTGACCGGTCAGCACGCGGCTAAAGGCGAAGTTCTGCTTCACGAACGGCTCACTCAGATATGGGGCCGAGCTTTTCAGCAGATTCCAGCGCATATAGGT
Organism: Rudanella lutea DSM 19387; assembly: GCF_000383955.1. Lineage (NCBI taxonomy): Bacteria > Pseudomonadati > Bacteroidota > Cytophagia > Cytophagales > Cytophagaceae > Rudanella > Rudanella lutea. Next base: position 3,494,926 of record NZ_KB913013.1, on the reverse strand, counting down.
CTTGATATCTTCTACAGGCGTTGCCGTAAGGAGACTATCTGCCGACCGTAAAAACGACGGGTTCTGTACCAGCACGGTATCCTGATTCCGTACGCCCATTTTCTCCATCAGGCTAGCCCAGGGCATACCGGGCGTTTGCTTGGTGAGGTCAGTTACGGTCAGTTTGTTGTAGGTTTTGTACGGGTCGCGCATTTCCACCCGCGACATCTGCGCCCGCGCCAGCGCGGTTTCGAGTCGCATAACCAGATCAGCGTTTTGCGAAGCCCGGCTGGGTTCTTCGCCAATCAGGCCAAACATCTTGGTCAGGTGATCGCGATAAGCTTCGCGGATCTTCTGACTGCGCGGGTCGTTTTTGAGGTAATAGTCACGGTCGGGCAGCGTAGTTCCACCCTGCGAGAGCTGGGGCAGGTACTTGCTCACGTTTTTACGATCCTGTGCCACAAAAAAGCCGTGCAGCATACCATTGCCCTGCGTCCGCTGATACGCCATTTCGTTCAGCACATCCGCCTTGTTCTTTACCGCATCAATGCGGGCGAGGTCGGCCTTGATGGGGTCAAAGCCTTTTTTGTCGATGGACACGCTATCCATCCCGCTCGAATAGAAATCACCCACCATCTGGTACAGGCGGCCCCGGTTGGTGCTTTTGGTGGCGTCTTCGAGCAGGGTTTTCATGGCCTGCAAGCTTTTTTCGCGCAGTTCGTCGAAGCTACCCCAGCGGGTTTTCGACGCCGGGATCGTGTTTTTCTTCAGCCACTCTCCATTAGCGTAGCGGTAAAAATCATCGCCGGGTTTTACGGCCAGATCCATGTTCTGGCGGTCAATAAAAGGACCCTTTGCCGTTCCGGGCTTGGGGGCTTTAGCCGATGCGGGCTTGTTTGTGGGGGGTGTTGCTGCCATCAGGCCGGCCGAGAGGGCCACCGCTGATAGTAAAGCAATTCGTTTGTTCATGAGATAATTGGGAATTGGACTATTAAGGAGACAAATTTAACGCATTAGTAGCTCAATTCCAGCGTACCCGGCGTCGGCTCCGCACCTGATTGCCGCAACTCGTTATACGCACAAAACGGTCCCCCTCACCCTTAGGAAATCTCCATATACCGCTGCCGGAGATTATGCAAAAACCACGACCCGACGGCCACCCCCACGCAACTCACGCCCACCAGCCACAGGAGGCCCAGCGGACTCATGTACGAGAACGACCGCTGATTAAACGCAGCCACCCAAACCACAAGCATCAGAAACGCCCCAATACCGAGCAGCAGGGCATTCAGCAACGACAATCGGTAGCTCTGCCGGAGGTCGTACGCGCCGTAGTACTTGTTGCGGAACTCAAACACGATGTCGTCGAGGGTCGCACCCCGCATGGCATCAAGGTCCATAGCGGTTTGGTAGGTTTGGTTGAGGTAATGCACGGCTGTATGGCTGGCTTCGAGCAGTACTTTGTCAAAAGCAGCCTCGAAGGGCAACCCAATCCACATGTAGTGTTCTACTTCACAAATGAGGTGATCGAGCAGTTCGTACAGCAGGGCGTCGGAAGCCCCTTGCCGGATTAGGTGGTCGTGCAATTGTTTGATCTGGGCAGTCGAGAGCTTTTGCATACTATACAGGATTGAAGTGGATTACATGCCGGGGGCCAACGAAGGAGGAGGCAACAGCAGTATGCGCATAGCCTCCATAAATTGTTCGAAATCAGATACTTTTTGTACAGCCACCTGGCTGCCACCGGGCGTAAGCGAGTAGTACTTGCGCAACCGCCCCTCTACTTCCTGCGACTCCGTAACGAGCAGCCCCTCCTGTTCGAGTTTGTGCAAAACAGGGTACAGGGCCCCAAACGTCAGGGTAATTTGCCCCCGGGTACGCTCCTTTACGGCCTGCGTGATCTCGTAGCCGTACATTCTCCCCTGCTCGGCCAACAATTTCAGGACAATCGTTTTGAGCGTTCCCCGCAAAAATTCATTGGCTGATGGTTCCATAGTGCTAAATTCTTGTATCAAATATATATAAGAAAACTATATATCCAACAACAAGCAAAAAAAATCCGCTCCATTACCTGGAGCGGATCGAATAAAGTAGCATTAACCAGCAAGCCGTCAGGCGATTGTCTATTTACTGCCCGGCCGACGGGTTAGGTAATTTAGCCTGAAACTCTTTCACATAGGTACCGGCTTTGTACTGGTCAAACGACTCTTTGGTGTGAAAATCACCGGCAAAGTACGTCGTAATCTGGTGAAACATCCGGGGTTCCAGATAGCCCGGTACCGGCTGAATAAGTTCCATTTTTTCGTTCAGGTACACGGTAGTTGGGTAGCTCATTTTACCCTGCAACATGGCCGCGGCCAACTCGTGTACGTTACCCAATGATTTGTACGTACGGCCCCCGAGAGTAATATCTTCTTTACCTTCGGCATCGAGTTTTACGGAGTAGTAATTCTCGTTCATGAAATCAACGATGTACGGATTGGTAAACGTATTCCGATCCATGACCTTGCACCAGCCGCACCAGTCGGTGTACACGTCCACAAATATTTTCTTCGGCTTCTTCTGCGTAGCGGCAAAAGCCTCCTGAATGGTCATCCACTTAATTTTTTTATCACCGGGTTTCAGTTCCCCGATCGCCGTGGTAAAGCCAACACCGGCTATGCCGATGCATACGGTCAACAGGAGGGTAAGAAGCGTTTTCATGCTTTATTCGCGTTAGCTAACTCGTTCGTTCACAACAAATATAACAGACTCACCGGGGCAAAACGTATGCCAGCGATGTTCTTTTTGGGGATTAAACAACGCAAAATGGCCTCCGTTTGGTCCTAACCCATCGGTTCTGTTACTGACCCATTCGCCAAAATGCGTAGTTTAGCCTGCCGGGGCGCCCTTCTCCCCATACAACAATCTTGCCCAACCCAAATCCTTATCAAATGAAACGTCTGATTCTGATTCACGGCTACCTCGAAGATCCGGGTATTTTTGATCCCCTCGCTCCGTTGCTCATGCCTGCCTATTTTGTGCCGGTCGACCTGAAAGACGAGTTTGCCCGCTGGCAACCCAAAGGACCGATCAACGCCCGGCAACTGGCACAGTACCTCACGGATTATTATGAGATTACAGCCGACGACGTGTTGATTGGTCACTCAATGGGCGGCTGGATTGCCGTGAACATCAAGCAACTAACCGGAGCCACTACGGTGCAGCTTGGCTCCTGGACGAGTCAGAAGAAGATCAATTTTCCGGTCACCAATCTCCGGCTCCTGCGCCTGATGCTCTACGGCGGTATTACCCAAAGCAACTGGCTGATGGCGTTCTTTAAAAAGCAGTACCCGTTTGCCGAATCCAGATCGCTGTACAATCAACTCGTCGACGGTGGTCGGCAGCAAGATCGGGACTACGTGTACCAGCAGCAGATGACCCTGTTTGGCAAGGTACCCCCGCTCACGGTACAGCCCGACCTCCGGATTCACGCCCGCCCCGACAGCATCGTGTTTCCGCCCGACGAGCCCTTTGTTGAGGTGCCCGGCGACCATTTCAGCCTGTATTTTCACCCGGAGCGCGTTGCCCAGCCGATTCTGGAGCTGTTGGCTCAAAAAGCCTCTCCCGTAAACACATAGAATCCCGGTCCCTCGCGGGTGAAACCCACATCGAACCGCAGAAAGATGTCTTTCTTCGGAAACAGGAAATACCGTAATCCGGCTCCACCGGCGGGCAACAGCTTTCGTACATCCAGTTGCGCGGGTGTGGGCGCTACGGTACCCACGCTCGCGAACACCGCCCCCCCCAATCGCTTGCTGAACGGAAACGGCAAAAACCGGTATTCCAGCTGCGTGGCTACATACGCCCGGTCGCGGAACCGGCCGGGGTAGTACCCACGCATGATGGTTTCGCTCCCCAGCAAGGCCAGCTGGTTGAACGGCACCGTGCCCGACATAAACTGCCCGAACCCCTGCCATGCCAGCACCTGCGTGGCATTGATAGTCCGGTAGTAGCGCAGGTCGAAGTTGGTATTCTGAAACCGGAAGGTACTACCCCAGGCCGGGTTATAATCGAGGTAGGCTAACTCGCCAAAAAATCCCCGGCGGGCATTGAGCGCATTTTTGCGGCTGTCGTATACCACACCCGCCCCCAATCCCAGATTGGCAGACCCTCGCGCGCCCGTTGGCAACGGAAACGGGTTTCTGTCGGGCTGTTCAAACGACACCCGACTGAGGGCCTGATAATCGACCTGAAGGCCCGCAAACAGATTTTTGCCAATACCTTTCAGCGCCCGCTGCCGAACCTGAATCGAAAGAGCATCGACCGTAGCCGGAGCTGCGGGGCTCGCTTCCGGCCCAATGCCATAATACAACAGTGGAAACCGTTGCAGCCGCGTGCGGCCAATAAAAAGCCAGCGGTCGCGGTGGCCATACAAAGCATTATCGATGTTGAACCCGTACTGACCGCGCAGGGTCACAAACGTAAAGGCATTGATCTCGCTCAGTCGGTTGGCTTTATAGTCGCCCCGGGCGTGGTAGAGATACAGGGTGGATACGCCCAGTTCGAGGCTGGTTTCGGGTGCGTAGGTAGCCGTCGGATACACCAGAAAGCGGGGCTTCTCGGGCGCGGTGGTATCGTTGGTAAATTTGCCCAGATACCGGCCCAGCAACGTATGCGGTTTCACCACCTGCGCGTTTGCCTGGGTACCAACAACGGTAAGCCACAGCAGGAACAGAAAAATTCGGAAAGAACAGCGTAGAGGTCGTGGTATCATTTCATCTGTTTTAACGCCCAAATACCCGGTCTGGTTATGTACGTACCCTAACCAAAATGCCATTCCCCAACAAAAAAGCGTCATTGTGCCGGGAAGAATCAAAATCTGAACGAAATTCGCCCCGCGAACGCTTTATAAATGAATGGTTTCCCACTTGATGAGAGGCCATCGAACATACGACTATTACCCTATGCAAGAATACGACGTTATCTTTATCGGCGCCGGACCGGGTGGTTACACGGGCGCTATTCGTTGTGCTCAATTGGGCCTCAAAACGGCCATTATTGAAAAATACAACACCCTCGGCGGCACCTGCCTCAACGTTGGCTGTATTCCATCGAAGGCCCTGCTCGACTCATCGGAGCACTACTACAATGCCAGCCATACCTTTGCCGAACACGGTATTAAGCTCGATAATCTGGCCGTGGATCTGGGGCAGATGATCAAGCGCAAGCAGGAGGTTGTCGATCAGACCACGAAGGGCATCGTTTTTCTGATGAAGAAAAACAAGATCGACACGTACTTCGGTCTGGGCTCATTTGTAGACGCTAACACCGTTAAAATTGCCAGGAACGAAGGGGGCGAAGAAACCATCAAAGGCAAGAACATCGTCATCTCGACCGGCTCGAAGCCTATGGCGTTCCCATCGATGCCACTCGACAAGGAGCGTATTATTACCTCGACCGAAGCCCTTAAGCTGAGCGAAGTTCCCAAACACCTGATTATTATCGGGGCGGGCGTAATCGGGGCCGAGTTGGGGTCGGTGTACGCCCGTTTGGGTGCAAAAGTGTCGTTTGTCGAGTTTGCGGATTCAATGATCCCGACCATGGACAAAACCATGGGTAAGGAACTGCAAAAGGCCGTTAAAAAACTGGGCGCCGACTTCTATTTCAACCACAAGGTAACCTCGGTAGTACGCAATGGCGATGAGGTGACTGTAAACATCGACACCCCCAAGGGCGAGCAAATGACGCTCACGGGCGACTATTGCCTTGTTTCGGTAGGTCGGAAACCATACACCGAAGGCCTGAATCTGGAAGCGGCCGGTCTGAAAACCGACAACCGGGGCAAGATTGAAGTCGACGATAACCTCCGCACGGCCGTACCGCACATCTTCGCTCTGGGCGACGTGATTCGGGGGGCTATGCTGGCGCACAAAGCCGAAGAAGAAGGCGTATTTATTGCCGAAACCATTGCCGGTCAGAAACCGCACATCCACTACCGGCTCATCCCGAACGTGGTGTACACCTGGCCTGAAGTAGCCGCCGTAGGTTACACCGAAGAAGAACTGAAGGAATTAGGCAAATCGTACAAAACCGGGTCGTTTCCGTTTAAGGCGTTGGGCCGCGCCCGCGCCAGTATGGACATCGACGGGCTGGTAAAAGTATTGGCCGACAAAGAAACCGACGAGATTCTGGGCGTTCATATCATTGGTCCCCGCGCTGCCGACATGATTGCCGAAGCCGTAGTAGCTCTTGAGTACCGGGCCTCAGCCGAAGACATCTCGCGCATGTCGCACGCCCACCCGACCTACACCGAGGCCTTCAAAGAGGCTTGTTTGGCCGCTACCGGCAACCGGGCTATTAATATGTAAAAGAGGAGAAAGGAAAATGGAGGAAGGGAGAAGGGTCGCAAGTGTGCCGTTCTCCCTTCCTCCATTTTCCTTTCCTCCTTCCTCCGCCTTCTCTACACACTTCCGAAACGGGCGTACGCCTGTCGTTCGAGTTCTTCGCGATGATCGGGGTGGGCAATCTGAATAAGTGCCCGCGCCCGTTGCCGCAGGTTTTGCCCATACAGATTAGCAATACCGTACTCAGTCACAATGTAGTGTACGTGTGCGCGAGTGGTAGTCACGCCCGCCCCTTCTTTCAAAAACGGCACAATCTTGCTGAGTCCTTTGCTCGTGACCGAGGGCAGCGCAATAATCGGTTTACCTCCTTCCGAAAGCGACGCCCCCCGCACAAAATCCATCTGCCCGCCCACGCCTGAGTATTGCATGGTTCCGATGGTATCGGCACACACCTGACCGGTCAGGTCGACTTCGATGGCGCTGTTGATAGCGGTCATTTTAGGGTTACGCCGGATATTGACCGTATCGTTGGTATAATTGGCCTGCTTCATCACCACGGCCGGGTTGTCGTTGATAAAATCGTACACCCGCTGCGTTCCCATGACAAAACTCGATACAATTCGGTGAGGCAATACCGCTTTGTGCTCACCCGTGATAACCCCACGCTCAACCAGATCGATTACCCCATCGGAGAACATTTCGGTATGAATACCCAGCCCCTTGTGGTAAATCAGCTCGGCTAAGGTTGCGTTGGGAATCCCCCCGATACCGAGTTGCAGCGTAGCGCCGTCTTCCACCAAACTGGCTACGTGTTGCCCAATTTTGTGGTCAGTTTCGTCGATCGTACCGGGGTGAACTTCGTAAATAGGCTCATCGACCTCAATGGCGGCATGAATCATCGACGCCGGAATCATACCGTCTCCGTGCGTACGAGGCACGCGGGGGTTTACCTGCGCAATCACGTACTTGGCCGCCCGGATGGCCGACAGCGACACATCGACCGAGGGCCCAAGCGAGCAGTACCCGTGCTGATCGGGGGGCGAAACCTGAATCAGAGCCACATCAACCGGCAAGATCCGGCGCGAAAACAGTAGCGGCACCTCACTCAGAAACACCGGCACGTAATCGCCGATTCCCTGCGCCAGTTGCTTGCGCATGTTAGCTCCAATAAAAAAGGAATTGGGCTTAAAGCTTTGTTGCAGGTTAGCGTCGAGGTAAGGCAGGGGGCCTTCGGTATGAATATGACAAATTTCAACATCGCGCAGACGGTCGGCCTGCGCCACCATCGCATTGATGAGAGCATGGGGGGTTTGCGCCACGCTGTGCACAAATACCCGGTTGCCCGACTGAATAACCGACACGGCCTGTTCGGCCGGAACAATCGTGAGTAATGAGGCCAAATTAGAGTTGGTTTTACAATACCAGGGCTAAACTACGGCTGATACGTTTATAATCAGCGAGCGAACGATTTGTTCGGCCCTGGGGTCAAACAAACCGTTCGCTCATGCTGGAAGGAGTACCTCGGAGGTTTTAGTAATTCGAATCAGTTGCCGGAGCCAACTACATCAGTAGGATTACCGGTCAGCTTCGGATTCTCTTTGTGCCGGGTGGCATCGCGGATATTCTTTTTTTCCAGATTCTTATGGAGTGCTTCGGTCAGGTCCACACCGGTTTGGTTGGCCAGGCAGATCAGCACCCAAAGAACATCGGCCATTTCATCGCCGAGGTCGCGGTTTTTATCCGACTCTTTCTCCGACTGCTCGCCGTAGCGCCGGGCTATAATGCGGGCCAATTCTCCTACCTCTTCGGTTAGAATAGCCATGTTGGTTAGTTCGCCGAAGTAGCGCACACCCACCGTTTTGATCCAGTGATCGACCGTATCTTGTGCTTCGCGCAGCGTCATAAAACAGTGATGAGTGATGAGCGATGAATGATGAGTTTGCTGACGCACACATGCTTTTCTTGCGTCAGTAAACTCATCATTCATCGCTCATCACTCATCGTTCGATTAGTATTCGATCGTCTCCAATCGCTTGTTGAACTCACGCAGAATGAGTTCTTTCATCGCGATCTTCCGCTTTTGGGTATTGATCTTATTCAGAATCTGCTTGTCTTCGGGATTATCGGGGTTCAGGCTATCTGCATCCTGCAGGGCAATTTGCAAATCGCTTTTCTCGCGACGAACCAAGTATTCCATCTCCCGGATTTTGGTACGCAGCTGCTCCGATTCACTCTTCATCTCGAAGGCCGGATATTTCCGCGTCAGTACGCGCCCAAGGTAACTTAATTCAAAGATTTTGTCGCAGGCCGCCCGGAAACGCTCGTTGATCGACTTGTCCTGCAACTTAAACGGAACTTTGATTTCTTTCCAGCTATTGAGGAGTACTTTAGCCCGCTCGGCAGCCGCAAAAATATCGGTCTGCTTCGAGAGCCGCTCGGCCTCCTCGGTCATCTTCATCTGCGCTTCTACACGCGGATCTATTTTCGGAACCACAACGATGCCTTTAGCTTCGTTATACTTCGTGTAGATGATCGTGGTGGCTTTCTTAAATTGCTTGTAGAGTTTGCCACTTTTCTTGATGGGCACCTCACCAACGGCTTTCCAGGCATTGTTGAGTCGGCGTACTTCACCGTAGGCTTCTTCGATATTGTGGCTACGCGAGAGTTTGAAGGCCTCCCGAATCAGGGCGTCGTATTGATCCAGACGCTCCTGAATAACCTTGTTCTGTTCGTTGAAGAAATCCCGACGGCGCTGGAAGAAGCTATCCAGCAAGCCCGTAAAGGTCCCCTCAATTTCTTCATCGAGCAACTTGTCTACCGGCCCCGTTTTGATCCACTTCATTTTGATCTCCTGCAAGGCATCGGCGGTGGTTTTCCAGTCGTCGCTACCCACAATGGCTTCGGCCTCGGCGATAAGCGCCCGCTTAATTTCGAGATTTTTAAGCTGATTGTGTTTGATCAGATCGGTCAGCACCAACTCCTGCGCATCGAGACGGTCGAGCAGCGGAATAAAGTCCCCGATGGCATCAAAGGTGGTCAACTTTTTACGCAGCTGCACCAGTTTAGTCAGGTACGACCCTTTGTTCTGAGCCTCTTCGATTTCACGTTCGAGCTGAGCAACTTTGTTTTGGGCAATAACGAAGCGGTTCTTAAAGTAGTCGAGTGCTTCCTGCTCGGTTCTTTTTACTTCGCCAATTTGGCGATCCGGGTAGTGGAGGTAGCCTTTCAAAAATACCTTTCCGTCTGCGACGTAACCGTATTCATCTACCAGTGAAGCGTTTTCCATTTTTCCAGCAAATTAAAGCTGCGCTTAGGGTTAATTGTTTGATATTTGCCAACCACAAATCAGACCGCCGAAACGGCAGTACATATAATGAGTCAGGAAACCATTATCTTCTCTATGGCGGGCGTGAGTAAAATTATTCCGCCTAACCGACAAATCCTAAAAAACATATACCTTTCCTTCTTTTACGGCGCGAAGATCGGCGTTTTGGGACTCAATGGATCGGGTAAATCTACCTTGCTGCGCATCATTGCCGGCATCGACAAGAACTACAACGGCGAGGTTGTTTTTTCGCCCGGTTATTCGGTCGGAATGCTTGAGCAAGAGCCCCAACTCGACCCCAGCAAAACCGTGAAAGAGGTTGTGGAAGAGGGCGTTCAGCCCATTGTCGACCTGCTGAAAGAGTTTGATCAAATCAATGAAGCCTTCGGTGATCCCGACGCCGATTTCGACAAACTTATTGCCCGGCAGGGTGAGGTGCAGGAGAAGCTCGACCACTACAATGCCTGGGAACTCGACGCCCGGCTCGAGCGCGCCATGGACGCCCTCCGGACACCCCCTTCCGACGCGCTTATCAGCACCCTCTCAGGGGGCGAAAAGCGCCGGGTGGCCCTCTGCCGACTGCTGTTGCAGGAACCCGACGTTCTGTTGCTCGACGAACCCACCAACCACCTCGATGCCGAGTCGGTGTTGTGGCTGGAAGAACACCTGCGGCAGTACAAAGGCACGGTGATTGCCGTAACCCACGACCGTTACTTCCTCGACAATGTGGCCGGCTGGATTCTCGAACTCGACCGGGGCGAAGGTATCCCCTGGAAAGGCAACTACTCGTCGTGGCTGGAGCAGAAAGAACAACGCCTGGCCAAGGAGGAAAAAACGGAATCGAAACGCCAAAAGACGCTTCAGCGCGAATTGGAGTGGGTGCGCATGGCTCCCAAGGCCCGGCAGGCTAAGTCCAAAGCACGTTTGGGTGCGTACGAGAAGCTCCTCAGCGAAGACGCCCAACAACGCGAACAGAAGCTCGAAATTTTTATTCCACCCGGACCCCGGCTCGGTGCCAAGGTTATTGAAGCGCACGGTGTTGCCAAAGCCTTTGGCGATAAACTGCTGTACGAAAACCTCGACTTTACGTTGCCACAGGCAGGTATTGTGGGCATTATTGGCCCCAACGGCGCGGGTAAAACGACTTTGTTCAAGCTGATTACCGGTCAGCTCAAACCCGACGCAGGCACCTTTGAAGTGGGCGAAACCGTAAAACTGGCTTACGTAGATCAGGAACACGACGGCCTTGACCCCGACAAAACGGTATTCCAGACTATCTCGGAAGGCAACGAGTGGATTATGCTCGGTGGAAAGCAATCCAACGCCCGGGCATATTGCAGCCGCTTCAACTTTGCCGGTTCGGATCAGGAGAAAAAAGTGGGCACACTCTCAGGCGGGGAGCGCAACCGCGTACACCTCGCCATTGCGCTCAAGGAAGGCGGTAACCTGTTGTTGCTCGACGAACCGACCAACGACCTGGACGTGAACACCCTCCGGGCGTTGGAAGAAGGTCTCGAAAACTTCGCCGGTTGCGCCGTGGTCATCAGCCACGACCGTTGGTTCCTCGACCGCGTAGCTACGCACATTCTGGCGTTTGAAGGCGATTCGCAGGTTTACTGGTTTGAGGGTAACTTCTCTGAATACGAAGAAAACCGGCGCAAGCGGCTCGGCACCGATGCCACGCCCAAGCGCATCAAATACAAGAAGTTGGCTTAGAAAAAGCGTTAATCGTTTTCGGTATGCACTACGGGTATCTTAACGGCACCATCCGACCTGTCGATGAACTGAGCATCGGTATCACCGACCTGAGTTTGTTGCGCGGCTACGGCCTGTTCGACTACTTCCTGACCTACAACGGCCGGCCTTTTCAGTGGGACTGGTACTGGGAGCGGTTTCAGAACTCGGCCACGGGGCTACGCTTGCCCCTACCCATGGGCAAAGACGAAACCTACGCCTTAGTGATGGATCTCGTTAACCGGGCCGGTGGGGCCGATGTAGCCCTTCGGTTTGTGCTGACGGGCGGCTATTCGGCCGATAGCATCAGTATCGGAGAGCCTAACCTGCTGATCATCACAGAGGACATTCACCCGGTACCGGGCGAGCAGTACAAAGTGGGGATCCGGGTGATGCTCGACGAATACGTTCGGGATATGGCTGAGATCAAAAGCACCGATTACAAGCGCGTAATTCTGAAAGCCCCGGCTATTCGGGCGGCTGGTGCGTCGGATTTGCTCTATCATAAAGACGGCGAAATCAGCGAGTTGAGCCGGAGTAATTTCTTTCTGGTGAAAGGAAATACGCTCATCACGCCCAACCGGCACATTCTGCGGGGTATCACCCGCCGAACCGTGATTGAGCTGGCGAAGCCTGACTTTTTTGTGGAGGAACGCCCCGTATTGCTTTCTGAGTTGCAGGATGCCGATGAGGCCTTTACTACCAGCTCGACCAAACGGGTGCTACCCATTGTACAGGTTGGCGAGATCACCATTGGCAACGGGCAGGTTGGCCCCAAATCACGGTTTTTGTTGCAACGGTTCGATGAGTTTGTGGCAAAATGGTAGCCATCTTGTATCTTTGTACCATGTTCAGCACAAAGACAGTACATCACCACCATCATTCGATTTGCCCATAAGGCAGAACGATGCGGTTTGTTTTGTGCTTTTGCAAGAAATTGGCAACAACACACAATACACAAGAGCCCGGTTCTGCATCCAGAGCCGGGCTTTTTGATTGGTACAGTGGAGCGATGCTCCGCTGGGCCGCAAGGCCAATGAATAAACGCCTAACAAACGCTTGAGTAAGCGATGCCTGTTGGCCTATCGGCTCAGCGAAGCACCGCTTCACTGTACAATATGCATTATCATCGAAATTTGCCTCATATCCAGCCAACCGAAGCGGTCTTCTTCATTACCATGAGGTTATCAGGGAGCATACCTACTGCCATAGTAGCGATGATACAGGAACGTTATGAGTTGGATCAAAAAAGGTTGGAGAAAAGCATAATCGATGAAAAGCAATTGAACCAACTTAAAGCCGACAACCGAAAGCGTTACTTTGCTCACTTTGAGCATCACCTCGACCATCCGCAGAACGGCCCTTATTGGCTATCAAAGCCTGAAATTGCCAACATAGTGAAAGAAGCACTGCATTTCAGAGAACAAGAACAGTATGACCTCATTGCTTACACCATTATGTCGAATCATATCCATATCGTCATTGATACCCGAAATAAGGGTAAGCAAGACCGGCCTTTATTTAGGGTTTTACAATCGTTCAAAAGCCATACAGGACGTCATACAAATAAACTGCTTGGCCATACGGGCAGCTTCTGGCACCAAGAGAGTTACGACCATGTAGTGCGAGATAGCGCTGAGTTAGAAAACATTATCCGATATGTTTTGGAGAATCCCGTCAAAGCAAAATTGGTGGAAAATTGGCAAGATTGGCCACACACGTATGTTAACGAAGCGTACTTATGACGCAACCCGTGCAGCGGAGCACCGCTCCTCTGGGCCGATAGGCCAACTTTTGAACCACTAACAAACGCTTGAGCAAGCGATGCCTGTTGGCCTATCGGCCCAGCGAAGCACCGCTTCACTGTACTTTATGAAAACCGTCATTATCAAATACAATGCAGGCAACGTTCAGTCGGTAATGTACGCCCTCGACCGCATCGGTGCGAGCTACCTCCTGACCGACGATGAGACCGAAATCCGGTCGGCCGACAAAGTCATTTTTCCCGGCGTAGGCGAAGCCAGTACCGCTATGGCGTACCTGCGCGAGCGCGGCCTCGATCGCCTGATTCCATCGCTGAAACAACCCGTGCTGGGTACCTGTATCGGCATGCAACTCATGTGTCGTCACTCCGAAGAGAACAACACGACCTGCATGGGCATTTTTGATATTGATGTGCGCCGGCTGCCGGCCGATGGTGGCCTCAAAGTACCGCATATGGGCTGGAATAACATCAATCAACTACGCGGGCCGCTCACCGAAGGGCTTCCCGCCGATGCCTACATGTATTTCGTACACAGCTACGCGGCCGACGTTTGCCCCGAGACCGTGGCCGTGTGCGAGTACGGGCGTCCGTTCAGCGCTATGCTCCAGAAAGACAACTTCTACGCGGCTCAATTTCACGCCGAAATTAGTGGCAACGTAGGGCAGCGCGTGCTCGAAAACTTTTTGAATCTTTCGCTTTAACCGTGTGGGCAACTCCGTTGTGGCAACGGCTCTGTGGCCAACCCAATACCGTTTATGCACATTATTCCCGCAATTGACCTGATCGACGGCAAGGCCGTTCGGCTTACGCAGGGCGACTACAACCAGAAAAAAGAATACAACGCCCGCCCGCTTGAGGTAGCTCAGCAATTTGAAGATGCGGGCCTGACCCGGCTGCATCTGGTGGATCTGGACGGGGCCAAACAAAAGCGCGTCATCAACTGGAAAGTGCTCGAACTGATTGCCACCAAAACCCGGCTCCATATCGACTTTGGTGGCGGGGTACAGTCCGACGACGACCTGCGAGTTGTGTTCGAATCGGGCGCCAGGCAGGTTACCGGGGGCAGTATCGCCGTCAAAAACCCCGACCTCTTCGAACGTTGGCTCGCCCAATACGGCCCCGAGGCCATTATTCTGGGGGCCGACGCCAAAAACGAGAAAATCGCCGTGAGCGGCTGGGAAGAAGGCACCGATGTATGGGTGTACGACTTCGTGGAGAAGTACCTCGAAAAAGGCATCCGGTACGTAATCAGCACCGATGTGGCCAAAGACGGGCTGTTGCAGGGTCCATCGTTCGAGCTGTACCGTAACCTACAGGAGCGGTCGGCCGATTTGCAGATTATTGCCAGTGGGGGGGTTGCCAACATGGGCGATATTGAGAAACTGGCCGAAATGAACCTCTTCGGGGTGATTGTAGGCAAGGCCATTTACGAAGGTCGCGTGACGCTGAAAGACTTGATGGCCCTGAATAGTTAACTTTGAGGTATGAGCCGCATCGTTTTACTCCTTTTCTGGTTGGCTTACTGGCCCGCCTGTGCTACCCCGGACGACTCCACACGGGTGCAGGCCCGGTTTGATGCGTTGGCTCAGAAAGTCGGTCTAAAAACCTTGCCGCTGAAACCGGGTAACTATCAGGTACGCATCTGGACCAAAGTAAGCCTGGCCTATGGCGATGCCCAAAAGCTATACGTGCTCGACCGAACCGATGCGGGCTTATTTCTGTCTGAATACTCGCTGAACTGGGCACAAAATCGTTTCGAAAATTCTGAGCGCTTAACGCGAAGAAAGAAAGTAGACCCGGCTATCTGGAGTCAATTAGTGTCGGACGGATTACTGACCTTACCCGACCAATCGGTACTTCGAGAGCAGATTTTTCCCAAATCCGCTCCGCGCGATACCAGTATTCCCAGTACTGTCGTGAGTGTCGACAAGGAAGGCGAGGTAACCGTAAAAGCCCCGAAGAACACGGAGCGTTACGTAATCATTGGCGACGGCATCAGCTACCGTTTCGACATTTTTTCGGCCGAGGGCCATCGAACGTACAAATACCATTGCCCGGCCGGATACGGTAAAGTCCGAACCAAAGTAGTTGAACTTCAACAGGTAGTGTCGATCCTGAAGCAGCTGTTCTCACTAGCTAAAAACCCAACAGACATCTGCCGACGAACCTATCCGCCTAAACCCGTTTGTACCACATGACCGAAAATTACACCATCAGCACCGACAAATCCCGGCTCGACCTGAACGTGATTCACGGGTTTCTGAGTCAGGAGTCGTACTGGGCGCAGAACATCCCGCTCGAAAAAGTCGAGAAAGCCGTTGCGCACTCGCTTTGTTTTGGGGTCTACGCCCCCGATGGACAACAGGTTGGGTTTGCCCGCGTCGTAACTGACTATACTACGGTAGCGTACCTGTCCGATGTGTTCGTGGTTGAGAGCAATCGGGGCCGGGGCCTTTCCAAAAAACTGGTTCAGTACATCACCGAATACCCCGAATTGCAGGGGCTGCGCCGGTGGATTCTGGTCACGCAAGATGCGCAGGGGCTCTACCGTCAGTTTGGCTTCGTCAACCCCGAAGAGCCCCACTGGTACATGCACCGCAAATTATTTACCAGCTACTAATGCTAACAAAACGAATTATTCCCTGTCTCGATATCAAAGACGGGCGCACCGTAAAAGGAACGAACTTCGTGAACCTGCGCGATGCTGGCGACCCCGTAGAACTGGGGGCTATTTACGCACGACAAGGGGCCGATGAGCTTGTTTTTCTGGATATTACCGCCACCGTCGACGAGCGCAAAACCCTGATTGAACTCGTCCGGCGGGTGGCCCACGCGGTCAATATTCCGTTTACTGTAGGCGGAGGAATCTCGTCGGTGGCCGACGTATCGGCGCTGCTCAACGCCGGTGCCGACAAGGTTTCGATCAACTCCTCGGCCGTGCGTAACCCCGCCCTGGTCGATCAGCTCGCGCTCGAATTTGGTAGCCAGTGTATTGTGGTGGCCATCGACACCCGCTGGATTCCCGCCGGCGCTGACATTTCTTCAAACGAAATGTCAGCGCCGGGACAACACATCGTGCACACGCATGGCGGCCGCAAACCCACTCATTTGCGCACGCTCGAATGGGCTAAAGAAGTAGAAAATCGGGGGGCGGGCGAAATTCTGCTCACCTCAATGGACACCGATGGTACCAAGGCAGGCTTTGCTCTCGAACTGACGGCAGCCGTGTCGGGGGCGGCTCATATACCGGTGATTGCGTCGGGGGGCGCGGGCACCATGGATCACTTTGTGGATGTGTTTACCACTGGCAAAGCCGATGCCGGGCTGGCAGCCAGCATTTTTCACTTCAAAGAGATCGATATTCCTGAGCTTAAGCAGTATTTGGCCCAACAAGGTATTCCGATGCGCCTGACTAATTAGGCGTTTCTCAAGCAAACGAATTGTATGACAACAATTGATTTTAGCAAATCGCCCGACGGCCTTGTGCCCGCCGTGGTGCAGGACGAACAAACCGGTAAGGTGCTCATGGTGGGCTACATGAACCGGGAAGCCTACGACAAAACTCAGGCCGAGGGTGTGGTTACGTTTTTCAGCCGGAGCAAAGGTAGGCTCTGGACCAAGGGCGAAACCTCCAATAACTTTTTGCACGTTCGGCAGATCCTGATCGACTGCGACGGCGACACCCTGCTGATTAAGGCATCGCCCGCCGGCCCTACCTGCCATACCGGTGCCGATACCTGTTTTGAGGAGGTAAACCGGGGAAAAGGGCAGTTCCTGAACTACCTGCAAGGCATTATCCACGACCGGCGCGTGAATCCCACCGAAAAATCGTACACCACGTCGTTATTCAACCGGGGGGTCAACAAAATTGCGCAAAAGGTTGGCGAAGAGGCCGTTGAGCTGGTAATCGAAGCCAAAGACAACAACGACGACCTATTCCGGGGCGAAGCCGCCGATTTGCTGTTCCATTTTCTGGTGTTGCTCGAGCAGAAAAACATCGACCTCGACGAAGTCATCACGATTTTACAGGGCCGTCACGCCGGAAAATAGGATTCAAATCCTATCTTTCGCGCTCAGGTTGTTATCATTCGTAGGAGGGCGGCCCTCCGAACGGCTGGCCGCAACCTGAATAGTACAAACTGTAAAACTGAAAAATGGGACTCATCATTCGCATTCTGATCAGCGCTGTGGCGGTGTTTATCGCCAGTCAGTTCATTCCGGGTATCCGAGTCGACGGTTTCGGAGCCGCTATCATCGTGGCTATCGTGCTGGGCTTGCTCAACGCGTTTCTGAAACCAATTCTGGTACTGCTCACTATCCCAATCACCATTCTGACGCTGGGTTTGTTCTACCTCGTCATTAACGTCATCATGGTGTATCTGGCAGCATCTATCGTCGACGGCTTTGCCGTCAGTGGTTTCTTTGCCGCTTTGCTGTTTAGTATTGTGGTGTCGATTGTCACCTGGGCTATCGACGCGATCATAAACTAATCGTTAGGCCGGTTTCAGCATCGAGGGCTTTGTGAAGTGTGTAGAGATGTCATTTTGTTTGAAAAGATGACATCTCTACACACTTCACAAAGCCCTTTCTTTATTTAAAGACCTATCTTACAAGCCCTAAACCACCCAAATAAATGCCTACCGAACACCCAACCACCCATGATGTCATTGTTGTAGGGGCTGGTTATGCCGGCCTGACAGCCGCCCGTAACCTACACCGGGCGGGCAAAAGCGTGCTGGTTCTCGAAGCCCGCGACCGAATCGGTGGCCGGGTCTGGACACGCCATTTCGACGACGGTTCGTACGTTGATCTGGGGGCGGCCTGGGTTGGCCCTACGCAGGACCGGATGTACGCGCTGGCCCGGGAGTATGGCGTTGAAACCTACCCAACCTACAACGACGGCAAAAGCACGCAGCTATTCCGGGGCAAAGTAAAACGCTACAAAGGCCTCATACCACCCCTCCCCCTGCTGTCGTTACTGAGCCTCGACTGGCACATCAAAAAACTGAACAAACTGGCAAGGACCATTGATCTGAAACAGCCGTGGGCCTCGCCCAACGCCCAACAGCTCGACGCTATCACCCTAGCCGACTGGATGCAGCAACACGTGGGTTACAGAACCGCCCGACAGTTCCTCAAAATTGCCGCCGAAGCGATTTGGGCCGCCGACCCGGCCGATATTTCAATGCTGCACACGTTGTTCTACATCAAGTCGGGCCGGGACCTGGACACGCTGATGAACGTAAAAAATGGCGCGCAGGAAGAACGGTTTGTGGGCGGCTCTCAACGGATAGCCGACCAAATGGCCGCCGAGCTGCATGGGCATATTCGCCTGAATGCGCCGGTGCATCAGATTGAGCAAACCGAACAGGGAGTCCGGGTCAGTGGCCCCGATTTTGACTATACAGCCCGGCGGGTCATTGTGGCTATTCCGCCTATACTGGCCAATGAAATTCAGTTTACGCCCGCTCTGCCCCCTAAACGGGTACAACTTCAGCAAAACGTACCGATGGGCGTCGTCTGGAAATGCTATGCGTTCTACGAGCGCCCTTTCTGGCGCGATCAGGGACTGAATGGGCTCGCGGCCACACCTGAGGGGCACGTAACCGTCACGTTCGACAATTCACCAGCCGATGGTGGCCGGGGCATTCTGATGGGTTTCGTGCTGGGGAATCAGGCGCGGGCGTTTGGGCAACTGAGTGAGGCCGAGCGGCAGGCATCGGCACTGGCGTCATTTACCACCTTGTTTGGGCCCGCGGCTGACAGGCCTACGCGTTACCTTGATCACAGCTTTGTGGATGAAGCCTGGAGCCGGGGCTGTTATGCCGGTTTGTTTGGACCGGGCGTCTGGACCCAATACGGCACGGCTTTGCGTGAACCCGTCGGCCGGATTCACTGGGCTGGCACCGAAACTGCCGAAGTCTGGAATGGCTATATGGACGGGGCCGTACGCTCCGGCGAGCGAGCCGCGCAGGAGGTATTGCTGGCGGAGTGAGGCCGAAAAAACATTAACTGACGTGAAGTATGGATACTAAGCATCGCAAGTATTTGCTTCAAAAATAGTTGCCGACCAATGCGCCGAACGACAAGGGCCTTCGACAGGCTCAGGCTAACGGGCGGCTCTCAAACCGATGTCAGCCTGAGCCTGTCGAAGGCCCTCGCGTCAGCCATTTTCCATAATTTACACTAATTGAGCGAAAACAACGGAATGCGGGCCGCCACCATGTTATGAAACATTAGCTCGCTGATGGTGGGGTCCATGTATTGGATGAGCGGAAACTGGGCAATTACTTCCATAACTTCCAGCTCCGAATCTACCTTCAAAATGCACCACAGCTTTTGGCGGTCGGCCGAGAGCGAATACGAAAGCATTTTGCCGCTTTCCATCAGTTCGTTGACCTTCAGCCGCTGGGCCGGTATTTTCTGAACAAATTCTTCGTTCATTTCGGCCGGAAGCGCAAATTCAACCATGTACTGGCTCATATCATCGGGATTTATCAACGCCCACGCAGTAACAAGTTAATGGTTTTCAGTTCATCCTCATTAATTGTGTGGGCGAAATTCGGGTACAAGGTAGTGGTTACCTCGGCGCCCATCCGGCTCAGTACGGCTTCGGTTTCCAGAACCCGCTCCTTCGGAATGTGCGAATCGGTATCGCTACAGCCTAAAAACACCGGTGTCCCGTCGAGCGTTCCCGCGTAATCGCGGGGAGAGCCCTCAGGACCAATCAGCCCGCCACTCAGGCCAAACACCCCGCCGTACACCTGCGGGTTGCGGGCCACAAACTCAAGCGTCAGGCAGGCACCCTGCGAAAACCCAAGCCAATAGATCTGCGGAGGCTTCAGGTTGAAATCCGACTGCAACCTGGCCCGCACCATTTCGAGGGTGGTTAGCGCCGACGACAGATAGGGCTCGTTGCGCTCCATCGGTTGCAAAAACGAATATGGGTACCAGCTATTCTGATGGGCTTCGGGTGCAATGAACGCGAACTCATCCTGGTGGTCAATGTACTGGCTCAACGACAGAATATCACGCGCTGACCCGCCCCGGCCATGCACCATCACCATCACTTTACCCGCCTTTTCGAGGGGTACACCAGCCGTAACAATATTATTCGGGTTGTGAATCATACCAGTTGTCTCCGGTTCAGGAGAGCGTTTTTTACTTAACCGAAATTGGGGGTAAACCGGCTTCGATCTGTGCCCGGCGCGGCTCATACCACTCGGGTAATTTGAGTTCGCGGCCGAGTGAAGCTACAGGTTCGTCGATAGCAAAGCCCGGCGGGTTGGTCGCAATTTCAAACAATACCCCACCCGGCTCACGGTAGTAGATACTCTTGAAATAATTCCGGTCCAGAATCTCGGTCGGCATGAAACCGTTGTCAATAAGCCGCTCCCGGATAGCCACCTGCGTTTGGTGGTTGTCGGTGGCAAAGGCCACGTGGTGCACTGACCCCGCTCCCTGCGCCCCGCGCAACTCGCCAGCCGCGTGCTGCACATCGACAAAACTCCCTGACCCGCCTGTACCGGCCGCGCCCGGCCCCGCTACAAACCGGAATCGCCCGGCCTCCTCAGCCACCAGCCGATGGTCCATGCTTTCGGTAAGCAGTTTGATGGTGGCATCGGGGTTGGTTTCGTTCAAGGTCACCGTATGAAAACCCCGAATGGCAAACTGAGCCGGTACAGGGCCGGTAGCCCAACCAGTACGAAGATCCTCGTCATTAGCTACCAGTTCAATGCCCATTCCGTCGAAGTCATCGAACCGAATGTACGTTTCGTTGAACCGTTTGTACGGGCCGGCAAAGGCAATCGAGTAGGTGTTGAGCCGGTCGATCCAGTAGCTCAGCGAAGCCGTCGGCACCGAAAACGCCGTGTAGGTCAACTGCCCAGCCCCTTTACGCCCCCGCGGGATACGTCCGTACGGAAAAAAGGTCAGGATCGTTCCGGGTGAGCCGGTTTCGTCGCCGTAGTACAGGTGGTACACGTCGGGGGCATCGAAGTTGATCGTTTTCTTGACCAGCCGAAGCCCAAGAATATCCGTGTAGAAATCGACGTTGCGTTGGGCGTCGCCCGCAATGGTCGTTACGTGATGGAGGCCGTTGATTAAGGTGCTCATGGTATTTAAACGTTTGAAGGCGAATGGATTGTTTTAAATGTCATTACATTTAATGTATATACATTTAAATTTCAGATTAAGTTCAACCTGTTTAAAAGAAGTTTAGAGAACCCGGCAAAAAACAGATTGCCTCTAAAAGCCTAAAAACTAAAAAGCCGCTGATGCAGACGCTGTTCGACCAAAATACGTTTGGGGAAGAAAAGGGCCAGGCTTCACAATGCAAACAAAATTTATAACTAAATTGAGGCCCACCCCAATGAACCAACGCAAGGATGGCCTGCACACAACCACCCATTGCGCCTAACGCTTGCGGTATTCGGCATTTCACTATGAAGCGTGTTCAGACCTCTCCTCTTGATATTTCGCGGCACTTAGAAACCCGTCGGCTGGAACAGGAAGTCGAAAACAGAACGTCGTACACCCTCGACTCTGCCGAACTGAATATTTACGAAACCCACCACGTTGCCGAAAAAGTTGAACTGACGTTCAGCAGCCCGGTACTGGCCAGCATGATTCGGGGCAAAAAGGTGATGCACCTGCCGCAAACGCCCTCGTTCGAGTTTCTGCCGGGCGAGTCGGTCATTGTGCCGGGTAACGAAACCATGTGCATCGACTTTCCCGAGGCCCAGATGCACAACCCAACCCAATGCCTCGCGCTTGCCATTGCCCCCGACACGGTTCAGCAGGTAACCGATTTGCTCAACGACCGGGCGCCCCTCGTTGATAATCCGCACGGCTGGCAGTTTGGGCAGACCAACTTCTTCCTGACCAACGACGAGCCTATTCACCAACTCATTGCCCGGCTCATTTACATTTTTACAGAAAACAACCGGGCCAAAGACGTTTTTGCCAACCTGGTTTTGCAGGAGCTGGTGGTCCGGCTCATGCAAACGCAAGCCCGCACGCTACTCCTCAACCCTAAAACTACCGTTGCTAACGTGAATCGCCTGGCCCATGTCGCGCAGTACATCAACAAGCACCTCCACCGCAGCCTACACATCCGGGAGCTGGCCGATCAGGCCTGCATGAGCGAGCCCAACTTTTACCGGACCTTCAAACAGACGTTCGGCATGACCCCAGTCGACTATATCAACAGTCAACGCATTGCGCTGGCGTCGAAACTGCTCCGCACCACCAACCGCTGCCTTGCCGACATCAGTATCGACTGTGGCTTTAACAACCTGACTTACTTCATGAAACTCTTCCGGCGCGAAGTAGGTATGTCGCCCGCCCAGTATCGGAAACAAATTATTCCGCTCTAAACCGCACACCCAAGCGGCCTCCTTCGTAATTTTGCCCCGCTAATCTTATCAGGGGTGCCCCAAAACAACGGGCTGAGATTATACCCATAGAACCTGATGCGGGTAATGCCGTCGAAGGGAACAGGAGCAGCGAACGGGTGTTCGGCTGCAGCAATTATCGTTTCACATACATTCACCACGGTAGGTAACAGCCCCTTTACCTGTACGTCCATTTTTCGTCGTCGATGAAAAAAAAGACAACCTATCGACTTGCCCACAGTATTGTGCTGTGGTTGTTTAGTTTGGCCGCTATGGCCCAAACGGCTGTGCTGTCGGGCCAAATCCGCGATTCGGAAAGCCCGCTACCCGGCGCGGCCATCATGCTGGAAGGCTCCTTCCGGGGCACCACCGCCGATGCCGAAGGCCGCTACCGGCTCACTAATCTAGCCCCCGGCTCCTACACCATCCGGATTTCGCTGCTGGGTTACGAACCCCAAACCCGCTCGGTAACCGTTGGGGGCAATACACAACTCGACGTTACGCTCGTCAGAACCGAGGTCGTGGTCGACGAAGTAGTGGTCAGTGCCACCCGCGCCAACGACAAGTCGGCCATTGCGTACTCAACCGTTACAGCACCTGAGCTACGCAAACTGAACCTCGGACAGGATTTGCCTATTCTGCTCAACTTTACGCCCTCGGTGGTCACCACTTCCGATGCCGGGGCAGGTGTGGGTTACACGGGCATTCGGATTCGCGGGTCCGATGCTACCCGCGTCAACGTGACTCTCAACGGGATTCCGTACAACGATGCCGAGTCGCAGGGGACGTTTTGGGTCAATATGCCCGATTTTGCCTCATCGGTGAGCAGCGTGCAGATTCAGCGTGGGGTAGGCACGAGCACCAACGGGGCCGGGGCTTTCGGGGCAACGCTCAACGTGCAAACCAACGCTCTGCAGCGAGACCCATACGGCGAGGTAAACCTCTCGGGAGGATCGTTCAACACCCGTAAAGCTACCGTGATGGCCGGTACAGGGCTTCTCAACAATCACTGGGTAGTCGACGCCCGGCTGTCGGCAATCAAGTCCGACGGATTCATCGACCGGGCCTTCTCCGACCTCAAATCGTTTTATGTGTCGGGCGGGTATTACGGCAAGAAAAGCTACGTGCGGCTCAACGTATTCTCAGGCCGCGAGCAAACCTATCAGGCCTGGAACGGGGTTCCTGAAAACCTGCTCGCCACCAATCGGACGTTCAACTCACTCACGTACGATAACGAGACCGATAACTACCAGCAGGATCAGTATCAGCTTATTTCGTCGCACGAGCTAAGCCGAAACTGGCGGCTCAATGCGTCGGCGTTTTACACCAAAGGCCGGGGCTATTACGAGCAGTTTCGCGAAAACGACCGCCTGAGCCGGTACGGAATTCCGAACGTAACCATTCGCGACTCGGTCATCAGCCGCTCGGATCTGATCCGGCGCCGGTGGCTCGACAATGACTTTTATGGCGGTATTTTCTCCCTCGACTACACCGGCTTCGGACGGCTGACGGCCAACATCGGCGGGGGCTGGAATCAGTATAAAGGCAAGCACTTTGGTGAGGTGATCTGGGCCCGGTTTGCAGGCACAAGCAACATTCGGCAGCGATATTACGACAACGATGCGACCAAGAACGACTTCAACCTGTACGCAAAGGCTTACTACCGGGTCACGACTCAGTTGACCACATTTGCCGATTTACAGGTGCGTACCGTCGACTACTCGTTTCTGGGCTTCGACAACAACCTGAACAATGTACAGCAAACCGCGCAGCTTTCGTTTTTCAACCCCAAAGCCGGCCTGACTTATGAACTAAATGACCGCAGCACCCTGTATGCGTCGTTTGCGGTAGGCAACAAAGAGCCCAACCGTGACGATTTCACACAATCGTCGCCCACGAGCCGCCCCCGGGCTGAACGGCTCTACGACTGGGAGGCTGGCTACAAGCTGCGGCAAAACCGGCTCGCTTTCACTGCCAATGCGTACTACATGAACTACCGCGATCAGCTGGTGCTTTCGGGCCGGATCAACGACGTGGGCGCTTACAACCGCGTCAATGTCGACCGCAGCTACCGGGCTGGTATTGAGCTGGAGGCCGGCCTGCGGTTGGCCAAAGCTCTGCAATGGAACGTCAATACTACGTTTAGCCGCAACAAGATCCGGCAGTTTACCGAGTACCTCGACAACTTTGATACCGGTAAGCAGGATGTCCGTCAATACAGCCAAACAGACATCTCGTTCTCGCCCAACGTGATCGGGGGCTCCCAACTGACGTACACGCTGCTGAAAGGGTTCGACGTATCGTTGCTGTCGAAGTATGTCGGCAAGCAATACCTCGACAACACCTCGAATGAAGCCCGTCGGCTGGATCCGTACTTTGTGAATGATATCCGGCTGGCTTACGTCTGGAAACCCCGTTTTGCCGAAGAGGTGAGCCTCACGCTGCTACTCAACAACGTGTTTAACGAGCTGTACGAGTCGAACGGGTACACGTATGCGTATGTCTCAGAAGGACGGGTTCAGGCCGACAATGCCTTTTTTCCGCAAGCGGGTCGGAACGCGCTGGTAGGGGTTCGGGTTCGGTTTTAAGCCAAAAGCAAACGGGAGGAAAGAAGAAGGGAGATGGCTTACGCTTTCTCCTTTTTTCTTTCCTCCCGTTTGCTTTTGGGTTCTTTAGTTCGACTGACGGAGCTTGGCTTCGATCGTCTGCTGCGTGTGCGGTACAGCCCGCAAACGCTCTTTCGGAATCAGCTTACCCGTGTCTTTGCAAATGCCGTAGGTTCCGTTTTTGATTCGTACCATGGCGGCCTCTAATTGCTGAATAAACTTTTGCAGTCGACCCGCTAACTGACTCAGGTTTTCGCGCTCGCTTGTATCAGCGCCGTCTTCCAGTAACTTCGAGTTGCCCGATGTGTTGTCGGTACCGCTATCGTTCCGTTTACTGAGCGTTTCTTTAATGTAGTTAAGCTCACCTCGGGTAGCCTCAAGCTTTTGGCCAATCAGAACCTCAAACTCTTTCAGTTCCTCATCCGAATAGCGCTTCTTTTCTTCCTGAACCATAGGGGTCTCGATGGGTTGTGTGTTGATTTTGCCGGCGCAAAGTTACGCAGTAACCCGCGGCTTTTCAATCATTAGTACACAAACACTAACTTTTTTGAAAAATTTACCGAATTGTAGAAACCCATATTTTCCAATGAATATTTCGACTTGCCAACAGATGCCCTAATACCGTTTTGGCGTCTTCTGGTTCCGGGCAACTATTCTATTTAGTCAGAATTTTAGGACTTGTTTAAGAAAAAATATCCTTTAGGCATTATCGTTTTTGTTTTGGTATGTTTGCAACATACACTTCATCAACTTTTTTGTTTAAAGAAGGAATAAGCGTCATGGTTATGGGATACATTGAACCAGCCCCGATAAAAGATAAAGAGAATCCGCTTGAGTCGATGATGTCACGTTTCGATGCTGCCGCCCAGATTGTAGGCATCAGCGATGAGATGTACGACATCCTGAAAGTACCCGCCCGCCAGGTGATTGTTGGCTTGCCCGTTACGATGGACAATGGCAGCATCAAGGTGTTTGAAGGGTACCGTGTTATTCACTCCAACATCCTCGGCCCGGCCAAGGGTGGTATCCGGCTCGATCCGGGCGTACACCTCGATGAGGTACGCGCTTTGGCCGCCTGGATGACCTGGAAATGCGCCGTTGTTGATATTCCGTACGGAGGTGCCAAAGGGGGCATTGCCTGCAACCCCCGCGAGATGTCGGCCGGCGAAATCGAACGACTGATCCGGGCATACACCGTACAGATGCTCGACGTATTTGGCCCCGACCGCGACATTCCGGCTCCCGACATGGGCACCGGCCCGCGCGAGATGGCCTGGATCGTCGACGAATACTCGAAAGCCCGCGGCATGACCGTCAACGGCGTCGTAACCGGCAAACCGCTCGTATTGGGCGGCTCACTCGGCCGTACCGAAGCCACAGGCCGGGGGGTAACCGTGGCTGCATTGGCCGCCATGGACAAAATCCGGCTTAACCCCTACCGCGCTACGGCCGCTATTCAGGGCTTTGGTAACGTTGGTTCGTTTGCGGCTGAGCTGCTGCACGAGCGGGGCGTAACCGTAGTAGCTGTGAGCGACATTTCGGGCGGTTATTACAACGAGAAAGGAATCGATATCACGGCTGCCATGAACTACCGCAATGCCAACAAAGGCACGTTGGAAGGATTCACGGGTGCCGAGAAGATCTCGAACGAAGAACTCCTGACCTTACCCGTTGACCTGCTGGTGCCAGCCGCTAAAGAAGACGTCATCACCGACGAAAATGCGGGGCAGATTCAGGCTAAAATGATTGTGGAGGGTGCCAACGGCCCCACCTCTGCCAGCGCCGACGAAATTATCAACAACAAAGGCATTCTGGTGGTCCCCGATATTCTGGCCAATGCCGGTGGAGTTACGGTATCGTATTTCGAATGGGTACAGAACCGGATTGGCTACAAGTGGACCCTCGACCGGATCAACCGCCGGGCCGACCGCGCCATGAAGGACGCTTTCGACCGGGTGTTCGATGTGTCGCAGAAGCACAAGATTCCGCTTCGTTTGGCGGCTTACGTAGTAGCTATTGAGAAAGTTGCCAGCACCTATAAATTCCGGGGCGGGTACTAATTCATGGTTTTTGGGGATTAGGTTTTGGTTTCGTGTTTGGGTGCTTACCGCGCATCGACTTGTATTAGCTTACTCGTCTTTTTAGCGAACCACAGGCGATAAACCCAAAACCAAAACCACTTCTGATGGATAATGTATATTTTTGCCCAACGACTTTGTTGGCAAACACTATACATTATCCATTTTTATTTACCCGTCATTATGCGTCTGCACCGCGAAGGCAACACGATCATGCTCACCACCGCACTGGCTTTACTGGTGATCAATGGTCTTGCTTACTATTTTTTGTTCGCTGGCAACACCACGGCTATTGTCCTTATGGCCGTTGTTAGCCTCGTTTTGTTTGCCCTGGTGGTTCAGTTTTTCCGGGTTCCCAACCGGGCGCTTACCATTCACGACCGGCAAGTGGTAGCCCCCGCCGACGGCACCGTGGTTGTGATTGAAGAAACCGAAGAAACCGAATACTTCAAGGAACGGCGTCGGCAAATCTCTATTTTTATGTCGCCCCTCAATGTACACGTTAACCGCAACCCGGTTACGGGTATTGTAAAGTACTTCCGGTATTATCCAGGTAAGTATCTGGTGGCCTGGCACCCCAAATCGAGCACCGAAAACGAACGAACTACGGTAGTTCTGGAAACCAAAAACGGCATTCAGGTGCTTTTCCGGCAGATTGCCGGCGCTATGGCCCGCCGAATCGTGTGGTACGTGAAAGAAGGCGAGCCCGTAGAGCAGGGAAGCGAAATGGGCTTTATCAAGTTTGGCTCACGCGTGGATGTGTACGTACCCCTCAATGCCAAAGTGAAGGTTAAACTGGGCGATAAGATGCAGGGGGGCGTATCGGTTCTGGCCGAATTGCCCGAGTAAACGTTGGCACGAAAAATGTCTTTTATTTCGTTTTTAAAGATGTCATCTTGTTTCAGGGATGACATCTTTGGTTTTAGCGTAGTTAATTAAAGCTCTGCCTTTCTGGACCCAATGAATGCCACTCGTATCCTGCTGACCGGTATCCTGCTCACGGTAGCGTTGCCCAATCTCTGGGCTCAATACAAAGCAGAGAATCTGGGGAATCAGGTCAACTCGGATTACAACGAAATCAATCCGGTTATCTCGCCGGACGGAAAAACCCTGTATTTCGCCCGAATCAGCCATCCGCAAAACACCCACGGCGACAAAGGCAGTCAGGACATCTGGTATTCTGAACAGGACATGAGCGGAAAGTGGGGCCCGGCGCGCCGGATGGCCGCTCCGCTCAATAAAGAAGAGTACAACTGCCTCTACAGTATTACGCCCGACGGCAGTACCATGCTGGTAAAAGGAGCCTACCTCAACGGCAACTACGAAACGCGGGGGTTTTCGCTCAGCAAACGCACGGCTAATGGATGGGGCGTTCCCCAAAAAATAAGCCTACCCGGCTACGAAGGCATGAGCAAAGGGCAGTTTGACTGCGGCTTTCTATCGGCCGATGGTAAAACGCTGCTGATGGCCTTCAGCGAGAAAAAAGGCAGCAAAGAAGATGATCTGTACGTGAGTTTTCGGCAAAAAGACGGTTCGTGGAGCAAACCCATGAACCTCGGGGCCGACGTAAACACCAAATTCACCGAGACAACGCCCTTTCTGGCCCCCGACGGGGCCACGCTGTACTTCTCCAGCGACCGCGAAGGCGGCCTGGGCAGCAACGATATTTACGTATCTAAACGCATCGACAAAACCTGGAAACGCTGGTCGAAACCGGTAAACATTGGCCCTAAGTTCAATACCGAAGGCTACGATGCCTACTACACGCTCTCGGCCGCAGGCGACTATGCTTATCTGACTACGTTTAAGGCTACCCTGGGAAAAGGCGATGTGGTACGCGTGAAACTGATCGAAGACACGCCCGATCCGACGCTTGCAGGCAACCAACCGGCACAGGTAGGCGGCAGCAATCAGCCCGGTACCGATGTGGCCCGCCCCGACCCCGTAGCTTTGCTGACAGGCAAAGTGATTGACCAACGGACCGGCAAGCCCGTGCAGGCCCGGATTGTGTACCAAACCCTGCCCGACGGCGAAGAAGTAGGCGAGGCTACCTCTGACCCGCTTACGGGCGAGTACAAGATTGTGCTACCCTACGGCAAAAAATACAGTATGCGGGCTATTTCGCCCAATTTCATTGCCGAAGGCGACAACGTAGACCTTACCTCAGCCCCCAAAGGATTCCAGGAAATCAAAGGCAAGGAGCTGAAACTTGTTCCGATTGAGGTGGGTCGGTCGGTGCGGCTCAACAATATTTTCTTCGATACTGGCAAATCGGAGCTACGGCCCGAATCGGGCCCTGAACTCGACCGGATGGTTACGACCATGAACGAGAACCCCAAACTCGTTATCGAACTCGCGGGGCATACCGATAATGTGGGCTCCAACGAAACGAACCTGAAACTCTCACAGGATCGGGCCGATGCCGTCCGTGAGTACTTTATTGGCAAAGGCATTGAACCCGACCGGGTGGGCAGCAAAGGTTACGGCGAGTCGAAACCGGTGGCCCCGAACGATACCGATGAGGGCCGGCAACAAAACCGACGGGTAGAATTTGTGATTGTAAAAAAATAACCGGCTTGGCCGGTTATTTTTTTACGTGATCTATTAACCATCAAGGCCGGGTCGCCTAAATGCCCGGGCGTCCGGAAAGAGGATTTCCATCTCCCGGCGCAGGCGCGTGAGCAGGGCCAACGCGTCGAGGGCTTCATCTAGTTTATCGGGGTAACTCGCCAGCACCGTTTCCCAGGCCGTCAGCGATTGGTCGATGCACACGAGTACGAGCTTGGCCTTGCCCAGATAGTAACTCATCAGTGTGGTATCGGTAGTCGGCTCGGTCAGGATTCGCAGGGCCGACATCGTCTTGACCGGAATAAGCGTCCGGTACCATTTTATTTTTTCCCAGGCGTCTTTAAGACCGTTGAGCAGGGTCATAGCGTCGTCCTGACTCCCAATGCCCAGTTCAACGTGGGTCAGTTGCTGTTGGCCGGTTTCTTCGAGCAACTGGGCTTCGCTGGCAAGCCAGACACCCGATTCGCGCATGTATTGGTGACTCAATTGGGCAGCCGGGTGGTTTTTCGCCTGCTGCCGCCGGAAAGCAGCCCGCTCCTCCAGCATCCGTTTCTCCTCTTCGGTAGGGCCTTCGGTGTCGGTATTACCCGTTTGTGCCCGCAGTTTGTCCAGATACTGCCGGGTCATATTCAGAGCCTCGGTCAACTGCTGCACCAGCACCTCTCCTTTATTGGCAGACGAAGCAGTCGGCGCGACAGGCTCCTGCCGCTGAAGCTGAAAGCTTTGGCAACGAGCGGTAAACGGGCATCGCTCGCACCAGGTATCGCAATAATTATAAATACCCGGAATGAATTCGGAGTCTTCCATTTTGCGTTTCTCTCTCAAGGCAGTATTTGGTACTGCGAATATAAGATTAGGCAAAACGGCAAAGGATTAAAGTAAAGTGAAATTTTAATAGACAAAAAAGGAGGCTTTGCCTCCTTTTTTGTCTATTAATAAGAATAATATTGTTTACACATTCATCAGCGACTCACGACGACGCATTTTGCCCGCCGGAATACCGAACATCATCTTAAACCGGCGACAGAAGTACGCCGTGTCTTTGTAGCCCACTTCGGCACCAATAGCCCGAATACTCTTCTTCGAAGTACGAAGCAACCCAACGGCGGCCTCCATACGCTGGTATTCGATATAGTCCTGTGGGTTAATACCCGTGAGCATCTTGAAGTACTGCCCCACGTAATCTTCCGATACGTTGGCCACGTTGGCAAGAACTTTGTTCGACAGGTCGCCCCCGAGGTTATCTTTGATGTAGGCAAAAATATCGATCAGACGCGGGTCTTTGAAGTAGGTGCTGTTGGTCACCAACTGCTCCACAAAGAGCCGGTTTTTCAGGATGTACCGAATAATCTCGATGACGATTTCTTCGGTTTTGATCTTGATCACCCGGCCTTTTCCCGCAATATCGCTCATATCTTCGGCCAGAATCATGTTGATGGTCTGGGCCAGATGCGTATCGGCTTTGATAATGAACGGCGGTACGTCGAGCGAATTGAAGAAGTTGACCGAGTCGAAGACCTTAGCCTCAAACGAAATGTAGCCAAACGAATTGGGTAGCGTCCCGATTTTGTCGGGATTACGGTTGGCTTCGAAATAGCTTTCGCGTTGGGTCAGAAACTCTTCATTGCTGACCGTTTTGCTGGGTCCATCGCCGTAGGTTACGGTCAGGTGTTTACCGCCGGGTATGAACAACATATCCCCTACCTCTACCCGCTGAGCCTCTTCGCCGAACGTCACTTGTCCATCGTACAGAATCGTAATCGAGTTCTCGACGTCGTAGAAGTTCTTAATCGTGATGGGTTGCAAGATGCGAATGTTGCGCGCCTTGATGAACTTCACCCCCAGCGATTCAATGATTTTATTATAATCTTCCATAGCCCGAAAGAGTAGATACCAGGATTGGTGCGTGTAAAGTTGCACAAAACTAATAAATTGTACAAATCCAATACAAGCGGAAAAGTTTCCAAATAATAAAAAAAAAGTGCGTATTCGCTATGAACACGCACTTCCATCTTAGAAAAATTTAGTTTTTGGTTCGTCCTCCTTATCGAATTAGCTCGCGGGCAATTACTAATTTTTGTATTTCAGATGTTCCTTCATATATCTGGGTAATCTTGGCATCGCGCATGAGTCGCTCCACGTGGTACTCCTTTACGTACCCGTAACCGCCATGAATCTGCACGGCCTCGGTGGTGGCCCACATGGCTACTTCCGACGCAAACAACTTAGCCATTGCCGCAGCCTGCACGTAGTCTTTGTGCTCATCTTTCAGCCGGGCCGCTTTGTACACCAGCAAGCGGGCCGCTTCGATTTTGGTAGCCATCTCGGCCAGTTTGAACTGAATGGCCTGATGGTCGAAAATCTGACGCCCAAACGCCTTCCGCTCCTGACTGTATTTCAACGACAGTTCGTAGGCTCCGGCGGCAATACCCAGCGCCTGCGCAGCAATACCGATTCGGCCGCCGTTGAGCGTCGACATGGCGAACTTAAACCCGAAGCCATCATCACCAATGCGGTTTTCTTTGGGCACTTTCACGTCGGTAAATAGCAGCGAGTGCGTGTCCGATGCCCGAATCCCCATTTTGTCTTCTTTCTTACCAACGGTAAAGCCCGGCGTACCCTTCTCCACAATCAGGGCGTTGATGCCCCGGTGCTTTTTGTCGCGGTCAGTTTGGGCAATCACCAGCGCCACGCTCGACGAGTTGCCGTTGGTGATCCAGTTTTTGGTACCGTTGACAAGATAATAATCGCCTTTGTCTTCGGCGGTAGTGGCTTGCGAGGTAGCGTCAGAACCGGCTTCGGGTTCCGACAGGCAGAAGGCCCCGATGATTTGCCCACTTGCCAGCGGAGTCAGGTATTTCTGCTTCTGCTCTTCGGTGCCGTAGGTTTCCAGACCCCAGCATACAAGCGAGTTGTTGACCGACATAATCACCGAGGCCGACGCGTCGACTTTGGAGATTTCTTCCATCGCCAGCACGTACGACACGGTATCCATGCCGCTGCCGCCGTATTCGGGCGACACCATCATGCCCATAAAGCCGAGCTCGCCCATTTTCCGAACCTGCTCCGTCGGGAATTTTGCTTCATTGTCGCGCTCGACAATACCGGGGAGCAATTCGTTCTGCGCAAAGTCACGGGCGGCCTCCTGTACCGAAAGCTGTTCTTCGGAGAGGTTAAAATTCATACCCTGTAATTCCAGCGTTGCTGATGCCATAGGGGTTACGTTTGGTTTTAGTAAGTGTTTGAGAAGTGGTATAAAGGTACGAATTAATTGTATGCAAGCATACTAATCATCAACTCGCCTGCCCGCCGTTGACCCCCAGCACCTGCCCGTTGACAAACGAAGCCTCGTCGGAAGCGAGATACAGGTAGGCGTAGGCAATGTCTTCGGGCTCGCCCATGCGTTTCGCCGGAATGGTTTGGATGGTGGCCTGCCGGGCTTCTTCGGGCATGGCGTCGGTCATATCGGTGCGGATAAAACCGGGGGCAACCGCATTGGCCGTGATTCCCTTGCTACCCAGTTCTTTGGCCCAGGTGCGGCACATGGCTACTACGCCCGCCTTGGTAGCTGCATAGTTGGTTTGCCCAAAATTGCCGTGTACCCCTACTACCGACGAAGTGCAGATAATCCGGCCGTAGCCTTTCTCAACCATGTAAGGCACCACGGCCTTCGTGCAGTTGAACACGCCCGTCAGGTTCACGTCAATCACCTGTTGCCACTCCGTATGGCTCATTTTGAGGAGAGTCCGGTCGCGGGTGATGCCCGCGTTATTGACCAGAATATCGATTCGGCCGTATTTCTCTACAACCGCCCGCACGGCTTCTTCCACACGGGGCACGTCGGTCACGCTGATGTTCATGTACTCGACCTGTGCTCCCGTTGCCCGGATAGCCTCGGCGGTTTGGGCACCCTCGTCGAGCATATCCCAAATGATAACAGTGGCCCCTTCGCGGGCAAAAATCTCGGCGGCCGACCGACCAATGCCCCGTGCTGCGCCGGTGATGATGGCAACTTTATTTTGTAAACGCATTTTGCTTTAATGGATAATGTAAAATGGATAATGAATAATGGGTAACGCGCAATGGACAGCCCGTTACACGCAGTTAAACCACCCACGGCCAATGAATATGCATTGTTCATTGTTCATTGTTCATTGTTCATTGTTCATTGTTCATTGTTCATTTATTTACTCGAACAACAAGCTAATCAATTCAGCCACACAGGCAGGTTTTTGCTGCCCTTCGACCTCAAACACGCACTCGACAACGGCCCGCACGCCAGTCGCGCCTTCATTGGCGTTGGTTGGCTCTGCGTGATGCAGCCAGGCTTTCATCCGAACGCGGCTCCCAACGGGTACAGCCCCCGTAAAGCGGATTTTATTGGCCCCGTAGTTAATACCCATTTTTACGGACTCAACCCGGTAAATTTCGGCCATCAGCTTGGGTGCCAGCGAGAGTGTCAGAAACCCGTGGGCGATGGTGGTACCGTAGGGCGAAAACTGCCGGGCTTTTTCCTCGTCGAGGTGGATCCACTGATGATCGCCGGTGGCATCGGCGAATTTCTGGACCATTTCGGGGGTTACAGTCATGTACGCCGATTCGCCGAGCGACTGTCCGGCATGGGCCGAAAAGTCGGCCAGCGTTGCGAAGGTTTGCATAGGGTGTACGTGTTTATTGTTTTCGGAATCTCAACCTGACCTGATCAATGCCTTCTGTTTTCGCGTTCGATGCTATCCACCTACGTTACCACCAATGGGGGCACGGCCCGGCGGTACTCCTCTGTTTTCATGGCATTGGGCAAGATGGTCGGGTTTTTGCACCCTTTGGCGATTCGTTGGCCTCTTTCTTTACCATCTATAGCTTCGATTTGTTTTACCACGGCCAAAGTTCGGGGCTGAACGGCAACACCTATGCGGAGCACGAGGCACTCACGCCCGACCGCTGGACTAAACTGCTCGACGCGTTTCTGACCGAACAAACCATTGACCGGTTTTCGGTGGCGGGTTTCAGCATGGGCGGGGTGTTTGCCCTGGCTACGGCCGAGCGGTTTTCACACCGGATAGACCGGCTTTGGTTGCTGGCCCCCGACGGGATCTCGACCAACGGCTGGTATGCCTTTGCGACCGGGTCGGGGCTGGGTCGGACGTTGTTCCGTTATTTTCTGAATCACCTGCCGCTGCTGCAACGCCTGAGCAATACACTCGTGCGACTCGGATGGCTCGACCGCAGTCTGTTGCGGTTTGCGCAGAGTACGCTGGCTACGCCCGCCCAACGCGAGCGCGTGTACCGGTCGTGGATTGGTTTCCGGCCACTACGGCCTCAGCTCGATACGTTAGCCAAAGTGCTCAACCAGTCATCGATGCGCATTACATTGTATCTGGGTGAATACGACCGGGTGCTGCCCAAAACAGCCGTGGAGCCCTTGCTCAGGCGGGTGCCCTCGGCCCAGGTGATTGTGCTACCAGTAGGGCACAATCGGCTTCTCGAAGCCATCGCCAAACGTATCGACGAGCGATTGGGCTAAACCCTTATTTACCCTTCAGTACCCGCCACAGCCCCACTACCGACACGAGCAGCAGCACGGCCACAATACCCTGTGTCCAGCCCAGGTTAGCCGTGCCTCCCGGTTGCGTGAGCAAAGCCCGGAGTTCGCGCGCCTGACTCCCGGCCCAGACCGCCAGCGCCGTGCGGGGCACCATGCCCAGAAAACCACCCAGCAACACGTTGTACAGCCGCGCCCCCGACAGGGCAAACATCAGGTTGGTCACCGCAAAGGGCAACACCGGCGAAAGCTTGGCGAAAAAGATAAACCGGAGTTCGCGCTGCCCGATACGGTCGAGAATTTGGTGCACCTTCGGGTTTTGTTCGAGATGGTGCCGAAGTCGGTCGCCATCGAGCCAGTGTACGGCCGTGTTGACAAACAGAATGGCGGCCATGTTGAGCGCAAACAGCGGAATCAGGGCGTTCCAACCCAAAAAATAGCCAAACACCAAGGCCAGAAAGGTGGGCGGCATGAGCGCCAGCGCCGACGCCAGCGCACACACAACCGTCACTACGGCCCATTGCCCGGCCGTGAGAGCCGCCAGCAGCGGCTCGTTGACCAGCACCTGATACGTGATAAACGAACTGGTGAGCAAAGGGGCCACCGTCATCAGCGCACTGACCACCGCTGGCAGGGTGAGTTTGTTGGAGATCATAGGCGAGCTTCCCGAATCGGCGCGTGGTTACTCGGCCAGGAGCTTCGTGATCAGGCCATTAAACTCGTCGACAAACTGATCGTAGTAGACGCCGGTGCCCGGTCCGCTGAAACCGGTGTGAATGTGCCTTACCTGCCCTTTTTTGTCCAGAATAATGGTTGTCGGGAACGCAACTACCCGGTTCAGGGCGGGCAGAGCTTTAGCCGCTTCGACCTTATCATTGGTACCGGCCAGCAACACCGGATATTGGATACCAAACCGCTCTTTCATGCGCTGAATGCGCGGGCCCGACTCCGCCATAACGGCCGACTTCTCAAAAGCCAGCCCCACTACCTCGACGCCCCGACTCCGGTTTTTTTGGTACCACGGGCTCAGAAAATTGGTTTCGTCCATGCAATTAGGGCACCACGAACCCAGAATCTGCACCACGGTCACTTTGCCCTTAAACCGGTCGTCGGTGAGCGAAACGAGCTTATTGGCAGGATCTGGAAACGAAAACGAGAACTTCTGACCGGGCTTGACAAACGTCAGCAGGGCCGGGTCGGGCAGCGACGCGTTGGGATCGAAACGGGCCGTCCAGGTTTCGGCGTAGGTCGGCCCTGAGTTAAACGTGCCGGTCAGGGTTCGGTTAGGACCGCGCCCGGCCTTCGCCTTAAACAGAAACAGGTGCGACCCATCGAAACACGACAGCAACAGACTATCCCCGACTACGTTACCGGCCAGATACCGGTAGTCGCCTGTGGGCGTCAAAAACGTACCCGTGATGGTATTTCCCTGCTGCTCAAAAACCCCAACGGCAGCAGTGGTATCGGTTCCGGTGGTACTGCGGAAGGTAGTGGCCCATTTGCCGGTCAGGTCGACCGAGGCCGCGCGGCCATCGGGCGTGAAGCGGTAATTCAGGCCGTGCTGGGCTTCAAACGGAATGCTCTGGTATTCGTTGCCGGTGCGACGCCGACGCCAGATGCCCCGCATAGTTTTACCCTCCACACGGGCAATGATCTCCGACTCAAACAGCGACATCGGAATCCGCAGTGTGTCGTTGCGGTACGTGGCCGCGTCCATCGGCAGGCGCTCTTTGCCGTTCACAGCGTGCACGGTAAAGGTTTGTTTATCCGCCCCCGGCTGAATGTCGAGCCCAAAGGGCAGCTCGCCCCCGGCGGTTTTGACGGTAGCACGCCATGTACCCGCCGTCAGCGGTTTTTCGGACTGAGCCGTACAGGCTGTAGAAAACGTTGCCAGTGAGAGCAGAAGCAGCAATTTGTTCATACCGCAAAAGAAACCAAAAATGAATATCTGAGCCGCCTGATTCACTTCCGGGGCGGTTTCGTTAAGTTTGTAACGGCCGACCGTTTCGATTTGGTTCCGCCCTATTTTGCATGACAACAAGTTACCACGAACCCGTAATGCTCACCGAGTGCCTCGATGGGCTGGCCATTAAGCCGGGCGGTATTTACGTAGACGTCACCTTTGGAGGAGGGGGACACAGCCGGGCTATTCTGGAGCGAATGGACCCGAATAGCCGACTCATTGCCTTTGATCAGGACGCCGACGCCCGCGCCAATGCCGAGGCCATCCATGACGCACGCCTGACGTTTATACCCGCCAACTTCCGCAACCTCAAACGGTTTTTGCGGCTGTACGGCATTAAGCAGGTCGATGGCATTCTGGCCGATTTGGGCATCTCATCCCACCAGATTGACACGCCCGAGCGGGGGTTTGCCACCCGGTTCGATGCCGACCTCGACATGCGCATGAATCAGCAGGCCGAGCGCTCGGCGAAGGCGGTGGTCAACACCGCCACCGAGGCCGAACTACACAAGATTCTGGGCATGTACGGCGAAATCACGAACGCCCGCACGGCCGCTACGGCGATTGTGGCAGCCCGCGCCAACCGCCCCCTGCAAACCGTCAATGACCTGAAAGCCGCCCTGCAACGACTGGCCCCGCGCGGCAAGGAAAACAAGTTTTTTGCGCAGGTTTTTCAGGCCATCCGAATCGAAGTAAACGAAGAACTGAGCGTACTGGAGGAGTTTCTGGAGCAAGTGCCCGACGCCCTCACGCCCGGCGGGCGGCTGGTGGTGATGAGCTACCACTCGCTCGAAGACCGGCTGGTCAAGAATTTCATCAACAAGGGTAAGTTTCACGGGGAGGTTGAAAAAGACCTCTATGGCAATGAGCTGAAACCGTTACAAGCCGTCAACCGCAAGCCTATCGAAGCCTCCGCCGAGGAAATTAGCCGCAACCCCCGAGCACGTAGCGCCAAATTGAGAATTGCAGAAAAATGGCTCAAAACACCTTTCGCACCCCCAAAACCATTGCCCGGCAAAAACGCAAAAGCCGCCTGACCAACTGGGTCAACGATGTCATTGGTCTAGACCGGCTCTTCGGTGAGAACAACTCCTGGCCTATCCGCAACATCGACCGCATTTTGTGGGTCACGCTGTTGCTCATTATTTACATTGGGCTCACGCACAATGCCGAGCGGCTCGTTCGCCGGATTCAACGGGCCAAAATTGAGCTCGACGAGCTGCGCGCGCAGTACACAACCCTACAGGCCGATTTTATGAAGAGCGGCAAACAGTCGGAGCTGAGCAAGCGTGTGGCCCCCCTCGGCCTGACCGATAGCCAAACACCACCCCGTAAACTTGTTGTGAAGCCAGATGAGTATTAAGCAGGACTTTCTGAAGCGGGCCACCTACCTCTACCTGGGGCTGGTTGTGGTGGCCGTGGCCATTGTAGCCAAGCTGGTGTATGTCCAGTATTTTCAGGTCTATGATGGTAAGCACTGGATTGAGCGGCTCGAGGGTGTCAAGATTCGGCGCGACACGCTACGGGCCATGCGTGGCAATATTTACGCCGTTGATGGAAGCCTCATGGCGACCTCTATTCCAACCTACGAGGTCGGCCTTGACCCCACCATTGCCGACTCAACGTATTTTGCCCAAAAAGTAGACTCTCTGGGTATACTGCTCTCCAGGGTCTTTGGCGACCACTCGCCCGCCGAGTATGCCGATATGGCCCGCGACGCCCGCGAACACGGTCGGCAGTTTTTGCCCCTGTACAGCCGCCGGGTTACGTATGCCGAGCGGCAGTACATGCGCCAATGGCCGTTTTTCCGTCGTTCGGCCAAAATCAGTGCACGCGGTGGGGTATTCAGACCTTACTACGAGCGGTATCATCCCTTCGGCGAAATGGCCAAACGGACCCTGGGCGACCTCGACGCTAAAACCGGCAAAGGGCTCATGGGCCTCGAAGCCAGTTTTCAGAAAAATCTGGCCGGCAAGAATGCCGTTGGCCTTGTGGAGGTACTTAGCAATGGGGTAAAGAAACCAGTCGACGACGGCCCCGACATGCGCCCCGAAACGGGCATGGACCTGTACACCACAATCGACGTCAATTATCAGGACATGGCCGAGTCGTCGTTGCGGCAGTACATGGAGAAGTTTCAGGCCGATAAGGGAACCGTGATTGTGATGGAGGTACAGACCGGCGAAATCCGGGCGATGGCCAACCTGACCCGCTACCCCCGTACAGACGGGTCGAGCCAATACCTCGAAACATTCAACCACGCACTGGCGGGCCGCACCGACCCCGGCTCTACCTTCAAGCTGGTGAGTATGATGGCCTTGCTGGAAGAAAAGGCCATTACGCCCAACAAAATTGTGCATACCGGCAACGGGAGGCTGCGGTACCGAACCATCGATATTGTTGACCCCAAACGGGGCGGCTACGGTACGCTGACTGCCCAGCAGG
Organism: Rudanella lutea DSM 19387; assembly: GCF_000383955.1. Lineage (NCBI taxonomy): Bacteria > Pseudomonadati > Bacteroidota > Cytophagia > Cytophagales > Cytophagaceae > Rudanella > Rudanella lutea. Next base: position 3,455,200 of record NZ_KB913013.1, on the reverse strand, counting down.
TGTTCGAGAAATCGTCGAACATCGGGGTTCACCTGCTCATGCAGAATTATTTCTACAAACGTCCCGACCTGTACTGCCAATACCTCCGCCGGTTTCACCTGACCCAGCCCACGGGCATTCACATGAAGGGCGAAGGGGTGCCGTTTATCCGCAACCCAGACTCTAAGGGCTGGAGCAAAACCTCGCTCACGTTTATGTCGTACGGGTACGAGATGCTCATTACCCCCTTGCAGATGCTCACCTTTTACAACGCCGTAGCGAACGACGGGCGCTGGGTGCGACCCATGATTGTGAAAGAAATTCGGCAGGCCGGCGACCTCGTCGAGGCATTTGAGCCTTATGTAGCCCCTGAGCCTATTGCGTCGAAGAAGACGATTCAGCTGGCGAAACGGATGCTCGAAGGGGTAGTCGAACGCGGTACGGCCCGCTCCATCATGAGCCCGTACTATAAAATTGCCGGCAAAACAGGCACCGCCCAGAAATACGTCGGGGGCACCTTCCGCGAGGGTTTCTACTACTCGTCGTTTATTGGCTATTTCCCGGCCGACAAACCCAAGTACACCATTCTGGCAGCCATCGATAATCCCCGGTTCAGCAATATCGACTCGCTGTACGGCGGCAAAGTAGCCGCGCCGGTATTCCGTGCCGTAGCCGACCGGATTCATGCCTACGATATTCGGATGCACCCACCATTGCGGAAAGGCAAGGCAGGGTCGGCACCCACGCCTAAAGCGGGCTATGCCGAAGACCTCCACCTGATTAGTCAGGAGCTCGAACTGGGCAAGGAGCCATCGGTTGAAGGCTGGGTACGCACGACCCAAAATGGTAGCTGGCAATCATTGTCCACGCGCGAAGGCAAAATGCCCGACGTACGCGGCCTGCCCCTGCGCGACGCCCTGCCCCTACTCGAAAATCGGGGGGTTCGGGTAGCCATTCGGGGTAGCCGACGCGGGCGCGTTTCGGCCCAGTCTGTAGACCCCGGCGAAGACATAAAGGGCCATAGAGGAATTGTGTTGAAAATAGAGTAAATTGCCGTTACAGAATTTCTCATTCTACCCCATAACAACGATGACGACAACGGCCCCATTGACGATTCCGGCCACCTTCCGGCACGAGGAGCTGGAAGGTCAGATATTGTACCGCAAAGGCACGCTTGCCGTTCTGAATGGCCAAAAAACGATAAACGAAATTATGGGCAGCAGTTCGTTGCAATCCTTGGTTGTCTCGATCTTATTCGGGGAAATCTTTAAATATCTACCCGACGATTATCTGGCCTTTGTAAGCGAACCGGGCTTACATATCGCCCATAACTCCAACGTGGCCAACGATATTGCCATCTTCCGACTGGCCGAAATCGAGAAGGTGAACCGAAAATACTTTGCCACTCCCCCCGATATTGTGATCGAAGTGGATGTTAAACTGGAAATTGACCTATCGAACTATCAGAAGGAAGAAGACTATATTTTCCACAAAACACAAACGATGCTCGACTTTGGGGTGGGAACGGTGATTTGGATCACAACAGAGGGAACCCGCAAAGTTCTGGTTGCCCAACCCAATCAGGATTGGCGTGTGACAACCTGGGAATCTGATATTGACTTTGCTCCCAATTGCCGCTTCAATTTAATGGCTCTGCTGGAACGGCGGGGGCTGACCGGGCTCTTAGCCTGACCGTTGCCTGGCTGCTGTAGGCAGAATCGCCAACGGGGCTTTATCTTTGCCCTATGCAATTATCCTCTCTGCTTTACAAAGTCCCGCTGCAAGCTACAGCGGGCAGCATGGATACCGACGTCACGCACCTGACTATGGACTCGCGCCGGGTGGCACCGGGGAGCCTGTTTATTGCCGTGCGGGGTACCGTTACCGACGGCCATGCGTACATCGATAAAGCCATTGAACTGGGGGCATCGGCCATTTTGTGTGAAACCCTGCCCGATCAAACCCCCGAGCACGTAACGTTTGTACAGGTTGCCGACTCGGCCCGGACTATGGGGCTGGTAGCGGCTAACTTTTACGGGCATCCGTCCAAAAAAATCCGGTTGGTGGGCGTAACCGGCACCAATGGCAAAACCTCGGTGGCCACCTTGCTTTTCCGGTTGTTCCGCTCGCTGGGATACCGTTGCGGCCTGCTCTCGACGGTGCAAAATCAGATTGACGATACCGTAATCCCGGCCACCCACACCACCCCCGACGCCATCACGACCCACGAGTTGCTCGTCAGGATGCTGGAGCACGGCTGTACGCACGTATTTATGGAGGTGAGCTCGCACGCGGTGGTGCAGGAGCGTATTGCGGGGCTACATTTCGCGGGGGGGATCTTCACCAATATCACCCACGACCACCTCGACTTTCACAAAACCTTCGACAACTACATCAAGGCAAAAAAAGGCTTTTTTGACCAGCTGCCCCGTGCGGCCTTTGCCCTGACCAATGCCGACGACAAGCGGGGGGCGGTGATGCTTCAGAATACCCTGGCCCGTAAAGAGAGCTACTCGCTGCAAACACTAGGTACATTTAAGGGCAAAATTCTGGCCGATGGTCTGTTTGGGCTCGAAATGGACATCGATAACCGGCGGGTGTGGTTCAAACTCATCGGGCGGTTCAATGCGTACAACCTGCTGGCGGTGTACGGTGCGGCCGTGTTGCTGGGCGAAGACCCCGACGATGTGCTGACCCAACTCTCAGGCCTGATGCCCCCACCGGGTCGGTTCGAGCAGGTAATTTCAGACGACCGGATTGTGGGCATTGTCGACTATGCGCATACCCCCGACGCCCTGCAAAACGTACTCGAAACCATTGCCGAGTTTAGCCAGGAAAGCGAAACGGGTCGCCTGCCGCAGGTAATTACGGTGGTGGGTTGTGGAGGCAACCGCGACGCAGCAAAGCGCCCGCTTATGGCCGAGATTGCCTGCAAATTCAGCCAACGTGTCATTCTGACGTCGGACAACCCCCGCCACGAGGAGCCCATGGCGATTCTGGAACAGATGCAGGCCGGTGTACCGCCTATCGATTTCAAGAAAACCATCACGATTGAAGACCGGCGCGAAGCCATTGAGCGCGCTGTGGCCCTGGCACAACCGCACGACATTATTCTGGTAGCGGGCAAAGGCCACGAAACGTATCAGGAAATCAAAGGCGTGAAATACGACTTCGACGACCGGCTCGTGCTCCGCGAGGCTTTTGCAAACCGCGGAAAAGCGTAACTTTGTTTAATTAGTGAATGAGCGAATTAGTGAATGAGCGAATGAAGTCTTAAGCACACCCGCTTGCCTGTTATCATTCACTAATTCGCTCATTCACTCATTCACTCAATACAATGCTCTATTACCTCTTCTCGTACCTCGACCGCCAATTTGATTTTCCCGGTGCGCAGGTATTTCAGTACCTTTCGTTTCGGGCGTTGGGCGCCGTAGTTACCTCGTTGATCATCGGGGCGGTATTTGGCCGACGAATCATTGACTATCTCCGCAAACTACAAATTGGCGAGTCGATTCGGGATCTGGGCCTCGAAGGGCAGATGCAGAAACGCGGCACCCCAACCATGGGAGGCTTCATTATTCTGGCCGCCCTGCTGATTCCGGTCCTGCTGTTTGCCAAACTCTCCAATGTGTACATTGTTCTGTTGCTGGTTTCGGCCGTCTGGACGGGTCTGATCGGGTTTCTGGACGATTACATCAAGGTATTCAAGAAAAACAAAGAGGGGCTACACGGCCGGTTCAAAATTGTAGGTCAGGTAGGATTGGGGCTCATTGTGGGCCTTACGTTGTCGTTTAACCGGTACGTAAAAATCCGGATTTACGACAAGCCCGTGGTGAGCACCAACATTGGCTCGGTATCGGTTTATGAAGATATCAAATCGACGCTGACCACGGTACCATTTCTGAAAAACAACGAGTTCGATTACAGCTCACTCCTGTTTGGGCTCCTCCCCGACGAATACACCTGGATTATTTACACGGCGGTCTGTATTTTCATTATCACCGCCGTATCGAACGGGGCCAACATCACCGACGGTATCGACGGGCTGGCGGCCGGTTCGTCGGTTATTATTGCCCTCACGCTGGGGGTACTGGCGTACCTGTCGGGTAACGCCCGTTTTTCGGAATACCTCAACATCATGTACATTCCCAACTCGGGCGAGCTGGTTATTTTCTGTGCCGCCTTTGTAGGGGCCTGCGTGGGTTTTCTCTGGTACAACTCGTACCCGGCGCAGGTTTTCATGGGCGACACGGGCAGCCTCATGCTGGGGGGCGTGATTGCGGTGGTGGCACTGGCCATTCGCAAAGAATTGCTGATTCCGCTCATGTGCGGTATTTTTCTGGTCGAGCTGCTGTCGGTCATGATTCAGGTGAGCTACTTTCGGTACACCAAGAAAAAGTACGGCGAAGGTCGGCGCATATTCCTGATGTCGCCCCTGCACCACCATTTCCAGAAGAAAGGGTACCACGAAGCCAAAATCGTGACACGCTTCTGGATTGTGGGCATTATTCTGGCGGCCCTCACCCTCGCAACGCTAAAGCTGCGTTAATCTAAACTTTTGAACGCCCAAAACGCGTTGATTCCATAATGACATCCAAACAGTGGCTCCCGGTATGGCTCCTATTCATTGCCATTGCCGGCTGCAAACCAAGCTATTATCTGGGTCAGCAAACCGCGACCCGGCTGACGGTCGACTCCGCGACGGCCCAAACCGACCCCGGTATGGCGGCCTTTCTGCAACCGTATCGGCAGAAACTCGATCAGACCATGAACGAGGTGCTGACCCGGTCAACGGGCCGCATCGAGAAAGGCCAACCCGACGCTCCGCTCAACGACCTGCTCACCGACGCCCTGCTCCAACAGGCCACCCAACGGTACGGTAAACCCGTTGATTGCTCGCACCTGAATCTGGGTGGCATCCGAACCAACCTGCCCGCAGGAAATATCACCATCGGCTCTATTTACGAGGTGATGCCGTTTGATAACCAACTGGTGGTGATGACGCTCAAAGGCGATATGCTTCAGCAATTCCTGAATCACTTCGCGGCCTCCAACGCCCTGGTTATTGGCGGTTTGCGCACTAAAATCAAGGATGGCAAAGTACAGTCGGTACAGTTTACCAACGGCCGTACGCTGCAACCCAACGAGACCTACACCGTTGCCATGAGCGATTACATTGCGGATGGGGGCGAAAACGTGGGCTACATCAAAGGAGCTATCCGTCGCGAGAATCTGAACTACCTCATCCGCGATGCATTCATTGATTATTTTCGTCAACAGGGTAAAACCGGCACCCCTCTAACCCCCGTATCGGATGGACGCGTTACTGTCGAATAGACGTCAGTTTCTGAAACTGCTGGGTTCGGCCGCCGTGATTGGGGCTACCGCACCTGAGGCTTTGGCCAAGTCTAAAACCACCCAAATTACCATTCTGCACACCAACGATGTGCACAGTCGGCTCGATCCGTTTCCGTTTGATGGCGGGCGCAATGCCGGGAAGGGGGGCGTGGCCCGTCGCCTGACGCTCATCCAGCAGATTCGGAAAGAGAAAACCCACGTACTGCTGTTCGATGCGGGTGATATTTTCCAAGGTACGCCCTATTTCAACCTGTACCTCGGTGAGCCCGAAATTCTGGCTATGAACCGGCTCGGCTACGATGCCGGCACCATTGGTAACCACGATTTCGACGGGGGCATCGACAATATGCGTACTCAGTTTGCCAAAGCCGACTTTCCGTTTCTGATTGCCAATTACGATTTCCGGAATACCGTGATGGACGGTCGCACGAAGCCCTACCAGGTGTTTGTGCGCGATGGCGTCCGGATTGGTGTATTTGGCCTTGGTATCGAGCCAAAGGGGCTTATTCCGACGGATGCCTACCGCGAAACCAAGTACCTCGACCCGATTGAGCTGGGCAACGATATGGCCCGGCGATTACGTCAGGACGAGAAATGTAGCTACGTAATCTGCCTGTCGCACCTGGGCTTTAAATACAATGATGCCACCGTTTCGGACAACGTGCTGGCGGCCAAAACCCGCCATATTGATCTGATTATCGGAGGGCACACACATACGTTTCTGAACGCACCCGTATCGGTCAATAACCTCGACGGCAAACCCACGCTCATCAATCAGGTAGGCTTTGCCGGTATTCACCTGGGGCAGCTCGACCTCACCTTTGAGCGAGGCAAGGCTACCTTAAATGAGGGGAAACCGGTAGCGGTGCAGGGTTAATTTGTATCTTTGCAACCAAGAGGGAAAAGAGTGAACGAGTGGTTAAGCCGCTGTGATCTGGACGTTGTTCTTTCTCCCTTTCACTATTTCGCTTTTCAGTTATGAAATTTGGCGTTGTCGTATTCCCCGGCTCAAACTGCGATCAGGATGCAGTCGATGCCCTGACCCTGATGGGCCAGCCCGTTGTGAAACTCTGGCATAAAGACCACGACCTGCAAGGTTGTGACTTTATCTTGTTGCCCGGCGGTTTTGCCCACGGCGATTATCTGCGGACGGGGGCCATTGCCCGGTTTTCGCCCATTATGAACGAGGTGATTGCGCACGCCAACCGAGGTGGCTACCTGATGGGAATCTGCAACGGTTTTCAGGTATTGGCCGAGGCTCGTCTGGTACCGGGCGTACTGCTGCGTAACCTCAGCCAGAAGTACACCTGCAAAAACATTTATCTGAAGCCACAGTCATCGAGTGTGCTGGTTTCGGCCGGACTCGACAAGGAGCAACCCCTGAAAATTCCGATTGCGCACGGCGATGGCCGGTACTATGCCGATGCCGATACGCTAAAGCAACTGAACGATAACGATCAGATTATTTTCCGCTACTGCGACGAAACCGGGGCCATTACCGACGCGGCCAACCCCAATGGTAGCCTCGAAAACATTGCCGGTGTAGCCAACGAGCGCAAGAATGTATTTGGCATGATGCCCCACCCTGAGCGTGCCGCCGACCCCCTGCTGGGTAATACCGATGGCCGTTTGATTCTGGAGCAGCTCATTACGAGTGTGCTGGCGTAAGGAGCTATTAAGCGTTGTATGTGGTTCATGTAGTTAACGACTATCCATTACCAATGAATCAGCTTACCCTACCGCTATCGAATGTTCAGACTGAGCTACTGCGGCTGTACGCGACCGATCTGTCCGAATCAGACTTGTTGGATCTGAAGCAATTACTGGCAAACTTCTATGCGGAGCGTTCCATCAAACGCGCCAATCAGATTTGGGACGAACGCGGCCTGACAAACGATGACATGCTTCAATGGCTGGAGAAAGACTAACATTGGTTGTGGACACCAATGTATTGCTTGTTTCCATATCTGACCGTTCAGTATTTCACTGGCTTTACAGAGGTATTCTAAGCGGCCATTTTGATTTGGCCGTAACCACTGAAATTCTGGATGAATACGCTGAAATAATCGGCAAAAAATGGCATCCTGACGTTGCCAGTGATGTTTGTCGTACGCTTTTGGAGCTACCTAATGTTCAGAGAATCGAGCCTTCGTTTCGAATGAATTTAATTCCAGAAGACCCTGACGATAACAAATTTGTAGACTGTGCTTTTGCGGCAAATGCACACTATTTAGTCTCGAATGACAAGCACTATGATGTTCTTAAGCAGCGTGAATTTCCACAGATAAACGTGTTAACCATCCAGCAGTTAGCCCAGCTTCTCTCAGTCTGACTTAACTCTCGTCTGAAATCACATAATAAAAATGCCCCGCCGGGAAATCGACGGGGCATTTTTGTTGATTGGGTATTGCTACGGATTAAATACATCCCAGTTCACTTCGGCAACGGGGCGCTCCAGACGCTCCAGCACTTTCATACCGGCCACGGGCAACACAATCTCACCCAGCTTGTTGTACCGGCGCATATCGACCCACCGATGTCCTTCGTAAAACAGCGAATACTGACGCTCTTTCAGAACAGCGTTGATAAGGGCGTCGCGCGTGGTGGCACCGGCGTAGGCAGGCAGGCCCGCTGCCGTCCGTACAATGTTCAGGTGGCGGGTAGCTTCGGCCGCGTTACCTTGCTGAGCCGCAATTTCGGCTGCAATCAGGATCAGCTCCTCGTTCCGAATAATAGGCACAGCATCGTTGGCACTGGCATACATGTTTGTCAGGTAGGGCGTGCCATACGTAACCCCAGAGGTATACGTGAGCGGAGTGGCTAACTTACGTACCTTGCTTAGCCGCTTGTCATTGGCCTCGGCCGCATCAAACACCTGCTGAACGCCCACAATCTGGCTCGATGCCGTGTTCAGCAACGGATTGGCCCGGTCGGGGGGCGTGGCATTGAACGTATGCCGCGGCCCGGCGTTCAGGTCGCCGGTAGCATTGTAAAACGTTTGGGGGAGCAAGGTAGCTGCCTTTGCCCAATCGGCCTGGTAAATGGCAACCCGCAACGCAATGGCCCGGTTGAACCGCTTAAAAGCCGCCGGAGTATCGAAACCCGCGTACCCGGAGGGCAACGTGTACGGGAACGTAGCCCCCGCCTGATCGAGCTGGGCAGCACCCTCGTCCAGAATTTTCGCAATACCCGTCAGCGACTCGGCATAGCTGGCAGGCTTGCTCGGCTTAAAGGGGTCTTCCACATTCAGGCGAACGCCGTTGGAGCCCTGCGCATTGAGCATGTACAGGTAGGCCAATCCCTTAAACGTGTTGGCAAGCCCCCGGTAGCCGTTTTTCTCACGGTCGGTTACCGAGTTAGTGTTATTAACAGCCGCCAGCGTAATGTTTGCCTGACGTACGGGCAGGCCAAACGCCGTAGTTGCCCCATTGTAAAAAGCCGAGTTATCGATAGGCCGCAACCCGTTCAGTTCCGTCATCCAGCGCGACTCGGTACCGTTGAAGTTAAACAGCTCTTTGCCCAGCGTACCCAGTACCCAGAGGTAGGTCTGGATACCATCGCGGGCAATTGAAACTTGCCCGATCGAGAGCCCATCAAGCTGGGCTTTGGTAGCGTTGTTGGTAACAGCCCCTACACTAGGGTAATTCGGGTCAATCACCTCTTCGGTCTGCAACGGGTTACAGGCCGTAAAACCACCTACCAGCAGCGTGGTAAGCAGAATTTGTGTATGTTTTTTCATAATGAATCTCTTTGAATGTCTCGGTTTGACAAAGGCCTTAAAAATCAACAGCAATGTGGAACATCATCCGGCGCACCGCGGGCGACGAACCCAGGTCGACCCCGCCACCCAGCGCGAGCGAACCAAAGTTTGAGTTTTCAGGGTCGTAGCCAGCCGTGTAGTTGGTCCAGCGGAGTAAATGATTCCCGGAAACCCCAAACCGAACATTACTTACCGCATTGCCAAACACACTCTTGAGCGTTGCCGAGGGCACACGATAGTACAGAGCAACCTCACGCAGTTTCAGGAAGCTGTACACGTCGGGGTTATAGCCGGGCTTCGGGTCGCCATTGTCGCCGAGGCCATTCACGTTCTGACGATACATGCCGTTGGGCGTTTTGCCGTCATTACCAATGTCGTCGGTTTCGTTCCAGTCGTACGTATTGCCGCCTTCATCCCAGAGCACGCGCGACAGCGACACCACCGTAAACCGGTGCCGATAGTTGAGCAGGGCCGAGAATTCGAAGTGTTTGAGGAACGTGATCCGGTTCATCAATGACAGTTCGTACTTCGGCTGCTGATCGCCATACACCGTCCATGAGCGTGGGTCGTTCGGGTCGGTGCGGGGCTGACCCACAATCTGCGTGGGCGAGAAGCCCTCTTTTACCCGCCATTGGCCAAACGTAGCGCCAAAGCCACCCGTCAAACGCTCGGGAATAGCCAGTCGGGTAATTTTTGAGCGGTTGTACCAGAAAATAGGCTGTACAAACCAGCTGAAATTTGAGCTACGCACCACATCGGCACCAAGTGTCAGTTCAAGCCCTCGGTTGGTCAGATCGGCTGCGTTGATTTGTGTCGAGGTTACCCCGGTAGTTGGGGCAGTGGTCAGGGGCTGAATCAGGTCAAATACCTTCTTGTTATACAGGGTCAGCTCACCCGTTACGCGGCCGTTGAACAGACCGAAATCCAGACCGTACTCCAGCTCAGTAGCCCGCTCCGGCTTGATGCTCGAGTTCCCCAGGATTGTCGAGGGCACTAGGCCCCCCAGACCGCCCACACCGCTTACGGTAAGCTGCGAATAGGTGGTACCAAACGTAGGCAAACCGGCCGTAGCCCCGTAGGCCACCCGGAACTTCATCTGGCTCACGGCGCTACCAGCCCAGTCGCCAAAGCGAGCGGCATTGACGGCGAGCGAAGCCCGTGGAAAGGCATAAAACTTGTCGAAGTCGGCATTGAGCGTCGATTTATCGAAACGAATACCTACCGAACCAATCACTTTATCTTCGAAGTTGGCATCTTGCTGGGCAAACAAACCAACGTCGGTATTACGTTGATAATCAACAAATCCGTCGATCACTTTACCCCGCGACGGGTTCGATACGCCTGCCGGCAGACCCGTACCGCGTACGAAGTTGGACCGCAGGTATTTCGTTAGCCGAACAGCGCCCGCCGAGCTTGTCAGGTTCAGGCGGCCGTCCATCAGCGATTGCGTGTAAATGGCCGACAGCTGCACATTGGAGTTGAACACTTCGGTACGGGTATCCTGCGCGAAACCGGGGTTAGCCTCGGCCCGCTGCGATTGCAGATCCGACGGCAGCCAGATCAGGGCGTACCCGTTTTGATAATCCAGACCACCATTGATCCGGAACGTCAGTGATGACCGCTCGTTGTTGATCGCCCGGGCGTTTACCGTGAAGCCCTGAAGCACCCGGTTGTTTTTCTGGTTGTTGATGGCCCGGTCGCGCACAGCCAGTGGGTTCTCACCCACGCCCGACCCGTTGTCGGGATAGCGGCCGTTGGCATCGGGGTAGAGGTTAATGTAGGGTTTGGTATAAGGCAGCGAGTACCCGTAGTTGATATAGGAGTTGTCGTTACCGGTCCAGCCCCGATCGTTGTCGCTCACGATGTAGTTGGAGTTTACCCCAAAATCGAGCCAACTCGACAGTTTATGGTCAATATTAGCCCGGATTGAGTAGCGCTTGAAACCGGTATTTTTAATGATTCCTTTTTCATTCTGCATACTTCCGTTCACATAGAACTTCGTGCGCTCGTTACCGCCCGTGATGCCCAGCCGCGTATTGGTGATTTGCCCGGTACCGCCAAACACAACCCGCTCCCAATCGGTATAGGTACCATTGGCCTTGGCCGCGCGCAGGAGCGGAATCTCCGATTTATCGAAATAGTTGGTCAGTTTGTCTTCCGTCCAGTCGGCACCACCGTAAAAACTCATGGCTTTACTGATGCCCACGTCCTGCCCGAACGAAACCGTCGTTTTGCCGCCTTTGCCCCGCTTGGTGGTGATAATCACTACCCCGGCATTGGCGCGGGTACCGTAGATAGCTGCCGCCGACGAGCCTTTCAGTACCTCCACCGTCTCGATATCGTCGGGGTTCAGGTCGGCCAGGCGGTTGGCGTTGTTATCCTGCGTACTCGCGGCCGAACCGGCGGCCGCTTTATTGGCCGCCGAACGTCCGTTGGAATATTGCCCGTTGTCGATATACACCCCATCGACAATAAACAGGGGCTGCGAAGCCGAGGCACCCAGTGTAGACACGCCCCGGAATTGTAGGTTGAAACCACCTCCCGGCACCGACGAGTTGGCAACGATGTTGGCCCCTGCAATTTTACCCTGAAAGGCACCGTCGGTGGTTGTTGGCGTTGTGGTTCCGGTCAGGGCCTTGCTATCGAGCAGGGTTACGGCATTGGCCAGATTCGAGCGTTTTACGTTGGTAGCCAGACCCGACACCACCACCTCTTCCAGATTGGCGACATCCTCAACCAAACTTACATCCAGAGACGTTTGCCCGTTGCCCAAGTCCTGCTCTTTCGATAAAAAGCCGATGCTTGAAATCTGAACCCGACCCGTAGCGGGTACGTCGGATAAGGTGTAGCGCCCCTGCGCATCGGTGGTAGCTCCGCGATTTGTACCCCGGATCACGATGTTAGCCCCCGGTATTGGCTGACCATTGGCGTCTCGGACTACGCCCGATAAGGTCCGAGACTGCGCCCAGGCCGTAGCCATCGTTATTCCCGACAGCAGAATTAGACTCAATAGATGTTTCCTCATAATTGTAATTCACAATATTTTAGGTAAAGAATTGGGCGTAATGTACAAATATTATTTTCTCTTTTAGTATATTATCCCTACAAACACCTTTTTGAGGGTCATCTTCGAATATAATTTTTGGTATTTTTTCCTGTCAACTACTTATAAATGAGCATAAAAAAAGAGAACCTACAGACAGGTTCTCTTTTGTACAATTTGGTAAGCGGTATCCTGTACTAGCGTAAGTCAACTACTTCAACGCCGGGGTACTTAGCCTTATCAAATACAAAATAGGCATCAGTAATGCCCACATTGGGCGTGAACTTACTGATTGAATAGGTAGTTCGCTTGCCAGCCTTATCGGTAATTTGCCAGCTCCGAATCGACTTATCGGCCTTATCAACGCTGATTTGTACCTTCGAAACCTGCGTATTTTTCTTCTCGGGCGTCAATTCAACAACTTCAACCGGTTTTCCGGCCAGTTTCTGGTCACCCACAAAACGGTAGTTGAAGCCTTTCTTATAAATCGAATAAATCCGGCTCGGGTTGAAATCGTTATTGGCACTACCATCGTAGTCCTGCACGTTCACCTCGTTTGACTCTTTGATGTACGTCGACATGGTTTTGCCATCGTTGAACACCTCTTGCCCGCCAAGCTTGAGACGAAATTTCTGGTCTTTCACCGTCAGGTCGCCTTTGAGGGGAGCTGCTCCGTCGCTGGTGAAGGAAAAAGTGGCCTGATACGTTTTGTACGTTTTGTATTTTTTACTCATCGCATCCAGGATGTCTCCGGCACGCTTATCTTTCTGGGCTAAGGCTGGCAACGTCAGCATAACAGCCACCAACGCCATGAGTGCTTTTCTCATTCTTATCGTTTCGGATTAATAAAATTGCCCGCAAAATTGGCAATCTGTTTTCAGTTAGACAGACTTACCCTCCAAAAAGTTTAACGCACCGTATAATTCTGTCTGGAGCATGCCTGGTTGTTGGTCATCGGTGGTTGGCTTCATCACCGTGCCACATTCAGTCTCAAAGCCGGAAGCTCGTGTTTAAGCTCAGTATAAGTTTTCGTAGAATACAGATCCAACCATACGACCGCAAAACGGCCGGATTACAGCCATCGGCAAACTTCCTAAATCCCCCTACAATGCCCGAACAGGCTGGTCTCCGGCACACCCCTGAACATGCCATTTCCGTATCTAATACGGAAATCGGCGACAGGATACCAAAGCCTCAGGGCTTACGCACGGGTTAATTTTGCCCTCATTAAGGCCATATCCCCATTTTATCGCTTTTCTACTTGTCAACCGCAAACACTCAACCGGGTATTTATAACTGTAATGACATTCTTACTTTTTGTCTCAAAAAAAAGAAGCTCTACTTGCAAACTGAGGGCCTTTTCTCTTACATTCGTCCGATTTACGCGCTGACATCCCAGCCGCAGTTGACTAAGTTATTCCGCTACTATGGCTAAAATCATCATCATTGATGACGAGAAGAGCATCCGTGCAGCCTTGCGCGATATTCTTGAATACGAAGGGTACGATGTAGAAGAAGCCAAAGACGGCGAAGAAGGCCTGGACATGATTCTGAGGTCGAATTATGACGTAGCGCTCTGCGATATTAAGATGCCCAAGATTGACGGTCTGGAGCTGCTCCTGAAAGTAGGTGAAGCCGGCAAAGGAACGCAATTTGTCATGGTATCGGCCTTTGGCAACGTCGAAAATGCCGTAGAAGCCACCAAACGGGGCGCCTTCGATTTCATTACCAAACCACCCGATCTGAACCGGCTGCTCGTTACGGTGCGCAACGCCCTCGAACGGTCGAAGATGGCGCAGGAAACCAAAACCCTCCGCAAACGTATCTACAAACTAAACGAGATTGTTGGTGACTCGCCCCCGATCCGGAAGGTTAAAGAGACCATCAACCGCGTGGCCGCTACCGAAGCGCGTGTGCTTGTAACGGGGCCCAACGGCTCCGGTAAAGAGATGGTGGCCAAGCAAATTCATGAGAAAGGCAACCGCGCCAATATGCCGCTCGTGGAGGTAAACTGTGCCGCTATTCCAAGCGAACTCATTGAAAGCGAATTGTTTGGCCATGAAAAAGGAGCCTTCACCGGCGCTATGGCCAAGCGCGTTGGTAAATTTGAGCAGGCCGACGGCGGTACGCTATTCCTCGACGAAATTGGCGACATGAGTCTGTCAGCTCAGGCCAAAGTACTGCGGGCTCTGCAGGAAAATAAAATTACCCGCGTGGGTGGCGACAAAGAAATCCGGGTCAACGTTCGGGTGATTGCCGCTACGAACAAAGACCTCCGTCGGGAAATTGCCGAAGGAAACTTCCGGGAAGACTTGTTCCACCGCCTGAGCGTTATCGTGATTCATGTGCCTGCCCTGGCTGAGCGCAAAGAAGACATTGGTTTGCTGGCCGATAAATTCTTGCAGGACATTGCCTCCGAATACGGTGCTCCCGTTAAAGAACTTAGCCCCGACGCCCTCCGGCAGCTGGAATCTCTCCCCTGGACGGGTAACGTGCGCGAGCTACGCAACGTGATTGAGCGTCTGGTGATCATGTGCGGAGACACCATCACCGGCGAAGATGTAGCGTTGTACGCATAAGAAGGGGAATGGATAAAGGAGGAAAGGGAGAAGGGGGCTGTCGCGGTCTTCCTTCTCCCTTTCCTCCTTTATCCATTCTCCTTACTTTTATACCATCAAATTACACCCCCGCACGTCGGAATTATCAAAACGGCCCATGACCCGGAACGTACCCGGCTCTGGGCCGTTTTGGCCTAAATCCTGCGTTTCGATAAAACTACAGGAGTCCAGATTAGCCAGATCAATGACATTGATACCGCCCGTACGGGTATAATCAGCCGGAAAAATCGTAAACGGGTCGTTGATATCACGTAACCGAATTTGCATGGTAGCCCCCGGCCTGAATACCCCCTCGCCCGTAGAATAACCCTGCGACAATAGCTCGGTCATGCCGTACTCCGAATGAATACGGGGCGTTTGGAGCCGGTCAGTCAGGATTTCATGTACCTCTTCCCGGAGCATTTCGCGCCGACGGCCTTTCATGCCGCCGGTTTCCATGATTAATACACGCTTACTTTCACCAATAAATGCTAAGTTCGTTGCCGACTCCACCCAGTCGAGCAGAGCAAAGGTGACGCCCATCAGAAGAATGGTGCGGGAAGAGGTATCGAGCAGATGCCTGATCCGGCGGGTTAGCCCGTCGGTGTCATGCAGATAAAAACCCGATTCAGCCGACCCGGTTTGCTCGATAAACTGTCGAACCATATACACCAGCGACGAGTTATTTCGTTCAAGGTAAGACGGTAACAGCGCCAGAATATGGACGTTGGTCAGCGGGCCGTACGTAGCTTCGAAGATCTGCCGACTTACCTGATCGTACAACGGCTCATCGAAGAGGTAATGGTGGCTTGTGGTTGCTCCGGTGGTTCCGCTGCTGGCAAAGCACACGGCCGACTCAAGGACCGCCGGACTAAGCCACTCCGCCGATACAATGGCGTGGTGTTTGAAAAAACCGATGGGCATAAACGGCACCTGAGCCAGTTGCTGAACCTCATCGACCTCGACCCGGAGGGCGTTCAGAAACGCCCGGTACGTTGGATTGAGGGCTGCCTGATACCGAAACACGTCGAGCGCCAGAGACTCAAACGACTCGGCATCGACGGTTAGAATACGCTGTCGGAGGTTCGCCCGAATGCGAGCCCACTCCGGCGAAAGACAGTAGAGTAAATTTTGCAAGCGAAAAACTACATTAGCTTCTGTTACGATTTTACAACACCATGCAACGGCAACTAATTCACGGCGCTATCCTGCTCTTCGGGCTCTCACTCATTCTGACCTCATGCTGGAACGAACCTGATTTCGACGAAACGCCCAAAATTGAATACTTTGGGCTGAGCCCGTTTCGCCGGTTGCCTGCCCGCCCCGTTGTGGGTGGTGGTGAGCGCGACTCGATCATTATCTCGGTGAAATTTACGGATGGCGATGGCGACCTGGGAGAGAATACCCCCCGCAACAAAGCTGATTCAGCCGTGGTAGCCGAACGCTACAAAGACGGTTGGGGCAACTACGAAATAAAGACCTTTCGGTTTGTAAATGGCCGATTTGAGGCCTTCGACCTCCCTGAAAACCGGTTTTTGCTTTTTCCGCGTCTGACGCGTGAGGGGCAGCGGGGCGCTATCGAAGGGACCCTCGATTTGCGGCAGGTGTTCTTCTACACCCGCAACGCCCAGATACTACCCGTGAAGTTTCAGATTCGGATTCGCGACCGGGCCCTGCGCGTAAGCAACACCATCGAAACCGACACCATCCGGGTACCTATTTTGGCCCGATGAGGGGAAGGAAAAAGAGAAAGAAAAAGGGAGAAAGGTAACTCGTACGGCAGGCCTTCGCCCTTTTTCTCCTTTTTCCTCTTTTCATGTTTCCTTATTCAGTACAATTCTGAACGTAGTGCCTTTGCCGACTTCGGAGCTTTTGACAAAAAGGCGGCCATTGTGGTATTCTTCCACAATACGCTTGGCCAACGTCAGCCCCAGCCCCCACCCCCGCTTTTTGGTGCTGTAGCCAGGGGCAAACACCTTCTGAAGATTCGCTTTTGAAATGCCCTTACCCGTGTCGCTGATGTCGATCGCGACTTCGTCGTTATGGAGCGGAATCATTCGGAGCCGCAGCTCGCCCACTCCCGCCATGGCATCCACCGCATTTTTGCAGATGTTTTCGATTACCCACTCAAACAGCAAGCGGTTGATACGCACCACCTGTGTAGGCGGCAAATTACTCTCAACGGTCATTTTTACCTTGGTCGATATTCGGCGGGCCAGATAATCGGTGAAGTGCGTCACCACCTCGTTCAGGTTTTCCTCTTTCAGCGTCGGAATGGAGCCAATGCTCGAGAACCGAGCCGTAATCGTGTTCAAACGCTGCACATCTTTCTCAATCTCGTCTGTCACCGACTCCTCGTAGTGCTCGGGATCAGAGCGCATGTACTCCACCCAGGCCATCAATGACGACAGGGGCGTGCCCAGTTGGTGAGCCGTTTCTTTGGCCAGCCCAACCCAAACCCGATTTTGCTCAGCCCGGCGCGACGAACTGAACGACAGATACGCCAACAGACCCAGTGCCGTCAGAATGGCAATCAGAGCATACGGAAAATAGCGGAGTTGCCGGATCAGGGTTGAGTTATTGTAATATACCAAACCAAAGTCGCCGTCCCGCAGATCCACCCGAATGGGCGAATGATTCGTACGCATCTCAAGGATTTGCTGCCGCAAAAACTGTTTCGTCTCATCAGGGGAGAGGTCTTGCGGAATGTCAATGTTCAATTTATAGGCTGGCTCATTCTGCTCGTTAACGTAGATAGCCGGTATCGTTTTGTTGGCCACCAAAACTTCCTGCACAATAAAGTTTACGTCGGTATTGACATCGGCGGTTTGTACGTAGCCAAGTGCCCGGGCGTACAGCTGCACATACTGCTCTTCCCGATCTTCCAGCTTATTGATAATCCGGTTGATGAAAATCAAAGCCCCCGACCCCACCAGCAGTAGGTTAAGCGCCACAATGATCTTCAGTATATTATTCTGGCTGTAAATATCGAATGACTTCAGCATGGATCTTTTAAAAACACTTCAACAGGCAATAGTAACGACTGGGCCGGGCATTTTAGCACCTTTACCCGAAAATCAAGGATTTGGTGCAACCTTGTGCGTACGTTTGAAAACGCTATTCTGATAAAGCACATTAGATTCTGGTAAAAAACGAACGTGGGTCACAGATCAATTGTTCTGTCTGGAAATAGGATATTAGCCAGAATCTGGCAGCTTGTTTAAATAGATTCTAAATAACAAGCATAGAGTCCCGACGTGTTTATCGTCCCATAATCATGGTGTAATTTTGTGTGGTGAAGTGATTCTGAGGTATGTTCGATAATTTTAAATCAATTAGCCTGTCCCACAAAACCGCTCCTTTGTCGGTACGCGAGCTAATTGCACTCAACGAAGAAGAGGCCAAGCGGCTTATGTTCCGCCTGCGCGACTTTTTTGGTCTAACGGAGCTTCTGGTGGTTTCGACCTGCAACCGAACAGAGGTGTATTATACCTTTGGGCAGGACCTGAACCGTGAAATTGCCCAACTGGTCCTGATTGAGAAAGGACTGACCGATACCGAGGCTTACCTGCCTTATTTCCAGTTTTTTGACGATCATCTGACGGCCGTTCGCCACCTTTTCGAGGTTTGCGTTGGCTTGCATTCGCAGGTAGTGGGCGACATGCAGATCCCGAATCAGGTAAAGCAAGCCTATCAATGGTCGGCTGATATGGATATGGCCGGGCCATTTCTGCACCGGCTCATGCACACGGTCTTCTTCACCAACAAGCGGGTTGCGCAGGAGACCTCGTTCCGCGACGGAGCCGCGTCGGTTTCGTATGCCGCCGTCGACCTGATCGACGAGCTGGTGGGGCATCAGGCCCAACCCCGCATTCTGGTGGTTGGTCTGGGCGAGATTGGTACCGACGTTTGTAAGAACCTCGCCGACCGCGACCTTAAGAACATCACCCTCTGCAACCGTACCCGCTCGAAGGCCGAAGCCCTGGCTACACAGTACGGTTTTCAGCTGGCCGATTTTGATCAGCTCACCGCCGAACTCGAACGGGCCGATGTGATCATTTCATCGGTGCAGCGCGACGAGCCTCTGTTTACTCCCGAGCTGCTGAAAGGTATTTCGGTACTGACCTACAAATATTTTATTGACCTCTCGGTGCCACGCAGCGTAGATGCTGGTATTGAGCAGATTCCGGGTGTACTACTGTACAACATCGACCATATTCGGAACCGGGCCGACGAAGCCCTGAACCGCCGGGTGGCTTCTATTCCGCAGGTCGAAGCCATTGTGGCGCAGGCTGTGGTTGAGTTTGGCGACTGGTCGAAGGAGATGATGGTATCGCCCACGATTAACAAGCTGAAAAATGCTCTGGAGCAGATTCGGCGCGAAGAAGTAGGTCGGTATCTAAAAAACATGACCCCCGAAGAGTCGGACAAAGTAGACAAGATTACGCGGGGCATTATGCAGAAAATCATTAAACTGCCGGTGTTGCAGCTTAAAGCCGCCTGCAAACGGGGCGAAGCCGAAACGCTCATCGATGTGCTCAACGATTTGTTTAATCTGGAGCAGCAACCCGCCGACGCCCCCCGCAATTAATAGTAGACAAACGTTGTTTGTTATACAGAACCCGATCCGTTACCGGTTCGGGTTTTTTATTAACCACCTATTTTATGCTCTACCGTCCATTCGCCCGCTTTCTTGTGGTTGCCCTGCTGGTTGTCGGCTTACTCACGCTTTGGGAGTTTTTGAGGCCATTACCTCTTTTTGCCCGATTCGCCCGAGGAAACCAGAACCTCAGTGGCGTAGTACTGAAAGAGGTTACAGCGCTGGGGAAGCTGGAACTGGTTCGTTACACATTTAAAGACATTGTGGAACACAGCCAACCCCGTACCATGCTTCCCAACGCCCGCGCCGTACTAATTGTACAGGGCGAAGCTACCGGCTGCCTTGACCTCACCCGTCTGACAGCCGCCGACATAGAAACCGGCGACACCGTAGTGGTGCATTTGCCGCAACCTGAACTGTGCAACTGGAAAATCAACCACGATCAGTCGAAGGTGTACGATACCGAGTACGGGTTTCTGGATGAGTCGGCTCTGGTAGATGGAGCCTACCAAAAGGCAGAAGCCCAAATTCGGCAGGCGGCCCTAAAAAGTGGCTTACTTGCGCAAACCCGCCAGAATGCCGACAAAATTCTCCGGCCGATGCTCGAAAAAGTAGCGGGTAAGCCCGTTGTTCTACGATATACAGATACGCTCACTCGGTAAATTTTCGTTGGTGATTCAAACCGCATGCCCGGCTTTTCTGTACATTACTCATTGAACCGTCCAAGCCATGAAAAAGATATCAACTGTCACCAATGGTAGCCTGCTGATTGCCGAGCCCTTTCTGGGCGACTCCAACTTCGAGCGGAGCGTGGTACTGGTATGCGAGCATAGCGATGAAGGTACGTTTGGTCTGGTGTTGAATCAGACAACCAACCTGAACCTGAGCGACGTAATCGACGATGTGTACGCCGAATACCCCCTTTTTCTGGGCGGACCGGTTCAGCAAAACACCTTACATTACCTGCACCGCCGACCCGACCTTATCGACGGTTCTATTCGGGTTGGCGAAGGCCTGTTCTGGAGTGGTGATTTTGAGCAGGTGAAACAGGCCATCAACATTGGTACCCTGCCCGAAACCGATATTCGCTTCTTTGTGGGGTATTCGGGCTGGGGCGAAGGGCAACTGGAGGGCGAGTTGGCCGAGAAAGCCTGGATCATTGCCCGCAGCGAAGCCACCTTCCTTTTCGACACCCCCGCCGACCAGTTTTGGCGCGGAATCCTGAAAAGCATGGGGGGCGAGTTCAAAGCAATGGCCAACTACCCGGTTGATCCGCGTTTGAATTAACTTTTTTTAACCAATTTTGCGCCTATCAACTCGTTACTGAAAGGTCAATGACTTTTCAACTCCGTTTTCATGCGCATTTTTCGACTCCTCATTCTTTTCTTTCTGACTTGCCCTTTCCTGGCAGTAGCCCAGGAATCTAACATTTCGGGCCATTTCGGTATCAAAGCCGGTCCTTCTGTAACGACTCTGCGGGTTTCGGGCATTACCCCCAACAGCCCCCGCCGGAAATTCGACTACCACCTGGGCGGCATGTACCGGCTGCGGCTCAATCAGTTTGTGATTCAGCCCGAAGTGCTGATCAGCCTGAAAGGAGGCACGTTTGTGACCGAGCGGGTAGGCGGCCGCCAAACCACCCGTAATAACTTCAATTACCTGAGCGTGCCGGTAATGTTCGGCTATATTCCGACCGAGGGCATCACCCTGCAACTCGGGCCTGAGTTTAGCTATGCCTTTGATACGCCCAACGGCCCCGGCCGTAAGCAGGACATTGGTCTTGCCGTAGGTGCCCACTACGATTTTCTGGATATGCTCGACAAGTTCAGCCTTCAGCTCCGGTACATCTACGGCCTGAAAAACGTAGCGCCCCCCTCCGACCCGGCTCTCAACGTCGACTATCGCAACCGCGTGTTGCAACTGTCGATTGTGTACAACTTCTACAAGAAGAAATAACCTCGTTCCCGCTTATGCTCTCCGATTTTGGCGTCATCTTCCTGTTCATTGTGGCCGCGTTTGCGTTCATCGGCGGGGTGTTGTTTTTGGCCAGTTTTCTGCGGCCCGATCGTCCAAACCCGGAGAAGTTAAGCACCTACGAATCGGGTGAAGAACCCATTGGCAACGCCAGTGTTCAGTTCAACGCCCGTTTCTACGTGGTTGCCCTCATTTTTGTCCTGTTTGATGTCGAGCTGGTTTTTCTGTTTCCGTGGGCCACGGTATTTGGTCAGCGTAGCCTTATTGCCCAAACCGATGGCCTGTGGGGCTGGTTTGCCCTGACCGAAGCGTTTTTGTTTGTAGGGCTACTGGCTCTCGGACTGGCCTATGCCTGGGCCAAGGGCTACCTGGACTGGGTAAAACCCCAACCCCAACTGCCAACCACCGACTCCAAAGTACCGCCCTCTTTGTATGGGCAGGTCAATGAGAAGTATAGTAGCCGTCCAAAACCATGATTCGGCTGGTCAGCTCGTTTCTGGTTTCGGTCTTGCTATCGTCGTTCGCTGTAGCGCAACGGCCCGCTCCACTTACGTATCAGGCTATTGTGTACCTGACCGATGGAGGCCGGGTTCGCGGTACGCCCGACGAGGTAATCAATGGATCGCTCACGTTTGTCCTTTCTGACCCGCTTTATTTCCGAGGAACACGCCTGAATTCATACATCGTACCGCTCGAACAGGTTCAGCGGGTGGTCATTCGGCGGATCGACAAACGCCGGTCTATCCGGGCGGGTGCCCTTATCGGAACAGCCCTGGGGGGGTATCTGGCTTACCAGAGCAGCCGAAAAAGCGCGTTTCGCTCGCCGGTTATGGCGGGGTTTTCCATTGCGCTATCGGCCGCCACACTCGGGGCATCGGGGGCCTTTCTGGGCTCAGTGCTGGGCGGGGCTACCCGGCAGCAGATTCGCCCACCCGACACCGACGACCGGGTGTTGAGCCTGGAGCGCCAGTTGCGCCCCTTCACGCGGGCATATGCCGAAGACCCACCGTTTCGTGAGCAATAATTCTCCCGGCCCAAACAGAACGTTTTGCCTTTCGGCTGGCGTTATTTTTTAAAACAACGAGCTCATGACTTCCTCTGCGCCAAACCAGAAAACAGCCGACCCCGGCGTTATGCTGATGCACTCCGAAGACCTCCTCAACTGGTCGCGGGCATCGTCGTTATGGCCGTTGACGTTTGGCCTGGCCTGCTGCGCTATCGAGATGATGCAATCGATGGCGTCGAGTTATGATCTGGAACGTTTTGGGATTTTTCCCCGGCCTTCGCCCCGGCAGGCTGACATTATGATTATTTCGGGGACGGTGACCTACAAAATGGCCGACCGGATTCGGCGGCTGTACGAGCAGATGGCCGAGCCCCGGTATGTAATTTCGATGGGATCGTGCAGCAATTGCGGAGGCCCCTACTGGCAACACGGCTATCATGTGGTCAAAGGAGTGGACAAAATTATTCCGGTTGATGTGTACGTGCCGGGCTGCCCCCCGCGCCCCGAAGCCCTGATTGATGGTTTTCTGAAACTACAGGAAAAGATAAAAAGCGAGAAGCCACTCACGAGCGGACAGCCGGACCCGAAACCTGTTTCGGCGCTCTCTCAGCGCGATGAGGAGCCATCGCCCGGCAATCTGTCTCCCCTGCCCGACGCACCCGAACCCACGGCCAGCTAATTTGACTGTACCTTACCCGTTCGCCCCCATGACGTTTGCCCAACTTGTCGATTTGATCCAGGCCCGTTTT
Source organism: Rudanella lutea DSM 19387 (assembly GCF_000383955.1). Lineage (NCBI taxonomy): Bacteria > Pseudomonadati > Bacteroidota > Cytophagia > Cytophagales > Cytophagaceae > Rudanella > Rudanella lutea. Next base: position 3,432,134 of record NZ_KB913013.1, on the reverse strand, counting down.
CCGGTTACGGTCAACAGCACGAATGCGCAACCCTACCTGAGCGTTGAACCCGATCAGCTGGTTGGGTTGTGTACGTTTCTGCGCGACGACGAGAACCTGTTTTTCGATCAATTGGCCTGTCTGACCGCCATTGACAACGGCCCGCAGGCCGACACGATGGAGGTTTTTTACAACTTCACGTCGATTCCGTACGAGCACACGCTCATGGTACGGGTACAATTGCCGCGTCATACCGCAACAGGCCAATTACCCGAACTACCTACCCTGAGCCACCTTTGGCGCACCGCCGACTGGCACGAGCGCGAGGCCTTCGATTTGATAGGTATCCGGTTTACAAACCATCCCGATCTGCGCCGGATTCTGCTGCCCACCGATTGGGAGGGCCATCCGCTCCGCACCGATTATGTCGAGCCGGATTTTTATCACGGAATCGCGAATAAATAAGTTTACCTCTATAACTAAATAGGCTGACCGATGCATCGGTCAGCCTATTTAGTTATTTACGCGAGTCATGGACGATATGCATTACAAATATCTGTACCATAAATAGTTGCTGACGCACGGGCCTTCGACAGGCTCAGGCTGACCTGCGACTCTTAAGCTCGTAGTCAGCTTGAGCCTGTCGAAAGCCCACGCGTCAGCTATCTTCCTTAACTCTCGTTCGTTTAGCCCCAATTACTTCCCTTTACTCTCCTGTTGCTTTAGAGCCGCCCGTTGATCGTCGCGCAGGGTTGGGTACTGAATACCCAGTTGTTCCAGGTAGGTCTTGTACTTCGACGGGTCGTAGTAAAACGGCTTCAGCTTCGGCTTAAACTCAGCCATGATTTTCTGATTCAGGTACGTCGCCGGGAACTCCTTAGGGGAAATCAGGGGCGTATATTTCTGCTCTTTTGTTTGCTCATCTTTGTAGTAAGCCCAGGCATTTTTGATAATCTCAGGCTTGAGCAGCAAATCGATCAAAGTCATAGCCTCTACTTTGGCCCCCGCCACAATTCCCTTGTGCGCAATGGGCGTTGCCATTGAAATAGCATTGCTCCAATGGTGCCCCGGCAGGTCGGGAATGTTGCTCGGGTAGCGGAGCACCACCGTCGGCAACGACCAGGAAATATCGGCGATATCGTCGGAACCCGCGTTTGAGTTGAGCGTAGCGCCCCCCATCATACGGGTCGGAGGAGCCAACTCGGCGGGCAGGCCGATGGTATCGAGCTTGGTAGCCAGTCCTTTTATGTTGAGCGCCTGCAACTCCATCTGACTCGCTTTGGCCAGTAACTGATCTTCCTCCGACCAACTCGGCAATCCTACCTGCCGAATATTTCCGTACATCGCTTCGGCAATGGGCCGGTTGAAATGCCCCGGCCAGGCCGACCCCAGAATTTCGTAGGTAAACTTGGTGTCGGTCATTAACGCAGCTCCCTCGGCCATTTTGATGCCCGTTTCGAAGAGCTTCTTAATTTTAGGGTAGCTTCGCTCCCGGAAGTAATACCAGACAGCCGCCTTAGAGGGCACTACGTTTGGCTGATCGCCCCCGTCGGCAATAACATAGTGAGAACGTTGGCTCAGCTCCAGGTGCTCGCGCCGGAAGTTCCAGCCGATATTCATCAGTTCTACGGCATCGAGCGCACTTTTGCCTCGCCACGGCGCCCCGGCCGCGTGAGCCGCCGACCCTTCAAACGTAAACTTGACCGACACCAGCCCATTGTTACCCGCATCGCCCCACGACACGTTCAGGTTGTTGCCCACATGGGTGAAGATACAGGCATCCACGTTCTTGAAGTAGCCGTCGCGCACGTAAAACGCCTTAGCCCCCACCAATTCTTCGGCTACGCCCGGCCAAATCATGAGCGTACCCGGAATCTTGTCGCGCTCCATGAGTTGCTTTACGGCCAGCGCAGCTACAATATTGAGGGCCTGCCCTGAGTTATGCCCTTCACCGTGGCCCGGTGCACCTTCTATAATCGGATCTTTGTAAGCTACGCCCGGTTTCTGACTTGCCTTCGGGATACAATCAACATCGGAGCCGATGGCAATCACAGGTTTACCGCTGCCCCAGGTGGCAATCCAGGCAGTAGGCATACCCGAAACCCCTTTCTGAACGGTGAATCCTTCTTTTTCCAGAAGCCCGGTCAGGTAGGTAAAGGTTTCTTCTTCCTGAAAACCCAATTCCGAAAAACTAAACAGTTGATCGTTGATTTGCTGCGCCTGTACTTTCCGGGCTTCAACAGCCGCAACGGCCTCTAACTTGAGCTTTTCAATAGGATCTTTTGAAGAAAGAGCCTTCTTTTTTTGCCCGAGTGATAAGACAGGCACTAATAGCATCATGCCCAACAATGGCCAATATAACTTTTGCATTGATTCCGAATTTTATAGGTTACACACCCCTTTTAACAATCTATTATCCGAGTAAAAATAGGTTCAGCAATATAAAAACAAAGCTTTCGTCCAGCTTATAGCTCTGGCTACCTTCACAAATAGAATGGCTCCAAAAAGTTTATTAATAATTTGTCTAAATAAATATTGAATACCGAACCCACCGACATACCTTTGCACTGTTTATAACAATTCTAAATAATGAAGTCTATATATACATTTACCTTCCTCTTTGTATTGTTCTTTTGGTCAAGCATCTCTCCGGTATCGTCACAAGTGCCTGGTGCTATTCGGGGTGTTGTAACCAGCAGCGATGGCAAACCGGTCGCGTTTGTCAATGTAGAGCTGAAAGAGACACGGAAAGGCGCGACTACGGCTGAAGACGGCTCCTTTCTGCTCAGAAACATTGCCCCCGGCACCTACACACTCCGCACCACCTATGTGGGCCTTCAACCGCAGGAAGTTACAATCACCGTAAAGGCCGGTCAGGCTACACCGGTTACACTTGCCTTAACCGAAAACACGGCCCAACTGCGCGAAGTGGTTGTGACGGGGTACAACAAAACGGTTTCGGTTGGGAAAGCTGGCATTACCCCGCTCGACATGCCGCAGATGAGCGGAATTGTGAACCGGGTGGTGCTTGAGAACCAGCAGATCTCGCGGCTGGGCGATGCCATCAAAAACGTGAGCGGAGTGTCGCTCACACAACAGCGGGGCGGGGTAGCCGAAACCTTCTCGGCGCGCGGGTACAGCATCGGTATTGCCGGAGCCGCCGGTAGCATCTTCAAAAACGGCACCATTACCAACTCCGCGGGTTTCCCGGAAGCCAGCACCCTCGAATCGGTGGAGGTGCTCAAGGGGAGCGCGGCCCTGCTCTACGGCAATGTTTCGGGAGGCCTGATTATCAACATGGTCACCAAGAAGCCGAAGTTCACGTCTGGGGGCGAGGTGTCGATGCGGTACGGTAGCTATAATCTCTACAAACCTATTGTCGATGTGTACGGCCCCATCAGCAGGAACCTGGCGTATCGTATAGTGGGTACGTACGAGAAATCTGACAGCTACCGGGATGTGGTAAAAACCAATCGACTGTACGTAAACCCTTCACTTTTGTACAAGCTCGGTCAGAAAACAACGATACTCGTACAGGGCGACTACCTCAAATCAAACCTGACGCCCGACAATGGTGTGGGGGCTCTCAACGCCAATCAGGACGCCGTTATTCCGACCAATATTCCGCGGTCGCGGTTTATCAACACCCGCTGGGCGTACAACAACCTGGAGCAAACGAGCGGCTCGGTCAATGTAGACCACAGCTTCAGCGACCGCCTGAAACTGAACCTCATCACATCGGCCCAAAGCACGCTGGTAAGTGCCTACGGGGCAGGAGTGCCCAACAACAACGTACTGGCAAACGGTGACTGGAACCGCCAGTTGAGCCGCACCAAAACCGAAGAATATAATTATACGGGCCAACTGAATCTGAACGGGCGGTTCAGTACGGGTGGCATTGGACATCAGGTACTGGTTGGAACCGACTGGATCCAGATCAGCAGCGTAAGCAACTCGTTTACCATCACCAGCAACGGCGTGGGCGTAACTACCTACGACAAAATCAACATCCTCGACCCGGCCAAGTACGAAGCCCGAACCGATATTCCTATGGCTACTGCCATCAGCCAAACCACGGCCCCCTCGCTCCGGTTCGGCGCATACGTACAGGATCTGATTAGCCTTAGCACGAAGTTTAAGGTACTGGCGGGTTTACGTTGGTCGTATCAGAAAACGGGGCAAACCTCTATTCTGAACCTCCGTAACCAAACCACTACGCCCGGTGCGGCTGCCGCGCGCTATGACCGGGCATTCTCACCCAAAGTGGCCGTACTGTATCAGCCTACAACCAGCAATACGGTATTTGCCAGCTACGCCAACAACTTCCTCATCAATAGCGGGATTGATGTGTACGGACAGGCCCTGGCGCCGTCCATTGTCGATCAGTTTGAAGCGGGGGTAAAAAATGAGCTGTTCAACGGGCGGATTACAGCCAACCTGGGCGTGTACAGGATCATCAACAGCAACTTTGCCCAGATAGCCCCGTTCAAGCTCGACGGCACACCCAATACCGATACCAACGTGCGCGAACTGACTGGCCAAACCACGAGCGACGGTCTGGAGGTCGACTTTACAGGCAACCTCTCCAAAAATTTCTTCTTCATCACAGGCTACGGCTACAACTACATGCGCTACACCCGCAGTGCCAATGTGAAGGGCGCTCCGGTGCTGGGCGAGCGGCTCACCAACAACCCCGCCCATACGGCCAACGCTACGGTATTTTACACCCTCGACCGCACCGCGCTGCGGGGACTCAAACTCGGCGCGTCGGCTTTTTACACGGGTGCCCGTTTCGGCGGCAACAACAATACGGTTGGGCAAACACCCGAATTCAGCCGGCTGATTCCGCTGAGCGGCTTTACCACCTTCGACCTGACGGCCGGGTACACCTACCAGCACGTATCGCTGCTGGTGAAGGTCTCGAACCTAACCAATACGCTGAACTACCTCATTCACGACCGGTACAGCATTATGCCTATTCCGCCCCGGCAGTTGCTCACCACACTGACCTACAAATTTTAACAACACTCCCTTAACCCGTTTGCAGCAGGCTCCAACTTCGGTCAGGGGCCTGTTGTCATTTAGTGCCGACTTTAGCCGGGGGTTGGCGGGTCTGCCTTTGATTCACTACTTTTGCACCGCACAGGCAACCCCTGCCTGACGATTTTTTGCTTCGTTCCCAATTCTTTATAAACAATTCGCATGGAAAAAATTAAGGTGGCGAATCCGGTTGTCGAACTGGATGGCGACGAAATGACCCGCATCATCTGGAAGTTCATTAAGGACAAGCTGATTCTGCCTTACATTGACGTTGATATTAAGTACTACGACCTTGGTATCGAATACCGCGATGAAACGAACGATCAGGTAACGATCGATGCGGCCAACGCGATCAAGGAATACGGCGTAGGTATCAAGTGTGCGACCATCACCCCCGACGAAGCCCGCGTAAAAGAATTCGGTCTGAAGCAGATGTGGAAGTCGCCCAACGGAACGATCCGCAACATTCTGGACGGTACCGTATTCCGCGAGCCTATCGTCATGAACAACGTACCCCGTCTGGTAACCAACTGGACCGCCCCAATCATCGTTGGTCGTCACGCCTTTGGTGATCAGTACCGCGCTACCGATTTTCTGGTACCAGGCGCTGGTAAGCTGACCATGAAGTTTGAAGGCGAAGACGGCACCGTGCAGGAATATGAAGTGTTCAACTTCAAGGGTGCTGGTGTTGCTATGGGTATGTACAACGTCGACGAGTCGATTCGTGGCTTTGCTAAAGCCTGTTTCAACATGGGTCTGCAAAAAGGCTGGCCGGTGTACCTCTCAACGAAGAACACCATCCTGAAAAAATACGACGGCCGTTTCAAAGACATTTTCCAGGAGGTTTACGATGCCGAGTTTAAAGACAAAGGGGTTCAGTACGAGCACCGTCTGATCGACGACATGGTGGCCTCGGCCCTGAAGTGGGAAGGTAACTTTGTATGGGCTTGCAAGAACTACGACGGCGACGTACAGTCGGATACCGTAGCGCAGGGCTTTGGCTCACTCGGCCTGATGACGTCGGTACTGGTTACGCCCGATGGCAACACCATGGAAGCCGAAGCCGCTCACGGTACCGTAACCCGGCACTACCGCGAGTACCAGAAAGGCAACAAAACCTCAACCAACCCGATTGCCTCTATCTACGCCTGGACCCGCGGTCTGGCGTTCCGGGGCAAGTTGGACAACAACCAGCCCCTGATCGACTTCGCCGATGCGCTGGAGCAAGTGTGCGTAGAGGTTGTGGAAAGCGGCAAGATGACCAAAGACCTGGCCCTGTCGGCATTCCCGGCGGGTACGAAGCTGGTGGCTGGTGAGCACTACCTGTACACCGAAGACTTCCTCGAAGCTCTCGACGCAGCGTTGCAGGCCAAACTGTCGGCATAACCCACCCGGTTTTATCCGAAAAAAGGCAGCCCCGGTCCGGGGCTGCCTTTTTTATGGACAGACAAAATCGTTGGGCCTGCTAGCGCACAAACTGGAGCGCAATCGCCAGCACCTGATCTTTAGTCAGCGGCTCATCGAAAGCCTCTGTAACGCCCATAGCCGATACGCCCGAAATACCGGGTACATCCACTTCGCGCTCGCGGGTGGCCTGCTCACCGGCATATACTGCACCGGGGAAACCTTCCATACCCGAGATCCAGCCCTTCATGCCCCGCAGCACACGAACGCGAGCCGCATGGCGTGCCTCTACCGAGTGAATCCGCAGGGCCGTTTCGAGTACAGGGTCTTGACCGATGTTAGCGACCTGACCTTTGTAGGCGCGAACACCCGTATCTTCAAACGCCTGGGCCAACGCCGTAAACGTCTGATAGTTGGAGAATACCGTTGGGAAAGCCCCCTTGGCCGTAAAGTCAAAGTTAGGCTTCGGGTCGGCAGCCGCACCGAGGGCCGTACGCAACAGGGCTACGTGTGAAGCCTCATGCTTGCTGATCTGGGCGAAAATAGGCCGGTCCTGACCCGGAATCAGACCCGGTGTGTTCAGGCCAACCCGGTAAAATTCATCTTCCAGGTATTCGAGCACCAGAGCGAACTTGAGCACCTCGACCGTACGGTCGGGCATCGACTGCCCGTAGGCTTTGTTGATGGATGAAGCAACGGCCAACGGAGCAGCTACCAGAGCGGCTTTTTTACCGAAGCTAAACAACTGACGGCGTGAAACGTGCTTCACGCGATCGTAGATCTCAGGATCTACGTTTTCTAAAGCATTGAATAAGTTTTGCAGATTCATGTCTGTCCGGGATTACATGGTTGGGAGATTGTTGGCCGTAATAGTCTGTACGACAAATGGCTGCGCAGCGGCCAGAACGGTGCCTGGCATGTTGACTACGTCGAGGCCCGTATCGCTTGTTACCACATCATCACCGGCAAACGACGTCGTAAATGGGGCCAGCAATTCACGAATGATGGCCGCATGGCGCGCTTCTACCGAAACAATTTTACCGGCCGTCGACAGGTTCAGGGGGCTGCTCAGCAGCTTACCCGCCCCGTTGTAGGCCGACACCCCGAGGTCTTCAAACGTGCGGGCAGTGCTCAGTACGCTGGCCCGGTCATTAAAGTTGATGGCACCAAAATTGGCGGATAAAGCCGGAATAGCTGCTGCACCTAAAGCCGCCCGGAAAAAATCGCGGTGTGCTTTTTCGTGGTCCCGAATATCGGTCAGAATCATGCGCTCCATGTTGCTCATGCCCGAAAAGGGCGTAGCAATCACCTGCGCATAAAAAGCGTACTCCAACTGCTCCAGGGCATAGGCATAGTTGAGGATACCCACATCGCCCGACCCCAGATCGATTGATCCGTCGGCAGCAACCCGGGCGCCCGTTCCTTCGCCCAGTGTAGAGGGCTCCATCGCTGCATTCTCGCATGCGGCCAGAATAGTGGTTGCTGTAGCCGCCGAGAAGCCCGCATAGCGTAAAAACCGACGACGGCTATCCGAATCCACCGTCTTGGACCGGATAAGTAGATTGGTTTTGTTTTCCATAAACGAAAAGATGATAAGTAAGGCCAACTGTGTATCAGCTGGCTGCCCATACCAACGGAATAGTTTCGCCCATGGATTTTTTTAACTTACGAAAAAGCCCATTTCGTGACCTTTCCTGATTGAACGGCCCAAAACCGAATACCTAAAACAAAAAAAGGAGACTAATGCCTCCTTTTTTCATATTCCAATAACACGAAGTACAATTACTCACAGCATAAAGTCTGTAACCGTATTACTACTTAGCCCCCAGAACGCTTATATCAAAACGAAGCGGGCTGTACGGAAGAATAACGAATTGGCCACTCGCATTGCGGGAGCCCTGCGTTCCGTATCCGAGCGAAGACGGGAAGATAATCGTCGCTTTTTCGCCAACCCGCATTTGAAGTACGCCTTCTGTAAAGCCAGCAATAAACTGATCACGGCCGACCACAAACGAGAATGAACCATCCGTTACTTTGTCAAAAGGCGTCAGTGAGCGCAGGCCCAGCCCCGAGTAGTTGAGCGTAACCGACTGCCCGGCCGTAATTGAAGCCCCCGTTGGGTTGGTTACGGTTTTGATAATGCGCAGTCCCGTGGGCGTTTGCACAGCCGTGGGAGGAGCCGTTAGCGACAGCGAACTGGTTAGCGCCGTAGAGCTCAGGTAGTTCGTAATCTGTTGATCTTCGGTGAGAGAGCTAACCAACTTCACATCCAGCCGAATAGGGGTATTACCTGCCACCGGGGGTGAGGTTTGCCCCTGACTTCCGTAGGCCAGGTGCGATGGAATGAGCAACCGGGCCGTTTCACCCACGCGCATGTACGAAAGGCCTTCCTGCAAGCCCGGCAACAATACGTTCAACCCAAACGTAAACGAAGGCAGTTGGCTCGCTTTGGAGCTATCGAGAGCCTGATCCGCCAGGTTATAGAGCACGTACGAAAACGTCACCTCTTCGCCAACTGATGGTAGTTTCGAAGTCGGCGTTGGGTTCAGAATAACATAATGAAGACCCGATGCCGACATGCTGTAGCTGGTCGCATTAGACTGCTTGGTAATGTACTGACGGATGCTGGCGTCATTGTCGGCTGCCACCTGATTGGAATCCACAAAATCGTTGGACATACAGGAAATCAGGCCGATCGAGCACAGCAACGCAACCAGCGGAAATACAAAAAAACGATTCATTGATTAAACGTTATGATTTAGCAGACAGACCCCAACAAAGGCCCTCTGCAACTAAATACGTATTCAGGACCCGTTTTAATGCAAAAGGGTTGGCATCCGACCAAAACTTTTGCCAATTAGTCGACAGTCAGGCCTTCGCCATTTCGTAATACCCGAAACTGCGCCGGGTCAATCTGATGCTGCTGCAGCGCCTTCTGGAGTTGTTCAACGGGCTCCTCCTCGCCATCGTCGGCCAGCGGAAACGTACCAAAATGAATAGCCACGCTTTGTTCTGACCGTACATCTTTGTGTAGCTGCACGGCCTGCTCGGGCGACACGTGTATGGGGGCCATAAACCACTCCGGTTTAAAAGCACCAATGGGTACCAACGCCAACCGAAACGGGCCAAATTGCTCACCAATCGTTTTCAGGAACGGCCCGTACCCTGTATCGCCCACAAAGTAGAGCTTGCCCGCTACTTTGCTATCGATCACAAAACCCGCCCAAAGGCTCGCATTCCGGTCGAACAAGCCACGGCCTGAAAAATGCTGTGCCGGCACACAGTGAATGGTGGTGTTGGCGTCGAACATATACGCCTGCCGCCAGTCGAGTTCGGTTACCTTCTCATAGCCCTTCTGCTCCAGAAACGCCTTCACCCCCAACGGACACACCAGCCGCGGTTGGTCACGAGCCCAGATTTTCTCGACCGTCCCGATGTCCAGATGGTCCCAGTGATTATGACTCAGCAGAATCAGGTCGATTTTCGGCAGATCTTCAAATCGGATTCCGGGCGGGCGGTTGCGTTTTGGGCCTGCAAACTGAAACGGGCTCACCCTCTCATACCAAACCGGGTCGGTCAGCACGTTGAGACCATCGAACTGCAACAGAACGGTGGAGTGGTTCACAAACGTAACCCGCACCGAATCGCCCCCCACGCGTGGCGCGGGTGCCGGGGCGGGCGGGTCGTTATGATACGCGGGCCAGGGCTCTTTGCGCTCCCGTGAGAAGAGCCAGCTGATAACCTCCCGAAACCCCTTGGCCTCAACCGGTTTTCCGTTGGCATCAGGCAGGTTACGAAACTCACGTCCGTCGAAATGATCGGTTATTGGCCCACTGTACCGGGGCCCTGACACCCAAAAACCAACACCTACCGCTCCCAGAGCGATGATGATAACAACTCCCAGTAGTGTGAGCATACTGTTGCGGAAGGTCATGGGCGAAGCACCTGACTAACCACATGGATAAGTCCGTTGTTGGTAATGATATCGGCCCGCTTGACCGTCGCCGGGCTTGTATTCTGGTTCCCCTTCAGGGTGGGGGCGTTGTTGGTAATAGCGATGGTGAGCCGTGCCGACGCCGGATTGAGGGTACTAAGCTGCCCGGCCGTCAGCTGATCAGAAAACAGCAGCCCGTTGGTGGCATGGTAGCTGAGCAAGCTCGTCAGCGCCGTCAATGTAGCGCCGTTGATAGCCGCCAGCGAAGTGTAAGGCGATCCAGCAGCGGTGAAAGCCGCATTGTCGGGCACAAAGATCGTGACGGGCCCGTTGGGCGAGTTGGTCGCGCTCAGGAGGGCAGTTAGCTGCGGCACCCGGTTGATAGCCGCCACCACAAGCGAGAAGTTGGCCGGATCGGCCTGCAACGCACTCAGAATATTGGTGGCGGGCGGCAGCAATACCCGGTCGATGGTGTGCACAATGCCGTTGGCCACTTCCTGATCAGCCTTGACCACCCGCGCCCCGTTGATGGTGACGCCCGTGGCGCTTCCGCTGCTGATGCGCGAAATGTAAGCGGTACCCCCTTCTACCGACTGCACGGGCGTGTTGGTGGCCAGTTGCGGAGCATCAGACTTCACAATACCGTTGAACAGATGGTATTTCACAATTCGCTCCAGCTGGGCTACGGGGGCATTGTTGACAGCCGCAATGTCGGCAAAGCCAGCCGCTTTGAAAGCGTCATCATTCGGGGCAAATACCGTTAAGTTAGTGGCCTTGAGTGCGTCTGACAGGTTGGCCCGTTGCACGGCGGCACGCAGCAGGCTGAACGAGGCATCTTGCCCGATCAGCTCACTAACAGACTTAGGGGTAGCCTCTTCGGTGCTTTTGTCGCAGCCGATCAAACAGCCGAGCACCATCAACAGGCTCAGCACAGAACTCCAGACGCGCAGGGTAGAACGCATAATTGTTAGGTTGTTTTCGGTTATAAGCCACTTCTAACAAAAAAGATGCTAAGAGGGCCCAAATTTGTGTAACCCGCTAAAAAAAGGCCAAAGAAACGAATTCTCTATTTATTCAGTAGTGAAATCTCCTGTTTCAATTGGTCGTACATTTGTGTACTTTTGCCCTTTCATTTTCAGCGCCTAATAAACGGCGTAACAGCTTGTTAAATTATCTTAAAAGTAGGGTTTCTGCATGGAGGAACACATTGATCCCAGCAATCTGCCACAGCACATAGCCGTTATCATGGATGGAAACGGACGCTGGGCCAAGAAGCAGGGAGCTGCCCGGGTATTTGGCCATCGTAACGCCATACAGGCAGTACGGGAGGTAACAGAAGGATGCGCTGAGTTGGGTGTTAAATACCTGACTCTGTACGCCTTTTCGACCGAAAACTGGAACCGCCCCAAGTTAGAGGTTGACGCCCTCATGCAGTTGCTGGTTCATACGATTCGGGGAGAAATGAAAACCCTGATGAAAAATAACGTTCGGCTCAGTACCATCGGGAATACGGAAAGCCTGCCCAAAGACTGCCAGCGAGAGCTACAGGAAGCCATGCAGGCAACCGAAGCCAATACCGGCCTGACGTTGGTGTTGGCCCTGAGCTACAGCGGACGTTGGGAGATTCTGGAAGCCGTGCGGCAAATTGCGACCGAAGCCCAGCAGGGAACGCTCTCGCCCGATAGTATCACGGAAGAGACGTTTGGAAACTACCTGACTACCCGCAACATGCCCGACCCGGAACTGATGATCCGGACGAGTGGCGAAATGCGGATCAGTAACTTCCTGCTCTGGCAATTGGCGTATTCGGAATTGTACATGCCGGATGTGCTTTGGCCCGATTTCCGAAAGAACCATTTGTACGAAGCTATTCTGAGTTACCAGCGCCGGGAGCGCCGTTTTGGCAAAACCAGCGAACAACTTGTAAAATGAGTTTTCAGTTTTCAGTTTGTCGTTTTCAGTGCTCCTGCTTCGAGAGTACTGTTGATGCACACGCTGAGCCCTGTAAACAGCAAACTATAAACATTCAGTAAGTGAAACACAGTCTAAGTACCGCTTTGGGGGCCATCGCTCTGATGGTCGGGTTGTTTCCCGCTTCGGTTTCGGCGCAGGTGCGCATCGGTGCAGGTATACCCACCGCTCCTCCGGCTACTCCGGTCTCTGACCTGAACAACTATGCCGACCCGAAGGAGTACGAGATTGGCGGGCTCACCGTAACCGGTACCCGCTACCTGGACCCCAACTCGCTGGTATCGCTTACCGGTTTGAAGATTGGTGATAAGGTTCGAATTCCCGGCGAAGCGCTTGGCTCCTCCATTCGGAAGCTGATGGAATCGGGCCTGCTCGACGATGTGGAGCTATTTGCCACCAACGTGACTGACTCTAAAATCTTTCTGTCGTTTCAGGTAAAAGACCGCCCCCGTCTGATGAAAGTCAACTTTGCGGGTGTCCGCAAAGGCGAGCAGGAGTCGCTTAAAGACAAAGTGAAGCTGAACCTCGGCCGGGTTATTACTCCCACAGTGACCAAAAACACCCAACTGGCTGTTCGGAAGTTTTTTGTTGATAAGGGCTACCTAAATACCAAGGTTAAAACGACCGTGATCCCCGACAGCGCGCGCAACAACGCGACCATGCGGGTGACCGTAGACAAGGGTGAGAAAGTAAAAATCCGGCACATTGCCCTCAACGGCCGCAAGGAAGTTGAAGAGAGCAAAGTGCGGCTGAAAATGAAGGGGACTAAAGAAATGCGCTTTGGCCGTTTGTTTACCCCCTCGAAGTTTGTGCCCAAAAAGTACGAAGAAGACAAGCAAAAGCTCATTGAATACTACAATAAGCTTGGCTACCGGGATGCAGCTGTTGAGTCGGACTCAATTATCAACAATGGGGGTAACACCATTGATCTGGTTCTGAACCTCAACGAAGGACAACGGTACTACGTGCGCAACGTTTCGTTTGAGGGCAACTACCTGTACACGGCCGATCGGCTCCGCGAGGTACTCGGCGTGAACAAAGGAGATATTTACAATACCGAAGACCTTGAGAAAAAACTCAACGGCACTCCGGGGCAAGACCTGAGCTCGCTGTACATGGACGATGGCTACCTGTACTTCAGCGCAACACCGGTTGAGAAAGCTATTGAGGGGGATTCGATTGATCTGGAAATCCGGGTATTTGAAGGCAAGCAAGCCACCATCAACCGGGTAATTCTGAACGGAAATACCAAAACGAGCGACCACGTAGTGATGCGGCAGATTCGGACACTGCCCGGCCAGAAGTTCTCAAAAACGCAGCTGATCCGTACGCAGCGCGAACTGGCCACGCTCGGCTACTTCGACCCCGAGAAAATCGGCATTAACCCGCAACCGCAAAACGACGGTACGGTTGATATTGAGTACACCGTTGAAGAAAAGCCCTCGGACCAGATCGAACTATCGGGTGGCTGGGGTGGCTTTATCGGCTTCGTAGGTACGCTGGGTCTGACGTTCAACAACTTCTCGGCCCGCAACATCACGAACATGAACGCCTGGCGGCCCCTGCCCGCGGGCGACGGTCAGCGGCTTTCGATTCGTTTTCAGGCCAATGGTCGGCAGTTCCAGACTTATTCGCTTTCGTTTGTAGAGCCCTGGCTGGGTGGCCGCAAGCCCAACGCCCTGTCGGTGAGCATCAGCAGTACGGTGTTCCGTCAGTTTAACCAGGTTGACCTGTTTTCGCGCGGCACCCGCAATGCCACCGCCATTGGCGATTATAAAAACGTGGCCGTCACGGTGGGCCTGGGTCGACAACTGAAGCGGCCAGATGACTTTTTCTCGCTGAGCCACTCGCTTACCTACCAGCGCTACGACCTAAACAATATTGCCCTCTTTGGCAACGGCTACAACAACGGTTTGTCGAACAACTTTACGTTCAACACAACCCTGTCGCGCAATAGCATCGATAACCCACAGTTCCCCCGGTCGGGTTCATCGTTCTCATTGAGCGGTTCGTTTACGCCCCCGTACTCGGTTTTCCGCCCGAAAGACTACAAGCCACCAGTTGAAGATCGGTTTAAGTGGGTGGAGTACCACAAATGGATGTTCGATGCCACCTGGTATCAGACCGTGGTTGGCAAGCTGGTGCTGAGCGCCCGTGCGCACATGGGCTTCCTCGGTAGCTATAACAACCGTACTGAAATCGGGCCGTTTGAGCGGTTCGTACTGGGTGGTTCGGGTCTGGCTGGTCAGGGTGTATTTGCCCTGGCGCAGGACATCGTTGGTCTGCGGGGTTACCCTGACCGGCAGGTGTACACGGCCGACAACAACCGGATTGCCGGTACCGGCGTAACGAGTCAGGGCGGGGTTGTGTACAACAAGTTTGTGAGCGAACTCCGCTACCCTGTTTCGTTGAACCCCTCGGCTACAATCTTCGTATTGGGCTTCCTGGAAGGTGGCAACAACTGGGGCAGCTACAAGCAATTTAACCCATTCGATCTGAAGCGTTCGGCGGGGGTTGGTGCCCGTATCTTTATGCCGGCTTTTGGTTTGATTGGTATTGACTACGGCTGGGGCTTCGACCCGATCCCGGGCGTTCAGAAAGCCAACACCGGTCAGTTTCACTTTACCATCGGTCAGCAGTTCCGTTAATTCAGCGGGTCATGTGCAGGAAGCAAGCGTATAGCCGGGCGTTCGCCGGTATTATTTACCCCCTTCCTGTACATGATTCGTGCCGTTCGAACGTTTTATACGAGAATGGTCGGCGAGCTGGATGGACATGGTTTTGTGGTTGAAATTAAACCATCCAGCCGCCCGACTATCCAACCCATCGAACAAGCAGCTCGCCTACAGGGCCAGATTATTACCGGCTCAACGAAACGCCCTAAAGCATCTCTTTTCTACCTGAAAATCAATCTCTTAAACAGATCAACACCGTTAAAAACCGATAAATAGCGCATGAGAAAAGGACTCTTTTTGTTATTATTGTGTTCTCTTTTCGGTGCTTCGACGGCTTCGGCTCAGAAATTTGGCTACGTAGATACGGAGTTTATCTTCAGCAAGATGCCGGAATACCAGAAAGCCCTGACCGAAATTGACAAGTTTGCCGACAAGTGGTCGAAGGAGATTCTGGATAAGAACGCCGAAATTGAAAAATTACAGCGCGCTTATCAGGCCGAAGAGATTCTGCTAACCGACGATATGAAACGCGAGCGGCAGCGCGTCATCAGCGATAAGGAGCGGGAAGCCCGAGATTATAACAATAAGATTTTCGGGCACGAAGGCCTGTTGTTTCAGAAGAAAAAAGAGCTGATTAAGGTACCCATGGAACGGGTCAACCGGGCGCTGGAAAAGGTAGCCATTCAGAAAAAACTTGACTTCCTGTTCGACAAAGCAAGTGACTTTGTCATGCTGTACACGAACCCCAAACACGACTACACCGATTACGTGATGGAAGAAATGGGGCTCGATACCGATAGTAAACCTAAAAACAACGCAGCCGCGCCGAATCCGGCTGTTCCCGCAACGCAATCAACCGCAAAACCTAAATAAATTACAAACAAACAGTCCAATGAAGAAAAACATTGTCATGGCGTTCGTAGCCGCTCTCTTGTTTGGTGGTATCAGCGCTCAGGCACAAGCCCAGGCCTCTACGCCGGTAACTACAGCCACGGCTGCAGGCCCGTTGAAGCTGGGGTATACAAGCATGGATTACCTTTTGTCGCAGGTACCTGAAGCAAAGGACATCCAGAACCAGTTGACCATCCAGCGTACGCAACTCGAAAACGAAGCGAAGCGGCTCGAGAAGGAGTTTCAGGACAAACTGCAGGCTTACGAAAAAGGAGCCGCTCAGATGTCGGAAGTAATCCGTGCCGACCGTGAGAAGGAGTTGCAGGGTCTGCAAACCCGCTATCAGGAGTTTCAGCGCAACGCCGAGTCACAGCTGCAAAACAAGTATCAGCAGCTGGTGAACCCCGTACTCCAGAAAATTCAGAAGAACGTAGACGCCGTAGCGAAAGAAAATGGCTACAGCTACGTATTCAACCTTGATGCGGGTGCAGGTACAGCCGTTATTCTGCTGGTAGCGCCTGAAGAAAACAACATCACTGACATCGTTCTGAAGAAAATGGGCGTAACGCCAGCTCCGTCAACACCCGCCAAAGCAGGTGCTGGCGCTGGTACGGCTACTCCGCCGGCCAACACACCGGCTCCCAAGAAGAACTAAGCTTAAGGAATACATACACAACGCCCCGACCAGCATCTGGTCGGGGCGTTGTGCGTTTGAGGGATTTAGTTATAGATCGCGCTCCACGATTTTTCCGCTCGTTTTCTCTTTCAGGATTACCTTGTGCCGCCCGTCATGGGTCACTTCTTCTTTGATCAGGTAGTGGTCGGCATCGTATTCTGTCAGGGTTTGCTGCTGGGTGAGGCCCTCTTTGCCACGCCATACGGGCAGTTGCACCGGTTCCCATTGCTTTGTTTCGGCTGATCGGTAGGCCGCATCCAGAATAGCGTTGACCACGTATCCGTCGTAAAAGGTTTCGGCTGGCTCGCGGCCCTCTTCCACAGCCCTAAACATATCGGTAAACATGTGATTGTACCCCAGGTCATTCACCTCGTCGCCCACCGGGAACAACCACCCTGCGGTCGATTCGGCTTTTTCGGCTACGTAATCGGAGGCCTTGCCAGAGGTAAACATTTCAAAGCCTGTTCGCAGAAAATTATTGATCCAGATGGTACCCTCAGTGCCCATCACCTCGTCGCGCAGGTCCATACCGCCCCTGAACGTCCAGCTTACTTCAAACTGCCCGATGGCCCCGTTCTCATATTTCACGAGGGCAATGGCATGGTCTTCGGCATCAATCGGTTTTACCTGCGTAGCGGCCCAGCACATCACCTCAACCGGGCGTACATCTTTGCCGATGAAGTTGCGGGCAATCTCAACGCAATGACACCCAAGGTCGAGCATGCAACCGCCACCGGCCTGCTCTTTATCCCAGAACCAGTCGGAGTGCGGACCGGGGTGCGTCTCGCGCGACTTAGCCCACAGAATACGACCCAAAGCTCCGTTTTTGACGGTTTCGAGCGCTTTCAGAAATTTGGGCGAGTAACATAAGTCTTCGAGATAGCCACCGAAAATACCGGCTTCCTCTACCAGTTGCATCATGCGCAGCGCTTCGGCGGCCGTGCGGCCGAGGGGCTTGGTACAGATTACGTTTTTCTTGTGTTTGGCGCACAACTCAACAGCGGGTGCGTGCAGATTATTCGGGAGAGCAATGCACACCATGTTCACATCGGGGTGGGCAATCACTTCCTCCATATTCGTCGACCAGAACGAACAGCCATAATCATCGGCAAATTTGCGGGCCGTTTCTTCCCGACGGGCGTAGATAGCCACCACCTGGTCGCGGCTGCGTTGGCCGTGCAGTGAGTCGGCATAGAAGCGGCCGATAAAGCCACCCCCCAACATGGCAATTTTTTGCATCATGGTTTATGTAATTTGCACCCATAAAAGGCTTACCTCCGTCTGGTTCTTACGTTTCATGCCCAATATTTTCGACATCAGCAGTATTTTCTTCACCGTTTGGGGGTATCCAATGAGCTACCTCGAATTTTTTGGGGTTGTGACCGGCGGAGTGGCCGTTTGGCTTTCGACCCAGGCCAGTGTCTGGAGCTGGCCCGTTGGGGCGATAAGCGTAGTGCTGTTTTTCTTCCTTTTTTACCAGATTCAGCTCTACCCCGACATGTTTTTGCAGGTTTTCTTTCTGGTTACCAACATACAGGGCTGGTGGCGCTGGACCCACCCCAAGCCCGACGAAGCCATTCGGGAAGGGACAGCGCACGTAGGCGAGCTGAAAATAAGCCGCACACCCACCCGGCAACTGGTCATCTGGTCGTCGGCAGGGTTGCTGGCCACGGGGCTGCTGGGCACGTTTGCCAACAACCTGCACACCTTGTTTCCGGTACTGTTTAGCCAACCGAGTGCCTTCCCGTACATCGACTCATTTACGACCACCATGAGCGTTGTAGCTACGTTTCTGATGATTCAGAAACGGGTAGAGTGCTGGTATGTATGGCTCGTCGTCGACATTGTGCTCACGTACATCTACTTCGTGAAAGATGTAAAGCTGGTGGCGGCCGAGTACCTGATTTTTTGTTTTGTAGCCTTGCAGGGTGCCTGGCTCTGGACCCGCGAGTATCAGGCTTACAGACAGTTAGATGACGTGCCACATTAAGCTCCAGATAAGGATATAAGTTTGATAGAATTTATAAATTAACAAAAAACTATTTGTATAATAAAAAGAATATACGTCTCTAATAAGCTAATAATTAGGTTATTAGTTTGCGAGGTATATAATTTTGCATTGAACCAAACAACCGATTCGTATGGCATTGGCCAAACAATTTCTCAAGAGTAAGCCTGTAGCTAAAGTAACGTTTGAACTGCCTGCTGAGGCTGTCAACGGCGCTAAAGTTGTGTCTCTGGTGGGTGATTTCAATGATTGGGACGTAGCTGCCCAGCCCCTCAAGAAACAGAAGGATGGTTCTTACAAAACAACCGTTGAATTGCCCGTGGGCAAAGAGTACCAGTATCGTTTTGTGATCGATGGCGAAAAGTGGGAGAACGACTGGGCCGCCGACAAGTACGTGGCAAGCGGTGTTTCGACCGATGATAACTCTGTTGTAGTTCTGTAAAAATAGAGAGAAGGGAAAAAGGAGAAAGGGCTTATTCCTTTCTCCTTTTTCCCTTCTCTCCCTTACACCGTAAAGCTATCCGATTCGATGTAGGCCTGAATCAGGGCTTGCTCGCCTTCCTTACCGGGTCGGGCGTTGCCGTGCTCCATACCCCAGATAAACTCTTTGTTTTCGGCCTTGGCCTTCTGGTACACGTGCTTGAAAATATTCTTGTAATTTATTTCGCCCGTGGTTGGCTCCTTGCGGCCGGGGTTGTCGCCGATCTGAAAATACGCAATCTCGTTCCAGGCCCAGTTGATGTGCGGAATAATATGCCCTTCGTTTTTCTGCATGTGGTACACATCAAACAGAATTTTGCAGGCCGGGCTGTTTACCCCCCGGCAAATCTCGTAGGTCTGATCGGAAGTACGCAGGAATAAATTGGGCGTATCGCTCAGGGGTTCAAGTACCATCACGAGCCCGTGCGGCTCCAGAATTTCAGCCCCCCGACGCAGGGCATCGATTACGTTGCCGGTCTGAATACCGATGGGCAGGTTACGCTCAAAATCGCCGGGGACTACGGTCATGTATTTGGCGTTGCACCGCTTAGCCACCTCAACGGCCCGGCGGCAGCCGTTCAGGAAAATATCAATGTACTCCTGTTTGCCGGCCGCCAGCGAGTTTTGCGAATTACCACCCTTATCGACCACAAACACGCCCATTTTCATACCCAGGCGGTTTAGCTCTTTGCCGATTTTCTCCTGTAACTCCACCGGGCGGCCCATCATGCCGTTGTCTTCCAGCGCCGTAAAACCCTGATCGGCCATGAACTTAAGCTGATCTATGGGGTCTTTACCTGCGCTGTTTTCGAACATCCCGAAGTGCGGGGCGTAGTGAAGTTTGAACTTGTTTTTGGTTGGATTGGCGGCCAAAGCGGCTCCCGACAGCGTGGTGCCTGTAGCAGCCGAAGCCGTGGCCAGGGCAGCCGATTTGATAAAATTGCGACGAATCATTCAGGTAAAGGTTTATTTCTTTTTCAAACTCGCCAGATACTCGACAAGGTCGACGAGTTCCTGCGTACTCATGTTGTCCTGCAAACCCGACGGCATCATCGACGAATCCATTTTCTTCATCGACGTTACGTCGGCCATTTTGTAGTTCTGCACCACCCCACCGGGGAATTTCAGTTGCAGATCGGTTTCGGTCTTGCTCGATACCACGCCCGAGGCCGTGCTACCATCCTTGAATTTCACCTCGTAGCCCTCGTAGCCGAAGCTGATGCCCGCATCGGGGTGCAGAATAGCCAGATATTGCCCTTCCTTTGGCAGTTTGCTACCAATTTCGGAGAGCTTAGGGCCGAAATCCATCCCCTCGCCATTGACCTGATGGCAAATAGAGCAGTTCGTTTTGAACACAGTCAGGCCGTTGGCCGAATTTCCTTTCATGGCCAGCAACTCGGGCATGGGCGGCAGTTTTTTGGTGGCGGCTGCTGTGCCACCGTCCAGATAGCTGGCGGCTTCCTGCCGAATGCTCTTGCGCCACGCACCCGACACACCCTGCACGGCCGCGGCTTTCAGGTCACCTTTCAGCTCACCCGATTTTAGCATCGCCACCACCATCTCTTCGCCATCCCAGCTACCCCCGATAGCCCGGGTTGCATCGCGCCGGAGACCCAGGGGCCGCTTTTCGTCGAGGGCAACTGTTTTCAAAATTGCCAATGAGGGTTTGCTGCCCACCCAGCGCAGGGCCGTCAGCATCCGCGATGCCGACTCCGTATCTGCCCCATTGATGGTTTCCCAAACCATCGGCTCACCACCCTGCTTCATGAGCTGCCGGGTAGCATCGCGGGCAATGGCATCCGTGTATTTATCGAGAATAAGCGTACGCAGACGGGTGTTCTCAGACTTGGGCTCGTACCGTTGCACCAGCTCCATGTACTCCTTAGTTCCGTAGGTTTCGTCCATCAGCTTTTGTAAAGCCGCCAGAGCCGGTTGGCTCGATTGCACAAAAGCGGGGTCGAGGTGACGTAAGGCCAGCTTCGTAATATCGGCGGAGTTGGCATTGGCTTGCAGAATACCCAGCAGGGCTGTCGATTTTTCAGTAGCACCGGGGTTAAAATCGAACGCCCGGAAATAGCGCAACCGTTGTTTGAGGTCGACGCTATTGTCGCCCGCAAGTTTGGCCAGCATGGGCACAGCATCTTTGGTGCGCGACCGCCACACAATATCGCGGCCACCCGCATTAGCGAGCGGGTCGTTGTTCATTTGCTTGACGTAAGCCGCATAAAACGAGTCCCATTGGCCGTGTGCACCAATCCCCAGAGCCTCCAGATACCAGCGATCCTTACCATCGTGTCGGCTTGCCAGTTGCGCCCACAAGCCCGGAGCCTCAGGCGACTTGTTCAGGTGCAGGGCCAACGCGCACTCCCGGCGTACCTGCGGGTCGGCATCGTTGACCAACTGCCGAACAGCCGCAATGGCTTGGTCGTTACCCAGCTGCCGGGCCGCACGCAGGGCCGTCATGCGGAGGTTCGCATCGGGGCTCTTCAGGCCTTCGTTCACATATTTTACCCCTTTACCATCGGGCAGCTTAGTGAGCAGCCAGAGCGCACGGGCTTTCATCCGCGGATCGGGCGCCGATTTATAAAAGGCCGCCAGTGCTTTTTCGGCTTTGGTACCCTCGCCGTGAAGTTTGTTCCAGGCCTGATACCGGATATTCATGTTGGGGTTCTGCAAAGCCTCCAGCGCACCCGCCGTCGTGCTCAAATCCACTTTGGGCAGTTTGTACGGCGTTTGGGGTGGAGCTACCCGGTAAATACGGCCACGCTGCTGATCGCCAGCCTGATGCCCACCCACGCCGGGGTCGTACCAATCGGCAACAATGAGCGAGCCATCGGGGGCTACGCATACATCGGCCGGCCGGAACCACTGATCGCGGGCACCTTCGAGCAGGTTCAGGATCGACGCTTTATAGCCCGCACCGTCGTTCTGCACGGGGTAAGCCCGCACCACGTTGGGGCCAGCATCGCAGTGAATCACCTGATTACGGAACGGTTCGGGCAGTAACTTTCCTTCGTACACGATAATACCCGTGGGTGAGCCGGCCCCTGTTTGCAGGAGGTTCGGGATGGAGCCGGGGTCGTTCTGATGCCAGTGACGGACCGGAATTTCGGGTTCAATGTTGGTTCGGTTCGCCTGCCAGCCAGCCCCGGTCAGCTCATCGGTATAGCCATAATTGCCATACTCCATCACGTAGTTGATCCGAACGCCCTTGTTGCCATCGTCGTCGTTGTCGGATTGCCAGAGCGTACCGTACGAGTCGGGAGCGATTTCGTAGTTGTTGCGGAAATTATGCCCGAGTACCTCCACGTTTTTGCCATCGGGGTCGCAACGAAACGCCATACCCTGCCGGAAATTGGTGTGATGCACCGGTAGCCCGGTCACTTTGTCAATGACGGGCTTACCATCTTTATCGAGCAGTTTGCTACCGGAGTTCCCGAAGTTGAAATACCATTTTCCGTCGGGGCCAAACACAAACGTGTGCATGCCGTGGTCGTGCTGCTCCCCTTCGATACCCTGAAACAGAATCTCTTTTTTATCGGCTTTATCGTCGCCATTTTCGTCCGTCAACACCCAGACGTACGGGCTTTGCGACACAATTACCTTGTTGCCCTGCGCCCAGATACCGAGCGGAGCGTTGAGCGAGGGGTCCTGATAAAACACCTTGCTGACATCGGCTTTACCGTCGCCATTCTGATCTTCCAGAATCACAATCCGATCACCCTCGGTATGGGTTGGGTTGCCGTTGATACCGGGCCGATAGTTGTACGCTTCGCACACCCACACCCGCCCTTTGGCATCTACATCGATATTGGTCGGGTTGGTGAGCATAGGCTCGGCCGCAAACAGCGTAGCTTCGAGCCCCGGCGCAATGTTCAGGCTTCCGACGGCATACTTCGGATCGTGTTTGTCGTCGTCAGGCAGAGAAGCAAACAGCTTTGTCAGATAAGGCCGCGAGGCCTGCCCCAGATTGGTGTTTTGATAGGCACCGATCAAGGCTCCGGTAGCGAGCAAACCGGCCGCCGAGAACGCAAGTGCACGGTAACGAAGAGAAAGTAAACAATTCATGAGCAGTCGAATCAGGGATACGTGAAGAGTGTGCCAGGCCCTAAAGCCTCTCTTCGGGCCCCGGCTGCTCTACCGCTATAGAAACGATTTAGAGGCCCAGCTCTACCTACCGTTTAGAGTAAGAATTTCATCATCTGCTGTTTAGGACAGCTTTGGCAGGCGAATGAAGCCGGGTTGCCCCAAACAAGCGGTACTTTTTGGCCGGAGCGTAGGGGTAACGGGCGGCTCGGTTGTCATGGGTTCGATTGCTATAAACACAAAGACAATGAAACGCCTTTTTCTGTATGTTCTCGCTCTGGGGCTTTTTGCCCCCCTATTCACCAGCTGTATTATCGACCTCGGCCCCAACGGCGTACTGGGAGACTACGACGAAGAAACCACCACATTCGCCTTGAGCGACTTCGACCGGCTCAATATGGGCAGCGCATTTATCATCAATGTAACACAGGGGCCAACCTTCTCGATTACCGCCCGGGGCGACGATGATGCCATCGACGATCTGGAGGTTTATACCCGCAGCGGCACTCTGTACGCTCGGTATCGCAACAATCGGATTCGGCGGCACCAAACCCGTTTTACCATCACGATGCCCACCCTGCGCGAGGTGGTATTTACGGGAGCCAGCAAGTCAGACGTATCGGGATTTCGGGGGCTGAGTGCGCTTGATGTTGACCTGTCGGGAGCCTCAAAAGGAAATTTCAGCGTACAGGCCGACCGGCTTGACGTGAACCTCTCGGGCGCATCGAAAGCTCAGTTTTCGGGGAATGGCAACAGCCTGCGGGCCGACGTATCGGGGGCGTCGGAGCTGGAATCGTTCAACTACTCGTTTGCCAATGCCGTACTCGATGTATCGGGGGCGAGCCATGTTTACGTCACGGCGACCAACTCGCTCGACGTAACAGCCAGCGGAGCCAGCAAAGTGCGTTACCGGGGCAACCCATCACTTCAGCAGCGGGTCACGGGCGCGAGTAAAGTGGAGCGCGACTGATTTTTATACGCCCTTGCGAACACCGCCTACCGGAATGTTCGCAAGGGCGTATGAGCCGCTATCAGATCAAAATCACTATCGTTGTGAACGAGCAGAACGTCGTAATGAAGTGCCGTCTGAGCAATAAGGCAATCCGTGCTTTTGCGAACGGTTACACCTTTTTTACGAAGGCTAAAATACAACCAGGCAGCCTGTACTGAGATTTCGGCCCGGTCGGGAGCCAATATCGGAAAGGCTTGCAGAATGGCACGAGTACGGTTAAAATCCGTTTCTGTACGTAGCCCTTGTAGTATTTCCTGCCAAATCGTGGGAGTCAATAACACAAAATCCGCCTGTTGGCGGATCGTGTGTTCGAGCCGTTGTGTCTGTCGACTATCAACGCCCTTTATGAAGTCTACCCAGACGGTTGTGTCGAATAACGTAGGTTCCATTAATCCCGACGCATTTCGTCCAGATTTCCTTCCCAGATGTTTGTTCCTTTTAAGCGTAAGGCCTGTTGCTGCCGGAGTTGACGCAAATAGCTGCCCAACGCTTCGTTCACAGCTTCTTTTTTACTCTTGAACCGCTTCATCTCCATGATTTCGGCCAGAGTTCTATTATCGATATCGATATTCGTTGCCATCGTTTGCAGCTCTTCTGCACAAAAATAATTCATTTTTTGCACAAAAAGAGCAACTCAATTAAAACACAATCTCGTAGCTCACAGCCCCTTTCACGGGCAACCGGAGCTCCTGCTGGCCGTTGATCGTGCTTAGCTGGGGCTTGAGTTTCGGGTCAATGCGGATGTAGTAGGCCCGATCGTTCACGGCGTAGAGCCCTTTTTCCACTTCCTCAATCCGGCTGCCAGCCGCCAGTCGGCACACAACCGGGTTTTGGGTTGTCCCCGACAGGGTAAGTGTGCGGGTCAGGCCGTCGGTACTCGCCCGTACGGCATCAGTCACGGTAGCCCCCGACAGGCCATACTCAATGGTAGGCATCCCCTGCTTGTCGATCACCGTGCCCCGATACTGCAAAATCGTTTCGCTCACGCTATCGGGCCAGGCAGCCTGCGGGTCGCTCAGGGGCATCAGGGCCGTTTGGGGGGACAACCGCACATTTACGCCCATCGGCTTGAGCAACTGAGGCTCGCCACGCTCGTACCACATCTCGGTCACATCGGCAAACGGACCTTTCCAAACCTGCAACAGGGCCATCTGGTTCAGGTCGAGCGTAAAATGCTTACCCGCCGGGGTTCCGACCGACAGGCTGTGGGTACGCTTGAGTTTTTCGCCGGGCAACTGCACAAATGATCGAATCAGCTCCGGCCGACCGTTGGGCTGGATGGCGATTGTCCCGATCGGATCGGGCTCGGGCAACGACACCAGCGTGTGCAATGCCTGCGGGCGGGTATCGGGCAATGAGATAAATAAGCCCAAACCGGGGCGTTGCCAGGCACGGGCATACAACACCTCAATGTCATGCGTACCGGCCGTGAGGGGCACCTGTGCCGTTACGTAGGCTCCCAAGTCCTTGTAGTCGGCTTTGGCCACTTCTTTTCCATCGATACGAAGGTCGGCACGGCCGCCGTAATCCAGATCAAACTGGTACGTAGCCGCTTCGGGAATATTTAGCTTACCCTGAAACAACATGGTAAACCCGCGCGGCTTAGTGCCATACGACGATTCGTAGCTGATTGCCGATGTCGTATCTTTTTTCAGCACCTTGAGTTTTGGCAGGTTGGCGCGGTCAATGGTTTCACCATCGTACACGGCATAAGTGAGCGGCCCCGCCCACCGGGCTATAGTGCGGTTAGCCAGTGCCCGATAGCCAATGTTTCGCAGGGCTACGGTGCCATTGGTTACGGTGAGCAACAACGGCCCCTTTGTGTTGGAGCGCGACAAGGTTTGTCCCTCCCGAACCGTAACTCCGTTGATGGCCAGCAAGTCGATACTCGCCGGGCGGGCAATTGTAGCCGCGCGGTATCGGAGGCTCATCGTTTGCCACAAACCTGGCATTTTGCTCAGTTGGGGCTCTACCAGCGGAATAGTCTGCCCCGAAGGCAGGGTAAGCTGGGCCGTAGCACCGGCCGACAGCAGCAATTCCGTTTGCAAGGCAAAATCGGTTGGGTTTGCCACCAGCGTCAGCGCATCGCCCGCCTTTCCAACCAGTACGGTGGTACCCGCAACCGCTTTCAGGCTTGCTTCACTCGGTGAAGCCATGACTCCCCCCGCCCGCTGCCAGTTGGCAGGCAAAGCCAGTTTGTCGGTAGGAAGGCCGGGCAGGCCTCCCGAAGCCGTTTGTGCACGCCCGGTCGACGAGAGAAGGATACCGGTCAGCAGAACGGGTAACCCGCAGCGAAATACCGGATGAGACTTAGTCAGCATATCAGGATAAACGAGAATCCGTATTTTATTGGGGTAAAAGTACGGGTTTGTGCTTTTCTCACGGTATCGCTCCGATATTTCGCCTGATCTCTGGTTGTGCTGTTTCTGTTTGCATCACCCTTGCGCGGGCTGTTTTGTCTGCCATATATGGCCAAAAGTAGATGTAGTTGCATAGAAACTTGTTTGAGATGATGTATCTTTGATACACTCGACGGCAACCTCTTTCCTTGTTTGAAACAAGTTTTTATCGACACTTCCTCACATGCTGTTCAACAGCTTTCCTTTTGTACTATTGGTACTGGTCACATTCGGCCTTTACTACACCCCGGCTCTCCGGCGCTGGCAGGTACCGCTGCTCAGCATTGCGAGTTTAGTCTTCTACGCGTACAATCAGCTCAACCTCTTGTGGCTGTTGCTGTTATCGGTTAGTATTAATATCGTTGCCAGTTATCTGGTGGTGTACGGAAACCCCCAAAACCGAAAATTTCATGCTACCTGGGGAGTAGTGGCCAACCTGCTCATCCTGTGTTTTTTCAAATACGGCCCACTTTTGGGGCGCACGTTTCTACCGGCCGATGGGTCGGTGGGGGCCTGGCTGGTGAGTTTGCCGCTGCCTATTGGCATCTCATTTTTTACGTTTCAGGGTATCAGTCTCGTGGTCGATACGTACCGGAACCGCGACGTAGCGGCTTACCGTTCGCTAATTGCCCGGAATCTGGCCAAGCATACCCAAACAGTGTTCTTCTTCAAGGCTTTTTTCCCGCAGCTGGTGTCGGGCCCGATTGTGAAGGCTCACGATTTTCTGCCGCAGATTTCGGCCAAGTTTTACCGCGACATTCGGTGGGAGTACTGTTTCCGAACGCTGGTGCTGGGGTATTTCCTCAAAATGGTCGTGGCCGACAACCTAAAGGACCACACCCTGATGATTACGTACCCGTACTTCGAAAACCTGTCGTCGTTTACCCTGCTGGTATTACTATTTGGGTACTCCATGCAAATCTTCGCCGACTTTGCCGGGTATTCGCTTATTGCGCTTGGGCTGGCGGCTTTGTTTGGCTACCAGTTTCCAATCAACTTCAACTTCCCGTACATCGCCAGTTCGTTTTCCGACTTCTGGCGTCGCTGGCACATTTCGCTGTCGAGCTTTTTGCGGGAGTATCTCTACATTCCGCTTGGAGGCAACCGCAAAGGCCCGTTTCGAACGTACGTCAATCTGATGCTCACCATGATTCTGGGCGGCTTATGGCACGGGGCCGCCTGGAGCTACGCGGTTTGGGGGTTTGCCCACGGATTAGCGCTGGCCGTTGAGCGGCTTCTGAGCGATTACGGTCTTTTCCGGGTTAAATCGTCGGCCGCCGTTTTGCTTAAATCGATCCTGGTGTTTGCGTACGTCACGGCCGCCTGGCTCCTGTTCAAATTACCGGAGTTTCACCACGCCCTGGCTTACGTAAAAGCCATTGCAACCAACCTGAACAAGCCCCACGACTCACTCTCGATCAGCTTTATTGCACTGTACTCGGTACCGGTTGTTGGGTACCATTTATTTGAACTGGCCCGGCAATTGCGTACCACCGAGCTGGGAACTACCGAGCCTTTTTTACCCCGACTGCATACGGCTTTATACAGCCTCATGCTATTTCTGATTATTACCAATAGCGGTTCTGGCGGGGAGTTTATTTATTTTCAGTTCTGATGATCAAGCGCGTTTTACTAAGCACTCTGGCGTTGCTGTTGGTATATAGCTGGTTTATCAGCCAGTACGGGGCGGGTATCAGCCGCACGGGCCAAACCACCGAACAGCGTAATATGGTGAAGGCCGAAGAGTTTCTGTTCGAAGCCAGCACCCGGTACGATACCATCATCGTGGGGTCGTCGATGAGCGACCGGCTCAATACGGATAGCCTGTCGGCGGCCTACTACAATCTGTCGCTCGCAGGTATGTCAGCCCAAGACGGCCTGCAACTGATTGAAATGAGCGGCCACCTGCCCCATGTGCTGTTTGTTGAAACCAATACCCTCACCCGCGACGAGCCCTCTCCGCTCATGGAATCGCTCAACGACCCGACCTGGATCTGGCTAAAGCGGCACCTGCCTTTCACGCGGCAGAAATTCCAGCCCGCCGGGGTTTTTAAAGCCATGCTACGCGACTGGTCGCACGGAAAAGGGCAGCCCGTTGTTCCCGAAACCGCCATGTACGTCGATACGGCTTTTCTGAACAAAGCCGTAGCCGACCGGATTCAGGCCGCCATTCCCCCACCCGACTCGGTGCTGCATGCGTCGCTCGGTAAGGTTCGCAACCGGCTGGACCAATGGCGTCGGCAGGGTGTTCGGGTTGTCTTTTTTGAGATACCGATGGACCCGCGCCTGCAAGCCATGCCGATTCAGGGTCAGGTTCGGCAACTGGTTCGGCGGTACTTTCCCAGTCCCGATTATGCCCACCTTGCGCTCCCGGAAGGTGCGTATCAAACCACCGATGGCGTTCACCTCACTTATGGCGAGTCTAATCGGTTTACAGGGTACCTACGGCAACAGATTCAGGGTTACATAGGCGGTCCCTATCTGGTCAAAAAAGAATAGCCAACGACTGGCTTTATCCTCTATGCGCCCAACTGCATTCTTCGCTTCGGAACATAGCGCCATTCGGTCGGTGGCCTGCATAGGTACCGATCCCGAAAAAGGTGTTACGTACCTCGACGACCGGCACTTTACCGCCCTCAAGCAATTGGCAGGGTTGCCCGAAGCCGAAAGTGTACTGTCGTTTTTTTACCAGAAAGGGCTCGAAACCATCCGAACCGGCTCGTATGCAGGCCTGATTGGGCTACCGGGCGGAGCCATTCTTGAAATACTACCCCGGTTTAGCACCATCGACCCCGCCGGTACCGACCCGGCCCACGCCCGGAAAGCCTTGCTGCGTATGCTTCGGCATTTGCCCGGTAGCCCCTTCCGTACCCTCACCGAGGCCCATTTGGGAGCCACTCAAATGCCGATCTGGAACGTGTTTGTACAGGCCTTTCTGGACGCCCTCTCGGTAGTGAGTCGGCAGGGGCTGCAAACAGCCTATCAAAGTGTTGAAGCCAATCAGCCGGTTATACGGGGGCAGTTTCAGCCCGCCCGAAACCTGCGCCAAAATCTGGCTCATGCCGAACGGCTGGCCATCCGGTACGATACCCTTTCGCTCGACATTCCGCCCAATCGGGTTCTGAAAACGGCCCTGGTACACGTCCTGCCCCGCGTTGGAACGGGTACCCTCGAAACCCGGCTGTATCAAATGCTGGCTATACTGCACGATGTGCCGACCTCGGCCGACCTGCATGCCGACCTCCGGGCGGTTCGGTCGCTCAACCGGCTCTTCGACCGGTACACGCTTGCCCTGCAATGGGCCGAGTTGCTACTCACAGGTCGGGCACTGGGGCCCCGGTCGGGCTCAGTATCGGCCTTATCGTTGCTGTTTCCGATGCAGCGCGTGTTTGAAGAATACGTAGCCCACGGCTTTCGGGCGTTCTGGCCCACGGGCGAGGTAAGCACCCAGGAGTCGTCGGCACATCTTGTAGAGGAACATGGCGGCACCCCGAAGTTCCGGTTACGGCCCGACGTCCTTGTCCGGCAACCTGACCGGACGCTGGTGTTCGACACGAAATGGAAGCGCATTGATGGGCAAAACCGGCAGGGACAGTACGGGATTGATTCGGGTGATCTGTACCAGCTTTTCGCCTATGGCAAAAAATACGAAGCCAACGACGTATTTCTCATTTACCCGGCCACGCCCACGTTTACGGCCCCGCTCGACGTGTTTGGGTACGACCCCGCCATGCGCCTACACGTGCTGCCGTTCGACGTAAGCCAGCCCCTGCGGCATGAAGTAGAAAAACTATACAACTACGTTTCCCCGTAGAGACCTGTTTTGCTATTCCTTTATTCCGAACCCCCGACCACCCACTATGCCCCTGATTCTGACCCTGCTCGGTATTTTAGGCCTGATTGTGCTCATTGCTTTTGTCAAGCTCGATGCGTTTATCTCATTTGTGCTGATTTCGCTGGCCATCGGGCTGGCTTCAGGGATGGAGGTAGTGGCCGTTGGCAAGTCAATCCAAACAGGTATTGGCGGTACCCTGGGTGATCTGGTACTCATTATCGGCTTCGGGGCTATGCTGGGTCGGCTGGTGGCCGAGAGCGGGGCCGCCCGGCAAATTACCAACGTACTGATTGGCTGGTTTGGGGTCAAAAACATCCGCTGGGGACTGGCGTTGGCCGGGTTTATTATTGGTATCCCGTTGTTCTACAATGCCGGGTTCATCATTGTTGCCCCGCTTATTTTCACCATCACGCTGTCGTCGGGGTTGCCGTTGCTGACCCTGGCCATCCCGATGCTATCGGCCCTGTCGGTGGCGCACGGGTACCTCCCCCCGCACCCATCGCCAGCCGCCATTGCCGGACAGCTGAACGCCAACATTGGGCTGACGTTGTTTTACGGAATCCTGGTCTCGATTCCGGCCATTATTATCGCCGGGCCAATTTTTGGCAAAACACTGGGGCGCTTCCGGCCCAAGATTGACCGGGAGTTGTTCAACATCAAGGATGTACCCACCACCGACCTGCCGAGTGTAGGCATCAGCTTTTTTGTGGCCTTGTTACCGGTGGTGTTGCTCACTTTATTTGGTCCGCTGAAGGCGTATCTGCTCACAGCCCCAACCGGACAAATTCCCCTGCTCGATAAGACCTCTGTAGCGGGCAAACTCATCACGCTCATTGCCGAACCCTACATGGGAATGCTGCTGTCGGTGCTGGTGGCTGTCTGGACACTGGGATTACGACGCCGGGCCGACGGTACCCGTCCCACCATGAAGTCGGTCATGAAAGAGCTGGAGGAATCAATCAAAGCGGCTTCGCCTATTTTGCTGGTCATTGCGGGGGCTGGTGCTCTGAAACAGGTATTTGCCGATAGCGGCACGAGCACGTATCTGGGCAGTTTGCTCACCGGCGTGTCGTTACCTCCGCTCATTCTGGCGTGGGGGATTGCCGGGTTTATCCGAATCTGCGTGGGGTCGGCTACCATTGCCGGGCTCACCACGGTCGGTATTATTTTGCCGGTTATTCAGGCGCAGCATGTAAGCCCGGAGTTGATGGTGCTCGCTATTGGAGCCGGGAGCCTGATGTGCTCGCACATCAACGATGCGGGTTTCTGGCTCTTCAAAGAGTATTTTAACCTCACTATCCCCGAAACCCTCAAAACCTGGACCGTCATGGAAACGCTTGTTTCGATCATTGGTCTGGCGGGGGTTCTGGTGCTCGACGCTATTCTGTAGAACTGGCGCTCACAGCAGGTTTTTCAACGCGTCGAGGTTGGCGGCTTTATCAAAAACAGCGCGTACCGGAATGGTGAACTGAGCCACCGAAAAACTCCGAATCTGGTCTTTCACCGTGCATTTAGAGACCAGTTCATAGGCCGTTGTATCGGGGTCAATGCGATATTGTTCAATGTGTTGGCGGGTAGGGTCCACAATCCAGTATTCGGCAACACCGTGGGCGGCATAATCCTCAAACTTCACTTCCCGGTCGGTCTTCTCCGTGCTTTTCGACAGCACCTCAACCACTAAATCGGGTGCGGGATAATACAACTGATCCGGTTGGATGGTAGCCGCTTTGGCTGTGCCCCAAAAGCAAACATCGGGTTCGTAGCTATTCCGGGTAAGCTCAACCAGGGCCTTCTCTGCACGCACTATACCCAAACCACGGCTAGTGACATACACATTTAGCAATAAGCTCAAGTGCATCACCGCTTCAGTATGCCGGTCTAGGGCGGGCGAATGAACAACAACCTCGCCGTTGATAAACTCGGCTTTCATTTCATCGTCGAGCCACTCATAAAACGCCTGTCGTTTTTGCAATTCGTTATTGAGTATAGCCACGGCTTGCTGAATAATGAGCGGAGCGCGGGGGGTATCGAGCAATTGATAAAGTAGTTCAGACATGGCGCTGCGTTTATCTACCATCAAATATAACTAATTGGGGTCTGTTTTCCAGACAGGCCCAGTATTCGCTAACACCCCTTTTTATCGGCATGTTTATTCGTCTTTCGTTTGTAGCCGCGCTCCTGATTGGGCTGGCTTTTGCCCCGGCCAAACCCCGGCGGGTTATTTTCTTTGGTGACTCCATCACACAGGCTGGTGTGAAACCCGGCGGGTATATCAGCCGCCTGACCGAGATGCTGGGCAAACAAAATAAAGGGGCCGATTACGAGCTAATCGGCGCAGGTATTGGTGGCAACAAAGTGTACGATCTGTTTTTGCGCATGGACGACGATGTGCTCGCCAAGAAGCCCGACCTGGTCTTTGTCTATATCGGCGTCAACGATGTGTGGCACAAACGCACCCACGGCACCGGCACCGATCCCGATAAGTTTCTGAAGTTTTACGAGGCCATTATCCGTAAGCTACAGGCCGCCAATGCGAAGGTAGTACTGTGTACGCCCGCCGTGATTGGGGAGAAAACCGACTTCTCGAACGAGCAGGATGGTGACCTCAACCAGTATAGCACCATGATTCGGGAGTTGGCCAAGCGGCAAAACCTACCTCTCTGCGACCTGCGGCAGGCGTTTCTGGATTACAACCTCAAAAACAACCCCGAAAACAAAGCATCGGGCATCCTGACCACCGACCGGGTACACCTCAACGACACCGGCAATCAGTTTGTGGCCGACCTGATGATGAAGTATTTGTAAACCACCCCAAATACAGAAGCCGCTCAGGCAACAGCGTGTGAACTTCGCTATTGCCTGAGCGGCTTTCTTTGTTAGATGGCCCTACCGGTTACGACCCCTGCCGGTCGGGGAATTTCTCGACAATTCGGCGGACTTCACGCGCCAGCCGCTCGTTGATCCGGGCCGGGTTGTTGATGGCGTCCTGCACCGAACCACGCCATACCAGCCGTTTGGTCCGGAAATCAACCATATCAACAACCACCGTACCGGCCTGATACTCCTCCTGCATATACTGCGGGCCGAAGGAGTTCCAGCCCCACCAACCGGGACCCCAACCCGCGTAGCCCCAACGGCCCCAGCCGTAGAATGGCCCGTACAAGCTACCATAAGGCCCGTTGTTGGTGGCTACGCGCCGGGTTTTCTCTTCCACAAAAAAGTGGTAGCCGATAAGCAAATCGGGCCGACGGCCACGCGCTACTTTCTGTAAACCTTTTTGTGCCAGCTCATTCTCAATCGTAGCCTCCACATTCTTAGAAGCTATGTCGTTATAGTAGAGCGGATTTTGTCCGGCTTTCACGTCGGAATTCATCCAGGCAAAGGTGCGGTACTTGCTAAAATTCACGTTTTGGGCCGTATCAACAGCCACTCGGGGGCTACAGCCCACAGAGGCCAGGATTAAACCGGCCATTATCAGTATGTTCTTCATGTCTATTGAGTAAGTGTATCAAATAGAAAAACAGATAGATAGACAAAAAAGTTGGCTTTTGCCGCCAGTTTTGTCCTACTTGACTCTCTGATGTACGGCCCGGCAGAGACTTAAATCAGGAGAGTAAGTGCCGGGATCAATTGGCGGGACTTTCACACCCTGTCGCTAAACCTTGTGCCCAAAAAAAGGTCAAACTCGTGGAATTTGGCCTTTGAAAGCATCTCATTCACACACGCACGATCATGCAAAAATTTCGTATATTGATAGGAATCGTTGGCCTCCTGCTCACGGTTTCGTTTATCCTCGCCAAACAACCTAAACCCATTCCGTTGCCTAAGACCTACGAGGCTGCCTGGAAACAAGTGGATTCACTCACCCAAAAGGGATTGTTCCAGACGGCCCTTACCCAAACCAACGCCCTCCGCGACCGGGCGCGCACCGACCGCAACTACCCTCAACTGGCCAAAGCGAGCGTGATGCGGGGCAACCTGCTCGCCCGGCTCGACCGGGCGCTGTGGCCTACGCATATTCAGACTCTCGAAGCCGACATCCGACAAACGCCCGAACCCGCCCGCTCGATACTGCAATCGATACGGGGCGAGGCCTACGCGACATTTTACGGACTAAACCGCTATCGGATTTACAACCGCACGCAAACGGCTGCCCCCGACCCGTCGGCCGATAGCACCGACATCAGCACCTGGGATGGCCCCCGACTGGCGCGGGCGGCACAGGAGGCTTACCGGGCGTCGCTGACAGCCGAACGCGAACTCCAGCAGACACCCATAACCGAATATAAAGTGGTGATTCGGCCGGGCACCCGCGAAGGCGAACGGCTACGCCCTACCCTGTTCGATCTGTTAGCGCATCGGGCTATCGACTTCTTCGAAAACACCGAGTTTGAGACCCAAAACAACGTTTTCCGCTTTGAGCTCGACCAACCCAGCTACTTTGCCGATCCTGAAACCTTTGCTGCTCTTACCCTCATGCCCCCGGCCAACGCGGGCGAAACCGGCCGGATGTATGCCCTACAGACCTACCAGCGTTTGCTGCGGTTTCACGGGAAACAAACCGACAAAACGCCCGATGCCTTTGTTGATACGGATTTAGACCGGCTCCGGTTTGTACGCCAGTACAGCACCCTGACCAACAAAGACTCTTTATTTGCGCAAAACCTGGAGCGGCAACGAGTCCGCTGGAAAGGCAAACCCGTAGAGGCTGAGTATGCCTTGACTCTCGGCCTGTTGCGAAAAGAGCAGAGTGCACGCTACCAGGCCCTTACCGACACCACTACGCAGCGGGCCGCCAAACAGGCTGCCGACCTTTTCAACGACATTATCAGCCGTTACCCAACTTCACGAGCGGCCAAACAGGCCACCCTCGAACTAGCCGAGCTGACCAAACCGAACCTTCAGGTCCAAACAGCGGCCGTCAACGAGCCCGATAAGCCATTTTTAGGGCGGGTAGAATACCGCAACGTACCCATGTTGCACTACCGGCTTTACAAAATCAGGCCCGACGAGTTTTTTACGTTCGAGAACTTCGACGCAAGCAGCGACGGACGCAACCGGCGGCTGAATACCCTCCTGACCAAGCCCATTGCTACCCAAGGCGAACTCCGCCTGCCCGATAATGGTGACCTGAACGAACACGCCGTCGAAATTCCGATCAAGGCCGTGCCGCCGGGACAGTATGTGTTGCTGGTATCGACCACCCCTGTTATCTCGACCAAAGCCCCGTACCTATCAGCCGCCGTGCTGACCGTTTCTCGGCTTGGCTTTGTCATCGAGAGTGGGTACAACGATCGCGACGCGCAATCGGTATTCGTGACGGACCGGGTAACGGGCGAACCGCTGAGTGGGGTAAACGTACAAGTAGTAAACAGCCCGGAGCCTTTCGGCAATGAACCCCGATATACTCTGGGCGAAACCCGGAAAACCGACGCCAACGGGCGGGTAAGCTGGCCCAAAACCAGCCTGCCAAACAACCGTCAAACCCGGTTTCGGCTTGCGCAAGGCAACGATGTACTGTACACGGGGACTCAATACATCCACAATTATGGACAACCCCAGGCGCAGCCCATTATCAAACAGGCGGTACTTTTCACCGACCGGGCCATATACCGGCCCGGTCAGCCGATTTACGTAAAGGGCTTAGTGTACGCCGGTAAAGACAACCAGTTTGAGGTCAGTGCCAATGAGCCCGTTGAGCTCTCGCTTATGGATGGCAACGGCGAAAAAGTGGCCGACCTAACCCTAAAAACCAACGCCTTTGGCTCGTTTACGGGCACGTTTACGGCACCGGTCGGGCGGCTTTCGGGCCAAATGACGATTGCCAGCCCATACGGCCAAACACAGATTCGGGTGGAGGAATACAAACGGCCCACGTTTGCCGTCGTGGCCGACTCAGCGCGGCAAGCGATCAAGCTGGGGCAAACGGTGCGCGTTTCGGCCAAAGCCCAGACATTTGCCGGGGCCGCTGTAGATGGAGCCAAGGTGCAGTACCGGGTAACGCGGTCACGGCAGTGGTGGCCCTGGGAAGGGGGGTTCTGGGGCCGGAGCATTTGGCCACCCCGCCCGGTTCAACCCACCGAAATCGCTCAGGGCGAAGCCAAAACAGACGCCAACGGGGCCGTCAGCCTTAGTTTCGTAGCTGCCCCTGACCCGACTATTCCGCGTAGTGAAGAACCCACATTTCGCTACGAAATTACATTTGACGTAACCGACCGCTCGGGCGAAACCCGGAGCACCACCCAAGCCCTCGACATTGGTTACACCGCCCTGCGGGCTACCCTGTCGATTCCGGAACAGGTATCCAAAGGCGAATCCCAAACGTTTGCCGTGAAAGCCACCAATCAGGCTGGCCTCACGGTAGCCATCGGGCAGGGCGAAGTGATTATTTCGAAGCTCACCCCACCGACCCGGCCGCTGCGACCGCGCCTGTGGGACCGCCCCGACCGTCAGTTGCTATCCGAAGCCGAGTTCAAGGCACTTTTCCCGAACGATGTGTACGCCGATGAAGACAACCCGACCAAATGGGCGCGGCAACGTGTAAAAACGGCCCAACCGGGCGCGGTGTCGGTGGGCGACCTGCCCCCCGGCGAGTACGTGGCCGAGATTTCCGTGACGGATGCCACCGGCCAACGAGCTACGCAGCAGCAGTACTTCAGTGTGGTGGATGAGCGCACGGCATCGGCTCGTCCTAATGCATGGGCGCGACTGGCCAAGGCCGAGGTAGAGCCCGGTCAGGAAGCTGTTTTCTTTGTGGGCAACGCGCAACCCGGCTGGGTGCTCATGGCCGTTGACGAAAACGGCAGCCCGGTGCGGTACGAGTGGATTCGGACCGACGGCACTCCCAAACGCCTAACCCTGCCCATAACCGAACGGCAGCGGGGCGGCTTTGTGGTCATGTTCACGATGGTGCAACAAGGGCGTATTTACACCGAGAAACTGCCGGTTCAGGTGCCATTTACCAACAAGCAGCTCACGATCGAAACCCTCACGTTCCGCAATAAACTCAAGCCCGGTGCGCCCGAGGAATGGACCCTTCGGATAAGCGGGCCGGGTCAGGATAAAGTGGCCTCCGAATTGGTAGCCGCTTTGTACGATGCCTCGCTCGATGAGTTTGTGAAACACACCTGGACTCCTGCGTTTTACCAGCCCTACAGCGGCAACGGAGACAACTGGATGCTAAACGGCTTTGGTACACTACAAGCGAACCCAATTCTCGAATACGTACGAACGTCCGATTACCTCCCGCCCATTGAATATCCGAGCCTGCTGGGCGTGCAAAGTAGTCCCAATAGACCTGGTCGGGGTATGCGGCTGGCAAAAGGGGGCGTCGAGGTGGCTTTCTCCATGGCGCCACCGGTAGCCATGGCCGCTGATATGGCCGAAAGCAAAGTTGCAGTAAGCCCTCAGGCAGCCAACCAGAACGGCGCAAATGCTCCCAAAACGCCTGTTGGGCCACCACCCGTTATCCGCAAAAATTTCACCGAAACAGCGTTTTTCTTTCCGCAAGTACAAACCGATGCCGAGGGGCGTGTCCGGCTTACGTTTACGATGCCTGACGCCCTCACGCGCTGGAAACTGCTGGCCTTTGCCCACACCAAAGACCTCAAAACGGGCATGCTCACGCGTGAAATCGTGACGCAGAAAGAGCTCATGGTATCGCTCAATACGCCCCGGTTCCTGCGCGAAGGCGACAACATAATGCTGTCGGCCCGTATCAATAACCTCACCGACAAACCCCTCAGCGGCACCGCCCGGCTCGAAGCCCTCAACGCCCTCACCAATACTCCATTGAGCCAATCAGTGGGACTATCGGCCACGCCGGTCTCGTTTTCGGCGGCTCCCAACGGCAGCACGGTAGCCACCTGGAGTATGCGTATCCCAACGGGCTTGCCAACAGTGGTGTTTCGGGTATCGGCGACGGCCGGCTCGTTTACCGATGCCGAAGAGCGTACCGTGCCCGTACTGCCCAATCAGATGCTCGTAACCGATGCACTGCCGTTTTGGGTGAATGGCCAGGAAAGCCGGAGCTTCAGCCTGTCGGCGCTGACGGGCCTGACGCCCAACAGCCCGGTGCGGCACGAGCGGCTCACGGTCGAAGTGACCAGCAACCCCATCTGGACAGTCCTGCAAAGCCTGCCCTATCTGATCGAAAATCCCTACGAAAACGCGGAGCAGTTGTCGAGCCGGTTGTACGCCAACTTCCTGGCAGCCCACCTCATCGGTAGCCGACCGGAGTTTCGGCGGGTGGTTGACCAATGGGCCGCCAATCCGCCCCAAAGCCCGCTTATGGCCAATGCCGAGCTGAAAGCGGTGACCCTCGAAAATAGCCCGTGGCTGGCCGAAGCCCGCTCCGAAACCGAACGCACGGCGCAACTGGGCCAACTGTTTAACCAAAACCGGCTGGCCGCCGAGCAACGGGAGGCTCTGACTAAGCTGCAACAGCTTCAGGCCGACAATGGTGGGTTTGCGTGGTTTAGCGGCATGCGGCCGAGCCCGGTAATGACCTTGCACGTGCTCACTAATCTGGGTCGTATGCAACGCCTACAACCAAGCAGCGTAAAAACTGACCCCGACCTGAGAGCCATGCAATTGAAGGCGGTTCGGTTTGTGGATGCCGAAATAACACGCTGGATTGCCGAGCGCCGGAAAGAAAAGAAGCCCAGCCCCTGGGTGTACCCGGCCATTCATTACCTGTACGCCCGCAATATGGTCGCGGACGCGCTCCCCCTCGAAGAGGCTACGCGTACGTACCTGCTTGAGCAGATCGACCGTCACTGGCTCACTGCGAGTTTGCAGGGGCAGGCTATGGCCGTAGTAGCCTTGCATCAGCTGGGCAATGGGCAGCCGGGAGCTCCAAAACAAGACGCCAACCCCGCCAAAACGGCCCGTACTATTCTGGCGTCGCTGAAAGACCGGGCCAGGGTGTCGGACGAGTTGGGCATGTACTGGCCCGAAAACCAGTGGGGCTTTGCCTGGTATCAGGCACCGATTGAGACACAGGCGTACCTGATTGACGCTTTCGCCACGGTGGGCGACGATAAACCGGCGGTGCAGAACATGCTGAAGTGGTTGTTACGGCAAAAACAAACCCAGGCGTGGCCCTCCACCAAAGCCACCACCGAAGCCGTCAACGCCCTGTTGCAAAACCGGGCCGGGGGGCTTTCGATGCCGCTCGATATGGGTGCCACCGCTACTGTTCTCGTGGGCGGACAACCGCTCACCCCGCTGACCCAATCGGTAGTTGCGTCGGTGCTGAGTTACCAGAAAACCACCTTCAACCCGGCCGAAATAAAGCCGGAAATGGGCACGGTAACCATCAGCAAGAAAACCGATGGTTCGGCCTGGGGAGCCTTGTACTGGCAGCATTTTGAGCCGCTCGACAACGTCAAAAGCGGCAACACGTCGGTATCGGTGCAAAAAACACTTTACCGGCAGCGCAACACCGCCAATGGCCCCGTGATTGAACCCGTGGCCGAAAAAACGGTGCTTCAGCCGGGCGATCAGCTGAAGGTTCGGCTGGTGGTTAAAAATGACCGGCTCATGGAGTACGTACACCTGAAAGACAGCCGAGCATCGGGCTTTGAGCCGTTGGCGGCCCTCTCAGGGTACAAATACCAAAACGGCCTTGGCTACTACGAAGCCCCGCGCGACGCCAGTACTGATTTCTTTCTGGATGCGCTGCCCGTGGGCACACACGTGTTTGAGTATGGGTTGCGCGTAGTGCAATCGGGCAACTTTACGGCGGGTGTCGCCACCATTCAGTGTTTCTACGCGCCTGAGTTCACGGCCCACTCGGCTGGGGGCCGCGTAAGCGTTCGGTAAGGGGTGTAGGACAAGTTCTTTGTGATAGGTTCGACAGAAGGTTTTTTTCTGACAGGATTACAGGATAAACAGGATTTTTTTGGGCTCAATCAATCCTGTTTATCCTGTAATCCTGTCAGAAAAATAAACTTGTCTTACACCCTTCGGTAAGTATAGGATTAGGGGATTGGAGCCAATTGGGTATCTTTATGCTTCATCCCCTAAACCTGTCGTATCTCCGTGTTGACCTTTACGGCCTTGCTCGAAAAATTCGGGACAAAAGGCGAAAAAACTGGCTGGACGTATGTTTCTATTCCCCTCGACGTTTCCGAAACGCTTCGGCCGGGCCAGAAAACCTCATTCCGCGTAAAAGGTCAGCTCGACGCGCTGCCCCTGAAGGCGGTTGCGCTTATTCCCATGGGAGACGGTACGTTTATTCTGCCCGTGAATACCGACATACGCCGACAAATTCGCAAAGAAGCCGGAGCTACGGTACAGGTGCAACTGGCGTTCGACGACGATCCACAACTCGAATCGGCCGATTTACTGGCCTGCCTTGAAGACGATCCGCAGGCGCTTGCCTTTTTCCAGACCCTGCCGCGCGGCCATCAGAACTACTTTTCGCGCTGGATCGAAAGCGCCAAAACGCCCGAAACGAAGGCGACCCGCATTGCCCGCACCCTGCACGGCCTGTCGATGCGCATGGGGTACAACGAGATGGTGCGGTACTACAAAAATCGGGAATAGCTACCGGCAGTGCCCCCGAGAACCGGATGGAGCACCCACTCGGTATGGCTCGCTGCAACGTCGAATCTTTTTGGGCTGTCGTTTGTCTTATCTAAGGCTACACTCCCCATTTATGTCGCGCTCCGAAAAACTCCTGCTTCTGGTTCTGGCCTGCCTCAATTTCACGCATATCATGGACTTCATGATTATGATGCCGATGGGGCCGCAATTGATGCGTTTTTTCAATCTCAGTCCACAGCAGTTCAGTTTCATTGTGTCGGCTTACAGCCTGAGTGCGGGTATTTCGGGTTTCTTATTCTCATTTTTTGCCGACCGTTTTCCGCGCAAATACATTTTGCTGATTGCCTATGCCGGGTTTGTGATTGGTACCCTCGGTTGTGGGCTGGCGCCTACGTACAACCTGTTGGTAATAGCCCGCACGGCGGCCGGTATGTTTGGCGGTATCATTGGCGCGCAGGTGCTATCCATCGTGAGCGATACGTTCCCCTACGAGCGTCGGGCGCAGGCCATGTCGATTGTGATGACGGCCTTTTCGGTGGCATCGGTGGTGGGCGTGCCGGTCGGGCTTTATCTGGCTACCGAGTTTAGCTGGCACGCGCCGTTTCTGGCCGTGGGCGCGATGGGGCTGGTCGTGATTGGGCTGGTTTGGGCCTACGTGCCCCTGCTCGACGGCCACCTGCTCCGGGGCGAGCAACGACCCAATGCGTTTTCGGTGATTACCAACATCTGGCACAACCCCAATCAGCTGCGGGCGCTCTGGCTTACGGGCACGATCATGCTCGGGCACTTTAGCATTATTCCGTTTATCTCGCCCTATCTGGTGGCCAACGTGGGCTTCAGCGAGGGCAATCTCTACCTGATTTATGCCGTAGGGGGCGCTCTTACCATTTTCTCGGCACCGGTAGTGGGCAAAATCGCTGACAAACGCGGAAAACTGCCTGTGTTTACGGTGTTCGCCGTGCTGTCGTTGTTGCCCATTTATCTGATCACCAGCATGCCCCCGGCTTCGCTGACCTACGTTTTGTTTGTGTCGGGGCTGTTTTTCATCTTCTCCAACGGTCGCCTGATTCCAACGCAGGCCATGACCGCTTCGGTGGTTACCCCGCAGCAACGGGGTGGTTTTATGAGCATCAACCAGTCGTTGCAGCTGCTCATGCAGTCAGTAGCAACGTACGGAGCGGGGCTC
This sequence comes from Rudanella lutea DSM 19387, assembly GCF_000383955.1. Taxonomy (NCBI): domain Bacteria; kingdom Pseudomonadati; phylum Bacteroidota; class Cytophagia; order Cytophagales; family Cytophagaceae; genus Rudanella; species Rudanella lutea. Next base: position 3,390,007 of record NZ_KB913013.1, on the reverse strand, counting down.
GTTATTCAGAAAAGCCCCGATGGTCAGCTACAGAATTATTGGCTGGTAGGCCTGTTGGCAATGGCTGCCATTTTCGCCAGCATCTTCATTGCCCGGACGGTACAACCCATCGACGCCCCCATCTCCGAACCGGCCGAAGCCTAAATTCCAGCATCGCTCCTCTGTACTGGAAATTATTATGCTTGCATACTATCGCAGATTGTTCGTAGTTTTGTACAATCACCGCGACATGATACAGACGAGCATGAAAAAGGAGAAAACGGTTGATTTTCACATCAAATGGAGCTGGCACACCATCTCCAGGATGTACAATGCCTACGCAGCCCGGTACGACATGACCATGGCCATTGGCTATGTATTGTTGAATATCGATACAGAACACGGCACCCCGGCCACCAAAATTGGGCCCACGCTGGGAATGGAACCGCGTAGCTTAGTCCGTATGCTCAAAAGTCTGGAAGAGCGAGGCTGGGTACGTCGGGAAATTGATGATAATGACAAGCGATTTGTCCGGATTGTCTTGACCGAAGAAGGTCGCCGTCGGCGGGAAATGGCCCGCGAAGGGGTTATTCAGTTCAACCAGATGATTCGCGAACGAATACCGCTCGACAAGCTGGTGGTGTTTTTCGACGTGATTAAAGACATTAACCGCATCGTAGAAGAAGAAAACCAGAAGCTCAAGGCCAACGAAACCGAAGAACTAACACTGGAGTAAATGCTAACGCTGGACGAACATAACGCCACGAGTAACCTGATGCAGTTCGTTAGGCTCATGGTGGTGGTCAACAGCCTGTATATAGCCAATCCGAATAATTCTCCGAAGTCCATGGATATTAGCCAAGATGATGTAAAAATGCTCTTCGAGAGCCTGAACCGCTATCAGGTGCAGTATTTATTGGTTGGCGGGCTGGCCGGGGTTGTTCATGGGCACATTCGGGCCACGCAGGACCTGGATCTTTGGATTCGGATTGGTGACGATAATAAGGATCGCTTGATTATGGCCCTACGCGAAAACGAAGTAGCTGGGGCCGAATTATTGAAAAATACGCCTTTGCTCTTCGGCTGGACGAGCGTCGTGACGGGCAAGTATGGACTAACGCTCGATATGGGCCATGCGCTCAAAGCATTTGGCGAGGTAGATTTTGATGTCTGTTATGAACGGGCGGTTAATGCCTCGTTCGATGGGGTACCCTTTCGGGTGATTCACCTGAATGATTTGATTAAGGAAAAGCAAACAACCGGCCGGTTAAAAGACCTGGCCGACGCGGAAGAACTTCAGAAAATAAATAACGAGAGAAACACGGATTGAACCACTTCGTGTTCCCATCCTAATCAGCAACTATGGAAGCAACCCTGCAAAAACCAATCACTCAAACTAAAAACCGGACTATCCGGCGCGTAGCCGTGCTGGGGTCAGGCATTATGGGCTCGCGCATTGCCGCGCACTTTGCCAACATCGGCCTCGATGTACTGCTGCTCGATATTGTACCCAACGCGCTGAACCCAGCCGAAGAAGCGAAAGGCCTGACACTCGAAAACCCGGGCGTGCGAAACCGGATCGTGAATGATGCCTTCCAGGCGATGCTGAAAGCGTCACCGGCGGCCCTGTACAGCCCCAAGTTTGCGAGCCGTATCAAGCTGGGCAATTTCGACGATAACCTGAAAGAACTCGCTCAGCAGGACTGGATTATCGAAGCCGTGGTAGAGCGGCTCGACATCAAGCGGTCGCTGTACGAGCGTGTAGAAGCCGTGCGCAAACCCGGCACGCTGATTACCTCCAACACCTCGGGCATTCCGATGCATTTGCTGGCCGAAGGTCGTTCGGAAGATTTCCGGCGGCATTTCTGCGGTACACACTTCTTCAACCCACCCCGCTACCTGCGCCTGCTCGAAATTATCCCCGGCCCCGATACCGACCCCGCCATCATCGATTTCCTGATGAGCTACGGCGACCTGTATCTGGGCAAAACCACGGTGCTCTGCAAAGACACGCCCGGCTTTATTGCCAACCGGCTGGGTATTCAGTCGCTGGTGCAGACCATCCGCGTAGCCGAAGAGCTGGGCCTGACCGTAGAGGAAGTGGATAAACTGACCGGCCCGGTGGTAGGCCGACCCAAGTCGGGAACGTTCCGGTTGTCGGATGTGGTGGGTCTGGACACGACGGTCAATGTGGCCAACAACCTCGTCAAGATGGAGCACGACGAGTCGCGCGAGTCATTCCAACTGACGCCATCGATGCAGAAATTGATGGAGCACAAGTGGCTCGGCGACAAAACCGGTCAGGGATACTACAAAAAGACCAAAGACGCCAACGGCAAAACGGTTATTCTGGCACTCGACCTGAAAACGTTCGAGTACAAGCCGTCGCAGAAGGTAAAATTCGCAACGCTCGAAAGCACCAAAGCCATCGATAACCTGCGCAAGCGGTTCTCAGTCCTGCTGGCGGGCAAAGACAATGCCGGTGAGTTTTACCGACGCACGTTTGCCGACGGATTTGCGTATGCCACGCACCGCATTCCCGAAATTTCGGACGAACTCTACCGCATCGACGCGGCCATCACCACCGGCTTCGGCTGGCAGCTGGGCCTGTTCGAGACCTGGGACGCCATTGGGGTGCAGAAGGGCGTTGAACTGATCGAAGCCCAAGGCAAAAAACCCGCGCAGTGGGTGTACGACATGCTGGCGGCTGGTTTTACGAGCTTCTACAAGTCGGAAGGCGGCAAGAAAAAATACTACGACATTCCGACGAAGAGCTACAAGGTGATTCCTGGAACGGAGTCGTTCACGATTCTGGAAAACCTTTCGGACAACATCGTCTGGAAAAACGCCGGGGCTGCCCTGTACGACATCGGCGACGGTATCCTGAACCTCGAATTCCGGTCGAAAATGAACACCTTTGGGGCCGAAGTGATTGAGGGCCTCCAGAAGTCCATCAGCCTGGCCGAAAAGGATTTCCGGGGTCTGGTGATCGGAAACGAATCGACCGAAGCGTTTTCGGCGGGAGCTAACCTCGCCACCTTGTTCATGTTTGCTATTGAGCAGGAGTTCGACGAGATCAACCTTATGATTGCGCAGTTCCAGCAAACCATGATGCGGGCCCGGTACTCGTCGATCCCGGTGGTAGGCGCTCCCCACACCCTCGCGCTGGGTGGCGGCTGCGAGCTAAACCTCCACGCCGACCGCGTGGTAGCCCACTCCGAAACTTACATGGGTCTGGTGGAAGTGGGGGTGGGTCTGATTCCGGCCGGTGGTGGCACCAAAGAGATGGCCGCCCGCGCCAGCGACCTCTACCAAACCGGCGACCCTGAACTGAATATACTCCAGAACATATTCATGAACATCGCTACGGCTAAGGTATCAACCTCGGCGCAGGAAGCGAAAGAAATGAACTACATCCGGCCCACGGATCAGATTGTATTGAACCGGAGTCGCCTGATTGCCGAAGCCAAGCAGGCCGCTATTGAACTTGCTGAGAACGGCTACGTACAGCCCAAACCCCGGACAGACATCAAGGTGCAGGGCAAAACCGGTATTGCGTTGTTCAAAGCGGGTATCACGGCTATGCACATGGGCCGGTACATTTCGGATCATGATCTAAAAATTGCCGAGAAACTGGCCTACGTGATCTGTGGTGGCGATTTGAGCGCCCCGCAGACCGTAACGGAGCAGTACCTGCTCGATCTGGAGCGCGAGGCCTTCTTGTCGCTCTCGGGCGAGAAGAAAACCCTGGAGCGGATTCAGAGCCTGTTGCAGGGCGGCAAGCCGCTGCGGAATTAGGAATCTGCCAAAAATTGAAAGATTGATATCAGAAAGACGGTTGTACATACAGCCGTCTTTTTTGTTGTTTCGGGGTTCGATCAGCGATGGCACACCGTGACGTTTCATTGATCAAGTCCGTCGATTTGGTACAACTTCCCGGGTCTAAATAAGCTTAGCCCTTATTTTTGCCCCATGATGCAGCTTCTTCGCCACAACCGGTCCTACTTTATCAGCTACGCGGTTTTGTTTCTGGCCGTTGGTATTCTTCAGCTCCTCTACACGCAGGAGCAACTGATCCGGTGGGTCAACGCTCACAATACCCCCGAGGCCGATTTTCTCTTCCAGAACTTTACGTACCTCGGCGATGGCGTTTTCTTCGTGGTAATGGCCCTGTTACTATTTATCCGCTCCAAACGGCACGGGCTGCTGGCCCTGGGCAGCTTTGCGGTCTCGTCGCTCACGTCCATTTTTCTGAAACAGGTGGTGTTTCATGGTCGGCCGCGACCGGCGCTCTTCTTTGCCGATTCGGGCTGGGAATATCACGTGATAAAAGGGCTAAATATGGCCACAATCAACAGCTTTCCATCGGGCCATACCATTTCGGCGTTCGCAGTTTTTACGTTACTCACCCTGTTCGATGAGCGCAAAGCCCGTGGCTGGGCCTTACTGATTCCGGGGGTACTGGTGGGGTATTCACGCGTGTATCTGTTCCAGCACTTCACGCTCGATGTGTTTGCCGGCTCGTTGATCGGCGTACTTTCGTCGGTACTGGTGTACTGGGGCTGGGAAAAACAAAAACAGCGCCGAAACCAGACGGCGGCCTGACATAGCCTGCCTCTGATCTCGGCGCTGCCCCTTGAAATAGAACAACTACCGGAAACGCTCCGATTCGCGCACTTTACGTTCGTCGCGCCGGATAGCCCGGTTGGCGAGCGTGTTCATCACCAAAGCCGCAATGATGGAATAAAACCCGAACAGGAAATTGCCCTGATCCGCTGGGTTGCCAAACTCCTTGCCTTTGTACAACGTCGTGTACAGCACCACGCCCATCACGCCCGTCATCAGCAAGGCATTCACGGCGCAGATCATCGACTGACGGAGCCGGTTGCGGTATTGCGTAATGGCAAAAATAGACAGGACAACTACCGCCAGAATGAGCAGCCCCAGGTACCAAACCGGCGACACGTTGGTAGTAACCCCTACTTTTTCTGAATATTCGAGAGCCGTCAGCCGGGCCATATCGGAGGGATTAGCCCCTGATTTTTCCCAGATCGGATTAGCCAACGCAATCCCCATAGCTAAGGCTAACAGAAACAAAAAGACGGTTTGAATTCGTTGAAGCATGAACGTAATAAATGATTGTTAATGGGCCCGGCCTGGGCTTAATGAATACCAGACAGCAACGACGCCAGTTGTCGGTGCTTATCTCCCGTTTTATCGTAACAAAAGTACCCTAAAACCGACGATTATGGAAACAACAAGCTGGTTAGTGCTCACCGCCGATGGCTCACACTCGTTCTACAACGCACAGATAGACCAATACTATCACTCGGTACACGGTGCCCGGCAGGAGTCGGAGCGAGTATATATCGAACTGGGCTTACTGGCGGCCTTCGACCGGTTTTCGGCCCAGCCGCTTCGGGTGTTTGAAATGGGGTTCGGCACGGGTCTGAATGCTCTACTGACGGTAAAGACCGCCGAGCAACTGGGCCGCACCGTCGATTACGAAGCCGTTGAACTCTATCCGCTCTCGACCACCGACGCCAGCGCCCTCAACTTCGATCAACTGCTGGGTACCACTTCATTGGCCCATCTGCACGAGGCCCCCTGGGGCGAAAGTACGTTCATTACCCCCTATTTCAACCTTACCAAACACCTGACACGGCTGGAGGATTTTCAGGCTACCCAGGCGTTTCACGTCATTTTTTTTGATGCCTTTTCGACCAGATGCCAGCCTGAATTATGGACGCCCGAAGTATTCAGTCACATGGCGTCTTTGCTGGTTCCCGGCGGCCTACTGACTACCTACTGCGCCAAGGGATACGTGCAGCGTAACCTCCGGTCGGCCGGTTTTCAGGTCGAAAAGCACCCCGGCCCGGCCCACAAACGCGCGGTACTCCGTGCGGTGTTGCCCGCCTAACACGAAATGCGTTATTTCGCAGAATAAATAAGGCCAGCAATCGGTTGCACTTGGTACACTATCCGCTGTTTGGGTAGCTAGACCAAACAGCCTCCCGCGTTGGGGCACTGGCGTTTCCCCAATTAAACCCCTCCTCCAAATGTATCTTCTCGGATTTGACCTGGGTAGTTCGTCCGTCAAAGCGTGTCTGATCGATGCCGAAACCGGTGGCGTAGTGGCGTCGGCTTTTTATCCCGAAACCGAAATGGCAATTGAGGCCCCCGAGCCGGGCTTCGCCGAACAAGACCCGAATCGTTGGTGGGAGAATGCCTGCCTGGCCTCGCGTAAGGTTATGCAGCAAGCCAACGTTCGGCCCGAAGCCGTGAAGGCAATCGGCATTTCGTACCAAATGCACGGGCTGGTGGTAGTCGACAAGGATTTTCAGGTGCTCCGGCCGTCGATCATCTGGTGCGATAGCCGGGCCGTTCCGTACGGGAAAGCCGCTTTTGATGCGCTGGGTGCCGACCGTACCATGCACCACCTGCTCAACTCGCCGGGCAACTTCACGGCCGCCAAACTGGCCTGGGTCAAAGCCAACGAACCGGCTGTTTACGCCCAAATCGACAAGTTTATGCTGCCGGGCGATTATCTGGCCGCCCGCATGACCGGTGAGATTGTGACCACAGCCTCAGGCCTGTCGGAAGGAACCCTTTGGGACTTCCAAAACGGACAACCCGCCGATATGCTCATGAACTATTTTGGGTTCGATGCATCGCTGATGGCGCCCCTCCGGCCCACGTTTGCCCCGCAAGGTGAGCTGACAGCTGAGGCCGCGGCCGAACTCGGCCTGGCGCCCGGTACGCCCGTAACCTACCGGGCGGGCGACCAACCCAACAATGCCCTATCGCTCAATGTGGTAGAGCCCGGGCAGATTGCCGCTACGGCCGGTACGTCGGGCGTAGTGTACGGTGTGAGCGACCGGGCTCAGTACGACCCGCAATCGCGCGTAAATACGTTCCTGCACGTGAGCCATACACCAGAGGCCCCTCGGTATGGCGTGCTCTTGTGTGTAAACGGAACGGGAATTCTCAACAGCTGGCTTCGCAACACGCTTCTGCAAAAAAGCATCAGCTACAACCAGATGAACGAGCTGGCCCTGCAAGCACCCGTGGGTGCCGACGGGCTGAGTTGCCTGCCGTTTGGCAACGGTGCCGAGCGCGTACTGGCCAACCAGGATCTGGGCGCATCGTTTCATGGACTGCAACTAAACCGGCACGGGCTGCCGCACCTGCTTCGGGCAGCTCAGGAGGGCATTGTGTTTGCGCTGTATTACGGCATGGAAGTCATGCAGCAGGTAGGCGTGGGACTCCGCACGATTCGGGCGGGCGAGGCCAACATGATGTTGAGCCCCCTCTTCCGCGACACGCTGGCCAACCTGAGCGGCTGTACAATTGAGCTGTACAACACCGATGGGGCGCAGGGTGCCGCCCGGGGTGCCGGTATTGGTGCTGGGATCTACAAAAACTACGCTGAGGCCTTTGCGGGGCTGCACGTAACCCGAACCATCGAGCCCGACACCCGCGCGCACGGTGCTTACCGCGAAGCCTACGAGCGTTGGTTGGGAGCCTTGCCGACTCAGTCATAAACCGAGTGGATTTCTTAGCGCCGATGCCCGATGCAGTCTGTCTGTATCGGGCATCGGCCGTTTATCATATAGTCAGTACCTCTCGTATATACAAGCAAATAGTTATTTGTATATTTAGCCAATGATTATTTGTTGGCCCATAGCCTTTACACAGCTACTGATCAGCTATTTAGTGCACAAAATTGTAGGTTGCTGGGGATAGGCTGTACGAACTGGACAGATTTCGATACCGAACGCTCACCGCCTGCCCTGAGCGCTTACTTCTCCAACTTTAAACCCTTTTTCCACCTTTTAACGTAAACAACATGGCTTTTCTGGGAGGTATCGGATTTACTGAAATCACTACCATATCACTGGTGGCTGGTCTCATTTTGCTCTTTCCTATTTTCGTTCTGGTGAGTGCCCTTCGGGCAACGTTTCAGGACTCGACCACCAAGCTGATGTGGGTGCTGGTTATTTTGTTTCTGCCTTTTATCGGGCCTTTACTTTATCTCATTATCGGGCGCAACCAACGCATTGCATGAAACATATTTTTACACTTTTTCTGGGGTTGGCAGCAGCCCCGGCTTTTGCCCAGTCGGCAACCGATGAAACGGCTGTTCGGGGTGCCATCACGCAATTTTTTGATGCCATGCGCAAAGCCGACTCCACCGCATTGAAGGATGCCGTTTTGCCCGGTGCCCGGCTACAAACCGTACTGAACCGGCAGGGGCAGGTATCGGTCAAAGACGATGACTTTAGCAAGTTTGTAGCCTCGGTCGGGAAAGCCAAGCCGGGCGCACTCGATGAGCGACTGGGCACCTACGATGTCAAAATTGACGGTGATCTGGCCACGGCCTTCACGCCATATTCGTTTTACTACAACGGGCAGCAAAGCCATTGCGGCTCCAACGCGTTTACGCTGGTTCGGATCAATGGAGCCTGGAAAGTACAAGCCATTATCGACACCCGGCGGAAATGTAATTAAAAGGGGAGGAAGGGAAGAAAGGAGGAAAGGGAAAAAGGCATTCCTTCTCCCTTTCCTCCCTTTTCCCTTCCTCCTTTTTCTTATTCCCACTTCGGCGCGCGCTTTTCCAGAAATGCAGCCATTCCTTCTTTCGCGTCGGGGGTTTGCTGAATCAGTCTAAACTGTTCGTGCAGAAATGCCTGCCAATCGGTGCGGGGTAAGCCTTTGAGCTGCTGGTACGCCCGTAATCCAAACTGCATGGCCGTAGGCGAAAACGCTGTCAACTCCGCCACCAGCTCCTGTACGGCCGCTGTCAGTTGCGCAGCCGCAACCACCTCCGTCACCAGCCCCTGCCGCTGGGCCTCTTCGGCCGATACCACACGGGCCCGGAGGCACCAGTCGATCACCGTACGCGGGGGCAGAATTTCGAGTAGGCTGGCCATGACCTGAAACGGGTACAAACCGCGCTTCACTTCGGGCAAACTAAACGTGACCTCCTCCGCTGCCACCACGTGCGTACAACCCGCCACCAGCAGTAAACCACCCGCCAGTACCGGCCCCTGCACTTGTCCAATGCACGGTTTGTGCAGGCCAGCCATCAGCTCGCCAAGCCGCACCGGCCCCGATGGTTCGGGCACCGTGGGTTCTTCCCGGCTCCCTTCCGACAGACTTTTGAGATCCATACCGGCGCAGAAAACAGTGCCTTCAGCCGCCAGCACAACCAGCCATACCTCGGGCGTGTGGTGGGCATACGCAAGCGCAAAAGCCAGTTCGTTGAGGAGCAGTGGGCTCAATGCATTCTTTTTTTCGGGCCGATTGAGCCGGATTGTCAGCACGTGATCATCAACCGAAGTAAGCAGGTAACGGAAGCTGATTTTGTTGAAATGGGCAACCTGCCCGGCGGTGTAAAGCATGGAATCTGACGATTAACAAACAAATGAAGTGTCACTATACGAAAGATATAGGTTAGGCAGTTAGTAACATAACGTTTCCTTCCCAATCCCTATCACATCATGAAAACGGTTACCGTTTGGGCTTTGTGTTGCGCCTTAGCCCTGCCAACTTGTGCGTCGCATTTACTCGGCGGGCAGATTCAGGCCCGCAACACCACAGGCAACACCTACGAGATTACTGTTGTTTTGCTCCTCGACGGCACTAACGCGCAGGGGCCCGCCGAAACCAGCACCATTCCGCTCTGCCCAGGCGATGGCAGCACCATAACCCTCACGCGAGCGGGTCAGCGTTTGGTCGAACCGTCTATCTCCGAAAACGTGTACCGAGCCTCCTACACCTACGCCGGGCCGGGCGTGTACCGTCTGAGTATCCAGCTTCCCAACCGCACTACCAACATCAACGCCAGCCCGCCGGTTGAGGCTCCTTTTGTGCTGTCTACGACGGTTCAGGCCACGGGAAACCTCCGCAACGCAACCCCTGTTTTTGAACCTACGACCGATTTCTGGCAGGTAAGCACCAACCAGCGCACCAGCCTCCGGTTTCGTTTTGTTGATGCAGATAACGACAGCCTATCGTATGCGATTGCGCGCCCACTCAGCGCGGCAACGGGCAGCGGCTGTACTACCCCCGTTGCGCTTAATGCCTACCAGTTTCCAAACGATGTGGTCCGCGCTGGCACATACAAGCTCGACAGCCGAACGGGTCAGCTGATTTGGGACGCCCCCACCCGCGCCGGGCAGTACAGCGTCGCTGTAGTGATTCGGGAGTGGCGAAACGGAGTACAAATTGGCGAAACATACGCCGAAACAGTGGTGCGGGTGCAGGATAAAGGCGGCCCAACGTCGACCCTCCCCCCCTACGAACCGGCTACGGAGAATAGCCTGGTTACGGGCACCGGCCCCGACTCGAAAGTGGCCTTTTGGGCGTCGCCAAACCCCATGCAGCACCAGCTCACGGTACAACTTCAGCTCAATGCCGCCCAAACGGTCTCGTTACATCTTTACAGTCTCGCGGGACATTCGGTAGCCTCGGCCGAGCTCACCACTCCCCAACGCGACCATACGCACACATTTGAAGTAGGCAACCTGCCCGCAGGTCTGTATATTTTGAAAGCAAACGTAGATGGACGTGTTGTGAGCCGGACCGTATTGAAACAGTAATCAGAGCAACGACTTCCAGGTGCCTTTGATCCGGTTGTACTTCAGCGTACTGGGCAGGGCTTTCCACCAGTATTTGGAAATCTCGACGGCGAAAGACGGCTGCATGTAGCAGTTGATCGCGCAGCCCTCGCATTGCGGCAACCGGCCCTCCAGCGCCACCAACTCCTGCACCTCAGTTGACCGATAGAGGTCGTACAGCTTCCCTTCGATTGGAAACTCCTGTAAACCAAGATGGTAGCACGGCAGCACCAGCTTGTTTTCGGGCGAAATCACCAGTGTAGTACTGGCGGCCCGGCACACCGGCTTGTCAATGTGGTTGCCGCCATCGCGCCGGAGCTGCACAAAGCCGTCGTTGAGGTACACATTTTTTCGGCGGCCCCACTCGGTTAGCTTGCGCAGGCTTTCGTCGGAAAACTGTCCGCCGGTAGCCACCTCATTGTACGCAAAAACCGGATTCAGGATTAAAACGAGGTTGTTAGGCTTGCAGATGGTCTCGTAAACCGCGCCAATCTGATCAATGTTGTGCTCAAACACGGTAAACAGAATGTCGGGGCGCTCACCCAACGAACGGGCCACCGCAATCGACTCCATCACCTTATCGAAACATTTTACGCCCCGCAGCCGGTCGTGTTCTTCGGCAATGGGCGAATCGAGCGAAAAGTGCAGCATATCGACCAGCCCCCGCAGCCGCTCAGCCTGTTTGGGGTACAGCAATCCGTTGGTCGTGACGGTTGTAATAAATCCCTGTTTTTTGGCCTCAGCCAGCAATCCGTCGAGCTGCCGGTGCAACAGCGGTTCGCCCCCCGTAAAGTCGACCACCCGCACCCCCAGCCGACGCAGGTCGCGGAGGTTTTCGGCCACATTTTCGGGAGTTACATAGGGCGAGGGCCGTTCCCAGATGTCGCAAAAACCGCAGGTCGCATTACAGCGATACGTGACGTAGTAATTGCACAAAACCGGATGACGAACCAGGCGCATAAACGGGGAGAAAAGAAAAGGGAGAAGGCATAAGGGCAAACGGGCATGAATCCCTTCGCCTTTTTACCTTCTCCCCTCCGGCAATTATTTCAGCATCTGCAACAGGCTCGACAGCTTGTCTTTCAGGTCTTTCCGATCAACAATAAAGTCGAGGAAGCCATGCTCAAGTACAAATTCAGCGCTCTGGAACCCTTTGGGCAGGTCTTTACCGATGGTTTCGCGGATAACCCGCGGGCCGGCAAAACCGATCAGGGCACCCGGCTCGGCAATGTTGAAATCGCCCAGCATGGCAAAGGAAGCCGTTACGCCCCCCGTGGTAGGGTCGGTCAGCAGAGAGATGTATGGAATTTTTGCTTCGGCGAGCAGCGCCAGCTTGGCTGATGTTTTGGCCATCTGCATGAGCGAGAAGCCTGCCTCCATCATCCGGGCACCACCCGAGCGCGAAATCATCAGAAAAGGCGTATTGGTATTGAGCGAATGATCGATAGCCCGGGCAATTTTCTCACCCACCACTGAACCCATTGACCCTCCGATAAACCCAAAGTCCATGCAGGCAATGGTGATCGGCGCTTCGTTCATAGGCCCGTAAGCCGTCCGGACGGCATCGCGCAGGCCCGTTTTACTGATCGTGCTTTTCACCCGGTCCGGGTACGCCTTTGTATCGACAAAGTTGAGCGGATCGGCTGAGATCATGGTTGCATCCAGTTCGGTAAACTGATTGTCGTCGAACAGGATAGAGAAGTAGGCGTCCGAGCCGATTTTTTCGTGAAAATTGCAGTGTACACAGGTGTACGCGTTGAGCTTATGCTCGCGGGTGTGCATCACTTTTTTGCAATTCGGGCACTGGTACCACAACCCATCGGGGGCTTCCCGCTTCATTTCGGTCGGGGTTTGGATACCCTTATCTTTGCGTATAAACCAAGACATTGATTTCGGTAGTTGAATCGTTCCGGGGCGACAAAGATACGCTTTTCTTAAGAGCGAAAGAGCGAATCGCCGAAAGAGTGATTGTAGAGACTACCCAAGCCACCCCACGCAGCCTGGTAGCTATGTCTCAAAGCATCAGATAATACTGCCGCTTCCCCGGCTCGAACCGCTCAATGGCATACCGCAGACTGGTGCGGGGCAATTGCCGGATATGATCGTGCAGAAACTCTTCGAGGGCTTCGGGGTTCCGTTTACCAGCTTCGCGCAGCATCCAGCCGATTGCTTTATGGATCAGATCATGGCGGTGGCTGGCCATTCGTTCGGCCAGGGCGAAGGTGTCGGTGAGTTGCCCTTTTCGGATAAACGCCAGCGTGGAAACCATCGCTATCCGTTGGCTCCAGAGATGCCCGGTGTCGGCCAGGGTGTATAATAACGATCGGTCTTCGTTCAGCAAGGCCTCTCCCACAATAGCCGGACAGCTCGAATCGACCAGATCCCAGTTGTTTACCCATGCCACGCTCGCCAGATACCGTTCCAGAATTTCGGTTTGAGCCACGGGGCCACCTTTTCGGCTTTGTTGAACCCATATCAGCAACCCAACCATCCGGCATTCATGGTAGCTATCGCGCACCAGTTGTTCCGTTTGCTCCATAGGCAACTGACGGAATTGGCGTGCTATAGCATGTTGTTGCGGCATGGATAACCCCAGAAACTGGTCGCCCTCGGCGTATTGGCCCGGCCCAGTCTGGAAATACCGGGCCACAAACGACGCTCGTTCAGGCTGTTGCAGGGCCATGAGTTGTCTCTTTACCTCGGCGGCATTCATTTACGTAGGTTCTGCTTTGGATAACTTGTCTAAAGGTCGTGATAGACGCAGCCCCACCCCGAATGAATGACCCATCTACACGAAAAAGCCCGCTCGAAGTTATTCGAGCGGGCTCAGGAGGTATGTTAGTCGTCTTAGTCGCCCAACCGGTACCGCACCAGCTCCCCTTCCGGGATCAGCTGCATGTCGTACAAGGCAATTTTATGACGCAGGTAAGCCGGTGTTTCGAGATCACGCTCGGGAATCCGGTTATTATAAAAATCGTCGATCATCCGCTGGATATGCTCATTGTCGCCAGCGTTGTGCACTTCAATCAACACCTCAGGCGTGATTTTGTGCGTCTGCGGCATCCGGTCGCCCCGGCCGGGCACCACAATCACATCAGCACCCACGTTCACCGAGCGAGTTGGAATCTGGTCTTCAAACACGCCGGGGAGCGCCTTTTCGTTCGCTTCCTCTTCAATGGCGGCCAATACCAGTTTCTCCGACTCAGCGCCCCCCAGTTCAATTGGGGCCTCTGCCACAGGCTCCTCGTCGCGGGTTGCTACTGTCGTCTTTTCGTCTCGGGCATCTGTCTTTTTGTCGTCTACGTTCTCGCTGGGGGTTATGCCATTGGGCGTCAAAATCTGCCCAATGTCATTGATTGGCTCAAAGCCAGCGGCAATAATCGTGACCCGCAACTTAGAGCCCAGAGTCTTGTCCACAATGGCACCAACTTTCACCATTTTGGCCTCGGCCTGGATTTTCTCGGCCACGTACTTCGAGATGATGGTCATCTCGTTCATTTTCATGGCGTGTTCTTTGCTTGAGGCAATCGTCAGCAGGACTTTTTTGGCCCCGCGAATGTCACGATCGTTCAACAAAGGCGAATTGAGGGCAGCTTCAATGGCCGACAGCGCCCGGTTTTCACCGTCTGCTTCGGCCGACCCCATCACCGACTGACCGGCATTGCTCAACACCTTCTTCACGTCGGCAAAGTCGGCGTTGATATCCCCCTGAGTGGTGATGATCTCGGCAATACTTTTCACCGCATTAGCCAGCACGTTATCGGCATGACCATAGGCTTCGGTCCAGTCGAGATCGCCATAAAGCTCGGCCAGTTTATCATTCAGTACCACCAGCACCGTATCGCAGCTTTCTTTGAGCCGCTCGATGCCTTTCATGGCCTGTTCTTTCTTTTCAGTGCCTTCGTACCAATACGGTGCCGTTACAACAGCCACGGTCAGCAGCTTCAGTTCACGCGCCACTTCGGCCACAACCGGTGCAGCCCCCGTACCCGTACCACCGCCCATACCGGCCGTGATAAAGACCATTTTGGTTGGTGCAGCCAGCAGGTTACGAATCTCGTCGATTCCATCGCGGGCGGCTTTCTCACCGGCTTCGGCCTCTGTACCAGCCCCCAGTCCGTCGCCCAACTGAAGCTTAGTCGGAACAGGAGAGGCCATCAGTGCCTGCCGGTCAGTATTGCAAACGGCAAAACTGACGTCTTTAACGCCCATTTTCCACATGTGCTTAACGGCATTGCCGCCCGCACCACCCACACCAATGACCTTGATGATCGGGCCGTTTTCGTCCGGAATTTCGTAAGCGTATCCGTGATCAAGCATCGTGTTCATAGGGTGTCAGTCGTTCTGGTATGAGGTACAAGTTAATAGGTGTCCTTCTTTTCAATGAAATCATCACTTGAAAAGATCCGTTTAAGTTTGGCGAACCAGCCTTCTTTGGGGGCCTCTTCGGGCTCTGCAGCAGGCCGGTACGGTTGTTTGGCCGTTGGTGGAGTACTGGCTTTGGGGGCTTCAGAGGTCCGGGCGGGGTCGCTGATAAAGCTTACTCGCTCATCGACCTGCCGGAAACCAGCCCAAACCAAGCCCAATGCCGTTGCGTATGCCGGATCGCTCACCAGATCAGCCCGGCCGTTGTGCTCCAGCCACTCGGGGTAACCCACGCGTACATCCATCCCCGTGACCCGCTTAAAAATGGCCTCGATGTTGGGCGTCGATGCGGTTCCTCCCGTCAGAACAATACCCGCCAGCAGTTTATGCTCAAAACCTGACCGCAGAATTTCGGCCTGTACCAATGCCGCAATCTCCTTCAGCCGATCTTCCATGATGAGCGACACATTCCGCAGCAGCACATCCTTATGTTTGCGATTGACCAACCCCGGCACCGAAACTACCTCGTTCAGGCGGCTATCGGTCGGGTTAGCATTCCCAAACTGTACTTTGATCTGCTCGGCATGGTTGCTCAATACCTTGCACCCTTGTTCAATATCGTTCGTCAGGCTGTTGCCGGCCCACGGTAAAATCGAAATATACCGCAACACATTGCGGTGATAAATAGCAATATCCGTTGTGCCGCCACCAATGTCGACCAGCGCCACGCCAGCCTGCTTTTCGTCTTCGGTCAGCACAGCCATTCCCGACGCCAGCACCGACAGCACGAGCTGATCGCGTTTCAGGGAGCTATTCGCGGCCCGCTCAATGCACTTCTTGGTGTTCAGTGCGGCATTGGCCGGGGCCATAATAATCTGAAAATCGGCCCCCAGCTTTACACCATTCCGCCCTACGGGGTCTTCAATACCCGGCTCACTATCGACCGTAAAGTCCATGGGCAATACATGCACGATTTCGTTACCCGGCGGAATTACCGTCTTGTACATATCGCGCAGCAAATGATCGATGTCAGTCGGTGTTACTTCGTCGCCGGGCGAACTCCGGGTGATACTGCCGATCTGACGACGCGCACTAATGGTGTTGCTACTAAAACCAACGTTGACAATACCAATGTCTATATCAGCCTGATTACCAGCCTCTTCGATAGCCTGGTTAATGGCTGACACCGTTTTGTTTATATTGACCACGGAACCCCGCGTTACACCGCCCGATTCTACACGTCCGACACCCAGAACCTCCAGCGTGGGAAAGTCCTTATTACGGATCAGCCGACCCGCAACCGCACACACTTTGGTGCTGCCAATGTCAAGTCCAACAACTATTTTATCATTCATCGACGCTGTCATTCGCACACGATTTGATTTCGGTACTGCACGTTCACCCGACTGTATCGATCCCATCCCCGCGAGGAAAGGATTGATTTATAGAACAATTTCAACTTCTTAAACTTCAATTCCAAATTAATGGGCAGGCCCATTTCAATCCGATGCTTG
The DNA here is from genome assembly GCF_000383955.1 of Rudanella lutea DSM 19387. NCBI lineage: Bacteria > Pseudomonadati > Bacteroidota > Cytophagia > Cytophagales > Cytophagaceae > Rudanella > Rudanella lutea. The sequence goes on along the minus strand of NZ_KB913013.1, from coordinate 3,373,527 downwards.
CCATACGTCGGCCACATCGTGACGGCTCCCTGCGCATTCACGTCAATGTCGGTAACCTGAGCCTGCCAGAAGGCATCGTTCCGAATCATGGTCAGCAACTCAATCAACCCGCGACTACTGGAGTCGGTCAGGCTGGTATGTTTGGTGAAGTACGCACCCGATAGTATGGGTACGCGCACGGTGTGGTTCATCGAAATCGGAAAGAACCGTCCCTCTTCGCTTACATACTGCCCTTCCAGGTACCCCAGGCTGTTATCTGACGATATCAACCGGGCCAATGGCTGGGGCTGCTGGATGCTGACGATCAAGTTACCCATCAAGTCACGCGAGACCTGACAATTTTTCACCAACCCGTGCCGTTTGAGCCGCTGCTCCAACTGCCGAAAGTCGATCTGGTCAAACGACTCGCCGATCACCGGATCGCTGCCCTCGTTGGTCAGGTAACCCGTTACATCCCGGCGGGTCAGAAATTGATGCCCATCCACTTTGTCGAGCTTCACCACCACCTCGCGGCAATGCTTTTGCTCCTGCCGAGCCTCTGTAAATGCAATGACGGCGAACAGAGACAGACCGCCCCCCAGCGTCCAAAGCCACTTTCTTTTATGGTTAAAAGTAGAAAACATCTGGCTTTAAGGTCGACAAAACTGGTAATATATTTATTTACTGGCTAAAAGGCTATCCTTGAGTACCGGGAGCATCTGATCAATGTCGCCAGCACCAATCGTAACCACTACTGCCGGGGACTTTGTTTCCCGCACAACGCCGGTCAGTTCGGCTTTGGTGCACAAATTTGCTGTTTTCGACTGTACGTTCCGCAGGATAAGCTCCGAGGTAACTCCCTCGATGGGTAACTCGCGGGCCGGATAGATGTCGAGTAAGCGTACGTGGTCGGCAAGAGAGAGGCTTTCGGCAAACTCATCGGCAAAGTCGCGAGTGCGGGTAAACAGGTGCGGCTGAAAGATAGCCGTAATCTCCCGTTCGGGGTACAATGCCTTCACCGACGACAGAAACGCCTTGACCTCTTCGGGGTGGTGCGCATAGTCGTCGATCAGGATAGCGTCTTCAGTTTCCAGAATATACTCGAAACGGCGCTTAACCCCCCGATAGGTGCTCAACCCATCGCGGATGGCCTCGGGCGATAGACCGAGGGTGAGGGCAACGGCTCCGGCAGCAATCGCATTTTCGACGTTGTGAAAACCCGGCACCATCATTCTGATATCCGTAATTACTCCGCCGGGATACACCAAATCAAACACGAACCGGGCCTTTTCGATGCGCAGATTCTGGCTGTGATAAAGCCCCCCGTGCAATGAATACCCCCGAACTTCTGCTTTGGTCTGCCCAGCCAGGGAGAGCCCCTCCTTCTGGAAAAAGACCCCGCCCGCGTCGATCTGACTCACAAAAGCGCCAAACGAATGCAGCACGGCATCTTTGTCGCCATAAATATCGAGGTGATCCGCATCGGTCGACGTCACGATGGCCAATTGCGGGTAGAGCGTCAGAAACGACCGGTCGAACTCATCGGCCTCTACAACGCAGATAACCTGGCTCAAGTCGTCGGCGGGTTCATTGAGCAGGAAGTTTGTTCCGTAATTCTGCGTGATACCGCCCAGAAAAGCCGCACAGTTTACGCCCGCATCACGGAGTATGTGGGCCACCATGGATGAGGTAGTTGTTTTGCCATGGGTACCGGCTACAGCTACGGTTTTCATTCGACCCGCCAATAACCCCAATACCTGCGACCGTTTCTGAATCTGAAAGTTATTTTCTGTTAAGTATATATACTCAGCATGATTTTTCGGTACAGCTGGTGTGTACACAACGAGAGTTTGGGCCGGGTTCTCGCGGAAGTGAGCGGGAATCTGATCCACATCTTCCGTAAAGTGTACAGCCATTCCTTCGGCCTGTAACACATCGGTTAAGGCCGTTGGCGTTTTATCATAGCCAGCCACTTCGTAGCCATTGACCCGAAACCATCGAGCCAGTGCGCTCATACCAATTCCTCCGATACCGAGGAAATAAATGTACTTGAATTGATCCATACCTAAAGCGGAAAAGAGGTGGGGGCCTTTTTGCTTACGCAAAAGTAACCATAGAATCACATTCTCCTTTCGTATCTATTTTAATTTCATAATTTCCTGTGCGATATCCCGACCAGCATCGGGCCGGGCAAGCAATTTGATCTGACGGGTCAGAATAGCCCGCTGATCGGCGTTACCGAGCAGGCTCAGCGCTTCGGTCACCAGGGTAGTGCGGGCCTGGCTATCCTTAACCAGCAAAGCCGCATTCCGATCCACGAGGCTCATAGCGTTTTTGGTTTGATGGTCTTCAGAAGCCGCCGGAAACGGTACCAGAATAGCTGGCCGACCGACAATACAAAGTTCTGAAACCGACAAAGCCCCCGCCCGCGACACTACGGCATCGGCTACGGCATACGCCTGATCCATCTGGTAGATAAAATCATATGGCTTAATCAGCTCAGAGCCAGTTGCCTGCACAGCCGCCCGTGCCCGCTCGATGAACGCCGGCCCCGTTTGCCACACTACCTGCACACCTGCCGCGATGAACTGCGGCAGTCCCTGTTCGATGCTTTCGTTGATGGTTCGCGCACCCTGACTACCGCCAATAATGAGTATCGTAGGTTTGTTGGGATCCAACCCAAACGCCTGCCGCCCTGTCTCAAGCTGCGTGTCGGCCAGCTGAATATCTTTCCGAACCGGGTTGCCGGTCAAAATAATTTTTTCGGCAGGAAAAAACGCTTCCATCCCCGGATACGCTACGCAAATACGTTTGGCCCAGCGTGCCAGCACCTTGTTGGTTAGTCCGGCGTAGGAATTTTGTTCCTGAATAAGCACCGGAACCCCGGCCATACTGGCAGCCAGCAAGGTAGGCCCGCTGGCATACCCACCCACGCCCACCGCTACATCGGGGCGAAACCGACGCACGAGCTGACGCGCGCGCCAGAGGCTGCGCCCCAGTTTGAGCGGAAATGCCAGATTGTCGAGTGTCAGTTCCCGCTTGATACCTACCACCGGTAACCCCTCGATCCGGTAACCCGCCCGGGGCACCTTCTCCATTTCCATCTTACCCTCTGCGCCTACAAACAAAATATCGGCGCCTGGGTCAATGGCTTTTAACTCGTTGGCAATAGCAATAGCCGGGTAAATGTGCCCACCTGTGCCTCCACCGCTGATGATGATTCTCATCGGAAAAAAGTTTACAGTTTACAGCCCTCTGTTTTCAGTTCCTAGTGGCTTATCGTTTGACTCGCTTCGTACCACTGTTCCCTGGAAACCGAAACCTGTAAACGTTTTATAATTTGCTTTCGTCGGCCTCATCCCGACTCACACTCAATACAATCCCGATGGCTGTTCCGGTAAACAGTAGCGATGTACCACCCATACTCAGCAGCGGCAACGGCAACCCTGTCACAGGAGCCAGCCCTACTGCTACCGCCATGTTGATAATGGCCTGTAGCACGATACTGAATGTCAGTCCGGCCGATAGTAATCCTCCAAAAGGTCGGGTACTTTTCCGGATGGCCCGAAGCCCCCGCGCCAATAACCACAGGTAAGCAGCTACTACAGCTATACCTCCAATCAAACCGTATTCTTCCACGATAATGGCAAAAATAAAGTCGGAGTAAGGGTGGGGGAGGAAGTTGCGCTGGTGGCTCTGCCCCGGCCCCTGCCCTGTAATGCCGCCATTGGCCATCGCAATGTAGCCCTGATGCTGCTGGAATACAGTGGGGTCGTCGACATCCTTTCGCTTTTCGTTATTGGCCGAGCCCTGCAACTGCCCCACGAACGTTTTGATTCGGTTGGTGGCAGTACCCAACCGCTGTCCGAGCACCAGACCGATGCCTCCTAACACAACGCAGACCACCACCATACCCGCCAGATAGCGAGTCGGCACCCGCCCAATGTACATGAGCAGAAAGCAGGTGAGCCCCAGCAGGAGTGCCGTAGACGTGTTGGAAAGTATGATAAGGGCGCAGATAGCCCCGATCCAGACAATCATATTCACCAATACGCGGGGCTCGTAGACCACGCGCTGACGCTTGGCCAGCATAGCCGCCAGATTGGATATTAAGGCCAGTTTGGCTAAATCCGACGGCTGGAACGTCTGGTTAATGAGCGGGATTGTTACCCAGCGCGACGCGTCGTTGAGATTGGTTCCCTTAAAAAATGCCCACAGCAAAAGCGGCACAGAAAGCCACATCCCAAACCGCGACAGGCGGGCGTAGTACACGTAGTTGATCCGGTGCGCGAAGTACATACACACCAGCCCCAGCAAGACCAGCGAGCCGTGCTTGAGCAAATACGACTCCGTATTGCCCTGCATTTTCTGGTAAGCCATGGTGCCGGTAGCACTGTACACCACCAGCACGCTCATGATGGACAAAAACAAAACCACCCACCAAATCTGGCGGTCACCCTTGAGGTTGTCCCGTATCCAATCGCGAAGCGAAAAGGTCATAATTTGTGTGTAGAGACGCAAGTATGCGTCTCATTAGCGTCAGCAAAAATTAGAACAAAAGCCATCCGGTCAGGAGACGCAAATATGCGTCTCTACAGGGCTTTTACTGCTTGTTTGAATTGTTCGCCACGGTCTTCATAATTGCGGAAGAGATCGAAGCTGGCACAGGCTGGCGACAACAGTACCACCTCGCCGGGGGCTGCCCATTCGAGCCCTTTCTGCACGGCTTCGGTCATACTTTGCGTTTCGAAAATCTGCGGTACGCGTCCCGTGAAATGGGCGACTAACTTCTGGTTATCCACGCCCAGACAGATCAGCCCCTTCACTCGTTCGCTCACCAGTGCATCAATCTGGCTGTAATCGTTGCCTTTGTCCTGCCCACCAGCAATCCAGACGGTGGGCGTGGTCATGCTAGCAAGAGCGTAAAATACCGAATCGACATTAGTCGCTTTGGAATCGTTGATGAACGACACCCCGTTTATTTGACCCGCCGGTTCGAGCCGGTGCGACGCGTTCTGGAACGTACGAAGCCCCTGCGCTATGGCGTCGGCCGAAACCCCAACCGACTGGGCCGCCAGTATGGCCGACAACATGTTGATGGCATTGTGCGGTCCTTTCAATGGCAAATCGGCAACCGGGAGGGTAAACGCATGATCACCATTCTGCGCCACCAGTTCACCGTTCTGAAAATAGCCGCCGGGGCTCAGTGCTCGCTCCAGCGAAATAGGCAAATGGCGAGCCGGTATCGACCGTTTGGCCAATTCGCGTTTAATGGGTTCGTTTCCGTCGAAATAAATGAAGTCATCGTCAGACTGCATATTCTGCACAATCCGAAACTTCGAGTCGACGTACTGTTGAAATTCGTAGTTGTAGCGATCCAGATGGTCGGGGGTAATGTTCAGCAACACCGCTACATTGAGCCGGGTATCGAACATATCATCGAGCTGGAAGCTACTGATTTCCAACACAAACCAATCAAATATATCGTTAATCACCTGCTTGGCGAAGCTATCGCCAATGTTACCCGCGAGCCCGACATTCAGGCCAGCGGTTTTCAGCAGGTGATAAATGAGAAGCGTGGTCGTGGTTTTACCGTTGCTTCCGGTAATACCAACCAGCCGGGCACGGGTGTATCGGGCCGCAAACTCAATCTCCGAAATAACGGGCGTCCCCTGAGCTTTCAGCTTCTGCACCAAAGGTACCGTGCCAGGAATACCGGGGCTTTTTACCACCAACGTAGCCTCCAATACGCGCTCTTCGGTGTGCGTACCTTCTTCAAAATCGATCTGGTTTGCCTCCATTTCGGCGCGGTATTGCTCTTTGAGGCCTCCCCGGTCAGAGAGAAATACGTCGTATCCTTTGGCCTTACCCAGCAGAGCGGCTCCAACACCACTTTCTCCGCCACCCAGAATTACTAATTTCTGCCTATCCATACGGGCAAAAATACGCAAAACAAAAAGCCCCGACCGCGATGGCCGGGGCTTTTGATCGTATTTAGGTCGAATTACGCTTTCGACTCGGGGCTCTCCGACGCCCGCAAGCGGTTAGCTGCTTTTACAACCATGAAAATAACCCAGGCAATAACCAGAAACTGAATCACCACATTCACGAAATTTCCGTACCGAATGGCCACTTCGGGCGTTTCCCCAACGGCTTCTTTCAACACAAGTTTCAACTGGCTGAAATCAATACCGCCTATTGCAAGGCCCAGAATTGGGTTGATAATGTCTTCGACGAGCGAAGTCGTGATTTTGCCAAAGGCAGCCCCAATAACAACCCCTACGGCCAAATCCAGAACATTACCCTGAGCGATAAACGTGCGAAATTCTTTTAACATACCAGGTAGCTTTTAAGATGATTAACAGGACTTTGAGACGGCGAAATATATGAATAGTCTACAAGCTTGCCGACATTTTAACAGTTATTTCATCACTCTCTGCCTCAATACCCTGCCGAGCACCTTACTTCTTGCGGAATGTGGTCACGTTATACGACAGGCCAATAGCCAACGTTTGCTGCAGCTGCCAGTTCTCTGAAAAATCCTTGTCGAAAAGCGCAATTACTCCCAGCGTAGTGCTGAGGTACTTATTTATTTTAGCCGCAACAGTCAGATCGAGCCGATGATCAATCGCATCAAGCGTCTGGTAGTTGGCATACGTCTGATAGCGGGCGTTGATGTTAATATTGTCCGTAATATTTTTGTTTAACGCGGCCTGAAGCTGCAATGCCAGCCACTCTGTCCGGACAGATTTGCCAGCCACCACCCCAAAAGCAGTAGCGGTTGGGTCGGGCCGCACGATTCCGTCGGCACCGGCCCGTACCCGTACGGCATCGTCGGCCACGAACGTAAACCGGGGCGCAAATGGACTCAGTCGGAGCGAAAACCAGTCGTTTGGCCGGTACGCTACCCCCCAGGCAAAGGTCAGTTGAGCTGGCGCGAAAAAGCCGGAGATCTGCTGCCGGGTACGATTGGCAGGTAGTTTGTCGTATTGATAACCGGGAGCAAAAAACGTGTTGAAAGTGCCCGATGCAAACATATCCCACTTGGGGGCAATCTTTTGACCCAGCACCGAGTTGAGAAACAGCTGATCGGCAGCTTTGCGGCTCAGACCTCGCTGATTCACGTAGCCAAGCTGAAAATCGCCCGTATTGTCCCACGACGTTCGCCCCTTTTCGTATAACGCGCGGGTACTGATCACCAGTCCTAAGGCTACGGAGTTGATACCGCCCCCCGTCCAGTTGCTAAACGAAGCCTGATTGAAATTAGCCCCCCCGCTAAATGATCGCTGCCAATAGGTGGTATCCTTTTTGACTTTAAGGGTATCGCCAAAATTTTGAGTGACCACAGGCGTCTCCTGCGCCCGTGCCGTGCCGATGGCTAGTAAAGCCAGTCCAGCCAGTATACTCTTTTTCATACAATTATGGTGGTTACTCTTTTACAAAAGACCCCGCCTGTGGGCGGGGTCGTACTCAAAACACTTGCACTTTTTGCGATTGTAGCGCCTGCAGCGGAATAATCGTGGTGGTTTCGCCTGTTTGCAGCGTCAGCGAGGTATTATCAATACTGATGATGGTACCTTTCACTTCCTCAATCTGAATGATCTGACCTTCTTTGAAGCGGTTTTTCGAATAGAATGAGGACAGAATATTAGCCATTACATCGCGGGAAGCAATACCGTAGCCCACCGCAAACGCGAAGATGATTCCCCCAATCAGCAGGTTAAAGCTCGACTCCAGCAACTCGGTATTGATACCAGCCTGCCCCAAAGCGCTGATTATGGTGATGATCAGGAAGAAGAAGAACACAATCATGCCGAGCAACTTCCCAGAGGCAACCTTAAACGTCTGGCAGATAGAGATGACCGCTTTTTTCAAGGCATCGGCCAGCAGTACGCCAATTTGCAGCATAATTGCAGCCGCCACCAGCTTGGGGATAAAATTGACCAGCGACAGCACCATGTTAGTAATGGCGGCAATACCCAGTGTCTCGGTCGCTGCGGTAATAAATACCAACAGAATAAAATAGTAGAGTACTTTGGCAACGATCTCGCTGAGCTTGATCTCGGTTTGCAATTGCCGGATCACATCAATATCATTGAGTTTATCGCCGATTCGGTCGAAGCCCACTTGTTTGAGCACCCGGCTTACGATAGCCGCCACCGATTTGGCCACCAACACCCCAATGGCCATAATAACAATTGCCCCGATCAGCTTGGGTACAAAGTCAACAAATTGATTGATCAGGGTCTGAAACGTGTTAATCAGGATTTCGGTAATGTTAGGTAAATTACTCATCGACGGTGGTTGGTGATACAGGAGAAGAAAACATCTGGGAAATAACGTTCAGGAAGTCGCCCACGTAGAGCTCAGTTACCCGCAAACTGTTTCGAATCAGGTCAATCTCCGAAATCAGCTCATCTTTCAGATTTGGCGGGCAAATATCTTCGGGTTCGAGCTCTTTAAAGTTCTGCATGGGTACACAAGGTTAGAAGCGCAGAGGCCATTTCGTAGTTATATATTTCAGGGCCAGCAGAAGCCACATCACGATTCCCTCCAGATAGTGTTTGCGCAGTTTATCTTTCGCTCTTTTTAAGCGCATTTTAACTGCACTCTCGGTGATGTTCGACATGTCAGCGATGTCGCGGATACTGAAATCGTCCTGATATTTCATCATCAACAGACTCCGCTCATCGGCATTCAGTCGGTCCATTGCTTTTCGCAACCCGGCTGCTTCCATCTCGGCTACTTCGGCCTCGTCACTATCCCCATAATCGGGCAAAAGCTCCATGTTTTCAGCAAGCACCTCGCCCCCCCGACGCACCCGAGTGTGATCAGTGCAGTAGTTGTAGGTCACTGAGAAAAGCCAGGTCGAAAACTTCGCCTGCTCCTTGAAACCGCCCAATTTGGTAATCAGCTTCAAAAAAATGTCGTGCGTAAAGTCTTCCGCTTTCGCGGGATCTTTCGTAAACGATAGACATTTACGATACACTTTATCGCAGTAACGGACGTACAACGCTTCGAAGTACTGGTTCCGTTGCGTCTCGACATAAAGACGTACCAGCTCTTCGTCTGACAACTGTTTCATCGGTGGAGATTGCCCTATAAGACCGGGATAAGACCAAAAAGTAACGCGGTTCTATGTAGAAGGTTGGGCGAGGGGAGACTCAAATATACTAACCTATCTGTATACAAACAAAGGCGCCCAACCGGTATCGGTTGGGCGCCTTTACGTTCTATGAGTTATGGCTTAGCCGATAGCGACCCGCTTGAACGACGTGATCGTCAAGCCTTTCGACGTTTTGTCGAGCAGTTGTGCAATCGTCAGGGAGCTGTCTTTCACAAACTCCTGGTTCAGCAGCGTGTTGTCTTTGTAGAACTTGTTCAGTTTACCAAGAGCAATCTTCTCGAGCATAGCTTCGGGCTTACCTTCGGCACGAGCCTGCTCTTTACCGATCTCGATTTCGCGCTCCACAACCGTGGCATCAACACCGTCTTTGTCGAGAGCCAACGGCTTCATAGCGGCTACCTGCATGGCTACGTCGCGGCCTACTTCGGCAACATCAGCACCGTTGGTGTTCGTCATAGCTACCAACACACCCAACTTACCGTTTGAGTGGATGTACGATACAACTTTCTCGGCTGACACGTTTTCGTAAGCGACAACGTCGATTTTCTCACCGATTTTACCCATCAGATCCGTAATGTGCTCCTGCAGGGTGCGGCCGTCGGCCTGTGCTGTAGCCAACAGAGCCTCTTTGCTGTCTGCATTGGTCGAAACAGCGGATTCGATTACTGCATTGGCCAGATTCTGGAAGTCAGCGACCTTCGAAACGGGTTCTGTCTCACAAGCCAGGGCGATAATTTTACCGTTGTTCCCTTCGGCGTTCACCTGAGCCAGTACGATTCCTTCTGCGGTCGTGTTGTCGGCCCGCTTGTCAGCGATTTTCTGACCCTGCTTCCGCAGAATCTCTTTCGCTTTTTCGAAATCGCCATCAGCCTCAGTCAGGGCTTTTTTGCAGTCCATCATACCGGCTCCGGTCTCTTGCCGAAGTTTGTTTACGTCTGCTGCCGTAATTGCCATAAGAATTGTATGTGTATTAAACGATTGTCAAAAGAAACCGCACCCGTCGATCGGATGCTAATTATAATGAAGTAGCCCATAGCGGCTGACTACGGGCTACTTTTTTAGTTTACAGTTTTCAGTTTTCAGTTGGCTAACGTCTGATCATGACGCTTTGCGTTAACTGAAAACGGAAAACTCTAAACTGAAAACTGTATTATTCTGGCTGCTCGTCGGCAGCTTCGGCTACAGGGGCTGTAGCTTCGGCGGCCGGAGCCTCATCGGCACCTTCGGCAGCGGCCTGGCGCGAATCGCTGGCACGCTTTGCCTCTTCTTCTTCCTGCAGACGCTGATCGTCTTTATCCTGCTTCCGCTCCATCAGACCTTCTTCGATGGCCTTACCGATGGCAAGCGTAATCAGAGCAATCGACTTGTAGGCGTCGTCGTTTGCAGGAATCGGGAAATCAACCTCATCAGGATTCGAGTTCGTATCGCACATGGCAAACACAGGGATACCCAGCCGCTTGGCTTCGGCCACCGCAATGTGCTCGCGCTTTACGTCCACGATAAACAGGGCGGCAGGCAGACGGGTCAGGTCTACGATACCACCTAATACACGATCTAATTTTTCTTTGTCACGCGACATCGTCAGCCGCTCCCGCTTGGCAATGTTGCTGGCCGTTGTTTCGTCCTTCAACATTTTGTCCAGTGTCTGGAGCTTCTTCATCGACTTACGCACGGTAGCGAAGTTCGTGAGCATACCACCCAACCAACGGTCGGTTACGTACGGCATTTTCAGACGACGCGCTTCTTCCGTTACGATCTCCTGAGCTTGCTTCTTGGTAGCAACAAACATCACTTTCCGGCCTGAGCGAACAATACCTTTGATGGCGTTGCAAGCGTCGTCGAGGCTGGCGAGTGTTTTGTTTAAGTCAATAATGTGGATACCGTTCTTCTCCATGAAGATATACGGAGCCATCCGGGGGTCCCACTTACGCGTCAAGTGGCCAAAGTGCACACCAGCGTCTAAGAGGTCTTTATATTCAACTTGTGCCATTTTCGTTTTGAAAATATGGTTTTGATAATGTGTACGCAGCACCGTTCGTCGGCATCATCTAAGAACGGTCTGGACGAATTTTTTTAAAGTTTTCAGTTTATTGTTTACGGTTTGCAGTTATGCGAAGCGGTTTATAGGCGCAAGCCAACTGAAAACGATAAACAGAAAACCGTAAACTCTATTAACGCTTGCTGAACTGGAACCGCCGACGGGCCTTGGCACGTCCGTATTTCTTCCGTTCAACCATACGCGAGTCACGCGTCAGGAAGCCCTCTTTCTTCAGAGCAGGGCGGAACTCAGCATTCAGTTCAACCAGTGCCCGTGAGATAGCCATACGCGTAGCTTCAGCCTGACCGGTGATTCCACCGCCCCGAACGTTTACTTTCACGTCGTATGCGCCTATTCCGTTGACACTCGTAAACGGCTGGTTCAAAATGATTTGCAGAATTTCAGATGGGAAGTACTGCTTGTACTCTTTTCCATTCACCTGAATGTTTCCGTTACCGGCCGACAGATACACGCGCGATACGGCGGTTTTCCGGCGACCAATGGCATTGATACGGTCCATTTTTTAGATGTTAGACGCTCAGACCTGACCCCTACACGCTTCACAGCGTACAGCTATATGGCCCGAGACCGCTATTTAGAGTTGAATTTCTTTGGGTTGCTGTGCAGCATGCGGGTGCTGTTCGCCAGCATAAACGTGCAGGTTGCCGTACATTTTCCGACCGAGCCGGTTTTTAGGCAGCATACCTTTAACGGCCATTTCAACAAGGCGCTCAGGGCGCTTCTCGAGCAATAACCGGGGCGTAGCGAAACGCTGACCACCGGGGTAGCCGGTGTGGCGTACGTAAACCTTGTCGGTTAGTTTCTTACCCGTCAGGCGCACCTTATCGGCGTTGATGACGATTACATTGTCGCCACAGTCAACGTGGGGCGTGAAGTTGGTTTTGTGTTTGCCGCGGATTACAGAGGCAATTTTGCTGGCCAGCCGACCCAACACTTGTCCCTGAGCGTCAATCACAACCCAGTCCTTCTGCACCGTATCGCTATTGGCGGAGATGGTCTTATAACTGAGTGTATTCACTGTTTGTATTGATAATTGGTTGATTGCTAAGAATTTGCGCCAAAAAAGACGCACCCCGCCTAAAAACGGGAGTGCAAATATAGATGATAGTAGACTGAAAAACAAGTAGAAAGCAGAAGGAATGAAGGAAGTGAGGAGGTAGGAGCGAGGAGTGAGAAGTTGCTGGCGCGTAAGCAATACTCGTGCGTCAGCAACTCCTCACTCCTCGCTCCTACCTCCTCACTTCTACTATCTTTGTTTTATTCTTTCTTCAAAAACTAAAACCATATGCCCGAAATCCAATACACCGTCGACCGGGATGTCGCTCTGATCACCTGGAACATGAGTTCGTCACCCATGAACGTACTCAACGACCAGTCGATCCCCCAATTTGAAGCCGCCCTACAACAGGCCTATGCCGACGAGGCCGTCAAAGGAATTATCGTCACTTCGGCCAAACCCGAATTTGTAGCCGGGGCCGATCTGAAGATGATTCTTCGGAACAACGATAAAGAACCTGCCGAAATGCTGAAGGTATCAGCCGAGCTGAACCGGATTTTCCGGCAAATGGAAGTGTGCGGTAAGCCCGTGGTGGCCGCCATCAACGGCACAGCCCTGGGGGGTGGGTATGAAATCTGCCTGGCTACACACTACCGGGTGGCTCTGGACAATCCAAAGACGCAGATTGGCCTGGTGGAGGTAACCATTGGCCTGCTACCGGGTGCAGGCGGTACGCAACGGCTCCCACGTATGATCGGGATGCAGGCTGCCCTGATGCTCATCACCGAAGGCAAAAAACTGGGTGTTCAGGAAGCTAAAGCGCAAGGCCTGATCGACGACATTGCCCCTACCCCAGACGCGATGATGGAGATGGCCCGCGCGTACATTGCCGCCAACCCAAACCCGGTAAAGCCCTGGGATCAAATTGATAAAAAGACAGGCAAAATTGTAGCTCGCGACAATTTCAAGGTTCCCGGTGGCAACGTGCAAAGTCCCGTAGGTGCGCAGATTTTCACGGCGGGCACGGCCATGCTGATGGACAAAACCCGTGGCAACTACCCCGCTCCGCTCGAAATTATGGCCTGCGTGTACGAGGGGCTTCAGGTAAACATCGACCGGGCGCTGGTAATTGAAGCACGGCATTTTGTAAAAGTAGCCACCTCCAAAGTAGCCAAGAACCTGATCGGAACGATGTTTTTGGGCATGAACGAGGCCAACAAGGGTGCCAGTCGCCCCAAAACAATTCCGAAAACCGACGTTCGGAAAGTGGGGATTCTGGGCGCGGGTATGATGGGCGCGGGCATTGCTTACGTATCGGCGCAGGCGGGTATTGAGGTGGTCCTGAAAGATGTATCGCTCGAAGCCGCCGAAAAAGGAAAAGAGTATTCTCGCGGGCTACTCAAAAAAGGGGTGGAACGCGGCAAAGTAGACCCGCTGAAGGTCGACGGTATTCTGAGCCGAATTAAGCCCACGGCCGATTATGTCGATATGCAGGGGTGCGACCTGATTATTGAAGCCGTTTTTGAAAATCGCGAACTCAAAGCGCAGGTGACCCGCGAGGCCGAGCCCATGCTGGCGCAGGACAACCCCGCCGGGCCGGGCGTATTTGGCTCAAATACCTCGACCTTGCCCATTTCGAGCCTGGCCGAAGCCGCTGCCAAACCCGAAAACTTCATCGGCATTCACTTCTTCTCACCCGTCGACAAGATGATGCTGGTCGAAATTATTATGGGTGCGCAAACATCGGACTATGCCCTGGCCGTAGCAATTGACTACACCCGCAAAATCCGCAAAACGCCCATTGTCGTGAACGATAGCCGGGGCTTTTACACCTCGCGCTGCTTCGGCACGTACTCTGCCGAAGGCATGGAATTGTTGAAAGATGGGGTGTCGCCCATTCTGATCGAAAATGGCGGCAAAGATGCCGGTATGCCCGTTGGACCGTTAGCCGTAACCGATGAGGTTGCGCTCGATCTGGTCTACAAAATTTCGGGGCAGGGTATCAAAGACGGGGCTTTGAGCGAAACCGACACAAGCTATCAGGTGGCCAAACAGTTTGTAGAACTGGGCCGACTGGGCAAAAAAGCCAAAGCAGGCTTCTATGAGTATCCCGAAGGAGGTTCGAAAGCTCTTTGGCCCGGCCTGGCCAAGATTTTCCCGGTATCAGATACGCAACCAACCATCAACGAAGTGAAAACCCGCCTGTTGTACCGGCAGGCCATCGAAGCCGTTCGGTGTTTTGAAGAGGGCGTGGTGCTGACAAAGCTCGATGCCGACCTGGGCTCTATTCTGGCGTGGGGATTTCCGGCTTACACGGGGGGCGCCCTGTCGTTTGTCGATTTTGTGGGCGTAAAAACGTTTGTCGAAACCGCCGACCGACTGGCCGACACCTACGGCGAGCGATTCCGGCCCACCGATACGCTGCGGGCTATGTCCGCCCGTGGCGAAGGGTTTGCGCAAGCGGCCAAACCAGCTCCGGCGGTGGGTTAAGCAGGGGGTACCTCGTACACCCACACGCGCCAGTAGCTATCCGAATCGTTGAATATACCGACTTGCCGCCAGCCCAAACTGGCGGCATTTTTTATGGATACGGCCGAAAGAATGTACCGGCCGCCCATCGCTCGAAAAGCCGTATTGTTGAATGCCAGATTATTGACAATCCGTTTATCGGTTTTGCCAATCAGGGCATTCATACGGAGTTCGGCCGGGAACACGTAGCAGCGATTTCCGTAGGCGTTGAAATACGGTCGGATAGCCCAGGCTGTCGGCTTGGCCCATTCGTCGGCCATCAATTGCCGAAACCGATGTTTGTAGGGCAGTGGATAATTGTTCTGATAACTATCGAGCGTATAAAATCCGTTTAGCTGAGCGACGATTGGGTGCATACCGATACTCACGACCCGGTAATCACTCATAGGTTGCGGCAATGCCTGCCGGATACGCGCGAACAGATCAGGGGCGTAAAAAGCCCGAAACGAAGGCGAACGGGCCGGCCGGGGCATACCCACCAGCACACGGGCATTGGTAAGCCACTCCGCATTGTGAGTCAGCGTCAGGTAGAGCTGCCCGCCTATCAGCCCGATCAGCAAACTACGTCTCCACCCGCCCAACAACTGCGCCCACTCGGCCAGGAGTACCCCCAGCAACAACGTCCACAGAAACGGCAACAAAAAATAAAACCGGTCGAGCTGAAAGATGGTCAGGATTCGTTTGTTAGTCCCCGCCTGGCTCAGAAGCCACGGGTACAGGCCATGCAGCAGACAAATAGACCCAATGGCCACCATGAGCCATACCGGCAGTCCGCGCCAGCGCCCTGTTATGAACCGGGCCAGCCACAAAAACGCAATGAGCCAGGTAGCAAACGTGCCTGCATGATACTGCCCATACTCAAACAGCAGCCGGGCATGAATCAGGCCGTTGCCCAATTTGGCCGACACCAGAGCCGCTTGGTTGTACTCGCTGCGGTGCGACACAAACTGCCCGGTCAGGTACGCCCGAATCATCGGAAAATCGACGAGTCCGTAGAGAACCGCCAACAGAACCAGACCCAGCCAGTACGGGCTATTGAACCGACGGCTTTGCCCCCATTGAACCAAGCCAAGCAACGCCAGCCCAACCAGTGCATACAGCCCCGACCGGACCAGAAACGAATAAAATGGAAAACCCAGAATGATAAGCCAGCCCGCAACGCCCGGCCGACGGTAGAAAAGTTGCAGAAACGCCAACAGAAGCAGTGGCTGCCCCATTACCGACAACCCGTAGTTGGTGTACGTCGGAATAAGGGCAAACACCAGAGCCACCCCGATTGCCAGCCACTGCTCGCCGGAGCGGTTCAGAACGTACTGCCGCTGAAGCACGTACATACTCACCAACCCGATACTGTGCACGACCAGAAAATTGACCAGAATAGCCCAGAATGGGGGCAACAGCGCAAAGAGCCATACCGACACGTACAGCCCCGAATGCATTGCCGAACGGGGCAGCCCGTTCATGATGGTTGGCACAATGGCATTGGCCCCAAAACGAAACGCCTGCCCCGATTGCACCAGTGGCCCAAACTGGTATGAGCTATCGTCCAGAAAATCATGAATGGTGAAATAGGCATCCTGCCCAAGCCACCAGTACGGTGCATACGAAGCCAGCAATATCAGGACACCCACCAGCACCGGCCAACGTTCCTGATGCCAGCGAAACGGTTGATAGCCAAACATGCCGCAAAGTTGGCGAAACTCTGCCGAGAAGAGATGTCATCTTGTTTAGGAAAGATGACATCTCTTTACAAGCCACCTTCTACCCAGATGACATCTTTCCCAACAAGATGTCATCTGGGGTTATCTTTGCCCGCATGAATAACGTTGCCATTATCACAGCCCGGGGCGGCAGCAAACGGATTCCGCGCAAAAACATCCGACCGTTTTTGGGCAAACCCATCATTGCCTACGTTATCGAAGCGGCCCTGCAATCGAGGCTGTTCGACGAGGTGATGGTGTCGACCGACGATGCCGAAATTGCCGAGGTGGCCCGGCAGCATGGAGCCGTCGTCCCGTTTATGCGCAGTGCCGAAAACGCCGATGACTACGCTACCACCGTCGACGTGATTCTGGAAGTGCTCGATGCATACCGGGCGCAGGGCAAGACCTTCAATCACGTCTGTTGTTTGTATCCAACATCTCCCTTTATCACAGTTGATATCTTACAGAAAACGCACGATGCGCTCATTGAAAAAGGTGTCGCTATTATTTACCCGCTTCAACGGTTTCATTTCCCGATACAACGAGCGTTTTTTCTGAACAAAGAAGGTTTAATCGAATGGGCAGATCCGGCAGCGTTTTTGAAACGTTCTCAGGATCTGGCGGTGGCTTATCATGATGCGGGCCAATTCTATTGGTTTGATACGAAGCAACTTTTAGCTGATCGGAAACTGACTGGTTTATCGGCAGGAGGTGTTGAGATTGGTGAGATGCAGGCCCACGACATTGATTCGGAGGAAGACTGGAAGATTGCCGAATTTAAATACCTATTGCTGAATCAGCAGCAATCTAAAATTGAGGAGTAATGCGCTCA
This sequence comes from Rudanella lutea DSM 19387, assembly GCF_000383955.1. Lineage (NCBI taxonomy): Bacteria > Pseudomonadati > Bacteroidota > Cytophagia > Cytophagales > Cytophagaceae > Rudanella > Rudanella lutea. The sequence continues at coordinate 3,356,301 of NZ_KB913013.1, read as the reverse complement.
ATTCTATTTCGTGCCGACGGAAACACCCAGATTGGGATGGGGCATCTCATGCGCAGTTTGGCGTTGGCTATTATACTTGGGGATGCGTTTAATTGTCGGTTTGCCATCTGCCAGCCCACACCGGCAGTCAATGCGTTACTATTGGGGCATGGGTTTCCCGTGCTATCCTTAGATACTCAGCATATCGACGAGCTAATACCGCATACTCAGGCCGAAGATATTTTGGTGCTGGATGGGTATCATTTTGATGAGGCTTTTCAAAAAGTATTGCGCGGTAAGGTCCACAAACTTGTCTTTATTGACGACCTAATGCGTGGGCACCAGGTCGCGGACGTAATTTTGAATCACACAGCGGGCATCCCTGCTACAGAATACGAAGCAGAGCCGTACACCCAGTTTCTACTTGGCCCTCGATATGCATTGGTGAATCCATTATTCAAAGCTGCCCGGCTTCATACATCCGCAAACGATATACTGATAAATCTGGGCGGGGCTGACATCCAGAACATATCCCACACCCTTACGGAGTGGCTTATTAAGCATTACCCCAAGTGTTCTTTGCGAGTTGTATTAGGAAGCGCCAACCCACATGTTGCAACATTTTCAAACTTTCCGCAAGACCGGCTCACCGTATTGCAGAGTCTGTCTGTTGCTCAAATGGCTCATGAAATAGACCATTGTCGATTAGCCATCGTCTCCTGCAGCACTATTGCATACGAAGTAGCTTCTGTTGGCCGTCCTTTTATCGGTATTTTAACCGCAGACAACCAAAAGCGATTAGCACATTTCTTTGTTCAGGAGGGGTTAGCTTTGGGGGTTCTGGAATTACCCTTAAAACCATCAAGGCTATTTCCTCTTTTAAACCGCAACGGTTTTGACGAAAGTGTCGAACGACAACGGCATTACCTCGACGGACTATCCGGCCAACGACTCAGAGAGTTTTTTCAAACATTATAAACTGACATTGAGATGGACATCCAATTGACCCCTCTTCAGCACGAGGATATCGAATTGGTTCGAACCTGGCGCAATTCAGAAGAAGTTGCGCAGTACATGTATACCGATGATTTGATTACAGCTGAACAACAGGAAGCATGGTTCGCAAAAATCAGCAAAGATCCTTCGAGCCAGTATTGGATAATCCAGTATAACGGGCAAAAAATCGGACTTGCTTCACTTACTGGTATTAGTCAGACCCTCAGCAGTTGCTACTGGGCCTTTTATTTGGGGGATACGTCAATTCGAGGGGCAGGCATTGGTTCTAAGGTGGAATTCAATGTACTGAGTTACGTTTTTGAGCACCTCAAATTAAATAAGCTCCGTTGCGAGGTATTTACCTTTAATGATAAGGTGATCTCGATGCATGAAAAATTTGGATTCAGAAGAGAGGCTTACTATCGTCAACATGCTCGAAAAAATGGCAAGTGGCAAGACGTAGTTGGTTTGGCTATGCTACGGGAAGAGTGGGAAACCTATCGCGAAATTATGAGGGCTAAAATTTACAGATAGTAACTCATCGTACAAATTTTTATCAAAAAAAGGTATTATTGGGCAATCATCATTTACACCACCAATTTCATAAAACATGAAATACGTACTACTATTATGCTTTGCCCTTACCCTCGAAAATGCTTTAGCCCAGGACCCTTCTACCGACCGTTGGTTCGATTCAGGAGAGACAACGGTCATAGAGCCCCCCGCAACGATTTCGGGCTCAGTAGTCATTAAAAAAGGTAATATTTTTTCAAGTACTTTTAACGAGCTCCTTCGTATCCAGACTACCGATAGCCCAAATGATTTCATGAGCTTCCGGAACGCAACTACCCGCTACGGAAGTATGGTACCAGCTATTTTCTCGTACAATGAGACGGGTAGTGGCTCATCACTGATGCTCATAGGCGTTACTAACTACAGCAACGATTATGGCGAATCCGCCATCATGCGTTTTGATGCACGGAAGTATTTCAACAACTCCTTATCGGGTGGTGATGGGGCGATAACCGGAAGGCCTTTATTCTCGTGGGCAAATTTCACCACCATACACATGCAAATGCTGGCCAACGGCAACCTTGGTCTTGGAACCATATCGCCACAAGCCCAGCTTCATACCACCGGCACCGTTCGTTTAAGCGGCTTACCATCTGGGGCAAGCTCATTCGCGGTCATGTCTGACAATAACGGGAACCTCACTCGCTATCTGCTACCCACCAACACCAGCCTGGCAACCTTCAGTGGGTCGTCTGTAGGAGCAAACACGATTCCGAAATTCAACGCAGCCGGAACCCTGCTGAACAGTCAGCTTACCGATGACGGCACCGGGTTGGGCATTGGCGGATCTCCGGTAAGTGGGGCCAAACTGGCTCTGTACGGAACTCTTCGGATGATGTCGGATGAACGCACCAAGACGAATATTGTACGGATGACCAATGCGCTTCAGAAAGTAGAAGTTCTCAACGGGTACTATTACGACTGGAAAACAGGCGGGGCAGCCCGAGAAACAGGCTTTTTGGCGCAGGAGGTCGAAAGCGTGTTGCCCGAAGCCGTATCACAAAATGCCGAGGGCACTAAATTCCTGAATTACAACGGAGTTATCCCACTCCTTACCGAAGCAATCAAAGAGCAACAGCAACTTATTTTGGAGCAAAGCGCGTTAATTAAGCAACTTCGCAGAGAAGTTGACGCGTTGAAAGCCAAATAACGAGATTGCCTATTATGTTTCAACCCATTCAGGTTGCCCAATATACCATTAGCCCGGACCACCGACCGTTTGTGATTGCCGAGATGTCGGGAAATCACAATCAGTCGCTGGAGCGGGCCCTCGAAATTGTCGATGCCGTGGCCGATACGGGTGCGCAGGCTCTTAAATTACAGACCTACACGCCCGATACGATTACCTTCAACGGGTCGTCGGAGGAGTTTTATATCCGCGATAACAACTCGCTCTGGGCCGATAAAAACCTGTACAAGCTCTACAAAGAGGCTTACACGCCCTGGGAATGGCATAAACCCATTTTCGAGCACGCCCGTAAGCGAGGTATGATTGCGTTCAGCTCGCCGTTTGATACCACCGCTGTCGATTTTCTGGAGTCGCTGGATGTACCCTTGTACAAAATTGCATCGTTCGAAAACACCGACCATATCCTCCTCAAAAAGGTCGCCCAAACCGGCAAACCCGTGATTATGAGTACGGGCGTAGCCTCCGTGGCCGACCTGGAAGAATCCGTGCGGGTGCTGCGCCAAAACGGGTGCCGCGATCTGGTATTGCTTAAGTGTACGAGTACGTATCCGGCCTCGCCCGAAAGCACCAATCTGCTCACGATCCCGCACCTGCGCGACTTGTTCGATGTACCCGTGGGCCTTTCCGACCATACTATGGGCATCGGGGCAGCTATTGCCGCCGTAGCGTTGGGGGCGGTTGTTCTCGAAAAGCACGTAACCCTGCGCCGGGCCGACGGCGGTGTTGATTCAGCGTTTTCGCTCGAACCCGACGAACTGAAGAGCCTGGTTGTTGAAACCGAGCGGGCGTTTCTGGCCATGGGGCGGGTCAATTATACCCTCAGCCCGAAAGAGCAAAACAGCCTTCAGTTCAAACGTTCGCTGTACGTCGTGCAGGATATGAAAGCTGGTGAGCCATTTACGCCCGCCAATGTGCGGAGCATTCGGCCCGCCAACGGCCTGCACACCCGCTACTACGAGCAAGTGCTGGGGCAAACCGCCAGTAGGGATATTCAGGCCGGCACGGCGCTGAGCTGGGAGCTTTTGAAAAGCGACAGAGTGAATGAGTGAATGAGTGGTCACCGATCAACTCCCTTTTCACTCATTCACTCGTTCGCTCTTTCACTAAGATGGGCATCATCAAACGCCAGACCATTGCCAGTTCGGTGTTTTCGTACGCTGGAATTGGCGTTGGTTTTATTACACAGGGGCTACTGTTTCCCAAGCTGCTGAGTACCGATCAGGTAGGCCTGATTGGGCTGTTGCTATCCTATTCGGTTGTGCTGGCGCAGTTTGCCAATCTTGGTCTCAACGGGGCCGGTGGCCGGTATTTCCCGTACTTCCGTGACCCGGAGCGGCACCACAACGGCTACCTCTTGCTAAGCGTGCTAACTACGTTTGTGGGCGTACTGCTCTGCTCGGCCCTGCTCACGGCCCTGCGCCCGTGGGTGGTTGAACGAAACATCGAAAAATCAGCCCTGTTTGTCGACTATTATTACTGGCTCATCCCGCTCACCCTGTTTACGGTCGCCTTCAATGTATTCGACAACTACGCCAAGCTGCTGTACGACACCGTTCCGGGCACGCTGTACCAGCACTTCATCAGCCGGTTGCTGGTGCTGGCTTCGATTGTAGCTTATGGTTTGGATTGGCTCACCTTCGGGCAATTTATGGTGTGCTGGATGGGGGCTTTTCTGGCACCAGCGGTGCTTATGGGCATCCGGGTGGCCCGAAAACACGGCCTCTATCTCCGGTTCAATTCGCTCACGGTACGTCCCGACCTACGCCGGTCTATTATGCGGTACGCAGGGCTATCGTTGCTGACCGCTTTGTCGTCCAACATTATTCTGACCATCGACAAGGTCATGATCAACGATGCCTCCGGGCTCGACGATACGGGTATCTACACCATTGCGTCGTACTTCGGTACCGTGATTGGCCTGCCTGCACTGGCTCTTTACAAAGTGGCGGGCACCATCATTGCCGATGCCTGGAAACGCAACGACCCTGCCCATATTGCCGACGTGTATGAGCGCAGTTGCCTTAACCAGCTCATTGCGGGATGTCTGGTGTTTGTCGGGATCGCGGCCAACCTGCCCAACGTGTTTCAGTGGCTCCCGGCAGGCTATGAAGCTGGCTATTACGTAGTGCTCTGGATCGGTCTGGGCAAACTCATTGATATGGCTACGGGCCTCAACGGCACCATTCTGGCCACCTCCCGCTATTATGCCTACGACTCGGCCTTTTTCATCGGGCTTATTTTTATCACCATTGGGGTCAATGCGTGGCTTATTCCGAAGTACGGTATCAACGGAGCCGCCATGGGTGCCGCTTTTGTAACAGCCTTGTTTAATTTTGTACGAACGGTGTTCGTCTGGGTGAAATTTGGTATGCAGCCATTCAGCTGGCGCAACGGGGCCGTTTTAGGGGTGGGCGCGCTGGTCTGGTGGCTGGCGGTACAGTACCCTTACGGCACAGGTACCGTCCGGGTACTGACCGACGTAGCACTGCGGTCGGCCCTGATTACGCTTGTGTTTGGTGGCCTGATACTCGTTCTGAAACTCTCACCCGACCTCAATCAGACCGTTGCCGGGCTGCGAAAACGAATGAACCGGTAACTCCACTAAGCGGGCACCCTAATCTTGCATCATGCGACTGCTTCGATTTTTATTTAAAGACCTTTTCCGGTCACTACAAACAGCCAGCGGGCGGCAATTTCTGTGGCTTATGCTCCGCTACGCCGACCGGCCACGTAATAAGCCGTTTCGGGCGCAGGTGGGGCCGTTTCGGTTTCGGGTGATCGACGGGCTGTCGTTTGCCTGGCAGTACAAGGAGATTTTCACCGACGAATTTTATCGGTTCAGCACCACAGAGTCTACCCCAGTGATTTACGACTGCGGAGCCAACATTGGTATGAGTCTGGCTTATTTTCGGCAGCACTACCCGGCCGCCCGCATGGTTGCGTTTGAGGCCGACCCTACTATCGGGCAGGTATTGGCCGACAATCTGACCGTCAACGGAATTCAGAATGTCGAACTTATCAACAAAGCCGTGTGGATAAACGATGCTGGTGTGGATTTCAGCTCGGCCGAAGCCGATGCCGGGTCTATTTACAGTACTGGTCAACGCCAACGGGTGCCCTCGGTGCGACTTCGGGAGTATTTACTCCGCGAACCCCGGATCGATATGCTCAAAATGGACATTGAAGGAGCCGAAGCCGATGTGCTGGCCGACTGCCGCGATGTGCTCAACAACGTTCGGAATATGTTTATCGAGTACCACTCGTACGTGGGCCACCCGCAGGCACTCGGCGGCATTTTACAGATGCTCGAAACGGCTGGCTTCCGGTACTACGTCGACACCAATCAGCACCGGGTTCGGCCATTTCTGAACCGGCGTTACAACGGCAACGACGTCATGGATTTGCAACTCAACGTATTTGCCTACCGTGAATAGCGCCCAGAAACAATCCTGGCCTCAGGTCCGACTGACTGCCGAATTAATCATAAATACATAACCGTTTGCTTTTTTGAAGGTCACTCTCCTCAGTACGTATCACCTCAATGGCGGGGCTGGCGTGGCCGCTACCCGCCTTCACCGGGCTTTACGAAAAGCGGGGGGCCAAAGCACCTTGCTCGTCGAGCGGGAGAGTACGCCCGAGCCCGGCGTGGTTGGTCTGGCCGAGAGTGCCCTGCAAAAGCAATGGGCCACCGCCCGGTTTGCCCTCGACCGGCTGTCGTTTGTGCCGTACGAGAAAAACAAGTCGGTACGGTTTCACTTTTCGCCCGCTACCATTGGGGCCAACCTGAGTGGGCACCCAGCAGTGAAGGAGGCCGATGTACTGCATCTGCACTGGACTAACTTTGGCTTTTTGTCGCTGACGGGCCTGCGGAAACTGGTTCGATCCGGCAAACCGGTTGTCTGGACCCTGCACGACATGTGGGCGTTTACGGGCGGGTGTCATTATGCGCGTGGCTGCACCCACTTCCGCCATGCGTGCGGGCAGTGCCCCTACCTGCGCCAACCCATCCCCCACGACCTCTCGAACCGCGTATTTGAGCAGAAATTGGACATTCTACGCGAGGCAAACCGGCTGCATATTGTTACGCCGAGCCGGTGGCTGGCGCAGGAAGCCCTCAGCAGCAAGCTTTTGGGCCGTTTTCCAATCACCACCATTCCGAACACCCTCGATCAGGGCGTCTTTCGGCCAATCGAAAAAGCGGAAGCTGGCCGCCAATTGGGCCTGCCCGACACCGGGCGGCCCCGATTGCTGTTTGGCAGTTTCAACACGACCGACCCACGCAAAGGCTTTCGGTATTTTGCCGATGCCCTGCACCGGCTGCATACCCATTGGCCGACGCTACAGCCCGAAATTCTGGTCTTTGGCAAAGGGGCCACCCATGATGCCAACGCCCTGCCCTACCCGATCCGGCAGTTGGGTGTCCTAACCAATGAGGCCGACATTGTAGCCGCTTACAACGCGGCCGACGCTCTGGTGGTACCCTCACTCGAAGACAACCTGCCCAATACCGTTGTGGAGTCGATGGCCTGCGGTACCCCGGTGGTGGGTTTCCGAACGGGAGGTATCCCCGAACTGATTGAGCACACCCAAACCGGCTACCTGAGCACCGTGGGTTCAGCCGCCGAACTGGCCGACGGGCTGGCTTTTGTCCTGAACCACCCGAACCCAACCACAATGCGGCAACAGGCCCGGCAGTTTGCCCAGCGCCAGTTAGCCGAGGACGTGGTGGCTCAGGCGCACCTTCGCTTGTACCAAACACTGCTTCACTCCTGAATCAGACTCCCTTCCAACAGCATTTGTTTTCGTATGCCGCTTACCATTATCAACCGCCATTACCCGCCCAACCCCGGCATTACCGGCGAATCGGCCTGGGACCTAGCCCGTTACCTGATCGACCAACACGGCATTGAGGTAGTGGTGGTGCATATCGACCGGACGTACGATGGCGGGGGAGCCATTCGGCAACCGGTGGGCGAAACCCATGCCGTACAAACCATCTATCAGGGTAAAAATGGGCTTCTCCGGTTGCTGGCGGGTTTTCTCGACGGTTTCTCTCTAATCCGCAAAGCCCTCCGGGTAGGCCGTGGACCACTCCTCGTAATGACCAGCCCGCCCATGTTACCTTTCTGGGCGTCGCTGCTGTTGCGCAAAACACCCTACTGGCTCTGGTCAATGGATTTGTTTCCGGAGGGTTTCGCGGCAGAGGGCAAAGTGAGCCCCACCAATGCCTTGTACCGCTGGGTGATCCGCCAAACTTACCGGCGCGCCCCACAACGGCTTATCGCATTGGGACCACGGCAGGCAGCTCATGTATTAGCTAAGTATGGTCAGACAATTCCAACCATTCAGCTGCCCTGCGGAGTTCTCATGCATCAGGAGCGCGACCCCGCGCCCCCGGCCTGGCGCACGCCCAACGACGGGCTTATTTACCTCGGCTACGCGGGCAACGTGGGACAGGCTCACTCGGCCGCTTTTTTGCAGAGTGTAATCCGGCACCTCGACCCTACCCGCTTCAGGCTGGTACTGGCTTTATACGGTACTAAAGCCGAGCAGGTTTGGGCCGTGGCCGACGGGCGCGAGGGCGTCATCCGGGTGCCCAACATTCCCCGGAGTCAGCTTCATTTTCTGGATGTGCAGTTGGTGAGTCTACTACCCGAGTGGACGCATATTGCCGTACCCTCCAAAGCCGTCAGTGCCATTGGATCGGGCTCCCCCATTTTGTTCTATGGCGACCCAGATAGCGATAGTTATGTACTTTTGCAGGAGGCCACGTTTCTGATTGATGCCCGGCAGGACATCGACCAGGGCGTAAAAGCCTTTCTGTCAGAAGTTACCGCAGATCAGCTCAGCGAGCGAAAACAGGCCGCCCAACAGGTAGCCCTTCGTTTACAGCAAATGGTGCGCGATGCATACGCTGCTATAGCCTCGCTGGCTGGCTGAAATGTGAAGAAGCAGTTATTTTTTGTCTCAAAACGGGGTGATATGTCTGCTTTTCGTGCTTTTTACAGAAGAATGCCCATAAATTTGGCGTTGAATCCGTAATGTTGTTGGCTGAATATTCCTTTTCTGTTAAAAAATTAGCTTGACCTATGAAACGAATCGCTGTATTTACCTCGGGTGGTGACGCTCCGGGTATGAACGCCTGTATCCGAGCGGTAGTTCGGGGGGCGGTGTACCACGGAGTCGAGGTGTTTGGTGTCCGCCGGGGGTACAACGGCATGATAAATGGCGATATATTTCAGATGACCTCCCACTCGGTAAGCAATATTGTGCAACGCGGGGGAACCATTCTGAAGTCGGCCCGGAGTAAGGAGTTTATGACGCCCGAAGGCCGCAAAAAAGCGTACGATCAGCTCCAGAAGTTTGGTATCGAAGGTCTGGTGGCCATTGGCGGAAACGGTACGTTTACCGGAGCCACTATCTTTTACGATGAATACGGAATCCCGACGGTAGGGGCTCCCGGAACCATCGACAACGACCTGTACGGTACCGATCATACCATCGGTTTCGATACGGCGGTTAATACGGCTCTCGAAGCCATCGACAAAATCCGCGACACGGCCGACTCGCACGACCGAATCTTTTTCATCGAGGTGATGGGGCGCGACTCGGGCTACATCGCTATTCAGTCGGGGATTGCGGGCGGGGCCGAAATGGTCATGGTACCCGAGGTATTGACCCCGATCCCGGAGGTTGTAGAGGTGCTCAAGCAGGGTTGGAGCCGGCAAAAATCGTCGTCGATTATTGTGGTTGCCGAAGGCGAAGAAGAAGGTAATGCCGTGGAGGTAGCCGAAAAAATCCGGAAGCAGGTCGAAACGGATATTGATATGCGTGTGACTACGCTCGGGCACATTCAACGGGGCGGAATCCCGACGGCTTACGACCGTATTCTGGCCAGCCGCCTGGGCCTTGGTGCGCTGGAAGGCCTCATGAACGGCCAGAAAAACGTAATGGCCGGGATTATCAACAACGAGCTGGTGTACACACCATTCCGTGATACCATCCGGCTACCGAAGCCCATCAGCGAAGACCTTCTCCGGATGGTTAAGATCCTGTCGGTATAAGAAGAGAACGTTCCGCAGAAAGAGGAATACAGACGAGCCGGTACATCCGCGCTCGCCCCTCTTTGCTGCGCGTACCGGTTTTTACAGGTACCCCGCAATCCGGTACATGACATAGCCAACCAGCTCACGGGAGAGCAATTGCATTTCGTAAAACGCTTTTTCGGCCGGGAGCAGGTACGCACCCCATGCACGCGACGGGCGTTCGGTCAGCTGCCCCGCCGACCAGGGCGTGACCCGCAAGCCCTGCTTCTGAAAACAACCCACCGCCCGGCGCATGTGCCAGGCCGAGGTAACCACCACACAGTCGGTTATGCGAAACTGCCCCCGTAGCAGCCGCGCCGAGTAGAAAGCATTTTCATACGTATTTCTCGATTGGTTCTCCAGCAGGATGTCGGCCTGAGGTACGCCCGCCCGTTGCAGAAACTGACTCACCATTTGGCCTTCGTCAACGGCCCCCGGCGTTGTAAACGGCAGCGTACCAATCCCCCCGCTGATAATGATTTTCTGTACCCGGCCGGTCTGATATAACCAGAGAACCTGCTGGGCGCGATCGGCCTCGTGCGAGAACACCGGCCGGAGTGGCTGGGGCTCGTACAGGGTATTAATCATGCCACCCGTGAGCAAAACCGCCACCCGCGGGGCCGAATCGGCGGGATTTGGCATTAATTTGGCTGGGGGAATCTCCCAGATACGGAGGCCTTCGTTGACCAGCTGACTATTGCCAAACAGCCAGAACAAAACGAGGGCCGCCAGGGCAAATTGGCGTTTCAGGCGCGGCTGGCGTATAAATACTGTGCCCAGCAGGGCCAGAAACACCCAGCCCGCTGGGGTAAGCAAATAGAACAGGGTTTTCGACAAAAAATAGAACATGAGTACCAGTTCCCGGGCCCTGAACGTTAACCCAGTAGTAAAATTTATCCGCTAAATTTGTAGTTAACCGACCCCGTCAGCGGGCCGACAAAATCGTAAGCGTTTTCTGTATGAAAAAACTGTTCTGCATGGCCTTGCTCGCCGTTCTGTCGGCAACCGCCCTGCTGGCTCAAACCACCAACAAACCGTACCGGATCAGCGGGCAGATCAAAGGTCTGCGCGACACTTCGGTTGTACTGGCCCATTGGTACCGTTCGGGCACACAATATATCCCGAAAGATACCGCCAAAATAAACGCTCAGGGGCAATTCGTTTTCGAAGGCGATAAGGCGCTGCCGCAGGGCTTATATCTGGTCTTGACGCCCAAACAGCGATACATGGAGTTTATCCTCGACGATCAGCAGACGTTCTCATTCGCGACCGATACCACCAATTTCATCCGGTCGATGAAGGTGACGGGCTCCCGCGAAAATGAGAAGTTTTACGAGTACCAACAGGCGTTGGCCACCTTGTACGAGGAAGTACAGGCCATTGAGGTGCAGAAAAAACTACGGAACGATGCCGTGTCGGCCGCTCTGTTTCAGAAGCAACAGAACGAGCTGGCCCAAAAAGCGAATCAGATTCGGCTCGATTTTGTGCAGAACAACAAAGGCCTGTTTGCCACCAAGCTGCTCGAAGCCTCGGCCGAACCGAATGTACCCGCGCCCCCTAAAGCCGCCAACGGCCGCCCCGACTCGCTCTGGACATTCAATTATTACAAAGCCCACTACTGGGACGGGTTCGACCTCGCTGACGACCGGTTTTTGCTCACCCCTGTTTACCAGCGTAAGCTCGAACGGTACATGAAAGAGCTGACGGTGCAGCAAACCGACTCGATCACGAAAGAGGCCGATTTCCTGATTCGGAAAACCAAGCCCGGCAGTGATATGCACCTGTACACCATTTACTGGATCACGAGCCAGTATGAGCGGCCCACCGTGCTGGGTACTGATGGGGTGTTTATTCACATGGCCGAGAAATACTACCTCTCGGGTGTGATGCCGATGTCAGACTCGACTGCCCTGGCCAACGTACGCGAAAAAGTAAACACGCTGAAGCCGCTGCTGATTGGCAAACCGTTTCCGACCCTGTCGGTGAGCGACACCCTCCGGCGCCCCATCAACTTTGCGTCCCTAAAGAGCGATTACCTGATTGTGTTTTTCTACGATCCCGAGTGCGGTCATTGTCGCACAGCGGCTCCTCTACTGAAAAAATACACCGACGCCAACAAAGGCAAAGGCATTGATGTACTGGCGGTACCCGTAAGCAACAGCCCCGAAAGCTGGAAAAAGTTTATCAACGAGTTTAAGCTCCAAAACTGGATTCACGGCTACGACTTCACGTTCCGCACCGACTTCCGGCACCGGTACGATGTGTTCACCACGCCACAGGTCTACGTGCTCGACAAAAGCCGCACGATTATCGGGCGGGGCATACCCGCTGAGCAGGCGGGCGACTTCCTTGATTTTTACAAGCGTCAGCTGGCCACCAAAGCCGCACCGGCTACTGTGAACAAACAAGCGAAGCCAGCCGCGAAAGGGAAATAGGTAATAGAGGAGAAAAGGAGAAGGGAGGAAAGGAGAAAGGGAACTATGCAACAGCCCCTTCTCCCTTTCCTCCCTTCTCCTTTTTCCCTTTATTTCATCTTCGTCCGTTTCACTAAGTACGAGCTCAGAATCTGATCAAATCCCCGGGCAATATCGGCCTCGATAAAGTCAATTTTGTACTGCCCGCAACGCAGCTTCAGTTCCTGAAAATACGCCCGCACGGCCTCTTGATACGAATCCCGAATCTGACCGGGTTGCAGCTTTACCCGCTCACCCGTTTCGAGGTCAATAAACTCGTAGGGGCGCTCATCAAAGGCAAAATCCTCTTCGGTTTTCTTGTCGGTCACGTGGAAAAGCAACACCTCGTGCAGGTTATGCCGCAAATGCTGAAGGGCCGAGAACAGCGCATCGGCCTTGTCGGCATTCTCAAACATATCACTGAAAATAACCACCAGCGAACGCTTGTTGATTTTCTCGGCAATCTGATGAATCACTTCGGCGGCCGATGTTTTCCGGGTGGTTTTGGGCTGCTGCATCAGGTCGCTCAGGTGCCCAAACAGCTTGTGCACGTGTGAGGGCGTCGATTTTACGGGCGTCTGTACATCAATTGCATCGGCAAAGGTGGTCAGGCTCACGGCGTCTTTCTGGCGTTGGAGCAGGTAGGCCAAACACCCGGCGGCCATCACGCTGAAGGTGAGTTTACCGAAGTTTTTTTCGGGGTAATACATCGACGACGACGTATCGATCAGTAAGTGGCAGCGCAGGTTGGTTTCTTCCTCGTACCGTTTTACAAACAGCTTTTCGGTTTTGCCAAACACTTTCCAGTCGATATGCCGGGTGGTTTCGCCGGTATTGTAGAGCCGGTGCTCGGCAAACTCAACCGAAAAGCCGTGAAAGGGCGATTTGTGCAACCCCGTGATGAAGCCTTCGACCATCTGGCGGGCCAAAAATTCGACGTTACCGTATTCCCGGATCTGGGCTAAGTTGAGTTGCTGCTTCATGATGGTAATATAACGCAAAAAACCGTTCGGCTCACGCACCCACCGGAATTGCACAAACGGTTTTGGGATGCCACAGGAGCCGAACGGTTCAGTAAATATGTGTAGCGGGAAGCTGATTCCCTTCCGGATCGCGCATCGAAAAAGCGAGCCACCGGAATACTACACGGCGGGCTTCCACCCACCTGACTGATTAGAAGCGGTTAACGGGTTCTGTAGTCGACAGAAGTTGCGCCGTTGGTTCCGCTGAAACCGGGCCGAGAGCAACCACACCATTGGTGCCTACAACCCGAAGCTTGACATTGGTTACCCCTCTTTGGATAAAACCAAGTGCTTTGGCGGCCGCGTGGGTCATATCCACGATGCGACCTTTCGAAAATGGACCCCGGTCATTGATCCGAACAATTACCGACCGGTTGTTAGCGAGATTGGTAATCTCGACCATGGTGTTGAATGGTAGCGTCCGGTGGGCGGCTGCGTAGACTTTCGAGTCTACCCGTTCTCCGCTTGACGTCTTACGTCCATTGAATTTTGAAGCGTAAAAAGAAGCCTTACCCTTCTGTATGAAGCCCGAATGGGCCTCTGTCGGTTTGATAGTGCTGAACAGCATCATCAGGGACATTATCACACTCATACAGCGTACGGTTTGGTGAACAAATAAGAGCGTGCTTTGTAGAACGTACTCTACACGTCTCTTCCCCAAAATGTGCAATTCCGACCTCACAAAGATACGCACAAACCGTATGCCAGCCAAGTTTTGGGCTCATTCAGAACCAATTGACCCCGTTTCGTGAGCCTGTGGCCCCGGATTCGTTTGGATTAATTGAGGAATACTTCGTCGACCAAAAGCAGGGCCTGATTGCCTTTATTGGGGTGCCAGGCCGGTATTTGTTTAAGCGGGCGGGCCACAATTTTCAGCCATGAGACCGACTGCGGGCCAAACGAGCACGTGACTGTTTGCAGGGTATGCGGCTCCTTGCCTCCCGGTTGCCGGGGCTTTACTGTGACAAGCCGCTTCAGTTCGTTCGGGCCCGCCCCACCCCATATTTCAACCTCTCCGGGCGGGAAAATACTCGTCTCCTCCTCAACCATAATCCGCAGGGCTACCGAGCTGATGGTGACCGGTTTGGCAAATCGCGATAGCAGGGCCATTTCGTTTTTGCGAAAGCCCATCCAGTTGTTAGCCCAGGCGGGGCTGTTGGCATTGAACGTACCCAGAATTCCGTCAAAAAAGCTTTGGGGGCCGTTGGCCTGATGCACCGGGTTGAACGGCAGCAACAGCCGCACGCTGTCGGGTTTGTACGTGCTGCGGTAATAGTCGAACGTAGCCGTGCTACTGCCGTACCAACCCGCCTTAAAGGCCCGCGCCTTGATCTGAGTTGGCTGCGAGATGGTGGTTTGAGCAGTCAGGACAGGCGAGCGTAGGCTGTCGGGCTCCGAGCCGTCGGTGGTGTACCGGATCTGTACCCCCCGAACCGGGTGCCGAATATCGACCCGCGTCGAGCCGGAGAAAATAGGCGACGCGTTTTTGAGCTGGGGCGGATTGAGCCGGATCGGCTCGGCAGCCGCGCCGTTGAAACCCGCCACAAACCGCACTTTTCCGTACGCTTTTTGCAACTGCGCGATCTGCTCCGGGGTTAGGCGGGTGTTCCAGAGGGCTACAGTCTGCAAATTTTTAAAGGCTTTGAGCGGACCAACGAGGTCTTCGTAGCGCACAGACGTACCTGCCAACGCCAGCGTTTTGAGCTGCTTTAGCGGGGTGAGCAACTCCAGCGTTTGGCCCGTAATGTCGGTAAAGTTCAGGTCGAGTTTTTGCAGGTTCTCAAACTGACTCACCTGTTTCAGATCGGCATCTTTGACAGGCAGTTTATTCAGGCTCAGCGAGACCACCTGCTCCCGGATCGGGCTCAGGTCGGCCAGTTGGTCGGGGGAGTAATTGGCTTTGTTGTAGAGGTTGACCGCCAGAGCCGGTGAGCCATAGGCTAATCGGGCCACGGTGCGGTAATCGGTGTTAAGCTGCCGGACTACGTCCTCGTCGGGCTCGTCGAAGTCAAACGATTCCACCGGGGCCGACGGTGCCAGAAAACCAGCCGCTATGATCCGCAACGAATCGGTAGCGGGTAAGTCGGCCACACGCCCATTGGCCTGAGCGCGCCCTTTAATCCACAACGCCAGCAGTTTGGCCTCCTGCGGAGTTAGCTGACTTTTGCCAATGGGCGGCATGTGTTTTTTCTCCTCAAGCGGCAAATGAATTCGTTGAAGCAGCAGGCTGATGTCGGGCCGCCCAGATACGTACAGCTTTCCCGACTTACCGCCCTTTTGCACCCCCGCCAGCTCGGTCAGATTTAGCCCCCCTTTGAGCTTACCGGGATTATGACAACTCACGCATTTCTGCTCAAAAATGGGTTGCACCAGATGGTCGTACACCAGGGCCTGCTCCAGCGGTACGCGCTCAGGTTCTTCGGGCCGGCTAAGGGGTTCAAACAGAAAATTGTCGCCGTGGGTCAGGGTAGCGCCGTAATGCCCGGCCCCCACCAGACACACCACGCCCGCCAGCCCACCCACGCGCGCCAGGGGGGCGTTGTACCAGCGTTTCTGGCGAGCCCAGTAAATAAAAGCCGCCACCAAAAACACCCCAACGCCCGACCATTTGTGCCATTGCAGGGTGGTGCCGCTGTAGTCGTCTTCGGTAGCGAGAAAAAGGCCCATCACCACCGTCAGACCCGCCGATAGGGTGCCCACCAGAAGCAGGGTATCCAGAAACTGCCGGTACGCACTGACGGTCTCGACGGTTTGGCCCGCCCGAACCGGCCGAAACCGAAACACCTCCATCACCAGCGTCAGCAGCAGAATTACGATCGGGAAGTGCAGAAAAAGCGGGTGCATCCGGCCGATTGGTTGTAACCAGACTGGCACGGTCAGGCGGTCGGCAAAGGCAAGCAGAACCAGCACAAAAATTACCGTTGCAAAGAGCGCTTGCTCGGCAATACCAAGGAGCCTTTTGTTCATAAAAGGGGGCGATACGGCTGTCGGTTAGGCAATGATGTCATGTACTACTTTTCCCGAAACATCAGTCAGCCGATACCGTCGGCCCAGATGTTTGAAGACCAGTTTTTCGTGATTGAGGCCAAGCTGATGGAGCACCGTGGCCTGAAAATCGTGGACGTGAACCGGGTTTTGAATAATATTGTAGCCCACATCGTCGGTTTCACCGTACACCATGCCGGGTTTGATGCCCCCGCCCGCCATCCAGATGGTAAAGCAGCGCGGGTGATGGTCGCGGCCGTAGTTGTCTTTGGTGAGCTTACCCTGCGTGTAGCTGGTTCGGCCAAACTCGCCCCCCCAGATCACGAGCGTTTCGTCGAGTAACCCGCGCTGTTTGAGGTCGGTGACCAGAGCCGCCGATGCCTGATCGACATCTTTGGCCTGTTTGGCAATTTCAAAGGGCAAGTTACCGTGCTGATCCCACCCCTGATGGTAAAGCTGTACAAACCGGACGCCGTTTTCCGACAGCTTGCGGGCCAGCAAACAGTTGGCCGCAAACGTACCCGGCACCAGACAGTCGGGCCCGTAGAGCTTGATAATATCGTCCGACTCCTTCGACAAGTCCATCACCTCGGGCACGGCCGTTTGCATGCGGTACGCCATCTCGTACTGCTTCACTTTGGCCATAATTTCGGGATCGCCAAACGACTGATACGACAGGTCGTTCAGCTGGGCCAGATTGTCGAGCATGGCCCGGCGTTCCTCGCGCGACATACCGTCGGGGTCGCGGAGGTACAGCACCGGGTCTTCGCCTTTGCTGAACTGTACGCCCTGATGAATAGAATCCAGAAACCCGTTGGACCAGAGTTTGGAGTAGACCCCCTGCCCGTTGCCGATGCCGCGCGAAAGCAGTACCGTAAAGTTGGGCAGGTTTTTGTTTTCGTTGCCCAGCCCGTAACTCAGCCACGAGCCCATGCTGGGGCGGTTGCCCTGCTGCGAGCCCGTCTGCAAAAACGTGAGCGCCGGGTCGTGGTTGATGGCCTCGGTGTACATCGACCTGATGATGCACAGATCGTCGACAATTTTGGCCGTATACGGAAACAGGTCGCTCACCCACGCCCGCGATTGGCCGTATTGGTTGAAATCGACAAACGAACCCACCATCGGAAACTCTTTCTGGTTGGCGGTCATACCCGTGAGCCGCTGCTTGCCCCGCACCGAGGGCGGCAACTCCTGTCCGGTCATTTCGCGGAGTTTGGGCTTGTAATCGAAAAGCTCCTGCTGCGAAGGCGCGCCGTTCTGAAACAGGTAAATCACCCGTTTGGCCTTGGGAGCAAAATGCGGCACGCCTACAGGCAGGGTTTCGTCGTCGGAGCCGGAGCCACCAAACAAATCTGGAATGAGCAATGATCCCAAAGCTGCACTCCCCAACCCCAGACTAAGCCGCGACAAAAAGCGACGCCGGTTGAAATTAAAGCCGTGTTCGAGAATTTCGTTTTCCATAGCCGTCAGGACTTGGTAATAGTTTCCTCCAGGTTGTAAATCGTAGTGACTACGCGCATCAGAGCCGCCAGTTGCGTGCGGTCGAGGCCCGCCGGAATCGGGTACTCACCCACGGCCAACGCCTTATCGACGCCCGTTTTGGTGAGTTTTTTCCGGGCATTTTCGTAGTAATCGTGCAGAATACCGAGTTCCTGCTCCGTCGGCTTCCGGCTTACAATCAGCCGAAACGCTTTACCGATTTTACCCGGCACATCGCCCCGCTCCTGCAAAAGCCGGGCCGCCAGCACCCGCGAGGCTTCGAGCACAGCCGGGTCGTTCATCATGACCAGGGCCTGCAAGGGGGTGTTGGTTTTAAGCCGTTTGGTTTCGCACAGATCCCGGTTACTGGCATCGAAAATAGCCATAGCGGGCGGAGGCACCGTGCGCTTTATGAGTGTGTACATCCCCCGACGGTACAGGCTCGGACCGTGGTCCTGCACGTACATCGACAATAGGCCTCGCCCTGAGGTTGCGCCCTCCCACAGGCCCGCAGGCTGGTAAGGCTTCACACTCGGCCCGCCAACCGTGGGGTTGAGCAAGCCGCTGCTGCTCAGCACCAGATCGCGCACAAACTCGGCATGAATCCGGTAGCGCGGCCCGCGGGCCAGCAGGATATTGTCGGGGTCGGTGGCCAGTTTTTCGGGCGTCACCACCGCCGACTGCCGGTACGTGGCCGAGGTCACCATTTGCCGCACCAGCCGCTTTATGTCCCAGCCGTGTTCCATAAAATCAACGGCCAGCCAGTCGAGCAGTTGGGGGTGCGAGGGCAGTTCGCCCTGCATGCCAAAGTCGCCGGAGGTCTTCACAATGCCTTTCCCGAAAAACTCCTGCCACAACAGGTTGACGTACACCCGCGCCGTAAGCGGATTCCGGCGGTCGAACAGCCATTTGGCCAGGCCAAGCCGATTTTTGGGGTAACTCGGATCGAACGGCAAAATGGCGGTGGGCGTACCGGGCTGTACCTCTTCGCCGGGGTCGTCGTAAGCACCACGCTTGAGTACGTAGGTCTTGCGGGTGGTGTCGAGGTCACCCATGACCGAGACAATGAGCCGGTTGGTATCGCGCTTGTTCACGAACGACAGAATTCCCTTCACATCATCGTTACTGATTTCCATCAGGGGCTTTTTGGCGTAGGTATCGGGGCCACCAATCACCGACTCGATACCTACCTCACTGACGTTGTTGAAAAACGCAAAAAGCCGGTAGTACTCTTTCTGGGAGAACGGGTCGTATTTATGGTCGTGGCAATGGGCGCATTCGAGCGTAACCCCCAGCAGGCCCTTACCAAAGAGATCGTTACGGTCGGTGACGTACATAATCCGGTACTCTTCGGGGATCACGCCCCCCTCTTCGGTGATTTTGTGGTTGCGGTTGAACCCCGTAGCCAGCAGTTGCTCTTTGTTGCTGCCGGGCAGCAAATCACCCGCCAGTTGCCAGGTCACAAAATCATTGTACCGCATATTTTTGTTGAAGGCGTGAATCACCCAATCACGCCAGGGCCACTGCGTCCGGTAGCCGTCGTCCTGGTACCCGTGCGAGTCGGCATAGCGAGCCAGGTCGAGCCAATGCAGGGCCATTTTTTCGCCGTAGGCCGGGCTTTTGAGCAATTGGTCTACCATGGTTTCGTAGGCTTTGGGCGAGGCATCGGCCAGAAACCGGTCCATTTGTTCGAGAGAGGGGGGCAGACCCGTCAGGTCGAGGCTCAGCCGGCGAAGCAGGTGCTCCTTGTCGGCTTCCTCGTTTGGCTTGAGGCCTTTTTGTTCCTGCTTTTGCAGAATAAAGTAGTCGATTTCGTTGCGGGGCCAGTTCGTTTGGCTCACCATCGGGCGGGCAGGCTTGCGCGGAGCCACAAACGACCAGTGTTTTTCGTAGGGCGCACCTTGCTTAATCCAGGCCTCAATGAGCCGAATCTCGCGCTGTGTCAGTTTCAGGTTCGACGAGGGCGGGGGCATCACCGTGGCCGTATCGTCGGATGTAATGCGCAGGTACACCTCCGACAGCTCCGGTCGGCCGGGTACGAGCGCGTGGGCCGCCGGGTTTTCTTTCAGGGCGGCATACGCATTCTCGGCAATGTCGAGCCGCAGGCCAGCCTCCCGTTTGTTGGCGTCGGGTCCGTGGCAGGCCAGGCATTTGTCCGACAGAATCGGCCGAATATCGAAGTTGTAGCTGATTCGCTCCGGAATCTGATCGGGGCTGCTACTCCCCGCCGAACTGTTTGTGCACGCCTGATTGTACCAGGCCAACCCGGCCACCAATACGACGCTCAGTACGAAAAAAAAGCCCTTTTGCATACGTCAACGGTTAAGCGAGTAAATCGAGCACGGGTTTACCCAATCCGTCGGGTGTGGTGTAAAACGGCCGTTTCTCCACGTCGTAATGCGTATCGGGGGCAATGCCGAGCGCGTGATAAATGGTCTGGTGAATGCCGTCGATCCGAACCGGGTTTTCGATCGTCTTGCAGGGGCGTTCGTCGGCGGTTTTGCCGTACACGAATCCTTTCTTGATACCTCCGCCAAACATCAGAATCGAGCAGCCGTCGGTAAAGTGGCGGTGCATCCCGTAAAACTTCAGATCCGACAGAATATCGGGCTGCGGCACCTGTTCCTGCACCTTGGCGTCGGGGCGGCCTTCGACCATCATATCGCGGCTAAACTCACTCGCCAGAATGATGAGTGTGCGGTCGAGGTGGCCGGTTTTGTCGAGGTCTTTAATCAGTTGGGCAATGGGCGCGTCGATCTGCCGCTTCATCTCCTCAAGCCGCGTGTGGCCGTTTTCGTGCGTATCCCACCCCATAAACGGCTCATACTCCGTGGTGACGCTGATAAACCGAGCCCCCTGCTCAGTCAGTCGGCGGGCGAGCAGGCAACCCAGCCCAAACTTACCCGTGTTGTAGATGTCGTAGCTGGCTTTGGGTTCCTTGCTCAGATCAAAGGCCCTGGCTTCGGGCGAGTTGAGCAGTTGGTACGCCTGTTCCATCGACCGGCGCAAGGATTCTTTCTGGTAGTCGCTACCAAACTCGCCCATCGGTCCTTTGCTGATGAGTTCGTTATAGAGCTGATTCCGGCGCTCAAATCGTTTGGCATCCATCCCAACGGGCGGCCGCACACTCTCAAGGCCCTGCGTGGGGTCAGGAATAAAAAACGGGCCGAACTCATTGCCCAGAAAACCGGCCGTATGAAACGCCTTCAGTTCTTCGGCCTCACCCACGGTAAACCGCTGTCCAATATCAATAAAAGCCGGAATCACCGGGTTTTTGGGGCCCAGCTCTTTGGCAATCCAGGAGCCGATATGCGGAGCCGCTACGGTTTGGGGAGGCTCGTAGCAGGTGTGCCAGTGGTACTGATGGCGCGAGTGCAGAATATGGCCCAAATCGGCCGCTACGTACGAACGGATGAGCGTGCCCTTGTCCATCACCTTCCCGATTTGCTGTAGCCCTTCGGAAAAATGAATGCCGTCGAGCACGGTCGGGACCGGTTTAAAGGTGCTCAAGACCCGGTTGCCTTCCATACCTTTCGAAAAAGGCGTGTACCGTTTGGGGTCGAAGGTTTCGGTATGGGCCATGCCGCCGGCCATCCAGAGCAGAATAACCGTGTCGGCGGTACCATTAGTTTCGCCGGGTTTACGGCTACGGCCACACCCCGACAGCAGACTCGAAACGGGTGCACCAGCCGCCATAGCGGCTAAGGTTGCCGCGCTTGTTTTTTGCAGAAACTCCCGTCTGTTCCAGGTATTTTTCATGGTTGTATCGAGGTAAGGCTGGCACGCAGATCGCATCCGCGTGCCAGCCATCAGTAAATCAGTTGAAATTCGGGATGCAGGCTAATCGCCCAAACCAGATCCTGAATACCATCGGTGGTGGGCGTTTTGCCCAGTATCTTTTGGGCCACGGCCAGCTCCTGCGGTTTGGGTTCGCGGCCGAGGGCCTTCCAGTACAGGTTACGCACGAGTACATCAGACGTAGGGTACAGGGCCCGCCACTGCAATGCCCCCCGCTTGAGGGCTTCGTTGAACTTTTCGCCGTTGGTCAGCTCAAGGGCCTGCAACAGGTTGGCCTGCGAAGCCCGGCTCGTACTGACAGTTTCGCGGTTGGGCCGACCCAACGCGGTTAAAAATGGGTCGTTTTTCACGAGCGACGCCCTGGGAAACGGCATTTCGGCTTTCAGCTTCTTCGGAAACTGCTCTTCCACAATCGACGTGTCGGCGTAAATCGGGCTAAACGCCAGACTGACGGCATCGGCAAACTGCTCGGCCGATAGCCGCCGACGCACCATACCCTGAAACACGAATTTCGGCGAGACAATCTGATCGGCTTCTTTCAGCCCCACCGACGGAAGCTGGTACGCCCGTGAGGTCAGAATCTGCCCCAGTAATCGTTTGAGGTCGTAACCATTGGCCGCAAAATCGGCCGCCAGCCAGTCGAGCAGGTCTTCGCTCCAGGGCACATTGTCCATCATATCGACGGGTTCGATAATGCCCCGGCCCATCACCTGTGCCCACACCCGGTTCACCACCGTGCGGTACAAGCGTCCATTTTTGGGTTGCACCATAAATTCGGCCAGTTCGCGGAGTCGCTCTTTGGTGGGTGCTTTGCCGTTGATAGAGCCCAGTTCCTCGAAAATGATTTTGGTGCCCGCCATCTGCCCGGTGGGTTTGTCGCAGCGGTGAATTTCGAGAGTGGTATCGGCAAAGATGTTGGCAAAGGCATAGGCATCGGCCAGTTTCCAGTCGCTGATAAAACTATCGTGGCACGATGCACACTTCAGGTTCAGACCCAGCAGCACCTGCGATACATTCTGAGCCGCCTGCATTTCGGTGCTTTGGCTCGAATTGATCGTGCCCCGCCATTTGATCCCCTTGATAAACCCTTCCGACTCTTTACCTGGATTGATCAGCTCGCGCACAAACTGATTGTACGGCTTATTGGTCTTCAGCGAGGTGTAGAGCCAGGTTGTAATATCAAACCGGCCTTTGGTGATGTAGCCCGTACCGGTGTAATCATTACGGAGGGCGTCGTTCCAGAAAGTAAGCCAATGCTGCGCGTAATCGACGTTTCGGGCCAGCAGTTTTTGCACCAGCACCGCCCGCTTGTTAGCTGCGGTATCGGCCACAAATGTTTTGAGCTGATCGGGCGTCGGGAGCAAGCCCACCACATCGAGGTACACCCGGCGCATGTACGTCCGGTCGTCGACTGCGGGTTTCCAGTTGAGCTTGTTCTTCGCGAAATACACGTTCACAAACCGGTCGATAGGGTTTTCGAGCCCCGGTGCGGCCGGTGGCAAAGCGGGCATCCGGGGGGCTAACTCGGCCACGCGATACAAGCTCTTTTCGGGGCCACTCGGCCAGGGCGCACCCTGTTTGATCCAGAACTCAAGCACAGCAATGTCCTGCTCGGTCAGTCGCTTGCCTTTGGTCGGCATGGCGTCGTCGTGACCGGCGGGCAGTTTCACCCGGCGGATGATGTCGCTGTCTTCAGGATGGCCCGGCACCAGAATCGGGCCACTTTCGCCCCCCTTCATGATAAACTCCTTCTTGTCAAGGCGCAGCTCACCTTTCACTTTCGAGGAGCCGTGGCAACTGTAGCAATTATGCGCCAGAATGGAGCGCACTTCGAGGTTCAGCTCACTCACCTGCTTATCGTCGAGCGGGGTGGTTGAGCTGGTGTTGAGCGCAAACCGCGACCCACCTTCGGCCACGGGGGCCATTTCGCGGGTCTCGGGCAATACGCTCGTCAGAAAATCATCGCCGTGGGTGAGCATCGCTCCGTAATGGCCAGCCACTGTAACTCCCACCACGCTTGCGGTGAGCAACCCCCGAAACAGGTCGGTACGCCGGGCGCGGAGGGCCAGCAGGGCAAGTACGGCCAATGCCATAGTGGCCAGGCCCGACCATTGGTGGACGACCACGGTGTCGCCACCGTAGTCGTCCTGATTAATGAGTACAAGCCCCAGTACGGCGGCCACCACCGAACTAATCGCCCCAATCCAGACCAGCGCTTTCACACCCGACTGCCACTCGGCCGATTTACGGTACCAGCCGACGCCTTCGAGCAGCCAGGCGATCAGCAGCAGGCTCACCGGGAAATGGACGATCAGTGGGTGCAAACGACCCAAAAACTGCCAGAGCCAAAACGATTCAGTTAATACTGTCATTACAATCCGTTGAAATAATGTGGGTAGAAGGGCAAACTACGCCCTTTCTAATAACCCGCATTTTGAGTTAATTTACTGTTAATCAGAATTTGGGGAGCCGGAATAGGCAGGAAATATTCGAAATCACTGTACACATAGTCGAGCGCGTTGAAGGCAATCCCCCCCCGCCCTACCGTGGGGTTTGCTTTTTCTTTAGCCCCGTACGCGTTCAGAAAAGCCGCCAGCTCGGCCGGGGTTTTAGTGCGCTGAAGATCGAACCAGCGGTGGTTTTCGAACGCCAGCTCGACCCGGCGCTCTTTCAGTACGGCCTCGCGGAAAGCATCTTTGCTCAGAGTACCCAACTCCTTCAGACCGGCCCGCTTCCGCACCTGATTGACAAAATCGGCGGCCTCGGCCGTCGGGCCCGACTGCTCGTTGATGGCTTCGGCCAGCATCAGCAGCACATCGGCATATCGGAGCACGGGCCAGTTGTTATCGGTTCGGCCGGTGATGGTATGCGGGTGCCGATACTTGTTGATAAACGGAATGGCTACGAACGTACCGTTGAGGGTGTAGCCGGGCTGAAACGATACATCCTTGCGGAGGTCGCCCGGCTCAAAGGCAGCCATAATGTCATTGGTCGGAATATTGCGCCCACCCGGTGGCGTATTGGCAAAGCCCGTAACGGCCCCCTGCGAAAGCCGGGGCGCAAACACATACATAAAGTTGCTTTGCTCGCCCAGGTCGTTTCCGCCCTGATACTGCACCTCAAAAATTGATTCCGGGCCGTTTTTCTTGGCCGGATCGAAAATGTCGGCGTATTTGGGCAATAGCGAGTACCCAAGCGGCACCACCTGCTTGAGCGTACTGACAGCCTCAGCGTATTGTTTCTTGGTCAGGTAAAGCTTCCCAAGCAAGGTCAACGCGGCCCCTTTGTTGGCCCAGCCCACTTTTTTGGTACGCGAAGCTGGCAACAAAGCGGCCGCTTCTTTCAGATCATTTTCGACCTGCGTGTACACCGCTGCCTGGGGCGATCGGATCAGATCAAACGCCTGATCGGGGTTCTTGAGCGTCGACGTTACGAGCACAACATCGCCAAAGTAGCGGGCCAGATTGAAGTAGTGGTACCCACGCAGAAACTTCAGTTGACCTTCTATTTCCTTTTTCGCGTTGGCATCAATCGTACTGGCCGCCAGTTTTTCGAGCGCGTAATTGATGTTGTAGAGCGTTGAATAATGCTGGTTCCAGAGGTTCGCAATCTCGCCATTACCGGGGTTTACCGTCGAAAACTCAAAAGCCTCCCAGCCAGCCGCGCCCCCGCGGTCGAGGGGGTTAAAGTCGAGCGTCGTGTTATCGGTATTAAACTCCGTAAACAGGTACGCCGTGTTGGTTATGGTTTGTAACTGCCCGTACACGCCATTTACGGCCTGCTCAAACTGCGTCTGATTTTGGTAGAACAGGTCGGCCCCGATGCGCGTCGGATCGGTTGTGACGAGGTAATCCTCTTTGCACGACACCCCGGCCAGGCAAAGAAAAAGCAAGCTGAATAAGGTTAATTTTTTCATGGCCGAGGAAGATTAGAAGTTGAACTTAGCACCTACTGCGAACGTCCGCGGAACCGGATACGACTCATCATCATTGTTCAGCTCGGTACCACCCCGTACACCCGCGTCGGGGTTATTGCCGGGGTATTTGGTGAATAGAAACAGGTTGTTGGCCGACACAAAAATCCGGGCGTCGCTCAGCACCGACCGGAGCCGGGGCAATGTGTAGCCAATCGTAACCGTTTTGAGCCAGATATAGCTGCCGTCGTACACGTACCGTTCGCTACTCTCGCGCGACCATTTGAAGTAATTGGTGCCCCCCTGCGAGTTTTTGGCCGTAGGGTTTGAGCCGGGATTCTCGGGCGAGCGCCACCGGTCTTTGGCTTTGTCGAGCACGTTAAAGACCCCGTCCATGTTCATCGTCGAGGCTTCGATATTGCGGTAGATATCAAAGTCGTGCGCCCCCAGAAACAAAAGATTCAGATCGAATTTACGGTAATCGGCCGCTACAGTCCAACCCCAGGTGAAGGCCGGGTTGGGGTTGCCAATCTCCACCATGTCCTGCGTATCGTACGTGATTACGCCATCGCCGTTGGTATCGGCAAACTTCATTCCGCCCGGAATCACACCGTCCTGCTTGGGCGATGCGTCGATTTCGGCCTGCGTGTTAAAAATGCCCAACTTCCGGTACCCGTAGATCATCCCGATTGGACGACCTACCTTCTGCACATTATACCCACCGTAGAAACTACCGTACCAGAGCATGTCGTTGGCTCCTTTGATGGCCAAAATCTTGCTGCGGTTGAACGCAATGTTGGCATTGGTTCGGAAGTTGATAGCTCCAATATTGGTCCGGTAATCGGCACCCAGCTCAATACCCCGGTTTTGCACTTTCCCGATATTAGCCAAACTCGTTGTGAAACCCGACACCGCCGGTATCGAGATCGGTAGCAGCATATCGTTGGTAATCTTCTTGTAATACTCGAAGGTGAAACTGAGCTTGTTGTTGAACAGCGACAAGTCCATACCGATATCCAGCTGATTCGATTTCTCCCACTTCAGTTCTGAGTTGGCAAACGAGCTAACCACTTTCCCCGGCGCAAAGGCATTGTCGAGAATGTAGTTGTTGGCCCCCACAAACGCGAGGCTTGGGTAGTTACCAATGTTATTGTTACCCGTTACGCCCCAGCTTGCGCGGAGCTTGAGGTCGTTCAGCCAGGCGTACTTAGGCATAAAAGGCTCCTCCGAAATACGCCAGCCCACCGAGGCCGCCGGGAAATCGCCGTACTTGTTCTGTGTACCAAACCGCGAACTTCCCTCCCGCCGAAACGAAGCCGACGCCAGATAGCGATCTTTGAATGAGTAGTTGACCCGCGCCAGATACGCCAGCAGCGTAAAACCAAATTCATACGAGTTTGACGACCGGATAGAGCCTGCGCCCAAAAACGGCACCAGATCGTCGGGGAAGGTATTGGCCGAACCCGACAAGCCCCGCACGGTCTCCTGTTGAGCCGTAAAACCAACCAGGGCATTCAGGTTATGATCGGTACCAATAGTGGGCGTGTAGGTGAGCAGTTGATCGAGCGAATAGTTGGCGAGCTGCTCGGTGGTTTCGCCGGCCGTCGCAATGCGGGGTGGAGCACCGGCCGTTCCCGAAGCAACCGACAAGCCAATGGTCGACGGGACAAACTCGCGGTAGGTGTTATAATTGATCTTGGCATTGACCGACGAGCGGAACTGGAGATTTTTCAGAATCGACACCTCCGCGAAGGCGTTGGTCAGCAGATCAAAAATGTTCCGTTTGCGGGAAACATTGTTCAGCACAAATACCGGGTTCGGAAACCCAAATACCCCGTCGACCCCGCCAATGTAAGGGCGTAGTGATCCGTCGGGGTTACGCACCGGCTCACGGGGGTCCATAAGCAGGGCACCACCCACGAGCGCACTACGGCCATCGGTATTGGCCACATTCTGACGGGTGTATGAGCCATTTACGTTCAGGCCAACGTTCAGAAACTTGTTTACCTGCCCCGTCATGTTGCTACGGACGGAGAAGCGGTCGTAGTTGGTTTTGATAATAGAGCCCTGCTCTTTGTAATACCCCACCGATAACAACGAACGAATGGGGCCTTTGCCCGACGAGATCGTCAGGTTCATGTCGCTGTACGGCGCGTTGTTATTCAGAATTTCGCCAAACCAGTCGGTCGAGTACTTGGTCTGTTCGGGGTAGCGGAATCCGATAGGCACCTCTTCAATGGCCGGTTCGCGCTTTTGGAAGTAGCGGATTCCGTCCATGAATACATCCTTTTTAAACTGAGCAAACTCGACTCCATTCAGCATTTTTACCCGGCGCGAACTGGGCACATTCTGAACGCCGTAATCCAGCGACAGGTTGATACCCACCTTGCCTTCCTTGGCATTTTTAGTCGTAATCAGCACAACGCCGTTGGAGCCCCGCGCCCCATAAATGGCTGTTGAGGCCGCATCTTTCAAGATCGAGATGCTCTCTACATCATTCGGGTTCAGGTTCTGCCCTACCGAGGTTCCCACCGCAAAGCCGTCAATCACATAAAGCGGGTCGCTACCTGCCCCAAGCGAGCCGATCCCCCGTACCCGCACCTCAAATGCTCCGCCCGGTGTACCACTTTTTTGCTTCACCACAACCCCCGGTGCCCTACCCTGCAAGGCTTGGTTGAGGTTATTGGCGGGTTGTTCTCCAATATCTTTCATGCCAATAACCGACACCGCCGAGGTAATATCCTGCCGACGTTGGGAGCCATAGCCCACCACAACCACCTCGCTCAAGGTCTGATCGTCGGGCGTCAGCGTAACGGTTATCGAGGTTTGGGAACCGACGGATATTTCCTGCTTCAGGTAACCCACAAAACTGAATACAAGCTGCGCCTGCGCACTGGGTACCGACAGCCGGTAGCCCCCTTCGGCGTCGGTGGTGGTACCCTGCGTGGAGCCTTTTACCACTACACTCACACCCGGCAACCCGGCCCCTTTTTCGTCGACCACCCGACCCGATACAACGATATCGGCCACCCATCGCCCGGCGGGTGCAGGTGTTACATTAGGACTGTGGAGGGCTAAAAGCGGGCTCTCTGTTCTTGTGGGACTCGCCGAGATTGATTGCGCCTGTACGAGGCCAGGGACACCGTAGGCGAGCAAGCCTATGGCTACAGTTTGGGAAAGAAATTTCATGAAGGTAAGGGAATAGGTGAACGAGCATGGTGACTAAAAAACAGAATACTTATTGACCAAATATTACCAATACCCCGTATGCTACTTTCCCTTACTTACCCCTTTTTTTATTTCTTTTTAATATTAAATTGACTTTTAACAAGCCACACAAGACAAAATTTGGCCCTTTGTGAAAATATATTTGATAAGTTTCTTTCGATCCTAATACTATTGCAGTTAATTTGGCGTTTAGCGCGACTGCATAAACCTCACTGATTGTGGACGAACGAGAGAAGGAGAAAATCTATTCGAAACGAGTGCGAGCTGGTAAACGTACCTACTTTTTTGACGTAAAATCAACGCGCAGCAACGATTATTACCTAACGATCACCGAAAGCCGTCGGCACCCACAGGGAGATGGCTTTACGTACGAGAAACATAAAATGTTTCTCTACAAAGAAGACTTCGATAAGTTTATAGAGGCCCTTCAGGAAACCATCGAATTCGTAAAAACCGACCTGATGCCCGACGTTGATTTTACCCAGTTTGCTCACCGCGACGAGATTGACGAGTTCGGCACCGAACTCAAATGGGACTAGCTTTCCAATCTGACCATTCCTACAAACCCAGAGCCTCAGCCTTCGGTCTGAGGCTTTTTTGTGGCCCGCTACGGTGATGGTCCGCTACGGTCGTTGTAATTTTGCAAAAAAACCGCGCGCTGCCCATGGTTGATAAGCAGTTGGTTGGCCAGGCATATGCCCTCCGGCCCGCTCTTATCCCGTAGCCGCACTTCCTTCAATATGGGTTTACAATGTGGAATCGTGGGCTTACCCAACGTGGGTAAGTCGACCTTATTCAATGCTATTTCGAGCGGCAAAGCCGAAGCCGCCAACTATCCGTTTTGTACCATCGAGCCCAACGTGGGTGTAGTAACGGTGCCCGACGAACGACTGAACACACTCGAAGAGCTGGTAAAACCACAAAAAGTGGTCCCAACCATCATCGAGTTTGTCGACATTGCCGGCCTCGTGAAAGGAGCCAGTCAAGGGGCAGGTCTGGGTAATAAATTCCTGGCCAACATCCGGGAGGTCGACGCTATTGTGCACGTTATTCGGTGCTTCGAAGACGAAAACATCGTGCACGTGGAAGGCCGCGTAGACCCCGTATTCGACAAGGAGATTATTGATGCTGAGCTGCAACTGAAAGATCTCGAATCAGTCGAGAAAAAGATGCAGCGTATCGACAAAGCCGCCCGCGTTGGCGACGCCAAGGCCAAAGCTGAGCTCGAACTGCTGAAACAATACAAAGCGGCCCTCGAAGCTGGCAAAAGTGCCCGTACCGTGCAGACTTCACCCGAAGAGCGCGAAGCTGCCATCGGCGATTTGGCCCTCCTGACTGTAAAACCGGTTATTTACGTTGCCAATGTCGACGAGGCATCCCTACCCGACGGTAACCAGTACTCCGAAAAACTGAAGGCAGCCGTAGCCGACGAAGGGGCCGAGGTCATTGTAATTTCGGCGGGGATTGAGTCGCAGATTTCCGAAATGGAAGACCCCGAAGAGCGTGAGCTGTTTCTGGGCGAGTACGGCCTCACCGAGTCGGGATTGAGCAAACTGATTAAGGCATCGTACCGGTTGCTGGGTCTGATTACGTATTTCACCGCCGGGGTGAAAGAAGTACGGGCTTGGACCATCCACCGGGGTTGGAAGGCTCCACAAGCCGCGGGTGTCATTCACTC
Source organism: Rudanella lutea DSM 19387 (assembly GCF_000383955.1). Lineage (NCBI taxonomy): Bacteria > Pseudomonadati > Bacteroidota > Cytophagia > Cytophagales > Cytophagaceae > Rudanella > Rudanella lutea. The sequence goes on along the minus strand of NZ_KB913013.1, from coordinate 3,325,923 downwards.
TGATTTTGAGAAGAAGTTTATCCGGGCGCAGGTGATGAAACTCCCCGATTTTGCCCAGTATAAAACCGAAGCGGGTGTCCGCGAGGCCGGTAAGCTATCGGTCGAGGGAAAAGAATATATCGTTCAGGACGGCGACATTATGGAGTTTCTGCACGGCGCGTAAACGCCCTGTTCATACTCTATTTGAATCAAAAAAGGCTCTGGAACGGTTCCAGAGCCTTTTTTGATATATCCATTTAACTGACCTTACTTTTCCATGGGGTGCTCTTTGAGCAGCTGCTCAGGCGAGTAAAAGTCCGTCTTACCCGCTGTCGCGCCACGTACCCGCTTCACCTGGTCCGCCGTGATCGCTCCCGCCCGGTTGCCAAACGAGTTGCGCACGTACGTCAGCACGGCCGCCAGCTCGTCGTCCTTCAGCAAACCCCCAAACGGCGTCATCGGTACCTGACCCGGGTAGGTCTTACCCCCCACCTCAATCGGACCCAGCAGACCCTTCAGCGCCAGCTTGATCAGCCGATCTTCGCTGCCCACCACCCAGTTGGTGCCCGCCAGGGGCGGGAAACCCGAAGCCGCCAGACCCCGACCATCCGCCTGATGGCAGGTGCCGCAATAGCCTTCTTTACTGTAAATGGCCTTGCCCCGGTTATAGAGCGCCAGCTCCGCTCCTTTCAGGTTGTTGGCCGCAACGGTCTCTTTGGCCTGCGCTTCTTTCACGTTCATGCCCTGCAGGTGCGCCACCGCTGTCCGGTGGGCGTGCACCATCCAGTCATCAAGCGGTTTTGCGCCCGCCCGCGCCAGAATCGGTAGCCCCTGACTCGGCTTGAGCCACGAGGCTGCCACGATCGCCATCAGCCGCACCCGGCTGTTGGGGTCATCGGCCGCCGAAGCCAGCAGGGCCGCCTGATCGGGCACCTGATGCCCCGTGTACCGCAGCACCTGCACGGCCGCAGCCCGCACCCGGTAATCGTTCGCCTTCAGCAACCGGCGCAGCAGCGGGGCATCCACCCGGTTAGCGCCCCAGGTTACCCACAGCCCTTCCAGCAGATGATGCTCATAGCGGGCATCGGCCGGGTTAAGGCCCGCCACCCACTTCTTCACCCCGGCCACCACCTGAGCGGCCGGACGGCCGCGTAGCTCCCGGCGTGTGCGGTAGCGGCTGCGGTACTCGGGCAAGGTCAGGTTGGCCAACAGTGTGTCTATCGGTGCCCCCGCAATCCGGGCCGGCCGTACCAACGGACGTCCTGGGTAGGTGATCCGATACACCCGACCGTGCACGTGGTCGCGCAGGGGGTCGCGGGCGTTATGCTGCATGTGCCCGATCAGAATGTTGTGCCAGTCGATCACGTACAGCGACCCATCGGGCGCAAACTCCATGTCCACCGGCCGGAAGTTACGGTCGTCGCTCACCAGCAGGTCCTGCCGGTGGCGGCTTTTGTAGCCCGTTCCGTCGTCTTCGAGCCGGTGCTGCTTGGTGCCCAAAAAGCCAATCGTGTTGTTGATCAAGAAATCGCCCTGCACCTCCTCGGGGAAGTGGCGGCTCGAGACAAACTCCAGCCCTGAGGTGGGCCGCACCCGGTGAGCCTCCTCGATCAGCTGCACCGACTTGTGGGTAGCCTGTCCGTAGCGGGGCAGCACCGTGCCCGGCAGCATCCAGCGCACGTCGGGGCTGGAAGTCTCGGCAAAGAACGGCTGGCCCCAGTCATCAAAGGCGATGCCCCAGGGGTTAGGAATCGACAGTTGCGCGGTGCGTTCGAGCTTCTTTATCTGGGGCGCGTAGCGGTAGAAGCCCCCGTTGGTGGCACGCACCGGCCCGTAGGGCGTTTCGACGTTGGTGTGCAGAAATACCCCTTCGCCCGAGTAGATGGCCCCCGAGGGGTCCACCGTGAAGGCATGGCTGTTATGATGGGTGTCGTGGTCGTCGAAGCCACTTAGCAGAATCTCCCGCCCGTCGGCCCGGTCGTCGCCGTTGGTATCGGTCAGCAGCACCAGGTTGGGGCCCTGCGAAACGTACACGCCCTCAGCGGCCAGCTCGAAGCCCAGCGGCAGGTGCAGACCCCGGGCGAAGATCGTCTGCTTGTCGGCCTTGCCGTCGTTGTTCGTGTCTTCCAGAATAAGAATCTTGTCGTCGGGCTTGGCATCGCCGGGCTTGTAGTGGGGGTAGCTGGGCATCACCGCCACCCACAGGCGGCCCTTATTGTCGAAGGTCATCTGCACGGGCTTGGCCAGATCGGGGAACTCCTGTTCCGAAGCAAACAGCTCGATGCGGTAGCCGGGGGCCACTTTGAGCTTGGCCAGGGCATCGGCCCCGTAGAGGTAGGTCAGGCTGCCGTTGCGCTCAGGGTTGAAGTTGGTCTTCACCGTAGGCAGGGCCCGCGTGCGGGCGTCGGCCGCGGCCAGATCAAACGGCTGGCCCTGCACCGTGCGCCAGATGGCCGTGTCGCGGATAGCCGTCAGCTGGCGGATCTTCTCGATCTCGGCGGGATAGTTGTCGGGCCCGAAGGGGTTATACCGCCGACCGTAGACGTGCACGCCGTTGGGGATTTTGACGTCGTTGTGCCACATCCAGTTTTTTTCGAGCACAGCCTCATCCACAGCCGCCCGGCGGGCCGGGTCGGTTTTAGCGTTGCCGAAGACTTGGTCGGCCAGCAGGGTGGCCAGCTTGGCGTAGCCAGCCGCGTTGAGCTGGCAGCCGTCGATGGTCAGGGGCTCTTTGGTCTGGGCGTACCAGTTCTGGGAGGGGGTGAACACATCGATGCAGCGAATGCCGTTCTGGCGGGCCACCTGCTGCATGGCCTGGGCGTAGCGGAGCAGGTTAGCGTTTTGGGTCTGTCCGTTGGGCAGGTCGAAGCGGTCGGAGAGGTCTTCGAAGGCAATGGGCGAGACGAGCACCAGCTGGGGCGGTGTTTTGCCGTTGTAGCGCTGGGCGAGGGTGTGCTTGACAAAGGCGTCGAGTTCGGCCTGGAAGGTGGGCAGGCCGGCGGGTCCGTTGAAGGACTCGTTGTAGCCGAAAAAGGCCAGGATAACGTCGGCCCCGGCGCGGGTTATCCACGCATCGTGGGATTCGAGGTGACCTTCACTGGCCGAGGGATTGGCCAGCTCAGTCTGGAACTTTTCGGCACCGGGGAAGGCCCAGGGGTTAGCGCGGCTGGGGCTGGGTCGGAAGCCGGGGGTATCGCCCGCATCGCACATGTTGCGGATGATGAGGTTGTGCTGGGGGAATCGGAGGTAAAGCTCGGTCTCGAAGTGGGGAAAGTGGAACATGCGGGAGCCGAGGTTGTTGCCCAGCAACACGATGCGGCTACCCGGTTGCAAAGTCAGAGCCTCGGGGGCTCCCGACTGGAACGCACTGAACCCGATCAGGGCCAGGCCAATGCCCAGAATTAACGTAAATACATTTCTTTTCAGCGGCTTGCTCATCGGAAATTAGGCGGAGAAACAGTTTACAAAGGGCCGTTGACCGCTCCATACCGGAAGCGAACTACAGCTCAACAGGTTACCTTAGTAAGGAATCTGGGCCAATAATATACCGCGACGTTGGCCCGAAAAATTGTGCAATCGATTCCAGCCAATGTTATACCCCAACTGATAAGCGCGCCTTCTGTTCTGACGACCGAATCCAGCGTTTTTTATCGACGCTTGCCGAATCCCACTTTTCTGTAAGCCACCAGCTGATCGGCGCGGCCCGCCGGGGGGCGGTGGTACACAAAAACTTCGTAATCGTTTTCGGTCTGGGAAAAGTTACCCTCCAGCAACGACTCATCAACGAGGGGCTGCGGACTGGTCCGAGCCACCGCATACACATAGTTGTACACGCCCTGCTTGAGCAGGATGGCTGCCCGGTAACTGCCCGAAGCGGGGTCGTAAGTCATGCGGTTCCGATCATTTTGCCGCCAATTGTTAAATGCCCCGTTTACGTACACTTCACCGTCGGGAAGCTCCGCCGTTTTGAGTGTAAACACCGTCTCGATGTAGTCGGCACTCACGCTACCGTTCTGGGTTTCGCGATGGTCGATCACGTACCGGCCGTTGAAATCATCAAACTGAATATAACCGCCTACACTCCGGGGTTGGTCGATCATGACATAAGCCGTCGTTTTATCTTCCCGAGGCACAATCCGGTCCACGAAATTACTGCGGGAAAGTACCGTTCGGGTATCAAAAAACCGGTATTCATTGCTGCCGGGTATGGTGTTGGTCAGGTCGAACAGGTGGTACTCAAGCACCTGATCGAACACCCGCACGTTGGTGGGTTTCAGGCCGGTGATGATCCGGTCGTCGCGGTAGTTCTGGCGAATGATAATCTTGAAATCATCCTGGGGCGAAATCACCTGATACCCTTTGTAGTTGAGTGTCAGGTCGATTTGCTGATCGCGAAACTGCCGCTGCGGGCTGCTCGAAAACTGTACCGCAGCCCCCACCGACACCCGGTTTTGGTATGTACTGAACCTCCGCGACAAGATCAGCTGCCGGGGGTTCCGCTCGTTGACCACCACCAGCATATAGTTGCCTGGTAACTTCACCTTGGGCACCTGAAACCGGTAGTGATAGTACTGCACCTTGGTGCCCATCGAAACCTGATACTCCGTAATGGGGTAGTCGTTGAACTCGTACGTAAATTCAATATCGTTCAGTACCGACTTCTGCCAATCGGCGTTACAGTGCACCAAACGCGCCCGAAACGGCCGGTAATCGCCCGACAGGTCGTCGAATTCGAGCACAAGCGGGCTATCGGTGTTCAACTCCGTTACGGGTGGGTTGAGGGTACGGGCCGGGCTGGTTACGTCGCCCCCGATGGCGGGGTACAGCAACACCGTCTGGATTTGGGTATCGTAGTTGACATCGGCGGTTTCGAGCGGCTGGGCTACAAGTGAGCCAAACGCGGCCGCCCAGAGCCAGCTTGTCAGGAGTAATACGTAACGGTTAGGTGCAGTCATGCCGACGAAACAGGGGTTGCTGGTTATGGTTGACTAACGATTCGTTTGTTGAATATCTTGCATTTTCCCGGATTCTCCCCCCTTCCTGGTTTTATTTCTGCCCTATGTTGTTGCTTGCCCTTTCGCTTACTTCCTTAGCCATTCTGGTCCGCATTGTCGCGAATCCGTTGGCCAACGTGTTTCAGAAACAACTTACCGAACGCGCGGCTGAGCCGCTTTTCGTTACGGCGGCCACCTACGGATTCCTGTCAATTGTGTGCCTGGCGGTGGTGCCATTGGCGTCGCTGACGGGCTTACCAACGGCTTTCTGGACAAACATGACCGCCTGCGCGATACTGTCGGTACTGGGCAATGTGTTTCTGGTGCGGGCCATGCGCATCGGCGACCTGTCGGTGCTGGGGCCTATCAATGCGTACAAGGCGGTGGTCAGTATGCTCGTGGGGCTGGTGTTGCTGGGCGAGCGCCCTACACTGGCGGGCCTGGCCGGTATTGGCCTGATTGTGGCCGGTAGTTATGTAGTGCTCCGCCAACCGGGCGCGGCTTCAACCTTATCTTTGGCTGTTTTCCGGCGGGTCGATGTGCGGCTGCGCGTGCTGGCGCTACTCTGCTCGGCTGTGGATGGTGTGTTTCTAAAAAAAGCCATCGTGGTAAGTTCACCCCTGACGGCCTTCTCGTACTGGTGCCTACTGGGGTTTGGCCTCTCGATGGGCTGGATTCTGCTGGCGCAACGAGCCCACTGTGCCAGTCAACTACGGGTGTTATGGTCACAGCGGGCTACGTATTTGCTTTTATTTCTGTCGATTGGGTTGATGCAGATTTCCACCAACATTGCCTTTAGCGGCACGCCTGTTGGCTACGCACTCGCCCTGTTTCAAACCTCAGCCCTGCTGAGTGTTTTGTTTGGCTACCAATTTTTCGGCGAGCAAAACATCATGCGCAAGCTGGTTGGCGCAGGCGTCATGGTTGTCGGCGCGAGCCTGATTATTGTGCTGGGATAATGATGAGTGATGAGTGATGAGTGATGAGTGATGAATTGTAAAAAACAATTTTGCATCAACAAAGCCATCATTACACATTATCCATTACTCATCATACATTATCTGTTACGTCAATACGCCAGATACCGATCCGTATCGTCGTTTTCTCGTTCGTTACGAAGCTCGTTGGGGTCGGCGTCCACATCGGTATCGTTCAACCGATCCATCTCTTCATCGAGTAGCAACTCCTCTTCCGTCAGTTCGTCGCCCAGATCGTTTGATACATTTTCGGTAGCGTTGCGAGCGGTCATGTTATCGGTGTACAGAATGGTGTCGGAGGCCTCTTCATCGCCCGGATTCATGTTGTCGGGTACGCCATCGAGACCGAGTTCGGCATAAACAGCCGGGTCTTCGTTAACATCATTGCCGGGCATGTTGGTAAACTGGGGCGACATGCCTTCCAGGGGGCCACCCGTGTTCTGATCAACCTGCTGAGGGCCGGCCGGTACACCCGATTGCGCGTTGGTGCTGCTTTCCATTGTCGTTGAGATAAGGAGATGATAAATAATGACTGCATAACTCCTCACACGGCCCGATGTTCGGGCGTCTTAGGCAACGCCCACGTATGTACAGTCAGAACCGGATCAACGCCAAATCACCACTTTTTCCACACGAGCCGGTTTATTGGGGGCCAACAGTCGTACCAGATAGGTTCCTTCGGGCAAATCGCCGAGGTCGATGGTCGTTTCGTTATAGGCGCGCACGGGGGCACCCGCCCGCACCACTTGCCCCGCCAGATTGATTACCTCGGCCGTGCCGTCGTGCGGAGGGCGCACGGTCACGTACCGGTCTGTAGGATTAGGATACGCCCAGGGGGTGGTGTCGTCGGTGGTGGGTTCTGTAGCCGTGATAAGCACCTTTTCGGAGTCGTTTTTGATAAACCGCAACCCGCCAGCTATCGTCCCAAGCACCAGATCAGGGAGTTTATCTCCATCCAGATCGGCCGCAGCCAACGTTAAGTCTGTACCGGCAAAGGGCAGGCTTTTGAGCGAATCGAGCAATACAGCCGGTTGGGTCGGGGAATCGGGGAATCGGTACAGGCGCAGTTGTCCGTTATACGATCCCGTGACCAGTTCGGGCCGGTTGTCGCCGTTCAGGTCGGCCACTACAAGCGAGCGCGTACCCGTAGTGATGTCGCCCGTGAGGTTGCCAAACGTCTGGCTTTGGGGTGCATACACCGGGGCCGCGTTACTGCCCGTGTTTCGGTAATACTCGACCGTCCCGATTTGCTTACCCACCAGCAAGTCGATCAGCCCATCCCGGTCTACATCGGCAAACGTAAGCAGCTCGCGTAACCCAATCGTCGAGGGTACCGGCCATGTACGGGCTTCAGCCGCAACGTACCGGGCTGCCGAACCGCGGGGGGCCGTGTTCAGAAACACCCGCACCTGCACCACCCGGCCGGCCCGGCTCGTGAGTACCAGATCGGGCGTTTGGTTGCCGTCCATGTCAATCAGTTGCGGTACCGTATAGGTCACGTTGAGCGATTGCGCCAGTCCCAGATAGTCGGTCGTGATTAGTTCAAAGGCCGGATCGTTGGCCGTGCCCTTGTTTTCGAAGTACCAAAGCCCCGCCCGCGTGCCCGCACTCGTGATGGTGCCCGCATGGCCCACGAGCAAGTCAGCATCGCCATCGCCGTCCAGATCAGCCAAGGCCGGGGCCGAATTTTCGCCCAGGTCGATCATGCCGTCCTGCAAAAAATTCTTCTGCACGAGTTCATAGGATGGCTTGGTCCGGGTGCCTGTATTGCGGTAAAACCAGTTGGAGGCCCGGTAGTCGGTGAGGCCGCCGTCGTTGCCTGAGTTATTGGGCGAAACGAGCAAATCGGCATCCCCATCACCGTCGATGTCCTCCAGAAACGTTGCCAGAAACGACGGAAAATCGACGGGTGCGTTAGCCGGGAACTTCGTTTCGGCCGACACAAAATTAGCTTTCGCGTCGTTGGTTGTCGCGTTCCGAATCTGATTAACGTTAAAACAGCCCACATGCCCCAACAGAATATCTTTCCGGTTGTCGCCGTCGGTATCAGCAATAGTCAGGGTAATACCCGAATGAGCCGGGCGGGCTCCTGCAGTTGGGGTGGCAATACGCCCTCCACCCTGGCAGTTGACGCCAAAGGCGAAGGCCTCGCAATCATTGATAATAAAATTACCCCAGCAGTCGCCATTTCGTTTGAAGTCGAGCCCCGGCAAGGCACCGGGGCCGGGCGTCCGGTTGCGGCTGAGGTTTTCGTAATACACCACGTAGCTTCCCCCAACCTGAGCCGCCAGCACATCAATATCGCCATCGTCGTCTAAGTCGGTAATGGCGGGAATATCTACAGGTGAGCCGTAGATGGGCAGCAAGCCGCTAAACCCTTCGACCATAAGCGGATCAGCTACAGGCTGAAACCGGACTTGCCCGGCAGTGGAGACGTTACGAAACAGCCGGATGCCTGCCGTCGTGTAGGTAAACAGGTCGCGTCGGCCATCGGCGTCATAATCAACCAACAGCATCCAGTTAAGCATGGCCGGAAACATCGGTTCGTAACTGGGGTCGTACCGAAAGCTCCCGTCGGCCTGCGCCAGAAACGTACTGACCTTGGAAGCCGTACGGTCAAACACCACCAGATCGTCGCGGGAGTCAGCGTCGAGTTTCATCATCGAAAACTGACAGGCGTTGAGCCCCCCGGCAAAGGCATTGGGCAAGGTTTTTCCAGAAACAACGGCCGAGGGTCGCTGCTCATACCGAAACGAATATCTTTGCGCCAATGAAATCAACGGCAGCAGAACCAAAACCAGAGAAAGTCTAACGGTGAGGCACACGGTACAGAAGCTGATAAGTGTATGGATTGGGGTCTTTGGCGTTTTCAAGGCCATTATCGCTAATTGATTCGTGTCGAAACAGCCAACCGTCAAATCGCCAGGATCGCCAGCTACTTCATCACCAAAAACCAAAAACCCGACTAAACGTCTCTTTCCTAACGAAGAATTTCCTCAGAATAATCTACGGCTATGACATCAACAACCGACTTGTACGCAAAATATCTCGAATGTTCGGGCGTCTCGACCGACACCCGGCAGATCACCCCCGACTGTTTGTTTGTGGCACTTAAAGGTCCGCTGTTCGACGCCAATACCTTTGCCGCCGAAGCCCTCAGCAAAGGCGCCCGTTACGTGGTTGTCGACGACCCGGCGGTAGTACAACCCGGCGGGCAGTATCTGCTCGTGGCCGACGGCCTTACTGCGCTTCAGGATCTGGCCCGGCACCATCGCCAAACGCTCCAAATCCCGGTGGTTGGGCTTACGGGCTCAAACGGCAAAACAACCACCAAAGAACTGATTGCAAGCGTTCTGAGCCAGCGATACGTTACCTACGCCACGCGTGGAAATTTCAATAATCATATTGGCGTGCCCCTTACCGTGCTGGCCATTACCGAGCAATACGAAATGGCCGTGGTCGAGATGGGGGCCAACCACCAGCGCGAAATTGCCCTGTTGTCGAGCATTTGCCAGCCCACACACGGCCTCATCACCAATGTCGGCAAGGCTCACCTCGAAGGGTTCGGCGGTATTGAGGGGGTTCGTAAAGGCAAGGGCGAGCTCTACGATTTTCTGGCTCAGTCGGGCGGCACCCTTTTCGTCAACGCCAGCGACCCCACCCTGATGGAAATGCAACAGGAGCGGCAGGGCTTCGGGTCGGTGGTGCCCTACCTCGACCCCACCGACCCCTCGCAGCCCAAATTGCTGGAAGAGTCGCCGGTGGCCGTTTACCAAACCCCCGACGGACAAACCATTCGGACGCACATGCCGGGCCGCTACAACTTCATGAACATGGCAGCCGCGCTCGCTATCGGGCAGTATTTTGGCGTAACCGCCGAGGAGGCCAACCATGCCGTAGCGGGGTATAACCCGACCAACAACCGCTCGCAGGTAGTGACGCGGGGCACCAACACGGTTTTGCTCGATGCCTACAACGCCAATCCCAGCTCTATGGCTGCGGCTATTACCCAATTTATACAGCAGCCGGCCGAACGTAAAATGGTGATTTTGGGCGATATGTACGAACTGGGTGAGGAGTCGGCCGCCGAACACGCGGCCCTGGGCAAGCTTATTGCGACCGGTAATTTTGATACCGTTATTCTGGCCGGACAGGATATGAAATACGCCCTGGAGTATCTGCCTAAGGCCTACTACTTTCCTGATAAATTCTCCCTCCACAACTGGATTGCCGACCACCCCATGCAAAACACCCACGTTCTGATCAAAGGGTCGCGTGGGATGGGCCTCGAATCCGTTGTACCGTTTATCTAAAACCGCCCTATGCGCACCAACCAAAACCTAACCGCCTACTTTAGCCCGATCATCGCCCTCTTGTGGCTGGCTTATTTCCCAACCGGTGTATGGGCTCAGACAAACAAGTTTGAAGCTGAGGTCGCCAAATTTGAGGAAACCGACCGGCAAACGCCCCCGCCCACCAAAGCGGTTGTGTTTACGGGCAGCTCCTCTATCCGGCTTTGGGAAAACCTGTCGGATTATTTTCCGGGCCACACGCTGCTGCAACGGGGGTTTGGCGGGTCCGAGCTGAGCGATGTTCGGCACTTTGCCGATCGGCTCATCATTCGGTACAAGCCCAAACAGGTGGTTGTGTACGCAGGCGAAAACGACATTGCCGCCGGAGCCACCGCTGAGCAGACGTACAATCGGCTGGTCGATTTGTTTCAGTACGTACGGAAAGCATTGCCGCGTGCTCAGTTTACGTTTATCTCGATCAAGCCCAGCCCGTCGCGTCGGCAGTACCGCCCGGTAGTCGATGCCACCAATGAGCGGATTCGGCTATTTCTGAGGCAGCAACGGCGGGCCGATTTTGTGGACATTGTACCGGTGATGATTCAGGCCAATGGCGAGCCCAAAGGTGAGTTGTTCAAATCGGACAGCCTGCACATGAATACCAAGGGGTACGAACTGTGGGGGCAGGTACTGCGGCCCTTTGTGCAGTGATTACCACCTGTTTTTGTTGTATTATTGTATAGCCAATATCACCAATAGTGACCATGCTTCATCCGTTTCTTCACCGGTACCAAACACAAATCACTCAATTATGTGAACAATTTGGGGTAGAGCGCTTGTATGCATTCGGTTCGATCACGACAGCAGAATTTGATGACCAACGAAGCGATATCGATTTACTGCTTGAATTGCCCTCTCAGCTTGCTCCCGAACAGAAAGGACTCCTCTATTTTAATTTGCTGGAAGAATTTAGCCGGTTGTTCGGGCGCAAAGTTGATCTGCTTTTGAACCAGCCGTTCAAAAACCCCTACTTCGCTCGCTCGGTGGAAGCTACTAAAGAACTCCTCTATGCAGCGCGACATTCGCAAGTACTTAGCTGATATTGCCATACATCTTCCTACGTTGAAACAGGAGGTACACGCATTGTTGTCTACTCTCGGCGATAAATAAAGGTAGTTTGCCAACCATTGTGTAATTTTGCACTTTATTTAGAAACCGCGCCTGTTGGGTACTGATTACCAACCGGAAAAACAAACAAGTTCGGAGAATGTCAACGCAAACATCCGCTTACGTTCCTTACAAAGTAAAGGACATCGCGCTGGCCGAGTGGGGCCGCAAAGAAATCAAACTGGCTGAGGCTGAAATGCCCGGCCTGATGGCGCTTCGGCAGGAGTTTGGCCCAACCAAGCCATTGGCCGGTGCCCGTATTGCGGGTTGCCTCCACATGACTATCCAAACCGCCGTACTGATCGAAACCCTCGTTGAACTCGGTGCCGACGTAACCTGGTCGTCATGCAATATCTTCTCTACGCAGGATCACGCTGCGGCTGCCATTGCGGCTGCGGGTATTCCCGTGTACGCCTGGAAAGGCATGAACGAAGAAGAATTCAACTGGTGCATTGAGCAAACGCTGTTCTTCGGCGAAGAGCGCAAGCCCCTCAACATGATTCTGGACGACGGTGGCGACCTCACCAACATGGTATTCGACGTGTATCCTGAGCTGATTTCGGGCATCAAGGGTCTGTCAGAAGAAACTACCACGGGGGTTCACCGCCTGTACGAGCGGATGAAAAATGGCACGCTGCACCTGCCCGCCATCAACGTAAACGACTCGGTAACGAAGTCGAAGTTCGATAACAAATACGGTTGCCGCGAGTCGCTCGTCGACGCGATCCGCCGGGCTACCGACCTTATGCTGGCTGGTAAAGTAGCCGTTGTAGCTGGCTATGGTGATGTAGGCAAAGGTTCGGCCGAGTCGCTGCGCGGTGCCGGTTGCCGGGTACTGGTGACCGAAATCGACCCCATCTGCGCCCTGCAGGCCGCTATGGACGGGTACGAAGTAGTTCCGATGGATGAGGCCGTAACCCGCGCCAACATCTTCGTAACAGCTACGGGCAACGTTCGGATCATCAAAGACCGTCACTTCCGGGCTATGCGCGACAAATCAATCGTTTGTAACATCGGCCACTTCGACAACGAAATCGACATGGCGTGGCTCAATGACAACTACGGCCATACGAAGAGCCAAATCAAACCACAGGTTGACATGTACGAGATCGACGGCAAGGAGATTATCGTACTGGCCGAAGGCCGTCTGGTAAACCTGGGTTGCGCGATGGGTCACCCCTCATTTGTGATGTCGTGCTCGTTCTCGAACCAAACGCTGGCGCAGCTCGAACTGTGGGCAAACTCAGACAAGTACGAGAACAAGGTGTATGTACTCCCGAAGAAACTCGATGAGAAGGTAGCAGCTTTGCACCTCGCCCACGTGGGTGCCCGGCTGGAGCCACTGGAGCAGGAGCAGGCCGACTACATCGGTGTTCAGGTTGAAGGTCCCTTCAAAGCCGAAATGTACCGGTATTAAGACCCGCAGAGACGCAAAATTTTGCGTCTCACATGCGTCAGCCATTCTTTTGCCATGCCTGAAGAAAACTGACGGATACAACCTACCGGATATGAGACGCAACAGGTTGCGTTTCTACGGAAATAGGCGCGGCCCCGGAAACGGGGTCGCGCTTTTTTGTTTCATAAAACCCGCCCTGCACATCGTATCTTTACGCCGGATTTGACCACCCCGTGCTATGTTCTTCATTGCCCCCAACTTACCCTTTGCCCAGCTCCGCGAATCATTTGAAGGCGATTTGTATTTCGATGCCTCGCCCGAGCATACCGCTCAGCGCAAACTCTACGCGACCGATGCCTCCGTGTATCAGGAAATGCCCATAGCAGTCGCCTTGCCTAAATCGGTAGAGGATTTGAAGCGGCTGGTTCGGTTTGCGCGTGAACACAGCCAACCGGGCGCACCGGTCGGGCTTATTCCGCGGGCGGCCGGTACGTCGCTGGCGGGGCAGGTAGTGGGTAGTGGCATTGTAGTCGACATCTCGAAATATTTTGGTCAGATTCTGGAGCTGAACCCTACTGAGCGTTGGGTGCGGGTGCGACCGGGCGTCATCCGTGACGACTTGAACAAGTTTCTGAAGCCGCACGGTCTTTTGTTTGGTCCCGAAACCTCCACCGCCAGCCGGGCTATGGTTGGCGGCATGATTGGCAACAACTCCTGCGGCCTGCACTCCATTATCTGGGGCACCACCCGCGATCATCTACTTGAGGTGCGTTCTATCCTGAGCGACGGCACCGAGGTGACCTTCGGCACGCTCACCCGCGCGCAGTACGAGGCCAAATGCCGGGGCGAAAACGTAGCCAGTCCCCTCGAACAGAAACTATATCAGCAGTTTAAGACCTGGCTGTCGGACCCGGTCATTATTCAGAATATTAAAGACGGCTACCCCAAACCAACCGTAAAACGCCGGAATACGGGTTACGCCGTTGATGAACTGGTACCCTTTTTCGAGCCATCAGCTCCGGCAACGGCAACGTTCAATTTTGCCAACCTCATTGCCGGATCGGAAGGAACGCTGTGCCTGATTACCGAAGCCCGGTTGAATTTGCTGCCGGTGCCGCCGAGCGACGTGGCCCTGGTATGTGGGCACTTTACCACATTACGTCAGTCGCTGGAAGCCAATTTGGTCGCTCTTGAGCACCACTGTGCGGCCTCGGAGCTGGTCGACGACTACATTCTGCAACTGACCAAAACAAACATCGAGCAAACCAAAAACCGCGCATTTGTGGAACCCCATCCGGTAGAGGGCGACCCCAAGGCAGTGTTGATGGTTGAGTTTTTTGCCGATGCCCTTCAGAGCGCCCGAAGCCGGGCCGAAGCCTTCGTGGCCGATCTCCGCGCCCGGAACATGGGGTATGCCTACCCGATTCTGGAAGGCGACGAAACCCTGAAACCCTGGGCTTTGCGCAAGGCGGGGCTGAGTATCATGTACAACATTCCGGGCGACGACAAACCCGCGAACGTGATCGAAGACTGCGCCGTTGACCCCGTCGACCTGCCCGACTACATTGACGAGCTGGACCGGATGGCCCTCGAAAAACACGGCCTCACCCTCGAATACTCGGCCCATGCGGGAGCGGGCGAGCTGCATGTTTTGCCCCTGATTAACCTCAAATCGAGCGAAGGGCAGGCCAAATTCCGGGCGTTATTGGCCGATACGGCCGCATTAGTCAAAAAGTACGGCGGAGCCCTTTCGGGCGAACACGGCGATGGGCGGCTCCGGGGTGAGTTTATTCCGTTTATGCTCGGCGAGGCCAATTATGAACTCTGTCGCGCCCTCAAAAACCTGTGGGACCCAGCGGGTATTTTTAACCCCGGCAAAGTAGTCGATACGCCCCCGATGAACGCCTTTCTGCGGTACGAGGCCGACCGGGTTGTGCCGCAGCCCGCTACAGTGTTTGATTTCTCGCGCGATGGGGGCCTACTCGAGCTGGCTGAAAAATGCTCCGGTTCGGGCGATTGCCGCAAAACGCACCTTTCGGGCGGTACTATGTGCCCCAGCTACATGGCTACCCGGCGCGAGCGCGACACCACACGGGCCCGCGCCAACATGTTGCGGCATTTTTACACCGACACCCAGCAACCGTCGGCACATGATTTTGAGGAAGTTAAGGAAGTACTCGACCTCTGCCTGTCGTGCAAAGCCTGTAAGGCCGAGTGCCCCAGCAGCGTGGATATGGCCCGGATGAAGGCCGAGTTTACCCAGCAGCAGTATCACCAAAAGGGAGTGCCGCTGCGGGCCCGGCTGGTGGGCAACTTCACCCGGCTGATGTCGCTGGCGAGCCTGGCCCCCTGGGCGTACAATGCCATTTACGACAGACCCGCCCTCCGCCGACTCGCTAACCGGCTCGTGGGTTTCCACCCCGACCGTACCATGCCCCGGCTGGCGGGCCAAACCGTAAAGAAGTGGAGCCAAAGCGAGCGCCAGAAAACGGACGCCGGTAACCCTTCTATCCTGCTCTATATTGACGAGTTTACCGATTTCAACGATGTGGAAGTTGGGCAGAAAGCCGTGAAGCTACTCGAACGGTTGGGCTACACCGTGCAGATACCCAAAACGGCCGAAAGTGGCCGAACGTATCTGTCCAAAGGCTTAGTCGACGACGCCCGTAAACTTGCCATTCGGAATGTGACTCTGTTGCGCGACTCGGTTTCGGAGCAAACGCCCCTTGTGGGCCTCGAACCGTCGGCTATTCTGACCTTCCGCGACGAATACCCCGACCTGGTACCGTCTGAACTGAAAGCCGACGCCCAACGGATTGCCCAACACACATATCTGTTTGAGGAGTGGCTGGCCCGCGAAGCCGACGCCAAACGGGTGCGCCCTGAGCAGTTCCGAACCGATACCCGAATGGTGAAGATTCACGGCCACTGTCACCAAAAAGCCCTATCGAGTCTGGTGCCGGTCCGTAAAATTCTGTCGCTGCCCAAAAACTACAGTACGCAACTGATTCCATCGGGCTGTTGCGGTATGGCGGGGTCGTTTGGTTACGAAGCCGAGCATTTCGAGCTATCGATGCAGATTGGAGAGTTGGTGCTTTTTCCGGCGGTTCGGGCCTCAGCCGACGATGTGCTCATTGCCGCACCGGGAACATCGTGCCGCCATCAGATCAAAGACGGAACGGGCCGTAAAGCACAACACCCCGCCGAGATTTTGTACGATGCCCTGGCTTAAATCTGCCTACTGACATTGATACGCGAAGGTCAGTTTGTTTCGACGCGTAAACGTCTGACCACTGCTGGTCGTGCTTACCGTATTTTGCTCCTGCCCAATCAGGCGGTTATCACCGTCGAGGGCGGGCGTAAACGTGGCGGTTTCGCGCACGGCACTCCGCACGCCGTTTCGGGCATTGTAAGTCTTGTACTCTTTCAAGATCCGCTGCTGCCAGAATTGCCCTGGCATGGTTTCGACGTATTGGCTCAGCGAAGCCACCGTGAGCAGCACGGGCTGGGAAAAGTTGGCCATGGGCCCCATACCAGTGCCATAAGTAAAATCGGTTTCCTGCTCAACGGTTGATCTATCGTTCAGCGTTGATTTCAGTTTTTCGGTGATCATATTACCGTTATCATCGTAGGTAAACAGGTACTCCCGCGAGCGTACAAGCGAGTTGGGGGCCAACACCTGCCGATTTTCAAACACCCGCGCCAGTTTGTTATTGGCCGAGTAGGCCAGGTCATAAACCGCCTGCGGATTCCCTCCCTGAATAGACGTAGCGCGACTGGGAAACGCCTGCCCCGACGTGTAATCAAACGCAATCGTAAAACTACCCGTCGATGCCCGCAGCAACTGCCCGTTGGCCCCGTATTCAACCGTCAGAGCCAGTTGGCGGTCGGTATTGCGTTCGGCGAGTTGAGTAAGTTGCCCAGCCGTGTAGGTAAACGACCGCAGCATCTGATCGGTCAGGCGGCCACCCGCGTCGAGCTGATCGGCCACACTCACTACAGCGCACCTAACCGGTGCCGGGTTGGGCTTGTCTGTACATCCAACCCACAGCAAAAGGCAAAAAATCGTTAGTAGAGAAAGGCGGCAGGTCATCACAACGAGCAGTTCGGGTAGTTGGCCGACCTGTGCAGAAAAGCCCTTAAACGAAGGGGCTGACCGACAAACCGGCGTTGGTTTTATCAGCCTAAATCTACAGCCTTCGGCGGGTGCAATCAATAGATTCCGGCGAAAAAGTCGTATTTTAGCCATCCTGAGTCTACTCCTTGCATGATTGCCGAAGACCACCAGCAACTTCTGACCGACCGCATGCGGGCCATTGGGCAGCCCGAAGCTATCCGACGGTTTTTCGGCCTGTTGAAAGAACTGATCGATGTGGTCAACCTGCCCAATGGCGATGCCCGGCTCGCGTTTGTGGTTGGGCGCGACAATGACCTGACGGCCAACATCAATTTTTTTCCGGCTCTGCGCCTGCTGCGCGCCCGCAACAGCGAGGCTGAGTTTCGGCTGCTTATTAAACGAGAATGTCAGGACCGGATCGAAGCTGAAGAGGTTTCGTTTATCCCGCTTTCCGACAATTCGCCGTATGCCTATGCCGTGCTGGGTGAGTCGGACGGGCATCTCCTGCAAAATATTGCCCTGCAACGTTGCTGGCAGGACTGCCTCGTCGAACTAACCGAAACCGCCCGCCGGGGGCCGCACAAAGCCGTGCACAACCCGGCCCTGTACGACATGGCCGAGGACGATGCCGTTCGGGAAAGCCTGCTGAACCAAACGTTTCGGTACGGGCAAAACGCCGGTCCCGTTCGGTATTGGGTGTTTCATGCGTACCCCAAATATTACGATATGGCCGCTGAAATAGCAGGCGAGCTGGGCGGCACGTTTCGGGTGAGTCAGGTCAACAAAGCCCTGATGCGCTCGGGCGACCGGTTTGCTGTGCTGGTATCGGGGGCGCAGAGCGGTATCTACGCGTTTGGCACCGTCACGTCTGACCCAACGGTTCGCGCGGCCGAGTCGCCATCGGCGTACGTACGCTCGCCCGACCGGTTTACGGGTGAGCGACTGGCCGTTGAGTATCTGTTCGACGAAAAACTGCTCGACAACCCCGTTGGCCGGGCGCAGTTACGTGAGCATCCGCTGCTGGCTCCGTTGCGGATTTTTGAAAATCCGCAGGGCATGACCAATTGGGAGCTGACGCCCGAGCAGTTCAACGCGATCCGGCAACTGGCCGGCCTGCCCGAACTCGACAATCGGGTTGAAGAAACCACCGTCGGCTACGGAACCGAGGAGCCGACCGAGCCCGTTCAGCCCCTCAATCAGCCGCGTAACCTTATTCTGTACGGCCCACCGGGTACGGGGAAAACCTTTTCGTTACAGCACAACTGGCTGCATACCGCCACCGCCACCCGGCAACGGGCCGATTTTGTTACGTTTCATGCCTCGTACAGCTACGAAGAGTTTGTGGAGGGGATTCGGCCCGAAACGCTTCAGGGACAGGTAGCCTACCGAGTCCGTAAAGGTATTTTTCACCGGGCCTGCCTCACCGCTCTGCAACTGGCGGGCTACGCAACCATGGCCGACTGCCTGAACGATACCCCCGCCAACCGGCAACGGCGATTCCGGGAGGCACCTCCGCACGTGTTGCTCATCGACGAGATAAACCGGGCCAATATTGCCGGGGTACTGGGCGAGCTGATTACCCTGCTGGAAGAGGGCAAACGACTTGGGCATGAACAGGAACTCTGGCTCACCCTGCCCTACTCGCAGGAGCGCTTTGGGGTGCCTGCCAACCTGTACATTGTGGGGTCGATGAACACCGCCGACCGCTCTATTGCCCTACTCGACCTAGCCTTACGCCGACGGTTTAGCTTCCGGGAGGTGTTGCCCAACCCTGCCCTGCTGGGTACGGTCGACGGAGTCGATTTGGCGGCCCTGCTGCGAACCCTCAACGAGCGCATCGAATACCTTTACGACCGCGACCATCAGATTGGTCATGCGTACCTGATGGGTGTCGACTCGCTCGATACCCTAGCGATTGTGTTCCGGGATACTATTATCCCGTTGTTGCAGGAGTATTTTTACGGCGACTGGCACAAGATTCAGCTTGTGCTGGGCGACCATAAAGCCTGGGGTAAAACGCCTGAGCAGCGGCTCATCTGGGTAAAAAAGCAGTACACCCCGGCCCTGGCGCGCGAGTTGTTCGGCGAAAACCCCAATGAGATGGACGAGGTAGTGACCTACGAAATAAATCCGCACCTGACCGCCGGTGAGTTTGGGCAAGTCCCGAAAGAAGCATTCATTTTTATATACCAGAAACCAATGAGCGAAAGAGTGAAAGAGTGAAACGCTCTTTCGCTCTTTCACTTTTCCCCCTTAGCCATGAAAGCACTCGTTTTAAACCAATACAAGCAACTCGATTATCAGGAAATGCCCGTACCCAAACCCGGACCGGGCGAGGTGTTGATTCGGGTACAGGCCGTGGGTATCTGCGGCTCCGACGTGCATGGGATGGACGGCAGCAGCGGCCGGCGCATGCCCCCGATTATCATGGGGCATGAAGCTTCGGGCATTATTGCTGAACTGGGCCCTGATGTCCACGAATGGGCCGTGGGCGACCGGGTTACGTTCGACTCAACGGTGTACAAGCTGGATGACTGGTACAGCCGACGGGGTATGTACAACCTCAGCGACGACCGCGAAGTAGTGGGCGTATCAACGCCGAACTTCCGGCGGCATGGAGCCTTCGCCGAGTTCGTGACGGTGCCGCAACACATCATGTACCGCATTCCCGACAACGTCACGTTTACGCAGGCAGCCATGGTAGAACCGGTGGCGGTAGCCCTGCACGCGCTCAGCCTTACGCCTTTGCAACTGAACGACTCTGCCGTGGTGGTAGGTGCGGGTATGATTGGTTTATTTGTGATTCAGGCCCTCAAACTGGCCGGTGCAGCGCCCATCATCGCTATTGACCTCGACGACGACCGGCTGGCGCTGGCGCTCAAGCTTGGGGCTACCCATACGTTCAACGCCCGTACCGAAACCGACCTGGCCGCCAGGGTAAAACAACTCACACACGGGCGCGGGGCCGACGTGGCCTTTGAGGTGGTCGGGGCCAATGCCACCATCAACACCGCCATTGCCTGTGTTCGGAAAGGGGCTACCATTACGCTGGTAGGCAACCTGACCCCAACGGTTGAGATTCCGATGCAGAAAATTGTAACCGAACAGTTGCGCTTACAGGGTTCGTGCGCCATCAACGGTGAATACGAAGCCTCGCTGGCCCTTATCTCATCGGGTAAGATTGATGTGGGGGCTATTCTGAGCGCCGAAGTTCCCCTGAGCGAGGGCGCGGCCTGGTTCGACCGACTCTACAGCCACGAAAAAGGGCTGATGAAAGTGGTGCTCAAGCCTTAATTAGTTTGTGGTTTATGGTTTTTAGCTTCAGTACTGGACACTCGGACTTCAGACATTAGACATTAGACCTACTACCATTCTGTAGGCAGGTCTAACGTCTAATGTCCAACATCTAATGTCCAGTACTGAACTGCCCCCTAAACGCCCTAAAAAACTCAAAGTCAACGGACTAAAAACCAAAAACTACAAACCAGAAACCTTTACCTCCTGCCCTTTTCATGACCAAACGGACTTCTCTTCTTAAACTGCTGGGTGTTGGCTTCGGTATCGCCGTGACCATCGGCGGCACCATTGGCACCGGTATTTTACGCAAACCCGGCCCCATTGCACAGCAACTAGGCGACCCAACGCTCATTATTGCCGTTTGGCTACTCGTTGGCGTGTACGCGCTGGTGGGGTCGCTATCGGTCATCGAGCTGGGCACTATGCTGCCCAAAGCCGGGGCCTGGTATGTGTATGCCCGCCGGGCCTTTGGCGATTATGTTGGGTTTGTGATTGGCATTAGCAGTTGGTTGGGGAGTATTTCGGCGATGGCGTTTGGGGCTTCAGTCATGAGCGAGTACATCGGCCTGCTGGTGCCGAGCCTGGCGGGTTCGCTCAAGCCGGTAGCCATCGGGATTCTCGCATTGTTTGTCGGCTTTCACTGGATTGGCGTGGGCGTGGCCAGCCGGGCGCAGGAGATTATGAGCTTTTTCAAGGCAGTTGGCCTGCTCTTGTTTGTGGTAGCCTGCTTTGCCTTCACGCCCGAGAGTGCCGGCGTCGCCGGGCCAGTAACCGTGCAACCGCTGGCGCAACAAGGCGTTTGGGTAGGGTTACTCGCGGCCCTACAAGCCGTTTTTTACACGTACGACGGCTGGCATACGGCTGCGTATTTTGCCGAAGAAGACGTAAACCCTAACCAAAACCTGCCCCGGTCTATGATCAGCGGGGTGTTGCTCATTATCGGTATCTATTTGCTGGTCAATCTCGCCCTGTTGCACGTACTCCCGATGGAGCAATTAGCCAACTCGAAACTGCCCGCAGCCGATGCTATTCAACTGTTGTTCGGGCCGGGTAGTGCGCAGGTTGTGACGTTTTTGCTGATGATTTCGATCATGGGGATTATCAACGCCCAGATCATGTTTAACCCACGGGTCATTTTTGCAATGGCACGCGACGGCCTGTTTTTCAAGTCCTTTGTGTCGGTCAATGCGGGCGGTACACCGGGTTTGGCGATGATTCTGACGGCCGCAATGTCGGTGCTGATGATTCTGACCAATACCTACGCCAAGCTGTCGGACATTGCCACGTTTTTCTTCGTGACGTGTTACGCGGCCGGGTTTGCGTCGCTCATTCGCCTGCGAAAAACCGAGCCTGAGCTGTCTCGGCCGGTTAAAGCGTGGGGCTACCCCTTCAGCACCTGGACTCTGCTCGTGGTTTCGATTCTGTTTCTGGTGGGGGCGGTCTTCGGCGACCCTACCGGCAGCATGTACGCCCTGCTTTTTGTTGCGCTGAGTTATCCGGTTTATCGGCTTATTCGGCAGTGAAGAATAGTTTATTGTTTATCGTTTTTGGTTTTTGGCGGCCGGCGTTCCGGTTTGTTGTTCCGGTTACCGGCTGAACCCGAAACCGGAGCGCCGGCCGCCAAAAACCAAAAACTAAAAACTCTATTTCAGGCTCTTCACAACGGGCAATGCCAGTTCGGCCCACCCTTTCATGTGCTTGCCGGAATAATGCAGGCCATCATCGGCAAACTGACTCGCGTCGCCCTCGGCCGCGCGCGAAACGGGCGTGATGTCGATAAATACGATCCCGACTTTGCTACACTCGTCTTTGGCCACAGCATTGAACGCGTCAATTTCTCGGGCGATCTGCTCCCGGTCGCGGCCCCGGGCGAAAGCCGAGCGGCCCCAGTCAGGAATCGACAAGACAAACACACGTCCCGGATTCCCCTTGGCAAACGTCATGGCGGTTTGGAGTAGTTGCCGAAACTCCGTCCGATACTTTTCCAGACTCTGCCCCCGATACTGATTGTTTACTCCGATCAGCAGGGACACGTAATCGTATGTTTTGGTATTACCCGATGCCCGGATAGCGGCCTGAAGTTCATCGGTTGTCCAGCCCGTGCGGGCAATAATGTCGGGATCGGCCACATCAACGCCCTGATTACGGAGCATCCCGGCCAACTGCACGCTCCAGCGGTCTTTTGGGGCAACACTCTCGCCAATGGTGTACGAGTCGCCGAGCGACAGTATCGAGAAGGTATGAGGGGCCGAAGGTTCCATAGTAGTATACGAAAAGAGAACCCATACGGCGCAAAGCCGCAGTAGGGTCGAAAGGCTACGGGCCGAAATGCCGAGGCCGGTACGAATCGATTTTGCTATTGTTTGGCGATGCATAGTTTGTCAGCAGCGGCCGGGCCGGGCTTTTGGGTAACCATTCGGCCTACCCTTTTGTGTGATCCACGTGCAGTACTGGACATTTGTTCAGTACTGAATTATCTACGTACAGATTAGCCACACAGATTTTAGGCTGCTGGGTCTTGCACCAAAACCGGCGCGCCGGGTCAGGCTCCCATAAACGAACGGGCCTTACGGACATGTTCGTTGGCACGATCGCTTTCGACTAGACCATCGCGGAGCCGCACAATCCGGTGGGCGTATTCAGCAATGTCTTCTTCGTGCGTTACCATGATTACGGTATTGCCCTTGCTGTGAATCTGATCGAACAAGTCCATGATCTCGTACGACGTTTTGGTGTCGAGGTTACCCGTTGGTTCGTCGGCCAGCAAAATACTGGGGTCGTTGACCAGTGCCCGCGCCACAGCAACCCGTTGCCGCTGCCCGCCCGAGAGTTCATTGGGTCGGTGCCCCGCCCGGTTTTCGAGGCCTACGTTTTTCAAAGCCAGCATCGCCTTTTCGATTCGCTGCGACTTGGTATAACCCGCGTAAATAAGCGGTAGAGCCACGTTTTCGAGCGAGGTTTGGCGGGGCAAGAGGTTGAACGTCTGGAACACAAACCCGATTTCCTGATTCCGCACCTCGGCCAACTCGTTCTCGCTCATATTGCTCACATCTTTCCCGTTGAGCACATACGAGCCTGAGGTTGGGGTATCTAAGCAACCCACAATATTCATCAGGGTGGATTTGCCGGAGCCCGACGGTCCCATGAAGGCTACGTACTCACCTTTTTTCACATCAATCGTGACCGATTTGAGGGCTTCGATGACCTCTGAGCCCATCACGTAACGCTTGGCAATATTGCGGGTTTCGATGATATTCATTCGGAATGCAGTCGGGGGATTAAGATGCCGGTTTGTGTTTACAGATTGTCGGGTAGCCAAACGGCAAACGGTAGCTTGCGGTCGGTACGGTTTGCGTCACCAAAACTACATTTTTCTTAAAACGCCTGACGCTGCTTTTCGATTGACGTCAGTTTTTGCTGATAGTCTGCCAGAAAAGCCTGATAATCGGCAGGAGAGGTAGCGCCTTGCAACTGCGGCAGGGCATCTTCGGCATAGTCGGTCAGGCGCTGATCGAGGCACAAACTGATGTACGTTTTCCAGAGTTCGGGCTCGCGGGCGTTGTAATCCAATACGCCCACCACCGCCCGGTACGCCCGGCCGGTTTGCTTTTGTTGCTGCCAGAACCGGGCCGCCCCCGTCGCGATTTGGGCATCGAGCGGGGCCAGCCTAAGAGCCTCGGCAAAGGCCCGATCAGCTTCCGTCGTTTTCTGGTTACGCGCCAGCACGGTACCCAGCAAAAACTGCCGCTCGGCCTGATGGGGTAGGGCAAAAAATCCGCGACTCATCGAGTCGGCAGCGGGTAGCTTGTTGCGAAACACCGTGATGCGCAAAGCACTCAGGTTTTCGAGCGAGAGCGCAAACGGACTCAGTTGCTCCGGTTTTCCCATCTGGCTCAGAATCATCTGGGCGTAAAATGGCTGACGCGTAGCCAGATATTCTTCAATCAATGTTGCTCCCGATACCGTTTTGAGGTCGGTATTCCGAATGGTTTCCCAATAGCGGCCCCGGTTGGGGTCGTCGGTGCGGTAGCTGACGTAAAACGCTTTTTCGAGGTCCGACACCGGTGGCCGCTCCTGATACAGAATCTGCTTTAGCCCGGCAACCCCGGCATCGTTGCGGCCGGCCGTTTCCCAAAGCGATTGGGCCGCTACGAGATCACCCATTTTGGTGAGCGTCAGCGCCCGGTAGTACATCGAAAGGGTGTCGGTATTCAACTCCAGCATCTGGTTTGCTTTAGGGTACAGGCCGCTGTCCATCAGCAACAGCCCCAGCGCTGTGCGGTAACCTTCGGCCGTGCGGGGGCTCCCATCGGCCAGCTGACTCAACAGCGTAAACGTATCGGCGGGCCGCCCGCTTCGGTAAGCTACCATGGCCTGCGCCAGCAGCAGATCGTCGGCAAAGTCCTGGTTGGATACCTGACGACCACGTTGTTGCAGGGTTTGGAGCAGGAGGGAGTCGGGCCGGGCCGACGCGAGCGCGTAGTTGTACAAACTGGCAAATCGGCCTACGCTAAGCCCGGCGGGGCCTTCGGTCAGCAACAGGCTGTCGGCTACGGGCGGCTCGTCGGCCAACCAGGTTGGCGGGGCTAGCCCGGCCGTGTCGCGACGGGCCACCAGCTTGATGGCCAGTGCATTGGCTTCGTACGATTCGTATGTATACCGGTCGGTTTGCCGAGCCAGCGTTGAGTCGGTTGCCAGCACCTGCGGGTTGCGGGCGTAGAGGCCCAGCAGATTGGCCTCGGGCACTTCGTTGCGACTGGTGTTGGCTACCGCCGTCTGAAAGTAGTAATACGCTGAGTCGGCAATGCTGGTGCGGCTGTAGAGGTAGCCCAGGTTATTCTGCAACTCCCCACTTTTCGGAAACTGACCCAGCCCGCGTTGTAAGGCTTTGATAGCTTCAAAAAACAGGTTTGTTTGCTGATAGGTGCTGCTTAGAGCGGCAAACGCCTGCGGACTGGGCTGTTTGAGCAACGCCTGATTGAAGAAAAACGCGGCTTTGCCAGGTTCGTTGTTACGCAGGGCCAGCGAAGCCAGAGCGTAGTTCGATTTGTGGTTCTGAAACTCTTGCTCAACCCCCAGCTGGTAAAACGCCTGTGCCGAGGTCAACTGCCCCGAAGCCGCGTATAAGTCGCCCAGCCCGTTGTAGTATCCCGTGATCGCCTGCCGAACCGGAAACAGATTCGCCCCGCCCAGCAACGCTCCAAACACCACCAGTCCACCCAGCCGAAACACGGTCAGGCCCGCTTGTTTGGGTTTGTACAACACCCGGTGCACGGCCAGTCCTTTGGCAAACAGCTGTCGGAAATTGTACAGCACATACAGCACAAACGCCGTTCCCATAGCCAAATGACTGTACACGATGGCGTCTTCGAACATCTCAACGACCGGGTCGTTGGCGGTGGCGAAGGCATACGCAATGGTCGACGTAGCGATAAGCCCCAGCCCCGCGTACAAAAACGCGCCCGACTCGGCAAACGGCACATCTTCCTGTTGTTCGACCTGCCGCCGGTAGCCCCAGACCCCCAGCAGCAGCGAGGTCACGTAAATCAGAAACGGACTCACCGTGAGCCAGCCCAGCTCCAGGGTTTTGGTATTTTGGAGCCACACCAACAACAGGTTGACTAAATAAAGGCTCGTGAGCAGGACAAAATTGCGCAAGCCAAATGTCCGCCGGGTCTCAGGGTTACCAACGGCAGGCGCCAGATTGGCCGACGTTACCCAGACCAGTCCCGCAATTATTTCGAAGGCGATAAACAGAATAAACCCTACGCTCACAAGCATGAACGCGGGCATACCATAACTCACCGCCGTGAGGGCCGGGTGGGGTACGGGCGAAAGAGCACCCAATCCGAAAAACAGGCCGATCAGCAACAGGCCAAACACCCCAAACCGAGCGGGCATCGGAATATCGGTCCGGAACGCGTGGAAGTAGTAGGCTACCGAGCCCAACACAAACGCCAGAATACCAAATACATATTGCCCATCCAGCCCCGGGATTTCGAGCGTCTCGAATCGGCACACGGCCAGTACCAGAATGAAGGCCGTCATAATGGCCAGAAACGGAACACGGCTCAGGCGGGTAGCAGCACTGAGTACGCCCGCAAAACCGATCAGCAAGGCCCCCAGCAGGGTAGTCGCCATCCAGGGGTGGACCTGCATCACCGAGGCCACAAACTGCTCCGACACGGCATAGGCTTTTCCCGGTACATTATAGTCAAACAAGCCATCGGTCAGGGTACGGATGGTGGTGGGGAGGTCGATCAGTTCGCTCAGGACATCCCACTGTACCACGTTGGCCACACCCCGATACCAGGCCACGCCGAACAAAATAAGGCTAAGAGAGAGAAAAAATAAGCTATTGAGGTACGGAAGCCGGTAGGTACGGCTCCACTCTTTCCAGAAGAACAACGACGACATGCCAAGGAAACGTAACAGCGAGCGGGTTAGTGCGTTTATCTATTTATCCATCAACCGACAAACCGATCTAATCGAACTTGTAAAAAGTCCTTATGCGGTCGGTATTGGCGAGGTAGTGTGATCTGTTTTCCGGCATATCGGCCAAAGATGGTTTCATAATAGCTTTTGGACGTATGCTCTTTTAACTGTCTTGAAATAAGCAGCTTGTAATCGGTATCAATGCAAATCAAGCCCTTTTCGTACGCCCGGTCATACAAGTTAGATAGGCAAATGCCGTTTTCAGGATTCAACCGTTCCCGTTCATTTTCGGCCCAGGGAATAATATGGCCTGCTACCAGCAGTTCGGGCAAATCGATGCCTGAGATGGCACATTGGCTTTGGTACGTTTTCAGAATCATTTGCCGGAAAACACTCTGATTCACACGCGTTTTTACCAGTCGCTCTTTTACCTCGCCTTTCAGGTTTTTTAGGTCGAATTCAATGTCAGGGTGTGCTTCTTCGATGGTCTTTCCCTGATAATCAGCCAGTATTCGCTCACTCTCAAAAACCAATTCTTCCTGATTATTGATAAATTCGTTCCAGATAGGCTGCACCTGATTATAGCCTCCACTCATGCCTTTTACGCCCCGTTGCTGATGGTACGGGTCAACGCTGGCAAAGTTGGTCAACCGCATGGCAACCGAGTCCGGTGTACGTCGGCCTAAAATTGACGCCAGCTTTTTTACCTCGGCGTTGCCTTTATGCATCTGCCCAAACGGCAGCTTCAAATACAGGTTGAAGGCTAAAATGAGCTCTTCACGAGTCCAGTTGGGCGATTTTGCCATAGACGAAGATAGGGGTTTTTAAGTTGGAGTACTTCTACTCCTACCAAACTCCGCTGTTCTGTTATGTACGTCAGCCCTACAAACCAGGCACAACAGCCCCAAACCGTTTGTCCAACAACGCATACCAGGTTGTCGGCCAAATATGTACCTTGTCTGCTGTAACGCTTAACCAACTCTGCTATGACTTTTTTCATTATCCTTTTGCTCCTGCTTCTGGTGCTGGCCTTTTTCTCAATAGCTATTGTACGGCAGGGCACCGTGGCGGTCATCACCATTTTTGGCAAATACGCCCGCGTAATGGCGCCCGGCCTGAATTTCAAAATCCCGTTCATTGAAGTCATCTACCGGCGCATCTCGATCCAGAACCGGTCGGCCGAACTGACGTTTCAGGCCATCACAGCCGATCAGGCCAATGTCAATTTCAAGGCCATGCTGGTGTATTCGGTGCTCAACCAGGAAGAGGAAACGATCAAAAACGTAGCCTTTAAGTTTATCGACGAGGCCTCGTTTATGCAGGCTCTCACCCGCACCATCGAGGGATCGATCCGTAGTTTTGTAGCCACCAAACGGCAGTCTGAAATTCTGGCGCTGCGGTCGGAAATTATCGAGCACGTAAAGTCACAGATCGACACCCTCCTCGAAAGCTGGGGCTATCACCTTATCGATCTCCAACTGAACGACATTGCCTTCGACGAGGTCATCATGCGTTCCATGGCGCAGGTGGTTGCGTCGTCGAACCTCAAAGCAGCCGCCGAAAACGAAGGGCAGGCCCTGCTCATTACGAAGACCAAAGCCGCCGAAGCCGAGGGTAACGCCATCAAGATTTCGGCCGAGGCCGAGAAAACAGCCGCTCAACTACGGGGGCAGGGGGTCGCTTTGTTCCGCGAGGAGGTAGCCAAGGGGATGGCCGAGTCGGCTAAGGTGATGACAGCCGCCGAACTCGATGCGTCGCTCATCTTATTCTCGATCTGGACCGAAGCCATCAAACACTTCGCTGAAAACGGCAAAGGTAATGTCATTTTCCTCGATGGCTCAACCGAAGGCATGGAAAAAACCATGAAACAGTTGCTGGCCGTTGAGCAGATGAAAATTGCGCCCAAATAACCCGTTAGCAGCAGCGGCATCTTTGTCTAAACTTGGTTGACGCCCGTGTTTATTGTTATCAGTTTACGGTTTACAGTTGCGATTTTCCGCCGGGACTCATACGATTCAGACCGCTCCGCGCAACTGCAAACTGTAGACCGTAGACTGTAAACTTTTCAGACAAGACTCTGGCATTAACCGGCTTTTTATATCCGCCCGGCCATTTGGGTCAACCTTAAGAGTTGCTCAGCCACGTGGTCGGTTAGTTGATCCGGCGTGTATCGCCACGACCAGTTTCCACTACCCGAGTCAGGCGTCGCTTCGCCGGATGAAGCGACGCCCGGCGAAGCGACGCCCGGCGTATTCATGCGGTGCGACTCGTCCAGGTTCAGCGCATCCTGCAAGGGCAAAATAACCAGACGCGCTACCGACAACATCGCCAGACGGTTCAGATGTACCGTGACCGTTTCGGCCGTTGGCCTGATACCCAGATACGCTTTTACATTGGCTCGTACCTCAGGGGTAGCATTTGCCCACCAGCCCGACGTAGTGGGGTTATCGTGCGTGCCCGTGTAAGCCACCGTGTTGATTACGTGGTTGTGCGGAGCGTGCGTCGACGTGGCTACGTCGGCCCCAAACCCAAACTGCAACACCCGCATACCCGGAATCTGGAAATGGCGCAGGTGCGGCTGCACATCGGGTGCGCGCTCGCCGAGGTCTTCGGCAATAACGGGCAGATGCCCAAACTGCCGGTACATGGTATCCATAAAGGCGTCGATAGGGGCCTTTATCCACTCACCAATACGAGCCGAGGGCTCCGAAGCCGGAATTTCCCAGTACACCGCAAAGCCCAGGAAATGGTCGAGCCGGGTAAGGCTGTACAGTTTCATCTGATGCCGTAACCGCCGAATCCACCATTGAAACCCGCTTTCTTCGTGTTTCGGCCAATCGTACACCGGGTTGCCCCAGCGTTGACCTTCTTCACTAAACATATCGGGTGGAGCCCCGGCTACGAACGTCGGCATCCCCTCATCATCAAGTTTAAACAGGTCCTGAAACGCCCAGACATCGGGGCTGTTGTGCTGTACGTAGATCGGAATATCGCCAATGATATGAATCCGGTGCGCAAAGCAATAGTCTCTGAGCGCATTCCATTGCCGGAAAAACAGAAACTGAAGTACCTTGATCTCTTCAATCGGGTCGCGGAGCCGGTCGAGTTCGTGGGCGAGGGCCTCGGGTTCGCGCCGGACCAGTTCGGGTGTCCAGCGCACCCACCAGTACTCGCCGGTATCGTGTTGCAGAGCCGTAAACAACGCATAGTCATTGAGCCAATGGGCTTCCTGCTGGCAAAAAAGCTCGTAATCGACCAGCTGCGTATTATTGGCCGTTCGCCGAAATACATCGGCGGCCCGCCGGAGCAACGGCATTTTACGCTCCGACACCAGCCAGAGATTGGCCCGGTTGCTGAGGGGCAGCTCCGCCGACTGTACCTCTTTGGCGGTCAGCAAACCGTCTTCAACCAGCTTATCGAGACTAATCACCAGCACATTACCCGCAAACGCAGAAGGGCTG
Organism: Rudanella lutea DSM 19387; assembly: GCF_000383955.1. Classification (NCBI taxonomy): domain Bacteria; kingdom Pseudomonadati; phylum Bacteroidota; class Cytophagia; order Cytophagales; family Cytophagaceae; genus Rudanella; species Rudanella lutea. Next base: position 3,295,811 of record NZ_KB913013.1, on the reverse strand, counting down.
CTGTATGGCGAAAAGCCCGCACCGGGGTCGACGGGGGTAGTGGGCAGAATTTGCCAGTATGTTTGTCCGGCAGCCGACAAAAAATCGACGAAGCGATAAGCCTCGGTGCCCAGATCGCCCAAACCGTGCGGAGAGGGCAATGAGGTAATGTGCAGCAGCAGGCCGCTTGAGCGTTGTTGGAGCATAACGTTGAGTCGTGAGCGATGCGTGATGAGCGTGAAGCGATAAAAACAGGCACGAGCCCGTTCATCATGCTTCGTTCAGCACCCATCGCTTTTGTGCAAACTTTCTTTTGTACAAAATCGCTCAAGGCCTGATTTGTTCGTATAAATCGCCAAAATCCTAATTCTCAACCCCCATCCTCTACTTTCATCTAAGAATAAGTTAGGGTTGCATCTTTACTTTACGCGGTTTTTCTCCTAATTTTGCAGTCCCAAATACCGGGTTCACTCTTTTAGACATACATCATATCCAAATGATTACGGAAACGGCAGTTAATACGGGCAAGGTCACTCAGGTGATTGGTCCGGTCGTGGACGTGAGCTTTGAGGGCGAAGGTTCTCGGCTCCCGGCTATCCTTGATGCCCTCGAAGTAACGAAAGCCAACGGCCAGAAGGTTATTCTTGAATGCCAGCAACACCTCGGCGAAGACCGTGTGCGTACCATCGCCATGGACTCAACCGAAGGTCTTCAGCGTGGCATGGCTGTTGTTGACCTCGGCGGTCAGATCACCATGCCTACAGGCGATGGTATCAAAGGCCGGTTGTTCAACGTAGTAGGTCAGGCCATCGACGGTATCCCGCAGCCAGTTAGCACGGGTGGTCTTTCGATTCACCGCGCAGCTCCAAAGTTTGAGGATCTGGCAACGTCGACGGAAGTTCTCTTTACAGGTATCAAGGTAATTGACCTGCTGGAGCCTTACGCAAAGGGTGGTAAAATTGGTCTGTTCGGTGGTGCCGGTGTAGGCAAAACCGTATTGATTCAGGAATTGATCAACAACATTGCCAAGGCGTACTCAGGTCTGTCGGTGTTTGCTGGTGTAGGTGAGCGTACCCGCGAAGGGAATGACCTTCTGCGCGAAATGATCGAAGCCGGTATCATCAAATACGGCGAGAATTTCAAGCACTCCATGGAAAATGGCGGCTGGGATCTGAGCAAAGTGGATCTGGAAGAAATGAAGGAAAGCCAGGCTACCTTTATCTTCGGTCAGATGAACGAGCCTCCCGGAGCCCGCGCCCGTGTAGCCTTGTCGGGTCTGACCATTGCTGAGCACTTCCGCGATGGCGACGGTACCGGTCAGGGTCGCGACATCTTGTTCTTTATCGATAACATCTTCCGCTTTACCCAGGCCGGTTCGGAAGTATCCGCTCTGTTGGGCCGGATGCCTTCAGCCGTAGGTTACCAGCCCACGCTGGCCACCGAAATGGGCGCCATGCAGGAGCGTATTACGTCGACTAAGCGTGGTTCAATTACGTCGGTACAGGCCGTTTACGTACCTGCCGATGACTTGACTGACCCCGCGCCGGCAACTACGTTTGCTCACTTGGACGCTACGACTGTATTGAGCCGGAAAATCTCCGAGCTGGGTATCTACCCGGCCGTGGACCCTCTCGACTCTACGTCGCGGATTCTGACCGCCGAAATCCTCGGCGACGAGCACTACAACACAGCTCAGCGCGTGAAGCAGATTCTGCAACGTTACAAAGAATTGCAGGATATCATCGCCATTCTGGGTCTGGAAGAACTTTCAGAAGAAGATAAGCTGGTAGTAAGCCGTGCCCGCCGGGTGCAGCGCTTCCTGTCGCAGCCCTTCTTTGTGGCCGAGCAATTTACCGGTCTGAAAGGCGTACTCGTACCTATCGAAGATACGATCAAAGGGTTCAACGCCATCATCGATGGTCAGTACGACCACCTGCCCGAGGCTGCTTTCAACCTCGTGGGTACCATTGAAGATGCGGTTGCCAAAGGCGAGCGTCTGTTGAAAGAAGCAGCTTAATAAAATAGTTGTCAGTTTACAGTTTACGGTTTACAGTTGCGGTTTCCCGCCGGGACTTACGCGATTCAGACCGCTCCGCGCAACGACAAACGGTAAACTGTAAACTGTAAACTTTTCAGATATGACTCTCGACATCATTACCCCCGACCGTAAGGTTTTCTCCGGCGAGGCTTCGGCCGTAACGTTTCCGGGTATTGAGGGGCAGTTTCAGGTACTGAACGACCACGCTCCCTTAGTTAGCACGCTGGCAAAGGGTCCTGTAACGATTCAGACAGCATCGGGCCAGCAAACATTTATTGTAGACGGTGGCGTAGTTGAAGTACTCCGCAACCGCGTGCTGGTACTGGCCGAAGCCGTTGTCGCTTAAGCTTGCTTCGCTAACGAATTTTTGATATAGCCGAAACCCGAACAGCGCGCTGTTCGGGTTTTCTGTTTTCAGGTTATGGCCTATACATCAAGCTATTGGGCTACCTACACGGCCACGCTGGTCCCTCTGGTTGCAAACTTCTTTTTGTAATGGGCTATTGTCCGGCCGATCATCATGCCACCAATAAGGGAGGGAGCAATCCAGCTTGCCAACGGTATCCACTCCGGAGCGTCGGTGGGCAGGAACCGCATATTGTTGTTCACCAGAAACGCGGTGAAAGCTGCAATGTATGACCCGGCCATGCGCGCGATGTGGTGAAAAAATGGAAACATGCGCGCTGTAGGTTTCCCGAAACGCCAGAAATCCTGCCCGGAAAAAACAAAGGTTGCCCCGCCAAAAAAGGTAAACAGAGTAGCTAAAAACGAACTCGTACCGGCAGTAATCAGCTGCAACCCGTAGCCCATCATACCTACGCTAACCAACAAAGTGATGTAGGTGAGCCAGCGGTCGAAGGAGGGGGGCGTAGTAAGGCTCAGCCCCGCCCGTTTCAGTACAATGGCCCGGTAACCGGTTGTACTCAGGTAAAAACTAAAGACGGCAACGCCGGTTAAGAACAGCCGAAATAGGGTGAACGGCTGCACAACAAATAGCAAAACGGCCGACAGGGCCACGTACGTCATACACCAGACATAAACAAGGCCGGTCCGGTTGTGCAGGCGGCTACCCTTTTGGGCAAGCATAGCCACAAGCCCCAGCAACAGGGCGAGACTTCCGGCAGCGACGTGGGTGATGAGCAGACTAGAAACAAGCGTTTTCATGACAACTTTGGTTGGCGATTAGTTGTCGCAAAGGTGCAGGGAGCTTTCCAACCGAGCCGAAAAATAGGGCCCAATGGCAGTTTTTGGGCTATTTGGCAAATTTGGGGACGTTTGACAAAGGCCCCAGGGACGTTTGGAAACTGGGGAGCTTATAGAAATGTCCGTCGGGCGTTACCCTTTCAGTCCGGCTACCAGCGTCTCGTTATAGCGCCGGGCTACGGGTACTTCCAATTCGCCCTGGAGAAGGTGAAGTTTGTACCCTTGTGCATTCCCCGTTACCCGTTCGACGCGGTCCAGATTAACCACATACGAACGATGGCAACGCACCAGCCGGGGCTGTTCCATCAGTTGCGACTCCAACCGGCTCAGGCTACTTCGGAGCAAAACCTTTTGCATACGCCGGTCTTTCAGAAAATAAACTGTGCAGTAATTATCACTCGACTCGATCAGAAGCAACTCGGTGGGCGAGAGGGTCAGCGAATCCTTGTCATTTTCGGCGATGAGGGTCACAGGCGCGGGCATTTGGGCCGGAGCTTGTTCGGCGGTGGGGCTTTCCCGATCAGGCGGCAAACCAACGGGATGCAACTGAGCGGCCAAATCTCGGTACGTCCGTAGCCGACGAATATACCCACCCACAATAACACCCGCAACCGGAAATACACCTACTCCGAGCGTCGCCAAAACACCCCAAATCAGGTTATCCAACGTAAAAGGTAATTTCGCGAAGAGGTTCAGATAGAAAAAGTTTCCGAACGTTACCTGTAACAAATTCAGCAACACAAAGCCGATGGCCCGCCCGACGGTCCAGTGTTGTTCGGCAAAAAACCGGGGAAACAGCGTCGGCCAAAGGGTAAAATGAATGGCTGTAATCACAAAGGAAACGAAGCCAAATCCGCAAATCTTCAGCCATTTGTAGTCAGTTTGCCACTCGGCCAGCCCGAAGGGCTGAAACACCACCAGAAACAACCCGACAAATAGCCCGATCAGCCCGGCAATGCGAATCTGAACCGCCGGAGGCTCAAGTACGGTGTAGGGCTGACGAAAAACGGACCACATACGTGTTTAGAAAAGCCGCCAACTGGAAATCTGCTCAAAAAACGAAGGCAATACGCCCGGAAATACGGCAATCATAAACACAATCCCGAACAGGGCGCCGTAAATGTGGGCGTCGTGATTCACATTGCCATACCCCCGGCGCGACTCGTAGAAGGAGTAGGCCAGATAGAAAATTCCGAAAATAAAGCCCGGCACCGGAATCGGAATAAACATCAGATACAGCGGGGTAAGGGGCCGGAACAGAATCGACGCGAAAATAATGGCCGACACCCCGCCCGAAGCACCCAACGAGTTATACCCCGGATTGTGACGGTGCTTGAAGAACGTGGGCAGATCAGACACGATAATGGCAACCAGATAAAACCCAATGAGCCAGATAGCCGACGATGCGCCGAACATAAACGCAAACAACTGCTCAATGTAGCTCCCGAAAAAATAGAAACTGAGCATGTTGAAAATCAGGTGCCCCCAGTCGGCGTGCAGAAAACCGGAGGTGAGCAACCGGTAGTACTGACCGCGCCGGGCCACCTGATAGGGGTTCATGATCCAGCGGTTCATCAGGTCGGGGTTGTTCCAGGCCCACACACTGATGGCAATCGTAACAACGATAATTAGTAGGGTGATGCTCACAGGGCTTTTGTTCGTTTGTGTAGACTGTTTGCTTGTTTGTCTGTCTATAGTTGTTCACTCGTTCGCTACAGGGCAGAAGCGTATAGAACAGACAAATAAACTTACCAGAGAAACCGATAACTACCTCTTAACTTTCGCGCTCAACCAGTTGATGGGCGAACTGAAGCAACAACTCCTTGCGGGCAGGCTCGGCCGAAACCTGCTCAAAGTTGGCAAAACCCTGCGCAAAATAGCTGCTGATGCGAGCCTCGGCAATCTGCCGAATACCCAGCTGATCGTAAATTTCCGTAACGGCTTTTACTTTCTCGGCCTTATCGAATTCGGTCCGGTTCAGCCAGCTGTGCAGTTCGGCTTTGAGAGACCCCTCTGCTTTTTCGAGGGCTTCGATCAACATAAATGTTTTCTTGTTGGCGATAATGTCGCCCCCCACCTGCTTACCAAATTTGGCCGGGTCGCCATACACATCGAGCAGATCGTCTTTCAACTGAAACCCAATGCCGATATTGATACCTCCCTCACGCAGGTGCTCCACACTGGCATCGTCGGCGCGGGCAATCAGGCCGCCCAGTTCGAGGGCAAAGCCGAGCAATACCGACGTTTTCAGCTTAATCATCTCGATATACTCGGCCTCGGTCACATCGGTACGGGTCTCGAAGTTCATATCGAGCTGCTGCCCTTCGCACACCTCGGCGGCCGTCCGGTTGAACCGGCTCATAACGCGCTTCAGAATTGGAGTTTCTACATCGAGCAACAGCTCGTAGGCATTCACCAGCATGACATCGCCCGACAGGATGGCGATGTTATGATTCCACTTTTCGTGAACCGTAGGCTGTCCCCGGCGCAGCGGAGCCTGATCCATAATGTCATCGTGCATGAGCGTGAAGTTGTGAAACACCTCCACGGCCAGGGCGGGCTTTACGGCTTTCTGCCAATCGTCGGTAAACAGATAAGCGCCCAGTAGGGTCATGAGGGGCCGCAGACGTTTGCCGCCCAGGTTCATGATGTAACGGATGGGGTCGTAAAGTTCGGCGGGCTGATCGCCGTACTGAGTATTCTGAAGTTGGTTGAGAAGGGCCTCTGAGAAAACGGCTGGATTGATTGACGGAGACGGCATAACACGGTGTTAAGGCTCAAAAATACACAAAACTGCCTTCTTCTCTGCCATCTTACTGAGTTAGGGCTCAGTACTACCAGCCAATTACCCGTTTGTACCGGCTGTCGGCTTCGGTTTTCATCAGCCGGGTTAGCCGCAGCGAGAGCGAAAAGTAGCCGTCGCGCCGTACCCGATTTCCCCGCTGATTACCCGGCTCATTGGGTGGCAACCCAATAGAAACCCGCCGGTCGGAGAGGGCTTGGCCCATGGGCGAAAGTGTGCTAAAGTCGGGATACACCGTACTGACATCGTCGAGGTAGTCGCTGAAAACAACTGTATAGCCAAACTCCAGCGACAGCCGGTACCGAAACCAGATGTAAGCCGGATGCCCAATCTGCAGTTTCAACACGGGCGGCACACGGCTGTAAGATACCCCCTCGGTACGCAGGGGCGGCAAGCTGACGAGTTTACCCAGATAGCCCGTCATGGTGTTCAGGTAGGTAAGCCCCAAACCGGCGTACAGGTAGGGGTTGAAAGTCCGTTCGCGCTGATCGGGCGGAAAAAGATCAGTTTGGATACCGGCCGAGATTTCGGGGTTCAGGCACACAAACGACAGGTTGTTGTACCAGACCCGCGTGCCCTCCTGGCGTCCCTGCAAAAAATAAAGACGCCCATCGGCCCGCGCCGACAGCCGATCGGCAAATCGATACAGCACTGAAGCCGAAGCCTCAGCACCAAGCCGGGGCCGGCGTAGTACGTCTTTTTCCTCGCTCATATCGCCCGCATACCGGGCCGCCCCTGCCTGAATCGCAACTGACCACGCACCGGGTGTATCTTCCCAGTATTTCCAGGGACGGTACTGAGCCATAGCCGCCGGGCTTACCAACGGGAAGAGGAAAAGGAGAAGGTATTTTTTCAAAACAAGTCAGCAGAAACGGTTGGGGGCGCAAATTAGTCAGATCGAGCCTATTATAGAACGAACGACCTCACCAATGGTCACAGGCCTGTTTGGCAACTAACCCGTTGGCCTTAGGTTTACTCAGGTCTGAGCGTCAGGTTGCCGCCAGCGTTGTACTGCAATACCTCCTCGGCCAGCATCTGCTGCACTGCCTGTGCCAGCACGTCGGCATTGGTCTGGGCAAAATAGTCGGCTAACTGGCGGGGCGACACCCCGGCACCGTCGGCCTGATGAACGTACTGCCACACCTGCTCCCGCACGGCCTGCGTAGGTTCGGGGCGGGGCTTTTTCTTCACACAATTGTCGCAAATACCGCAGGCTTCACCCGGCTCTTCGCCAAAATACGCTTGCAGCAGGCGGGTGCGGCACTGCGTGTCATTTTGCACATAGCGCAACATAGCCCTGACCTTGGTCATGGCCCGCTGCTTGCGTTCATCGAGGAGGTGGGTATCAATCGGCAGCCGGCTTGTATCGAACCGGGGGGTCAAAAACGTCAGTTGGGGCTTGTCTTTCTGCTTTTCGTAGATGAGCACGTTGCGTTCATGGAGCTGTTGGAGCATGGCCTCAATCTCTTTCTGATCGATCAGGAAGGCGCGGGCAAGGGCCGTCTCCGAAATCGTCATAAAATCGGTAAACAGCTCACCGCCATACATCCGCAACACGAGCTTAATGAACGGCTCGTAACGCGGATTTCGTAGCTGAAATTCATACAACTCCCGGTTGTTTACGCTCATCATCAGCCGCGAAGGCCGAAAATAACTTTCGGTCAGGCCAATAAACCCTTCGTGCTCCAGTTGCTTCAAGGCAAAGTGGGTGTCCTGCGGGGGCAACTGAAAATTAGTCACGAAGGTGTGCATATCGAAGTCGTAACTGGCAAACTGACCGGCCCCGGTGGGTACAGCGGTGTAGTTGGCCAAAGCCTGATACGTGCGCCGGATCAGCTCAACCGATGGGTACTGCTGCTCGGTGCGGGCCTCTACGGTGCTCAGGTCGGCGGGCGTGTATAGCAACACCGCATACGCTTTTTTGCCATCCCGACCCGCCCGGCCGGCTTCCTGATAGTACGCTTCGGGCGTGTCGGGCACATCGAGGTGCACCACCACCCGCACATCGGGCTTGTCGATCCCCATCCCGAAGGCATTGGTGGCCACAATCACCCGAATCTGGTTATTGATCCAGGCACTCTGCTTGGCGTCGCGTTGCTGGGTAGTAAGACCGGCATGGTAAAAATCGGCCGATACTCCGTTGCGATACAGAAATTCGGCCACCTGCTGCGTTTGTCGGCGGCTGCGCACATAGACCACCGCGCTGCCGGGCACATTGCCCAGGATCCGAAGCAACCGCGATTCCTTTTCGGCTTCGGGCAGGGCCGAGTAGGAGAGGTTGGGCCGCGCAAACGTCTGCCGAAACACGTGGGGGTTTTGCATCGCCAGCCGGGCCTGAATATCGGCCTGTACTTCGGGCGTGGCCGAGGCTGTGAGGGCAATGAGCGGCACCGGCTTGGGCAGCAGCGTGCGGAAATCGGCAATTTTGAGGTAGGGCGGCCGAAAATCATACCCCCAGGCCGAAATGCAGTGCGCTTCGTCGACGGCGATGAGGCAAATATTCATTTTCCGGGCGCGCTCAATCACGATCTCGGTTTGCAGCCGCTCCGGCGATACATACAAAAACTTGGTATTACCGTAAATACAGTTGTCGAGCGTAGCGTCGATCTCGCGCCAGTGCATACCCGAGAAAATAGCCGCGGCTGGTATATTCCGGCGTTTGAGTTGCTCCACCTGATCTTTCATGAGGGCAATGAGGGGCGTCACCACGATACAAACGCCCTCCATAACCAGCGTGGGCACCTGATAGCAAAGCGATTTGCCCCCGCCGGTAGGCATAAGCACCAGCGTGTCGTGCCCGGCCAGCACCGTATTGACGATGTCTTCCTGCAACGGCCGGAAGGCTGAGTAACCCCAATATTGCCGTAAAATGTCGTGTGGCGTCATGCAGTAGCAGCCTCTTACGGTACAAATTTACGCCAGAAGCAGACAATTGAGCCCATGAATTGTTTTTCTATCAACAACCGCAACGCTCACCGGCTGGCCCACGTACAGGCAGAGAGCGTGCTTAACGAGTCCTACACATGATTGAGAAAGTAATCAAGTCCGACGCAGAGTGGCGCGCCCAGCTGACGCCCGAACAGTACCGGGTAGCCCGCCAGAAAGGTACCGAACGACCGTTTACGGGCGCGTATTGCGAAAGCAAAGACCCCGGCACCTACGCCTGCGTGTGTTGCGGCACCGAGCTGTTCGAATCGACGCACAAGTTTGACTCTGGCACGGGCTGGCCCAGCTTTACCGAACCACTCGAAGCCGATCGTATCCGGTTCGAAAAGGACTACAGCTACGGCATGTATCGGGTTGAGGTGCTGTGCAATGTATGCGATGCCCATCTTGGTCACGTATTCGATGATGGCCCGCCCCCCACCGGCTTGCGATACTGCCTCAATTCGGTATCTTTGGTATTAAAGGGCTCCTGACCCTGCCGGGTGGCCCGCTGCATACCACAAACCCGGTTTTGTCGTTACCTTACCAAATCACTCTGTCTGTATTTGCTTTCACTCTTTACGTTATCTTCACATGCGATTTCTGTTTGCCGCCCGGCTGCTGACCTTCCTGGGTCTGTGGCTTGTGATGAGTTCGGCCTGGGGCCAAAAAACAGCCTCCCGTTCGGCTTATCAGCAATTCGCGATGCAGACGCGCCTGGACAAACCAGTCAGCACCACCTGTTTCGCCCGATTAGATAACACCAATTTCTATTCACTACCCGCCCCCGAGGCTTTTCTGAAAGCGCGCAACGCCCGCACAGCCGCCCCCCAGTCGTCGACGTTTATTGTCACCTACAACGGTTTTCCCGACAACGCCCGCGCAGCCTTCCAGCTGGCTGTTGATATCTGGCAGTCGGTGATCAAATCGCCCATTCCGATTCGGATGACCGCTAACTGGACTAACCTCGGGTCGCCCAGCCGCAACCGCGTAACGCTGGGGCAGGCCAGCCCGAGCGACTATTACCGGCTGTACGGCCCAACCCAGAAAACGGACGCATTTTACCCGATTGCTCTGGCCGAAAAAATTGCCCGGCGCGAACTGAACGGCACGGCTCCTGATATTCAGGCCAGTTTTAACAGCCAGGTGAGCTGGTATCTGGGCACCGACGGCAAGCCCGGTCCCACGCAGCTCGACTTTGTCACGGTGGTGCTGCACGAGATTGGTCACGGACTTGGGTTTGTGAGCGGCCGGAGTGTTGGTAACAACAACACTGCCAGCATTTTCACGTTCGTGTTTGATGCATTTGTCGAAAATGGACAGGGCCAAAAGCTAATCAACGAAACAATCTTCCCCGACAATTCGACCGCCCTGTACAACCAGTTTGTGGGCGATAACCTATTTTTCAACGGCCCGATTCTGCAACAGAAAACCGGTCAGAAAGCCCGCCTGTACGCGCCCTCGTCGTTTCAGCCGGGGTCAAGTACCTCGCACCTCGACGAGCGCACCTACCCCGACGGAAGCATCAACGAGCTCATGACGCCCGAAGCCAGCAACGGTGTGGCCAATTTTAACCCCGGCCCGCTTACCCTAGCCATGTTTGAAGATATGGAGTGGAAAACTACCTCCATTATTCACGAAACACCCCTGCGCGACAGTGAAGAGGTGATTGACCGCACACTGACCTTCGACGTCTTCAGCGACACCACGCTGGTTCCCAACTCGGTACGGCTCTTCATCGGGCGCGGAGCCGCAGCGGCCAACGTAGCCAGCTATTCGGCCGTAACGCCCACTCTGGTAGCGGGTTCAACCAATCGGTACAGCTATACGATTCCGGCCAGTTTGGCTACGGGTCGGATTGGCTATTATTTCCAGGTGCAGGACGCATCGGGCCGCACATTTACCAGCCCCGGCAAACTGTCGTCAACCGGTCAGCAGTTTATTTACGGAGCCACCCTCGGCCCCGACAATGTACCGCCAACCATTGCCCAGCTGGGCCTGCGCACTAATGGCCTGTTTACCTCGCCCACGGCAACTACTGTAGCCGGTACCAACAATTACTACGTGTTTACAAGTACCGATACCCTGAACGTCAGCGCCATTATCCGCGACGATCGGCTTACGGGTGTCGATACTGCCTATGTTGAGTACCAGATTAACGGCGTAAACCAGACGCCAGCCCCCATGCGGTACACCGAACAAATTCGGGAGCTTACCGATGGTTCAGCCCTGATCGATAGCGTGTACATGGCCCGGCTCCGGTTCCCGGCGGGTTCGCTCACGGCCGGTGGCCGTATTCAGTATCGGGTGGTGGCCCTCGACAGTGCCCGCGCCCGAAACCGGGTGGTATTTCCGGCACAGGGTTTCTACGATATTGCCGTAGTAGCCCCGCAAGCAACCGCCCGAACCAGTTACAGCACTTCATTTGCCGATCCGGTTGCCTCGGCCGCCGACTTTGTCACCAATGGCTTTACCGTTGGGCAACCGTCGGGTTTCCAAAGCCCGATGCTGCAATCGGAACACCCTTACCGCAACGGCAATACCTACGATTTTGAAAACAATACCTCGGCCGTACTGCTGGCCCCCATTCGGCTCAAAGCAAACCCCGACAGTGCCACCATCCGGTTCAGCGAAATTGCCCTCATTGAACCTGGTGAGACAGGTACCCGCTACGGCGATCCGGGCTTTTTCGACTATGTGATTGTAGAAGGTTCGAAAGACGGTGGCCGCACCTGGCAACCCATGATCGAAGGCTACGATGCCCGCGACAACAATGACTGGAACCGGACCTGGAACAACAGCCTGAGTGGCGTAAGCCCCGATATTAACTCCAGCGCGCCGGGTACACCGACTTTGTTCAAACAACGTGAAATCCGAATGCTCGAAACGGGCCTGTTCCGGCCGAACGACGTGGTGCTGATTCGGTTCCGGCTCTACGCCGATCAGCTTTCGTATGGCTGGGGCTGGGCCATTGATAATCTTCAGATTCAGGTACCGCCCCCACCGCCCATTCTGGCTACCGAACCCACCAAGTCGGTGCAGTTTACGGTGTACCCCAACCCATCGAGCAACGGCTCTATTCGGGTAGAGGCCAAACTCGCCAGGGCAGCCACCGAAGCCGGCCTTACCGTAACCAGCCCGATGGGCCAAACCCTGCGGACAATCTCACTACCGGTTCGGGGTACATCCATCAACGAAGCCATCGACCTGACGCAATTGCCCACGGGTCTCTACCTGTTGCAACTCAAAGTTGGTGATACTATCGAAACCAAAAAGATTATGATTGCCCGATAAGAGCCGCAAGCGGCTTTAGATGGGAACGCGGATTGAACAGGATCAAAAGGATTTTGACGGATTTCTTCTGGTGAGATCCGTTTAAACCCCTCCAATCTGTTTAATCCGCGTTCCCATTTTTTCGATCCGCGTTCCCATCTTTGTGTTTCCGCTTCAGCGGACAACACCTTCACGCCCCATGCGTTACCTACCCGCTATTCTGTTGCTTTGTCTGATTGGTTGCTCCCCTACAAAACGGCTTTCCCGAGACCTCCGCACGAATAGTCAGTTCACCGACCACGTTACGGGCTTTGCTCTTTATGATCCCGCTGGGCAGAAAACACTCGTAGCACACAATGCCGACAAGCCCTTTGTACCAGCTTCGAACACCAAACTGGTGAGTTTTTATGCCGGACTGCTTCACCTGCCCGATTCGCTTCCTGCCCTGCGGTACGTGATTCGGGGCGATTCGCTTATTTTCTGGGGAACTGGTAACCCTTTGCTCCTCCATCCCGACCTGCCCGACTCGGCAGCCATCCGGTTTTTGAGAAGTCGGTCGGAACGGTTGTTTTTTTCGGCGGCCAATTACGCTGGCCCCCGGTTTGGAGCAGGCTGGGCCTGGGACGACTACAACGATGATTATTCGTGCGAGCTGGCCCCGCTGCCACTGTACGGCAATTTTGCCCGGTTCAGCTTTCCTGACCGACGGCCCGACTTTACGGTTCAACCTGCTTTGTTTGCGGATAGCACCGTGCTGGCCCCACCGACGTGGCAACAGCGCGGGGTCCGGCGCGATGAAGACCGTAACCGATTTGTGCGACCTCCGGTTGGCAAGACACCCCGCCAGGATGTACCCTTTCGATGGTCGCCTGAGTTAGCGGCCCGGCTCCTGAGTGAGCAACTAAACCGGCCGGTTGGCGTAGTCAGGACAGCCCAACCCCGCTCAGCTACGTTATTGAGCGGCACGCCTACCGACTCGCTGTACAAGCGGATGCTGCAAATCAGCGATAACACCCTGGCCGAGCAAATTCTGCTGATGGCCTCCGCCCAGCGGGGCGACACCCTCCTCAACGCTCGCCGGATTATGAACCTGACCGACTCCGTCGCGTTTGGCAAGCGGACTGATATTCGCTGGGTCGACGGATCGGGGCTCTCGCGCTACAATCTGTTTAGCCCCAACAGCCTGATAGCGTTGCTGCGGCAACTCCAGGCCACTGTACCTCAACCTCGTTTGTTTGCCTTGCTGCCCGCAGCTGGTCAATCGGGTACGTTGCGGAGTCTGTACAAATCCAACACACCGTTCATCTTCGCCAAATCGGGCTCTATGAGCGGGGTTTATAACCTTAGCGGCTATCTTGTCACCCGAAAAGGCCGAGTGCTGCTTTTCAGCATGATGCACAACAATTTTACAGGGTCAGTATCGGAAATGCGGCAACGAACAGCCCGGTTTCTCGAGCAAATTCATCGTCAATTTTAAAACCAGGACCACCTCTCGAAACGAGGAATGGGGTCTTTACTTGTTTCCCAGATAGGTCATCTTTTCAAACAAGATGACATCTTTACCAAATTCTCTTCATCGCTATGCGCTTTAGACTTTTATTCTTGCTGTTGTTTCCAGCGGTTGTCTTTGCCCAGAAACAGAAAATTGTGGCTACCGACCTGACCCGTATCAAACAGGTAGGCGGCATCATGCTCTCGCCCGACGGTAACCGGGCGGCCTACACCCTCACTACCATTGAGCCGAGCGCGGACCAGGCCGCCGACGCCCGCACGGGTGAGTACGAGTACCGAACTCATATCTACCTGACTAACCTGAAAGCGGGCGATGCCAAAGCCCTCACGCGCGGCACCGAAAGCGCCCGTCAGCCGAGTTGGTCGCCCGATGGTAGCCGACTGGCTTTTGTCCGGACGGTGAAAGGGAAATCGCAGGTGTTTGTCATGCCGCTCGACGGCGGAGAAGCCTATCAGCTCACCGATAGTAAGTACGGGGCCAATAACCCGAGCTGGTCGCCCGATGGCAATCAAATTCTGTTTGAAGCTGGGGTATCATTTGCCGAAATGCTGAATGACACCCTGCTCAACCCCGGCCTGCGCACACCGTCGTGGTCGCTGGAGAAGCCCGGCTTTGCCAACAACGACTTTGTGAAGCCCAACAAAGCGATCAAAGCGAATCCGGATGGTTCGCTGGCTGAAATTCGGGCGTATCTGCAAAAAGACGTCGACGACAAGAAAGCCAAGGTAATTACGCGGCTCAACTTTCAGGGGGAGGCAACCACCGAGCCCGATATGAGCTTCACGCACCTCTACCTTGTGGATGTACGCGACGGCACCCCGACCGAACGCATCCCGGCCCGGCCTATCACTCGTGGCTTTTACTCGTTCAACTCATCAGGCTGGTTCCCGAACGGGCAGCAAATTGTGGCCGTTACGAAGCGCGATACCCTCAAACACCCCGACCGCGAGCAGGCCAACGCCATTGTGGTGATTGCGGCCGACGGCAAAAGTCGACCCACGGTGCTGATGGGGCAGGAGGGGCGCAGTTACTTTTCACCCGAACTCTCGCCCGATGGCACGCAGATGGCCTTTTTGAGCAGCCCCACCGAGGGTGTCAACGTGGGTCAGATGGGCATTGCCACGCTCAACGGTACAACCGTGTCGGGTACCCAGATTATTCCGTTCGACCGCTCGGCGGGTAACTTTAGCTGGGCAACCCTGCCTGTAGCCGCACGGGGTCGCCGGGCTACAACAACGGGAGCAGCTTTGTACTTTACTGCCCCATCGAACGGAGGTTTTCCGTTGTATCGGCTCAACCCGGTCACCAAAGAAATTACCCAACTCACCCCGTTTGAGAAAGGTGTCAGCAGTTTCGATGCCGCATCGGGCCGGGTTGTCATGGCCTTGACCGAGGTAGCCAATCCCTCAGAACTGGTGATGGCCGATGCCGACGCCAAAAACCCGGTTGTTCTGACAGGCCACAACGACTGGGTTAAGCAAAAAGCACTCAGCTTCCCCGAAAAACGGGTGTACACCAACTCCAAAGGGCAGGCGGTTGACTACTGGATTATGAAGCCCACCGCTATTGCCAACAGCTCAACGGGCGACACCAAAAAGTATCCGCTCCTGCTGAACATGCACGGTGGACCCTCGGCTATGTGGGGGCCGGGCGAGGGGTCGATGTGGCACGAGTTTCAGTACATGTGTGCGCAGGGCTACGGCGTTGTGTACGCTAACCCGCGCGGATCGGGCGGGTACGGCGAAGCCTTTTTACGGGGTAATGTGAAAGACTGGGGCACCGGTCCGGCCGAGGACGTGCTGGCCGCAGCCACCGATGCCGCCAAGGCACCCTGGGTCGATACGGAGCGGCAGGTAATTACCGGCGGCTCGTACGCAGGCTACCTCACGGCCTGGATTGTGGCTCACGACAACCGATTCAAAGCGGCCTTTGCCCAGCGGGGTGTGTACGACCTGACCACATTTATGGGTGAGGGCAACGCCTGGCGGCTGGTACCCAACTACTTCGGTGGCTATCCCTGGCAACCCGAAACCCAGAAAGTACTCGACGCGAACTCGCCGTATTCGTTTGTCGAGAATATTCGGACCCCGCTGCTTATCAAACATGGTGAGAACGACCTCCGGACGGGCGTTATTCAGAGTGAGATGATGATGAAGAGCCTTAAGGTGCTGGGTCGGCCGGTTGAGTATGTACGGATGCCCGGCGGTACGCACGAGCTGAGCCGGTCGGGTAATGTGCGGCAGCGGATCGACCGGATTCTGCGGATTTACGAGTTTTTTGAACGCTACGTAGGCGAGCCTACCGGCACTGTAAAATAAGTTCTGTTGAATTGAAAGCACGAAGGCCACGCAGGATTCCCGATTTTGTGTGTTCTTCGTGCTTCGTTGTTTATTGAATGCCCGCAGAGGCCCCAATTATGGAAAAACTGGAAGACGCCCCCAAGTTTCGGTTCTGGAAAAGTCAACTGATCGCCAACGGCCTTACGGTACATGGTGTCAAGGAGCACTTCATCCGTCGGCGCCACAACGGCGAAGTTTTGTTTGCCATGCTCGAGCTGGATGCCGATACTCCCGAAGGCGACAAAATTCCGCCGGTCTGCTTTCTGAAAGGCCACGCGGCCTCGGTATTGGTGTGCCTGATCGACGAGCAGACTGAAGAAAAATTTGTGGTACTGGTGCGGCAACGGCGTATCTCCGATGGTTCACAAACCTACGAACACCCGGCCGGTATGGTCGACGCCGACGATAACCCAACCGATGTAGCCGCCCGTGAAGTAGGCGAGGAGATAGGGCTGAGCATCGGCCCCAGTGAGCTCACCAAGCTAAACCCGCGCCTGTGGTACCCAAGCACCGGCACCAGCGACGAAGCCATGCATTACTTTTTCGTCGAGAAACGTATGTCGCGCGAGCAGATCATGGGGTTTCATCATCAGCGCATGACCAACGACTCGGAGTTTGAACGCATCACGACGGTAGTAACTACCCTGCCCGAAGCGCATCAGCTGATCAACAACGTAAACGGGTTGCTGATCCATTTTCTGTATCTCAAACACGTTGGCGATTACGAAACGATGAAGTTGCTCTAAATGAGTCGACTATCATCGACTTACACGAATCGTGCCCGCTGGCAACCAGGTTTTGAGAAGATTTTGCGCACAGAAATGCGTTTAACCATTGCTCAGTATTCATTATTCATTATTTTTGCATCCCGAAACAGCCCATAAAGCTGTCCGGACAGGCTCCCGTAGTTCAATGGATAGAATTATGGTTTCCGGTACCATCGATAGGGGTTCGAATCCCTTCGGGAGCACAACCACAAAAAGGCCCGACAGAGCAAATGCTCTGCCGGGCCTTTTTAATTGCACTAAACAAATCTGTTTCGCGGGGGCTTTATACGTGTACTTGTTGCTTATTTCTTATTTTTGCTTTAAAACGTACAACCAATCGTTACATGGAGTCACAAACGCCCACCCAAACCCGGCCCTGGTTAGCTCATTACCCACCGGGTGTACCCCACGATATCAACCCTGATTCATATACTTCATTAGCCGCCTTGATTGAGGAGGGGGTCAAGAGGTTTAGTTCAGCGCCTGCCTATGCCTGCATGGGCAAACAAATCACGTTTAGTGAGCTGGATACGCTCTCGCAGCAGTTTGCCTCGTTCCTTCAGAACGACCTGAAACTGCAAAAAGGCGACCGTATTGCTATTCAGATGCCCAATTTGCTGCAATACCCCATTGCTATGTTTGGCGCACTGCGGGCGGGCCTCACGGTTGTGAATACCAACCCGCTGTACACCCCCCGCGAAATGCAGCATCAGTTCAACGACTCGGGAGCCAAAGCCATCGTGATTCTGGCCAACTTCGCCGGCAACTTAGAGAAGATCCTGTCGCAAACGGCCATCGAGCACGTCATTGTCACCCAAATTGGCGACCTGCTCGGATTCCCCAAAAAGCTCATTGTCAACGCTGTTGTCAAATACGTCAAGAAAATGGTGCCGGCTTACCACCTGCCGGGTGCTATTTCGTTTGGCGACGCCCTGAGCCGCGGCAGCCGGCAGCCACTCAAACCGGTAGCGATCAAGAATACCGACCTCGCTTTTGTGCAGTACACGGGCGGAACCACAGGTGTATCGAAAGGGGCCGCTCTGACACACCGGAACATCATCTCCAACGTGATCTGTCAGGACGAGTGGATGAAGCCTGCCGGTGTTCCCGACGGGCAGGGCATCATTGTGGCCGCCCTGCCACTGTACCACGTGTATGCGTTAACAACCAACGCCCTGGCTTCGCTGAAGAGTGGTTCGATGAATCTGCTCATCACGAACCCGCGTGACCTCAACGCCTTTATCGACGACCTGAAGAAATACAAAATCACAGCGTTTACGGGGCTCAATACGCTGTACAATGGTCTGCTAAACCACCCCCGCATCAACGAAGTCGACTTTAGCGAGCTGCGCATCACGTCGGCGGGGGGAATGGCCCTGCAAACATCAGTAGCCGACCGCTGGCAGAAACTGACCGGCAACAAACCCGCCGAAGGGTACGGCCTGTCGGAAACCTCGCCGGTGCTGTGTTCTAACACGGTTACGGAAGAAGGCAACCGGGTGGGCACTATCGGCATCCCCTGGCCAAGTACGTACATGAAGTGTGTGACGGAAGACGGTACCGAAGCTGCTCTGGGCGAACCCGGCGAAATCTGGGCGAAAGGTCCGCAGGTGTTTGGAGGCTACTACAACCGACCCGACGAATCGGCCAAGGTGCTGGAGGATGGCTGGTTCAAGACCGGCGACATTGGTGTGATGACCGCCGACGGGTATTTTAAAATCGTGGACCGGAAGAAGGATATGATTCTGGTATCGGGTTTCAACGTGTATCCCAACGAAATTGAAGAGGTTGTGAGCCAATGCCCCGGTGTGCTGGAAGTAGCCTGTGTGGGCGTTCCCAACGAAAAGTCGGGCGAGACGGTTAAAATTTTCGTCGTTAAGAAAGACGAAGCCTTGACCGAAGATTCAATTACTCGTTACTGCCGCGAAAACCTCACGGCTTACAAAGTGCCTAAGCATATCGAATTCCGAACCGAACTGCCGAAATCGAACGTAGGCAAAATTCTGCGCCGACCGCTGCGCGAAGAAGAGCTGGCGAAATTAAAGAAGTAAGCGTCTGGCAGTGTGATTGGCCCGATGGTGAGAGCTCACCACCGGGCCAAAAACGAACGTGGCTTGCTGTTCAGTATCTGACGACGTTGCATAAACGCCGATTGGTACGAAACAGTAAGCCACGTTTGTTTACGCTACGGGTACATTTCGTAGCAGGTTCATCTGCTGTTGAAACGTCTCAATCTGCCGGTAAAACTGTGCGGCTTTCCGACGCGAGACCTCCACATAATCGCCGTTTGACAAACCCACCATAAATGGGTGTCGCTTGGACCGAACCTCCCGCAAATACAGTAGATTGATCAGGTTCTTCTTATGAGAGCGTGCAAAAACATTGGCGGGTAAACGGCTTTCAATCCGTTTGAGCGTCAGCGAAACGATGAGCTTGGTGCCATCGTTAAAGTAAAAGTGCGTGTAATTTCCTTCGCCTTCTAACCGAACAATCCGGTGAATAGGCATGGGCTTGCGATAGCCCCAGAATGGCAAGGTGAGTTCGGCCATCTGGAGTTGACGTGCAACGGCTTCCAGCTCGTTGGATGCCAACGGAAGTGTGGTCAATTGAGATTTCATTAAATGAGATGGATATAGTACCGCTCGGCAAGGCAACTTTCCGGCGACATGGTAAATATCATAATTTTCGTCCTATATACCTACACGTACTGTTATTTCGCGTAGAAATACGTAGTCAGATCGGGTTTATGCCCGTCATAAGTGCTGGTTCCGGACGTTTCTGAGAACTAATTGACAGCGCATAGCCTTTGATAACAAAGCTTAACTCGATACGTATGGCCTCTCTACTTGACCTTGTCGGTAACACCCCCCTCGTCGAACTCAACCGCTTGACCGCTACGCCTGCCCGCCCACACCGCCATGTGCGACTGCTGGGTAAACTGGAAGGCCACAATCCCGGTGGCAGCGTGAAAGACCGGGCTGCCTACAGTATGATCAAGGGGGCCATAGACCGGGGCGAACTAAAGCCGGGCACCCGACTCATTGAGGCTACGAGCGGCAACACAGGCATTGCCTTAGCTATGATTGCCCGGCTGTTTGGGGTTGAGATTGAGCTGGCCATGCCCAAAAACTCAACCCGCGAACGTGTGCTGACCATGGAGGCCTTCGGGGCCACCGTCACTCTGACGGAAACCATCGAGAGCGCACGCGATTACGCCGAAGAGCAGGTTCAGAAAGGGGGTTTTCTGATGCTCAATCAGTTTGCCAACCCCGACAATTATCTGGCACACTACCGCACTACCGGACCCGAAATCTGGCGCGATACCGATGGGCAGGTTACCCACTTTGTCTCATCGATGGGCACTACCGGTACCATTATGGGCACCTCGCGCTACCTGAAAGAGCAGAACCCGGCGATTCAGATTGTGGGTTGCCAACCCACCGATGGCTCGTCGATTCCGGGGATCCGAAAATGGCCGGTCGAGTACCTGCCACAGATTTTCGAGCCGCAGCGCGTCGACCGAATCATTGAAGTTTCTGAGACCGACGCGGTTGCTACCACCCGGCGGCTGGCGCAGGAAGAGGGCGTTTTTGCGGGCATGAGCAGCGGAGGAGCCGTTTGGGCTGCCTTACAACTTATGGATGAGCTGGATCATGGCACGGTTGTGTGCATCATTTGCGACCGGGGCGACCGTTACCTGTCATCTGGCTTATTTGGGTAGGCCGGCACAGCCATTTGCCTGCCCACGGTCGTGCAATTTACCGGGTTTAGCCATGCTGCTGTTTCTACGGTCTGACATTTAGCCCGTACCTTTGTAGCATGTACAAGCGTTTGGTTCTGCCCCTTCTGTTTCGCTTCGATGCCGAGGCTGTTCATCACTTTGCCACCTCTGCCCTCAAACTAATTCTGTCTGTACCGGGTATGCGCGGATTGGCCCGCTCACTGTACACAGTGAATGACCCACGTTTACGGCGCACCGTGTTTGGTATTGATTTCCCAAATCCCGTGGGTATGGCAGCTGGTTTTGATAAAAACGCGGAACTGGTGCCCGAACTGAATGCCCTGGGCTTCGGTTTCATCGAAATTGGAACGGTTACCCCCCGCCCTCAACCGGGCAACCCGCAGCCCCGGCTGTTTCGGCTCAAGGCCGATGGCGGACTCATCAACCGAATGGGTTTCAACAACAAGGGAGCAGGCCCGGCAGCGGGTCGGCTCCGCAACCGACCGGCGGGCCTGATTGTGGGCGGTAACATTGGCAAGAACAAGGATACCCCTAACGAAAACGCCCTCGACGATTACCTGATCAGTTTTTGTGAATTATTCGACGTAGTCGATTATTTCGTGGTCAACGTGAGTTCGCCTAATACGCCCGGCCTGCGCGATTTACAGGAGCGCGAACCACTCACTCTCCTGCTTCAGGCTTTACAGGGGGAAAACCAAACTATAGCTACCCGCAGCCGCGTCAGTCCGAAACCCATTCTGCTTAAAATTGCCCCTGACCTAACCAATTCGCAACTGGACGATATTATCGCTATTGTCGTCGAGACCCGGATTGCGGGGGTCATTGCTACCAATACCACCATTAGCCGGGAGGGCCTACATACGCCGGCCGCTACAATTGCCGAGATGGGAGCCGGTGGAGTAAGTGGTCGGCCCGTCCGCGAACGCGCTACCGAAGTGATCCGCTACCTGCATCAGCAGTCGGGCGGGGCATTCCCGATTATTGGCGTTGGCGGCATTTTTACCGCCCAGGACGCCCTCGAAAAATTGCGGGCAGGGGCATCGCTTGTGCAGGTGTACACCGGATTTATTTACGAAGGACCGGGAATGGCCAAACGAATTTGCGAGGGATTACTCCGCGATGAATCGTTTCGGGGCTGACCGTGAAGCGATTTGCGGCAATCATTCAGGATTTTTTGCGTTAGCCATTCGGCATCTCCGTAAAAACGCGGAAATTTACTTCTGAAGCCACCTTTCTAACCCATCATGGCCCAGTCTACTGCCTCTCCCCGACAGCCTGCCAACCGCCGACGGTCTCAGACAGCTACCGCCAGTGAACCCTCGTTCGACTGGGCCGCTGCGCTCGACCGATGGCTCACCGACCAACGCTCCACGCTGACCTTAGGCGTTTTTATGATGCTGGTTGCGGTGGGTTTGTTTGTTGCGTTTATATCCTATCTGTTCAACGGTACCGACGATCAGAGTGTGGTTGATGCCGCCCTCGATGTTTCGGTGCGTACCAACGGGCAGGAAGCCAAAAACTGGCTGGGGCTTCTGGGCGCACATATCGGCCACGTTTTTATTTTCCGCTGGTTCGGAATTGGAGCCCTGGGCTTACCGCTGATCGTTTTTCTGTCGGGCTACAAACTGGCGTTCAATGCTGAACCGCTACCGCTGGCCCGTACGACCAAAGCTACCCTCTTCGGAATGCTTTGGATCAGCCTGTTTACCGGGTATTTCGTGTTGGCAACCGACTCCGTTGCCGAGGGTAGCATTTGGTGCGGTGGTATCGGCTACGAGCTGAATGCCCTGTTGCAGAGCCTCCTTGGCTGGGGTAGCCTGGCCCTTGTTGTCTTTCTGCTGTTTCTGTTTATTGTCTTTTTCTTCAACGTTACCTCGTTGCCGTGGTTGCGTACGCTGGGCCAACGTTCACCATCGCCTGATTCGGGCTCCGACGGCACATTGGACGAATACGATGAGGATGAAAACGACGAACCGGCACCAGTCAAACCCACATCAACCAATGCGCCCCGTGCGAGTGCCTCTGCTGTAGTCGAAGAAATTCCGGCTGGGCCGACACGGCCCGAGCCCGTTCAGACCGAGGACGTAGAGCCTGAACCTGAGCCCGAACCACTTCGCACCCGGCCCGAACCGGTGACGTCGCCCGTAGCATCGGTAGGAACCACCCTGATTGTGAAGAACAATGCCGAAACAGGCGAGGAACCTCCTGCCACGACCCCGGTATTTGACGTTGATGTAGCCGAGGAAGAGATTGACCTGGTAGCTACGCACGGCCTTTACGACCCAACGCTTGATCTGCCCAGCTACCAATACCCTACAGCCGAATTACTGACCGATTACCCCAACAAGGGTAAAGCGCAGGTGTCGGAAGTGGAACTGGAAGAGAACAAGAACAAGATTGAAGATACGCTGCTCAAGTTTGGCATCGGCATCAAGAAAATCTTTGCCGAAGTGGGGCCTACGGTCACGCTGTACGAGATTATTCCGGCCGATGGGGTACGAATCTCCAAAATCAAGAACCTCGAAGACGACATTGCCCTGAGCTTAGCCGCGCTGGGTATCCGGATTATTGCACCCATGCCCGGCAAAGGCACCATCGGGATTGAGGTGCCGAACAAAAACCGGGAGATGGTCTCTATCCGGTCGGTGCTTACGAGCGAGAAATTCACCAAGGCCAATATGGACCTGCCCATTGTACTGGGCAAAACGATTTCCAACGAGATTTACCTCGCCGATCTAGCCAAAATGCCCCACTTGCTCATGGCCGGGGCTACGGGTCAGGGTAAATCGGTGGGTTTGAACGTACTGCTGACGTCGCTGATTTACAAGAAGCACCCGGCTCAGCTCAAGTTTGTACTGGTTGACCCGAAAAAGGTAGAACTTACCTTGTTTAACCGCATCGAACGGCATTTTCTGGCCAAGCTGCCCGATACCGACGAGGCTATCATCACCGACACCAAAAAGGTGGTGAATACGCTCAACTCGCTTTGTATCGAGATGGATAACCGGTACAACCTGCTCAAAGACGCCAATTGCCGGAACCTGAAAGAGTACAACGTCAAGTTTGTTAACCGTCGGCTCAACCCCGAAAAAGGGCATCGGTTCCTGCCGTACATCGTGCTGGTGATCGACGAGTTGGCCGACCTGATGATGACCGCCGGTAAAGAAGTGGAGCAACCCATTGCCCGGCTTGCCCAGCTGGCGCGGGCCATTGGTATTCATCTGGTGGTGGCTACTCAGCGGCCTTCGGTCAATGTAATTACGGGCCTTATTAAGGCCAACTTCCCGGCCCGGTTGTCGTTCAAAGTGACCTCCAAAATTGATTCGCGTACGATTCTGGATGCCGGGGGCGCCGAACAACTGGTGGGTATGGGCGACATGCTGCTGTCGTCGAATTCCGACATTATCCGGTTGCAGTGCCCGTTTGTGGACACCAACGAGATCGAAGAGGTATGTGATTTTGTAGGCAATCAGCGCGGTTATGACGATGCCTATTTCTTGCCCGAATTTGTAGGCGACGATGGCGGCAATGCTGACGATGAGCGTGAAGTGGACCTCGAAAACCGCGACCCGATGTTTGAAGAAGCCGCCCGCATGGTCGTGCTTCATCAGCAGGGTAGTACCTCACTTATTCAGCGACGGTTGAAGCTGGGTTATAACCGGGCCGGCCGTATCGTCGATCAGCTCGAAGCAGCCGGTATTGTCGGGCCATTTACGGGGAGTAAGGCCCGCGACGTACTCTTCCACGACGTACAGCAACTCGAAGAACACCTCAAACGGTTGGGCAGTTGAGGTGAGCTGACCTCAGCGTAACATTTTTCAGGAAAACACCACCATCTGGCCGAGAGCACATCAGCTCTCGGCCAGATATTTATGCACGAAGCTGACCGCCATAGCGCCCTCGCCCACGGCCGAAGCCACCCGGTTCATAGCCCCCGCACGCACGTCGCCAGCCGCAAAAATGCCGGGGCTACAGGTTTCGAGCGAATACGGCTCACGCGTTTGTTTCCAAACCGTCCGGTATTCGGCAAAGCGCCCAAGGTCGCGGCCGGTGGCGATGAAGCCTTTCTCGTCTTTCAGAATATCCAGTTCGATCCAGTCAGTAAGGGGTTTGGCCCCAATGAAGATAAACAACGCGGCCGCCGGCACCGTCTGCCGTTTTTGGGTCTGAACGTTTTCGAGAATCAGGCACTCCAATTTTTCATCGCCTACGCCCTCAACCACTTCGGTAGACGGCAAAACCGTAATGTTGGGCGTGTTATCAATCTGCTCAATCAGGTACTGCGACATGGTCTCGGTCAGGTCAGGGCGCCGGACGCAGATAAACACCTCCGAAGCCATCCGCGACAGGTACATGGCCCCCTGACCAGCCGAGTTACCCCCGCCCACCACGTACACCGGTTGCCCTTTAAACGCATAGGCTTCGGTAGTAGCGGCTCCGTAGTAAACACCCGCTCCGCTAAACTTGTCGAGGCTTTCATTTTCAAGTTTCCGGTACGACACGCCCGTACTTAGCAGAATCGACCGGGCCACCACCTCACTTTCGTCGGCCATGTGAATCCGCTTGTATTGCCCCTCTGACTTAATCGAAACCACCTCCTGCGGGGCCAGAAACTCCACCCCAAACCGCTGGGCCTGCGCAATGGCCCGCCGGGTCAGCTCGGCACCGCTCAACCCGTTTGGAAAGCCCAGATAGTTCTCAATCCGCGAACTCGTGCCCGCCTGACCACCGGGTGCCCGCTTATCGATCAGGATCGTTTTTAGCCCCTCCGAACCTCCGTACACAGCCGCAGCCAGCCCGGCGGGGCCAGCCCCGATAATAGCCAAGTCGTACAGCGCCCGCGACGCCTTTGGGTTGAGCCCAATTTTTTCGCCCAACTCACTCAGGGTAGGTCGCTTAAGAACGTGCTCTTCATCCACGAGCACCACAGGTAGGTCAGCGGGCGTCAGCGCATGTACCTGAAGCAACTTCTGTGCGTCGGGGTTAGTCTCGACATCGAGCCATTGGTACGGAAACAGGTTACCGGCCAGAAAATCCTTTAGTTCATGCGACAAGGGTGAAAACTGGTAACCAATCAGCCGGAGCCCCTCAAACGAGGGCCGGTAATTGGAGCGCCAGTCGGTAAGCAGTTCGTCGAGAATCGGAAATAGTTTTTCTTCGGGCGGGTCCCAGGGTTTGGTGATGTAGTAATCGAGCTGAACCTCGTTGATAGCCCGTATAGCGGCCTCGGTATCCGAATAGGCCGTTATGAGCACCCGTTTTGCATTGGGAAACACAGTCCGTGCCTGCTTCAGAAAATCAACACCAGCCATTTCGGGCATCCGCTGATCGGATAAAAACACCGCCACTTCATCGCCTTTACGCTGTAGACCCGGCAACGAGTCGAGAGCCTCCTGCGCCGACGTTGTTGCCATAATTCGGTATTGCTGACGGTATTGCTGCCGCAGATCGCGCCGAACGGCTTCGAGCACTTGCTGATCGTCGTCGATGGCTAAAATGATGGGAAGTCGCATAAAAATCGAAAGAGTGAAAGAGTGAAAGAGCGAAAAAGGCATCACCTGGTCGCTCTGCCACTCTTTCGCTCTTTCACTCTTTAAATTGGTAAACAAATAATAAACTCGGTCCGGCCGGGCTCGGATTCCACTTTAATACTCCCCCGATGATGTCGAACAATACCACGTACAATATCGAGCCCCAGCCCGCTGCCCTGCCCAATGGCTTTTGTCGTGAAAAATGGGTCAAAAATTTTCGGCTGAATCTCGTCGGGAATACCCGTCCCCGTATCGGCAACGTGCGTGTACACAAAAGCAGAGCCGTCGGCGCGGGTATCGAGTTCAGCGCTGATTTGTAGCTGCCCACCCTCGGGCATGGCATCAATGGCGTTGTCGATGAGGTTAGTCCAGACCTGATTCAGTTCACCCGGCCAACCGCAGATAGTCGGCAAATCGTCGGGTATGGCCAGCGTAACCGCAATTTGTTTCGCCCGGAGTTTATGATTGAGCAGCGTCAGCGTATTCCTGATTCCTTCCTCCAGCCGAACATCTTCACGGCCCTCGCCCCGATCCATGTGGGTGTACGACTTAATACTTTTCACCAGCTCAGAAATCCGCCGGGAAGCCTCGCCGATGTCGCGCACTAATTTTTCGGTTTCGAGCGTGTTTACCACCCAGCCAAGCACTGCCGACAGGTTTTCGGACGGAATTTGACGGCCTATTTCGTCCAGATCAGCCGGGCTAAAGCCAAATTGGACGAGCGAGTCAATCAGGTCGCCTGATTCAGCCACGTTGCGGTCGTCGAGCCAATCGGTCAGCTCATCTTCAAGTGCATTGCGCTCCAGCATGGTCAGGGTAGGGGGTTTCTGCTGCAAACGCTGGAACATAACCTGAACCACGCGCTCAACCGGTTCGGCAGGCAACTGAATAGCCATCAACGATTTGAACCGCTCAGGGGTTGCGTTCATTTGCTCGCTGAGTGTATCGGCAGCCCGCACCACAGCCGAAACCGGGTTGTTCAACTCATGGGCTAACCCAGCCGACAAGCGGCCCAACGACGCCATTTTTTCCTCCTGCTGAATCTGCCGGGTAAAGTCGCGCACACGGTCGGTCATTTGGCGAACCATTACCTCGGTCAGTTCGTAACACTGCCCGGTCATGTCGCGCAGATGGTCGCGGTGAAGGTGCAGAGCTTCGGCCCCCGGATCGGCAATGACCGGGAAAGTTACCTGCCGCAGCCGCGAGTAGGGGAGTACCCCCAAAATTCCGGGGGCGTCGTAGATAACCAGTTCGTCAGCCCCGCCATCGATCCAGATTCGCCCTTTCAGCACCAGGGTCAGGAAGTCCACATCGCCACCAGCAGGCTGCAATGTTGTTTGTTCAGCGTACGCCCGAAACTCGGCCCGCTGGATAAACCACGTCAACTGCTCATCGGGAACATCGGCAAACTGCGGAAATTGGCGGAGGGTAGCCAGCTGATTCATAGGGTTTTTCGTAACGGGCATACCCTATCATAACCGGAATAACACCTCCGTAGTTAGGGCCGTACAATCGGCTTCCCGTTTCGGAGCTACCGGAACAACGAATTATCCGAGCAAAACCCTTTAAATCCTGCAAACAGAACCCCTGATTTTTATACATTTGTACTCCCCGAATCCGTTTATCAGCTAACGGTTAATATTTAACGAATCATGAACAGAAGAGACGCCCTTCTTCGTGTAGCCACCTTCGTCGGAGCCTCTATGTCGCTCCCGGCAATGGCCGACACGCTCGAACGTTCGGCAAGCCTCCGCGCCAGCACGGGCAAACCCCTGCTTTTCTCCGCCGATCAGGACGCTATGGTCGCCGAACTCGCCGAAACGATCATCCCGACCACCAAAACGCCGGGAGCTAAAGCAGCCAAGGTAAACGAGATCATCGACATTGTTCTGAAAGATTGCTACCGTGAACCCGATCAGAAAGTGTTTATGGAAGGCTTAGCGCGTACCAACAAGTTATCGCAGGATGCCTACGGGAAAGCATTTGTCGGTCTCGACGCAAACCAGCGGATCGAAATTGTGAAAAAACTGGAGGCTGAAGCAAAAGAACTGAAAGCGCAGCAGGCCAAGGCCGTGCAGGGTGGTAACAACCAGCAGGACGTTCAGATGCCGAAAGAGCAGCGCAAAGTGACGCCGTTCTTCACTATGCTGAAAGACCTGACCCTGATGGGTTACTTCACGTCGGAAATCGGCTGTACACAGGCGCTGGAGTACGTGCCGGTACCGGGCCGTTACGAAGGCTGCATTACGCTCAAGCCCGGCCAAAAAGCCTGGGCAATTTAACAAGTTTTCAGTGTCCAGTTTTTGGTTTACAGTTGGTCTGCTGACTGTAATTTATCAACAGAACCGAAAACCGTAAACTGTAAACCGTAAACTTCATTACAGGATGAATCTCAATATTGATGCGATAAAAGACATGACCTACGACGCTATCGTGGTAGGTTCAGGTATCTCGGGCGGCTGGGCAGCAAAAGAGCTGACGCAGAAAGGCCTGAAGGTATTGATGCTGGAGCGTGGCCGTGACATTAAGCACGTTGAGGGCTACAAAACAGCAACAAATAACCCCTGGGATTTTCCGCACCGGGGCCGGATTACGACGCAGGCAGCCGAAGAGTACTGGGCCAATATGCGTACGGGTTACACCGCCAACGAAGAATGGCGGCACCACTTCGAAAACGACAAGGAGAACCCCTACATCGAGAAGCGGCCCATGGACTGGATCCGGGGTTATCACGTGGGTGGCCGGTCGCTTATGTGGGGTCGTCAGAGCTACCGCTGGAACGAAGAAGACTTCCTGGCCAACGCCAAAGAAGGTGTCGGTGTCGATTGGCCGATCCGTTACAAAGACCTGGCGCCTTGGTACGATTATGTAGAGCGGTTCATCGGCGTTTCGGGCAATAAAGACGGTTTGTCGGTACTTCCCGATGGTCAGTTTTTGGCCCCGATGGAACTGAACTGCGTGGAGAAAGAAGTGAAAAAGCGGGTTGAGAAGGCGTTTGCCGGTCGTACCATCACAATTGGCCGGACGGCTCACCTGACCTCACCTCAGGCGCACCACTATGCTCTGGGCCGGGCAGCCTGCCAGTACCGGAATCAGTGTATGAGGGGTTGCCCATACGGTGCGTATTTTAGTACGCAGGCGGCTACGCTCCCTGCAGCTGTGGCAACGGGCCGCTTGACGCTCCGCCCCGATTCAATTGTTTCGGAGGTACTTTACGATGAGAAAAAGGGTCTGGCCACCGGCGTTCGGGTTATCGATCAGAATACCAAAGAAGTGCGTGAGTACTTCGCCCGGGTTATTTTCCTCAACGCATCGGCCTTTGCCAGCACCTCAATCCTGATGAACTCAAAGTCGAGCCGGTTCCCCAACGGAATGGGCAACGATTCGGATCAGCTGGGCCGCAACATCATGGACCACCACCTCGCCGTCGGTGCTGCCGGTACGTTTGAGGGCATGGAAGACAAATACTACTACGGTCGTCGGGCCAATGGGGTGTACGTACCTCGCTACCGCAACTGGGGCAACGACAAGCGCGATTATCTGCGTGGCTTCGGCTACCAGGGTGGTGCCGGCCGGGCAGGCTGGAACCGAGGCAACGGTACAGATGGCTTTGGGGCCGAATTCAAAGAGTCGCTGACCCAGCCGGGTCTGTGGTCGATGAGCCTCGGCGGTTTTGGCGAAGTACTGCCCGACCCGAACAACCGGATGACGCTCTCACCCGATCAGAAAGACAAGTGGGGCCTACCCTTGATCGTATTCGATGCCGCTTATGGCGAAAACGAGCGCAAAATGCGTATCGACATGATGAACGATGCCGCCGAAATGCTTGAGTCGGCTGGTCTGAAAAACATCACGCCTTACAACGACAACTCAAAACACCTCGGTATTGGTATCCACGAAATGGGCACTGCCCGTATGGGTCGCGATCCCAAAACGTCGGTTCTGAACGCGCACAATCAACTACACTCGGTGAAGAACGTATTCAACACCGATGGCGCTTGTATGACTTCAGCATCCTGCGTAAACCCATCGCTGACGTACATGGCCCTCACGGCCCGTGCAGCTGCGTTTGCGGTACAGGAGATGAAGAAAAAGTCGTTCTAAGAAAATTGACTTAGCCGTTTCGAAGAGGAGAGATCAACCGGTCTTTCCTCTTTTTGTATTTGGTAGCTACTTAAACCTGTCCGGGCTAATGAAATCTGTCTCTTTTCTCTTCGCCGTTACCATTCTCTGCTTATCACTGGTGGGTTTAACCTATCAGGCAGCCGATACCGACTGGCCTGAGTATCTCGGCGGCCCCGACAGAAACCATTATTCGCCACTCAATCAGATCAACACAACCAACGTTGGCCAACTTACCCAAGCCTGGGCGTATAGTGCTCCCGATAGCGGGCAAATGCAGGTAAGCCCTATTGTGGTTAAAGGCGTTTTGTACGGCGTAACGGCCGCTGTGCAGGCTTTTGCGCTCGATGCCGCCACCGGTCGCGAGCTGTGGCGTTTTGGCGACCCCCTGAAAGCCTGGCATAGCACCAGCCGGGGTGTTGCTTACTGGACCGACGGCAAAGGCGACGAGCGTATTCTGTACACGGTTGGCCCCTGGCTCTATGCCCTGGATGCTCGTACTGGAAAACCCATTGTCGGCTTTGGTGAAGCCGGGCGCGTGAGCTTACGCGCCGGTTTGGGTGCACAAGCCGCCGAAAAATCGGTAATCTCGAACACCCCCGGCACCATTTTCGAAAACCTGATTGTGATGCCTATGCGACTCTCGGAGGGTTCTGATGCCGCACCAGGGCATATTCAGGCATTCGACGTTCGGACGGGTAAACTGGTCTGGGTATTCCACACGATTCCCCATCCGGGCGAATACGGCTATGAAACCTGGCCCAAAGATGCCTGGAAAAATACCGAAGTAGGTGGGGCCAACAACTGGGCTGGCATGGCCATTGACCGCAAGCGTGGTATTCTGTTTGTACCGACGGGTTCGGCGGCATTTGATTTTTACGGTGGCAACCGGAAAGGCCAGAACCTATTTGCCAACTGCCTGCTGGCGCTTAACGCCCGCACCGGCAAACGACTCTGGCACTACCAAATGGTGCATCATGACGTGTGGGACCGCGATTTTCCGGCTCCGCCAAACCTCGTAACCCTCCGGCAAACCGGCCCCGACGGTCGTCCGCGTACCGTCGACGCGGTAGCTCAGCCCACCAAATCGGGGCATGTGCTGGTTTTTGACCGGGTTACGGGCAAACCTTTGTTTCCCATCCCCGAAGTGGCCGTCGAGCAAAGTGATTTGCCCGGCGAGTCGACATGGCCCACGCAACCCCAACCCCTTAAGCCAGCTCCGTTTGCCCGGCAAACCCTGACCGAAGCTGATCTGAATCCGTACACAACCGACCGGGACTCCTTACTGACCGTATTTCGCCGGATTAAGAGAGGCTACATGGCTCCACCCAGCAAGCAGGGGACCCTTATTTTTCCCGGTTTCGACGGAGGGGCCGAGTGGGGCGGGGCTGCCGTTGACCCTGAGGGTGTCATGTACGTCAATGCCAACGAAATGGCCTGGGTACTCACCATGATTGATGCCCCCAAACAAGACGCCCTAGCCCACCTCAGCGCGGGTGCCCGCCTATACACGCTCCAATGTGCGAGCTGTCACGGGCCCGAGCGTAAGGGCAACCCTAAAAGCGGCTTTCCGTCGCTGATCGACATCAACCAACGACGCGACCGCGCATATGTTATGCAGGTTGTTAGTCAGGGCAAGGGTATGATGCCGGGCTTCACCACCCTCAAACCCGAAGAGAAACAAGCCTTGGTGGCCTTTCTGTTTGGCGACGAAAAGCAGGAGATGGCGGGGGTAGCTACGGCGAAAGGCGCTCAGCCTCCTCAACTGCCCTACAAAACCACGGGTTACAACAAATTTCTGGATAGCAAAGGGTACCCAGCCATCTCGCCCCCCTGGGGTACACTCAACGCCATAAACCTGAACACGGGCGAACTGGTCTGGAAAAATACGCTGGGCGAGTTCAAGGAGCTGACAGCCAAAGGCATACCGCCAACCGGCACCGAAAACTACGGCGGGCCTGTAGTTACAGCCGGAGGGGTACTGTTTATTGCAGCCACTAAAGACGAGATGTTCCGGGCCTATGACAAAAAAACGGGTAAACTACTCTGGGAAACCAAACTCCCGGCCGCTGGCTATGCCACGCCCTGCACGTATGCCGTTGGAGGCAAACAGTACGTGGTCATTGCCTGCGGTGGGGGTAAGCTGGGCACCAAAAAAGGAAACCAGTTTATTGCGTTTGCGCTTCCTTAGGGCACAATCAGCACCTTACCCATCACTCGCCGACCACGCATCTCGTTGAGTGCATCAGCCGCTTTTTCGAGTGGGTAGGTAGCCTGAATATGGGGTTTCAGCTGTCCACTTTGCCAGAATCCCAGCAATTCATTCACGTTTTTGAAATTGTCTTTGGGTTGCCTCTCGGCAAAGGCTCCCCAAAACACGCCCACTACCGAGCACCCTTTGAGCAATGGTAAGTTGAAAGGCAAACTGGGTATGGCTCCGGCGGCAAATCCAACCACCAAATACCGACCCTGCCAGTTCATCGACCGTAAGGCAGGTTCGGCCAAATCACCGCCGACGGGATCGTACACCACGTCGACACCTTTTCCGCCCGTAATGTCCTTGATCCGCTCCCGAAGGTCTTCGGTTTTGTAATTGATCGTTTCGGTGGCACCATACTCTCGGCATAAGGCCAGTTTCTCGTCGGTGGAAGCGGCAGCAATCACCCGGGCTCCCATGATTTTACCCAACGATACAGCCGCCAGGCCAACACCACCTGCGGCTCCCAATACCAGCAGGGTTTCCGGCCCGTCGCTACGGCCTGATTGCAGGTTTGCCCGGTCTTTCAGGGCATGATACGAGGTTCCGTATGTGTACATGAGCGAAGCCGCCGTTTGAAAATCCATCCCCTGCGGCATCGGAAACGTCCGGTAACCATCGGCTACTACCCCTTCGGCAAAACCACCCCAGCCCGTGAGCGCAAACACCGAATCGCCGGGTTTCACGTGTGAAACGCCTTCGCCTACCTCCCGCACGATACCCGCAACTTCGCCCCCCGGCGAAAATGGGAAAGGTGGCTTAAACTGGTACTTTCCCTCGATAATGAGCGTGTCTGGGAAATTGACACCACAGGCCTTTACCTCGATCACCAGCTTCCCTTTCGGAGCCGACGGCCAGCTAATATCTTCAACAACAAGGCTTTCGGGTAGCCCGTATTGATGGCATAAAACAGCTTTCATTTGTCTAAAAATCTAATTTCATCACAATAAAATAATTTAACTGTATGCTTGCATACTATTTTAAGAGGTATTTTATTTGCACCATAATTAGTATGCAAGCATAACATTTAACGACATGATTGCAACGGAAAACAAAGCGTCGATCAAAGGCGGAGAATTTCTGATTAAAGAGACAAGCGCCGACCAGGTATTTATTCCCGAAGAGTTTACGGAAGAGCAGCAGATGATTGCGGCTACCTGCCGTGAGTTTCTGGAACGTGAAATCTGGCCGCGTCTTAACGAGATAGATTCAGCCAAGTCGCCCGAGCTTATTTCATCGCTGATGGACAAAGCTGGCGAGTTGGGTCTGTTGGGTACGGGCGTACCCGAAGAGTATGGCGGTTTTGGCATGAGCTTCAATACCTCTATGCTGGTGGCCGAGACAACCGGAGCCGGTCACTCCTTTTCGGTAGCCCTGTCGGCACATACGGGTATTGGTACGCTGCCCATTGTGTATTATGGCAACGACGAGCAGAAAGCTAAATACCTGCCCAAACTGGCAACCGGTGAGTGGAAAGCCGCTTACTGCCTTACGGAGCCCGATTCGGGATCGGATGCAAATTCGGGCAAAACCAAAGCCAAATTGAGCGAAGACGGTAAACACTATATTCTGAATGGCCAGAAAATGTGGATTACCAACGGCGGTTTTGCTGACGTGTATATCGTTTTTGCTAAAATTGAGGAAGGTGGCCAAACTGATAAGAACCTGTCGGCATTTATTGTAGAGCGCTCGCACGAGGGCATCACGATGAACGAGCCTGAGCACAAAATGGGTATCAAGGGATCTGACACCCGTCAGATCTTCTTCAACGACTGCAAAGTACCCGTTGAGAACCTGCTTTCGGAGCGCGGAAACGGCTTCAAAATCGCGGTTAACATTCTGAACATCGGCCGTATCAAGCTTGGTGCCGCTACGGTAGGTGGCTCGAAAGAGGTAATCAACAACGCGGTTCGGTACGCTAACGAGCGTAAGCAATTCAACACGCCCATTGCTCAGTTTGGTGCCATTAAGCACAAACTGGCCGAAATGGCCATCAAGGTGTACACTTCCGAAACGGCTTCGTACCGCGCCGGTCAGAACATCGACGACATGATCGAAGATCTGAAAGAGCAGGGTATGAACGATGCACAGGCCAAACTGAAAGCATTGGAACAGTTTGCGATTGAGTGTGCCATCATGAAAGTACACGGCTCTGAAGCCCTCGACTACGTAGTTGACGAGGGGGTACAGGTGTATGGCGGTATGGGCTACTCAGCCGACGCCCCCATGGATCGGGCCTACCGGGATGCGCGTATCAATCGAATTTTTGAAGGTACCAACGAGATCAACCGGATGCTCGTAGTTGATATGATTTTGAAGCGGGCTATGAAAGGCGAACTCGACCTGATGGGTCCCGCCATGGCCGTTGGCAAAGAAATCATGTCGATTCCTGATTTCAGCAGCGACGAAGAGGAGGGCCTGTTCATAGCCGAGAAAAAGGTGTTGCGCAACCTCAAGAAATCGGTACTGATGGTAGCCGGTGCCGCTGTTCAGAAGTTCATGACCAAGCTTTCGGAAGAGCAGGAAATCCTGATGAGCCTTGCCGATATGGTTATCGAAATTTACGCGGCAGAATCCGTTCTGTTGCGTGTTGAAAAACTGATTGGCGTTAAGGGTGAAGCGGCTGTTTCGTTACAAAAAGAAATGGCGCTGGTTTACCTGCATGAGGCCGTTGAGAAGATCAACAACGCCGGCCGGGCAGCCATCACCTCGTTTGCTGAGGGCGATGAACTGCGCGTGATGCTGATGGGTCTGAAGCGATTCACGAAAATTGAGCCGATGAACCTCAAAAACGCCCGTCGGCGGATTGCGGAGGCCATGCTTGCCGAGAATAAGTACATTTTTTAAGATGATGGGCGTCATGATGCCCAATACCTGACGATTTTACATTCAACCAACAACTAAAAATCAATAAAGCCGACCCTTAATGAGGGTCGGCTTTTTCGTTTTCCAGGCCGGATTGGCAGAGTCTTATTTATTCGGGCGACGAACAATTCAAATGGGTCACGAATCTCTCCAACAGGCTAAATTTTACCTCTTTCGGGCACCTGCGTAACGAACATTACCAACGTGAACGCTGTTACTCTCTCGGTGCCGCCGAAGTCATTTTGGCGGCTTTTCGTATTACCAAACACCCGCTACAGCGGGCCGTCTTTTTGAACGCACAGGAACTGATCGGTTTATACACCGACGATAGTTTTATTAAGCTTTTGGCCGAACCCTTAACCCGGAAATCGGCCGAACCGCAACGGCTTCAGATCAAAGGTCTTTCGGGTAGTCTGGATGCCCTCTTAGCCACGGCTATTTTCCGCATGAACGGCGGTAATCACTTATTCGTGATGACCGACCGCGACGAAGCCGCCTACTTTTTCAACGATCTGCAAAATCTGATCGGGCAGGAGGTTTTGCTCTTCCCGATGTCGTACAAGAAACCTTATCAGTACGAAGAGGTTGAAAATGCCAACGTACTGATGCGGGCCGAGGTGCTTAACAAGCTTAACCCTGCGCCCAAAGGCGGGTTGTTGATGGTGACGTATCCAGAAGCGCTGTCGGAGCGGGTGATTAACAAGCGCACCTTACAGGCAAACACCCTGACGGTTCGGGTTGGCGACAAACTCGACACCAATTTCGTATCGGAAATGCTCCAGAATTATGAGTTCGAGCTGACTGATTTTGTGTACGAAGCGGGTCAGTTCTCCATTCGGGGGGGGATTATCGACGTATTTTCGTTTGCCAGCGAGTTTCCGTATCGAATCGATTTGTTTGGCGATGAAGTGGAAAGCATTCGGACATTTAGCCCTGAATCGCAGTTATCCACAGGTGACGTGCCGTTTATTAACATTATACCCAATATTCAGACCAAACTGATTGAGGAAACCCGCGAACCTTTTCTGGATTACCTGCCTCAAAATACGGTGGTTTGGGCTAAAGATGTGGATTTCACCCTCGAAGTTGTGGATAAGTGCTTCGAAAAAGCGGAGCAGAGCTTTGCCTCGATTGTAGCCAGTGGGGGAGGTGTACAGGTCGTGTTAGATCCTACTGATCTGTTTGAGACAAGACGGTCGTTACTGAACCATCTGAAACGGTTCACAACGGTTGAGTTTGGGCGCAAATTTTACTTCAAAACCGAAGCCCGGCAGCAATATCAGTCGAAGCCGCAACCGTCGTTCAACAAAGATTTCAAGCGGCTTCTTGACAATCTGGCCGAAAACCAATCGAAGGGAAACACCAACGTTATCGCGGCCGAGTCGTTCAAACAGCTCGAACGGCTGCGTACCATCTTTGAGGAACTCGACCCATTTGTCAAGTTTTTGCCTTTAAATATTGGTTTGCGCGAGGGCTTCACCGACGAAGCCCTGAAGATTGCCCTTTTCACCGACCACCAGATCTTCGACCGATATTTCAAATACCGCGTTCAGGACAAGTTTTCGAAGTCGAAAGCTCTCACCCTACGCGAATTAAAAACGTTACAACCCGGCGACTACGTGACCCACGTAGACCACGGAATCGGGCGTTTTGCGGGTCTTGAAAAGGTAGATATGGGTGGCCGCGAGCAGGAAGCTATCCGGCTTATTTACCGCGACAACGACATTCTGCTCGTCAGTATCTACAGTCTGCACAAAATTGCCAAGTATAGCGGCAAAGAGGGTGGCCCACCTACCATGAACAAGCTGGGATCGCAGGAGTGGGAGCTGAAAAAATCGCGGGTCAAGAAGCAGGTAAAAGACATTGCCAAAGAGTTGATCTCGCTGTATGCAAAGCGTCGGCAGGCACCGGGCTACGCTTTCAGCCGCGATACCTTCTTGCAGGCCGAACTCGAATCCTCATTTATCTATGAAGATACCCCCGATCAGGCTAAGGCAACCAACGACGTGAAAAACGACATGGAGCAGCCCCACCCAATGGATCGGCTTGTGTGTGGTGATGTAGGCTTTGGCAAAACCGAGGTTGCGATACGGGCGGCTTTCAAGGCCGTTTCGGATAATAAGCAGGTGGCAGTGCTCGTACCAACCACTATTCTGGCCATGCAGCACTACAAAACCTTTATGGACCGCATGGCCGATTTACCGGTGAAAGTTGACTACATCAACCGGTTTCGTTCGGCAGCTCAAATTAAGGAGACGCTCAAAGGGGTAGCTTCGGGTGAGATCAATATTCTGATTGGTACCCACCGGATTGTCAATAAAGACATAAAATTCAAGGATTTAGGCCTACTGATTATCGACGAAGAGCAGAAATTTGGCGTGAAAACCAAAGATCGTCTGAAAGAAATGCGAGTCGATGTCGATGTACTAACGTTGACGGCCACCCCCATTCCCCGGACACTTCATTTCTCGCTCATGGGTGCGCGTGACCTTTCGGTGATTGCTACTCCTCCCCCTAACCGGCAACCGGTCACAACCGAGGTGCACGCGTTTAACGAGGCCACCGTCCGCGATGCCATTAGCTATGAGTTACGCCGGGGTGGCCAGGTGTTTTTTGTGCATAACCGGGTTGGTGATATTGAGTCTATTGGAAATTTGATTTTACGGTTAGTCCCCGAAGCCCGCGTCTCAGTAGCCCACGGACAGATGGAGGGCGAGAAGCTGGAGAAAATCATGACCCGGTTTATCGAAGGCGATTCTGACGTGCTTGTTTCCACCAATATTATCGAGTCGGGCTTAGACATTCCGAACGCCAACACCATTCTGATTAATTCAGCGCACATGTTTGGTTTGTCGGATTTGCATCAGATGCGGGGTAGGGTAGGACGCTCTAACCGTAAGGCGTTCTGCTACTTACTGACGCCACCGGCTTCGGTTCTTACCTCCGACGCCCGCAAACGGCTGCAAACCCTGGAAGATTTTTCTGATCTGGGCGAGGGCTTCAAAATCGCCATGCGTGACCTGGACATTCGGGGCGCGGGTAATTTGCTGGGTGCCGAGCAAAGCGGTTTTATCAATGATCTGGGCTACGAGATGTACCATAAGATTCTCGATGAGGCCGTTCAGGAACTCCGGGAAACAGAGTTTAAAGACCTGTTTAGCCCGAACACCGACGTATTAAAGCCATCGTTACCCGATACAGTCATCGAAACCGATTTGCAGGTTGTGATTCCAGACAAATATGTATCTAATATTTCGGAACGTTTGGCGTTATACACTCGCCTGGATAATATTCAGACAAACGATGAGCTTCAGGCCTTCCGGCAAGAGGTAATTGACCGGTTTGGCCCCATGCCCAACGATGTGGAAAACCTGATTAAGATGGTGAATGTCCGGTGGAAAGCTGAAAAACTGCATCTGGAAAAACTGACGTTGAAAAATAATATCCTGAAGGGATACTTCGTTTCTTCCGAGGGTGGTAACCAGGCAACTGACAGCTTTTTTAACTCCGATGGGTTTGGCAAGGTTATTGACTATTTACGCGCAAACCCAAACCGTTTTTCGCTCAAAGAATCGAAAGGACGGCCTGTATTTACCCATTCAGATATCACCTCGGTGGAACAAATGGATCAGGTCCTTGGCGCTTTGACTAATTAATGCGATTTATTGCCCAATTTTGCAACCTCGATTGACTCAGATACAGCAATGATTAAGAAGTATCACCTTACGCGAGCTATGCTCCAACGTGCAGCGTACGTGTTGTTGGCAACGGCGGCCCTGGCCTCGTGTAAGCCAAAACACCCGACTAGTGTAAAACCCGGTAAGAAGAGTACGGCTACCGGAATTGCCTACAATCAGAAGGATGGTTTTCAGGTAAAGTCATTTAAAGCACCTAATGGTGGCCCTAACCTCATCTTTATCGAGGGAGGTCGGTTTACTATGGGAGCTCTTGAAGAGGACGTGGTGAACTCGCGCGACAACCGCGAGCGGACGGTGAGTATTCAGTCATTTTATATGGACGAAACCGAAATGGCAAACGTCCACTACCTTGAATACCTGAATGCTATTCAACGTGACTCGTCGGAAGAAGTGTACCGGGCGGCTCTGCCTGATACGACGGTTTGGGCCGGTCAGCTTTCGTTTAACGATACCTACGTTACGCAATACCTGCGTTACCCAGGCTATCGGTATTATCCGGTCGTGGGTGTATCCTGGGTTCAGGCGAGCGATTACGCTGCCTGGCGTACTGAAGCTGTGAACAACGAATTGGCCAAAGGCGGTCAGAAAACCAAGAAGAAAGGCGGTGGTTTCTCGCTCAAGCGGAAATCAAAAACGGCTGAACCCGCGCTTGCTGAAGCATCGGCATCACCGAGTGCTCCGGCTCGTATGAGCATCGAAAGTGGCCTTGTACTGCCCGAATATCGTTTACCAACAGAGGCCGAGTGGGAATACGCAGCCAAAGCCATGATTGGTACTCAGTATCTGGACGAGAATCAGGCGAATCAGCGAATTTATCCTTGGGATGGTTCATCTGTCCGGAACCCGAAAAAAGGTAAGAAACAGGGACAAATGCTCGCCAACTTTAAACGTGGTCGGGGTGATTACGCCGGTATCGCAGGACGTTCAAACGACCGGGCTATTATCACGGCTGAGATTTACGAATTTGCGCCTAACGACTTCGGTCTGTATAACATGGCCGGCAACGTGAATGAGTGGGTGTACGACGTTTACCGGCCCCTCTCGTATCAGGATGTGAGTGACCTGAACCCGATTCGGCGGAATGGTTATCTCGACGATTCTAAAAACTACGATCGTAAGAACAACAACTCGGCTATCGACGACAAGGTCCGTGTGTACAAAGGTGGCTCATGGAATGATGTAGCCTACTGGCTCTCGCCCGGTACGCGCCGGTACCTTGACCAAGACTCAGCTACTGCTACCATCGGCTTCCGTTGCGCCATGATTGGCTTGGGTCGGAATCGATAGGGCTCGATATAGAAAGTAAAAGCCCCGGAGCGACCTCCGGGGCTTTTTTATTATCGGGCAGAAGCTATTGTAATAACGCTAACCGCCTTACAACCAGATCGGTGCAGTTCAATTGCACAGGCTTCTATTGTCGCACCTGTGGTTAATACATCATCCACAATTGCAACGTGTTTGCCTATTATTTCATCTGGCTTGCTCACACGAAATACAGTCTTCACATTTAGCCACCGTTGCAAACGATTCTTCCGTGTCTGTGATTCTTTGAAGGCAGTGCGTACCATTACATCGGTACGCATCGGTTTCGAGGTTGCCTTGCTTAATCCTTCAGCAATGCAATCTGCCTGGTTATAGCCACGCTTCCGTAATCTCTTTTTGTGTAGTGGAACCCCAACAAATAAGTCAATTTCATCAATCCAGGGACACTCCGCTTGTAACCGATGGCCGTACCACTGACCAACTGTCACCGCAGCTTCGGTTCGATCTTTGTACTTAATCTGATGAACGAGTTTTTGAACGACGCTACCCTTTGTAAATCGGTAAAATGAAGTAGCATGAGCGACTCTGACTTTACCCGCGAATTTGATGAGCAGCTCGGATTCTATTTCGTGATGATAATTTGTCTCCGGCAGGGTCATCCGGCAGGGTACACAGAGCAACATTTCGTGTTGATCAAGCATCTTTTGACAACCTAAACACGGAGTAGGGTAGAGTAATTGAAAAAAGTCGGTAAAGGCTCTGGAAATAAACCGAAACATAGTCTATGTACGTTAATGGCTTATAAGTTGTATTTTAGTGAAGAATATGGACAATCCTAATACTGTGTCAGTTGAAGACACCGATCGCACCTGGAATTTGCTTCTCGATCAATTAGAAACAATGGTTGGGAAGCGCCCTGCCGACCTTAACGCTGTCTTGTTTTTAATCGGCATTCAGGAGCTGGGAGTTGGGCCTCGTCGATTTTCAAAAGAGCAAAAACAGGATTTGTTACACATTGCTACGTGTCGGGTTTTAAGTCTGTCTGGATATTACGCCTTCGACGGGTATGATAAAGATGGCTGGCCAAGCTGGACATTAGTTAAGCCGATTCCGCAAACTAATCTTGCTGCTCAAGAGTATTTGATTCAACAGCATGTAATTCAATACTTTGAGCAGGTAGTACCCCTATTATGACCTTTACGATTTAACAGCACACGCTATGCAGTCATACGATACCTTACTCCAACGTATTGAGGAGTACAAGAAACGTTATTTTCTGAATCAACTCGTTAAAGGTGCTTTGTTTTTTACAGCTTTGGCGGGTTCGCTGTTCTTATTAATTAACACGGCTGAATTTATTGGCCGCTTCGGGTCGACGGGACGGGCTGTGATGTTCTTCGGCTTTTTGCTTACACTCCTCATCACGCTCTATTTATTCATCCTCAAGCCTTTACTGGGTTTATATAACTTGCGCAAAGCGTTGAGCGATGATGAAGCCGCCCGTCAGATCGGAACATTCTTTCCCGAAGTTGGCGACAAGTTGCTGAATACACTCCAACTTCAACGCATTAGTAGCGCTCAAAGTGATTTGATGCAGGCCAGCCTGCAACAACGGTCACAGCAATTGTTGATTACGCGTTTTGCCAACGCCATTCAGATTGAGCGGAACCGGCGATTTCTGAAACTGGCACTTCCACCAATTGTGCTCATTTTAGGAATTCTATTGGTCAACCCTACCTTTTTCAGTACTTCCTCAACCCGAATTGTCAACTACAATCGTGAGTTTGCCGAAGAGGCACCGTTTCAGTTTGTGTTGCAGAACAAGTCGCTCAATGCTTTTCGCAATGAAGACTTTCCGGTATCAGTCCGTTTGAAAGGTGATGCTATTCCGCAAGATGTGTATCTAGTTACCAACGGTACACGTTTTAAGCTTGAGTCATCAAATTCGGTGTTTACCTACACATTTGATAATGTGCAACGGGATTTGGACTTCCATTTGGAGGCATCGGGATTTAGGTCAGATGAGTACCAGCTAAAATTAATTGACCGGCCAGCTGTTCTGAATTTCAACGTCAAGCTGGAGTATCCGGCTTATCTGAACAAACCCGCCGAACAATTAGCCAACGTGGGTAATCTCTTAATTCCGCAAGGCACTGTGGTAACCTGGAACTTTGTGGCTGATCATACCGATTCACTTTCCTTACAGTTTGGCCAAGGAACTAAGCCCATTATAGCTCAGGAGAATGAGGAAAACGGGTTTACGGCTACCCGTCGGATGATGCAGAATACGGCATTGACGGTAATGCTTAAAAATGCCCAGGTACCGAATCCATCCTCAATCAGCTACGGCATACAGGTGATCCCCGATCGGTTTCCAACCATTTCGGTGGATAAAATTCAGGATACTGTTTCCTACAATGCCATCGCACTGAATGGTCTTATTTCAGACGACTATGGATTTTCGCGTCTGCGCCTGACCTACAAAATTATTCGGAAAGGGAAAGAGTCACCATTTTATAGCAAAGATATCCCGATCAATCGTTCATCGACCTCCCAAAACTTTGTTTACAATTGGTCGTTGGACAGTTTGAAACTCGACAAGGAAGATCGGATTGACTACTTTATCCAAGTTTGGGATAATGATGGTGCCAATGGCCCAAAATCGGCCAAGTCGAGCGCAATGAACTTTGCGATCCCCTCGAACCAGGAGATCCAACAACAAATTGATCAGGCAGCTGAGAAAACTGAACAGCAAATTGATCAGGCATTGAGCAAAACTCAGGAGATCAAGAAAGAGCTCAACCAGATGGAGGAGCGTCTGCGTACGAAAAAAGCAACGGATTTTCAGGACAAAAAGCAGCTCGAGGATATTCTGAAGAAACGCGAGGAGCTTATCGAACAGATAAAACAGCTTCAGCAACAGTTCGACAAAACGAATCAAACCCAAGAGCGTTTTGCTCAGAACGATCCTCAAATGCAGCAAAAATTAGAGCAGCTTGAGAAGATGTTTAAAGACTTAATGGACCCTGAATCGAAGAAGCTTTATGAAGAACTAAAGCAACTACTTGAGCGGAAGCAGGATGATAAGGCAAGCGAAATGCTGGATCGGTTGAACCGTAAAGAGCGAAATACGCAACGCGAGCTGGAGCGGGCCATGAAGATGTTTAAGCAAATGCAGCTGGAGCAAAAGATGGATAACATCATGAATGATCTGGAAAGGCAGGCCCAGCAACAGGAAAAAGAAGCAGAAGAAAACGATAAAGCCAATGCCGATCCAGAGAAACAAGCGAAAGAGCAGGAGAAGGCAATGGAGGATTTCAAGAAGACACAGGAGCAACTGAAAGATCTGGAGAAGCAGGCTCAGAAAGATCAGCTTCGTTCGCCCGATCAACAAGAGGACTCGCAAAAGGAGATTGAGCAGCAAATGCAGCAGTCTAAACAGCAACTCGACCAGAAGCAAAGCAAAAAGGCATCGTCTTCGCAAAGCAAGACAGCAAAGTCGATGCGAAGCATGATGAAAGCTATGCAAATGTCAATGGCCTCGATGGAAGCGCAGGAGTTGCAGGAAAACATGGATGACCTGCGTAATTTACTTGAGAACTTGATTACGCTTTCGTTCAGTCAGGAGCGGCTCATGAAAGAGTTTAGAGGTATCAATTTACAAGACCCTCGTGTTGCACG
The DNA here is from genome assembly GCF_000383955.1 of Rudanella lutea DSM 19387. Lineage (NCBI taxonomy): Bacteria > Pseudomonadati > Bacteroidota > Cytophagia > Cytophagales > Cytophagaceae > Rudanella > Rudanella lutea. The sequence goes on along the minus strand of NZ_KB913013.1, from coordinate 3,251,812 downwards.
GCTCTCGCAAGAGCAACTCAAATTACAAGATGATGCCCGAATTGTTGAAGATAGTCTGAATGCGTTGGCTTCCCGTGTAAATCAGATTCAGTCATTCGTAACCCGCGAAATGTCGAATATGAAGTATTACATGGATCAAAGTGTTCAGCAGCTGAAAGAGCGTAAACTGTCGCAGGCTTCGTCTCGGCAACAGTTTGCTATGACTTCCATGAACAATCTGGCCCTTTTGCTCAGCGATGTATTGAAAAATATGCAGCAGCAAATGAATGCTATGGGCGCTCCCGGTTCCGGTTCGAGTAAGGGTAAAAGTAATAATCCTTCGGGCGAAATGGGGGAGATGCAAAAACAGCTGAATGCAAAAATGAGGCAAATGTCGCAAGGGGGGACTACAGGCCGAGCGCTTTCTGAGCAGCTTGCTCAAATGGCTGCTGAACAAGCCATGATTCGAAACTTGCTTAAGAAGTTACAAGAGAATGCAAAAGGAACTGAGGCTGGTAAGCAGATGGATAAACAAGTCAACGATCTGATGGAAAAAATGGATCAGACTGAAACAGATCTGGTGAATAAGCGAGTAAATCAAAATACAATAAACAGGCAAAATGAAATACTTACACGCCTTCTTGAATCAGAAAAAGCGCTAAAACAACAGGATGAAGACCCTAAGCGGCAATCACAAACGGCCAAAGCGCCTAAAGTGAGCTCACCATCTTTCTTTGATTCAATAAATAACAGACCCCAGATTAAACAGGTTGAAGTACTCAGGTCCGTAGTTCCAACGTACAATCCCTACTATAAAAAACAGGCTAACGATTATTTACAGAAAGTAGCCAAATGATTTAAATCCAGAAGCGGAGAACTTTTTTAAAGTTTTCCGCTTTTTTCTTAAAAGTTTCCACGTGAAACATTTTAAGTTTTCCGCAAAAATGCACGAAACATACGACGTCATAATAGTCGGGGCCGGACATGCAGGCTGTGAAGCAGCGCATGCCGCTGCTACCATGGGTTCAAAGGTTCTGCTCATTACCATGAACATGCAGACGATTGCCCAGATGTCATGCAATCCTGCTATGGGCGGAGTTGCAAAGGGGCAGATTGTCCGGGAGGTCGACGCCTTAGGCGGAATGTCTGGAATCATCAGTGACAAAAGTATGATTCAGTTCCGTATGCTCAACCGCTCAAAAGGGCCCGCCATGTGGAGCCCACGCTGCCAGAGCGATCGGAATTTGTTTGCCAATGAGTGGCGACTCGCACTAGAGCACAACGCCAATGTCGACTTTTGGCAGGATACCGTGAGCCAGCTTCTGGTAAAGCACAATCGAGTTCAGGGTGTGCGTACAGATATGGGCCTCGAGTTTATAGCAAAAGCTGTAGTACTCACCAACGGGACGTTTCTTAATGGCCGAATCTTTATTGGTGAAAAGATATTCGGTGGTGGACGAACGGCCGAACGATCTGCAACAGGTCTGACCGAGCAATTGGTCGAACTGGGTTTTGAAGCGGGCCGGATGAAAACAGGAACGCCCCCTCGGATTGATGGACGTTCGTTAGACTATAGTCGAATGGAGGAACAACCCGGCGACGAAAACCCGGGTAAGTTCTCGTATAGTAATACTAAGCCTTTATCGAAACAACGGAGTTGTTGGATAACCTACACCAACAGTGAGGTGCATGAAACACTGAAAGAAGGCTTTGAAAAATCACCCATGTTTACTGGGCGAATCAAAGGATTGGGTCCGCGGTACTGTCCATCCATTGAAGATAAAATCAACCGATTTGCTGATAAAGACCGGCACCAAATCTTTGTTGAGCCGGAAGGGTGGGAGACAGTCGAAGTCTATGTAAACGGTTTCTCTACGTCTTTACCTGAAGATGTTCAGCTAAGAGCTTTGCGTAAAATTCAGGGTTTTGAGCAAGCTAAAATGTTCAGACCAGGCTACGCAGTTGAGTATGATTTCTTCCCGCCAACCCAGCTAAGGCACACACTGGAAACACATTTGGTTGAAAACCTTTTCTTTGCGGGCCAGATAAACGGGACTACGGGTTACGAGGAGGCTGCCTGCCAAGGGCTTATTGCAGGTATAAATGCACACCAAAATGCGTACGAAAAAGAATCCTTTACAATCAGTCGGTCCGAAGGATACATAGGGGTTTTGATTGACGATCTAATAACGAAGGGTACTGAAGAGCCATACCGGATGTTTACCTCAAGGGCAGAGTATAGAACACTCCTCCGCCAGGATAACGCCGATTTACGGCTGACTGAACGGGGATACACTCTCGGACTAGCCTCCGAGAGCCGCCTTCACAATGTCCAGAAAAAGAAGCAAAGTATTGCAGACTTGATGGATAACATACGGGTTACAAAAGTCAAACCTGAAGAAATAAATAGCTGGTTGGGCAATCTGAATAGCGCTCAACTTCGTGAGAAAAGTAGTTTGTACGGCCTGATTAAACGCCCGGAGATAGGGCTGACTGAGGTCGACTATCTATTGCAGTTCTTGCCCGAATACGAGTCTAACGTAAACAACGAAACAATTGAGCAGGCGGTTATTGAAATCAAATACGAGGATTATCTGAACCGTGAACGTACAAATGCTGAAAAGATCAGCAAATGGGAAAACTTGGAAATTACGGCTGATTTTGATTACGACAGATTAAAGGCCTTATCGTTTGAAGGGCGAGACAAACTGAAAAAGCAAAAGCCCGCTACTATTGGACAGGCCTCCCGAATAAGTGGAGTCAGCCCCTCGGATATTTCAATCCTTCTCGTCTATTTAGGTCGTTAGACATCTATCTTTGATCCCGCTTAAACAAGCGGGATTATTTTTTAAGTCGCTATTGATATGAATCAGGAAACGCTGACGAACTGCCCAATTTGCACATCCACTCATTTTTCGACGCATTTAGTTTGTAAAGATTATCTGATAAGCCAAAGCGATTTCACCATACAAGTGTGTAATCAATGCGGGTTTCGTTTTACAAATCCCCGACCGGATTCAGCATCGATAGGCGCTTATTACCAATCCGCTGATTATGTTTCGCACAACGACAGCGGTGGAGGCTTAATCAACAAAGTATATCGTTTAGTTCGCCAATATACCTTGCAGCAAAAGCTTAAGCTTATTAACTCGCTACAAACTAAACCAGGTAAGGTGTTAGATGTCGGGTGTGGTACAGGACTCTTTTTGGAAACATGTCAAAAAGGTGGTTGGTCGATTAACGGTGTAGAACCTGACGCAAATGCACGGACCGTAGCCACCAGTCGTCTGAAAATTCAAATCAAAGCCGATATTGACCAGGTTGTCGACGGGGAATTTGACTTACTCACAATGTGGCATGTCTTAGAGCATGTACCAGACTTGACGGAAACTTTAAAGAAATTAAGAAGCCGCGTAAGGGTGGGAGGGACGCTATTGATTGCAGTGCCAAATTCAGATTCGTTAGATGCGCACCATTTCCAGAATTACTGGGCAGCATACGACGTACCACGTCACCTGTCGCATTTTACCCCCCCAACGTTAAAGAAACTTGTAAATGAGGGCGGTTTTATTTTCAAAGAAATGCACCCTATGTACTTTGACGCCTTTTATATCAGTATGCTCAGTACAAAATATAGAGATGGCCGTACAAACTGGTTAGAAAGTATCTATCAAGGATTACGGTCAAATATACGTGCTAGGCGAACTGGTAATTACTCCAGCCTCATCTACGTTTTCCAAAAGCTGTAACGTAACGTCTACCCCAAACACACGATACAGACAAGCCCTGAAGCATTGCTTCGGGGCTTTTTTATGCCTGTTTATACGAATCCAGAAAAGGTCAATCTAAAATTAAAAATGTTAAAATTTTGAGTGGAAAACCATGTTGATAACTTACACTTAGAAGTGTATAAACGTGATCTTGATCAAGTGCGGAATGTGTACAACCTAGGAGTTATCCTGAACTGTGATTATCCACAACAATAGTGTAGAATAACTGTCCCGAAATCAACGGCCCAACGACACGTTTTCGTCCGTCGCATTTTGTGTAAAAATGAGTTTGGTTAATAAGTGCAAAAGTGAATGTCGCAATTGTGCATAACTTGTTAATTCACTGATTAACAATACGTTCAAAGTGGATAATAAAATAACAATGTGGGATAACTATGTTGAGAAAATAGCCGTTATTGTTAAGTAAGTGTGGACAGTTTATCTTTCCACATATCCACAGCCTTAATGGTTTATAATAGTTAAAGAAATTAATTAAATTAGAAAATGAAAAATAGGTTTGTGTATATCCTGTTGCTGGGTGTGCTACTTGTCGGGCAAGCTCAGTGGTGTCTGGGTCAATCCTCAGCTGACCTGGCCGACGAGTATTACAAAAAAGAAGAATTTGAAAAGGCGGCCAATGAATACGCAAAGCTGTTGAAAAACCAGGTCAACTGGCCGACAGCCTTTCGGTATGTGAATAGCCTATTGCGGGTAAACAAAAACGAAGAGGCCGACAAGTATCTGAAAAGACAGGTACGGTCGGAGAATGAGAATAAATATCTGTTTGAAATTTTGACAGGGTTCGTAGCCAGCCGGGGAAGCGATACGTTGGAAGTGAACAAGCGGTTCAACGCGGCTCTGAAAGAAGCCCAGAAGTCGGTTGCCAGAGCAGAACAGTCGGCAATTGCCTTTTCGGATATCAACGAATCGAAGTGGGCTATCAGAGCGTTGCTAACAGCACGCGAGTTGAGCAAAGATAATTCAGCCTACAGTGAAGAGTTGGCAGGCTTATACCGCGCTACGAGCCAAAATGAAAAATGGCTCGGTGAGCTATTTACCTTAAACCGGTTTCCCGAAAAGCGTGAAAAGGTGATGGCCTCCTTGCAGGGAGTTATCAACACTAAGGACGAAGAAATGTTGGAAAAGGCATTGTATGCACGCGTTCAGCAGGAGCCAAATGAACTAAGTTATACCGATCTACTTACCTGGTTTTTTGTACAGAAACAAAAATTCAGCCGGGCCCTGCTTCAGGAGAAAGCAACAGACCGGCGGCTCAAGTTGAACGGTAGTCGTGTGTACGATCTCGGTAACATTGCTTTGAACAACAAGGAATACAAAGTTGCCGCAGATGCTTTTGACTACGTTGCTACGACCTATCCACAGGGGCAGCTGTACCCGTTTGCCCGGCGATTGACAATTAACGCTCGGGAGGAACAAATCAAAAATACCTATCCCGTTGACCCGTCTGAAATCCGGAAGCTGATAAATAGTTACCAGAGTATGCTTCAGGAGATTGGTACTAATGCCAAGACGCTGGATGCGTTACGTAGTACAGCAAACTTGTATGCCAACTATTTAGATCAAAAAGATACAGCGCTGACAGTTCTTGATTTAGCCATCGAAATGGGGAAAACCGATCGGAATTTTGTGGATAAGTGTAAGATCGACAAGGGCGATATTTATCTGCTTAAGAATGAGCCCTGGGAATCCACATTGCTTTATTCTCAAGTGGAAAAGTCTCAAAAAGAGGAGCAGCTGGGCCATGAAGCAAAGTTGAAAAACGCTAAGCTGCATTACTATAGCGGCAACTTTATACTGGCCAAGGAGATACTGGATATTCTGAAACTAGCTACTTCCAGAGAAATTGCCAATGATGCCGAACAATTGGGCCTACTCATTCAGGACAACACGGGAATGGACAGCACGGGGGCTGCAATGCGTGATTACGCGGCCGTAGAGCTCATGCTTTTTCAAAATAAGCTGGAGGGTGCAGTTACGTCATTAAATGCAATGCAGACAAAATATGGCTCACACATGCTGGCGGACGAAATCCTTTGGTTGCGCGCAAACACCTATTTGAAGCAGGGTAAGGTCGACAAAGCAATGGAAGACCTCAAACAAATTACGGCTTCACACGGCCAAGATATTCTGGCCGATGATGCCCTGTTTATGCAGGGTAAAATTTATGAAGAGCGACTAAAGGATAAAAATGAGGCCATGGCAATTTATCAAAAGCTACTCACTGACCACTCTGGGAGTATCTACGTTGCCGAAGCCCGAAAACGTTTTCGAAGTCTTCGCGGTGATGTAGTGAACTAAACTAATGGGGCCAATCTGATTCAGATTGGCCCCATTAGTTTAGACGGTTTGTAAAAGTGCTTCTTTAAAATCCGGGTAACTGGGCGGAATCTGAATAGAATGCTTTTCTCGGTTTGCCAGCACAGCAAGCCGATCAGGTACATGAACAGGTACAGACAAAACCTCCTCAACTAAAGGTTTGAACTTAGACGGGTGTGCCGTTGCCAAGGCAATACCACAAACATCAGGATTAGTAGAAGCTAAATACTGCTGCATTCCCATAATACCAATTGCGGTATGTGGACAGCTTACATACCCGTAAGATTTATAAATAACCTGCATGCCAGCTCGCGTTTGTTCATCGTCGAAATAACAACCTGAAACTTGAGCTTTTACAACATCAAACGAATCGCCGTAGAGGTGTTTTAGACGTACGAAATTGCTGGGAGCCCCTACATCCATTGCATTTGAAATAGTAGCGACAGAATCTTTCGGAGCATACTCTCCAGACTCGAGGTAGTCTGGAACAACATGATTAAGGTTGGTAGCGGCAATAAAATGGTGAACAGGAAGCCCCATTTTTTGCACGAGAGCCCCCGCGCTCAGATTACCGAAGTTGCCACTTGGGGTGCAAAAAACAACCGGTTTTTGGTGTTGAGCCACCTGTCCATAAGCACTTACATAATAAAAACCCTGCGGAATCAGCCGAAAGATATTAATCGAGTTAGCTGACGAGAGCGCAAACTGCCCAGTTAGTTCAGGATCAAGAAAAGCATGCTTCACTAAAGCCTGACAATCGTCGAACGATCCTTCAACCTCAAAAGCCTGAATATTTCCACCGAGTGTCGTTAATTGCTTTTCCTGTAAATCACTAACTCGTCCCTTGGGGTACAAAATAGAAACGCGAACACCGGGAACATTGTGAAAACCCATGGCAACAGCCCCACCTGTATCACCCGAGGTAGCAACAAGAATGTGAACTTCTGAGTCCCGCTTTTTTGAAAAGTACGACATAAGCCCGGCCATATAACGAGCACCTACATCCTTAAAAGCGAGTGAGGGGCCATGGAATAACTCCAGTACAGAAAGTTTTCCATCTTCAAGAGAAACGACCGGAGTTTCAAACGGAAAGGCCCGGTGCGTTAACTCTTGCAAGTCGGCATCAGAAATCTCGTCGCCAAACAAGGCTTTACTGATCTGATACCCAATATCAGCCAGTGTTCCAGAAGCAATTTTCTGGAAGAAAGCCGAACCAAGATTTGGTAAATGGTCTGGCATATATAGCCCCTTATCGGCTGGCAAACTATGAAAAAGGGCATCTTGAATGGAAACGGTTTTCTCCGGGCTATTTGTACTATAAAAGCGCATGATACTCAGGGATAAGGCGCGCAATTTACAAGGTTATCCACATTGGATTAGTTAAAATGTGGGTTATAACCTTGAATTAGTGAAGATATTCGCCCTAAGGGATAGCATTCCCACTAAATTGTGTTATGCCTCGTAAGTGAGGTCAAGAAAGTATATTTGCCCCAAAACACTTCAACTATGTCATTCGGAACGTTTCAAATTCCCACTCCACAAAACGAGCCCGTAAAAGAATACCGCCCCGGCTCACCCGAACGCAAAGCAATTCAGCAGGCATTAGCCGAGGCACGGAACCAGGAAGTGAACATTCCGATGTATATCGGGGCCGAAGAGGTTCATACAGATACTCGAATTCGAATTGCCCCACCGCACGATCATCAACATACGCTTGGTCATTTTTCAGAGGGGGATGCCTCGCATGTTCAACAAGCCATTGATGCCGCATTAGTTGCAAAAGAAAGCTGGGCTAATTTACCCTGGGAACACCGGGCCGGCATATTTCTGAAAGCTGCTGAGTTAATTGCTGGCCCGTATCGGGCAACCATCAATGCCGCCACGATGCTCGGGCAATCAAAAAACGTGTTCCAGGCCGAAATCGACTCGGCATGCGAGCTAATTGACTTTCTACGATTCAACGTACAGTATGCTGCCGAAATTTATGGTCAGCAGCCTAAGTCAAGTCCTGGGGTCTGGAATCGGTTAGAATA